>JAVJQW010000024.1:0-8335 GCA_040218735.1 Deltaproteobacteria bacterium
CTTCCGAGCGCGGCTTACGTTCGACGACGCACGAGATCTCGCCGTCGACAAAGCGATCGACGTTTGCGCCGGATTCGGGAGCCGCGCCGCGGTGTCCGAGGAGGCGGTCCGCGGTTTCTACTGGAGGGCGGTCGAGAATGCTGGAACGGACGCACTGCGGCGCCAGGCGGCCGCCGAGAGACGCGAGGCGGTGCGCCCGGGGCACACCGCGCCGTCCCCACTCGAGGCGCTGGAGCTCCGGGCGCTCCGGCGATGCGTGTCGCGGGCCCTCGATGCCTTGGCGCCCAAGAGCCGCTCGCTGCTGCTGCTCTGCGTCGAATTCAGCGCACGCGAGCTGGAGGCGCGGGGCATCGGGTCGAGGAGCACCGTCAACCGCCAGTGCCGCGAGGTCACCGCCCGAATGCGCCAGACCTACGACGGCTCTGCGAAGGGCCCCCCGACCCGTTCGAAAATCTTCGAAGAAACCTGAGACGCTGAACAGCCGACCGCGTGGTCCCCGATGAGCAGCCCAGATTCTCCCGCTGCTCGAAGGAGGACCCTTTGCAACGTGACAGCTCAACCTTTCGTGATGGCCGGCCGCTCCCGCCGGCGGTCAACTTCCACCTCTGGCAGCCCTGCAACATGCGGTGTCGAGGCTGTTTTGCCGTGTTCGCAGACGTCAGACGCGACGTCTTGCCTGCCGGGCACCTCGACCGGGCGGCGGCGCTCCGACTCACGCGAGTACTTGCCGCCGAGTTCGACAAGATCACGTTCGTGGGAGGGGAGCCGACGCTCTGCCCCTGGCTCCCAGAGCTCATCGACGAGGCGGCGGGCAGCGGGTGTACGACGATGCTCGTGTCGAACGGCACGCGACTCGACCGGGACGCGCTCCAGCGCCTCGCCGGCTCGCTCGGGTGGCTCGCGCTCAGCATCGACAGCCCGAGTTCGAAGACACACGTCGCTCTCGGTCGAGCAATCCGGGGTCGCGCGATACCGGATGAGCGATACCTCGAAATCATCGAGCAAGCGCGAGCCCTGGGCATTCGGATCAAGATCAACACGGTCGTCAGCCGCTTGAACGCGGAAGAGGACTTTCACGAGCTCATCCAGCGCGCAAAGCCGGAGCGGTGGAAAGTGTTCCAAGTCCTCCCGGTCAAGGGACAGAACGACGGCACCGTGGAGCCGCTCCTCGTGACGAAGGCGCAGCTGAACGACTTTGTCCGAAGGCACCGCGATTTGAGCCCCGTCGGCGAGGACAACGACGCGATGCGAGGTTCGTACGCCATGGTGGACCCCGCAGGGCGGTTCTTCGATAACGTCGCCGGCGGCCACTCCTACGGGGCGCCGATCCTGGACGTTGGCGTCTCGACAGCGTGGAGGAGCGTCTCGTTCGACTTAGAGCGGTTTATGCGGCGGGGCGGGGTCTATGGCTGGTGAACCTGCTCGCCCTCCCCTTGCCGCTCACGCCCAGTCGATCGTGCCCTGTTCGCCGGCGCGCGTCGCGATGTCCAGGAGTTCGCGGAGTCGTGCGTTGATGAAGCCCGCCGCGCGCCCGGCTTCGATGACACGACCGGGGGACTTGCGTTCGAGTCCGATATCGAGCAACGCATCGATCGATCCGAGTGCGTCACGGCAACGCTCCGCCACCTCGTAGGCCGGCAGACTTCCGAACCAGTCACCGTCCGCCGCCGCGTCGATGGAGAGCCTCCTGAAGATCGCGAGGGCGTTACGCTGGTTGACGTTCAGTGCGGTCGGCCGCGCGGACTCGAAGGTGTAGATCGGAGAGGCGCCACGGACCTGGAACGTGATGGACATGGTCGTCGACCCTCTTCCCTCTACAGCGATGGCCAGCGGCCGCGCACACGTACTACGCGCGTCACATGGATGATGACGTCCCAGTCAGCCGGGTCGTCAGGGTCGCGCCCGAGCTTCAGGTCTTCGGGGCCACAAGTGCCGCTCACGAAGTAGGCGCCTGCGAACGCATCCATCTCGCTGGGTTCGACGCGCACCGGCTCGCCGATGTGAAAGGCGCTCGACGGCATCGTCATCGCATCGCGGGTGGTCGAGGTTGGTTTCGGGACTGCGGTCGGCATCTCGGCTCTCCTCGGCGCTCGGCGTCGTCGCCGTGCGGCGGTCTCGGGGTTCGCCAAGAAGACGCGACGTCCGAACTCCTCGAGGCGGCGCGGCGCTTTCTGTGAGGCGGAGCCGAACCGAGCGAGAGCGAGGGAACCGAAAGCAGAGCCGCGCAGCCCCCGCAGGGGCGGAAGCTCGAGGCGTGAAGGCCTCGGAACGAGGAGGAGCGTTGGCGACCCGGAGAGCGATGTCGCGGCGTCCCGAAGGGCGCGTCAGGTCAGAGCCAAGGGACGCGCAGCCTGGCGCCCGTCGAGCGCGTTGTATTGAGTTATCAACGAACTGATCCAGCCCGCTTCACGCGAGCACACGGTGAATGACACGTGGATCGATCTTGGTCTCGCGCTCGGCTCCCGGAAACATGTCGAGCTGACGGCACCAGTCGCTATCTCCGTGTTCACGGTGATGGTCGTCGACGCACAACCAGACGACGTGAAGGTGCGCATCGGGAGCGACGTAGTCGGGGTGATGCGCTTGCACTTCGCGTGAGCCGCAGTCGCGACACGGCTGCGGCACGAGCTCGCCGCGGAGAATCGCCCGACTGGTGCGTTGCCGAACGATCTTCTTGAGCTTCTCCTCCTCGGAAAGCGTGCGCCCCGTACGACGCTCCTTCGTGTCCTTCGCCGTGCAGCCCTTACACGCCGCGCGCACGCCAGCCTTCACGTGATGCCGGCGGCGATGGAAGTCGGTGAGCGGCAGATCCTTGCCACACTTCGAGCAACGCTTCGTTGGAGTTGAAGAGGCCACAGTGGAACTCGGGTGCTCCCTCGATTCTAGCGAGCCAGAGCTGTTTTGCCGAGGTCCGACGGGAAGGAAGGCATTGACGCGGCGGCCCGTCTCGCGTCGAGTTCGGTCACATGAGGCGTGGACTGCTACTCGCGTGTCTCCTTGGTGGCGCGTGCGCCGACGGAGCGCCTGGAGCGCCCGGGGTAGCCGGGCCGCCGGGAGCGCCGGGTCCCACAGGCGCCGTCGGCGCGGTGGGCGCGATGGGACCGGAGGGTGCTCCTGGCGCCAACGGCGCCGAAGGCGGAACACCAATCGACATCTCGCCGCGATTCAGCGGAACCCTTCGAGTGGAAGACGGCAACCGAATCCGAGAGCTCGGGACGCGCCGATTCACATTTCCGGCTGACGGGTTCCTCGTCGTGCGTCTCCACATCAAGGGCACGGTGCACAAGGGAGAGGACGGCACCGTGTGCGTGATCGAGGCCTCGGTGCGCGCGAACCAAGAGCCGGTACCGATGACCCGTCAGCGGTTCGGATTCTTCGAAGCCCCCGCGGGCTCGGTACAAGTGCATGAAGTAACACCGATGCTGATGGCTAGAGTCGATGGAAACGCAGGCGACACCGTACTACTACGCGCTGAGGTTCAGCGTCCGGCGCTGCAGAACGTGAGCAACGACTGCGGAGTGATGCAGCCGAACACGCTCGTCGCGGACCTGGGGGCGCAGTTCGAGGTCTCGTATCACCGCGTCGAACTGGAGACGAGGTAGGCCGCTCACAGCGGAACATCGCCAACCGCGACGATCGAAGCCTGACCACTTACGTTCTGCGTGTCTCCGTACCCAAGCTGCCCTTGGTGTCCGCGGCCCCAGCAGCGAACCCCTCCCGTAGCAAGCACCGCGCAGTTAAACTGCGACCCGCAGGCGATGTCGACCGCGGGAGCACCGAGGTCGCCAGACCCCCCGAGAACTGGCGTACCTTCGCCGTAGTCGTTCGAGCCCCAACAGAATACCTGACCGGCCATCGTTCGAGCGCAGGAGTGGGTCGTCGAGGCGCACAACTGGGCGTACTGGCCACCGGTGAGCGCCATGGCCGTCGGTAGTTCGTTGTCTCCAATGTTCACCGAGATGCTCGGAGCGAGCTGCCCCTCCGTTCCGCGCCCCCAGCATCGATAGGTGCTGGCGGGAGGGAAGATCGCGCACGAATGCGTGGCCTCGGGACCAGCATAGATGGACAGGGGTGACGTGCCGCCGAGAGCGATCGCCGGGGCGGCCGAGGGTAGCTCGTCGTCGCCGATGCGCTCCGTATCGCCTTGGCCGAGCTGGCCGCGATTGTTGTCGCCCCAACAGCGCACAGCGCCATTCGTCAGACGCGCGCAGCTATGTGCCGCCCCGCAGGCGATCTGATCGACCATACCGCCGACGCTGACGACGGAGACGGTCGTCGGAAGCTCGTTGTCGCCGAGATCAGCCGCAACCCCAGAGGTGCCGAGGCCGAGCTGGCCAAAGAGGTTACGCCCCCAGCAGCGGACCGAGCTTCCCGCCAGAAGGACGCAGGTGTGGTCGAAGCCTGCGACGATTGTGGTCGCCGTCGCGCCAAGGCTGACCGGCCCAACGGACGCCGGGTGTTCGTCGTCGCCGATTTGGGTGTTGGAACCGTAGCCGAGATGTCCGT
The DNA here is from genome assembly GCA_040218735.1 of Deltaproteobacteria bacterium. Classification (GTDB taxonomy): domain Bacteria; phylum Myxococcota; class Kuafuiibacteriia; order Kuafuiibacteriales; family Kuafuiibacteriaceae; genus JAUHYN01. Next base: position 4,507 of record JAVJQW010000024.1, read on the forward strand.
AGAGAGGGTCGCCCCAGCAACGCACTGAGCCTCCCAAGAGGAGCGCGCAGGAGAACGTGCCGCCCAGCGCGACGCGCTCCGCTCCGCCGCCGAGCGAGACCTGCATCACCGAGAGGTCGTCGAGAGGATCATCACCGATGTCGTCGACGGCAGCGTAGCCAAGGCGCCCATTGGTTCCGCGGCCCCAGCAGCGTACCGAACCATCGGCGAAGACGGCACAGGCGTGCGCGGTACCTGCGGCTACCTGAAGCGCCCTCGCCCGAAAGCGCGCCGTCACAGAGCGCGCGGAAGTCATCGAAACCGAACAGGTCGATGCCCCGGAGCAAGCGCCCGTCCATTCGACAAAGTAGGAGTTCGCGTCAGGGACCGCGGAGAGCGTGACCATCGCTCCGTCGTCGAACCCGGTCGTGCAAGTGGCGCCGCAGTCGATGCCAGCGGGCTGCGACGAGACCACGCCATCGCCCGAGCCCACCTTCACGATCTGGAGCGTTCTGGTTGCGACAAACTCCGCGGTAACGTCGGTCGGACCGGTCACGTCTACGGCGCATTGCGGGCTCCCGCCCGAGCAGGCGCCACCCCAACCAACAAACCGCGATGCGGCATCGGGTGTCGCCGCCAGCATCACGGACGTGCCGAGCGGGTAGTCGTGCGAGCAGATGCCCGGACAATCGATGGTACCAACGTCCGAGGTGACGTTCCCGGCGCCGCTTCCCTGAAGCGTCACGGTCAGTGGCTCGCGATTGAGATCGAACGTCGCCGTAACGGACGATGCCGTGTTCATCGCAACGGTACAGGGGGCCGTGCCGCTACATGCGCCAGACCAGCCGATGAACTCGACGTCGGAATCCGATCGCGCCGTGAGAGTGACCGTCGTGCCGAGCGGATAGCTTTCTGCGCAAGTGCCCGGGCAGTCGATTGCGCCCACGTCGGACGTGACCTCACCTGAACCGTCACCGGCGAGGGTGACGGAGAGTGTGACGCGGTCGCGATCGAAGGAAGCAACGGTCGCTCGATCGCGATCCATCACGACGGAGCACGTCGGCGCGATACCAGAACAATCGCCGCCCCATCCGCCGAACATGACACCGTTGTCGGGCGTCGCCTCGAGTTCGACGGTCGACCCCGCGAGAATCGATGCGACACAAGTGCCGGGACATTCGATCACGGAGTCGATTGTCGAGACGACCCCAGCGCCGTCGCCAGCGATCGTGACGACCAGGTCGAAGACGGGTTCGAACTGGACGGCGAACGCGATATCTCCGTCGACGACAAACGCGCAGATCTCGTCCTCTTCTCCGTCGCAAGGCCCGGAAGACCAGGAAACGAAAGCGGAGTCCTGGTCGGTGACGGCGCGTAGCTCGAGCGTAGCGCCAGCAATGACGGTAGCGACGCACTGAGACGAGGTGCAGTTGAACGCTACGTCGGACGCCTCGACACGTCCGGCCCCGGCGCCCTGCAGAAGAACGGTGACACTGTGTTCGACGCCTCCTGCATCGGGCACCGCAGCGTCACGGACGTCGCCTGCATCGCGCTGAGTCGAGGCGTCAAGGGGGCCGGCGTCGGGATCATCGACAGGGTATCGTAGCGGCTGACAGGCCGCCCCCAAGGAGACGACGACGAGGAGAGTCTTCAGCTGCACGGCGTGGTTCATGGTGCCTCCGGAAGGCGCATACGTTCACGCCCGGCGAAGTGACGCGCGCGACCTTCGAGCGCGCTGTCTTGTTGCATCGGTCGTTGAATGACGTTGGGGAGGCGGTCCACGTCGTCCGTGAACACCTCGAGTTCCCGCTTCGCCCGGGAGATGGCGACGTACCAGTTCTCGTAACCGACGAGGTTCTTCTCGGCGGTGTCGATGTGCACGAGCGCGCGACCGCGCGTCTGCCCTTGCGCGCCGTGGGCGGTGACCGCCCAAGCGTGGTCCCAGTGCCGTTGGGTTTCGAGGTTCAGCATCTGACGTTCGGGTGGGCCGTTCTTCGACACGACGTCGACCGCCGCAACGCGGCCATCCTCCGAGAGTGCGACGACGGTCGCAAGCGCGCCGTTGCGTCGACCGAACGTCTTGTCGTTGCGCGTCCAGCGGATGCGATCGCCGACGGCGAGGCGACGCTCCTCGGCACGGTACACCTCGACCTTCGCGTGACGGTGCGGTTGCCATGTGACACGTCGGCCGGTGGTGTCCTCGAGGAGGACCTCGTTCTTCGGGAGGTCGGTCGAGACCACCCGCAGCGCGTCACCCGATCGAACGGACAGGCGCTTGTAGTCCCGACCGAAGCGCACCACGTCGCCGACGTCGTAGTAGGCGGACTCGCGGGTCTGCGCGTCCGTGAAGCCGCGCGATACGAAGACCTCGGCGCGCTGCTCGTCGCCGACGAGGACGCCGTCGCGTCGCAGACCCTGGCGGATGCGCTCGTTGAGCTCGATGCGATCCTTGTTCGAGGGGGTGAGGACGATGGTGTCGTCGCGCGCCTCGGGTCGGTTCAGGAAGGCATCGGCGACGGCCTGCAGGCGATCCGTGCGCGTGCCGATCGAGACGACGCGACCGGCGAGCTTGTCGAGCGACTCGGCTTCGTTGCGTCGGATCGTGTCGTAGACCGCTTCGCGGAGGACGCCGTCCTCCTGGCGCAAGACTTCCTGCATCGTGGCGTGGGTCAGGCCGCGCCGCTTCAGGAGCCGGAAGGCCTGGCCCGCGGCGATGGACGGTAGCTGCGCCTCGTCGCCGACGAGGACGACGCGCGCCCCGTGACGCTCGGCGGCGCGGAGGAGGCGGCGGGCATCGTCGTTACCCATCATCGAGACCTCGTCGACGACCCAGACCTGCTTGCGGTCCGGGGTCGGGTCCTCGCGGTTCACGTCGATGAGGAGCTGCGCGAGCGTGCGGCTCGCGATGCCGGCGTCCTGCTCGAGGAGGTGGGCCGCGTTCGCGGAGGGGGCCGCGCCGAGGACCTCGAAGCCCTGCCCTTCCGCGAGTTCGCGGAAGGTCTTCAAGGCGAAGGTCTTTCCGGTGCCTGCATAGCCCTGCACGCCGGTCACGCGATCTTGCGTGGTGAGGGCGAGCTTCACCGCATCGCCCTGCCCTTCCGTCAGACCGCGCGCGGCGGTCTGCGCTTCGACGATCTCCGGCGACACGATCGGTTCGACGGTCTGTCGGCCGCGCTCGACCAGGTCGACGAGGTCGTGCTCCGTGGCGAGCGCCTTCGGCGTGGTGAAGTAGCGATCGAGGTCGCCGTCCTTCTTGATCGCCGGCGTGGCACCGAGGAGGCGGCCGTCCTGCTTCATCGCTTCGATCGCGGCGAAGACACTCGCCGAGTCGTCGAGGCGACCGACGCCCAGCTGCAGCGCGTGCTTCTTCAGGTCGCGTTCGGCGATGACGGTCGAGCGTTCGGTGAGGTGCTGCAGCGCATGCTCGACGGCGCGCTCCGCGTTCGCGAGCTCGGCGACGCCGGCGTCCCGTTGGGTGACTTCGCGAATCGGCGGGGACGTCAGTTCGAGCGCGCGCGCCTCGCGTGCCCACATCGCGTGCAGGTCGTCGGGGTGCATCTTCCTCTTCGAGGCGCGTGTCATCAGGTTCGCGCGCTCGGCCGCGCGGGCGCCGGCCTCGCCACGTTGCTGCATGGCCTCTTCGATCTGTGCGCGGCGCTTCGAGAAGTGCTCGAGGTGCTCGGGCGTGTAGCCCGCGATCTCGAAGTGGCCGAGGCTGTTCGTGCGCGTGACGTCGTAGCCGAGCGCGCGCAGGCGCGACGACAGCTCAACGCGATAGATCGCGTCCGCCGCCGCGCGGCCGTCGTACAGACCGCGGTTGTCGAGGGCACGCCACGCGCCGTCGGAGCGT
>JAVJQW010000038.1:0-302561 GCA_040218735.1 Deltaproteobacteria bacterium
CGTTCTGGGGGAACGCGTAATGCAGCAACTCAAGAGACCACCGGTAAGCCGTGTGCGGGAAATCCGCACGCACGGTTTGAAAGGGGGTCTTGATTCACTCTTCCGCCGAACGGCGGCAAAGGAATAAGGATCTACCAATGACCTGGTTCTCTGGCCTCGCCTGCGGCCGCTGCGACGCACCCCACGACCGTCACCGCATCCAACGCACCTGCACCGCGTGCGGGGGTCCGCTCCTCGCGCAGTACGACTTCGATCGCGTCGCGCCGTCGCTCGCCGATGTGCTCGCGCGCCGCCCCGGACAGAACCGCCTCTTCGAGCTGTCGCCCCTCAGCGGTGGCATCGAAGCGCCGACGCTCGGAGAAGGCGCCACTCCGCTCGTCCCCGTGCCGCGCCTCGGCGCCGCGCTCGGCGCGAACCGCTTGTTCGTGAAGGACGAAGCCCAGAACCCGACCGCGTCCTTCAAGGCGCGCGGCATGGCGGCGGCGATGGGGCGCGCGAAGGAGCTCGGCATCGAAGCGGTGTGTCTGCCGTCCGCCGGAAACGCGGGCGGCGCCGCCGCGGCCTACGGCGCGATGCACGGCATCGAGGTCCACGTCTACGTCCCGAAGAGCACCCCCGCGCCGATCGTCGCCGAGACCCGCGCGCTCGGCGCGAACGTCACGTTGATCGACGGCACGATCGCGGACGCCGGCCACGCCCTCGCGCCCGTCGCCGAGGAGAACGGCTGGTTCCCGCTGTCGACGCTGCGCGAGCCCTACCGAATCGAAGGCAAGAAGGTGATGGGCTTCGAGCTCCTCTACGACCTCGGCGTGCTCCCCGACGCCGTCGTCTACCCGACCGGCGGCGGAACCGGCCTCATCGGGATGTACAAGGCGTTCGACGAGATGGAGCGCCTCGGCTGGATCGATTCGCGGCGCCCCAAGATGATCTCCGTGCAGACCGCCGGCTGCGCGCCGATCGTGCGTGCGTTCGAACAGGGCCTCGAGTCTGCGCCGCCGTGGGAGGCCCCGGACCTCACCGCGGCGTTCGGTCTGCGCGTCCCCGGCGCGCTCGGCGACTTCCTCATCCTGCGCGCCGTGCGTGAATCGAAAGGCACGGCAATCGCGATCGCCGAGGAGGATCTGCTGGCGGGTGCGCAGGACATGGCGCGCCTATCGGGGCTCCAGGGCGCCGCAGAGAGCGGCGCGTGCGTCGCGGCGGTGCGTCAGCTGATCGGCAACGGCTTCCTCGGCGCCGACGAGACCATCGTCATCTTCGGCACCGGCCACGCGCTCAAGTACGGCTAACGTGCGAGCGCCGCGTCGTGCTGCCAGTCCTCGTCGAAGAACCCCGCGGTCCTCGCGCCGCGGCGCTCGAAGACGAAGTAGTCCGGGTAGCCGAAGCCGCTCCGGAACGGGATGACGCCATTCAGTAGAGTTTCGTCGCCGGCGGGCGCGTGGATGAGCGCCGACAAACGTCCGTCCTCCGGGAACACCGTGATGATCGCCGCGTCGTCGTAGCGCGTCGGGCCCACCGTCACCCCCGTCGCGTCCCACTGCACCGGGAGGTTCGTGGTGTCGGCGAGCGCGTCGGCGCCGACGCCGAGGTACACGATGTGGTGCTCGGCGCGCAGCGCCTCGGTCAGCGCGCTCACCGGGAGCGCAGTGGCGTAGCCGTTCCCGATCAACTGCCACGCGGTGATGAGGTAGGCGGCGTAGCGGCGGTAGTAGTCGCCGTCGTCCGGGTACACGAAGAGGAACGGTCGCAGGAACGCCTCCTTGAACGGGCCATGGGCGCCCGGCGTCTTCACGGCGGCGCCGAACCGCATCAAGTCGTTCGTGACCGACCACACCTCGCCGTCGACGGTGACGCTCGAGATCCCGGCCTCCATCAGGCGCCCGCCGTCGAGCTCGAGGAGCGCGACGTTGTCGGTGGTGAGTGCGAGCATGCCCGCGCCGGCCGAAGTCGAGGTCACCGCCGAGGTCGCGTAGGGATCCTCGACGGCCAGGACGTTCACAAAACCGTAGCGACCGTTCACCCACGGCGCCGCCGCGTGGAAGGTGAACGAGGTCGGGTTGGTGTCGACGGTGCGCGCCTGCATGAAGTCCATCATCGGCGTCCAGTCGACGCAGTCCGCGCCGTCCGCCACATCGCCGTTCCACCAGTGACCGGCGCCGGGTTGCTCGTGGTACTGCACGTCCTCGGTGATCGTCCGCGCGGCGTCGCGCATCTGGCGGCCGAGGGTGACGGGCACGTTGTTGTCCGCGTCGCCGTGGATGATGTAGATGCCGCGCCCTTCGATGTTCTCCAGGATGTCGAGCGTCTGGCTCTGGTGCTGCGCGGCGCGGAACGCCTCCGCGAGGCCGGGGCCCTGCGGTGAACGCGCGCCCCCATACTGATCGAACTGGCTCCAACCCGCGCTGGGGCCGAGCACCGCGAAGCGGTCCGGGTGGTTCACGCCAACGTTCCAGGTGCCGTGCCCACCCATCGAGTGGCCGGTCAGATACACGCGCGTCTCGTCGATGCGGTACTGCGCGATGGCTTCGTCGAGCGCTTCAATCGCGTCGAGTCGGCCCCAGTCCTCCCAGTCGAATCCGAAGGGGTGCCGGTTGGTCGGCGCGACGACGTACGCCCAGTCCTTCCTCGAGTACGCGCGCGCGTGGCCCAGCGCCTCGACCGCGGCGCCGTGCAGCGCGAGGATCACGCCGTACTCGCGGTTGGGATCGAAGTTCGAGGGCGGCACGACCGCGTAGTACTGCACCGAGTGATCGATGCGGCTGACGCGTGTGCGGCGGTGCGTCGCCGTCGCCGTGATCGTCTCGAGCTCGATGGTCGTGCGGTAGCGGAAGTCGAGGGACGCGGACTCCACTTCCAGCTCGACCTCGATCGTGGTGTCGGGCTCCGTCACCGCCTGCTTCGGCTCCAAGCGGAACGCGACCTGCGGCGCCGAGCCGCCCGCGAGGCCGACGCGTGTCTCTTCGGTCGCCGCGAACCACGCGCTCTCGACGACGCGCGACTTCAGCTCGATGGCGGGGGCGTTGGTCAGGTTGAGCACGGGCAGGCCGACCCACTGCGTGGTGGTGTCGCCCGTGAGGAGGTGGGGCACGGTGAGGTTCGCGGTGTTGAACGCGACCTCGTCCGTGGTGCGCCACAGCTCGAGCTCGGGCGGTCCGCGCTGCGCGTCACTCGCGTAGCGGACACAGAGATCGTTGAAGCCGGCTTCGAGCGGGAGCGCGACGCGCAGTCGTCCGCGGCGGTAGAAGTCACCGAGGAGCGGCGCCCCGTTCATGTAGACGTTGGCGCTGCCGTCGAAGCGCCCGACGAGGCCGGCGCGCTCCTCGGCGAGGAGCTGCGCGCAGAAGTATCGTGTCCCGGCGCCCGCGCCGGGGACCTCGATCGTGAAACCTTCGATGCGAGCGGCTCGCCATCGAATCCCGTTCTCGTCGGTCCCGGAGCGCGGGGTCTCGAACGTGCCGGCGGTGAGCGCGGCGACGATCGGATCCGGATCCCCCTCGGGGATGGTCGCGTAGGTCCACATCGCGACCGCGTAGGGTTCGAGTGGCGCATCGGGTGCGAGGGGTTTCGGTTCCTGTTGGGCGCCACCGTCCCGGGGTAGCGCGCCGCCGTCGCGCGCGACGCCGCCGTCCCGGTCGCCCATGTCGGGCGGTGCCGGGTCGGGGTCCGAGCAGGCGAACGCGAGCAGAACGAGGAGCCCGAACGGATACCGGTGCATCGAGCGCCACCGTACTCGAAACCGCGCGGTCCGCGGAGGGTCGCGCTCGCGTCGTCGCTTCGCGCCGTATTCTCCCATAGAGTGCCCCCATGCGTGGTGCGTGGCGGATCGTGGGTGCCTTGTTCGTCGCGGCGCTGGTGACCTGCGCCGACGACGCCGAGGACCTCACGTTCACGGAGTGTCGATCGAGCCTGCAGTGCGACGTCCTCGAAGTCACCAACGCCGCCTGCGCCGACGGGCTCGACAACGACGATGATGGTCTCGCGGATTGTCGCGACTGCGGGTGCCGCACGAACCCTCTGGTCTCCGTGTGCGGGCCCCACGAGTCGACCGCGCTGAGTTGCCGGGACGGCGTGGACAACGACGGCGACGGCGCGGTGGATTGCCTCGACGACGCGTGCGCGGGCCTCGAGGTCTGCGCGGAGTCGGACTGCGGTAACGGCGTCGACGACAACGGTGACGGGCTCATCGACTGCGAGCAGCGTTCGTGCGCCGGGACACCCGACTGCTTCGTCGCCGAGGACACCCCCGACCTCTGCAGCGACGGGATCGACAACGACGGGGATCAGTTCATCGACTGCGACGACGTGGACTGCGGCATGATGTGCGTCCGCGAAGACACCCTCGCGCTGTGCTCGGACGGCCTCGACAACGACAACAACGGCTTCGCGGACTGCAACGACTTCGGCTGCTCGTCTTCACCCGACGCGACGATTGTCGAGTACTGCGAGACGGCGTTCCCTCCCGAGGACACGTTCGACCGGTGCACGGACGGGCTGGACAACGACGGGAACGGGTTCGCGGATTGCGCCGACCTCGGCTGCACACGAAACGCCGATCCCCAAGTCCGCGACCTCTGCGCCGACGTCGCCGAAAACAGCGCCGACCGGTGCAGCGACGGCCTCGACAACGACAACAACGGCTTCATCGATTGTGAGGATCTCTCGTGCTCGAGGAGCAGCGATCCGACCGTCGCCGCCGTCTGCGCGAACGCCACCGAGGCGACGCTGGATCTGTGTCGCGATGGCGTCGACAACGACGGCGACGGCTTCGTGGACTGCGCCGATCCGGAGTGCTCGCAGCACGGCGTCGCCACGGCGGACGCGCTCCGCGCGTGTGTCGAGGTCTCGGGTAGCCTGAGCCCGGCGCAGGTCGACGGGTTCTGCTCCGACGGAATCGACAACGACGAGGACGGCTACGTCGACTGCGAGGACTTCGACTGCGCGTTCCATCCGTTCGTCACGCGATGTGACGAAACGGATGTCACGTGCCGCTGATCAGACGGAGCCGAAGCCGCCGTCGACCGGGAGCTCCGCCGCGTTGATGTACGCGGCGTCCGCCGAGCCCAGGAACGCCACCGCCGCCGCGATGTCCGTCGCGGCGCCGAATCGGCTGAGCGGCACCTGCTCGACGATGCCCTTCGCGAACGCGTCGAGCTGCTCGGAGGGCATGCCCATCTTCGCGTAGATCGGTGTCTCGATCGGCCCGGGGCTCACCGCGTTCACCCGGATGTTCCGGTCCGCGAGCTCCACCGCCGCGGCCCGGACGATCGACCGCAGCGCGGCCTTCGTCGCGCCGTACGCCGTCGCGCCGGCCAGCCCCTTCACGTTCACGACGGAGGTGTTCACGACGACGGACGCGCCCTCCGCCAGGATCCGCGACGCCGCCTTCAGCGCGAGCCACGGACCGCGGACGTTCACCGACCACATCTGATCGAAGTCCTCCACCGGCGCCACCTCGAGCGGAGCGAACTTCGCGATGCCCGCATTGAGGAAGAGCAGGTCGATGCGACCGTGGTCCTTCTCGATCTTCGCGACCAGCGCCTCGATCGCCGCCGGGTCACTCGCGTCCGACGCCAGCACCTCCACGCGGTCACCGAGCGTCTCCTTGGCCTTCTGCAGCGTATCGGGGTTCCTGCCGGTCGCGATGACCGTCGCGCCCTCGTCGGCGAGGCGCTGCGCCGTCGCCAGCCCGATCCCCGTCGTCCCCCCGGTCACCAACGCGATCTTGTCTTCGTATCGTCGAGTCATTTCTCTTCCCTCTCCCGTATCGATTGATTATGTGTCAGTGACACAGTTACAGTTTGATGGACACAACCGCGACGGTCCGGATGTTGTTCCGGCGCGACGCAAAAAAACTTCGACGTTCTCGGTCACGACTCGGCGGGTCGCGGGTCTGTTCCTTCGAGCGCGCACCAACCGCGCGAGGAGGAACGACGAACGATGAATCGAAGGACGACAACCGGCGCGGCTCTAGTACTGATGGTCGGGCTCGCGGCGCCCGCGGTGGCCCAGAGCAGCTCGGTCGGCACGGTGACGAACGGGACGCTGCTGATCTACGGCTCGCAGGACGCCGACTCGGTGAGCGTCGAAACCCGGTACGGCGACCTCTGGGTGTGGAGCGGACGGACCCTGGCGACGTTCCCGATGAACGGCGTGAACCGCATCCAGTTCTCCGGGAGCAGCGGGGACGACTACTTCGCGAACTTCACGTCGATCCCCTGCGAGGTCGACGGGGGCTCGGGCGACGATCGAATCTACGGCGGCAGCGGGGACGACCGCCTCGTCGGCAACTACGGCAACGACAGTATCGACGGCCGCGACGGTGACGACGTCATCTGGGGCTCCGGCGGTCACGACACCCTGCGCGGCGGCGCGGACAACGACGAGATCCACGGCCACGGCGGCAACGACACCATCTACGGCGGGAGCCACGGCGATCGGATCTACCCGGGCACCGGGAACGACGTCGTGTATGGCGAAGGTGGCATGGACATCATCGTCGCCCTCGGCGGCGACTACGATGTCATCTACGGCGGCTCGCAGTGGGATGTGTTCTGGCTGGACCCCGGCGACACACTCTACGACGCGTCGACGATCGAGGCGGCGCGTGGGTACGTCCACCGTGTGGCGGCGTTCGAAGCCGTCGGTAGCATGACGCCATCGATCGCGCTCAATGGACCCGACCTCCCGGACCCTGCGTTGCTCTCGTGGACCTTTCCGTCGTGGGCCGACTTCCGCGCAAACCCGCTGTTCCCGTCCGCCGGCATCACCTACCAGGATGTCGACCAGAACGACGTCGGCGACTGCTACTTCCTCTCGATCCTCGCGGCGCTCGCCTACCAGCAGCCGGAGGAGATCCGGAAGATGGTGACCTCCCTCGGCGACGGGACCTACGCCGTACGTTTCTTCGACGGCGGCACGCCACGGTACGTTCGCGTCGACGCCGACTTGCCCGTCAACGTGATGGGCACTCCGGTCTACGCCGGGCTCGGTACCGAAGGGGCGATCTGGGGACCGCTCGTCGAGAAGGCGTACGCAGTCTTCCGTCAGGGCACGAACGACTACGCCGACATCGTCGCCGGCAACAGCACCGCGCCGGGTCACCTCGGCGGCTGGAGTTGGTCATTCTACGCGACGGGGCCCGACGCCGGAGACGTCCGGATGTGGGATCAGGCCGGTCGACCGCCCGGCTGGATCGCCGACGAGATCCGAGACGGCGTTACCGCCATGTTGCTCGATGCCGACGCGCGGCTCGCCAGCGGCAAGCCGCTGTACACCAAGAGCATCTCGGGCGCGTCGGACACGACCGCGCTGACCAGCAACAACTTCCAGCGCGGACAGCATCTCGTCGCGGTCCTCTCGATCGAGAAGGACGACGACGGCAACCCGACCGGGCTCGTGCTCTACGACCAGCGATCGCCGAACGCCACGCAGACGCTCAACGACTTCGCCCAGATCTATTACCTGTACGGCATGATCCGAGGGCAGTACTTCACGTGGAGCCCGCCCTGAACGCGTCGGTCCACGACTGCCACGCCGCAGACCACTGACGGTTCGTCGGGTACGCGTCGACGAGCCCCGCCCACGCTGCGTCGACCCGCCCGCCGAGCTCCGCCGCGCGGTCCCCGTCGCCGAGGAGCACGCAGAGCCCGGCGAGCGCGCCCGCCGACCGCGTCCACCGTTCGAAGTACACCGGGTCCGCTGGCCCCTCTGCGGCGCTCGCGCGCGCTGCGGCTTCGGCGCGAATGAGCCAGTCCAGCGCCTCCTCGTGAAGACCGAAGTCACGGAGCGCCTCGCCGTAGGTCGTCAACGCATCCGCCACGAACGTGCTCTTGCGTGAGCGGCGTGCGCGCAGCGCGGCGTACGCGCCCGCTTCGAGGAACCCCAGCGTCGCGGTCGGATCGTCGCGCTCCCGCGCCACTCGGCCGAGCGTGACGAGCGCGAGCGCCTCATAAGGCAACAGCCGCGCGGGTTCGGACGGCGCTCGCATGACCTCGAGTGCCTCGTGCGCGAAACGCTCCGCTTCGTCGAGCAACCCGACCCTGCGGCTCGCCTCGGCCCTTCGAACGCGCGCCGCGACGAGGTCACCTTCGTAGAGCGCGAGACCGTCGCCGAGCGCGAAGACGCGGCGCGCGTGCTCGTCGGCGCGCCGCGCCAACGCGAGCGCCTCCGCGTCGTGGCCCACGAGGTTGGCGATGTCGCCGATGCTGAACAGATGCCAGACCCAACCGCGGTGTCCGAACAGATCGTCGTCGCGTGAGAGCGTCGCCGCGTGGGCGTCGCCGTGGAATCGCGCCTCGGCGGGGCGTCCGAGCAGCACCCACACGTTGAGCAGGTTCCCGTGCAGCCCGTGCAGCGCCTCCGCGCGCCCCGGAGCGTCGGCGGGCATCGCAAGCGCGACCGCGAGGGCTCGCTCGAACGCGGACTTCGCCGCGAGCGACGAACCGAAGCGCTGCTCGAAGCGCCCCGAGTTGCGGAGCTGGTCCACGAGCGTGAGCCTCAGCGTCGCGTCCTGCGGCGCCGCTTCGATCGTTCGTTCGAGCAGGGTGATCGCCTCGTCGACGAGCGCGCGCACCGTCGCGGGCTCGAAGGTGGAGATCCACACCGCCGAGTCGATGATGCCCGCGAACCCGCGGACCAGCTCGACCGATCCGGGGCGCGCCCGCAGCGCCGCGCGCGCCCGGTCGACGGCTTGAAGCGTGAGGGTCCGCGCCGCGTCGTGGTCACCGTGTTCGAGCGCGAGCTTCGTCCGACGTAGCACCGCCTCGAGCTGCAGCGCCGCCGCCTCCTGGGTTTCGATACCGGCGAGGAGCTCGTCTCCGGAAGCCGCGAGGGCCACCCGAAGATCGCTCGTCCGCGGTCGCTTCGCTGCGTCCGACACGAGGCGCGCGGCGACCTGTGTCGCGCGCGCCTCCACCTCGCGGGCGTGCGCGGCGCTCGCCGTGCGGTGCTCGCGCTCCACCACCGCCCACGTGACCAACGCGCCGATCGCCGCAGCCCCCAGCGTCGCCGCCATCGTCCGCCAACGTCGGCGCTGCTGCACTTCGGCTTCGCGCGCTGTCTGTGCCGCGAGCGCGGCGGTCAGAAACGCACGCCCCGACTTCGATGGACGGTCCGCACCCTCGAAGTACGCCAGCTGACGGCCCCGCGGAAGCCCGTCGTCCGGCCGCCCCGCGGAGGTCCACGCGGCGGCCGCTGCCTCGAGCTCGGCGCGGGCGACGAGCGACCCACGGCAGTGGGCAACCCACGCGCGGAGTCGGGGCCAGTCGGTGCACAGCCGCTCGTGAACGAGCTCCAGGCTCGTCCCGTCGCGCGTGATGACGAGCGCGAGTCCGCCGCCGCCTTCCAGCGCATGGAGCACGCGGCGCGCGAGATCGCCGCCGCCGGCCATCACCATCGCGTCGCTCCGCTCGACAGCACGCCGCGCGGGCTCCCCGCTCCCGTCGAGCGCCACGAGCCCGACGAGTAGCTCGCGGGCCGCGGCGCGCTCACGTTCGTCGAGCGTGGCGAGCGTTCGTTCTGCGGCGGCGGTGAGCGCGCCAGCCACGCCCCCCATCGCTTCGTACGTGCCGAGGTCACACGCACCCCGCGATCTTTGCCAAAGCTCGTGGAGCGCGTAGGCGATCGTCGGCAACGAGGCACCTGCGGCGCTCTCCACCACCAGCCGCGCGACGGTCTCCTCTGGGACCGAGCGCCCCGCCAACGCAGCGGGTCCCGTAATCGCGCGCTCGAGGCCGGCGGCGTCGAGCGGACCGAGCTCGAAACGCTCGGCGCACGCATTGGCCAACCGAGCGAGCTCGGGGACCTCCGCGAGGCGAGCGGACGCGTCGGAGCGCGCCGTCGTCACGAGCCACGCGGAGCGGTCGAGGTGCGCTCGGAGCGCGTCGATGGCGTCGCGGACGGAGGCTTCGCTCTCGGACTGCGTGGCCAGCTCCTCGAGCTGATCCACCACCAGGATCGTCGGCCGCTCGGCGAGCGCCGCCGCGAACGCCGCGCCCGGATCGCGACCCGGCCGTACGGTCGCCACGGAGGCCCCGGCGGCGAGCCCGTCGAGCGCGCCGGTCTTCAACGCCGGGAGCACCGCGGCGGCGACGAAAGACGACTTGCCGACGCCGCTGAGTCCCTCGACGGCCAGCCAGCGACGGCGGCTCCGCGCGAGGCGCTCGAACGCGAGGGTGAGCTCGGCGTCGCGTCCGAAGAACGCCGAAGCCTCGTCCTCGCGAAACGGTAACAGCCCCGGGTACGGATTGTCGGACGTCGCCGCGTCGGCGCTTCGTGCGCGTCGCCCGCGTAGGGCGCGAAGCGTGCGCGCGACGACCAACGCGGTCGCGGGGCGTTGCTCGATGCTGGGGGCGAGGCAGGCGTGGACGAGCTCGTCGAGGAGCAGCGGTGTGTCGGGGCGAAGTGAGCGCAGTCTCGGCGGCGGCGGGGCGTCGGAGGGATCAAGCGGTGGGTACGGCGCCGCGTCCGTGAGCAGCCGGTAGATCAGTACGCCGAGCGCGAAGACATCGGTGCGTGCGTCCTGGTGCCTGCCCCTCCACTGTTCGGGCGCCATGAACCCGGGGGTCCCGGCCGTCGTCGAGCCGAGCGCGCGGTGCTGTGAGAACGCCAGCCCGAAGTCGACGACGTGCGCACGCGCGTCGGTTCCGACCAAGACGTTGCTCGGTTTCAGATCGCGGTGCACCACGCCGAGGGCGTGCGCGTGCGCGAGCGCCTCCGCGATCTCGGTGAGGAGCTCGAGCTTCGTGGCGTCGTCGGGCGCCACGAACTGGTCGAGCGGGCGACCCTCGATCCACGCGCTCACGATGTACGGCGCACCGTCGAAGGTCTCCGCTCCGCCCTCGACACCCACGACGCTGGTCACCGTGGATACGTCGAACACCGTCGCGATCGCCGGGTGCACGAGGGACGCTGCGGTCCGCGCTTCGCCCACGAAGTCCACGGCGGCTCGAACGGTCGATCCCGTCGACGCCACCGCTTGGCTGTCCGTGGCGAGGAGCTTCAGCGCGACCGTCCGATCGAGGCGAAGATCGTGCGCGCGGTACACGGCGCCGAACCCGCCGCGGCCGGCGAGCGTACCGAGGACGTAACGCTCGTCGACGGTCGCTCCTTCGAGGCGTTCGATTCGATGGTCCCGCGCGCGGCGGGCGAAGAACTCGAGGAGTGGGCCGGGGAGTGCTTCGTCGAGGTCGTTCACGGCGTCGACAGGTCCTCGAGCCCCGCCTCGCTCGCGCGTTCGCGCAGGCGCTGCGTCAGGCGTGAGAGCCGCTTGCGTACCGCGGCCTCGCTCACCGGACGATCGGGCGTCGAGAGCGCCGTCGAGATCTGTTGGTGAGACGCACCCTCCTGGAAACGGAGCACCAGCAGCGCGGTCTCTTCCGGGTCGAGGTCTTCGAGGAGCGCAGCCACTCCACGTTCGAGCTGATCGCGCCGGTCGGCCTCGCGCAGCTGCGTGCTCAACCCGGGCCCCGACTGCACGATGCGGCCGACTTCGTCGGTCCGCAGCGCACGCTCGCGCTCCCGCACCCGGGCGCGTCGCTCTAGGAGGCGGTACATCTCGCGGCGCGCGATCGTGTACATCCACGCGCACCGCGCGCGTTCGTCGTCCGCGCGAAGGGACGCGAACCCGGCGACGATACGCTCCCGCGCGGAGCTCCAGGCCTCCTCGGCGTCGACCGGATCACGGAGGCTCGCACGCAACCAGGCCTCGATCTGGGGTCCGAACCGCTCCAGCTCCGCCTCGATCGGCAGCACGCGTACGTTGTGTCGGGCGGCGTGAACGGTGTCAACCGACGGCGGGGAGTGCGCGCGTCAGCCCAATGCGAGGAGCTCTTCGGCGACCTCCTGCACGTTGCGTCGGGCGAGCTTCTTGGCGACCGCCGACTCGACCTCGTCCATGACGTCGTCGAGCACGGTCGTGATGTTGCGGCCGACGACGCACTCCGCGTTGGGCTCGCAGCGGTGGAGGCAGCGCTCGGGCTCCGGATCCACGGCGCGGTAGACGTCGTGCAGCGAGATCTTCTTCGCCGGCTTCGCGAGCATGGCGCCGCCGCCCTTGCCGAGCGTGACCTCCACGAGCCCGGCCTTCTTGAGCCGGCCGAGCAGCGCACGCAGGAACGCGGGGTTCGTGTTGATGCTCTGGGCGAGCTGCGCGGACGTCACCGGGCCTTCGTCGCGAATGGCGAGGACGGCGAGGACGTGGGTCGCGAGCGCGAAGTGGCTGTTGGAGAACATCAGGGAACGGCGTTCGGATCCCACGCGCAGCGGTGACGCGCTTCGATCGCGTCGAGCGCCGCGAGGTGAGGGCCGAGCTCGAAGTCGAACACGGCCATGTTCTCGTGGATGCGGGCTTGGCTCTGGGACTTCGGGATCACGACGAAGCCCTTCTCGAGGCCCCAGCGGATCATGACCTGCGCGGGTGACTTGCCGAGCGCCTCGGCGACCGCGACGATCGCGGGTTCGTCGAAGTGCTGCGCCTTCGCGAGCGGGCTGTAGGCCTCCACCGTCACGCCCAGCTTTCGACAGTGCTCGACGAGCGCGGGCTGGGGCAGCAGGGGGTGGAGCTCGAACTGGTTCACGGCCGGCTTGATCCGTGCGCCCGCGAGGAGCTCGTCGAGGTGCCGCTCCGTGAAGTTGCTGACGCCGATCGCCTTCGTGCGCCCGCCGTCGAGGATCTCCTCCATCGCGCGCCACGACGCGAGGCGCTTCTCGGCCACCGGCCAGTGCATCAGGTACAGGTCGACGTACTCGAGGCCGAGGCGATCGAGGCTCTTGTCGAACGCGCGCTTCGTCTTCTCGTAGCCCTGGTCGTCGTTCCACAGCTTGGTCGTGACGAACACTTCGGCGCGGTCGACGTCGCTCTCGCGCAGCGCGCGCCCGACGTCCGCTTCGTTGCGGTAGATGCGCGCGGTGTCGACGTGGCGGTAGCCGGCGTCCAGCGCCCACCGTACGGCGTCGTACGTCGCGTCGCCCGCGCGGAACACCCCGAGCCCGAAGTGGGGCATCGTCACCCCCGCGGCGATCTCCGTGGTCGCCTCAAGTGTAATCATCGCACTTACGATAACGCGGCGCGCGGCGCGGAATCAAGTCAACGCAGCGCGCGATGGAGGAACGCCGCGAGCTGACCGCGCGTGATCTCGTCGGCGGGGCAGTACCGCGTCCCGCCGCAGCCGTTGGTGATGTTCGCCTCCGCGATGCGGTTGATGGCCCCCTCGTGCACCGAAGTCTCGTCGTCGGTGAAGTAGTCGGCGCTCGTCGCGGGGAGATGCAGGGCGCGCGCGAGGAACGACGCCATCTGCTCGCGGGTCACGGGGTCCAGCGGACAGTACCGCGACGCGCCGCACCCGGACGTGATGCCCGCGGCGGCGAGCCGGTTGATCGCGTCCTCGAACGCCGACCCTTCGTCGTCCGCGAAGTGATCCGTGGGGGTGTTCGGCAACGACAGCGCGCGCACGAGGAACGCCGCCATGTGGTCGCGGCGCACGGGTTCGTCCGGGCAGTAGCGCGTCCCGTCCGCGTTGCAGCCGTTGGTGATCCCCTGGTCCTTCATCCACGCGATCGACGCCGCGAAGGGGTGGGAGCGCGGGACGTCCGCGAACGGCGCCGCCGGGCACGAGCCGTTCGCGCAGATCGCTCGGTAGAGGAACGTCGCCATCTGGCCGCGGGTGACGTTGCGGTCCGGGCAGTAACGCCCGTTGCCGCAGCCGCTCGTGATGTTCGCCGCCGCGATGCGGTTGATGGCGGACTCGTGAGTGTTGCCGGCGTCGTCGCTGAAGAAGTCGCGCGTCACGTTGGGGAGCGACAAGGCACGCGCGAGGAACGAGGCGATCTGATCGCGCTTCACGTAGTCGTCGGGGCAGAACCGTCGCGCGCCACACCCGGAGGTGACGCCGGCGGCGGCGAGCGCGTTGATCGCGGCTTCGTGCGCGCTGTTGTCGTCGTCGTCGAAGGCGTTGGTGTTCGACGGCGAAAGATCGAACGCCCGTACGAAGAACGTCGCGAGCTGCGCGCGGGTCATCGCATCGTCGGGGCAGAAGCGGCTCCCGTCCGAAGTGCAGCCTCGTGTGATGCGCTCGTCCTTCATCCACGTGATGCCGCGGACGAAGGGGTGGTCGGCGGCGACGTCTTCGAATGGGCCGCACACGCCGCAGTCGCTCGAGCAGCTCCCGCACGACTCCGCGCCGCCGCACACGTTGTCGCCGCACACCGGCGCGTTGAAGTACGGCGTGCGCTGCGCGGCGGCGTCGAGCGACAGCTCGATGTGGAGGTGATCGTGGTGCGGGTGCGTGCCGCCGTAGGAGCGGTCCTTGCTGCCGTCGGGCCGGTCAGCGCGCCACGTCCAGCGGTCCCAGATGATGTATTGGACGCCGATCTGCTCCGCGTTCTCGATCAGCCAGTTGCCGACGGGGTCGCCTTCGCCGTTGTCGGCGTCACCCGCGAGCGTCGCGATGTGAATGTCGAGCGCGCGGCCGGTGCCGTGCACGCTCATGCGCGTGGTGCTCCCGCGGATCGGTCGGCACGCGAAGCCGCCGATGCCGATCGTCTGCGGGAAGAGGTCCACGAGATCATCACGCAGGGCGCGCGCGCCCGAGGTGAGGCCGCTCGAGCAACCTCGCGTCCCTATCCACGCGCCCGCGCCGACGTACTCGACGTCCTGCCGATCGCCGATCGCACGCGTCGACGCCGGGATGCGCCACGGCCCCGAGACCCGCGCGGACAGCTCGCTCTTCTCGAACCCGACGGGCGCTTCGATCTCCTCCATCCCGTGCGGCGGGTAGTCCTCCTCGGCTTCCGTGCCGGCGCAGGCCAGAACGATTGTGAGCAACGGGAGGACGAGTCGAGCGCGCATGGTCGACGACCCTAAGGGGCACGCGGCGCGACCTTCAATTGTGTACGGGAGGCCACGGCAAACCGTAGACGACGGTCCACAGTGGCAATGGTTGGGCGCTTGTCGCGACCGACCTATTCGGGGAGCGGCGACAGCACCAGGTCGTCGGTCTTCGGCTTTGCCTCGCCGGGGTCGAGCAGCTCCAGCGCCTGGACCATCAGCTCGGTGTTCGGCGTGTGGACCGTCGTCTCCAGGCTCGTGGTCCGGTACTCGATGCGGAACATCCCGGCGCCCGGGGCGACCAGCTCGAAGAAGGCGATCTCCCCGCGGCTCGACGTGGTCGCAGAGCCGACGACGCGGCCCTCGGTCACGCCGATCTCGCCGCGGCGGCCGTCCTCGTACTGGAGGACGACGTGCGCCGTCTTCATCCCGACCTCGAGGCTCTGCACGATGTCGAGCGCGCTCATCTCGCGGAGCGATCCGCTCACGCCTTCGAAGCGCAGCGCGGCGCGGGTGGGTACGGCGCGTGCGTGGCGTTTGAGGGCGCGTCGGATCTTCGAGCTCACCACCGACGCCGAGAACGGCTTTTCGATCATGTCCGTCGCGCCGATCGCCAAGGCCTTCGTTCGCTGCGCCTCGGTCGGGCTCTCGGCGGTGAGGAACACGATCGCGTCGGGCGCGCGGCGCAGCAGCTCCAGGCAGAGGTTCAGGCCGTCGATGTCCGGCATCGCGACGTCGAGCAGCGCGACGATCGGCGGTCGGGACCCGATCAACGCGTGCGCGTCACGCCCGGTGGTCGCCGCGACGAAGTCCTGATCCTCCGCGCGAAGCTGTTCGATCAGCGGGGTGATCAACGCGAGGTCCGCGTCCGCGATCAGCACCGGCGGACCCGCGGGCAGCGGGGACGCCGTGGGCTCCGCGACCGCGGTCGCCTCCGGGTACCACGCATCGATCGCCGCGCGGATCGCGGAGCGCGCCGCGACGTGCGGGACGATCTGCGACACCCCCAGCACGACCTTCGCCTCCTGCAGCCGCGCGTGGTCGAACGGATCCGACACCACGAGGTCGACGGAGCGCCCTTCGTCGCCAACGCCGAGCGGGAGCATCAGCAGATCCTCGGCGCCCGAGCGTGGGAAGCGCTCCAGCAGCTCCGGGCGCGGCGGTGCACTCAGCAGCTCCATCTCCGACATCCACTTCGACTGCGACTGGCGCGCCAGCCCCAACGCGAGATCGTCCTCGGTGATCGCCCCCGCGCTCAGCAGCAACTCACCGACGCGACCGCCGCCCGCGCGCTGCTCGGCGAGCGCGAGCTCCACGTCGGCGTCGGTCGTGACGCCCAGCTCGATCAACATCTGCCCCAGCGCGTTCTTCGTGTTGGGCGCGGTCGCGTAGCGCGTGGGTACGAACGCGTGCACCGGCGTGGGGAGCCCGGGCTGATAGCCGCCGATGCGACCGAACTGCCGGCGCATGTAGACCGCGAGCTCGCGGGTCTGCGCGCGCCGCGTGAAGGCCTCGATGATCCGGTGCAGCTTCCGCGACAACGAACGCATCGAGCTCGGGCGGTCGTTGCGATCCCGTGCGAGGCAACGCAGCACGACGACGTCCAGCTCCCGCGGCACGAGTGGGTTGATCGTCGACGGAGGCAGGATGTCCGCGTGGAGGATGCGGCGCATCGCCTCTTCGGAGTCCGTGGAGTGGAAGAGGCGGCGCCCGGTCAGCATCTCCCAGAGCACGACACCCGTGCTGAAGATGTCCGCGCGTTGGTCGACCTCGATGTCGTTGACCTGCTCGGGCGACATGTACCCGAACTTCCCGCGGAGGTTCTGATCGATCGCGCCCTCGATGCGCGCGCGCGCGATTCCGAAGTCGGTGATCTTGACCTCACCCTCGTAGGAGATGAGCACGTTGTGCGGCGACACGTCGCGGTGGACGATGCCGAGGTTCTCTCCCGCGTCGTCGACCATCGCGTGGGCGTAGGTCAGCCCGCCGACGAGCTGGGTCGCGATGAACAGCGTGATGTCGACGGGGAGGATCTCGCGGCGCGCCGCCGCGTGAGAGAGCACCGCGGCGAGGTCGCGCCCGCGCACGTACTCCATCGCGATGAACACGACGCCGTCGATCTCACCGAGGTCGTGCACCTGCACGACGTTGAGGTGCACGAGCTTCGCCGCGAGCTTCGCCTCGTGGATCAGGAGCCGTCGGAGCACCGCCTTCTCGGCGTAGCGCGGTCGGATCTTCTTCAGGACGACGAGCTTCTCGAAGCCCGCGTGACCGTGGCGTTTCGCGAGGAAGATGTCCGCCATCCCGCCGCGCGCGATCCGTTCGAGCACGACGTAGGGGCCGAACTGCTGACCGCGAAGATCCGCCATCCCGAGTGGCTCGAATGATAGCGCGTCAGGGGAGGCGCGGCATCTCGAAGAACGGGCCGGTCATCCGTTCCTCGAGCATCGACCGCGTACGCCCACGAAGCCGTTGCGGCAGGGCCCGCAGCGCGAACAGCGCCGTCTCACCGACCTCCACCGCGTACGCACCGCGGCGCCCGTAGTGTTTCGACAGGTAATAGAAGCGGCTCTGGAAGTAGTGCTCCGCGAGGCACCCGCGATACATGTTGCGGTTCTCGCGCACCGCGGACGCGCCGCCGACGTGGTCGATCACCGCGGTACCCACCGCCCACACCTGGGCGCCGTACTCCCGCACGCGTAGGAGGAGGTCGGTCTCCTCCCAGTACAGGAAGAACCGCGGATCGAATCCACCGAGCGCGAGGAACACCTGGCTCGAAAACATCAGCGCCGCGCCTGGGATCCACTCGACCTGTTTCGGTGCCGACCCCGGCTCGATCGGCGCCGCGAGATCCGAGGGGCGGGTCCGTCCGAGGGCGTCGCGCAACACCATGCCCGGCGTCGGCGCCCGCCCGGCGGCGTGCAGCCCACCCTCCGTGAGTTTGCCCGCGGGTCCACACACGCCGGCGTCGGGGTGCGCTTCCATGAAGTCGATCATCGTCTTCAGCGCGTCGGGCTCGCAGCGCGCGTCGGGGTTCAAGAAGAGCGTGTACTTGGTGTCGACTTCTTCGAAGCCGCGGTTGTTGCCGCGCCCGAAGCCGAGGTTGCCGCCGGAGCGAACGAGGTTCACGAACGGGAACGCCGACGCGATGTGGTCGGCCGTCCCGTCCTTGCTCTCGTTGTCGACGACGACACACTTCGCGAGGCCGGCGTCGTGACAGCGCTGCGCCGTGCGGAGGGTGTCGTCGATGAGGCTCATCGAGTTGTAGGTGACGATGACGATCGTCGTGGAGGGCTGCGTGGCTTCAGACATGCGTGTCCTTGTACTCGTAGAGCTTGGCGCGTTTCCCGCGCGCGCGGTTGACCCAGAACGTCAGCTGCCCGAGCGCCTGCGGCACTTTGCCGAGCACCGTATAACGCGCGTACAGCTCGGCGTCCGCGAGGGTCTTGCCCTGCTCGAGTTGGTTCTTCAGGACTTTGCCGTAGAGCACCGGGTAACCGACGCCCACCAGCGCAGTCGACAGCCCGAGCGTCGGCGCGAGCAACCCGACGCTCGCCGCCGGGACCGCGAGGCCCCAGAACCAGTTGCTGCGCACCTCTTTGGTCTGGTGGGCCTCCGGCCCTTCGCCGTGGAGGAACGCACCCTCGGCGCAGGCGTGTCCGCTGCGGATGCTGCGTTTCCACCACTGCGAGAAGTGGAAGAGCTCGGCGTCGTGGTGCGCCATCGGGGCGTCGAGGCGGACGACCTTCCAACCGGCCTGCCGCAGGCGCAGGTGCAGCTCGGCTTCTTCGCCGGCGATCAGATCAGTGCGCATGCCCCCGGCCGCGCGGTAGGCCTCGGCGCGGATCATCGCGTTGCCGCCGCACGCGTCGATCGGACCGACGGGCCCGTTCCACTCCATGTCGCACAGGCGGTTGTACACGGAGGCGTCCGGGTTCACTTCGCGCAACACGCCGGTCGCGACCCCGAGTCGATCGTCCCCCCGAAACGCCGCGGCGGCGGTCTCGAGCCAGTCGAGGTGAAGCACGCAGTCGCCGTCGAGGAACATCACGTACTGCGTCTCGGGCCAGCGCTCGCTCAGATAGCGAAAGCCGGTGTTGCGCGCACGGGCTGCGGTGAAGGGGGCGCTCTCGTCGAGCTCGACCACCGCGATGTCTCGCGATGCGACGTTTGCCACGCTGCCGTCGGTGGACCCGGAGTCGACATAAACGCAGCGCGCGGGTTGCGTTCCGAGGCGCTCCAGAGCACGTACTAAGCGTTGGCCTTCGTTGCGACCGATGAGCACGAGGCCGACGTCGGGGGGTAGGGTGACGGTGTGCGTTCGAGGGACCGACACGGGAACGCGACCTTAGCAGGCTACAGCGGATCTTGCGCGGTTCGATTGTGTAGTTCGGGGTCTCGGTGAGGAAGGCGAAGACAAAAACGCGGTGCGCTACGATTCGGCTCGACGTGGGCCTGGGCGCACACCTCTTCGCGACCGCACTGTTCGCACTGACGGGTGCGTGTTCCTTCATCGTGGACGGCGATGCGTTTCGCTACGACGGCTCCATCGTCGAGCGCGACGCAGGTGATCCGAATCGAGACAGCGGCGCGCCCGACGCGGGTGACGTCGACGGCGGCCAGCTCGACGGTGGCGATCGCGATGGCGGCGTCATCGACGGCGGCGATCGCGACGCTGGAGATCGCGACGGCGGCGAACGCGACGCGGGCTTCGAACGCGACAGCGGCATCCACCGCGACGCCGGTCCGCGCGACGGGGGACGCGACGGCGGTCAGATCGACGGCGGCGTCGAGCTACTCACGGTCGAGCCCGCGGATCTCGAAGAAGGCATGGGCACCGCCGTGCCCGTCCCGATCGTGATCTCGGGCGCGGCGCTCCCCGTGAACGCGGTCGTCACGCAGGTCGCTGCGCACCCGATCGATCTCGGCACCCCCGTCGTCGGCGCCGACATGATCGCCATCCCCGTCGGCGTCCCGGTCGACGCGGTGTGGGGCCAAGGTGACAACGACCGCGAGGTCGTCCTCCAAGTTCGCGACGGGGCGAACGGACCTGTCTTCGGCGTCGCGCACCTCACGCTGACCGCGCTCGACGAGCTGACGATCTCCACGTCCGGCCCGGAGGCCGCATCCGACCTCAACGGACGCTACGCCGAGGTCGTGATCCCCTCGGGCGTCGAGCTCACCGTCACCGGCGACCAGAACAGCCCCCTCGATCTCACCGCGACGGGGCGCATGCAGATCGCCGGTACGATCCGCATCGACGGCGCCAACGGACAAGCCTCGGCCGGCGGCTGCGGTGCGGGCGGCTCCAACGGCAACGGAGGTTGTGGCGCCCAGGGCGGACGCTCGGGCGGCGGCGGCGGCGGCAACGCCACCGCGGGCGCGACGGGCGGCGCCGGTAACGGTGGGCAAGCGACCTCGGGCGCGTGGCTGTTCCCGCTCTCGTCGGCGCGCGGCAACGGCGGCGGCGGCGGTGCGTTCGCCGTGACTGCGGGTTCGCGCGGTGGCGGTGGCGGCGGTGTCGTCGCGCTGACCAGCCTCGGTGCGCTCGAGATCGCCGGCATGACGATCTCGGTACGCGGAGAAGCCGGCGTCGGCGGCGGCTGTGGTGTGGTCGACGGCGGCCCCGGCGGCGGTGGCTCCGGCGGATCGATCCTCGTCCGCGGACGCGAGCTCGTCGGTGCGACGAACTTCGCGTTCGACGTCACGGGCGGCGCCGGTGGCGTCGCGGGCGGCTGCCCCGGCAACAACGGCGGGGCGGGAGCCCGCGGGCGCACGCGCCTCGACATCCCGGTCGGCAACCCACAGATCTCGATCGCTCCGGAGGAGACCAACACCCACGACCGGCGTGGCCCGGCGTTCCTCACGACCGACGTGATCTTCACGGGCTCCACGGTGACCGTCTCGATGCTCGCGCAGAACGGGTTCGACTATCCGATGTCGATCGACACGATCAGCCCCGGCTCCGCGACGCCGATCAACGGGACCGCCCAGTACACCTTCAACAACGTGATGCCCGGACTGCACACCGTCTGCGCCGCCGCGCCGGGCGGGCTCGGCAACGACAAGGGAGAGACATGTATCGACATCGCCGTGGTGCCCTGATCGCCGCCGGGCTCGTCAGCGCCCTCGCGGGCACCGAAGCGCTCGCGGTCGAGCGCGTGGGGATCGTCGTGTCGTTGACCGTCAACGTCACGCGCGACGACGCCAACGCGCTCGCGGACGAGCTCGCGGCCTCGCTCGAGAAGGAGCTGAAGGTCGACGTGATCTCCGGCGAGGAGACGGAGCGTCGCCTCCCGACGGGTGGGCTCGACGAAGAGTGCATCGCCAAGGCCGAGTGTCTGAAGGACCTCAGCGCGCGCCTCGAAGCACGACAGCTGTTGATGCTCGTCCTGTTGCAGGTCGGCGACGCGCTCCAGATCGACACGACTTGGGTCGACGCCGAGGCGAACCGAACCCTCCCGCGCGACGCGATCCGGCTGGAGTCCGGCGCCGCACGTGAGCCGGTGTTTCGCCGCGCGGCGCCCGGGTTGCTGCCCGGCGTCGAACGTCGGCCCCCCGAACAGATCGCCGACGCCGAGGTGAAGGGGGAGGCCGGCGACACGACCGTGCAGGTCGTCGCGACCCCCGAGCCCAACCTCGCGCCCGTCTTCGCGGCGGGGGGCGTGGGTGCCGCGCTTCTGATCGGGGGAATCGTCGCGGGGGTCTCGGCCGCGTCCGACGAGTCATCGCTCGAAGACGACATGTGCGACCGGCGCGCGTGTGATGCGTCGCGGGTCGACGCCATGGAGACGAAGGCGCTCGTGGCCGACCTCCTGTACGCGGGTGCGCTCGTATCCGCGGGCGTTGCCGTCGTACTCTACGTGCTGACGGGTGACGCGGACGCCGAGCCCTCCGTCGAAGTCGCGCCGACGCGCGATGGTGTGCGTGCGTCCTGGGGGGTTCGGTTCTGAGCTACGAAGTCGAAGAGACCGCCGATTTCGTGCCGGAGGAACCGCCGCGTCGCGTCTGCGAGCGGTGCTGCGCCGTGTATCGCACGGCGTACTCGCGCTGCCCGCTCGACGGCGGCCACCTCGTGTACCGCAACGACGACCCGCTCGTCGGCGGCACGCTGGGCGGGCGGTACGTCATCATCGAGTGTGTCGGCGAAGGCGCGATGGGGCGCGTGTACCGCGCGCGTCACAACCGCGTGTCGCGCATGTTCGCCGTGAAGGTCCTCTTCGGCGACCTCGCGGCCAACGAACAGATGCGCGCGCGCTTCGCGCGTGAGGCGGAGGCCGCGAGTCGGCTGACCCACCCGAACGTCGTGTCCGTCGTCGACTTCGGTGAGACCGACGCCGGGCTCTTGTACATCGCGATGGAGTTCATCGAGGGCAAGACGCTCGGCCAGATGGTGCGCGAGAAGGGCCGGCTCGAAGAGGCCGACGTCCGAAACCTGGGCGTCGAGATCCTCCACGGGCTCGCGCACGCGCACGAGGCCGGGTTGGTCCACCGCGACCTCAAACCCGAGAACATCATCGTCGTGAAGCAGGGCTCGCGCGAGGTGCCGAAGATCGTCGACTTCGGCGTGGCGTTCCTCGACGAGGGCAACCGCAAGCAGCAGGACGCGCGCCTCACGCAGTCGGGGTGCATCGTCGGGACGCCGTCGTTCATGGCGCCCGAGCAAGCGCTCGGCGAGTCCGTGGGTCCGACGGCGGACCTCTTCAGCTTCGGCGTCTGCCTGTACTACGCGCTCGCCGGTCGCGCGCCGTTCGACGGCGAGGCCGTCACCGTCCTGCAGCGGCTGATGTGTGATCCGATCCCGCCGGTCGTCGACCGCGCGCCGGACGCCGAGGTGTCGACCGCGATGCAGTCGCTGCTCGACAAACTCACCGAGCGGGCCGTCGAAGATCGCTTCCAGACCTGCGAAGAGGTCATCGCCGCGCTCGAAGCCATGGACGGCGAAGCCGCCGCGATGACGGCCCCGACCCACGCCGGGGACAGCAGCGCGATGTACGCGTCCGTCCAGCGAGGTCCGGCACCGATGCTCATCGGGCTCGCCGCGATCTGCGTCATCGGCCTCGGCGCCGCCGGCTACCTCGTCACGCGTTCCGAGGCGAAGGAGACCAAGCTCGTCGAGCTCAGCGAGGGCGCGACGCCGACGCGCGTGTCACCGAGGCGAGCGACGCCCGCGGCGGACGCCCAGGTCGACGCCCTCGACGCCGAGCTGGACGCGCTCGAAGGCGCCGACGAACCCGCGAAGCTCGAACCCATCGAACTGACCGAACCGACCGAACCGGAACGCGCGCCTCCGGAAGAGGCCGTCGAGGCCGAGACGCCCGCGCTCGCGGACGAGGCCCCGGCCGCCGCGGTGAAGCGCGCACCGCCGCGCCGCCGCCCCGCGCCGAGCGTCGTGTCGGTGCCGAAGAAACAGGCCGAGGCCAACACGATCCCGAAGGAAGCGGCGCCGCCGAAGCCGCCCGCGCCGACGTCGACCGCGAAGTCGGCGCCCAAGACCGCCCCCAAGGCCGCACCGAAGGTCGACGAGGCCCCCGCGATCCCTCCGGTCAGCGAGCTGCGTGAACGGTACCTGCGCGTCGGTCAGGCGCTGGAGCGACTCGGCGCCCTACGGGGTGATGACGTCGCCGATCCGCTGAGGACCCGCTACTTCAAGATCCCCTACGCGACCGCCCAACGGGTGCCTTCCGTGCGCCGAGACGTGGTCGAGACCCTCCGGCAGCTCGAACGCGAGATCGCCGCGAAGTAGTTCCTCCTTGCCAGGGGGCCCGACGACGGGAAAGACACGGCTCGATGAGTCGGTTGGGGGACGTGGATCTGCACCTGTTCGCGGAGGGGACGCACGCGCGCCTCTTCGAGAAGCTCGGGGCGCACCCGGGGACACAGGACGGCGTCGCCGGGACCCACTTCGCGGTCTGGGCGCCGAACGCCGAGTGTGTCTCGGTCCTCGGTGACTTCAACGGCTGGCACGGCGGGCAGCACCGTCTCGAGCCCGTCGCGAGCTCCGGGGTCTGGGCGGGGTTCGTCGCCGGCGTCGGGGTCGGGGCGACGTACAAGTACGGGATCGAGTCGCGCGTCGACGGGTACCGCGTCGAGAAGGCGGACCCGTTCGGCTTCGCGGCCGAGATCCCGCCGAAGACGGCGTCGGTCGTCGCGGAGGAGCAGCACACCTGGAACGACGACGCTTGGCTGAAGGCCCGCGCTCCGCGGCCGCCGCTGTCCTCGCCGATGTCGATCTACGAGGTGCACCTCGGTTCGTGGCGTCGTGTGGTGGAGGAGGGCAACCGCTCGCTCACCTACCGCGAGGCGGCCCCGCGCCTCGCGCAGCACGTGAAGGAGATGGGGTTCACACACATCGAGCTCCTCCCGGTGATGGAGCACCCGTTCTACGGATCGTGGGGCTACCAGACGTGCGGCTACTTCGCGCCGACCTCGCGCTATGGGTCGCCGGACGATCTGCGGTGGTTCATCGACTACCTCCACCAGCGTGACATCGGCGTCCTCCTCGACTGGGTGCCGTCGCACTTCCCGACGGACGAACACGGACTCGCGTACTTCGACGGCACGCACCTGTTCGAGCACGCGGACCCGCGCCAAGGTTTCCACCCGGACTGGAAGAGCGCGATCTTCAACTACGGACGCAATGAAGTTCGCAGCTTTCTACTGAGTAGCGCGTTCTACTGGATGGAACGATTCCACATCGACGGCCTGCGCGTGGATGCGGTGGCGTCGATGCTCTACCTCGACTACTCGCGCGACACCGGCGAGTGGATCCCGAACCGCTACGGCGGACGCGAGAACCTGGAGGCGATGGACTTCCTGCGCACGCTCAACACGATGGTGCACGCGGAGTTCCCGGGCGCCGTGACGATCGCCGAGGAGTCGACCGCCTGGCCGATGGTCTCGCGCCCCGTCGAGCTCGGCGGGCTCGGGTTCACGATGAAGTGGGACATGGGTTGGATGCACGACACGCTCGCGTACATGGAGCGCGACCCCATCCACCGCCGCTATCACCAGGATCAGCTCACGTTCCGCAGCATCTACATGGACACCGAGAACTTCGTGATGCCGCTGTCACACGACGAGGTCGTGCACCTGAAGGGCTCGCTGCTGGAGAAGATGCCGGGCGACGACTGGCAACGGCGCGCCAACCTGCGGCTCCTCTACGCGTACATGTTCACGCAGCCGGGGAAGAAGCTCCTCTTCATGGGCGGCGAAGTCGGCCAGTGGAGCGAGTGGAGCCACGAGGGGAGCGTTGACTGGCACCTCCTCGAGCACCCCGAGCACCGCGGCCTGATGCGGTGCCTCGGCGACCTCGCGCGCCTGTACGCGGAGCAGCCCGTGCTGCACGCGAAGGACTGTGAGCCCGGCGGCTTCGAGTGGATCGACTGCAGCGATCGCGACAACAGCGTGCTCGCCTACCTGCGCCGCGGCGCGGAGCCCGAGGACGTGCTCCTCGCCGTCTTCAACTTCACGCCGATCGTGCGCGAGGGCTATCGCATCGGCGTCCCGTCGGGCGGCACGTGGCGCGAGGTCCTCAACACCGACGCGCGCTCCTACGGAGGGAGCGGGCAGGGCAACCTGGGCGAGGTCCAGGCCGAGGCGATCGAGGCGCACGGTCGGCCGTACTCGTTGGGGTTGACGTTGCCGCCGCTGGGCGCGGCGATCTTCAGACCTTGAAAGAGCGTGCGCGCCCGCATGGGCTTGGCCGGATCGCCAGGGTCGAAGTACACCCGACGACGATGGCGAAGTGGAGCTGGCTCGTTGCGCTCGCGATGTTCGTGCCGAGCGTCGCCGACGCGAACGATACGAAATTCGTAACCCACGCGCGGACCGGTCTGGCCGCCGGCTACGAAGTGCTCGGCGCCGACCCGCGTTTCACCGGGCGCCTCGGGCTGGGCGCGGGGTTCATCGACATCCGAAGCGGCGGTGGTCTGCTGATCGACGCCAACATCACCGGCGGCGAGGACCCGGGCCTGCGCTTCGTAGACGCGCTCCGCTTCGAGCTCTCCGTCCACCTGTGGACGCCGAAGGGCGCCGTCCGGTTCTTCGGCGGGACCCGCCTGACGGACGCCGAGGCGGGGTTCGGTGGCGTCGCTTACGGCTTCCCCATCCCGATCCCGACCTCCCAGCGAACGGCGCTCGGTGTCATCCCGGAGGTGGGGGTCTGGGTCGGGGAGGGCGCGTTCGGCGACATCGACGCGCTGCTGCAGGTGCAGGTCCTCTTCGACTTCTACGTGCTCATTCACTGATCGTCGTCGTCGACGATCGCGACCTCGCCGGCCGCGACGCTGAGCGCGCCGGGATCCTTCGTCGCGACCACCGAGAGCAACCCCTCTTGCTCCGGGTCGATCACCGAGAGGCGCCCACCGTCCGCACCCTCCGCGCCGCCGACGCGCCCCTGGATCGCTTCGATGGCCCCGCGCGCGGCGGACTTGAGCTGCGCGTTCTTGAAGAGCCCCTTCGCGTGGTCCATCAACGACTCGACGGCGTCGATCGTGCCGGCTTCACCGAGCGCCGCGCAGGCGGCGATCTTCACCTCGTCCTCGGCGTGGTCGAGGAGCGGGAGCAGTACACGTGTGGTGCGCGGGTCGTCGATGACACCCATCGCCCGCGCCGCGGCCGCGACCACCGCGGTTCGGCGGCCTTCGAGGAGGCCGGTCACCCTCGCACGCGCCGCGACGAAGCGTTCGCGTCGGACGGTGAGGAGCGCTTGGATCACCAGCGGATCGTTCGGGCTGCGCAGGACATCGAGGGTGCGGGTCTCGAGGTCCGCGCGGGGGAGTCGCTCCGTGAGGAGCCCGAACGCCTCAGCCGCGACGTCGCGCGGGGAGGTCGGATCGTCGACGAGGCCCTGGAGCGCGTCGATGCCCCGACCGCCGCAGATGCGACCCGCGAGGAGGCGGACGCGGTGGGTCTTGTCGGTGAGCGCGGCCTCCGCGGCGGGCATGGTCTTGGCGTGCCGCCAGAAGAAGCGCCGGAGGTAGTCGAGGTTGCGGTGGCGAACGCCGGACGACGGATCGGACGCCACGTTCTGCGCGAGGCGCTCCGGGATCTCCTGCTCGCGGATCGACATGAGCTGCGCGATGCGAACCATGCGACGAACGCGCGCCTCGATCTTGTTGCCGTCGCGCTCGTGGCCGGGGCGCGACGAAGTGACCTGGCCGTCCTTCACGACGCCGCGGTCCTTGCGCACGAGCTCCGCGACTGCGGCGCGCGCTTCGCCGGTCAGTACCGCGAGGAGAGTGCTCTCCACGCCGCGTACGCGGACGAGGTCATCGAACTCCTTCTCCCCGACGATGATCTCCTGACCGAGCACGTCGAGCCCCGACCAGAACGTCTCGCTCGCGAGCGCGATGTCGTTCGGGATGCGCGTGCCGCCGTCCACCGTCACGACCGTGAAGTTGTCGCCGGAGCCGCTGCCGCTACGCTTCATCTCCACCGTGACCGCATAGTGATCCAGGTGGCCGGTGATCTTCGGACCGCCGGTGAGGCCGGACGCCTCGAAGGTGAGCCCGAGGGACGAGGCTGCGGCGCGCCACGTGTCGTCGGACCGGGACCGCCACATCGCCTGCAGGACGAGCACGACCGCGCCGGCCGCGATCGGTACTAGGATCTCCAGCCCGCCCACGTCGCGGATTGTTCCTCGACCACGGCACGGCTGTCGATGGGGTTGCCGCGCCCCTGCGACGGCCTGTTCGCGGTCGGACCGCCGAGGCGCCTTCTTCGCGCGCAAGCGATGATGTTAAAACGGAGCGACCCGTGGACCCGCTGTTCTTCATGAGCCGGCTCCTCGGGCGCGCCGCCGCGGTTGCCTACGCGCCGAAGAGTCGCCGGCGGTTCCTCCCGGCGACGCAGGAGGACCTCGAGGCGTTCTCGACGGGCCGCCCCGAGTGGGCGACGCGCTCGCTCCTCCCCAGCCACTGGCGAACCGTCGCGAACGACCGGGTGGTGCTCGTACAGCAGCAGACGTGGAGCGAGCCGCCCGACCTCGACCAGGGGGCGCGCATGGTGCGTGCACAGGTGTCGATCGACGCGCGCGACATCCTCGGTCCGGGGTTGGCGCTGACCACGCTGGTCTCCGAGACCGCCATCGGTGACGACGCCCTCGCGAGCGCGATCCTCGGCGGGCCCAGCTTCTGCCCGTCCGACGTGTGGACGACCCTCCAGATGCTCTCGATCCACGACGGAATCCTCGGGTTGGAGGTCGAGACCCAGGTCGAGCACCGCATCGTCGACACCGTGATCGACGTGCTCGCCCGGCTCGTCGACCGCCTCGAGAACGCCCAGTTCGAAGGGGGGCGGATCGACGTCACGAAGCTCCTGTTCGAGAACCTGAGGAGCAGCACCGCGCGCGCGCGGGTCGACGCTCTGGTCCACCTCCTCGATCGGGACGGGGAAGGGGCTCAGGTCGCGCGGCGGATCGTCGAGGAAGCCGAAGATCCCGAGCTGCGCCTCGTGGTGCTCCGCTACGACGACCGGACCGACGGCCTCGCGCAGATGGTGAAGGACGCCACCGTACCGGGCGCGCTCCGAGCGCGGGCGTTGATTCACCTCGTGCAGCGCCTCCCCTCGGAGCGCCAGGGGGACACCGTGATGGATGCGCTGACGTCCGGGGTCCTGGACGTCGTCGACGAGGCCATCCGAATCGCCGGAAGGATGCGCTACGCACCGGCCGGTCCGTCGATCGCGCGGTTGGTGATGGAGGCTTCGCCCAAACGCGCGACCGCCGCGGTGCGTGCGTTGGAGCGCATCCAGGGGGCCGCCGCGACGTCCACGTTCCTGTCCGCCCTGAAGCGTCGCGAGGAGAACCTCCTGCTCGCCGCGATCGACGCGCTGGGGCGGGTCGCCGGGATCGAGGCCGTCTCGGCGCTCGATGCGTTCGTCATCGGGGATGTCGGGCGCGACCTGACCATCGCCGCGAGCGCTGCGATCGAGCTGATCCAGGCGCGTGCACCGGTCGTCGCGCCCGGCGCGCTCTCCCTGGCTCGGGCGGGGGAGGGGGCCCTCTCCGTGACCACCGCGACGCGCGGCGCGCTCAGCGACGTCGACCCGAGCGGTGAAACCGATCGTTGATGTATCCACGGCGGCGATTCAGACTCCGCGCGTGCTGAAGGCCCGCCAGCGACTCGGAAAGTACCGCGTCGAGAAGAAGATCGGTGAGGGCGGGTTCGCGATGGTCTACCGCGCGTACGACACGATCGAAGGGATCCCGGTCGCGCTGAAGGTTCCGCACTGGCGTCACTTCAAACCCGACCTCGTGCGTGCGCTCCGTCAGGAAGTGCGCATGTCGGCGGGGCTCGATCATCCGAACATCCTTCCGATCAAGAACGCCGAGTTCATCGACAAGACGTTCGTCATCGTCTACCCGCTCGGCGACGGTACCCTCGCGGATCGCATGCGCAAACGTCTGTCGACGCGCACCGCGCTCGACTTCGCCGAGCAGATGCTGAGCGCGCTCGCGTACGCGCACAAACATCGCGTCATCCACTGCGACATCAAACCCGACAACTTCATCCTCTTCCCGAACGCGACGCTGCGCCTCGCCGACTTCGGCATCGCGAAGTTCGCGCAGAACCGAAAGAGCGTGCGCGCGGAGGGCACGGGCACGGTCGGGTACATCGCGCCCGAGCAGGCGTTCGGAAAGCCGAGCCTGCGCAGCGACGTGTTTGCGCTCGGGCTGGTCTTCTACCGGATGTTCACCGGGCACCTGCCGGAGTGGCCCTACGAGTGGCCGCCGCCCGGGTTCGATCGGTTGAAGGTCGCGGTGCCGGGTGACTTCCAGAAGTTCCTGAAGAAGGCGCTCTGGGTCGATCAGCACAAGCGCTTCGCGGACGGGAACCAGATGTTCGCGGCGTTCAAGCGCCTCAAACCCACGGCGCGCCGGCACGCGACCACGCGCGCGAAGAAACGCGCCGCGAAGGTCACGGCGCCGACCGACTGGCGCACGCTCAAGATCAAACAGTTCCGTCGGGAGCACGGGAAGGAGCTCGCGCTCAAGGCGGTGTGCCGTCGGTGCGCCGGGCCGATGAGCGAGCCGATGCTCCACTGCCCGTGGTGCGGCGACCACAAGAAGGTCTACCAGGGCGAGTCGTCGTTCCCGCAGCGCTGTGGCCGGTGCGGTCGCGGTCAAAAACTCGACTGGCGGTTCTGCGCCTGGTGTTATGGCGGAAAGCTGGAGCCCGAGACGAACCGTGAGTACACCGATGTTCGGTACGAAGCGCGCTGCTCGAACAGCAAGTGCACGCGCAAGGAGCTCATGCCGTTCATGCGCTACTGCCCGTGGTGCAGGACGAAGGTTCGCAAGTCGTGGCCGATTCTCGGTTCGCGCGACAAGTGCTCGCGGTGCCACAACGGTGTGGTCCACGAGTACTGGGACTACTGCCCGTGGTGCGGTAAATCGCAGCGCGGTCATTGAACGTTGAGCGATGGAAGCGAACGCGAGCGTCTATGTCGAACGGCAGATGACGGCCGCGTCGTTGCACGACCTGCCGATGGGCCAGGCCGTGGTGTTCTCCGGCTCACCCGCCTATCCCGACGAGACGAACCAGGACGCCGCGGCGCTCGTCGAGATCGACGACAGACGGGTGGTCATCGCCGTCGCCGACGGCGCGGGCGGGCTCCCTTCCGGACACAAGGCCTCCGCGCTCGCCGTGGGCTCGGTGCGGGATGCGGTCGAGCACCTCCCGGAGGACGCGAGCCTCCGCGGAGCGATGCTCGACGGATTCGAGCGGGCGAACCAGCGCGTCCTGGAGATGGGCGTGGGGGCCGCGACGACCCTCGCCGCGCTCCAGATCGAGGGGCGTACCCTCCGCACGCTGCACGTGGGGGACTCGACGGTCCTCGTCGTCGGGCAGCGCGGGAAGGTGAAGCTGCAGACGATGTCGCACTCGCCGGTCGGCTATCAGGTGGAGGCGGGTGTGTTGGAGCCGGAGGACGCGCTGCACCACGAAGACCTCAACGTGGTGTCGAACCTCGTCGGTAGTCAGGACATGCGGATCGAGATCGGGTCGGCGCTCGAGCTGTCGGCGTTCGATACGATCGTCGTGGGCAGCGACGGCCTGTTCGACAACCTGCATCTCTCGGAGATCGTGGAACGGGTGCGCCGCGGCCCGCTCGCGAAGGCGGCCGAGGCGCTGCGCGCGGAGTGTGCGAAGCGGATGGTCACGCCCGAGGAGGGGCTCCCTTCGAAGCCCGACGATCTCACGTTCGTTCTGTATCGTTCGAAGCGTCCGCCAAAGCCTTGACCGCCTCGGCGGTGAGCTCTTCGAGGTGACCCTCGAAGTCACCGGTAATCATGTCCTGGCGAAGCGCCGGGACCTCCTTCACCCACTTGCGCGCGATCTCGAGGTCCTTGGGGACCCAGTCACTCGGCGTGTCGCGGTACAGGCCGCCGACGTGGGCGACGAAGCGTGGCGAGTAGATGCACTCGGTCGGCGCGCCGTAGAGGCTGCGCATGTTGCTCGCCCACGCCGTGAGCGGCACCGCCGCGTCGCAGACGGTCGGGTCGATCACCCAGCGCTCGGGGTGCAGGTCGCCGGTGTCGACGTAGACCATCGTGGCGTTGTGGAACATCGCGAGGGTGTAGCCGATCTGGGCGTGTCTCGAGGCGATGCGCAGATCACCTTCGCCGCGGATCCAAACCTTCTCGGTGTAGACACCCTCGTTGTCGATGCGCTTCGCGACGAGGTGCGCCCGGAAGTGGCAGCCCTCGTGGACCATGTCGTGCGGGATGTCGGGTGCCGCGGCGATCTGATCGAACAACTGCTGCGCGCGCTCGGGCGTGATCACCTTCTCGAGCGCACCACCGCGAATCGCCGCGGCGACGTGGCGCGCCGTGACGTCGAAGACCGTCGTCGGTCGCGCTGTGCTCCGCGTTCGGTTCGCGAAGTCGTGTTTGTGCGGGAGGGGCTGCCCGAGGAACGCACGCGCGTGTTCGAAGATCGCTTCGCGCGCGACCGGGTCCGTGGGAGCGAACGGGGACGCGTCGATGTGATCGCGGGCGGCCTTCGCGTCGTTGGGGACGAACGCACCGAACACCCGCGCGCACGCGCGCTCGACCGAGGACACCATCGGCCGGAGCATGCCGGATCTACACGGCGGAATCGATGCGTTCGGCGAGCGCGAAGTCGAGCTCCGTGAGCCCGCCGGCGTCGTGCGTGGTGAGGTCGATCGACACCCGGTTGTAGACGTTCGACCACTCGGGGTGGTGGTCCATCTTCTCGGCGTACAGGGCGACCTTCGCCATGAAGCCGAAGGCCGCCGTGAAGTCGTCGAACTTCAGGTCGCGGTGCAGCTTGCCGTCCACGATGGACCACGCGGGGACCTTCGCGAGGTGTGTCTTCAGTTCGTCGTCGCCGAGGCGTTCGGGTCGGGCCATGCGGCGACGACTAACATCGTTCAGCGGTACTCGACGAGCACGTCGCCCGATTCGAGGATGTCGGTGTCCTCGGGGTCGCCGTACACCGTGACCGAGCCCGCGCCGCTCACGGACCCGCGCACCGAGCGCGACGCGAAGATGGTCAGGTCGGAGTCGCCGCTCGCGGCGATTTCGACGTCGAGGGCCTCGAGGTTGCGCGTGTGGATCTTCGAGTCGCCGCTCGCACCGATCGACAGTTTGTTGACCTCACCTTCCACGGCGATCTCGGAGGCGCCGTCGAGGTCGAGCTCGAAGTTGGCGGTGCGGACGCCGAGCAGCTCGCTGCGCGTGTCGCCCGAGGCCGAGTACGCAATGAGCGCGGGGATCTCGATCTGCACGTCGGTGGCGGTGGTGTCGTAGAAGCCGATGTCGGCGCTGGGGCGGATCTCGAGGACGTCGTCGACGACCTCGGTCTGGATGAGGTCGAGGAGGTTGTCGTCGAACCTGAGGAGGACCTTTTGGCGTTTGCCGACCACGATGTCGACGTCGAGGTCGCCCGAGACCGAAACCGCGCGGAACGGCTCGAGGGAGCGTTCTTCTTCGAGGACCTCGCCGCTGCCGCGAACGGCGCTGATGCAGCCAACGGACAGCGAGAGCGTGAGGGCGAGAGGGAGCGTGAAAATCGCGTTGCGCATGCCTGGTTCGTTGGGGGCGGGGGGTGGCTTTATGAATGTGACGGCGCGCGCCATGATGGAGGGGATGCGCTACCTCCTGCTCCCGCTGGTCCTCCTGAGCCTCGTCGCGTGCAACGGGGAGGACCCGGTCGATCCACCGCCGCCGGACACGACCGACCCGTGTGACGCGGACCCGTGCTTTGGCGGGGTCACGTGCACCGCGAACGGCGACGACTACACCTGCGGCGACTGCCCCGCGGGGTACGAGGGCGACGGCGAGACCTGCACCGACGTCGACGCGTGCGCGGACGACCCGTGCTTCGCGGACGTCGCGTGCACCGACGTGGCCGCGCCCGGCACGGGATACACGTGCGGCGACTGCCCCGCGGGGTACGAGGGTGACGGCGAGACGTGCACCGACGTCGACGGGTGCGTCGGCGATCCCTGTTTCACCGATGTCGAGTGCACGGACCTGCCCGCGCCGATGACCGGGTACACGTGCGGCGACTGCCCGCCGGGCTACGAGGGCGACGGCGAGACGTGCACGGACGTCGACGGGTGTGTCGGCGTGATGTGTTTCCCTGGCGTGATGTGTATGGACGTCCCCGCGCCGGGCACTGGGTACATGTGTGGCGCGTGCCCGCCGGGGCTCGAGGGCGACGGTGAGACGTGCACGGAGATCGACGGGTGCGCCGGTGAGCCGTGTTTGGTCGGCACCACGTGCACGGACATCCCGGCGCCGGGTGACGGGTTCACGTGCACGCAGTGCGAGGGTCCCGAGTGTCCGATCCTCCGCGCGCTCGCGGGGCCGGACCAGGACATCATCATCGGCGACACGGCGACGTTGATGGGCGACGCGGTCGGGTTCAACGGCGCGTTCTCCTGCGCGTGGACGGGCGGGACGATCACCACGACGATCGCGACGTGCACGGCGATGGTCACGCCGACCGAGGACACGGTCTACACGCTGACGGTGACCGACGCGTCGGGGCTGCGCGCGAGTGATTCGATGGAGGTGCGGCTGGTCCCGTTCTCGGCGAACGCGGGGCCGGACCGGAACATCGAAGGGACCGAGACGGCGACGTTGACCGCGACGTGGGCGGGCGCGTCGTGCACGGACGACTCGTGCATCGAGTGCATGTGGCAGACGTCGACGTCGTCGG
Source organism: Deltaproteobacteria bacterium (assembly GCA_040218735.1). GTDB lineage: Bacteria > Myxococcota > Kuafuiibacteriia > Kuafuiibacteriales > Kuafuiibacteriaceae > JAUHYN01. The sequence continues at coordinate 34,015 of JAVJQW010000038.1, forward strand.
TGGTGGGGACGACGTGCACGATCATGGTCTCGCCGGCGGCGACGACCCAGTACTTCCTGACCGTCACCGACACGAACACCGGGGCGTCCGACACCGACTCGGCCACGGTGTATCGGACGGACGCGCTCGCGCAGCTGTGCGGTTGGAACGTCGTGGTGCTCCGGAGCAACGAGTATCCGACCGGCGCGAACCCGAACTACATCTGCGACGGCGGCACGGCGCGGCGGCAGACGGTGAACGGGAAGCCGGCGATCGTGCTGTCGGATCTCGAGGTGTCGAACGTTCGGATCACGGGGCACATCGGCGTCGAGACCACGGGTGACGACGACCTGATCGGCTTCTTGTGGGGCTGGCAGAACCCGGCGCACAGCTATCTGATCTCGTGGAAGCAATCGAACCAGAACTGGACCGCGCGCTGCGGGAACGCGCTGTCGGGGCTGGCGATCAAGAAGATCGACGGCGCGGTGGGGTCGTCGACGACGGTCTCCTTCGAGCCGGCGTTCGGCTTCAACACGACGGACTACGTCTACAGCTGCGCGGATCTGTGGTCGACGGACCGCAACAACGCCGGCCTCCTCGGCGGCAACTCGATCTACCTCGAGTCGCCGCGGGATCCGGGCGGCGTGACGCGCGGGTGGAGCGACAACACGACGTACCGGTTCGAGTTCTATTACACGCCGACGCGAACGCGCATCCAGGTATGGTCGGACGACATGATGAGCGGGGCGACGGACGACCTCGTGGCTACGCTGGACGTCGTCGACTCGAGCTACCCGGAGGGGGCCTTCGCGTTCTTCTCGAACTCCCAGGCGCAGGTCGCGTTCGGTGACTTCCTGCTCGCGTCGCTCGACGATTTCGAGGCGCGCGCCGGTTCGGACCGCACGGTGGCCGCGGGGTCGGTGGTGACGCTGAACGGCACGGCCAACCTCGCGGTGCCGCCGTACCTGTGTGAGTGGTCGATGGGGACGACGGTGCTGAGCAGCGACTGCTCGTTCGAGGTGACGCCGACCATGACGTCGACCTTCGAGCTGATGGTGACGGACGCCTTCGGCCGGGTGTCGACGGACGACGTGACCCTGACGGTGGCGCCGTAGACCGCACATTTGATTTGTCGAACGCGGGGCCTTCGGTCACGATGAGGTCGTGTCGGAGGCCAAGGACGGTCCGCTGGAGCGCATCGTCGCCGTCGCCGCGACGCAGCTCGATCTGCTGGAGGACGCCCGACGGCGGCCGGAGATCGACCGGGCTGGCCTGGCCGAGACCGCGCTCGAGCTGGTCCTGAAGGGCATCGCCGCCGAGGCGCGCGCGGCGGGGCTGGACACCTTCGCCCAGCGGCACGCGGCGTTCGCGGCGCGCGGGGGCGACGCGCAGCGGCACCTGATCGCCCTCGGTGAAGGTTGGGCGTGCCGGCACTGCAAGAATGACGTCGTCAGGAGCGTTCAGCTCGCGCGCGTCGACGATCGCTGGAAGGCGTCCCTCGTGTGCCGCGCGTGCGGGCGGGTCTCGCCGATCGCGCCGTTGGGGACGGCGGCGCTGGCGCGGCACTTCGGCGCCCTTTTGGAGGACGCCGACTGGGATCCGACCGATAACGGGTTCGAGGTCGCGACGTGACACGCATCCGCGACAAGGGCGCCTTCGGCGACATCGCACCGCGGCGGGACCCGATGACCGAGAGCGCCGCGTCCGCGTCGACACGCCTGCGGCAGCTCGGGATCGACGCCGCGGATCCGGTCGGGCCTTCGAACGTCGGGGCGTCGAAGATCATCGACGTCGTCGGCAAGGAGCGCTTCGCGAAGATCGACGCGGTGCGGGTGCCCGGGCGCGTGGCCTGGTTGAACTACGACCTCGCGCAACAGCTCGGCTTCGACGTCCCGCCGTCGGGTCGCCTGACGGGGGCGGCGGAGCGGTCGATCCTCGACGCCCTCGCGTGGCGCATCCCAGGGCCCAACGAGGACGTCGGCGACCGCGAGACGCTCCGAGTGTTCGCGGACCGCTACGGTGGCACCGGGCTCGGCGTCGCGCAGGGGTCGGGCCGGACCGCGTTCCTGCCGTACGGCAACCTCGCGATCAAGGGCATCGGCAAGACGCCGTTGTCCCCCGAACACGACAGCGACTTTCTGCACTCACACGGCGGCGCGCCGATGCGCGAGGGCTTCGTCGAGGCGATCTGGGGCGAGGTGAACGCGAACCTCTTCACCGAAGGCTCCACGCGCATCCTCGCGGTGATCGACACGGGTGACTTCACCGAGTTCCCCGATGGGACGAAGGAGCGCCGTGCGTTGATCGTGCGAGCCGGTTCGCAGCTCCGTCCGGCGCACCTGCTCGGCGACCGAGACTCGGGGCACAAGACGACGCCGGTGATCTTCGCGCGCGCGGCCAAGGAGTCCGGCCACCTCGTGACGCGCGAGGTGAACGGCAAGACGGTCATGGACTTCGGCGCGACGCTCGACAGCCTGATCGATGCCCACGCGAAGACGGCGGCCGAACAGGTGCGATGGCGGGTCCTGCACGGCGCGGTCAGCTCGTCGAACATGGAGATCGACGGCGGACAGCTCGACCTCGCGACGCAGACCTCGCAGCCCCACACCGCGCCGATTCATATCCTTCGCGGGACGGCGCCCTTCCTCTCCGAGCACCAGGAGCGCGTCGCGGAGCTGCAGCGAATGGCGAGCGCGGTGTTCTCGGGGTTCTCGAAGGCGGAGCGGACGTTGTTCGCCGCGAAGAAGCCGCAGGTGTCGCGCCCGTTCATGGACCGGTACGCGGAGCACCTCGACCTGCAGCTCGCGAAGGCCGCGGGGCTCAAGACAGAGGTTGCGAAGCGCTTGCCGCGTTCGGTGGTCGAGCCCTTCGCGCGCGTGGTGCGCGACCTCGCGGCGTTGACCAACGTCGACGGGCGCTTCAACGCGGACAAAGAGGTGCATCGCGACAAGTCGGCGGTCGACGTGTTCAACGTGCTCCGTCGGCTGCCAGCGATCTACTTCGCCGACCCGCAGGGCGACCACTCGGCGGCGATCCGCGATTTGCTCCGGACGAAGATCGACGGCAACCCGCGCGCGGCGGGGCTGCTCGCCAACAAGATCGACGCGCTGGTCGCCGAGCTCGGGCCGGCCTACGCCGCGTTGATGGAGGCGGCCCGAAACGACCCCGCCTATGACGACGCCGACGCGATGGTCCGCTCGGTCGGTCAGCGCGCGGCGTTCGAGAACATGCCGCTGGATCGGCTCTACAAGGCGGAGCTTCACCAAGGCCTGATCGAGCAGATCGACGCCTACGCTTGGCACAACGACCCGAGCATCTTCCGCGAGGCGATCGACAAGACCGTCAGCGCGTCCCTGCGGAGCGTCGACGCGCTGATCGGCCAGGGCACCGCGCGCCGCCTCGACGACGGCGGCCTCGAGCTCGGGCGCCGCACGATCGACGGCATCGACTACGCAGTGCACGCTTGGGACGGCGGGCGTCGACGCCTCCACCTCGAGATGCCGGTTGGAAAGGACGGCGCGCTCACGTCGCTCCCCGGCGCGCCGCGCTTGTCCAACGCGCAGCTCGACAACCTCGTGTACCGGTTCACGACCGACGGTTGGCGCACCACGCAGGAGGTCGAGGCCAAGCGCGACGGCGACACCGTCACGTTCGACATCCCGGTGCTCGGCTCCGACGTCGGCCAGCTCGAGGGTGTGTTCTACGCGGACGCCGGCGCGTTCTGGCTGAAGGACGGCGCCTCGAACTTCCGCGGCTACAGCTTCGCGGTCCCGGACCGCGCCGAGCTGGCGCAGGTGGAAGACGCACTCAGTTCGCGAGGATGATGCGCACCGATCACGGGAACCGCCCGGCGGTCGCGCGTACGCGGTCGCCGTGGCGTCGCCATAGCGCGAGCTCGTCTTCGGTCGGGGGCGGGGCGTCGAGTGTCGCGAGGTTCGCCTCGAGCTCGCGACGATCGTTCGGTGCCGTGAGCGCGACCGTCACCGCGGGATGGGCGAGCGCGAAGCGGTAACAGTCCGGCGGGGACATCGCCGGCGTTTGGTCCGTGGCTTCGAGGAGCGCGCCCCACCGGGTGCACGTGAACGCGACGATCGGCGTCGCCAATGCACGGTGGAAGATCTCGGCCTCGGCGCCCCGGTGCGCGGCGTTGTAACGCACCATCGCGACGTCGACCGACCCCTCGTCGAGGATGTCGCGCGCCAGGGGGCGCTGGTGCGAAGTGAACCCGAAGCGCCGAACACGTCCGTCGCTGCGCGCCGCTTCGATCGCCGTACGCGCTCCGGCTCGACCTTGGATCTGTCGCCACTCCGCGTCCGACTCCAGGTAGTACGCGGTGACGACGTCGAGGTAGTCGGTGCCGAGTGTCTCGAGCATGGCGTCGAGCTCGCGCTCGGCGTCGTCGGCGTCGCGGGCGTCGAGCTGCGTCGCGATGATCACCCGCGCCCGCTCGCTCGCGCCGAGGTTGCGCACGGCGGCGGCGAGGCCGTCGTCGTGGCCGCACCAGTTGAGGTAGCCGATGCCCCGTTCGATCGCGTTGGCGACGTCGTCGCCGGTGAGGTGGGTGTTCCCCCGGCTCGCGAGGCCGAGCGCGGCGACGGGCGGCAAGCCGTCGAAGGCAGGGTAGGGTTCGCCGAACGGGCGCAGAGATTTCCTGAGCACCATGTGGGTGTCATCGACGATAATGAAATCCGCAGTCGTGCGCGTCGGGCCCCAGATCTTTTCGGATCCGTTCCAGGATCCGACCCCCTCCGCGCAGGCGGTCGAGGGCGCCCAGTGGCCGCAGGCGCTGCAGGGGCTGGCCGGGGCGGTCGAGTCCTGGTCGTTTCCGCCGACGGAGCTGGGGTCGTTCCTCAGCGCGCGCTCGCCCGAGACGGCGCGGCTCGTGCTCACGAACGCCGCCGGAACGCTCGGCGCGATCGCGAAGCGCATCGAACGGCGCGGCGTCGACAAGTCGACCACCTCGGCGCTGCTGCAGGCGGCGAAGACCGTGGACCAGGCCTTGGCGCCGGCGACCCTCGGGCACGCGACGGACATCGAAGCCCACATGTTGGAGGCCGCGCTCCGCACGCTGTCCGACGCCCTCGCGCCGCACGCGGAGAAGAACCAGCACACCGAGGCGCTCGCCGAGCAGCTCCACCTCGCGCTCGCGCGTCCGTCGAACGACGACGTCGCCGAAGAGCTCGTGCTCGAGCCGCACGACGGCGGTCTGTTCCTCGCGGAGCCGGAGTCGGACCGTGCGCCGCTCCGCATTCTGCACGAGGGGGCGATCGACGACGACGTCATGGCGCAGCTGATCGCGCTCGCCGGTGAGCGGCCCCTTCAGCTCGCGGACCTCGAAGGAGAGTCGGCCGCGCATCTGTGGCGCGGACCGAAGGGGGAGGTGCGCTGCGACGACGTCGCGCTCGTCGCGAAGCACCCGCAGGCCCTCGAGCTGGCGACGGTCGGTTCGGTCGACGCGCTCGACGACCTGCTCACGGCGACGGATGCCCACGGGCTTTCGCGTGTGCACCTGCACCTCGACACGGACGAGGCGCTGCCGGCGTTCGGCGCGGCGCTCGTCGCGCTCGAGGCGGTCTCGAACCGCGAGCCGAACCACACCGTCACGGTGCGGGACGCGTCCGACAACCTGGTCTTCACCGCCAAGCCGACGCCACAGGGCTGGTCGATCCAGCTGCCGGCCGTTCCGAAGGTTCAGGCGGCGGAGGTCGACGGTGTCATCGGGCGCGCGCTCGACCAGGCGAACGTCGCGGAGCTCACGTTCGACGGCGTGGGTTTCTCGCGCACGGCGAGTGGAGAGGTCCAGCCGCAGGTGCCGCGCGGGAAGGAGCTCCGCCAGGTCTTCCGCTCCGTCGCGCCGATCCTCGCGCACCAGACGGCGAGCGCGCTGGGCCTGGGCGAAGGCAAGCAGGGGCGCGCCGTGCTGCGGCCTTTCTTCCGCGACGCGGTCGATCACCTCAACAACACCAAGGACGAAGAGGCCGTCCTGATGCGCGACGCGAGCGCTTGGGTGTCGGCGATCAAGGAGATGGCGGCCTACGCTGCGTCGTCGCCCGCGCGTAAGGACAAGCTCCTGTCGGTGTTCACGAAGATCGTGCGCCGCTCCGAGTCCCCGGCGAACGACGGCTTCGGCAACGCGCTGTTCCGCGGCCACGCACGTGCGCGGAACGCGTTCGACCTCGTGCGCGGGGTGACGGCGTCCATCGACGAAAAAGAGACGGACACTTTCCTCGCGAAGGCGGAGGCCCTGTTCGATCTGAACGTGCGTGGCGCGGTCGTCGGACTCGCGCGCGACGCGGTGCTCTCCGAGGATCGCAAGCGGCGCAACTCGGCGCGCACCGAGGAGCGTTGCCTCCGTGCCCTCGCAGGGCAGGCGGACGCGGTGCGGACCGCCACGGACAAGGTCATGGTCGCCGTCTTGCCGACCGACCGAACGCACGGCCGGTCGAAGACACCCACGCCGGACTTCTTCGTGCGTCGCAGCGGCAAGTCGTCGAACGCGGAGGTCGCGGTCGACGCCAAGGCGCGCGCCGCGATCGGCATCCTCGAACGCGGCGACACCGGCGTCTCCGAAGCCGCGAACCAGGTGTTCGGCCACCGCTTCGGCGAGATGCCGGCGGACGAGGGCCTCATCATGCTCGACGTGTACGGGGGCTCCCATAGGGATCGGAGCGAGGTCCTCGCCCGCATTCAAAGCGATCTCGACGCCGAGTCGGGTTCACTCTGGGTGCAAGTCAGCTTGCGCCCCGAGGACGGCCCCAGCGAGGTCGTCACGCTTCGGCAGACCGGGCAGGCCCAGGCCGAGCTCCCCACCGCTCTGCGCCCTGGCGCCGTCCTCTAATCCACTGAAAAGATCGCGTCGCCGGGCATCGCGGCGATCTCTGCGGCCGCGGCCTGCGCCTCGGAGCGCGGCCGGTCGAGGAAGCGCTTCACGAACGCGTCCGTGAGTCGGTACTTCAAGCGCCGCTTCGACTTACGGTCGACGATCTCCGTGTACACGTCCTTCGCCGTGCTGCGCGTGAGGTTCATCTTGCCCGGGCTCGCCCCCGTCGCCGCTTGGACGCCGTCCACGACGCACGACCACTGCACCGTGTCGGGCGAGTGATGCCGGACCTCGAGCTTGGTGGTGCCGCGTGAGTGTCCCAGGCGAGCGAGCGCGTCGAGCCCGATCCGATACCCCGCCATCGCGAACGGTCCGGGGCCACCGTGGACGACGGTGACGCGGTCGACAGCTTCGGCGAACGACCGCGTTTCGGGGATGCGGAACGTGAGCGTGGTCCAGGCCGAGTCCCACTCGTAGGTCTTCTTCTTCGGGCGCGTGAGGTGGGTGAGCCGCAGCGTGTAGAGCCCCGGCCCCAGCACGGCGAAGGCGGCCTCCCCCTCGGCGTTGGTGCGTGCGGTCGCGCTCGGCTCGGGGCCATCGCGCGCGGTGTCGAACCCGACCCGTGCGTTCGCCAGCGGCTTGTCGTCGAGGAGGACGCGAAAGCGGAGCACGTCGTGTTCACCCAGGCTGAAGGGATCGACCAGCGGGACGATGCGTAGTCGCTGCTTCACGGTCGGGACGGCGGACGGCGTGTCGCCGACCTCGACGAGCAGCTGCACCGACTTCGCGTACCGCTCGACGGCGTTGCGGTCGAGCTCGCCCGCTTCGTGTCGGGCGACGAACCACTGCGGCATCCCGTCGGCGACGAGGTAATGATTGAAGTCGTCGGCCGACAGCTCGATCGACTTCGGCGCGGTGTCGACCGCGACGACGTGAACGCCGGCCCGCCGCGGGACGAAGCGGAGGATGCCGGCGTCGCCGCGGGGCGGTTTGCGCTCCACGTCCACGGTCTTGCCGTCCGGCCCCACCACGACGACGCGCGCGAAGCGCTCCACCTTCGGCGCGGGGCTGTCCCCCGGGAAGTCCATCCCCTGCGTCACGCGGATCTCGACCGGCGCCCCGACCTTCGCGGGGGCGTCCGGCGGGAGGAGCCAGAGGTCGTGGGCCGCGGCGAGGCGGGGAGCGAGGAGCACGAGCGCGAGGACGACGATGCGCAACACGCCGCGAGCCTATGTCACGCGGTCGATGGTGCGTTCGGATTTCGAACAATTTGTTCGGACGAATCCGCCGCGCGCCGTCGCGTTCGCGTGGCACGTCCGCTGCAAACCTCCTCGGCCGTGATGTTGCGGCGCCTGAAGCCCTTTCCGAAGTGGGACCTGATCGATCCATCCGGCGCGCCGGTCGCGCTCGTGGAGTACTTCGACCTGAGTGCGTATCTCCACGAGCGCGGTTGGGTAAGGCGCCGATCGCTGACGCCCGGAAAGACGTGTGTCTTCGACGCGCGCCTCTGCCGCTGGGTCGACGCGCGCGGCGATGCGCCGGACGTTCGTTTGGTGCACACCGAGGAGGCGCTGGCGCAGCTCGCGGCGGCGCCCCCGCCGGACGGGACGGTGATCGTCTACCGTCCGCGGTACCGCGCGATGCGGAGCTACCTGGCGTCGGGCGGCTTCACGGCGGCGGGGGCGCGACTGGTTCGGATCTATCGCGCCTGGTCGGTGGTGCTCCCACCTGGTGCGTACGGCCAGGTGTGCCTGGTGGCGTGGTCGGTGGGTTGTCATTTGCGCAAGTGAGGGCGGCGCCTCGGTTCGGCAGATCTGCGACTCGCGGTGGCAGCTTCGGCGGCGTTCCGCGATGCGGTGCGTGGAGCCTTGGTTCGGGGTTTGCTAGTACCCCCTGCGATGAAGAATACCGCCCTGGTCTCCGTTCTCTTGCTGTCCACCGCCTGTGTCCTGAACCCGCGCAACGGGACGGAGCTGTCGAGCCCGTCGTCGACCGTCAGCGTGAGCGGCTACACGATCGTCCCCAACGACACGATCAGCATCCGCGTGAGCGCGTCTTCGGGGGGGACGTACACGGAGATCACGACGACGGTCTCCTCGGGATCGCCGATCACCCTCTCCGACGGTCAGTCCTACTACGCGTACTCCGCGTCGTTCGTCGTCCCGAGCGATTACTGGACCGGTGACGCCTGCAACGGCGCGGAGACGTTCGTGCGCGTGCACTCGACCGGGTCGGGTTACACACTCCGCACGTTCGACGATCTCGGCGCGGACGGTCAGTCGGTGCCGGACTGCTTCGTCGACGCGTTCGACGCGACCGGTAGCTCGATCGCCGCGATCCTCTCCTGCGATTCGCCCTCCGCTCCGACGCTCCACCTCACGTCGGCCGGCGCTGGGACACCGTTCGCGCACGTCGGCGACGTGACGATCGCCAACGCCGCCGACATCACGGCGTGGACGTGCCTCGAGACCCTCGACGGCAACCTCACCGTCCCCGACTCGGCGCTGACCGAGGTGGTCCTGCCGGTGCTGAGCTCGGTGACGGGCGACGTCTCGATCACGTACCCGCGACCGGGGCTCGGCTACTACGAAAACACCCGCGCGACCGAGCTCCCCGCGCTCACCACGATCGGCGGGACGCTCGCGATCGATTCACCCGCGCCCATCGCGAGCCAGGTCGTCACGATGAACGCGGGCCTGGGTGCGCTGACCTCCGTGGGGGACGACGTGGTCGTCGACATCGACACCTTCAACGTCTCGATGTCGGGGCTCAACGCGCTGACGACCGTGTCCGGCGACGTCGAGGTGATCACCGGGAACGGCGACACCGCGATGTACTCGTTCCTCGGCGCGGTGACGTCGATCGGCGGCAGCCTCTACGTCGACATCGGCCACTCCTCCTACGGCGTCTTCAACAACCTGCTCACGGTCGGCGGCGACTTCGCGCACGTCGACGGCAACATCTTCCCGCCCACGATGGGGCCGGCGGGTTACGCCCAGCTCGTGACGGTCGGCGGTGACTTCACGTTTGCCAACACCGACGTCAACGGACCGGGCGTCGACACCATGTTCCCGGATCTCAGCTCGGTCGGCGGCACGCTCACCTACGACAGCATCGGTCCGGGTTCGCGCGACGCGCTCTACCTCGGCGACACGATCTTGGAGGTCGAGGGCATCACCGTGACGGACAACTTCGCGCTCGACGCGATGGGCGGAAGCAACATCGTCGTGCTCAACGACGGGCCGATCACGGTGACCGACAACGCCAACCTCTGCACGTCGACCGTGAACGCGTTCGTCGCGGCCCAGACGGGTTGGGGCGGCGTGCTCACCGCCTCGGGCAACGACGACGGCTGCTGAATCGTAGCGGGGATTCGAGGCGGGGCTTCTCTCGGCCGAGAATCCCCAGCCTTATCCAGCCGCGTCACTGCGGTGTAGAGACGGACGGTCCGCGATGTTCGAGTCCGTCCTCCAGGCGATCTTGGAAGTCGTCGCGCCCGTGTTCCTCGTGGCGGCGGTCGGCTTCGTCTATGCGCGCCGACGTACGCTGCCGATCGGTGGCTTCACGGATCTCATCATCTACCTCACGGGCGCGTGTCTCGTGTTCGACAAACTCTCGACGGCCGACCGCTTCGACCTGAACGCGGCGCGCGCGCCAATGTCGGCGGCGTTGTTGATCGCCGGTGGGTTGGTCGTGGGTTGGTCGGCGCGACGGATGTTGCCACCGCTCGCGCGTCTGGGGCGCGGTGCCGTGCTGTTGCCGTCGGCGTTCATGAATGCCGGTAACCTCGGGCTCCCGCTCGCCGCGCTCGCCTACGGCGACGAGGGCCTCTCGCTCGCGATGCTGTTCTTCGTGACCTTCTCGGCGATGCAATATTCGGTGGGTATCGCAATCGTGAAGGGGCGCGGTGGCCTCCGAGAAGTCACTCGGCTCCCGTTGGTGTACGCCGCGGTGCTCGGCGTGGCGTTCAATCAGATGGGTTGGACGCTCCCGCAGACCTTGTCGGTGCCGGTGCACATGCTCGGCGAGACGGTGATTCCGTTGATGCTGCTGTCGCTCGGTGCGCGCCTGGCGACGCTGATGGGCTCCGCAGATGAACGTCCGCCGCTTCTCCCGGTGCTCCTGCTCCCGGCCTTGCGGATGGGCGGTGGGTTCTTGATCGCGACGCTCGTGAATCTGCTCCTCGGCAACGAAGGTACGCTCGCGCGCGTGACGCTCGTCGTCGGGATATTGCCCCCGGCCGTCATGAATTTCGCGCTCGTCGAGAAGTTCGGCGACGACCCGGCGGCGCCGGCCATCGTGAGCGGGGCGATCGCGGTGGGTACGGTCGCGGCGATGATCGTGTTGCCGGTGGTGCTTGCGTTGCTCTGAGGCGCAGCCGCCGACTCAGAACGCCGCGCACGCTTCGGCCGTGGAGCGGTAGGTGTCGATCGTCTGCACGGTGCACGTCGCGGCGTCGGTGAACACGACGGTCGCCACGGTCCAAAAGTCGTTGTTGGTGCAGGCGCCGGTCCCGTTACCGGTGAAGGGGCGTGAGATCACGTCGACCTCCGCGATGGCGCGCCCACAGAAGACTTCGACGTTGGCGATACGCCCCTGCGCGCGTTCGAAGTGCCCGACCGCGATGGTGTACGGCACACCGATCTCGGGGGCTGCGATTCGAATGTGCTCGGGGCCGTCGCCGCTCGTGTCGTCGCCGTCCAGGCGTGCGTTCGGGCCGGTCCCTGGCGGCTGCGCGGGGTCCCACTCGGGTTGGAGGTTGTCGAAGTGGCAGTCCGCGGGCCCGAACCACGGCGCGCTCGCGCCGCGGTGGACGTGCAGGTCGAGATCCCCGGGCCCGTCCCAGGTGAGTGTGGCGCGGAACCCGGTGCTGCGCGCGTACACTTGTGTTTCACACGTGTAGCGCTCGCCGGCGGTCGTGGTGACTTCGACCTGCACGACGTAGGTTCCGACGAGGTGCGGGATGAGCTCTGCACTGCCGCCGTTCGGGCTCAGCGTCGCGGCGATCGATCCGTTGGACATCGGACCGCTGAGGAGTCGCCAGTCATGGCGTTGTGCGCTCTCGCCTTCGGCGAGCGCCGCGTTGAGCGCGACCGTCGCGCCCAGGTCGACGGTACGATCGGGCGTGCAGCTCAGGCTCTGACCGTCGGGCGTCTTGCCGCGGAGTGGGATCTCGATGGTGTCGGTCGCGCTCGTCTTGAGGACGAGCGCGCCGGAGTGATTTCCGGGGCGCGTCGGCGCGTACGTGACGGTGTAGGTCGTGACCGTGTTGGGCTCCAACGTGACGGAGGGGGCGGGCGTACGCTCGAAGTAGAACGTCAGCGGCTCGGTCCCGGACCCCGGGCGAATCTGCGGGTCGAAGACGACGCAGGTCTCGTCGCCGACGTTGGTCACCGTGGCGACGAGGGTGTGGGTGTCGAAGGGGTCGACGATGCCGAAGTCGAGCACCGAAGGTCGCGCTTCGACGCGGCAGGGCGGGAGGATGACGCCGGCCCCCGTGACTCGCACCGTCGCCGTTCGATTCAGTGGATCGTTGGACTCGAAGACGAGCTCGGCGTTGTCGAGCCCGACGTTGGAGGGGGTGTATCGGAAGGTCGCGAAGATCTCTCCGCCCGGTTCGACCTTCGTGTCGCCCGGGAGCGTCGCCGAGAACTCCGGGGAGCCGGTGAACCGGGCGTTGGACACTTCGAGCGCGCGCCGTCCGTTGTTCGTGATGCGGAGCTCTTGTTCGACGACCGCGCCGACGGAGATCGGTCCGAAGTGCACGCCCGTCGGGGAGAGGAACACGTTCGGAGCGTCGATGTCGGGGAGCCCTTGGATGACGATGTCGAGCGCGCAGTCGTCGTCGCCGAGGCAGGACGCGACCCGCCACACCGCCTGCTCTTTGGCCTCACCGGGGCCGTCGGGTGCGGTGTAGTCGATGTCGATGACGCGGCGCTCGTGCGGGCCGAGCGTCATGATGAGGCCGTCCGCGCCGACCTCGGGGAGGAGGCCGAAGGCCCCGCGGGTGACGGCTTCTTCGTATTGGGCGCGGCCTTGGCTGTGGCGCAGCGCGTAGACGTCGATCGGTGACGAGCGGAGGTTGCGGAGCGCGACGGTCCCCGTCTGGGTCTCGAGGTAGAGGACCGGCCCGATCGTGAGTGGGTTGGGTTCCGCTATGAGGCCGGAGCGCGACACCCGCGCCTGCAGCTCGACGACGGGGAGGCGAGGGTCGTCGGCTGCGAACCCGTCGACCGAGAAGGTGAGGGGGAGCGCGATCGCATCGGGTGCGCTCGGCTGCGCGACGGCGAGCACGAAGACTTCGGCAGATTCACCCGGCGGCACGACGGTGGGGACGACGCGGCTCTCGAGCGCGAGGTCGTTGGTCATCTCCCGGAGCGCCACACCCTGAATCTCGACGGTGGCTTCGCCGACGTTCTCGATGATCAGGCTGGCCTCCGCCGGCTCACCCGGCGTGATCCAGCCGAGGTCGAGGACCTCGGGGGCCATCAGGAGGAAGACGGGCGCCTCCAGCTCCTCCGTGGGCGCGACACATCCGCTCGCGACGAACATCGCGAGGACGAACATGGGCCCACGGTTCATGGCGGTTGAGTGGCCGGGCGACGTGAAAACCGTCACGTTTTCCTCAGGATCCGGCCGATCGTTTCACGGCGTCGAGGCCCCAGGCGATGGTCTCGGTGAACTGCCGGAACGCATCGTCGTCGTGCAGGGCGTCGAGCGGGAAGGTGGGGCGCCGCGTGATCGAGTCCGGCGGGAGGTCGACGCCAGGGATGGCGTTGAGGCGGTCGAGGAGCTCGCGCCGCTTCTCGGGGGCGTCGAACGGCGGTTTGCCTTGGAGCCACTGGAAGTAGACCTCGACGGTCCCGTAGGTCCACACGGCGAAGAAGTGGACGTTGAGCCCTCCGCGCGCACGTCCGCCGCCGAGCTCGAGCATGGAGACGAACGAGCCGTGGTCGCGGCCGCGGCCGAACCAAACCTCGGTGACACGCGGGCGGATCCACTCGAGGATTCGTCGCGCGACGGTGACCGCGGTCGGGCCGGCGTTTTGGGCGAGGGCTTCGAAGAAGCGTTCTTCGGTCCACTGTTCGGCGCGCACGGTGCTCGCCTGTTTACGCTCCGCGGCAGCGGTGCGGCCCACGACCTTGGGCACGAGTGACTTGAGGTGGTCGCCGACGAACTGCCGGACTTCGACGGCGAGGACCTCGGCGGGGTCCATTTGTTCGTTGAGGAACTCGATCACCCGCCGAAGCTCCGCCGGGATTCGGTCGGCGACGAACACCATGCGGATGCGTCCCGCCTGGAGGTTGGTCTTCACGTTGCGCCAGAAGGTCTCGACGTCCGGGTCCGCGTTGGTGTCTCTGATCAGCTCGACGATCTGCTGGTCGGCGTCCTCGTTGTTTGCGATGAAGCTCGCGCGCAGCGTCTCGACCGGCCAGTGCACGACGGCGTTTGCCGCGTAGTCGAGCATCTGCCCCACGACCTCCCGCCGAATGCGCGTGTCACCGCTCCGTTTGACTTCGACGAGTGTGGGCACGGCGTCTTGATCCAGGAACAGGTGATCGAGAGACCACCGCGAGCCGCCCCCCTCGGCGTCGGGTACCCCCATCTCGCGGGAGACGAGCAGCCAGCGCCTCGGCTCGGCCTCGTTCATCTGATCGCCGGCGAGGAGATCGGGGTACCGCTCCAGGAGGCGCTGCAGGAGGTCCTCGGAGTCGTAGGCGACCTCGTCCATCGCTTGGAGCGAGCCGTCGTCCTGTAGGAGGTAGATGCGTTCCGCCACGGTGGGATCGTACCCTCGGATCGAGGTGGCGGGGGTCCTTTACGTCGGGCGAAGATTCTTCGAACTTTCCGTCGACCGCCTGCACTGGGCCCTCGGATGACCACCAAACTCGAGGTGATCCCGCTGCGACCGGAGACGACCGAACGCAGCGACGACGACCTGATGCGGCTCGCGCGCGCCGGCGCGCCGGGGGCGTTCGAGGCGCTCGTCCGCCGACACCAGGTCCAGACGCTGCGGCTCTGTTATCGCTACCTCGGCAACAGCACGCTCGCGCAGGACGCGGCGCAGAACACCCTCGTCGAGCTCTACCGCTACGTCCCGCGGTACGAGCCCCGAGGGCAGTTCGGGGCGTTGCTCCGGCGCATCGCGTTGAACCAGTGCCGGATGCTGGTCCGTTCGCGGCGCCCCGTCGGCCCGGAGGTCGACGCGCCGAGCCCGGCGGACGACCCCGAGCATGAGATCCTTCGGGCAGAGCGGCGCCGCGAGGTCGCGCGCGCGCTCGCCAAGTTACCGGAGCGCCACCGCCGCGTGCTCGCGCTGCGCTTCGGGGCGGACCTGAGTTACCAGGAGATCGCCGACGACATCGGGCGCCCCATCGGGACGGTTCGCTCGCGCCTGTTCGACGGGCTGAAGAAGCTCCGAAGGACGCTGGGGGTCAAAACATGAACAAGGTCGACGTCCACGGCTCCCACGAAGAGTGGGAGCGCTACCTCGAGGGCGAGCTCACGCAGTCGCGCGCCGCCGAGCTCGAACGGCACGTTGTCGCGTGTGAGGCGTGCGCTGAATCGCTGGAGGAGACTCGAGCGTTCTTCGCCACGCTCCGCGATGCGCCGGAGCGACTCCTCGCGACGGACCTCGTGCCGCACGTCATGGAACGTATCGAGGCTCCGGCTCCGCGCCGAACCCGGCGGTGGGTTCTCGCGCCGCTCGCGGCGGCGGCGGCGATTGCGGTGGTGTGGTTGCCGACCTCCGACCCTTCCGAGTTCCGCGCGAAGTCGAGCGCGACGGATCGCGCGGATGATTGGGTGGGTTTGACCGCCTACGTGATGGAATCAGGTGGGCCGCCGCAGCCCGTCGACGGCGCGGTCGCGCCCGACCAGGCGTTGGCCTTTTTGTATCGGAATATCGGTGCGCGCCCGTTCGAGTATCTGATGATCTTCGCGGTCAGCGGGAGCGGCGAGGTCTACTGGTATTATCCTGCGTACGATGATGCGTCGACCAACCCCGCGTCGGTGCGCATCGAGGCCGGAACGTTGGAGCTTCCGGATCGCGTCACCCATTCGCTCGAACCCGGGGAGCTCCACGTCTACGGGGTGTTCACGCGCGAGCCGCGGACGGTTCGGGAGATCGAGGCGCTCGTCGGGTCGGTGCAACCGGGGGAGCGCTTGCCCGTCGAGGGTGCCGGCCAACATCACATCCGGGTCGAGGTGACCGAGCGATGATGCTCGCGAGCGTCGTGCTGTTGGGTGCGGTGGCCGGGCAGCCGCCGCCGCCGCCGGTCTCGCGTTTTGCGATCGTCATCGGGACGAACCGGCCGGACGACGAACGCTCGGCCCCGCTCCGGTACGCGGACGATGACGCGCTCGCCGTGCATCGGCTCCTCGAAGAGGCGGGCGTCGACAGCCGCCTCCTCACCGTCCTCGACGCCGACACCGCGAAGCTCCACCCGACCGTCGCGCCGAAGGCGCCCACCGCCGATGCCGTGCGGGATGCGTTCTCGGAGCTGGTCGCCGCAATGCAACGGGCGGGCGGCCCGGTCGAACTCCTGTTCTTCTACAGCGGCCACGGCGGTGTGGCGCACGGCGAAGGTTATGTCGCCATCGAGGGCGGGCGGCTCTTTCGTTCGACGCTGCACCGCGAGCTCATCGCGGTGTCGCCCGCGGTGCGCAACCACGTGATCGTCGACGCGTGTAAGTCGTACTTCATGGCCTACCCGAAGGGGCCCGGCGGACAACGGCAACCCCACGGTGGGTTGCTCGCGGACGCCACGGTCCCGGGTCGTACCGGCTTCATCCTGTCCACGTCCTCCGGCCGTGACTCCCACGAGTGGGACCGGCTGCAGTCCGGGGTCTTCAGTCACCAGATTCGCTCCGCGTTGCGCGGGGCGGCCGACGTCGACGGGGATGGCACCATCAGCTACGCAGAGATCGGTGCGTTCCTCGAGCGCGCCAACGTGGCGATCCCCAACGTCCGCTTTCGCCCCGACTTCGTCGTCCGGCCGCCTGGCCCGCACCCGGGTGACCTCTCGCAAGCTGTGTTGACATGGGTCGAAGGGGAGGACGCGCTCTCGATGGGAGAAGAGGGGGTGCGTCGTGTCTATCTCGAGGGTCCGACGGGGGAGCGGATCCTCGATATTCACAAACGGCCGAGTGAGATCGTTCGCTTGTACCTACCGTCCGTGCGTCCGCTCTTCGTCCGTACGACCGATGAGCGGACCGAGTGGGTGATCGAGGAGCGTGGGTTCACGAAGCTGGCGAAGCTGGAGCCGCGGAGTGCTTCGGTGGCGGGGAAGGGGGCGCAGCACCTCGCGTTCGAGCAGCTGTTCGAGGCGCCGTTCGGGGAGGCGGACGTCGTCGCGTTCGCCGCCGACTACGGGGCGGGTCCGGATCCGTTGTTGGTCGAGCGCGACGTTTCGGAGTCGGACGCGACGGGGTGGGTGAGGCCAGCGCTGGGCATCGGCGCGATTACGCTCGCGGTGGCGGGGGCGGTGATGACGACGTGGGCGCTCGAGCGTCGGTTCAGCGGTGGCGACCTGACGTTCGACGACAAGGTGGCCCGCGATCACCAGATACATCAGCTCAATGCGGCGGCCCTGTCGCTGTACGGCGGGGCGTTGTTGACGGGTGGGTTGTGGTTCGGTCTGGGGTTGTGGCCGTCGAACGACGAGTCTGCGGTGGGACTAACGGCGGGGTCGACGTTTTGAGTTCGTCCGAACCAAACCCATGCGTGGCGCACTGGGACGGCATCATGAAATCAAACCCAATTCAGATCTTGGTGCTTACCGGTATCGCCGGCGTTGCTTGTGTTCCTGACTTCGGTACGGCGCACGTCGAGCTCGCGATCCTCGGCGTCGCGTCCTCGACGGTGGCCGCGTGTCAGTTTGGGCCGGGGACGCCGCCGGTGCTCTCCGACGCGTTGGTCTTCGACCTCGCTGCGAGTGAGAAGCTGCGCTTGCCGTTGGTCGTTCGGAACGACTGGGGCTCGACGATCGCGGTCAAGGAGATGGACCTCAGCTGGGACTGCAACGCGAACGGTTTCAGTCCGGGCGAGGGCCCCCTGTTCGTCCCGAGTCACGACTTGGATGTGCCGTTCTGTCGTGACACGCACCAGCCCAACCGTCCGTTCATCGGTTGGGACGTGGTCGCAACGACGGGCGCGCCGATCGAGCCCGGCGCGACCGGTGTGGTCTGGGTGGAGATCGTCCCGAGCGCGCTCGGGGAGGCGATGAGTGAGTCGATGGATCTCGCGGTCCTCGCGAACGTCTGCGAGGACGGCAACTTCCACGGCGTCGACCTGAGCTCGCCGGAGTGTCAGGCCCTCGCGTCGCGACTCGACGAGGTCCTCCCGGGTGCGTCCATCAACAATACTCGCGTGAGCCGATACGCGCGCTACGCGTTCGCCGACGGAGACTTCGCCCTCGAGGGCGACCCCAACCCGCCGATGTTCGGCACCGGCCTTCGCCTGCAGCTGCGCGGCCTCGTCCGAGGTGAGTCGGGCAACGACGACATCTTCTCGAACGAGATCATCCAGGCGGTCGACATCTGCCGAAACTGCGGCGTCGTCCAGAGCACCACGCCCGCGACGCGGGCACCGCGCGACGGGTTCGCGTGTTACTACGAGCCGGCGACGGCGCGCTGAGTCGGCGCGACGTTCTCTCAATAGATTCAACGCCTTCGGTCCCCACCAAAGAAAATCTGCCTCGCCCGCCCGACATCGATCGGCCCTGAGCGACACCTCCTACGAACCGCCTCGCATCGCTTTGGGTGCGCGGCGCGAAAGGAGCTCATGGTGCGACGTTTTTGGACTTCATCACCCCGTCGGGGACGCGTGCATACGCGCCCGCGACTGCTCGGGGGGCTCGCGCTCTCGATGTTGCTCGCGGCGGCCTGTTCGGGTGCGTCGGATTCGAACTGCGAGGGCGGCGTCTGCCCGACGAGCGCGGTCGTCCGCGTCCTGGACGATCGCGCGAGGTCCTGCGAGCTGCTCTTGCGGGACGCTGCGGACGGCCGGACCGCGGTTCGATTCTCGGACGCGGTGCTCGGACGTCAGGTCCGCGAGGGCGGCAGGCTCGCCGTCGCGGTGACCCAGCGGACGCGCGCCGCCGTCCCCGACGATGCGATGACCCTGGAGATTTCGGGCGGTGCGCCCGAGCTCGTGAGCAGCACGTGCTTCGACGATCGCGGGGAGCCGCTCCCCGGCCCCGGGGTGGAGGTCGAGCGATGAACCGCACCACGACGCTGCTGACCTTGCTCTGCACCCTCGCCGCGACGCCCGCCGTCGCGCAGACCGTGGTTTCGGACGACCGACTCAGCCTGCCGGATGGCCCGGGTTCGCTCGAGGGGCTCGGCGACAACGTCGCCGTCGACGGGAACATGGGTTTGATGCGGTGGTCTCTCCCCATCGCCGTGCCGGCCGGCCACCGAACGATGACGCCCGACGTCGAGCTCCGCTACAGCTCGGGCAACGGGAACTCCGTCGTCGGCATCGGGTGGTCGCTGCGCGAGCCGTACATCGAACGACTGACGATTCGCGGGCTGCCCTCCTACGCACCCGACGACGAGTTCACGACGGCGGACGGTGACCAGCTGGTCCGCGTGGTGGACTCCGAGTCACCGGTCTACCGATCGAGGTTCGAGAAGGCGTTCGTCCGCTACCGGTGGATGGATGCCGCCGACGGACGCGAGGGGTACTGGGTCGCGGAGTATCCGGACGGGCGCGTTGGCTACTTCGGCGCCGACGCGGACGGTGAGCTCGTCGACAGCGCGCGCGTCGCCGGGCGCGACGGGACGTTTCGCTATCATCTGGTCGAGGTGCGCGACCCGTTCGGGCATGTGATTCGCTACCGCTACGAGAAGTCCGCGAACGTCGCGTACTGCGCGTCCATCGGCTACGTGTACGCGTCGGGCGCGCCGCGCTACGTCGTCGAGCTCGAGTACGAGGACCGCCCCGATCGTCTGAACGACTGCAAGTCGGGGCGCTGCGAGCGCATCGAACGACGCCTCGCGGCGATCGACGTGCGCTCCAACGAAGAGCGCATCCGGCGCTACGTGCTCGTCTACGACGACGCGACCGAAGGGCTGATCGTGAGTCGTCTCGTCGGCGTCACGCAGCTCGGTCTCGGGGACGTCGTCTACCCGGGGGTGTTCTCCTTCGGCTATTCGCGTTCGCTGGGGGCGAGCTGCGAGGGCTGCGTTTCGCCGTACCTCGTGTCGATGGGCAGCCTCGGCCTGGACGTCGCGGCCGGGACCGCGAGCCTCGTCGACATGACCGGCGATGGGCTGCCGGACGTCGTGAACTCCGGGCTGGAGGGGCCGCACCGCATCCACATCAACCGGATGGACGCGGACGGTCGCCAGTACTTCGACGCGCCGACCCAGAGCGCGGAGGCGGCGTCGAGCTCGAGCAAGCTCGACTCCTCGTTCGTGCAGATCCTGGACGCGGACGGCGACGGGTTCGCGGACCTCGTCGACGCGATCAACGGCGTCGTGCTGAAGAACTTCGGGCTCGGAGACTGGGCCGCCGCCCAGAGCATCGACACGTCCGGCTTCCCGGACTTCGGCGAGGACGCAAACCTACGGTTCCTCGACTACGACAACGACCGGCGCATCGACGTCGTGCAGAGCGATGCGACCACGACGCAGTTCTGGCGCAACCTCGGCGCGGGCGAGTTCGCGTCGGTCGGCGTGTCGGCGGATTCGATCGGCGCGGGCTTCGTGGAGAACGGGCTCCGGCTCGAAGAGCTCAACGGCGACGGACTCTTGGATGCGGCGATCGTGGCCGACGCCTCGATCGCATACCGACCGAACCTCGGCATGGGGCAGTGGGGGCCGTGGACGGAGATGGCGAACGTTCCGAACATCCCCGCGAACCAGATGCGCCTCGTCGACCTCAACGGCGACAGCCTCGTCGACGTCGTTGCGGTGCGCGGTCGAGCGGTGCAGTACGCGCTCAACCGCAGCGGCGATGGCTTCCTGCCGCTCGTGGAGATCACCAACGCCGGCGCCGACGCGCTCCCGGAGGCGAGCGCCGACGTGACCGTCTTGTTCTCGGACATGAACGGCAACGGGTCGGAGGACGCCGTCTGGATCACCCGCTCGGGTGAGGTCACCTACCTCGAGCTCTTCCCGGTGCGCCCCAACTTGCTGACGCGCATCGAGAACGGCCTCGGGATGGTCACGGACGTCACGTACTCGACGTCGGCGATGCAGCGCGCGGCGGGCCCGGCGTGGTCCCACGCGGTACCGCACCCGATGATCGTGGTGGAACAGCTCGACGCGTGGGACGCGCTGACCGAGGTCCACGAGGTCACCACGCTGAGTTACCGCGATGGGTTCTACGACGGCGTCGAGAAGCAGTTCCGAGGCTACGCACACGTGGCGTCGTCTTTGTCCGGAGACGAGAGCGTCGAGCCGGGGATCGTGACGCGTGTCTACGACGTGGGCGCGACCGACACGTACTTCAACGGTCTGTTGCTCGAGGAGTCGCAGACCTCCGCCGGCGCCGCCCTGAAGAAGACGACGAACCGCTACGAGGACTGTCCGGTCGATGGCGTCCCGGTGGAGGGGCTTCGCTTCGACGTCCGCCACGTCTGTAAGGTCGCGACCGAGGTCGTCCTTCAGGAGGGCATGGATCCCTCCGCGTGGGTCACGACCGAGACGACCTACGTCCACGACGGCTACGGCAACATCACGGCGATGGCCGACCTCGGCGTGACGAAGATCGGCGAAGGGGGCTGTGGCGCGTGCGCGCGTGATGCTTCCGCGTTCGGGGAAGCGTGTGGAGCGGCGTGCCTCGGCGACGAGCGCTTCGTCGAGACGACGTACGTCGAGCCCGACAGCACGGGCGGGCGTTGGATCCTCGGTGCGGCGTTCCGCGTGCGGACGTTCGGTGAGGCCGACGGCGCCGTCTACGGCGAGACGACGACCTACTACGATGGCGAAGACTTCGTGGGGCTGGCCGCCGGCGCCCTCACGCAGGGCAAGGTCACGCGTCGAAGCTCGCTCGTGGAGGCGGGGCGCACGATCGACGTCGAACGGAACCGCCACGACGCCCACGGCAACGTCGTCGAGACGCTCGACCCGATCGGGACGCCGGGTGCCCCGGGGCATCGACGCGTGTACACCATGACGGACGACGGTCTGCGCGTGGCCCGCCTGGACGTCCCGTTGGACGGCTACACCCTGCGGCGCGAGCGCACCTACGATCCGGTCTTCGACGAGGTGGCCGAAGCGACGTCGTGGATGATCGTCGAGGGCGGCGCGGTTCGAACGGCGCGCAACAGCGAGTTCTTCGCCTACGACGCGTTCGGCCGCATCGACCGCATCGTGCGCCCCGGCGGCGACACTCTGGACGCGCCCACGGAGCGCTACCACTACGCGCTTGGCGCGCCCGTCAGCCGGATCGCCGTCGAGCGTCGCTCGGTGGCCGGCGGCCCTGTCGATCTCGAGTCGTCGCGGTGCATCGACGGACGAGGCCGCCTCGTGCAGGCGAAGCACCGACTCGCCGAGGGTCGTTTTCAGGCGGATGGGTTCGTCGTTCGCAACGTCCGCGGCGGCGATCGTCGTGTGTACCAGCCGTACGTCACGTCGACCGGTGCGTGTGATCTCGCACCGCCCTCGGACGTCGCTTCCGTCGCGACGACCTACGACGCCACCTCGCGCGTGCGCACGGTGCTGCACCCCGACGACGACGTGTACGACCGACCCTCCACGGAAGAGATCGTCTACACGCCGCTCGAGACCATTCACTACGACGGCGAGGACGCGGATCCGAGCAGCCCACACTTCGACACGCCGACCGTCGTCGTGCGCGACGGGCTCGGGCGGACGGTGGCGATCGAACGCAACCTCGGCGGTGAGGCCGTCAGCACGCGCTTCACCTACGACGCGCTCGGGCACCTCCGCGGCTACGTCGACGCCGCGGGCCACGAGAAGGTTCAACGCTTCGACCTCCTGGGGCGCGTCGGGGAGGTTTCGGATCCGAACGCTGGCCAAGTTCGTTTCGGCCACGACGACGCCGGCAATCGAATCACCACGACCGACGGTCGCGGCGTGACGGTGCGTACCGTGTACGACGGCATGAACCGGCCGCTCGAGCGCTTCGACGCCGCGAACGAAGCGGCGACGAAGATTCGCTGGCAGTACGACCGGGATCCGGAGTGCGCCGCGTGCACCAACGGCGAAGGCCGCGTCGTGCATCGCACGTATCCGGCCGGGGTCGACACGGTCGGCTACGATCCGCGTGGACGTCGTGTCCTCGAACAGCGGACGATCGACGGCCACCGATTCGAAACGACGACCGCCTTTGACAACGTCGACCGCGTCGTAGCGATGACCTACCCCGACGGCCGCAAGCGGACCCGCACGTACGATGGTGGCTCACGCGTGGTCGCCATCGACGGCGTGGTCCCGACGTTCGGCTACGACGACCGTGGTCTCCTGGAGATGGTGGCGTTCGCCGACGGCTCTTCGCGACGACGAAGCTACGATCGGCGTCGCCGGCTCGCGGAGCTGACGTCGCTGGACGGCGGGGGCGCGGTGCTCCAGTCGTACGTCTACGACCGCGACCGCGAGGGAAACATTCGGGAGGTCGACGTCTCCGGCCGCGCGGCGTTCGCGGAGCACGGCCGAGCCCGCTACACGTACGACGACTGGTACCGACCGACGCTCGCAGCGCTCGGCTCGTCGGCGATGGCGGGTGGCGTCGTGGAGACGACCTACGCCTACGACGTGATCGACAACGTCCTCGAGCAGCGGACGAACGACGGCGCGGCGCCGTTCAGCTACGGCGGCGAGGCCGGGCCCAACGCCATCGTGGAGGCCAACGAGCTTCGCTACGCGTATGACGCGGCGGGTCGGGTCACGGCGCGTGGCGCGCAGTCGATCGAGTGGGACTTCCTCGGCCGGCTGACGCGGGTCCACGAGGCGGAGCGCGACGTCGAGCGATCGGTCTACGGCGCCGACCACATGCGCGTCGCGAAGACCGAGGGCGACAGCGTGACGTACTACGTGACGTCGTCGTTCGACGTGCGCGACGGGGTGGCGGTCATCTACGATCGTTTGAATGGAGTGCGCCTGTCCGAGGACGCCTCGACGGCGTTCCAGTCCGAGGTGTTCGACGACCTCGCACCCGCTTCGGCGCCCGACGGCGTCATCCGCGCGAGCGACGCGTGGATGCAGCTGTCGAACTGCGACGCCGACTGTGACGCGGCGCCGGTCCTCGCGGGGGCGGCGCGCCGCTTGCTGACGGACGAGCGGCCGGCGTTCGTGCACCCGGATCACCTGGGGAGCACGCGCTTGATGACGCGCGACGGCGACGTCGACGCGGAGGTCGCGCTCTCGACGTTTGGCGCGCAGACCGCGCACCGTGGGTCGACGCCGACGTTCATCTTCACGGGACAGGAGCGCGACGCGTCGGGCCTCGACCACTTCGCGTTCCGAACCTACGACGCGACGGTCGGACGGTGGATGAGCCCAGACCCGTTGTTCCTGGTGTTGACGACCGCGCAGCTCGACAAACACGGCGAGGCGACGACGGCGTACGCGTACGTCGGGAACCGGCCGACGGCGAAGGTCGACCCGCTCGGCCTGACCGGAGGCAGCTCGAGCGCGTCGAAGGGGTCGCGGGGCTCGAA
The DNA here is from genome assembly GCA_040218735.1 of Deltaproteobacteria bacterium. GTDB lineage: Bacteria > Myxococcota > Kuafuiibacteriia > Kuafuiibacteriales > Kuafuiibacteriaceae > JAUHYN01. The sequence goes on from JAVJQW010000038.1 coordinate 58,447, forward strand.
GGGTTCCAAGGGTTCCAAGGGCTCGAAGTCGCGCCGGAGCTCGTCGAGCGAGCGCAAGCGCGCGGACAAGGGCAAGCAGCGTGCGAGCACGCCGCCGTCGAGCGACAGTGGATCGTCGAGGTCGTCCGGGAGCTGGCCGAGCTCGTACTTCGACAAGAACTTCGACTACACGAACCGGCCCAACGCCGGACCGATGTCGGACGCCCAAGTCGACCGCGCGAATGCGGCGTACCGCGCCGAACGATCGCGTCGCTGGAGCACGGAGCGCAACGGCACGCCGTGGGCCGACCACCCCCCTCCGGGCTCCGGCGGCGGCGGCTCCGGCGGCGGTGGTGGCGGCGGCTCCGGCGGCGGTGGCTCGGGGGGCTCGAGCTCCGGCGCCTCGCTCAGCAGTGGCGGTGGCGGCGGTGGTTGCTGGAGCAGCTGCTTCAGTTGGTTGAGGAACCCGTTCAGGCGTCGCTAGCCCGCGCCGAAGCGACGTGCAGGACGAAGGGCGCCCAGTAGTAGGGCGCCCGCCAGCGCGCCTCGCGGCGCAGCGCTCGTTGCGCGGCTCGAAGCGCCGCCGCGGGGGTTGCGCCGTCGAGGCGGGCCTCGTGAAAGCGGGTCAGCATCGGCCCCGCGCCGCGATCGTGGACCCGCCACAGGCTCCCGAGGACCGCCTGCGATCCCGCGAAGAGGAACGCGCGCGTCAGACCGACCAACCCCTCCCCGGAGACATAGGCGCCTCGCGCCGAATCACACGCGCTCAGAACGACGAGCTCGGCGTCCAGCCGGAGACCGTAGATATCGTGGACGCCGAGCCGTCCGTCGATCGCCTCTCCCTGCTCGTCGACCTGCGAGAGGACGAGCACCGACCGCTCCGGTCGTCGGTCATCGACGATCGCGTGGGTTGCGAGGTGCACGACCTCCTGGGTCGCCAAGCCCCCTTCGAACACGAACGCACGAGTAGCGTCGAAGCCCTGGACGATCCGCGTCGGTCGTTTGCGGATCTCGAAGAGCGCTTCGATGCGTCGCACTTCTTCGGCCGAGAACGCCAGCCGCGGGAGGGGCATCGTCGTCGCCGCGGGGGGCGCCGGTGGCGCGCGGGTATCGAACGTATCGAACACCGGATCCGCGATCGCGAGCAGCCCTGCCGTCGTCGAGCGCTCCTTCCGATCCGGCGACTCCACCAGGACCGACGCCGACGGTGCCGTCCACGTGTTGGTCGTCTCGACGAGCGGCGCGCCGTCGACGGGGATCGCCGCGAACGGCACGAGGTGCAGCGGGCCGTCCGGAACGACGATGAGGTTGGGCCCGATGGGACCCAGCGGGGCGAGGACACGCGCACCGAGTTGGCTCGCCGTTCGTTCGAAGCTCGAGTCGGCCGCGAGGATCCGCCGCCGCCGTGATTCGGAGGACTCGTCGACGAAGGTGTTGCGCGCGGTGAGTTGGGCGTGGGCGCTGCGCGCGAGATCACGAATCGTCCCCGCGGATCCGAGCTCCACCACGTCGAAGCTGCTGCGGGTGAAGCGCCACGCGACCGCGTGGTCGTGGCCGAGCAGGTAGACGGCGAGCGTGGTGTCCGGTGGGATGTTCTGTTGGATCTGCGCGAGAGTGGAGGTCGGCGGATCGCTGAGCGCGGCGAAGCGGGGGCTCTTCTTCGCGATGCGCGCGTCGAGGCGATCGATGGTGGTGAGGGCGGTGTCGACTGCGAGGTGCGCCGCCTCGATCTTCGCGGCGTCGCCGCTCTGTTGCGCGCTTCGAAGGTCACGTTCGGCCGCGCGGAAGGTGCGCAAGTCACGTTGACGCTCGGCGGCGAGTGACGACGGGACGTCGACGTCGATGCCGGCCGCACGCGCACGGAGGCCCTCCAGCATGGTTCGGGCGCGGGCGCGCTCGCTCAACACGAAGGCCGTGTAGGCGTCACCGACCGCTCCCTTGCGTCGGTAGCGCTCGAGCATCAGCGCGACGTGCAGATCGTAGAGCTCGCGCATCGACGCGACGTAGGTGCTGCGGTTGCGTGCTGCTCCCAACTCCGAGCGGATCGATTCGACCATCGACGTCGCTTCGACGACCAACGCGAGCGCACGATCGACGTCGCCGCGTCGTGCGGCCACCGAAGCCGTCGCGGCGAGACCGACGGCGACGTCTCGCGGGTAACCGAGCGATCGATTGAGCTCGACGGACTCCGAGAGCGCACGCTCGGCCTCGTCGTACTTCTCGAGCGCCGCGAGCGCGCGGCCCGCGAGGAGTCGGTTGTCGGCGACGCCGATCTTGGAGCCGTTGGCTTCGTGAAGGGCGAGGGCCTGCGCGTGCAGCGGGAGCGCGAGGTCGGCGCGTCCGCGCTGCCGGTGGATCGAACCGACCAGATCGAGCGCGAAGCCCTTTCGGTCGCTCCCGAACGTGAGCTCGCTGCGCTTGTCGTAAGCGGACTGCGCGAGCGTCAGCGCGGTCTCGAGCTCCCCGAGGTCGGCGTGTGCGACGGCGAGGTCGGAGAGCACCTCGGGGACGGTCTTGGCTTCGTCGTGCTCGCGCCGAAGCTCGAGCGCTCGTTCGAAGAGCTCGATCGCCCGGTGGGGATCGCCGAGCGCGAGGTGAACGACGCCCATCTTGTGGAGCGCGAGGCCGGTTTTGTGCTCTTGCCCGTTGCGCCGCAGGACGTCGACGCCGCGCTGCAGGGAGGCGAGGGCGTCGTCGTAGCGCGCGCGTGCGGTGTACTGGATGCCGAGGTTGACGAGGCAGATGGACTCGCCGAGCCCGTCGTCGATCGCGACGGACAGCTCGAGGGCGCGCTCGTAGCGCGCGATCGCCTCGTGGTGGTCGCCGAAGTAGGCCGCGAGGTTGCCGAGCCCGATGCCGCTGACGAGCTGGCCGAAGCGATCGTCGATGCGTTCACGGATCTCGAGCGCGCGCGCCCGAAGCGCGACCCCGTCCGAGCGGTGGCCCAGGTGTTTCATCAGCGCGCCGCGGCGATCGATTGCGTACGCGACGAAGAAGGGCTCTTCGAGCGCCTCCCACATCGCTTCCGCTTGTTTCCACGCGCGCTCGGCCTCGACGTCTGCGCCTTCGTCGTTCGATTTGGCGAGCGCGCGTGCGCGTTGGAGCTCGGCGTAGGCCTCGGCACGCGCGCGGTCTTTCGCGGTCGCCGGGCGACGGGTGACTTCGAGGCGAAACCGCCCGGGGCGCGCGCGTGCGACCGTCGCCGACACTTCGATCCACCAGACGGCGTCCGTCGAGGCGACGAAGCCGATCGACTCTTGGCCTTCGACGCCTCCGACGCGCTCGAGGTCGTACGTGGCCTCCGCTTCCTTCGGACCGGCGCGGAGGCGGAGGTCGATGCGATCCTGGACGGCGACGATCTCGACGAAGTCGCCGGCGGCGAACGCGACGAGGAAACGCGGCGTCTGGCCGGGGGAAAGCGGCGCCTCGATCGGTGTATCGGGGGCGATCGGGCGCGGGCCTGCGGGCCTGCAGGCGGCGGTCGCAAGGAGGGTCGCGAGGAGGAGGAAGCCGAGCGCGGGTCGGCTCAGCGGAGTCGGAAGCCCCCGCGGGCGCGGCATCGTCCTTCGATGCAGTCTTCGCTCGTCTGGGTGCATGGCGTCGCGACGTCGCAGGTCTCGCCCGAGCCGGAGAACATCTCGGTCCGGGCGCGGCCCACGAAGGATACACGTCCGCGGACGTCCAGGCCCGGTCCGCACGCGCCCGGCGCACACGCGACGCTCGACGTACGACTCGTGGCCAACGGGCGGCCGCACATCCACACGCCGCGCCGACCTCCGCTCTGACCGTCGGCGTCGATGACCGCGCGGCAGTAGCCGCTCGGATCGTCGGCGCAGTCGCCGCCGAGGTGGAGCTGGGAATCGGGGCACCCGATCTCACAGGACGCGCCGCCGTAGTTGTAGTCGCAGCCACACATCAATCGACCGAAGTTGCCCTCGAGCCCGTCCTGCACCACCCCGTCCCGGCGCGTGGGGTCGTAGCCGGGGCACAGCGTTGGCCATTCGGTCCCTTCGTCCACGCAGCCGCGGGCGTAGTCGGTGGCCTCGTCCTCGGGACCGTACGCCGTGAAACGCGCCGCGAAGAAGCCGACGAGGCCGATCGCATCGTCGGCGTGGGAGGACGTCGTGGTCTCACAGGCGAGCAGGTCGCCGTCGTCGAGGCCGCAGCGGTTGAGGTCGTAGCTCGGTGCGCCGGACGCCGGCCACACCTCGTCGACGCGGAGCTGGGAGGGCGTCGTCGTCGCGTCTTTGCCGACGATCTCCGCGCACCGGAATTGGCTGTGGTGGTTCATGCCGCGGAAGGGGCCGTCGGGCACGACGCCGAGCTCGCAGACGCCGTGGGCGGGGATGACCCCCGCGACGGTCGAGCCGTCCGTGAGGAGGACGGCCGGACAGCTACCGTCCGTCGCTTCACATCCGTACCGCGCGAAGTCGTGGGCGACCGTGTGACCGGCCGAGAAGCTCGCGGCGCGACGGCGAGTACACGAGCGCCAATACCCTCCGCTGTCGTCGCGGTAGTCGAGCGGGAAGTCGTCATCGCAGCGGCGCCGCTCGGCGATGACGTAGCGGCCCACGCCGTTTTCGCCCGGCTCGAACCGCGATGTGTGCAGCTCGACGAAGTGGCTCATCTGGGTGAACACACTCATCCACGCGCGGCCCTCCGAGAGCCCGACGCGATCCCACTCCGTGAGGTCGGCGATGCGGTTGTCGTTGAAGTCCGCGGTGCGGTCTGCGCACAGCTTCGTCAGCGGGTTCAGCTCGGCGGGGCGGGGGACGCCGTTGCCGTAGGTGTAGCCGAAGCCACCGATCGGCTCGTCGTTGTCGTCCGTCTCGTAGAGCGCGACGGCGCCCGAGGCGCCGAGCTCGGTAACGGTGACCTCGTGGGTCTGTCCCAGCTCGTTTTCGAGGACGAAGCGATCGATTCGGCGCACGTCGCAACGAGCGTTCAGGCGAATCGCGTCGTCGGTGGCGTTGACGTAGTTGAACGCGGACCGCGTCGTCCAACCGTCACCGTCGGCGTCGCAAGCCACCGCGACCCGTGAGCTGGGGCTGTCGTCGAAGTAGAAGCCCGGCCGCGTCTCACAGACGCAACCTCCGTTGCGGTCGGTGACCGGCCAGAGCTCGCCGGTCGAGCCCTCGGCGTCGCACGGTCCGCAGTCGACGCACGCCTCGGTGTCGACGTGCACTGCCTGGTCGTCGCGGCACCCTTCGTCGATCGGGACACACGCTTCACCGGCCTCCTCGAAGCCGGCGACGCAGTCACCGCAGGAGCCGTCCGCCGAACACGTGCGCATCTGGTCGTCGCACGGCGTGCAATCGATCGGAGGCGGCGGAGGCGGAGGCGGAGGCTCGCAGTTCTCACACGGCTCGTCCCCGGGGGGCGGTGTGAGCGTGACTCCGTCGTCCCCGCCGGAGCAGGCCGAGATGGCCAGGGCGAACAGGATGGCGTTGATGCGTTTCATGGCGACGCTCCTCACAGCTCGGTGAAGTCCGAGTAGTAGACGTAGAGGCGGAGGTCCGTGATCGACCGCAGGTTGATGTCCTCGTTCACCGCCTCGTCGCGCTGATTGAAGACGAGCTCCCAGCGCGAGTTGATGAACGGGCGCGACCGCAGCCGGGTCGAACGGTAGACCTCCGGTACGTAGATCCGGTTGCCGTTGAAGAACGGGTTGATGACCGCGGTGCGCTCCGGGAACGTGTAGAACAGCAGCTCGTCGTCGAGCGAGGCGACGGCGCCGGTCCCCGCCATGCGCAGGTAGACACGACCCAACGGGTCACCCAACTCGGAGCCGATAATCTCCGCCTCCACGTAGCGGATCTGGTGGTTCTTGGTGAGCGGCGACAGCTGGCCGAGCGACGTCGTGAACGGCACCACGAGGTAGCCGTCTTCGTCGAGGAGCCGGCCGCTCGTCAGGCGGTCGCGCAACAGCTCGGTACGCTCCCCCTCGGTGAGCGGCGTTCCGCTCTCGTCGGTGCGCGGGATCTGGAGGATGTCGTCGCGGAGCGAGAGGCGCGCGAGGCGGAAGTCGGGGAGGCCGTAGCGGTCCTCGAACTCGCGGAAGCGATCCTCGATGCCGATGATGTAGCGCTGCAGGTTGAAGTCACCCGCGGTGACCATCCGCGTGAGGAACAGCTTGTCGAGGTCCGCGTAGCTCTGGCTCGTGTAGTACTCCAGCACGCGCGTCGCAGCGTACGCTTCGCGGAGCGCGAGGCGGAACGTCTCATCGGCGTTGATGACGGCGTCGTTTCGGTAGATCCGAATGTTCGGGTTGTTGCGCGCCGCCTCGACGTTGATCGCGAGCGACTCGACCTCCGCCATCTCCGCTTGGAGGCGCGTGGCCTGGTTTCGCTGCTGCCTCAGCTGCGCGAGGGTCTGGCCGAACTCGTACTGCGAACGCAGCGCCTCGAGCTTCAGCTCCGCGAGCCGGAGGAGGATCGTCCGGACGCGCGCGCGCCCGTCGATCTCGATCTGGTCGCACTGGAAGTCGGCGCGCACGAGACCGAAGTTGCGCTCCATCTCCCGCACCACGGCGGTCTCGATGCGAATCGCAGCCTCGAGCGTCGACGTCGCCGCCTCGACGGCGATGGCCGTGTTGACGAACGCCGTCCCCGCGGCGAGCGCCGGCCCGCAGCTCAGCGGGTCACACGCCGACAGGCCCGCGATCGTCGTCGCGCGCGCCTCGAAGCGGCCGAGCACGGCGAGCGCGTCACGCTGCGCGTCGATCACCGTCTGGATGACGTTGACCTTGCCCTGATGCACCCACTCCGCGCGGGCGAGCGCCTGAGCGACGCCGCACGACGCCGACCACCGCTGACCTTCGATCTGCGCCTCCTGTAGGACGTTCGTCATCGCCTGCCGAACGCGCCGCACTTCGTTCAGAGCGATCTGCACCGACCCGTTCGACGTGTGGATGGTGCCGGTCTGCATCAGGCCGCACGGGTCGCCCCAGATCCGTGCGGACGGCTCGAGGTACGCGTACTTCGAGATCGCGGGATAGACACGTCCGTCTTCGCCGACCATCGTGCCGCAGAGCTCGGAGAGCTGACCTTCGTAGGTCGTCCGGATGCGCACGAGCTCGTTCTGGAACGCAGCCGCGTCCGTCTCGAAGGAGCGGTTGTTGGCGAGGGCCACCTGCTCCGCTTCCTTGGCGATCTCCATGCGCTGACGCGCGCGCGCCATCGCGACCTCGAACGGGTTGTCGCGACCGAACTCGAGCGCGGGGAACGGAATGAACGCCGGGGAGAAACCGAAGAAGTCCACGCCGTCGTCGATGTCCGCGTAACGGTCCTGCATCCCGGTCAGCGCGATGCGGTAGATGCGTTGTGCCGCGTCGATCTGACGTCGGATCTGGTCGACCTCCTCCGGGGTACTCACGGTCACGACCTGCGTTGCGAGGTGGTGAAGGATCGCCGCTTCGAGGTGCGCCGCCGTGTACGCGCGCTCGATGACGTGGCGCGCGAGGTCGGGGCGGTTGAAGCCCTGGTAGCGCTTCGCGATCTCCGACCAGGCGCGGGCCTTCTGCGTCGAAGCGCGCGTCAGGCGGTCGAAGTACGAGACGACCGTGGACTGCGTGATGAAGCTCCGCGCGTTGCCGGACTTCGCGCTGTCGATCGCCTCCGACAGCGCCGGGGTGAGCCTGAAGAAGCGCTCCAGCGTCGCGTCGTAGTACTGCACCGCCGTGTACAAGCTCAGCATCTCGAAGCCGGCGGCGCCGGAGAGCTGGATGCCGTTCGGCTCGAAGTGGTCGCCCTCGAACGACGCGAGCTGCGAACCGGCGAGGTCGAAGCGCGACGCGAGCGCCTTCGCGTAGGCGTCGTCGCCCAGCATGATCGACAACTCGGCGTCGAGGTGCTCGAAGCCGAAGCGAACGGAGCGCCGGCCGACGGCGTCGAACGTCTCCGCGAACCCGAAGTCATCCTCCAGGTAGCTCATGAGTAGCTCGCGCGTCTCCTGATCGAGGTGCGCGTCGAGCTCGTTTTCGATCGCGATCGCGCAGTCGACGCGCTCGCGCACTTCTTCGATAGCGGGCGGGTCGTAGCAGTAGGGCACCGCGTTCGACATCGGCGCGCAGATCTCGGGCACGAAGCCGACGCTGGTCCCGCTGCGGTTCACGAAGCGCGTGCGATATCGGAAGGCGTCGTCGATCGCCGCGCGGAGCGGCACGAAGACGGGCGCCTCGGCGCTCGGCACGAAGAAGTCCTTTCCGCTGCGGAGGTCGATTCGGTGCTCGGAGCAGTAGGCGACGTCCGGATCCGTGCAGCGCCAGACGGGGTCGAGCACGATCCCGTAGCTGCCGTTGTCGTTCCAGCGCGCCAGCGTCGTTCCGCAGGTCCCGTCGCGTTGGCAACCGAGGCCCGCGAGGCCGTTCGGGAACGCGCTGCGGTCGACGATGAAGAAGCGCACGCCGCTGCCGACCGGGCAGGCGGCGGGGGCTGCTGCGTCCACGCCGAAGTCGAAGATCCCGAGCTCCTCGCAGAGGTAGTGAACGACGACTTCATCCGTCGGACCGATCGGCGCGGGGGAGGTCGGGCTTCGGACAGCGCCGAGCACGATGGCCTGCGCGACGGCGCTCGCGTTGTCCGCGACGCGGTCCGGCGCGAGCGCGTTGGGGTCGCCGACCGCCTGCTCGAGGAGCGCCGGCGAGCACGCGACGGGCGTCTGGCGATCGGGCTCGTCGGTGGGGACGGACGGAGCGTTGCCGACGAAGTCCTGGGCGTCGAGGTGGTTGGGGACGCGTTCGAGGATCATGACGCCGAACGTCGTGATCGGGTCGTCTCCGTCGAACGGGGACTGCATCGCCTCTTCGAACAGAACGAGGAGGGTGTGGCCGTCGATGAGCACGCCGTCGATGCCGCGGACGGAGCGAGAGCGCGTGCGGCCGTTTCGGATGGGGTTGGCGCTCGCGAGGCTCGCGTTCTCGCGCGCGGCGCTCTCGTCACCTTCGAGCGGGACGCCGCTGCTGAGGCACGCGTACGTGTACCGTCGCCCGGTCGACGGGTCGCGTTCGCTGCGCCCCTCGAACCCGGTCACGAGCCAAGGGGTCTGGACGTGGACGTAGCCGGGAGCGCCGTCGCACGCCGCGTCTTCGCGGGTGCTTGGGAACTGCCCACCCACGAGGATCTGCGCCGAGAACTCGTCGACGGCGACGACGCAGGGCCCGTCGCTCGGACGGCACGACGCCGGGTCGGCGTCGAGGTGCACGTCGATGCGTGGGTTGCCGAAGTACTGCAGCGCGCGCTCCGTGGCGATGCGGCCTTCGAAGTCGAGGCCGTCCGCGCCAGCGCTCGTGCGGAGGTCGATCGCGACCGGGAGCTCGACGACGCCGGACGGGACCGGCACCGTGAGCGGGTCGTTGGTGAACACCGCGAAGCCGTCGGCGTTGGTGAATGGGAAACACGCCGAGCCGCTCGGGCAGCGCTGCTCCATCGCGGGGGAGCGCCACGACTCGGTGCGAATCGAGAGGAGCGCTGCCTGCAGCTCGTCGAGGGTCGCCGTGCCGGAGCGGAAGCGCGCCCACACCTGGAGGAACGCGTTGCGGATGTTGGCGATGGCGCTGGGCGACATGTCGCGGTCGAGCCACGCCTGCAGACCGGCGTCGCCGAAGTTGCCGAACACGAAGCTCTTGCCGGACCAACGACCGTCGGGGCGCTCCGCGTAGCGCACGAGGATGCTGCGCCGGCCGAGGCTGCGTTCGTGGACCTCGATCTCACCTTCCCACTTCGTCGAGGGGCCGCCGGCGCCGCCCGCGATCGTGAGGGTGATGGTCTCGCCCGGGTCGACGATCACGTCGAGCGAAGGGCCCGTCGTGGACTGGCCCTTGGCGGACATCGTGAGCCAGGCGAGGGGACACGCGCGGCCCTCGCAGTCGGCGGACAGCTCTGTCTCGGTGGGGTCGACGTCGTCGCGGAACACGAGGTCGCGCTTCTTCTCGATGAAGTAACGCGCCGCCGTCGGACCGGAGTGGGTCAGCTCGACCGTCGTCTCGAGTGCGATGTTCGAGAACGCGATCGACGTGGGGTCGATCTCGAAGCTGCCGCCGGAGGGCGGCGGTTCGACGGGGGTATCGAGCGGGAGGCAGACGCCGTTTTCGCCGTCGCCGGTCGAGCAGAACGCGTTGCTGTCGCACGGTGCGTCCGCGGTGTTGCAGGTTCGGCGGCAGACGTAGCGATGGCAGATCGCGCCGTCGATGCACTGCTCGTCGGTGTTGCAGTTCGACCGGCACGTGCCGAGCAGGCAGGCCTGGAAGTCGGGGCAGTCGACGTCGTTCGAGCACCGGTGGCTCACGCCGTCGTTCGGTCGGCACGTCCCCTCGACACACGTCGTTTCGCCGAAGCAGCCCGGCAGCAGTCCGTCCGCGGGGCAGTCGACGAAGGAGCCGCCGACCGCGCCGTCCGTCGTGCACGGCGTGAAACAAGCGCCTTCACCGCCCGGCGGGTTCGAGGCCAGGCCGGACTCCGTGTGACAGAGGCCTTCGTGGCAGACGAGCCCGTCGTTACAGCGCGCGCCGTCGCAGCCGCAGCCCTGGGAGCCGACGGTGCACGGGACACAGACGTCGTTCTCGCAACGCAGGCTGCGCGTGCAGGTGGAGTCCGAGAAGCAGGAGCCACCGAGTCGTCCGGTGTCGTCGACACATCGGTCTTCGACGCACGCGAGCCCGACGCCGCACCCGGCGACGCCGCACGCGCAACCTTCGCGGCCCGGCATGCAGTCGCGCGGTGCGCAGCGGTCGTCGATGCAGACGTCGCCCTCGACGAGGCAGCCGTCGGCACAGGCACAACCGGTTTCGCCAGGGGTGCAGCAGCCCGCGAGGTCCGGACAGCTGAGCGCGACGCACGCGCCGGTGTGATCGCAGGCGAGGCCGTCGCCGCAAGCTGCGTTGTCCGTGCACGGTGTCCCGGTCTCGCCTCCGCCGCAGGCGGCGAGCGCGAACAACAAGAGCGCGAAGGGGCGGTAGATTGTTTTCGGCATGATGGTCTCCTCGTCGCCCGGTCGGGCGGAGTCGTCTCGAAGCGAACGGGCGCTCTACGGCGTGCCGACGTAGCAACAGATGGCTTGGACGCCGCGCAGGTGGTAGCCGACGATCGAGGCGGGCCCGCGCTTCCCGCGGATGCCGCAGACCACGGAGTTCGACGGGCAGTACTGATCGGTGCCCCACGAACCGCCGCTGATCTCGTAGCCGCGCCGCGCGGCGTACGGTCGGTCGAACGTGAACTGACCGGTGATGTTCATGCCGCCCGAGATCGCGACGTCGCCGAGCGTGACGTCCCGCGCGTCGAGGGTGTCGATCGCGGCGACGTTGATGTCTGCGTCCTGGGCCTCGAGGAGCGAGACCTCGGCGAGGTCCACGCGGAAGGACTGGGTCGGGACGCTGCGATACGCAAACGGCGCGCCGTAGATGCGCTGGCGTCCGGTGAGCGCGTGCCAGTCAGAGGGGTTCGAGGGGTCGGGCCGGGTCGAGACGTCGACGCCGATCTCCAGCATCGGGCTGCCGCTCACAGGGTCGAGGGAGGTGAGTGCGCCGAGGAGGACCTCGAACTTCCCGGCGTGGACCGGGACCGCGGAGTCGCCGACATGTTCTTCGAGCCACGCGTGCTCGCCGGGGACGGAGGAGCAGGGCGCGGGTGCGGGTGCGTTGCAGACGTAGAAGCGGAACGCGTAGGCGCCGTTCGCGGGGAGCTCGTCGAGCCAGAGCTCACCTTCGTAGGGGATGCGGACGTCGAAGGGGTCGTCGAAGAGGGTGGCGGCCCGGGTGGCGACGGCTCCGGCGATGATGATGGCGCCCGAGAGGGCGAGGGTGTGAATCCACTTCATGCGTATCTCCTCAGCTAGGGACGAGCCCGTCGGGGCTGTCGCTTCACGAGGAGGTGGCGCGGTCGGCGGATCTATTTCGCGTCTTTTTCGCGGGGCCGGACGACGAACGGATAAACGGCGATGTCGACGGGGTTTCCGTCGACGAGGGTCGACAGGACGAGCTCGTAGTTGCCGACCGGGACCTGCTCGGGTTCGACGCGGAGCTGCAGGCTGTCTTGCGCACCGCGTCGTCCGTCGCGCTCGAAGAGGACGGTGGACCCGCGGCGGAGGCGGAGCTGGTACGTGTCGAAGGTTTCTTCGACGGGCACGCGGAGCACCACGTCGATCGGGACGCCGGCGGCGGCGATTGGCACGGTGCCGGTGTCGTCGCGGAGCTCGGAGGCGCGCAGGACGAGGGTCTGCGGCGTGACGGGGTCGGGGCCCAGGCCGATCACGACGGCGAGGAGGACCGCGGCGGCGGCGGCGGCGAAGCCGAGGACGAGGGGGCGTCGGAACCAGTCGAGCCACGACGCGGTGAGCGTGCGGCGGGGCTGGGGTTGCGGCTCGGCGTCGAGGCGTTCGAGGAGCGCGCGGTGGAAGTCGAGGCGCGCGCGGAGGGCGTCGGAGGTCGAGAAGCGCGCTTCGAACGCGGTGCGGTCGGAGGCGGCGAGGGTGTTGGCGAGGTAGGCTTCGATGAGCTCGTCTTCGACGAGGCGGAGGGTGTCTTCGCCGTCTTCGCCGAAGAAGAGGAAGTCGTCGACGGCGCTGACGTCGTCGTCGGGGAGCACGCCGAGGACGTACCGAGCGAGGGTCTCGCGGTCTGGTGCGGTGCTCATTCGCGAGGGCTCCCCGTACTCGAATGGCGTTCCGCGCCGTCCTGTTTCTGCGTGAGCTTTGCGCGGACGCACTGCTCGAGGTTGTTGCGGAGCCGAAACATGCGAAGTCGAAGCGCATTCAGCGTCACGCCGATCTTCTCGGCGAGGGCGCGACGTGCGTCGATCTTCGATTGGCCGCGGTCGGCGTGATACCGCGCGAGCGCGCGTCGGTCGGCGTCGGAGAGCGCGCTCAGGCACCCCTCGAGCGCGGCGAGGCGCCGCTCGTGTTCGATGCGCTCGGCGGCTTCGTCCGTAGGCTCCTGCGCGGCGCGCAGCGCACGGTCCTGCTGGGCGCGCGCCTTGGTTTGCTCGAGGTGCACGAACCGCGCGACGCCCAGCGCGTACCGGGGCACGTCGCTCGTCAGCTCGGTCCCCGCGGCGAGCTTGGCCCCGACGCGATCGAACGTCGCGTCGACGAGCTCATCGGGGTCGGACCACCCGCGGTACCGAAAGAAGGCCTCGAGCCGTGAGCGGAGCTGCTCGTAGGCCTTGGCCTGGACGCGCGCCGACGCACCGAGGTGTTCGAGGAGGGCCGTCCAGCTCTCGGACGGGATGTCGCGCTCCTTGGTCTGCATGCGGGCGAGCGCCCGGAGCATACAACAGGGGAACGGCCCGGACGAAGGCGTCTCTACGCAGGGCGTAGGCAGGAACGTTCGGGAAAGACTGAAGAAATTGGCGGGGCCGACGAGACTCGAACTCGCGACCTCCGGCGTGACAGGCCGGCATTCTAACCAACTGAACTACGACCCCGCCGAGGGTGTCCCGGGTAAGTACAGAGCGCCGAAGCGGCTGTCAACGCCAAAAAACATGCGCTCGCATCAAAGCGTGAGGCCCGGGGGGAGGCCGTCTCCGAAGGCGACGCCCTGGGCGGCCGCGTCGACCTGCACGACCTCGAAGAGCGCGCGCAGCTCCGCTTCCGGGACGCCGCGCTCTACGAGGTAGTCGTTCACCTTCTTCCGGATCTCCTCGGGCAAGTCGTACTGCCGGTCGCCCGTTACGCGCGCGATCGAGACCAAACAAGAAGCCGGGTGCTCGTCCTTCGGCCACTTCGGCAGCGTCATCAGCGCCTTCACCCAACCGACCGCAGTCTGCTGGCGCACCGTCGCCTCCCGCGGGCCGTACAGCAGCTTGCGCGCGCCGATGCGCCCCATGCACCACAACGCCCCGCGCGGCGCCTTTCGCTCGCCGAGCATCTCGAGCAACGCCTCGCCGAGCTGCGCGCGCGACTTCGCGCCGATGCGCTCCAGCGACGCCGCCGCACGCCACGCCTCGACCGCCTCCTGCGACTTCACCTTCGGAGGCCGACGCCCCTTCGCGCGCTTCGCCAGCGATGGGATCACCAACGGGAACACCCGCGACGCCAGCTCCTCCTGGTGCCCACGCGACAGTCCTCCCGCCACACGACGCCACAGGATCCACCAGTTCAACTGACACGGGTCGTGCGCCGGGAACACCAGACCCGCCCCGTGCACCTTCCACAGCTGACGCACGCGCCAGTCGTCGACCGGCACCCCGAACCCCGGACGCAGACAGAACCCCGCGAGGTTCAACCATCGCGTCTCGTGCTCCTTCGCGATCTCTCGTCCGTCCATCCGCTCCAACAGGTGCTCACCCAACGCGCGCAACGCCGAGATCGGGAAGTCGTTCCGGCCCAGCCCGAAGTCCTCCTCCAACCCCTTCATCAACGCATCCGGGTGCTCGCGCGGCGGCTCCGCCTTGAACGTCCGATCGATCCGCGCCTTCGCCGCCTCCAGCTTCTCCGGCGCGACCTCGCCGGACGCGACCGGCAACGCCGAGCCCGCACCGCCGAACCCGCCGAGCACGGCGGACCCTCCCGAGGGTTGGTCGACCGCACCCGCCTCCGCGGGCGCCTCCTCCTCCACGTCCGCAGCCCGCACGTCGAACTCCAACAAGAACCGCGCCCCGCTCATCTTCGACAGACACGAGAGCTCCAACGTCCCGAGCTCCGTCCGCTTCACCTGGATGCGCACCGGCACCTTCGTGCCCGCCTTCTGCTTGCCGAACTTCACCACCGTCTGCAGCGGCGGCAACCGATCCAGCTCGTCCTCAGCGAACGTCAGCACCGAACCCACGGCGTCCTTGCGCGGCGACGTCGTCGCGTAGATCGGGAACTCCACCGGACGGTTCGTCACCAACGAAAACTCCCGGTTCACCTCGATCCGCTGCCCGTCCTGCATCCCGCGCGGCGCCACACACAACACCTGCACGGAGCCCTCTTCGACCTCTTCACCGCCGAGGCCCAGGAAGTACGCCCGAGGCGAGCCGCCACCGACACGCAGCCCCAGGCCCTCGCGCACCAGGCCGAAGTACGCCGCTCCACGCGCCACCGCGAGCTCGAGGACGTCGTCGCCCTCGTCGTAGATCAGCGGACGCGGATCCGGCACTTCGCCGCCCGCCGTCTGACGCATCCACGCACCGAGCACACTCGAGACCCGATCGCGGATGCGCGTCGGCTTCAGAGCGCCTCCATTGAATAGAATCGCATCGACGTGCGCAAACTTCTCCCCCTCCCGCGCGTGCCGCATCAGGAACGCCGCGAGGTGCCGCGTGATCCCGGGGTCCGACGCGTAGGGCAGCCCGACCTCCGAGAACCCCGCGGTCAGCGCCGCGCGCTTCGGCCGCGCTGCCTCGCCGGGAGGGAGCGCCGGGAAGTAGCCGTCGACCAACGTCGACTCCAGCAGCTCACGCGTGAGCTCCGCGCGCATCGTGCCGCCGATGAGTTTGCTCCCGCGCCCGGTCACCACGACCGGCAACGACGCCTTGTCGAGGTGCGTGAACAACGTCTCCTTCGCGAGCCGACACTCGAGCTTCAGCTGCGCCCAACCTTCGGCGTCGAGCTTCTTGCCCTTCGACAGCAGCGGCTCGACCGCGTGCGCCAGCGCGAGGTCCATGTTGTCGCCGCCGAGCAGGAGGTGATCACCGACCGCCGTGCGCTCGAACTTCAGCGCGTCACCCTCCGACGGCTGCACCTCCACCATCGTGAAGTCCGTCGTCCCGCCGCCGACGTCCGCGATGACGATGCGCTCACCGCCCTTCAGCCCGGTCGTCTGCGTCGTGCCTCCGGTCCGCGCGATGTACGCGTAGAACGCCGCGAGCGGCTCCTCGATCAACGTGATGTTCGCGAGGCGTGCCTTCTTCGCGGCGTCCAACGTCAGCCGGCGCGCGATCTCGTCGAACGACGCAGGCACCGTCACGACGACGGTCTGCTCCTCCAGGGGCGCGTCCGGGAACTCGTGGTTCCACGCGGCGCGCAGGTGCGAAAGGTAAGCGGCCGCCGCGTCGACCGGTGAGCACTTCGGCACCTCGTCGGGCGCGTGCCACGGGAGGATCGACGCGGTGCGGTTCACGCCGCCGTGGCAGAGCCAGCTCTTCGCCGACTCGACCAACCGCACCGGCGTCTTCGCGCCGAGGCGCTTGGCCGCTTCGCCGACGACCGGCGACTTCACGTCGTTGTCTGCCGCCCAGGGGAGGGCGGTGTCCCCCTCGCGCAGCTCGAAGCCCGCCGGCAGGTACATCGACGACGGCAACAACGACCGCGACTGAAGATCCCCCGCCGCCACGAGCTGCGGCACCGCGAGCTGGTGCAGCACGGGCCGCTCCGCCTCGCGCACCTCTTCGACCGACGCGTAGGCGATCGCAGAGTTCGACGTCCCGAGGTCGATGCCGACCACGTAGCGCGTCACGACACCTCCCGAACGTTGTACTCGAGCTTGAACCGCTGCCCGTCCTGCGCGACCGACCACAGCTCGAGCGTCCCGAGCTCCGTGACGGTCGCCGCCAGCGTCACCGGGATGACCGTGCCGGGCTCCAGACCGTCCGCCTCGATCGTCGCGGTGATCGGCGCCGTCTCCTCCAGCTGGTCGGGCCAGGTGAACTCGTCGAGCACCAGGCCGGGCGCGTCGGCTTTGCGGTGGGTCGCGGAGAAGAACCGGAACGTCGCCGGCTCACCGACCACGAGGCCGAGCTGCACCCCCGGCACGTCGATCGAAGAACCCTCCTCCAACCCGAACGGCACCACACACAGCGCGCGTACCGGCGGCGCGACGCCCGGCACCGCGGGGGCCGCCGTCTCCATCCCGACGTAGTAACTGCGCGCTACGCCGCCGCGGATCCGGATGCCGCCGCCCGCGCGCACCGCGCCGTAGTAGGCGGCGCCCTTCGCGACGGCGAGGTCCGTGTCGTCCTCCTCGAGCACCTGCGGCGCCGTGCCCCAGCTCCCGATGATCTCGATCAGCCGCGCGCGGAGCAGCGCGCTGTTGAAGACACCGCCGTTGAACAACACGTGCGACGGCGCACCGTGGCGCGCGAGGAACTGCGCGAGGTGGCGCGTGATCGCCGCGTCCTGCACGAAGGGCAGGCCGATCTCCATGAAGCCCGTGCGCCGCGCCTCCTGCGGTTTGGCGTCGGCCGCGCAGGCAGGGAAGAAGCCCTCCAGCAGGATGGACTCGAGCTCCGCGCGGAGCAGCTCGGTGCGGATCTTGTTGCCGATGAGCTTGCTGCCACGACCGAGGATCGTCAGCGGCACCGACTCCACCGAAGCATCCGTCAGGAGCGTCTCCTTCGCGCGCCGCGCGCCCATCACGAGCGCGCGCTGCTGCGAAGCGTCGAGTTTCTTGCCGGCGGCCGCGAGCTTCTGCATCAGCGCGTGCGCCAGCGCGAGGTCCATGTTGTCGCCGCCGAGGAGGATGTGGTCGCCGACCGCGACGCGCTCCAGCTCGAGGTTCCCGCCGCCGTCGTCCTTCACCGCGATCAGCGAGAAGTCCGTGGTGCCGCCGCCGACGTCGCAGACCAACACGCGGTCGCCGGAGCTGAGTTTATCGCGCCACCCGTCGCCGACCGACGCGAGCCACGCGTAGAACGCCGCCTGCGGCTCTTCGAGGAGCGTGACGTTCGGGAGGCCGGCCGTGATCGCCGCCTCTTGCGTCAGCTCTCGCGCGACGGCGTCGAAGCTGGCGGGCACCGTGAGCAAGATGTCTTGCGCATCGAGCTTCGACTCGTGCGTCGCGTCGTAGGCGTCGCGGAGGTGCTCGAGGTAGCGCACCGCCGCCGTCACCGGGGACACCTTCTCGGTGCCTTCCGGAGCGCCCTGCGGGAGGATGGGGGCCTGCCGATCCGCACCCGCATGTGACAGCCAGCTCTTCGCCGAAGAGACCAGGCGAAGCGGGACCTCCGAGCCGCGCTCGCGCGCCGCTTCGCCGACCAGGAACCTCCGGTCCGACGCCCACGGGAGGTCGAGCGAGCCCGCGGGGAGCTCGCCGTCGCTCGCGAGGTAGAGGAACGACGGGAGCGTCGGGCGCGTCTGCACGTCGCCGGGCTTCACCAGCTGCGTCAGCGCGAAGATCTCCGGAGACGGTGCCTCCGCCGAAGCCACCGTCGCGAGCGCGCAGTTCGTCGTCCCGAGGTCGATGCCGACGATCATCAGATCTCGACCTCCGCCGGCGCGATGACCAGCGCGCTGTCCCCCTCACCGACCTTGGGCAGACGGACCGACTTCGCGCGCCAGCCCTTGTGTTTCAGCGTGCCGGAGAACGGCGGGCTGCCGACGACGTTGCCGACGAGCCGAACCGCCGCGGGGTCGTAACCCTCGGGTACGCTGACGAGCGCTTCTTCCTCTTCCTCGCGCACGGGCTCGAGGTCGAAGTGGTCGGCGAGCGCTTTCTTACATCCGCGGTGCACTTCGCGGACCGCCGCGCCGATGTCCGCGTCGTCGTAGCCCTCGATGTCCTCGGAGAGGAAGTCGAGGAGGCGGCCTTCGCTCTGGAAGATCGCGAGCGCCTGGACGGCGACGGCCTCGGGTGCGGGGCCGGCGGGCTTCGGGGGCGCCTTCGGTTCGGGCGCCTTCTCCGGCTTGGGCGCGGGTTCGGGTTCGACCGGCTTCGGCGCCTCGGGCATGGCCTCGGGCGACGGCTCGGGGAGCAGACCCGCGGCGATGACGTCCGGCGGGAGCTTGGCGCCGAACAGCAGCGCAAAGAAGGCGCGAATCGCCAATATCGGATGCATGCGGGCGGGTTACGAGAGGGCCCCGTCGGAGTCAACGGCTCGGTGCCCGGATCAGCGGCAGGCGGGCGCGTCCGCGTCGGGGAGCACGAAGAACGCGTAGGATGATGCGGGGACGTAGCGCGCTGAAGGGTCGGCCCCCCGCGGCGGGGTCGCCGTGGCTCGGTGACGTTCCATGCCGGCCGTCAGCAACAGGAGGAGGCGCAGGGGCCTGGGACTCGGCGCGGGCATCGGGTGATGCGCGGAGTCAGTCGTCGGCGAAGACGCCTTCGACGGAGGCGGCGTCGATGGCGCGGTCGAGCCAGCGGTCCACGGTCGCGTGGTCGGCGCTCTCGATCCGCGCGGCGAAGTCGTCGGGGACGGCGCCGAAGCGGCGCTCGACGATCCGGCGGAGGGCGTCGGCGCGACCCAGGGCGATGCCTTCTTCACGACCCTCTTCGCGCCCCTCGGCGCGGCCCCGCTTCAGGCCTTCCTCTCGCCCCTCGTCGATGAAGCTGTCCGCGAGCGTTCGCATGTATCTCTCCTCTCCCGCGCGGCTTCGCTCGGCCGCCCGGTCCCACCACGACCGCGACTCGAGCGGCGCGGTGTACAAATGATACCGCAGGATCGACGTGATCGCGCCGCCCTTGCGCTGCCTCGCCAGCTCCGCGAGCGCGTCCGCCCACGCGTCCACGCGGTTCGGCATCGGTACGCCCCGACCCCGCAGCGCCCACAGCCCGAGGCGAAGAAACGGCGAGCTGGTCCGCCGCGCGATCTCCGTCTCTGGCACCAGGCTCAACGCATCGACGATCAGCACCAACTCACATACCGGATGCCCGAGCGCGCGCTCCAACGCCCCCGCACCGACGATCAGCTCCGACAACCGCCGCGGCGCCGTCCATTGTCCCGGCCCTTGGAACACCACGATCGGCACGAACAACGGCAGCCGCTTCGCGCCCCCGGCCAAGTGCCGCTCCCACAGCCACACTGCGAGCCTAAGCATCCGGTACGCCATCATCGGGTCCGGCGTGCTCTGGTGCTCGAAGGCAAACCACACCAGTGCTTCGCCGTCGTCCTTCAACCGCGCTCGGTAGATGACGTCCGATGCGCGCATCTCGAGCCCCGGCGCGACCACCTCGGCGCGCTCCTGACGCAAGGTCTCCCAGTCGATCGCCTCGACCACCGACGCCGGCAGCAACGCGGCGACCTCGTCGCGCACGTGCTCCGGGATCGAGAACAGCCGCTTGAAGAGGGCGTCGTGCGGCGTCCGCGTCACGCCGTCCGCAAGAGCAACCCGCGCGCCAACCGCGCACCCACGAAGACTCGCGAGCTCCGTCCGATAATCGAACGACGTCCGAAAACCGAACTTATCGTCGCCGCGACAATGCCACCGCCGAGCGCGTCCCGCCGTGATCCAACAGCGCCGCGATCGCCTCGCGGTCCGCCATCCCCGACGCCTCCACCGTCGCGATCAACCGACGCACCTCGCGCTCGTGCACCAGGTACCGCATCGCGAGCTCCGCGAGCGCCGGGCCGTCGAGGTTCTCCAGATACGCGAGACCCTCGCGGTACACGATGCGCGTCGCGAGCGACGCCGCGATGATGCTGATCCGATACGGCCGCGGCAGGCCCGAATCGATGCGGTCCCCCGCGACCTCCAACAACACCGGCGGCAAGTGCTCGCGCACCAGGTCGTCGAGGTCCGTCTCCGTCGCGACCAGCGCCGCTTCGATCGCGTCCGTCGCCGCGAGGATCGTTCGGCTCAACGACACCGACAGCTCCGGCAACACCAGGCTCGGATCCCGCGCGTGCTCCGCGAACAGCAGCACCGCCTCCCGCCGCGCCAACGCACGCAGCTTCGTGAGCACCTCTTCGACGAAGCGCTCCTTCACCGCCATGAACGCCTCCGGCTCCAGCAACAGACTCGCCGCGATCTCGTAGCTCGAGCAGATCACCCCGCACTTGTTCGCGCTCGAGTCCTTCACGATCAGGACGTTCGTCGACGTCGACAACAGCCGCCGCGCTTCGGGCGTGATGAACAGGTTCGCCCCCTCCACGATCACCCGGCTCGTCGCGTTCCCCGCGGCGTCCAAGTAGTCCCGCCAGTTCTTCTCGTGGATGGTCTGCGGCCGCCCGCCGGCCGGGATGAACGCGTCCGCCACCACCTCGAAACACATCGAGTTCCGCAGCTTCAACCCGTCCGGATCCTCCAGCGACGCCACGACACCCTCGGCGCTCAGCTTCGAACGATCGAACGCCGCGATGGGCAGCGACGCCGCCACCAGCCGCAGCAGCTCCTCGTGATCCAACCCCGCCGGATCCCGCGCCGAGCCGCTCCCGTCCGCGATCCCCACGATGCGCGCACGCGCCCCGTACTCCCGCACCAGGATCTTGATCTCGTTCCCCGCGACGTCCCCGTCCGGCCCGCCGGTGAGCTTCACCGTGAAGTCGTCCTCCCGCGGATCGATCCCCACCGCGCGCAACGCCTCCTCCAGGAAGACCGTCACACCCTCGCTGGTCACGCCGTACACCTTGTGGTTGATGCCCGCGCCCGGCTTGCTGCTCATGAACGCGTTCGGCGTCGCGTACCCGCGCGCCGCAGCACGCGCGACGATCCATTCGATCAGATCGTCGGTCACGTTCTCGTCCGGCCCGAGGTAGAGCCGCTCGCCGGTCTCGAGGATCACGTCGAGCAACCCGTCCGCGAACGCCTGCAGCGACGGCGCCACCGACGTCCCGGGCTCCGTCAGCACCACCGCCTTCGAGCCCCCCTCCGGGATGTCCTTGTTCTTGAGCTGCTGCGCGCGCGCCAACCCGTAGGCCTCGTCGTAGAGACGCTCCAGGTTGAACACGTGCTCCTCCGGCCCGCGCGGTCGCACGACGCGGACCCCGCCACGCGCGACGTCGCGGAAGCGAACGTGGAATCCGTCGAAGTGACGGCCGTGTACGAAGAAGGCTCCGAACGGCTCGTCGGGTTTCGAGTCGTCGGTGAGGTACTTCGGATCGAAGCGAATCGCGAACGCGTACCGGTCCACCAACTTCGCGTTGTGCGCGCGCGTCGCGCGCGTCGCGTCGGCGAGCGCCTGCACCACGCGACGATCGTAGTCGTCGACGATCCGGCCGAGGTCGGCGAGCTGCAGCTCACCCGTCGCCTCCGCGCCATCCGAGAGGAACACATCGACGATCGCCTTCACGACGCCCACGTGGCGGTCGACCGTCTCGTACATGCGCTCGCGCGCGTACGCGAAGCGATCGATATGCGTCAGCGCGGCGTGCGCGAGGTGCACCAACGAGATCGTCGCCTCCGCCTCCACCAACGACACGCCGTGCCGGCGCGAGAACAAAAGCGACACCTCGTCGATCCACTTCAACCGAACCAGGTCCGCGCGCACCGCGTCGGCGCTCGCGGTGAGGCGCCCGTCCGCGTCGTCGACCACGAACCCCAACACCGAGACGTCGCCGAACGCATCCAGGTAAGCGCGGCGGATATCGAAGTGCTGATCGCCGAGGTGCGTCACCACGCGGCTGAGCAGCTCGCGCGGCGCCTCGTGACGCGTCGCGACGCTGATGCGCCTCAGGCCGGACTCCGCCTGGTCCGTGATTCGCACCGCGGTGTCCTCCGGGCCGCGCACCGCGTTCCACAGGCCGTAGCAGGCGTGGATGCGCAGCGGCGACGCCGACCGCACGAAGGTCGCGGTGCACGTCGCGAAGAAGCGCTCGAGGTCGGTCCCGTCGGCGCCGCGCTCCGCCGCGAACGCCTGGGTCGCGGCGAGCTTGGCGGCCTGCTCGGTGTCGCTCGGATCGAAGGGCGCGTCGGAGCCGTCGAAGCGGAACACGTCGAGCACGAGCTTGCCGTCCGCTGCGGTGTGGACCTTCGCGCTCGACAGCGTTCGGTCTTGCGGGAGCTGACGCAGGAGCTCCGCGAGCAGGCCCGGGTAGTTCTTCTCTTCGATGAAGGTCCAGATCCGGCCGTCCTCGTTCTCGAGGGCCATGCGCGTCGCCACGCCCGACAGACGTGACGCGACGATCGCCGCGAGGTGCGCGCGGCGCACCTCGACCGGGGTGTCCTGGATGTAAGGATCGGGCATCTGCGCGAGGAACCACGGGACGACTTGCGTCGCCGTGGTGCGCAGACGCTGGAGGAGATCTTCGACGATGGCGTCCGCGTCGGTCACGACGCGGATCTACCACTCGCCGGATGCGGGGCCTACTCGCCCGCGTGCTTCGCTTCTTCGCGCTCGAGCTCGGCGAAGCTCTTCTCGGCGGCGCGCTTCACGCGCTCCTTCACCTTCGCGTTGAGCTCCTTGCTCGTGTCGATGAGGTCCATGAAACGCTCCACGTCGAGGCGGGCGAGCGCGTAGAACGTGCCGTCGGTGGGGTGGATCCACTGGTCGACGATCTCCACGCCGTTGAGCGTGCCGGCCGAGAAGGTCTTCACCGCCTGCTCGACGTGCTGCTCCTCGGACGACGCCGAGAAGTCACCGGCCGTGGTCGACGCCGCGTAGTCCTTCATCAGGGACGCCGTGTACGTCTCGAAGATCTTCTGCATCTCCGCGCGGGCCTGGTTGCCGGCCGCCGAGCGGAGGAGGGCGGGGTTCTTGATCCCCGACTTGGCGCCCACCGCGTAGATCACGCGCTTTTCGCCGCCGAACGCGCCGCTACCGCGCGCGACCCACTCGGGGTATTCGACCGCGGGGGTGTTGTTGTGGACGACGCCTTCCTTCGTGCCGCCACCGCAGGCGATCATCGTCGGGAGGGCAAGGGTCAGTGCAATGGCAATACGCTTCATCTTTGGAGTGCTCCTATTCGGGCCGCAACGTCGGCTTTGGACGGACGGGTATCACTAAGGACGGCCGATCGCCATGCGCGATTCACCGCCCACGAAAAGAACCGTGCCGTCCGGGGCTTGGACCGCACGTAGGGGGTTGAACGGGGTGCGCATGTACCGAATGCGCTCGGTCGCGCCGAGCCGGTAGACGAACCCGTTCGCCAGCACGACCGCGCGCGGCGCGGCCTCCTGGTCCGTGGTGGTATCGGGTATCAGATCGATCGGCCGCTGGTACGTGACCTCCGAGATGCTCAGCGCGAACAGCTCGTCGACGGCGAAGCGCTCGAAGTCGAGACCACGAGCGTCGAGCGCGACCGTCTCCGCGTCGGGGGGCAGCGGCGTCGCGACGTTCCGGTAGAACACCATGATGCCGTACATCTCCTCGAGCTCGCTCGCCGTGCCGTACCCGGTGAGCGTGAGGTCGTCCGGGCAGCCGAGCGTCGCGCCGTAGAGCGTGGGGCGTTTGTCGAGCTTGAAGCGCTCGGCCACCCCGCCCGCGATGCGCACGACGTAACCGTCCCGGCCGATCGCCCACGCGACGCCGTGGCCACCGACCACGCGCCGCCAGTGATCCACGCGCGGGACGTTCCCGGAGCACGCGTCCGGCTCGGGGCGGGGGAACGTCTCGACGTCCGGCGTGGTCAGGTCGTCGACGTCCAGCTCGATCTCTGTGACGGTGTCGCCGTCGATCTGCAGGATCTTCGTCCCGTGGGTGACGGCGACGAAGCGGCCCGGGTGAATCGCGGCGACGTCCACGATGTCGAGGTTCTCGGCGAACGTCGCGGGGAGCGCGAGCGGCTGCCCGACGCTGACCGCGTCGCCGACGTCGACCCGGGCGAGGTACGCATCGCCGTCCTTCGAGCCGCCGATCAGGAACACGGTGCGGTCCGCCGAGGAGAGCGCTTCGTCGACGACCGCGGCGTCGACGCGGACGCCCGACAGGTCCGGCGCTTCGATCACCGTCGCCGTCGCGTCCGAAGCGCGCACGCGCGTGACGCCGCGCGGGTGGCCGAACACGATGAAGTCACCGCGGTGGTCGACGCCGATCGCCCGGTACGTCGCTCCGTCGGTTTCGTCGGGCCCGTAGATCTTCGTGAACGACGTCGTGCCCGTGTTTGCGTAGACCTGGTTCTCGCGACCGCGCCCGAGGAGTGTCCCGTTCGCGAGCGGGCTGAGCACGTCCATCGACGGGAAGCTCCCGTACAGCTCCGATAGCGGCTGCGATGCGATCTCGTAGCCGTCGGCGTCGAGGTCGACGGCGGTCACGCCGGACAGCTGCATGCGCACGACGCCGGACTGGCCGGAGTCGAGGAACTCACGACACCGACGCCCCGGGCTGCTCGACCACGTGACCCGCCAGTCCGGGTCCGGCAGCTCACCGGGCGCCGCCGCGATCGTCGCGGTCATGATCACCGAGAAGTCCGAAGTGCAGCGCTCGGTCGACTTCGCGATCGCACAGACGTACGCGCGGTCGCCCTGTCGGGTCATCGCCGACAGCTCGACGATCTCCACGCTCCCTTCCTCGTCCGCGCGCGGGACGGGGTCCTCGAACTGAAAACACGACCACGCGTCGCTCGGGTGCGGGTTGATCAGCGGCGGCGCGTTCGGCGACTTGTAGTACAGACCTTGGTGCGCGATCGCGACGCCCGTGCCGTCCGGGAAGATCGACAGGCCGTACAGGCGTGAGAAGCGCCGCAGGTCGATGCACTGCTCGACGTCCACGCGCTGACACGTGAACGGGTTCGCGCTGCACGCGTACATCCCGGGCTCCACCGATCCGAGGCCGCGCTCCCCGCCGACCAGGTACACCGGCCAGTCACCGGCGTCGTCCAGCACGATCAGGCGCTCGGCGATCGCGCGGCCGCCGTCGTCGAGCGGGACAGGGGCCTGCGCGCGGCCGTCGACGATCGACACGCGGTAGTACTGGTGTTCGTCGAACGTCGAGGTGTTGAAGCGTCCCGCGGAGACGAGGAAGTCGCCGTTCGGGAGGGCCGTCGAGTGGCGTACGGTCGTGTCGAGATCGTCGAAGCGCGTGAACTCGGTGCGGCCCGTCGCGGGATCCCAGACCGCCGCACCGTTGCGGGAGAAGCCGGCGATGACGCCGTCCTCGCGCGCGGAGAAAGTGTTGAGCGGCCACGGTGCGTCGTCCGGCGTGACGGCCTCGACCGTCATCTGCGAGAGGTTCGCGGGCGCTTGCGGCGGTCGACACACACAGTCGCCGGGCCACTCCAGCCACAGCGATCGTCGGACACGTTCGAGCTCGATGCCGTCGTCGCCGTTGCCCTCCGCGCACACGCGGCTGCCCGGTGCGCCGGCGCATCGAAACGCATCGCCGTCCGGGTGCCAGATCGCGCCGCGGTTCCACGACGGGACCAGGCAGGTCTCGCCCGGGTTCATCACCTGCGGAAACTTCGTGGACGGCGCGAGGCACCGTCCGCACCCGCCGGGCGCGGGGCCGTCGGTGCGCACCGCGAGGGCGTCCAGCTCGACCGACGGGACGTCCGCGCCGCTCGGGCGAACGTAGTCACCCTCCTGCAGGATCCACGTGTAGATCGGGCGGTCGGGATCCGCGTCGACCCGGAGCGGCTCGCCGGCGCGGTACGGATGGAGCGACGCGATCGCGCGACCGTCGACCGTCGACACCGCGACCACGGTCTGCCCCGGGCCGTACTCGACCGTGAGCTCGACGCCCGACTCACCGCACGCCGCGAGGCACGTGCTCAGCACGAGGGTCGTTGTCCGCCGCCGCATTCGACCCGGAGCCTAGCCCGCCTCGCACCACGTTTTCCATCGGCGTCCCGTGAGTGGTATGGCGAGCCCACGATGCGCGTGACGACCGTCGCCTACGCGTTCGGCCCCGCCGTCGCGGTCTCGGCCGCGATCCTGTTCTTGTCGCACCAGCCCGTACTTCCTGCACCAACGGGCAATGACAAGGTCGCGCACGTGATCGCGTACACCGCGGTCGGCGCGACCTACCTGCACGCGCTCCTCCTCGGCACCTCCTGGCCACGGACGCTCGTCCTCGGCTTCGTCTTGGCGTCGCTGTTCGGCGTCACGGACGAAGTGCACCAGAGCTTCGTGCCGGGGCGCCACGCGGACGTCGGCGACGTGCTCGCGGACGTCGTCGGCGCCGCGCTCGGGACCGCGCTCGCCGCGCTCGTGTACCGCCGCCGGCTGCGCTGACAGGCGCGCTGGGCCCGTGGTACCGGCTCGGGGTGCGAAGGTGGATCGCGGCGTGGTTGCTCGTAGGGTTCGGTTGCAGCTCGAACGCGGCCGCGCCGCCCCCTTCGGCGAAGGCCGACGCCACGAAGAACAAACGTGACGTCGTCACGGAGGAGCACTTCTCGGTGAAGGTCGAAGATCCGTTCCGCTGGCTCGAGGACGAGAAGGACGAAGACGTCCGCGCGTGGATGAAGGCGCGCGACGACCACGCGCGCAGCGTGCTCGCCACGTTCCCGGAGCGTGACGCGTTGCAGGCAAGGTACCGCGAGCTGCTCTACGTCGAGTCGCGCTCCGCGCCGCGCGTGCGCGGGGGGCGGTTGTTCTTCGCGCGCAAGCCGGCCGACCGCGAGAAGACGATCCACTACTGGCAGCAAGGCGAGGGCGGCGAACCGAAGGTGCTGCTCGACCCGAACACCATGAGCGAGGACGGCTCCGTCAGCATCGGCGCGGTCGTCCCTTCGAAGGACGGCAAGCTCGTCGCGTACATGGAGAAGAGCAACAACGCGGACGAGTCGACGCTGAAGATCATGGAGGTCGACACCGGCGCGCTGCGCGAGCGCGAC
The DNA here is from genome assembly GCA_040218735.1 of Deltaproteobacteria bacterium. GTDB lineage: Bacteria > Myxococcota > Kuafuiibacteriia > Kuafuiibacteriales > Kuafuiibacteriaceae > JAUHYN01. The sequence continues at coordinate 85,701 of JAVJQW010000038.1, forward strand.
ACGATCGAGCACCTCCGTTACACGTACCCGTCGTGGACACCCGACGGCGCCGGCTTCTACTACACGTGGCTGCCGTCCGACCCGAGCATCCCGTCCAACGAGCGCATGGGGCTGTCGCAGGTCCGCTACCACGCGCTCGGCACGGACCCGGCGAACGATGTCACCGTACGCGGCGAGACCGGCGACGCGCAGCGGTGGCAGGGCGCGTACGTCTCCGACGACGGCAAGTACCTGTTCCTCACCATCAGCCACGGTTGGTCCGAGGCCGACGTGTACGTGATGTTCCTCGAGGAGGAGGAGCCGACGTGGAGGCCGCTCGCGGTGGGCACGAAGGCGCTGTACGGCGTGGTCGCGCACGACGACGTCTTCTACGTGACCACCAACTACGAGGCGCCGCGGTACGAGGTCTTCCGGGTGCTGCCCTCGAAGCTCGAGCGCAAACACTGGCGGCGCATCGTCGCGCAGGATCCGAAGGCGGTGATCGAGGACGTCGATGTCGTCGGTGGCAAACTCGCGATCGCCTACTTGAAGGACGTCTCGACCACGCTCGAGATCCGCGAGCTCGACGGGACGAAGATCCGCGACGTCGAGCTCCCCGCGATCGGCACCGCGTCAGCGCTGATCGGCGACGCCGACCACGACACCGCCTACTTCTCGTTCTCGTCGTTCAACTACGCGCCGACGATCTACAAGACGTCCATCGCGAAGGGGACGACGACGCTGTTCGCGAAGGTCGACCTGCCGCTGGACTCCGAGCGGTTCGTCGTGAAGCGCGTCGAGTACCCGTCGAAGGACGGCACGATGATCTCGATGTTCCTCGTGCACGACAAGGACCTCGAGCTCGACGGAGCCCGCCCCACGCTGATGTACGGGTACGGCGGCTTCAACATCTCCATCACGCCGGAGTTCACCGCGTTCATCCTCCCGTGGATCGAACGCGGCGGCGTCTACGCGTCACCGCACCTTCGCGGCGGTGGTGAGTACGGGGAGTCGTGGCACAAGGCGGGGATGCTCGAGAAGAAGCAGAACGTCTTCGACGACTTCGCCGCGGCGGCTGAGTGGTTGGTCGCCGAGAAGTACACGAGCCCCGAGCACCTCGGCATTCGCGGGGGGAGCAACGGCGGCCTGCTCGTCGGCGCCGCGATGACCCAACGCCCGGAGCTGTTCGGCGCGGTCATCTGCGCGGTGCCGCTGCTCGACATGCTGCGGTACCACCTGTTCGGTGTCGGCAAGGCGTGGATCCCGGAGTACGGCGTCGCGGACGACGAGGCGCAGTTCGCGGTGCTGCACGCGTACTCGCCGTACCACCACGTGAAGGCCGACGTGGCCTATCCGCCGCTCCTCATGCTCTCGGCCGACACGGACGATCGTGTCGATCCGATGCACGCGCGGAAGTTCGTGGCGGCGCTCGAGGCCGTGACGCCTCCGGAGCACGTGCACCTGTTACGCATCGAGGAGAACGCGGGCCACGGCGGGGCCGACCTGCGGAAGAAGACCGTCGAGGTCTACGTCGACCAGGTCGCGTTCCTGCTCGAACACCTGCGGTGAAGGATCAGCGGCGACGGGACTCCGACTCGGTGATCGTCTCGAGCAGGTCCGCGGCGCGGACGTAGAAGTTCTTCAGCTCCGACTCGTTCTTCCCCATCTTGGCGGAGTCGTGGAGGCTGAACTCCTCCGACCGCTCCACGCGGCGCACGAAGTCGTCGTAGTCCTCGACCTGCGCCTTGATGTGGTCGAACAGCTGCTGCGCGAGCTGCTTGCCCTCCGACGCGAGGTTGGCGTCGTAGCGCGAAGCCAGCTTCGCGTTGATCCGGGTGGCGCGCTGGTACGCTTCGGAGATCGGGTTGGTCTCGGACGACTCGCTCATGAGGGCGCCGGGACACTACCCGCCGAAGTTCGGCCGGAAAAGGCCCTTTGTGCTGGGGAGTAACCCTTTAGGCGGGACAGGGCTCGAACCTGCGACATTCGCCGTGTAAAGGCGACGCTCTGCCAACTGAGCTACCCGCCTGAATTCGCTGGCGATGCCCTAACACGAAGCGATTGTGGTCGTCGACCCGCTCCCGTAGGATGGTGATCGAAGGGTCGGACGACCGGCGGACGGTCGGGCCGTGCGATCCCATGTAGTGGATTCAAGGCGACAGATGAGGCCACGGAACGACAGCGCATCTCAGCTCCCGACCGCCGAACGGCGGATCGGTGATCTGGATCGCTTCGGCCCGTACACCATCATCGAACGCCTCGCCTCCGGGGGCATGGCCGAGATCTACAAGGTCCGGCACGACCAACGCCCCGACGTCACGCTCGCCCTCAAGTGCATCCGCTCCGACTGCGACGACGACATCGAGTTCCGTCGCATGCTGATGGACGAGGCGAAGATCGCGTCGCACCTCGACCACCCGAACATCAACCGCGTCGTCGAGGTCGTTCAACACGGCGACACGCTCGGCCTGATCCTCGAGCTCGTCGACGGCCTCGACCTCGGGCGCATGAAGCGCCACCTCAAGGACAAGGAGACGCAGCTCCCGCTGGAGGTCGTCATCCACGTCATCCGCGAGGTGCTCGAAGGGCTCGACGCCGCCCACTCCGCGCGCGACGAAAACGGAGAGTTCCTCCACGTCGTGCACCGCGACGTGTCACCCGGCAACGTCATGGTCGACGTCTCGGGCCACGTCCGCCTGGTCGACTTCGGCATCGCCCGCGCGCAGAACCGCCTCGCCAAGACCGAGGCCGGCAACGTGAAGGGCAAGTTCCGCTACATGGCGCCCGAGCAGATCCGCGGCGACGGCGTCGGCGTGCGCTCGGACATCTACTCCACGGCCATCCTGCTCTGGGAGCTGCTGTCGGGCGTCCGAATCTTCGACGACAGCGGCGTCGCGCAGCTGATGCTCCGCGTCGCGAACGCCCACGTCCCGTCGCTCGACGAAGCGCGGCCCGGGATGCCCAAGTCGCTGTTCAAGGTATTCAAGAAGGCCACCGCGCTCGCGCCCGAGGATCGCTACGCCTCCGCCCGCGCGTTTGCCGAAGCGCTCGACAGCGTCCTGCTCGAGTACGACGCCCTCAAGTGCAAGCGTTACCTCGCGCAGCTCGTCCGTGAGTGCTCCGAGAAGGACACCCGCGCCGGCTTCTCCCGCGCCGTCGCCCGCGCGCGTTACGCCGCCGAGTCGGACCTCGAAGACGCCATCCTCTCCGCGCTGGAGACGCCCGACCGCGTCGAGCGCGTCGACCCGCAGGACTCGGTCCAAGCCGAGCCGGCCCACTCGACCGACGTCCGCCTCACGACGGACCTGTCGAACGAGCCGCCGACCATGCCGATGGCCCGCCCGGTCCGCGCCGACTCCGAGGCGCCGGCCGACGCCAGCCTCTGACCTGTGCCCGCAGTCGGTCCGTCACGCGCGCGGCGCACCGCCGCAGCAGGCGCGCTCGTCCTCGCGTCCGTCGCGCTGGTCCTCGTGGTGGCGGAGATCGTCCTTCGGGTGACGGGCACCGTGACGCCGCCGCTCCGCGTCCGCGACGCGAAGATCGGCGAGCACTACCTGAAGGACTTCGACGAGCGGGTGTACTCCGGCGAGTCGGGTCGTCGCGTGCGGCTGCGCTTCGACGCCCTCGGCTTCCGCGGTCCCGAGCACCTGCGGGAGCGCGGGCCGAACACCAAACGCGTCGCGGTGATCGGCGACTCGATGGTCGCCGCGCTCGCCGTCGAGGAGGAGGAGACGTTCGTCGCGCAGCTCGGGACGATGCTCTCCACGCGCACCCCGGAGCGCTGGGAGGTGCTGAACTTCGGTGTCTCCGCGTCGAGCCCGTCGCAGGGCCTGGTGCTCCACCGTGAGCTCGTCTCCCAGTTCGACGTCGACGTCGTGCTGCTCGCGTTCTTCGTCGGCAACGATCTGTCCGACAGCTCCCGCGAGCTCGACCACTACCCGCGCATCTACTTCGAGCTCGACGGTGACGACCTCGTCGAGCGCGGCCTGTCGACGTCGCGCAGCAAGGGGAGCTCGTGGCTCAACCAACACAGTCGTTTCTACGTCTGGCAGAAGCGGCTCGTGAACCGCGCGCTGCACGCGAGCCGCGAGACGGTGTCGGTGCTCCCGCCCGGGTGGTGGATCTATTCGAACGAACCGACGGAGCCGGTCGAGAAGGCGTGGACCGTGCTCGAACGGGTGCTCGCGAAGTTCCGCGCGCAGGTGGAGGCGACGGGCGCACGCTTCGCGGTGGTGATCCTCCCGTCCGGACGCCAGATCTATCCGAAGCACTTCGAGGCGGTCGCCGCGTTCGAGGGCGCCGAGGCCTTCCGCCCCGAGTACGCAGACCGACGCATCGAGCAGATGTGCGAAGTCGCGGAGGTCGAGTGTTTGTCGTTGGTCCCGGCGTTCAAGCGCGCCGCGGACCGCGAACCGCTCCTCTTCTTCAACGGCACGGGCCACTTCACTCCGGAGGGCCATCACCTCGCCGCGAAGACGATCGCGCCCGGGGTGCTGCGCGTGATCAGCGGTTCAGGCGGAAGAACAGATAGTCCCCGCCCGTCGTCGGGGTCGAACCCACCGCGACCGGAGGCGACGGCTGCGGACCCGTGAGATCGACGGTCCAGATCTGGACGTCGTCGTTCACGAGCATGTCGGCCTCGAAGAACAGCCCCGACCCGTCGGCGCGGAAGCCAAACGCGCCGTCACCGGTGTTCACGTCACCGTTCATCGGCATCGGCATGGACACCGCCTGCGTGACGTACGGCGGTGCGCTGTCGAGCCGCGTGACGTAGAGGTCGTAGGCGCCGTCCGTCGCGAAGTCGCCGCGTACCGCGAGGTGTCGGCCGTCGGGTGAGAAGTGGAAGTTCGTCGCGTCGAGCGTAGGGTCGGTCGCCGCCGGTCCCGCGACAGCGACGGTGTACGGCGGCGCTGTGAGCGCGACGTAGATCTGGTCGACGCCCTCCGTCGTCATGTCGCCGATGAACGCGATCTTCGTGCCGTCGGGCGACCACTCGAAGGCGAAGCCTTCGCCGGTCGACGCGTCGAGGTCGCCCTCCGGTTGCATGGAGCTCACGCGAACGGGGGTGGCCGGGAGGGCGCCGGACACGTCGACGATGTACAGCTCGTAGCGTTCGTCGACGTCGAGGTCGGCGCGGAACGCGATCTTCGTCCCGGCCGGGTTCCACTTCGCGAAGGTCACGCTGCGGTCGTCGGCGAGCGCGGCGATGGCGCGGACGGGCGTCGCAAAGGTACCGCCGGCGTAGGTGGCCACCCACAGCTCCTGCGCGCCGTCGTGTTGTTCGTCCGCGAGGTAGAGGACACGCGTGCCGGGCGGGCTGAACGCATAGTCGGCGAGGCCGACGTCGTTGCTGTCGCCGTAACCCGGGTTGTTCACGCGCGCGACGGTGGACACCGCGCCGACGAAGCGCGCGAACCACAGCTCGTCGACGTTGTACGTGTCGAGGTCGCAGCGGAACAGCACGCCGGAGCCGTCGGGCGCCCACACCACGTCGTCTTCGCAGTCCTGCGAGCCCGAGAGCGTCGCGTGGATCTTGGTGCCGACGGTGGGCGACGCGGGGTTCGACACACGCGTGCGGTACAGCTCGTTGACGCCGCTCGTGTCGAGGTCGCCGAGGTAGACGAGCTGGTCGGACGCCGGTGACCAGAAGACGTCGTTCGGCATGACGTCGATCGTGGAGTCGGCCGGGGCGCTGCCGCCGTTGATCAGGATCGGCGCCCCGGGCAGAACGCGGTTCGTGACGTCGACGAAGAAGAGCTGGTCGTGCCCGGAGACGTTCGGGTCCGCGGTGAACGTGATGTAGTCACTGTTCGGCGCCCAGTAGATGTCCTGCACGCTCGCGCCCGTCGCGGTGTAGTTGGTGACGTTGACCGCGGAGCCGAAGCTGGTGAGGTCGTAGACGTACAGGTTCGGGTTGCCGTCGTTGTTGAAGTCACCGATGAACGCGACGGCGGTGCCGTCGGGTGAGAACTGCACCGAGTCGGCGGCGGCCGACGCGTCGCCGGTGCCGGGGGCGTCGGGGCTGATGCGCGTCATCGCGCCGGGCGTCGCGCCGCAGACGTCGACGAGGAAGACGCTGCGGTCTTCGTCGATCAGCGCGTCCCCGACGAGGACCGCCCATCGCTGCACGGCGGGGTCGTCCGCGACGACGACGGTGTACATCTGCGAGACGGTCGCGCCGACCGCGTCCGTGACCGTGAGCGTGAACGTCGCGCTCCCCGCGTTCGTCGGGCGACCGACGAGCTCGATCGTCGCGGTGTTGGAGGGGCGCATCAGCCAGCCGTCCGGGAGTGAACCGCTGAGGCTCCAGCTGTGCGCGCCCTGGCCGCCGACGGCGGTGAGGGTGACGCGGTCCGCCGTGCAGATCGTCGCGTTGGGGAGCGTGGTCGGCGTGATCGCAAACGGCGCGGTGACCTCGAGCGTGAAGTCGGCCTCGGCGCTGAGGCCGCTGGAGTCCGTGACCCGCAGCGTGAGCGGATAGGCACCGCGCGCGCGCGTGGTGCCGCTGATGCGGCCGCTCGCGAGCGTGAGCCCGGAGGGGAGCGCGCCGGACGCGACGAGCCAGACGTAGCCGCCGCTCCCGCCGGACGCGGCGAGCGCGAGATCGTAGGGCACGCCGTCGCGCGCGGGGGGCAGCGCGGCGGTGTCGATCGCCAGCGCGTCGCCGACCGCGAGGCTGTAGGCGACGTCTGCGCGTTCGCCGGCTTCGTTCGTGAGCTCGACGGTGAAGGGGAACGTGCCGCGCGTCGTGGGGGTGCCAGCGAGGATCGCGGCGGGGCCGTTGTCGACGAGCTCCAAGCCCGGAGGGAGCGTGTCGCCGGATCGCAGCGCCCACGTGAAGCGGGTGTCGTTCCCGCCGGAGGCCATGAGCGTCGTCATGTACGCCTCGCCGATCGTCGCGCCGGGGATCGTCGCGGGGGTGATCGCGAGGACGTCGCTGTCGACGCGGAGCGAGAATGAGCGCTCGCCCCACGCGCCGTCCGCGTCGGTCACGGTGACGGTGAAGTCGAACGTCCCGAACTCGGTCGGTGTCCCGGCGATCGTCGTGCTCGGCGTTCCCAAGGCGCCGACGGACAACCCGGCCGGCAGCGCGCCGCTGGTGATCGTCCACGCGTAGTCGTCGCCGGCGCCGCCCGACGCGGTGAGCGTGGCGTCGTAGCGGGCGCCGAGGCGCCCGTCGGGGAGGGTGTCGGTGACGAGCTGCAGCGTGCCGACCGACATGACGTCGAGGGTGTACGTCTGCATCGCGGCGCCGCCCGAGGCGTCCTCGACCCGGACGCGGAACGTGAACGAGCCGACCTCCACCGGGGTGCCGACGATCGTCGTGGAGGGGGAGCCGGCCGCGGTGATCGACAGGCCCGGCGGGAAGTCACCCGCGTCGACGTACCAGGCGTAAGTGCCGTCGCCACCGGACGCAGTGAGGTGCGCTTCGTACGGGACGTTCGTCGCGGCGGTGGGGAGAGTCTGCGTGACGATCGCGAGCGCGCCGCCCTCGGGCGTGACGGTGAGCGCCAACGCGCGCATCGCGGAGGCGCCGACGGCGTCCTCGACGCGCACCGCGAAGTCGTACGTCCCTTCGACGTAGGGCGTGCCGCGGATCGTGTCGCCCTCCAGCGCGAGCCCGTCGGGGAGGGTGCCTTCGACGACGGACCACCAGTGCGTGCCGGTGCCGGCCGATGCTTCGAGCGTGAGCTCATAGTCGACGCCGATCGTCGCGGCGGGGAGCGGCGAGGGCGTGTCGATGCGGAGCGCGGCGCCGCCGCCGCCTCCTTGGCCCCCCGAGCAGGCGACGAGCAGGAGAGGCAAGCACCGGTACCCACGCATGTGGACGAGTGTGGGCCGCTCGTCCACACGGAGGCACCGGAGGAATCGTGACGGATCCTGACGAGGTCTAACGCCAAGCCTGGGCGAGCTCGAGGGTGCGGCGGTTCTCTTCGATGCGCGTGGTGAAGGACAAACGGAGCGCGGCGTCGCCGATGCGGGCCGCGCGTTCGTGGACCGTTTGTTCGGCTTCGGCGATCGCGGTGCGCGCGCGCTGTGGTTCGCCCATCTGGGAGAGCGCCTCCGCGCGGACGAGGCGCAGGGACACCGACCCTTCCTCGGTCACGCCGACGTCGCCGAGGAGCGCGAGGCCTTCTTCGGCGACGCGCCACGCGTTCGTCGCGCGGTTCGCGGCGAGCTCCGCCTCTGCGAGGAACGCGAGGGCGACGATGCGAGCCGGCGGGGAGGGCGCGGCGTCGACGGCGCGGCGCGCGGTCTCGATCGCCGCCGCGATGTTGCCGGCGAGGCGCTCTACCCAAGAGAGCGACGCGAGCGCCCCGGAGGTCAGGCGTGCGTCGCGCTGGGCTTCGAACACTTCGAGCGCCGCGACGAGGTGACCGCGCGCCTCGTCGAGGCGGCCGAGGCGAATGAGCGGCGACGCGGCGTCGTACTTCGCGTGCGCGACGAGGTTGGCGAGACCGAGGCGCTCGGCGAGGGCGATCGACTCGGCGAGCGCGCGCTCGCCTTCTTCGAGCGCGCCGCACTCTCCGGCGTACCAGCCGAGCGTCTTGCGGAGCGCGCAGAGCGTTCGGATGTCCCCTGCCGATTCGAACGCGTCACATGCGACGCGCAGCTCGATGACGGCGCGCCCCGGATCCTGAGAGAACGCCCAGCGCGCGGACTGCGCGTGCGCGACGTAACCGCGAAGGAGCGGTGGGCCGCCTTCGAAGCGGTCGAGGCGATCACACAGCTCGATGGCGAGGGTTCGGTCCCCGAGGATCAACAGCTGCACGGCGGTGATGGCGGTGGCGGCCGCGTACGCGACCGACGACTCCGGCTCCAGACCGAGCAGCTGCGTGGCGAGCTTTTGCACGAGCTCGAGCTTGCTCATCTTGCTCGCGGACTGCGAGAGCACCCCCACCGCGCGACACCACATCACGGAGCCCGCGGGGAGGAGGTCCGCCGCGCGCTCCGCGAGCTCGAACGCACGTTCGTAGGCGCCAAGGTGAAAGTGCGCTTGCGCCTGGAGCGCGCGCACCACGCCGAGCGGGTGCGCCTGCGACGCGAGGGCTTCAGCGCGTTCGCCGTACTCGACGGTCGCGGCGAAGTCATTGCCGTCCAGCGCTTGCTCCGCGGCGCGGGTGTAGTGGTCGACGGCGCGCGCCGGCTCCTCTCCCAGCTCGAAGTGTCGCGCGAGGACGACGTCGTCTCGTTCGCCGGCGCGCGCGAGCCAGTCGCCTGCGAGCCGGTGCGCGAGGCGGCGGTCCTCGTCCGTGAGCATCGCGTAGAGCGCTTCGCGAACGACGTCCTGCGCGAAGCCGTACTCCGCCTCGCCGGTGAACCGCGACGACGCACGTTTGACGATCCACTCCTGCTCCGCGAGGAGCGACAGCCACTCTTCGAGGACGGGGTCGACGCGGTCGCCGACGAGGAGCGCCGTGACGCCCGAGGCGAAGAACGAACGTCCGAACACACTCGCCGCGCGGAGGAGGCGTCGGGCCTGGCCGTCGAGCGCGAGGACACGCGCCTGCACCAATGCGAGCGCGGTGTCGGGGAGGCCTTCGTCGCGGCCGTCGTGGGCGGCGCGCATCATCTCTTCGATGAGGAGCGGGTGTCCGCCGGCGCGTTCGACGAGGGCGTCGACGCGGCCCTCGTCGAGATCGTCGAGCACCGCGCGCACGAGCTTCTTGCTCGCGCGCGGCGTGAGCGGGCCGATGCGGACGTGCTGCGCACCGCGTTCGGCCCACGGGCGTCCGAACGTCTGCTCGACCTCCGGCCGCGCGGTGGCGAGCACCATCAGCGGGACGTCCGGGAGGTAACGGAGCGCGGCGTCGACGAACTGCACGGTCGCGCCGTCGCCCCACTGGAGGTCTTCGAGCACGACGAGGAGCGGGTGGACCGCGCACTCGGCGGCGACGAGATCCTCGAACGCCTTCTTCATCTGGTCGCCCATGGACAGCGGGTCGCCGCGGGCGGCTTGGACCGCTTCGAGGACCCCGTCCGAGAAGGGCGCGCCGATCATCTCGGCGAGGAGCTGCGTGACGCGCGTGACCTCGGACTTGTTCACGTGCCGCGCGACGCGCTGTTCGAGGCGGCGGTGACACGTTTGGAGGTCTTCACCGCCGCGGAGGCCGGCGGCGTCGCGGACGAGGTCGCTCGCCATCGCAAACGGCGACCCGGCACGCACGGCGTCGCCGCGTGCGAACCAGACTTCGACGCGCTCGCCGCGCTCGCGGAGACGACGGATCATCTCCTGGCGAACGCGCGACTTACCGACGCCGGGGGGCCCGGTGAGGACGACCGCGCGGGCGACGGGTTCTTCGACGCACGCGTCGAACGTCGCGACGAGCGAGCCGACCTCACTCGCGCGACCGACACAGGGCGTCTGGCGACCGAGGATCTTGCGCTCGGCGTGTAGCGCATCGCGCTCGCCGATCAACACGTGGCCCGCGAGCGTGCAGAAGATCTCGAAGCGCCCCTCCAGCAGCCCGAAGCTCGACGGATCCAACATGATCGCCGGCCCCAGATCCGCGTGCGCCTGGACGACCTCCAGCAGCCGCACGGCACGGTCGACCACCTCGCCGCTCGACACGCCGTCGGACGTCGCGCCGCGCCCGGTGGCGAGCACGATCGCCGCCGCCGGGAACTGCCGACGCAGCTCGAGCGCACACCGCGCGCCCCGGTGGACCTGGTCCGTCGCGGCGGCGCCGACCTCGAACGTTGCGAGCAACGCCCCGCCGAACAGCACCTCGAAGCGACCGCCCAGCGACTCCACCGCGACGCGTGCGTCGTCGGCGCCGTTGGCTACGTAGCGCCCTGGCGTTGTCACCGGGCGGCTCTCGCGTGTCTCGTCGTCCGGGCCGGCCATCCCCGCGCGGTGGGGCGGGACGAGGTCCGTGACGAGAACGACAGACATCGACCGCTGCTCGGCCGACGTGAGGGTGGGCGTCGCGGTGGGCGCAGAGGCGAAGTCACCGAGCTCGTCGATCTCGGCCGCGACCGCGCGCCCGTCCGCTGGGCGATCGGCGGGGCCCTTCGCCATCATCCGGTGCACGAGCGCGTCGACGTTCTCGGGGACGTTCGGCACCCGCTCGGCGAGGCGCGGGGTGCGGTCGAGGACCGACTTCACGAGCGCCGCGACGAAGTGCTCGCTCGCGAAGGGGCCGCGTCCGGCGATCAGCTCGAAGACCACGCAGCCGAGCGCGTAGACGTCGGCGCGTGCGTCGACCTCGCCGCCGGCGCGCGCCTGTTCGGGCGGCATGTACCCGGGCGTGCCGATCGCGACACCGGTCTGCGTGAGCGCGATGGTTGCGTCGCGGGCCGCCGCGACACCGAAGTCGAGGACCTTCGCCCGCTCGACGTCGTCGCCGACGAGGAAGATGTTGCTGGGTTTGAGGTCGCGGTGAACGACGCCCGCGGCGTGGGCCGAGCCCACCGCGTCCGCGACCGCGCGCACCACCGCGAGCGCGTCGGCGACCGAGAGCGGGCCGTCGGCGAGGCGCGCCGCGAGGTCGCGTCCTTCGAGCCACTCCATCGCGAGGAAGCGGCCGCCGAGGGGGGCATCGCCGTGCGCGACGTAACGGACGATGCCGGGGTGTTTCAGCTCGCCGAGCACGCGCGACTCCCGCGCGAAACGTGCGAGGAGCGCCGGCGCGACCGTGTCGATCAGCTTGAGCGCGACCGGCGCGCCCGTCGCCCGATCGTGGGCGCGGTAGACGGCGCCCATCCCGCCGCGCCCAGCGCGCGCCTGGATCTCGAAGCGCCCGTCGATGAGGGTGCCGACCTCCACTCGAAGGACGAGAGTAACGCGGTCGGCGCTACCAGGCGACGGGGCGGTAGTCCTTCAGAAACTGGCCCCACACGTGCTCCTGGGTGTTCATGCCGACGAAGATCGGGTCGCAGATGCGCGCGGCGCCGTCGACGATGTCGAGCGGCGGTGTGAACCCCTCCGCAGCCTTCCGCTCCGCGATCGCGGCCGGGTCCTCGTCGGTGACCCACCCGGTGTCGACGCTGTTCATGTGGATACCGTCCTTCAGGTAGTCGGGCGCCGAGGTGCGGGTCATCATGTTGAGCGCCGCCTTGGCCATGTTCGTGTGCGGGTGTTTGTCGGTCTTGAACACCCGATAGAACTGCCCCTCCATCGCGGACACGTTGACGATGTGTTTGTCGCGCGACGCGACGCGCAGCATCGCGGGTTTGAGGCGGGCGTTCAGCACGAAGGGCGCGACGGCGTTCACGAGGAACACCTCGAACAACTCCACGGTCTCGATCTCGTCGAGCCGCAGGCGCCAGCTGTTCGCGTCGCGCAAGTCGACTTGCTGCAGGTCCTGGTCGAGCGCGCCGAGCGGGTAAGCCGAGGTCTCGAGGTCCTCCGGGAGGAGCGGCACCTGCGTGAGCATCGCCGAGGTCAACGCATCGGCGACCGGCGTCAGCGCTCGGGACGCAACGGTCGCGGGGAGGGCCTCGGTGGTCTCACCCTCGATCAGGTGCCGATAGAAGCCGGCGGGGCGTCGCACCGTCTGGCACGCGTTGTTGAGGAGGAAGTCGAGCCGCGGCTCGCGCTCGAGGAAGGCGCGCGTGAAGCGCTCGACGCTCGGGGTGTGGCGGAGGTCCAGCCCGTAGATCGCGAGGCGGTCGTCCCACTCCGCGTGGTCGTCTTCGTGGGAGAAGCGCTCGGCGGCGTCGATCGGAAACCGCGTGGTCACGACGACGCGCGCGCCCGCGCGCAGGAGCTTGATCGCCGCCTGGTACCCGATCTTCACACGTCCGCCGGTGACGAGCGCGGTTCGACCCGACAGGTCCGCGGTCTGCGTGCGCTTGGCCCAGTTCAGCTCGGCGCAGGGCGGGCACATCTGGTCGTAGAAGAAGTGCACGCGGTCGAACGACGCCTTGCAGACGTAACAGCTCCGCGCCTGCTCGACCTGGGGCCCCTCCGTCGCGCCGTCGCCTAGGAGGTTCTCGGGGGGCGGCGTGAGGAAGATCGCGTCGCGCCGCTTCTTGCGGATGCCGGTCTGCTCCAGCGCGGCGGTGTCCTTCTCTCGCGCCGCAGCCCGGTCGCGTTTGCCGAGGGCCTTGCGGAGCTTGCGCTCGGCGCGCCGGTCCGGCGCGGACACGCGCCCCGCCGCCGCCATCAGGCGGACGCGGACGTCCTTGTCGAGCCCCGCGAGCACGCCACGGTCCGCCTCGATGGCCTCCAACAGCCGCGCGGCTTCCTCCGCGCGGCGCCGCAGCTCGTCGTCCGACACCTCGGCGAGCACCTGTAGCGGGCGCGCTTCACTTTGCCAAAGATCGTTTCCGGACCCGGTGCGTTCGAGGTGCCCACACCATGAAGCCACGCAGCACCGCCGCCCTCACCACCGCCCTCGTCCTGGCCGCCTCCGGCCTCGCCGAGGCCTCCGACTACCGGGACGACACCTGTAAGGAGCTCGTCGTCTCGATGGCGCGCCAGGCCGTCCAGCAGCGCGTCGCGGCCACCATTCGGAGGACGCCCGAGGTCGAAGAGACCCGCTCGATCGCCGACACGTTCGTGCGGTCCGTGACCGGGCGCTCCGCGGAGCCCAAACCCGCACCCCCGACCGCCGGAGCCTCCGCGGCGCCGCCTGCGCCGTCGGCCGACGCCCCGATGGACGCCGCGCCGCGTCGCGAGTCTCGCCGCGCCCCTTCGCGTCGCAGAGCGGACAGCGCCGACGCCAAGGCCAAGGGCCCCGCGAGTTACACGAAGACGAACACGCAGGAGCTCGAGGTCGACGAGGGTGACATCGTCAAGACGAACGGGCGCTACATCTTCCACATCACGTCGATGCACAACGCCGCGCCCGGCTACATGCGCAAGGAGCTCCGCATCTACCAGAGCTGGCCGGTCCGCACGCCGCGCCTCGTCGGCCGCTACGTCGTCCCGCCCCAGCTCGCGCACGGTGGCATCGAGCAGCTCTACATCCACGACGGCCACGTCGCGATGATCGCCCGCGTCAGCGCGGCGCACGGCGCTCGCGGCGCGGACGAAGGCACCCGCCTCGGCACGGGCCAGATCGCGCTCGGCCGCAACCTCGTCTCGCGCGTGCTCGTCCTCGACGTTCGTAACCCTGCGAACCCCACGCTCGTCCGCCACGTCGACCTCGACGGCAACTTCCTCCAGTCGCGCATGATCGGCTCACGCCTGTACCTCGCGACGATCTCGCGGCCGCTCGGGCTGCCCGTTGCGCTGCACGACGACATCAACCGAACCACGCAGCGCCTCGCGCAGGAAGGCGTCGAAGCCATCCTCTCGGACCTCGGTGACCGCTGGGATGCCGGCACGATCGACATCGGCATCCCGCGTGTCCGTGAGGTCGCCGCCAACGCGCCGTCGCGCCCGATTTACGCGTGCAGCGACCTCCTCCACGACGCGTCGCAGCCGCACGCCTCCATCCTGAACCTCGCGCACGTCGACCTCGCGAACACCACGCCGACCAACGGTGCGGGCATGAACGGCTACCTCAGCGCGTCGCAGCTGTACGCGTCGGAGGGGGCCTTCTACGTCGCGTCGCCGCACGGTGCACAGTCGTTCATTCGCAAGTTCGAGATCGGTCGCGCCGGCAAGCCGAGCTTCGTCGCCGAAGGCAAGGTGCCGGGCGCGCTCCTCAACCAGTTCGCCATGAGTGAGTTCGGCGGCCACCTCCGCGTCGCGACCAGCGTCAACTGGCAGAACAACGGTGTCTACGTCCTGCGGCAGCGCGGTGAGCGCCTCGAGCAGGTTGGCGCGGTCAGCGGCCTCGCGCCTGGCGAGCGCATCTTCGCGGTCCGTATGATGGGCCCGAAGGGGTACGTGGTGACGTTCCGTCGCACCGACCCGCTCTACACGATCGACCTGTCGAACCCGCAGTTCCCGCGCGTCGTCGGTGCGCTGAAGATCGAAGGTTTCTCGAACTACCTGCATCCGCTCGGCGATGGTCACCTGCTCGCCGTCGGCCAGGACGCGGACGCGCGCGGTCGCTCCCTCGGCTTCCACCTGCAGATCTTCGACGTGAGCGACATGACCAACCCGCGCCGCGTGCACCACGAAAAACTCGACGCCGGGTCGATGAGCTCCAGCCAGTCCGACCACCACGCGTTCATGTTCGAGCCCGAGACGAACACGCTCGCCATCCCGTGGAAGGGCAGGAACTACTACGGCCTCGTCGCGTACCGCGTCGACGCAAAGCGTGGGTTCTCGTCGCTCGGTCGTGTGAACCACGCGCTCATGTACAAGCGTTACTTCCGCAACGTCTGCCGCGGAAGCGAGCAGACCGAGTGTGGGAACCGCAACTATTGGTGGCGCTTCTTCAACGCCAACGACCTCGACGTGGATCGGGTCGTCGCCATCGATGGGCACTTGTTCTCGATGAGCCGCAGCGGGCTGATGGTCCACGCCGTCGGGCGCAAGCTGCGCCAGCGTGCTTCGGTTTTGGTGAAGGAGCCGGCCTGGCGGCCGAGCGACACGTCGGGCGCGACGGTGGCTACTGGGCCTCGATGGTGAAGGTCTTCAGGGCGGTCGCCCCGTCCAGGACCTTGAACTCCCACTTGCCTTCCTTCTTGAGTGTGAACGCGCGCCACGTCCGGGTGCGCAACCCCTGACCCTTGATCTTGACGTCCTTCGTGGCGCGCACGACGCCCTCGTGCACGGCCTGGATCATGAGCTCCTTCTCGTCGCCCTTCGGCACGAGGTAGGTCAGGTGTACGTTCACGGTCTCGCCCTTGCTCGCGTCCGCGCCGAAGGCCTCGTTGCAGTCGAACTTCTTCTCCTTGTTCTTCTTCTCGACGTCCTTGCAGAGCACCCCCTCCACGAGGACGGGGGCTTGGCCTTGCCCGTGGTAGAAGAAGTCGATCACCGACTTGGCGGCGTCGGGCGTCGGAGGCGCGGCGGTGAGGGTGAGTGCGATCAGCGTAGCGGTCAGCATGGGCGCCGAGTCGAACCCAATCTGCGCCCGCGATCAAATCACGTCGTGGACCGCTCGCAGGCGGGCGTGGCAAGTGTGGGTGCGTGCAAGCGATCAACCTGCGTGAAAAGCTCGCGAAGTTCGACGACGTCTATCACCCGCGCGTCGTCGCTGCGCTGAACGGCCAGCTGGTGAAGGTCGTCAAGGTGGAGGGGGCGTTCCCGTGGCACAGCCACGCCGACGAAGACGAGCTGTTCTGGGTCCTCGACGGGGAGATGGACCTAGAGTTCCGCGATCACGTCGTGCACCTCGGACCGGGGGAGCTGTGTGTCGTGCCGCGCGGCGTCGAGCACCGTCCGAACGCAAAGACGCGCGCGAGCGTGGTGTTGTTCGAGCCGGCCTCGGTGCGCAGCACGGGCGAGGTCGACCACGAACACACCGTCGAGGTCGACGACCTGGAGTGGGTATGAGCGTCCCGAAGTGGCTGCAGGCCGCACGGGATCAGTGGAAGAACCGCGGGCGGTCGCGCCCATCGTTCGCGGTCGAGCCCGGACCGGATCAGGAGTCGGTCTGGGACTACCCACGGCCGCCGGCGGTCGTTGCCGACCAGCGCCCCGTCGAAGTCTTCGCGCCGGACGGTGCGCGCATCGCGCGCGCGGAGGCGACCGTGCGGGTCCTCGAGACCTCACACCCGCCGACGTTCTACCTACCGCCGGAGTCGTTCGTCGACGGCGCGCTCACCGTGGTGCCGGGTTCGAGTCACTGCGAGTGGAAGGGCGAGGCCGAGTACGTCGCGCTCGCGGGCACGACGAAGATGGTGGGTTGGCGTTATCCGAAGCCGTACCCAGAGTTCGCGGCGCACGCCGGGTGGGTTTGTTTCTACCCGGGGCGCATCGATTGTTTCGTCGACGGTGAGAAGGTCCGTCCGCAGCCGGGAGGGTTCTACGGCGGTTGGATCACGGACGACGTGGTCGGCCCGTTCAAGGGCGAGCCAGGGACCGGCGGCTGGTAGAGCGGCGCACGTTACGCCGCGGTGACGTCACCCCGAGATGTTCCAGGCTGATGCGTCGGCACGCCCGAAGCATGAGTCGAGGGCATGCGATACGCACTCTTCATCATCGGGTTCGGTCTCGTTCTCGTCGGAGGCGCGATTGGCTACGTGGGTGACATGCCCATCAACAACCCGGCCTACACGTCCCTGTCGTTGATGGCCATCGGCGGCGTGATGCTCGCGTTCGGGGTCGCGGTCCTGCTCCTCACCGGGGCGGTCGGGAGCTCGGACGAGGACGGAAGCGGCAAGCCCGAGGGCTTCATTCGGCCGTAGTCGACGCGGCGCGGACTGCCTCGTCGAGGTCGGGGAACACGCGCCCGATCTTGCGGACGAGGTAGTCACCGTACGTGCCCTCGAACGCACGCACGCTCTCCTGATCCCAGCGCGTGTGTTCGTCGTCGAGGACGGCGGTCCCGGGCAGCGGCTCGATCACCGCGTCGAGCGACGGGTCGAAGAAGAACGGGAACGACAACCGCGATCGGCTCGACGGGTTCTGCACGCGGTGCAGCGTCGAGCGGTACAGCCCGCCGGTGAGTCGGTCGAGCATGTCGCCGAGGTTCACGACGAACGTCCCGGGGATCGGCGGCGCCGCGATCCAACCGTCGGGGCCCTTCACCTCGAGCCCGCCGACGTCGTCCTGCAGGAGGATCGTCAACAGTCCGTAGTCCGCGTGCGCGCCGACGCTCCACGCATTGGGCCGCGGCAGCGGCGGGTAGTGGAAGATGCGGAAGAGGATCAGCGGGTCGTCCGTGTACCGCGCGCGGAAGTAGTCGCGCGGAAGCGACAGCGACGCCGCGATGTTGGCCGTCAGCCGGTGCCCGAGCTTGGTCATGGCGTCGACGTACGCGAGCACCACGTCGCGCATCGTCTCGGACGCGAACAGGTTGGGCCCCACGAGCCGCCGCCCGTCCGCCTCGCGCTCCGCGCCGAAGTAGAGGCCTTCCTTTTCGTCCGGAACGCCCGACGTCAGCTCGCCGTGCAGCGGGAAGTAGCCTCGCCACGCGCGGCCGCCCTTCGCCATGGCGATCGCCATCTTCTCTTCGACGGGCCGCGCGAAGAACGCGCGTGCGACGGCGTCGAGCTCCGTGAGGAGCCCGGCGTCGATGTCGCTTCGAACGTAGAAGAATCCGAACCGCCGACACGCCTCGCCGATGCGCTCCGCGGCATCGGCGTCGGACAGGTCGACGACGGGGAGCATCAGTGCGTCGCGGAGGGCCCTGGCCGCAGCTCCTCGGTGACGAGGCCCGACTGCCCCTTGAGGCGCGAGTAGAACGAGTCCGGATCCTCGAGCACCAGCGCGTAGCGCAGGACGTCGTCTACGTGCTCGACCGGGATGATCTCCAGGTCGTCACGCACCGACTTCGGGATCTCGGCGATGTCCTTCTCGTTGTCCTTCGGGATCAGCACCGTCTTGATCTGCGCGCGGTGCGCCGCGAGCGTCTTCTCCTTCAGCCCACCGATCGGCAACACCCGCCCGCGCAGCGTGATCTCGCCGGTCATCGCGAGGTCGCGCCGCACCGGCGTGCGTGTCAGCGCCGACACCAACGACGTCGCCATCGTGATGCCCGCGGACGGCCCGTCCTTCGGCATCGCGCCCTCCGGGACGTGAATGTGGATGTCGACCTTCTGGTAGAACGCCCGATCCAACGACAGCAGATCCGCGCGCGTGCGCACGTAACTCATCGCTGCCTGCGCCGACTCCTGCATCACGTCACCGAGCTTGCCGGTGATGATCAGCTTCCCCTTGCCGGGCATGATCGACACCTCGGTCATGAGGATGTCGCCGCCGACCGACGTCCACGCGAGGCCGGTCGTCAGCCCGATCTCGTCGCGCTCCTCCGCCATCCCGTAGCGGTACTTGTGCACGCCGAGGAGCTTCTTCACGCGTTTGTCGGAGACGCGGATCTTGTTCTTCGCTCCGCTCTTCACCACCTCGCGCGCAAGCTTGCGACAGACGCTCGACAGCTCGCGCTCCAGGTTTCGAACGCCGGCTTCGCGCGTGTAGCGCCGGATGATCAGCCGCGTGGCACCCTCGGTGATCGACACGTCGTGTGACGCGAGCCCGTTCGACTCGAGCTGCTTCGGCACGAGGTACTTCTTCGCGATCGCGAGCTTCTCGATCTCCGTGTAACCCTCGAGCCGGATGATCTCCATGCGGTCCTGCAGCGGCGCCGGGATCCCGCTGGTGGTGTTCGCCGTGGCGATGAACAACACCCGCGACAGGTCGTAGTCGAGGTCGAGGTAGTGGTCGTTGAACTCCGCGTTCTGCTCCGGGTCGAGGACCTCGAGCAGCGCCGACGACGGGTCGCCGCGGAAGTCCATCGACATCTTGTCGATCTCGTCGAGCAGGAACACCGGGTTCGACGAACCCGCGCGCTTCAGCGACTGCACGATCTTACCGGGCATCGCGCCGATGTACGTCCGCCGGTGGCCGCGGATCTCCGCCTCGTCGCGCACGCCGCCAAGTGACATGCGCACGAACTTGCGGTTCATCGCGCGCGCGACCGACTTCGCGAGCGACGTCTTGCCGACGCCGGGCGGGCCGACGAGGCAGAGGATCGGACCCTTCGGCTTCTCGACGAGCGCTTGCACCGCGAGGTGCTCGACGATGCGCTCCTTCACCTTCTTCAGGCCGTAGTGATCCTCGTCGAGGACCTCCTCGGCGTGTTCGACGTCGAGGTTGTCGTCCGTGTACTCGCCCCACGGGAGCGCGAGGAGCCAGTCGATGTAGTTGCGGACGACGGTCGCCTCCGCGGACATCGGCGACATCATCTTGAGCTTGCGCAGCTCCGCGCGCCCGCGTGTCTCGGCTTCCTTCGAGAGCTTCTTCTTCGAGAGTTTGTCCTCGAGCTCCGCGATCTCGTTCTTGAACTCGTCACGCTCACCCAGTTCCTTCTGGATGGCCTGCATCTGTTCGTTGAGGTAGTACTCCTTCTGCGTCTTCTCCATCTGCTTCTTGACGCGCGTCCGGATCTTCTTCTCGACCTGCAAGATCTCGATCTCGGCCTGCATCAGCTCGTGGAGGCGTTCGAGGCGCGACTTCGCGTCGGGCGTCTCGAGGAGTGACTGTTTGTCGGGCAGCTTGAGCGTCAGGTAGCAGACGATCGTGTCGGCGAGCTTCGACGGCTCGTCGATCGCCGACACCACCGAGAGGGTCTCCGGCGGGATCCGCTTGTTGAGCTTCACGTAGGACTCGAACGTCGACTGCACGGAGCGCATCAACGCTTCGAGCTCGATGCCCGACTCACCGTCGCCGTCGATCAGCTCGTACGACGTCACGAAGAAGCGGTCGGACTCGAGGTACTCGAGGATGCGCGCGCGGCGCTTGCCTTCGACGAGCACCTTCACCGTTCCGTCCGGCAGCCTGAGCAGCTGGATGATCGCGGCGAGTGTGCCGACTTCGAAGATGTCCTCTTCGCCGGGCTCGTTGGTCTTCGCCTTCTTCTGCGCCGCGAGGAGGATCTCTTTGGATCCGGCCATGGCCTCCTCGAGGGCGGCGATGGACTTCTCGCGACCCACGAAGAGCGGGACGACCTGGTGGGGGAAGACGATGATGTCTCTCAGCGGCAGGAGAGGCGCCGAAAGTGTGGTCATAGGCCGCGGATCGTGGCACCCGCGGGCGACGCGCGCAACGCGATTACTCGGTGAACTCGAAGGTGAAGGTGAGGACGTGTCCCTTGTTCACCTTCACGTCCATCTCGGTCTCGTCGCCGCCTTTCACGAGGCGGACCGTGTGCATACCCGGGCGCGTGCGGGTTTGTTTGAGGTCCCCGGCCTTCCCGAGCTTCTTGCCGTCCATGTAGATCTCCACCTCGGCGGGCTGGACCTTCCACGCGATGGCCGTCTCGACCTTCGCCCGCTTCTTGACGGGTTCGGGCGTCGGGGCCGCGTACGGGGCCCACGCGGTCGAGAGCGCGAACAGGGTGAGGGCGAGCAGGGGGATCAAGCGCCGCATGCGCCGAGCATGGTGAATCGGCACGAACTTGGCAATTCGGACGTCTGACGGGCCGTCGACACCGCCGGGCGAACCCCCGGCGACTGTGTCATTCGGAGATATCGGGGAGGACGGCGAGGACGTCGAGGCCCGTCTGCTCCTCGAACTCCTTGGCGTCGAGGAAGCGCTGCCGGAAGGCCTCCCGGAGGAACGCCAGGAACAGCCCGATCATCGCCGTCACCGCCATCCCGGTCATCAGGAAGAGGTTCCGCTCCGGCTTCGCCGGCAGCTCGGGGATACGAGGGACGTCGACCAGCGAGAAGTTGTCCGTGAAGTTCGAGGACCCCATCACGCGGTCCTGCTCCGTCTTCACCTTCCGCTCCTTGAGGGCCCGCAGCTGCGACTCGTACTGCGCGGCCTCCAGGCTGACCTCCGCCCACTGCTGCTGTAGGCGCGGCTTCCGGATCGCGCGCTTTTCGATGTCGATCTTCTGTTTGTGCAGCGACTCGATCTTTGCCTTCGCCGCCGCGACGCAGTCCGCCTGCGACATGCCCGGCTTCAGCCCGGACATCGACTCGTCCTGCTCCTTTTCACACTGGCGCTCCGCCTTCTCGACGCGGTCGTTCATCGCGAGCACCGAGGGGTGCTGCGGCGTGTACTGCGTGAGGAGCTTCTGCTCTTCGGCGCGCAGGCGCGCGAGGGCCTGGCACTTCGGCCCGTTGGTCGGGCGCCGCGCGGTGACGGGCTTCGGGCCGCCGTAACACGCGCGAAGGTTCTGCTCGGCGCGGGTGATCTTCGCCTGCAGGGCGCCCATCGGGGAGCCGTCGTCGATGAAGAGGTCCTGGTTCTTGATCGCGATGGTCGGGTGTTTGGCCTTGAACTCGTACAGCTTGCCGCGGGCGTCCTCGACCTTGGGCATCAGCTCGCTGATCGCGCGGTTGAGGGCGTCGATCTGCCGGTCGTACGGCGCGTAGAGCAGGCGCTCGAACGTCGACAGCACCCGCTCGACCACGAACGCGACGACGCGCTGCGCTTCGCGTGGGTTGCGGGACTCGAAGATGACCTCGATCTGCCCCTGGCTGTTCTTGATGATCAGCTCACGACGCATCCGCCGCAGCGAGATCGTGTACGGCATGTTCGCGCGTGTGCTGGGGAAGAGGTCGAGCTCGTTGATGATGAGCATCATCTCTTCGTTCGAGTTGAGGTTGCGCATGCCGCGGTTGACGAACTTCCGTGAGAAGTCCGCGTCCATGCCTTCGGTGCGCACCGTGATCGAGCCGTACGACGCGTAGATCTTCGGCTCCGTCTTGTACTTGTAGACGGTGATGCCGGCGCCGATGATCGCGACGAGCACGAGCAGCAGCTTCTGCCGCATCAGTACGCGCTGAACGAGGATGAAGGGGTCGATCTGGAGCCGGATGCTACCCAGCTCAATCTCCTTGCCCTTTTTCGCCATCCCCCTCCACATACCACCAAATGGGGACGGCCGTGAGTATCAACGGGACGCTCGTCGCGCCCGAGGACGCCCGCGTCTCGGTCTTCGACCGGGGCTTTCTGTACGGCGATTCGGTGTACGAGGTGGTGCGGACCTACAAGGGCGTGCCTTTCGAGCTCGAGAAGCACCTCGCTCGGCTGGAGAGCTCCGCGGCGCGCATCCACATGGCGCTCCCCGCCTCGCTCGACGAGATCCGTGCCGACATCGCGGCCGCCCACGTGGCGAGCGGGAACGACGACTCCTACGTCCGGGTCGTCGTGACGCGCGGCGCCGGGCCGATCGGCCTCGACCCTGCGATGGCGATCGACCCCCTGCGGATCGTGGTGGCGCGGGAGCTGTCGCCGCCGCCGCCGGAGGCGTACGCGGATGGCGTGAAGATCGCGCTGGTGTCGGTGCGGCGAAACCTCCGGTCCGCGATCGACCCCGCCGCGAAGACCGGCAACTACCTCAACTCGGTCATGGCGCTCGCCGAGGCACGCGAGCGCGGCGCCCACGAAGCCGTGATGCTCGACCACCGCGACTACGTCACCGAGGGCGCGTCCTCGAACGTGTTCGCCGTGATGGAGCGGGCGGTGCTCACCCCTCCGCTCGACGCCGGCATCCTGGAGGGCGTCACCCGCGGCGTGGTGTTCGAGGTCGCGCGGCGCGCGGGCCTGCGGGTGATCGAGCTGCCGCTCACCGAGGCCGCGCTGGAGCACGCGGACGAGGTCTTCATCACCTCGTCGATCCGCGAGATCGTCCCGGTCGTGCGGGTCGACGATCGTGTGGTCGGCTCGGGGCGACCGGGGCCGGTCTACAAACGGATCCGCCAGCTGTTCGACGAGTACGTCGAGCAGTACGTGCTTACGCATCGTCCGCGAGCGCGGTCGGCGTCGTCGGCAGGCGCGCCCGATCGTACGAGCTGAGGAGCTCGTCGGGGCGAATCGCGGCTTCGGTCGTGAGGTCGAGCGAGCGGGCGAGGGCGCCCACGATCCGCTCCGGTGACTCGCCGAGCGTCCGGATCGGCTGCGCGCGGTGCCGCTTCGCGAGGCGCTTGCCCTCGGCGTCGACGACCAGCGGGACGTGCACGGACTCGGGGGGCGGCGCGTCCGGATCCAGCAGCGATCGGAGCAGCAGCTGCCGGGGTGTCGAGTCGAAGAGATCGGCGCCGCGGACGATGCACGTCACGCCCTGCGCGAGGTCGTCCACCGTCACGGCGAGCTGGTAGGCCCACAGGCCGTCGGCGCGCTTCAGGACGAAGTCCCCCACGACGTCGTGGACGTTCTGCTCGATTCCGCCGAGCCGGGCGTCGATGTGGGTGAACACGTCGTGCTCCTCCGTACGGAGGCGTATGGCCGGCGTTCGTTCACCATACGGTTCCGTACGGTCTCGGCAGGTCCCGGGATACCGTGCTGAAGGGCCGTGCGGCGCGGAGGCCTCGCGGATCTGTTTACGGCTGCACGTGCACGCGAAGGTCCGGCCGAGCGCCCCGAGCCGCTCGAGCGCGGCTGCGTAGGCGTCGGTGCGCTGGCTCTGCCAGGTGGGCTCGTCGTCCCAGTCGAGCCCCAGCCATTCGAGGTCGGCGAGGATGCTGTCCGCCGCGCCTTCGACGGTGCGCGGTCCATCGATGTCCTCGATGCGCATCAGCAGGCGGCCGCCGTGGTGGCGGGCGTCGAGCCAGGCGACGAGGCTGGTGCGCGCGATGCCGAGGTGGACGTGGCCGGTGGGGCTCGGGGCGAGGCGTCCGACGTACACCGACACCGCGTCTACTCGAATGGCGCGCCGGTATTCAAGCTCCGGAGCGGACGGCCGATCTGGTTTCGACGATGGCGATGAAGCGTATCCTCGTGGCTTGTGACGCGGGCGCGGCGGGGCGAGAGCTCCTGACGCGACGTGACTTGGATCTGGGCTGGGCGCTGACGGCGAAGGAAGCCGAGGCCTGGATGAAGCACAAGACCCCCGACGTCGTCCTGACGCGCGAGGAGATCGCGCCCCAGGTGCTCGACGCCGTGCGGAAGATGAAGCGCTCCCCCGCGTGTGTGGTGCTCCTCGATCCGGACGGCTGGGATCGCCGCGTCGGCTACTTCGACGGTGGTGCGACCGGGCTCGTCCAAGCGTCGAACCGCGCGCGCATCTTGGAGGCCGTGTCGAACCTCACCGGGCTCGCCTTTGCCTCGCACGCACGTGTTCCGTTTCGAGACGTCGTCGAGGTGACCTGGCGCCGCGAGACCCACCTGCTCGAGACCCGTGACCTGAGCACCTCGGGCGTCGCGGTGAGCGGGATGGAAGGGGCGGTCGTCGGCGAGCGGCTCCGCGTCGCGTTTGTCATGTCCGAGCCGCAGGTCGTGGTCGACGGTGTCATCGTTCGACGCATGCGCGAGGACGGCGAGCACGTCATCGGCGTGTCCTTTCTCGACGTCGACCAGCGCAGCTTCGCGGGCCTCGAGGCCATCATCGAGGCGGAGCTCGCCAAGCTCCCCGCGGTCCCGGAGCCGGTCGCGCTGACCTCCGACCTCGCCGGCACGTTCACGATCGATCTCAACACGATGATGGCGGCCCAACAGAAGCCCGAGCAGGGCTTCCGGGAGATGCTCGAGAACGTCGTCTCCCCGTCCGGCGAGTCCGAGCAGCGGCTGCCGCGGTGGCTGAAGCGCGTCGAGCATTCGTTGACCGGAATCGAGCGCGAGGCGCTCCTCACGCGCGAGCCGGCCTTCGCCAGCCAGGCGATCGACGCGCGCATCCGCATCGAGCGCGCGCGTTCGCGCGTCGATGGGCACGGCCCGACACAGGACGACTGCAAGTCGGTGCTCGACATCTCCCGAAACCTCGCGAGCGACGCGGCCAGCGCCGACGCCAAGGTCCTCGCCGACGTGCCGAACATTCGCGCCGCGCTCTTGCTCGGCGTGTACGGCGCGACGCGGAGCGCGAACGAAGGCAGCAAGCTCCGCAAGGCCGGTTGACGAACTGGCCAGTTGCCGCGTGAGGACCGTCGAGGCCTACTCGTGGCCGTCATGGTCCGACGCGCCCTGGTCATTGCCTCCCTCCTCGCTTTGCCGGGCTCCGTCGCCGACGCGGCCGACGCCAAGCGGGTCGCGATCCTCTACTTCGACAACGACACGAAGGACGCGGAGCTCGACCTCCTCCGCAAGGGCATGGCCGACATGCTCATCACCGACCTCAGCGATCTCGACGGCGTGACCATCGTCGAGCGCGAGAAGCTCGAAGCGCTCCTCGCCGAACAGAAGCTCCAACGTTCCAAGTACTTCGATCCGAAGACCGCCGTGAAGTTGGGGCGAGGCGCGGGCGCGACGCACGCCGTGACCGGTGCGTTCAACGCCGTCGGCTCCAAGCTGCGCGTCGACGTGCGCCTCGTCGAGGTCGCGACCGGGAACGTCGTCGCCACGGAGAAGGTCGTCGGTCAGAAGAAGGCGTTCTTCACGCTGCAGCAGCGGCTCGCGGTCGCCTTCGCCTGTCGCCTCGCCGAGCAACGCTGCGGTACGAAGCCGTCGGGCAAGGGCCCCAGCCTGGGCACCGTCCGAAAGTACGCGAAGGGCCTCGACCTCGCCGACTCCGGCAAGCTGAAGGAGGCGACGAAGACTCTCCAGGGGGTCGTGACCAGCGCGCCCAACTTCAAGCCGGCCGCCGAGACCTACCGGCGAATCATGAAGCAGCTGTACGCGGCGCGTTCCTCGCGGACCGACCAGCTCGGGGACGTACGCCAGAAGCTCCAGGCGAAGGTCGACGCCGTCGCGCGCGCCGATCGGCTGGGGCAGGCGAAGGGCATCGACGAGGCGACCGTCGGCCGGTGGGTTGGCTACCGCGTGCTGGGCACGCAGCTCGTCCTGCAGCAGATCGACGCGCACTTCCGCGTGCTCGCGCAGGCGGGCGCTTCGGCCGACTCCGGCCAGGAGAAGTTCGCGAAGCTCGTCGAACGCTACCGAACGCAGGTCGATCGGCTCGCGACCGACGTCGAGAAGTACGCCGCGAAGCACCCCGGCTCCGGCCTCCCGGACTGCACGCTGGACGACGAGGACACTGCGCTCGGGAAGAAGCTCGGCCTCGGCGACGAGCCGGGTGTCGTGAGCTTCTATTCGCCGGTGCGGATGCGTCGTGACCTCGGCTCGTTCCTCACCACCGGGGAGGCGCCGTTCTGGGGGACGTTCCGCTTCTCCAAGGACATCAAGCTCTACACCGTCCACCGCATCGACTCCGGCGTGCGCGTGGGCGGCGCCATCGAGTACCGCGACGTGCCGCGCCCTCCGGTGGAGCGCCTCCACGACCGCTTCTCCAAGGCCGCGATCCGCCAGTTCGAAGCGGCCCTCGCCGGCGCCGCGAAGATGGAGGACGGCGACGATCGGCAGACCGCCACCATCGATGTGCTCGACGCCTACGCGAAGGGGCTCGTCGCGCTCCGCCGCCCGGTCGAGGCCGTCGCGCGCTGGCAGTCGATCCTCGAGCGGTACCCGAAGTACGAGTCCTACGACGAGGTCGAAGCGAAGATCCGGGCGGCGCTCGGCGAGTGAGGCTCACCGCACCTCGTCGAACGTGAGGCCGTAGCGCGCGAGGTACTTGCGTAGACGATCGGCGTCGTTCGGGTTCGCCTTCGCCTTGCGCGACTCGGCGAACAACACCCGTCCCGCGGCCGACAGGGACGCCGCGCCCTTGCAGACCTTCATGACCTCCTCGAGCTGAACGCGGTCGAAGCGGTCGAGGGGGCGGTCCACCGGGAGCGCATCCGGAGCGGTCGCGCCCCAGGAGCGGGTGAGGCGCTCGATCTCGTCGTCCACGGTGCGCGCGTCGATGCGGGCCTCGGGCGCGAGCGTCGCCATGCGCACGACGGCCGCGTTGAGGTCGCGGAAGTTCCTGCGCCAGGTCGCACGCTCCGCGCGCGCGAACGTGAGGAAGCGTCGCCGCGCTTCGCGGGTGAAGGTGACCATCTGGCCGTTGTCGTCCGTGAAGCGTTCCAGCTCGTAGTCGAGGTTCGGCTCGATGTCCTCGCGGCGGTCGGCGAGGCCCGGGAGCTCGAACGTCCACAGGTTGATGCGCGCGAGGAGGTCCTCGCGGAAGCGCCCCTCCTCGACGGCGCGCCCGAGGTCGCGGTTGGTGCCGGCGATCAGCCGGAAGTCACTCGACACCTCCGCGTCCGCGCCGACCGGGAGGAACCGACGCTCCTCCAACGCGCGGAGGAGCATCGCTTGTTCGTCGACCCCGAGCTCGCCGATCTCGTCGAGGAACAGCACGCCGCCGTCCGCGGAGCGCAGCAGGCCCGGCCGGTCTTCGATCGCGCCCGTGAACGCGCCGCGTTTGTGGCCGAAGAGCGCGGACATCGCGGCGTCGCCGCGGAGCGTCGCGCAGTTCACCTCGACGTACGCGCCACCGACTTTGCCGCGCCCCTGCACGAGCTCGTAGATGCGCCGCGCGAGCCGCGACTTACCGGCGCCGGTGGGGCCGGTGATCAGCATCGGCGCCGCCGACGCGAGCGCGACGCGTTCGATGCGGGCGATGAGCTCGTTGAAGGCGCGGTTCTTGGTCTGGATGCCGGACTTGAGGAAGGAGACCCCCTCCTCGTGCTCGCGCCGAAAGCGGCGCGCGATGCGGTCGTACTTCGACAGGTCGAGGTCGATCGTCGAGTAGTCACCCACCGGGTCTGCGCTGCGCCGCGACGGCGGCGACACCTGAACCAGCTCGCCCGGGACGTGGTGCGACTCCGTGAGGAGGAACCAACAGATCTGCGCCACGTGCGTGCCGGTGGTGACGTGCACGAGGTAGCGCTCGCGCTCCGGCCGGAAGTTGTACGCGCGGACGAAGTCGTGCAGCGCCGCGTAGACCTCTTCGAAGTCCCACGGGTTCTTCAGCGTGACTGGGTGGTGCCGGACCTCCGTCTGCGGCGAGACGTTGGCGATGTCCTTCGCGACCACGTTCGCGAGGCGGTCGTGGCGCGGATCCGAGATGAGCTCCAGGCGGTCCACGAGGAGATCCTCGTGGCGGCAGAGATCGACGGTCGGGCGCCACTTGTGCCAGCGCTTGCTGCTCGTGCCGCTGTCGAGCGTCGTGCCGAGCAATCCGAGGACGACGGTGCGCTTAGCCATGGCGATATTGATTTATATCACCTGATAACCCGCGGCAAGGCGCGAGGACGGAGCGCACGCCTCCGCCGTTGGCACGGCAGCTGCTCTTGTCCAGGGCATCATGCCGAACATCATCAACGTCGAGTCCGGTCGCCCCATCAAGGCCTGGACGAAGGACCTCCCCATCGACGAGCGCGCCGAGAAGCAGCTCGTCCAGACGGCGCAGCTGCCGTTCATCCACAAGTGGCTCGCGGTCATGCCCGACGTGCACGCCGGTCTCGGCGCGACGATCGGCTCTGTGATCCCGACCGACAAGGCGATCGTCCCCGCGGCGGTCGGCGTCGACATCGGGTGCGGGATGATGGCGGTGGAGACGAGCCTGGTGGCGTCGGACCTGCCGGACTCGCTCAAGCCGGTCCGCCACGCGATCGAGCGGACCGTCCCGCACGGCCGCACGCACCGCGGTGGCCCCGGCGACCGCGGCGCGTTCTCGACGCTCCCGGCGACGCACGCCGCGGGGTGGACGACGCTCGAGGACGGGTGGGCGAAGATCGTCGAGAAGCACCCGAAGCTGAAGCGCGGAACGACCGAGAAGCACCTCGGTACGCTCGGTACCGGTAACCACTTCATCGAGGTGTGCCTCGACGAGCGTGGTCACGTCTGGGTGATGCTGCACTCGGGTTCGCGTGGCGTGGGTAACCGCGTCGGCCGCTACTTCATCGAGCTCGCGAAGAAGGAGATGGAGCGGTGGATGATCCACCTGCCGAACCAGGACCTCGCGTACCTCGCGGAGGGGTCGCAGTACTTCGACGACTACGTCGAGGCGGTGTCCTGGGCGCAGGCGTTCGCACGGACGAACCGTGAGCTCATGATGGCGGCGACGCTCGACGCGATGCACCGCTGCCCCGAGCTCCCGGCGTTCACGACGGATCGGATGGCGGTGAACTGCCACCACAACTACGTCGAGCGCGAGCACCACTACGGGAAGAACGTATGGGTGACGCGTAAGGGCGCGGTGCGTGCGCGGCTCGGTGACCTCGGGATCATCCCCGGCTCGATGGGCGCGAAGTCGTTCATCGTCCGCGGTAAGGGGCACGAGGAGGCGTTCTGCTCGTGCTCGCACGGCGCGGGTCGTTTGATGTCGCGTACGGCGGCGAAGAAGCACTTCACGCTGGATGACCACGCGAAGGCGACCGAGGGCGTCGAGTGCCGCAAGGACGCGGACGTCATCGACGAGACGCCGGGTGCGTACAAGCCGATCGAGAAGGTCATGGAGGCCCAGGCCGAGCTCGTCGACATCGTCCACACGCTGCGTCAGGTCGTTTGTGTGAAGGGTTGAGAGACCTTTTGCGGTTGTCGGGGGCGCTCCGGGTCGTACTACGGTGCGACCCGGGGCGCCCCCCGGGGGAGAACGCCATGAAGATCATCGACGGTTCACGCGGCGAGGGCGGCGGACAGATCCTCCGTTCCTCGATGGCCCTCGCCATCCTCACCCGGACCCCCATTCAGATCGTCAACATCCGCGCGAAGCGCAGCAAGCCCGGGCTGATGCGTCAGCACCTCACGGCGGTGCGCGCCGCCGCCGAGATCTGCGGCGGCACGCTGTCGGGCGACCGGCTCGGCGCGCGCGAGATCGTCTTCGAGCCGGGCGACGTCCGTCCCGGCGACTACACCTTCACGATCGGGACGGCCGGCAGCGTCGGCCTCGTCTTCCAGACCGTGCTCTATCCGTTGCTCCTCGCGGACGGCCCGTCGCGGCTGACGCTCGAGGGCGGAACCCACAACAAGCAGGCGCCGCCGTACGACTTCTTGGTGAAGACGTTCTTGCCGTTGCTCGCGAAGATGGGCGGCGACGTCGAGGTCACGCTCGACAAGCCGGGCTTCTATCCGGCGGGCGGCGGGCGGTATCACGTCGCGATTCGGCCTTCGAAGCTCGGTCCGCTGGAGCTGATGGAGCGCGGCGAGGTCGGCGACGTCCGCGTGCGCGCGCTCGTCGCGAACCTCCCACTGTCGATCGCCAAGCGTGAGCTCGGGGTCGTTCAGAAGGTGCTCGGGCTCGACCGGGGTCAGACCCACCTCGAGGAGGTCGAAGGCTCCGACGGTCCCGGCAACGTGGTGTTCGTGGAGCTCGCCGCGGAGCACGTCACGGAGGTCGCGAGCGCCTACGGTGAGCGCGGCGTGCGCGCGGAGGCGGTCGCGAAGAAGGTCGCAAAGGAGGCGAAGCGGTACCTCGAGAACGGCGCGCCGGTCGGCGAGCACCTCGCGGACCAGCTCCTCCTCCCGCTCGCGCTCGGTGCGGGCGGTGTGTTCGTGAGCGGGCCGCTGTCGGAGCACAGCCTCACGAACATCGAGACCATCCGCATGTTCCTCGACGTCGACATCCAGACCCGCCCGGTCGGTGATCGCGTCGAGGTCCGCGTGATGCCCGGTTGATCGAAAGCGCGCCGCGTCGCATCACGGCCGGATGCGACGCGCGTGCCTCTTCCTCCTGCTCGGTTCCATCGCCTGCTCGGGTGAGTCGTCGCCGACCGGCCCGGACCACGAGGCCTTCTTCGAGCAGCGCACGCACGACGTCACGCACACGGACGTCCCGTTCGAGATCGACCGCCCCACCTGGTTCAGGACCCCCGAGGTGCTGGAGACGCTCGACGCGACCGCGATCGTCGCGGCTGGGACAGACGTCTACGTCGGGACCACCGACGGCATCTTCCGGCTCGGGGACTCCGGCGACGCGTTCGTGCGGGTCGCCGAAGGAAGCGTCGTCGACGCGCAGGCGAGCGGGGACTCCGCGTTCTTCGCGACGCGCTCCGAGGTCATCGAGCTGTCGGCGGGGACGGTCGAGGTGCGCACCGTCCCCACGGCGTCGATCGCGGCCTTCGCGATCGACGGCGACGACGTCTACATCGCCGAGCCCGGTCGTGTCGCGCGGGTGCGGTTCGTCGGGCAGGGCACCGAGCAGCTCGCCGTCGACACGGCGAGCGCTTCGCAGCTCGTGCTCGTGGGCGCGACGTTGTTCGGGCGTGTCGACGATCGTGTGGTTCGGTTCGACGAGGGGCCGCAGATCGATCTGTCGGACGTCCACACGATCGGAGCGGGTGAGGGCGACACCCTCCTCGTCGGCACCGCGGATCGACTGCTGCGTTACGGCGAGGACGGCCAAGAGCTCGAGTCGTGGTCCATCGGCGCCGACACCTTCCCCTCGACCGACTTCACCTCGATCCACGAGCGCGGCGGCGTCCGCCTCGTCGGCCACACGATCGGCGCGACCGCGTTCTCGGCGGACGGCACCGACCACTACCACTCGAAACGTTGGATCCCGGCACAACGCGTCACCGCGGTCGCGCTCGGGCCCGATGGCGAGCGCTGGATCGCCACGCCCGAGGGCGTCACGCGGGTCGCGAACGTCACGACCACCCTCGCGCAGCGCGCGGCCGAGGACGAGCTTCGCGTCGACGGGCACTGGCGCATGGACGGCTTCGTGGACGACTCGATGGGGATGGCCGAACCCTACGACCTCGACTCCGCGTTCACCGGCGACCACGACAACGACGGCCTGTGGACCGAGATGCAGATCGGCACGTGGTGTTACGCGTACGCGGCGACCGGCGACGAGGCGTTCTACACCAAGGCGCGCCGCGCGATGGACGTCATGTTCTTGCAGATCGACATCCCGGGGCAGGCGTTCGAGCGCGCCGGGATGAAGCGCGGATTCATCACGCGCTCGCTGGTCCGCGACGACGAGGGAGCAGTCTTCGAGGACAAGGTCCCGCGCGACAACTGGCACCTCGAGACCTACGCGGGGCGCGACTACTACTGGAAGGACGACACGAGCTCCGACGAGTACGCCGGCCACTACTTCGGCATCCCGATCTTCTATGACCTCTGCGCGAAGACCGACGACGAGCGGCAAGAGATCCGCGACCGCATCCGCCTCACCACGGACTACCTGATCGACGGCGACTACCTCCTGATCGACCTCGACGGTCAACCGACCACCCACGGCGACTGGAAGGACCTCGGCGTGGCCGCGAACGGCCTCGACGCATGCACCGACCAGCACGGCATCGACTACGCCGCGAAGTGCATCGAGTCGCGCCACGGCGGCGGGTGGCTCAACGGCGCCGAGATCCTCGGCCACCTCCTCGCCGCGTGGCACATCACCGGCGACAGCAAGTACTACGACGAGTACGAGCGCCTCTACACCGAGGAGGACTACGGGCGGATCGTGCAGACGATCGAGGACACGTTCACCGTCACGAAGCCCGCGTTTGCGAACCACTCGGACCACGAGCTCGCGATGCTCGCGTTCACGACGCTCATCCGCTACGAGCCGGACCCGGAGCGTCGCAAGCGCTACGAGGAGAGCCTCCTGTTCTTCTACGAGTACGAGCGTGAGGAGCACAACCCGTGGCAGATCGCCGTCATCGGCACGGTGCACGCCGGGGACGTGGATCTCGCCGGTGCGATCGACACGCTGATGCACATGCCGCCGGATTGGCGCACGTGGCGCGTCGACAACGAACACCGCCAAGACGCCGATCGCTGGCCGCGCGACCGCCACGACGAGCCGCAGTTCTCACGTGTCTTCCCGTACGACGAGATCCGCACGATGAAGTGGAACGGCAGCCCGTACGTCGTCGCCAACGGGAGCGACCGTCCGCGGCTCCTCGCGCCGACGCCGTACCTGCTCGCGTACTGGATGCTGCGCTACTACGGGCTGATCGAGGGCTGACGGGTGAGGGTGTCGGCGAGCTTGAGGAGCGTGGGCAGCCGGTGGGGCCCGTGCATCGAGCGCACGTGCGCCGCGGCTTCGTCGACCGGCATCCCCGCCGCCGTCACGTAGAGTGGGCGCTCACTTGTCCCGCGTAGGACCTCGACGGCGGGCGCGCCGCGGTACGGGTTCTTGGCGACGCCGATGACGACGACATCGATCCCGTCCTTCCGCAAGCTAGCTTGCAGGTGCGCGCCTAGCCCCGGGCCGTCGCCGAGCTCGACGTGCCCGTCGACGATCACCACTTCGATGTTCGAGAAGAAGTCGAGCACCGCGCGGAGCGGCGGGAGCTCACGCAGGTAGAGCGACCCCGGCACGTAGGGCGCCACACGGCCGTACTCGATCACGGTGGTCTCGGCTGGTTCGGCGTCGGTGAACGCCGCGAAGCTCACGCCGGCGGCGCGGGCGTCGTCGTCGTCGTACGCGACGTCGACCGCGACGATCGTCATCGCCGACGCCGGAACAGGAACAGCGCGAGGACCCAAGGCCACGGCGCGCCGGTGCGCCCGGTCCTGCACGCGCAGGAGTCGGGCGGCTCGCCGGTCTTCACGTAGCCGCCGTCGCGCACCGACCCGGCGTCGGGTGTGCCGGCGTCGGGGACGCCCGCGTCGTCCTCCGGAACGTTGTGGGTCACGAGCAGCACGTAGTTCGAGTAGTGATAGAACGACAGCCCGCGGTCGTCGGTGATCGTGGCCTTGAGCGTCCAGTCGTTCTCCTCGAGCTGCGACGTGTCCCAGATGAAGGAGCCCTGGTCGGGCGGGAGGTCGTCTGCGATGAGCAGCGGCTCCCCGTCCGGTCCGATCATCGCTTCGAGGCGCACGCGCCCCGTGCCGTCGGGATCGAACGCATCCCAAGTCAGCTCGAACGAGCGATGCGCGAACTTGAACGGGCTCGTCGGCGAAGTGAGGTACACGGCGGGGTGCACGGGATCGCCGGGGTGCGCGACGGTGACGATACCCGGCGACAGCCCGATGATCTGAATCGCCATGTTCTCCTCCGGCGGTTCGACCACTTGCGACCAGATCAGATAGGAACCCGCGGGCACGTTCGTCGTGTCCCAGGTGTACGCGTTCGGCATCTCCTTCTCCCAGATGCCGGTGACGATCGTCTCCCCGACGAGATCGTCGGGGCGCTCGCCCGCCTGGAACGTCGGGGGCTGCCGGTCCGTGTAGTAGAAGTCGACGGTGGCGGTCCCGGTCGGGATGGAGCGGTCCGCGTCGACCCACAGCAGCTCGACGCTCTCGTCGACCACGTTGCCCACGCCGGTCGGCGCCGTGATGTACGCGACCGCCGGATCGGCGCCGTGCGCCCACGCCGTCGCGGGTGCGAGCAGCGCGAAGAGGACGACGGGCCAACGCACGGGGAGGAGTGTAGCCCGACGTCCCCTCGGTCCGTCGTCCGATCTTCGGTCAGGACCCGTGACGTCCCTCACCCGAGGCGAAACGGGCGGCTCCGGCCACGCCTTCGTCGCGGAGGGCGTCGAGTCCGCCGAGGAGCTCACGTTCGAGTGCTTCGGCGTCCGGAAGGTGCGCGTTCGTCCGCGCCGACCGGCGGTCGGCTCGCATGCAGACCTGCGGGAACGCGGCGATGTCGCGCGCGAGCGCCTCCGCCGCGGTGCGGGCTTCACCGTCTTCCACGACGCGGTTCACGAGGCCGAACGACAGCGCCTCGTCGGCGGACACCGCGCGCCCGGTGAGGATGAGGTCCATCGCGCGCGCCAACCCGATGAGCCTCGGCAGGCGGATCGTGCCGCCGTCGATCAGCGGCACTCCGAAGCGTCGGCAGAAGACACCGAGCGTCGCGCCCCGGGCGGCGATGCGGAGGTCACACCACAGCGCGAGCTCGAGCCCGCCCGCGACGGCGTGACCTTCGATCGCGGCGATGACCGGTTTGTCGAGCTCGAGGCGGGTGGGCCCCATCGGACCGTCGCCGTCGGGGGCGACGCGGTTGGGTCGACCCTCGGCGACCGCGCGCAGATCCGCACCGGCGCAGAACGTCCCGCCGTCGCCGTACAGCACAGCGACGCGTGCTTCTTCGTCGGCGTCGAACGCACGGAACGCCGCCGCGAGCGCGTCGGCGGTGTCGCGGTCGACGGCGTTCTTTCGCGCGGGGCGGTCGAGCACGACCGTCCACACCGCGCCGTCCTTGTCGGTCCGGACGGTCACACCAACAGCTCGAGCCGGTCGTAGAAGAACTCGCGGGCGACCACCATCTCGTGCACTTCGTCCGGTCCGTCCGCGATGCGCGCGGCGCGCGACGCGCGGTACCAGCGCGCGAACGGCATGTCGTCGCTGTAGCCGAGGCCGCCGTGCATCTGGATGGCGTCGTCGAGCACTTTGCACAGGCCACGCGCGACGTGGTTCTTCGTCATCGACGAGTACACCCGGGCTTCACGACCGAGTCCGTCCTCGAGCATCTGCGCGCAGTGGAAGGTCATCAGGTTGCCCGCGTGGATCATGCTCGCGTTGTCGGCGATCATCTTTTGGATGAGCTGATGCTCGGCGAGGCGTTTGCCGAAGCTCTTGCGCTCGATCAGATAGGCGCGGCACATCTCGAGCGTCCGCGCCGCGAGGCCGAGCCACCGCATGCAGTGGGTGAGACGCGCAGGAACGAGGCGCTTCTGCGCGAGGCGGAAGCCGTCACCGATGTTCGCGACGACCGCGTCGGCGTCGACGCGCACCCCTTCGAATCGGAACTCACCCTCCAGGTGATCGAGGACGTCCGGCGCCATCACCGGGATGTTGCGGACCAGGTTCACGCCGGGCGCGTTGCGGTCGACGATGAACATCGACGCGCCGTTCTTCGGGTCGTCGCTGGTGCGCGCCATGACGATCAGGAACGACGCCGGATCGCCGCCGGTGCTGTACCACTTGTGCCCGTCGATGACCCAACCGTCACCGTCCTGCTTCGCCGTCGTGCGCAGGTTCGACGGGTCGGCGCCGGCACCGGGGGCCGGCTCGGTCATGCAGAACGCGCTGGTGATCTCGCCGTCCGCGAGGGGCCTCAGATAGCGCTCGCGCAGCGGCTCACTAGCGGCGTTCAGGAGGAGGTCCATGTTGCCCTGATCCGGCGCGTCGCAGTTGAAGACCTTGGCGCCCACGAACGAACGGCCCATTTCGCGGAACAGGACACACATCCCCATCACACCGAGCCCGAGCCCGCCGTAGGACTCGGGGAGGTGCGGGGTGAACAGCCCCTCCTGCTTCGCGAGATCGCGCAGGCGTTTCAAAGTGGTGCGCTCGCCCGCCGCGTCCTCCTCGAGGATTCGACCCTCGTTCTCGATGATGTGCTCGTCGACGAACGCGCGGACGCGTCCGCGCAGGGTCTCCAATTCGTCGGGTACCGACCGCCAGCTCATGCCGGGACTCTTAGGCCGCGGGCTCGCGCGTCGCAAGCGGGCGTCGGCTTGACACGCCTACCGGTGCGTTGGACCGTTTTCGACGGCGGCGTCGCGAATGTCCGAATCCTCCCAACCGACGAGCTCGGTCCCTTCACTCGACGCGTTTCCGCAGTACGTCGCGACCATCTCCCGGCAAGGGGCGCTGCTGTACGTGAACCGCGGCGGGGGGCTGTTCGGTGAGGCGCCGAAGATCGGCGCGCCCCTCGTGGAGGTCGCCCGCGAGGAGGTCTGGCGAGGGCTCGCCGGACCGACGGCACGCGCGTTCGAGCGCTCCGAGCAGAGCGTCGTCGAGATCGCCGTCCAGGGTCGTTGGTTCGAGTGCAGCATCGGGCCCGTCGAGCAAGACGGCCAAGTCGTCGCTGCGGCGATCGTCGCGACGGACGTCACGCGTCGCCGCCGCACCCGCGCGGCGATCGGCACCACCGAGGAGCGCTTCGACTTCCTCGTGCGCGCCACGCCGGACCTCTACTTCCGCATGGACCACAACGGCGTCTTCCGCGACTACTTCGGCGCGGACGACACGTTCCTCCCTCCGTCGCACTTCATCGGGAAGGCGGCGATCGACGTGCTGCCGCCGCCCGTCGGGAAGATGGTGCAGGAGGCGGTCGCGTACGTCGTGTCGTCGAAGTCGTCGACGACGATCGACTACGCGCTCCCCGACCCGGTCGAAGGGCGACAGCGCTACTTCGAGGGCCGTCTGTTCTACGACGAGTCCAACGACGTCATCTCGGTGGTCCGCGACGTCACGGATCAGCGGCGCACCGAGCGCGCGCTCGAGAACAGCGAGGAGAGCTTCCACGCGGTGATCGAGCAGATGCCCGACGCGATCACGATGCATCGCAACGGGAGCGTTCGGTACGCCAACCTCGCCTGCAAACGCCTGCTTCTCATTCCGGACGACGAGGACGTGGTCGGATGGGACATCCTCTCGATGGTGCACGCCGACGATCGCCCGCGCATCGTCGAGCGCATCGCGGAGATCGAGGAGCGCGGTATCGCGCCCGCGACCGAGATGAAGCTCGTGCGGATGGACGGCGAGGTCGTCACCGTCGAGGTCGCGCCCGTTCGCCGACTGCAGCTGGCCGACGGCCCGGTGAACCTGATCGTCGCGCGCGACATCTCGCAGCGCCGTCGAATGCAGGAGCGCTTCCTCCTCGCCGACCGCGTCGCGTCGATGGGGACCCTCGCGGCGGGGGTCGCGCACGAGATCAACAACCCGCTCACCTACGTCGTCGGCAACCTCGCCGTCGCGGCGAAGGGGCTCGCAGCAATCGAGCCGCGCGACGAGGATCGCGCGCAGGTACGCGAGCTGGAGAAGGCGATCGCCGATGCGCGCGCCGGGGCCGAGCGGGTTCGTTACATCGTCGGAGATCTGCGCGCGTTCTCACGACCCGATCGTGGAGAGCTGACGAACATCGACCTGCGCAAGGTGCTCGACGGCGCGATCAACATGGCGTGGTCCGAGATTCGCCACCGCGCGCGGCTGGTTCGTGAGTACTCCGACGCGCCGCTCGTGCGCGGCTCGGAGACACGCCTCGGTCAGGTCTTCTTGAACCTCCTCGTGAACGCCGCCCAGGCGATCGAAGAGGGCGGGGCGACGAAGAACACCATCCGTGTGAGCACGGGTACCGACGAAGAGGGCCGGGCGCTGGTCGAGATCCAGGACAGCGGCGTCGGCTTCGACGCCAACGTGAGCTCGCGGATGTGGGACCCCTTCTATACGACCAAACCCGGCGAGGGGACGGGGCTGGGCCTCTCGATCTGCCAGTCGGTGGTCACGAGCCTCGGCGGCGAGATCGTCGCCGAGACCGTGAGCCCGAAGGGTGCGCTGTTCCGGGTGCTCCTCCCGCCGTTCGTGGGGCACCTCGAGACGCCGGCGCCGAAGGAGCCCCCCACCACCGACGAGACGCGGATCCACGGCCGGGTGCTCGTCGTCGACGACGAGCCGGTCGTCGCCACGCTCGTGCGACGCGCGTTGGAGGGGCACGACGTCTACATCATGACGAGCGGCCGCGACGCGGTGGAGATGTGCAAGGAACTCGAGTTCGACGTCATCGTCTGCGACCTCCTCATGCCCGACGTGACGGGGATGGATCTGCACGACGAGCTCGTCAACCTCGACCCCGGCTTCGCCGACCGCATCGTGTTCATGACGGCGGGTGCGTTCACGCCGAAGGCGCGTCGTTTCCTCGGGCGCGTGACGAACCCGGTCGTGGAGAAACCGTTCGACTTGGAAGGGCTCGCGGAGACGGTGCAACGTGTGTTGCGACGGCGCCGCGCGAACGAGCTCACAAGCAGCCCGTCCCCCCGTTGACGATGCGCTCGGCGAGGACGCGCGTCACGTTGAACAGCGCGCAGCTCGTCGCACCGAAGGCCTCGAAGCGCCCGTAGCTGCCGCCGCCGCCGCCGCCTGCTTCGCCGCCGGTCATGGCGTCCTCTCCGTCCGTCGGGAGGCCGACGACCGGACGTCGTCCGCCGTCGCCTCCGGGCGCGCCGCCGCTGGGGATGAAGCCGCCCAAGGGTGCCGTCGTAGGATCGTCGACGCCGTCCGCGCCCGCTTCGCCGTTGCCCGCCGACGAGGGGGGCAAGGCACCTTGCCCGCCGCCGCCGCCCTGCGCGTTCACGTAGGCGTCGCTCTCGGTCTGCACCATGTCGGCTTCGAGCAGGACCGTCCCGCCCGCGCCGCCGCCCGCGCCGCCCGCGACCACGCCGTTGAACTCGCCGCCGCTCCCGCCGCCACCGGCGACGGAGATCGTGCCTTCGAGGAGGATGCGACCGCGCGCGGTGATCTGCAGCGCGCCGCCACCACCGCCGCCGGCGCCGCTCGGGTTGCCGTCGCCACCGCGACACCCGCCCTGCAGGCGTGACGACGTGGACGCCCCGAGCATGATCCCACCCGGGGTCTGGTCCATGGGCTCCAGGGAAGACGCGCCTCCGCCGGCGCCCGCGGCCGCGTGGCCGCCGCCGCCGCCGCCGCAGCCGGAGCTCGTCCCCTGCGGGCTGTGGTTGACGTTGCAGTCGCGGCCGGCGCCCGGACCCGCGACGGGGCCCGTCGCAGAGAGGTTCACGAACCCGGTGTCGCGGATTCGGAAGTCACCCTCGGAGACGATGATGAGCGGGCGGTTGCCGATGACTTCGACGGTGCCCGCGATCGTCCCCTCGTCGACCGTGATCACGGCGGCCGTCCACCCCGTCCCCTGGACGGGGAGCGCAGCGAGCGCGACGACAGGGCAGCCGGCGCTCAGGATGAGGTTCGCGGTGTCGATCGTACACGTCGCGTTGAGCGGGACGTTCAGCATCCCCATCGCCGCGGGCGGCGGGAACGTGATGTTCGACAGGCGCGGGTAGGGCACGCCGCCGTCCCGCGGCCCGCCGTCGCGGGGCGCTCCGCCGTCGCGTTCGACGCCGCTGTCCGGCGTCTCACCCGCGTCGCGCGGCCCGCCGTCGCGCACTTCACCGGCGTCGCGCACATCGCCCGCATCACGTCCGGAGCCGGCGTCGCGTTCGACGCCACCGTCGCGCCCCGTGCCCGCGTCGTCGTGGCCCGCGTCGTCACCCGCGCCGCCGTCGCGCGGGGGCACGAAGTTGTGGCCGGCGTCCTCGGTGAAGGTGCTGTCGACGGGCTCGGCGGGGGAGAAGCTGCACGCCGCCGCGAGGGCGAGGACGCAGAGGGCCCCCCACTGGGCTGTCCGACGCATGGGCGTGAAGTCCGCTGGGCGCGGGCGTTCGGTCAAGAACGG
The DNA here is from genome assembly GCA_040218735.1 of Deltaproteobacteria bacterium. Taxonomy (GTDB): domain Bacteria; phylum Myxococcota; class Kuafuiibacteriia; order Kuafuiibacteriales; family Kuafuiibacteriaceae; genus JAUHYN01. The sequence continues at coordinate 125,993 of JAVJQW010000038.1, forward strand.
ATCTCGCCGTGGCCGTACACGACGAGCTTTTCGGTCGTCAGCTCGGTCACGGACATCGGCCCGTAGGCGTGCATCCGTGACGTCGAGATCCCCATCTCTGCACCGAGGCCGAGCTCCCCGCCGTCGTTGAAGCGGGTCGAGGCGTTCCAGAGGACACAGGAGGCGTCCACTTCACCGAGGAACCGCTCCGCGGCGCCCGCGTCGGCGGTGACGATCGAGGCGGTGTGGTTCGTCCCGTGGGCCGCGATGTGGTCGAGCGCCGCGTCGAGGTCGGGCACCGCGCGGATCGCGAGGACGAGCTCGAGGAACTCGGTGTCCCAGTCCTGGTCCGACGCTTCGCCGGCCGTGACCCCGGCGGACTTCAGCGCGGCGTGGCTCGCGGCGTCCGCGCGCAGCTCGACGCCCGCTTCGGCGAGGCGCGGTCCGACGGCGGCCAAGAGCGGCGCGACCTGGTCCTGGTGGACGAGCAAGGTCTCCATCGCGTTGCACACGCCCGGGCGATGCACCTTCGCGTTGAACGCGATGTCCGCGGCCATCGCGGTGTCCGCGGCCGCGTCGACGTAGACGTGGCAGATGCCTTGGCCGTGTCGGATGACCGGGACGCGTGCGTGTTGGTCGACCATCGTCATCAACCCGTGGCCGCCGCGCGGGATCACGAGGTCGACGTACCCCGTCGCGCCGAGGAGCGCGGCGACGTCTTCGCGGGAGGACTTGTCGAGCACGATGACGGCGTCGTCGGGTGCGCCGACCGCCGCGAGGCCCGCCGCGACCGCGTCGCCGATCGCACGGTTGCTGCGCTGCGCTTCGCGCCCGCCGCGGAGGACGACGGCGTTCCCGGACTTGATCGTGAGCGCGGCGCACTCCGCGGTCACGTTCGGGCGCGCCTCGTAGACGATCGCGACGACCCCCAGCGGGATGCGTCGCCGCGTGACCCGAATGCCGGAGCGCCCCGTCCCGATCTCGCGGCGGGCGGCGAGCGGGTCCGGCTGCGCACGGACCTCCCGCACCGCGCGCGCGATGTTCGCGACGCGCGCCGCGTCGAGGCGGAGCCGGTCGCGCAGCGCGTTCGAGATGTCGGTCGCGGCGGCGAGGTCTTCGGCGTTCGCGGCGAGGATGTTGTCGGCGTCGGTTTCGATCGCGGCCGCGATCGCTTCGAGCGCCGCGTCGCGTGCGGCGGCGTCGAGCTTGGCGATCGCCCGCGCGCCGCGTTTCGCGCGCTTCAGGATCTCGAGGACATCCATCCCGCCGGGTTTAGCAGGTGAATCAGAGGAGGACGAGATCGTCCTTGTGCACCACGGCGTCGCCGGTCGTGAACCCGAGGACCTGCGAGATCTCGCCGCTGGGCAGCCCCATGATCTGGCGCAGCTGGTCCGCGGAGTAGCGCGACAGGCCCCGCGCGAAGGTGCGCGGCTTCGGGCCGTGGTCGCGCGCGACCTCGATGGGGTCGCCCTCGGCGAAGTCGCCGACGACGCTGGTGATGCCCGTCGAAAGCAAGCTGCGTTTCTCGCCGAGCGCCTTCTCGGCCCCGGCGTCCACCACGATCGTCCCGACCGGGCGCAGCGCGTGGGCGATCCAGTGGGCGCGGCTCTTGAGCTTGGTCTTGTCCTGGTCGGGGACGATCAGCGTGCCGACGTCCTCGCCGTCCAGGAGCGCTTCGAGCTGCCCGGGCGCCTTGCCCTCGAGGATGGCGACGTACGCGCCGCGCGCGCACGCGACACGGGCCGCGCGGATCTTGGAGATCATGCCGCCGGTTCCGAAGCGCGAGGAGCGCCCGGTCGCGAGGGTGTCGAGGAGGTCGTCGCCCGCGTGGGCTTCTGGGATCCGCAGGCCGCTCGGGTTCACGACGCCCGGCGCGACCGACAGCATCACGAGGAGCCGCGCGTCCACCAGGTTGCTCACGTGGGCCGCGAGCTCGTCGTTGTCGCCGACGGCGATCTCCTCGAACGAGACGGTGTCGTTTTCGTTGACGATCGCGATGGCGCGCCGCCGCTCGAGCTCCCCGAGCGCGCGGCGCGCGTTGAGGAAGCGTTTGCGGTTCGCGAGGTCGGCGTGGGTGAGGAGGACCTGCGCCACCGGGACGTCGTGTTTGCGGAACGCGGACGACCACGCTTCGACGAGCTTCGACTGCCCGATCGCCGCCGCCGCCTGCAGGCCCGCCATCGTGCGCGGGCGTTGTTTCAGCCCGAGGATGCCCATCCCGACCGCGATCGCGCCCGACGACACCACGTACGGCCACCGCCGCAGCCCGACGATCGGCGCGATCTCGTTCGCGAGCCGCCGGATGGTCTTGGGATCGAGGCGCCCCTCGCCGTCCGTGAGGACGCCGGAGCCGATCTTCACCACGACCCGCCCGGTGCGGACGAGTTTCTTCAGGTCGCCCCGCGTGGACATGTCACTCTTCGGACTTCGCGCCGTCCTTCTTGCCGCCGATGACGGTGCTGGTGCGTGTACCGCCGTCCAGGAACGCGAGCGGGTCGAGGTCGACGGGGCGGTGTTTGATCGTCGGGACGAAGTCCTTCGGCTTCACCTCCGCGCCTTCGATCGTCTCGATCGTGTAGTCGAGCGCGAGCTTCAGGCGCCCCACCTTCTGGTCCGCCTTCGCGGGCGGGATCTCCAGCTCACCGCGCAGCTTCACCTGAATCGGCACGCCGGTCTTCTCGTCGATGAAGAGCGAGCCGGACAGCGACACCGGCTTCTTCTTGCCCTTCATCCCGGGCACCTCGACGTACTCCGAACCGTCGCGAAGCTCGAACGCGTACTTGGCGGCGCCGCGCCCCTTCACGGTGGCGGCGCCCTCCTTGCGCAGGCCGACGCGCGGACCGAAGTAACTCGTGTACACGCGCAGCGGCTGCCACGCTTCGTCGAGCATCTCCAAGTGACGGTGCTCGACGAGCCCCTGCACCCGCATCTTGCCGGGGCCGTTGCGCACGTACATCACGCCGCCGTTGTAGACGAGCTCGCGCGCGATCGCGTCGTCCTTGTCCTTCTGCAGGACGCGGAAGCTCCCGTGCAGGCCGTGCTCGATGTGCGTCTTCTCCACGAGGTCGAGCTGGTGTTTGTTGCGCACCAGCGTGAAGCGCGCGGTCCCGTCGTACGCGATGAACCCCATGCGCGCGACGGCCTCCTCGTAGCGCATGTTCAGCACACGCTGCAGGAGGTCGGGGCGCTCACCGACGAGGTAGGCGTCGATCGGGTTCTTCGCCCGCTCCAGCATCTCGGCGGCGATCTTCTCGCGGCCCCAGACCCGGACGCCCTCCTTGGACATCTTCTCGCCGTCGCTGCAGCCACCGCAGGACACGAGGCCCATGGCGAGGGACGACACGACGAGGCGACCGAGGACGTTCACGACGACAAGCGCCCTATCACGACCCGCTTCGGGGCGTCGAGATCGACCGTCACGGCGCTTTACGTCCGATCACGATGTATTGCCGCGGCAGCGTCTCCTCGACGACCTCCGCTTCGAGGCCGCCCGCCTTCAGCTCCTCGATCACCTTCGCGGCCGGGAGGCGGTGCTCCGGCGGCGGGCCCTCGGGGCTGTCCTTCGTGAAGTCGACGATCACCACCTGCCCGCCGGGCGCGAGGCCCGCCGCGAGCTTTTCGGTGTACGCGACGCGCCCGTCGATGTGGTGCCAGGTGTCGACGATCAAGACGCGGTCGACGCCGCCCGCGGGGAGCTTCGGGTCGTCATAGGGGATCTGGTCCACGGTGACGTTGCCGAGGCCGTCCTTCTCCACGCGCGCCTTCATGTACGCGACGAGGTTCGCCTCGACGTCGAGCGCGAGCACCTGGCCCGACGCACCGACCGCCTTCGATAGGTACGGAAGGAAGTAACCCGTGCCCGCACCGATGTCCGCGACCGTCGCCCCGCTGTCGACCGTCGCGGCCTTCACGACCTCGGCCGGCTTCTGCCACGCGTCGCGCTTTGGATCGTCGAAGCGCTTCGCCCACTTCTCGGCGTCGTCGAAGCGGTGATGGAACCCTTCGCCGCCCTTGCCGTGATGTTCGCCGTGGCCGTGGTGTTCGCCGTGACCGTGTTCGTGCGCGGCGGGCGCGCTCGCCGGGCCGTCCTTCTGCGTAGAGCTGCAGCCGAGCACGAGGGTCATAGAGGCGAGAGCGTACTTCGCATTCACGGCGCGCTGCTTAGCAGCGGGGCTACTCGTCGTCGAGCAGGAGCGTCGTCGAAGACGGGAGCAGCGGCGTGTTCGACGGCGCGGAGCGCCCGATCAGCGGCGCGAGCATCATGCCCATCGTGCCGGACACCGTCCCCGCGAGGGTCGCGTGGTAGGCGTCCCAGAGCAGCTCTTGAAGCAGCGTCGGCGCCGGCGTCATGAACCAGGTGATCAGCGCCTGCAGGAACACCAGCGTGAACCCGAAACCGAAGCCGGCCGAGAAGCTCCGGAAGATGCTCCGGAACATGGTGCGCATGCGGCGGCGGAGCGTCGGCCGGCGCCCGAGGTCCTTCATCCCGGCGAGCGCCGCGCGCTCCCAGAGGCGGCGCCCGGTGCGCCACGCGATCGGGACGGGGAGGAGGAACGACAGCCCCGCGAGCCAACCGAAGCCGTGTTCGATCGCGTACAGCGGGATGAGCATCGTCATCCACAGCGAGCCGATGCCGAGGCCGTAGAGCGCGCCGAGCTTCCCGGTCTCGCGCATCTGCCGCCACGCATGTTTGTTGGCGAGGATCGCCTTGGCTTCGGGGTCGGGCTCGTCCTCGACGGCGTCCGCCTGGAGGATCGTTTCGATGCGGTCGCGCCAGAGGTTGTACTGCTCCGTGTCACCCGTGACGAGCAGGTGCGAGAGCATCATCGGTTCGAGTTTGGCGGGGAGAGGGCGCGGGGCGTCGTCGTCCGTGCGTGGAGCCAATGCGGTCGGTCCTTCCTCTCTCGACATTCGTCCGTCTGCCCGTCCTTTCGAGCGCCTCCTCATTCTATACTGCGACGGCGCCACTTTTGTTTCCGTAACCTCGGTTTTGCCGCCATCACGCGGCGAATCACCCTGAGGCACCCGTGTGGGTCTGGTGCCTCCCTTCGAAACAGAGGTCCCCGAGCCGGTTCAACCTGGGGCGCACCCCGACGATTGCTGGGGGCGTGGACCTCGCCACCATCATCGGAATCGTCCTCGGATTCGGTCTGATCGTCGGGTCGATCCTGATGAACGGCGAGATCACCGCGTTCATCGACCCCCCGTCGCTCCTCGTCGTCGTCGGCGGCACCATCGCCTCGACCTTGATCGCCGAGCGCGCGGGTCGCGTCCTCGCCGGCTTCAAGGTGGGGCTCAACACGGTGATCAGCAAGACGCCGGACCCGGTGGCGACCATCGCGGTCATCGGCGACCTCGCCGCCGCCGCGCGCAAGGACGGCATCCTCGCGCTCGAGAAGATGGAGGTCACCGACAAGTTCCTCGCGAAGGGTGTGCGCCTCGCGGTCGACGGCATCGCGCCCGAGGAGATCCGGTCATCGCTCGTCGGGGAGCTCATCTCTTTGAAGGCGCGCCACAAGCGCGGGCAGAAGCTGTTCCGGTTCATGTCGGGCACCGCGCCCTCGATGGGGATGATCGGGACGCTGATCGGTCTGGTGCAGATGCTCCAGGCCCTCGACGACCCGTCGGCGATCGGTCCCGCGATGGCGGTCGCGCTCCTCACCACGCTCTACGGCGCCATCGTCGCGTTCCTGGTGTGCGCGCCGATCGCGGACAAACTCGAGACCCGCACGTCCGAGGAGACCGCGAACATGCAGATCGTCCTCGAAGGGATCGACGGCATCCTGAAGGGCGAGAACCCGAAGCTGATCCGCGAGAAGCTCGAGGGCTACCTCGCGCCGAAGGCCCGCACCAAGGCCGAGGACAAGTAGGGCGTCATGTTCGACGACGACGACGACGACGGCGGGGGAGGCGGCGAAGGCGCACCCGCGTGGATGGCGACGTTCGCCGACATGGCGACGCTGCTGCTCACGTTCTTCGTGTTGCTGCTCTCGTTCGCCAACATGGACATCCAGGACTTCAAGATGGCGCTGGGCTCCGTGAAGAATGCGCTGGGGGTGAAGTCGGTCCAGCCGGGGTACTTCGAGGGCGTGACGACGAACCCGCTGCAGTTCGACGAAGAGGGGAAGGACACGCAGGGCGAGGGCTCGGGGGTCGGCGAAGACGAGGCGATCGTGAAGATCAAGGCGCTCATCGAGAAGAAGGAGCTCGACGACCACATGACGGTCGAGATCGACGACGACAACATCGCCATGACGATCTACGACCAGTTCAAGCCGGGCTCCGCGAACCTCGAGCCGAAGAACTTCGAGGAGCTCGACCTCGCGGCGGAGCTCTGCCACGACGTCGGGACCGCGATCACCGTCGAGGGGCACACCGACGACACGCCGATCGGCCCGCCGATCATGTCGAACTGGACGCTGTCCGCGATGCGCGCGGGTGCAGTCGCGCGTTACCTGATGGTCGCGGGACGTGTGGAGCGGGAGCGCGTCACGGTGGCCGGATACGCGGACGTGCGCCCCGAGCTCCCGAACGACTCGGACGCGAACCGCGCGAAGAATCGTCGCATCCGCATCGTGCTCGCGCGGCGGACGAAGACCACCGTCTACAAGACCAACCCGGGTTTGTGGCGGGGCGACTGACCGGACGTTCGCGCGGTAGGGTGACGGTATGTCCGTCGCGGTCTTGCTCCTCGCGCTCGCGTCGCCCCACGCGCTCGCCGACGACAGCGCGGTTCGGTTCACCGCGCACCAGACGTTCTCGAACACGACCGGCCACTTTCGAAAGTTCGAAGGCACGTTCGACATCGATCGCGAAGACCTCGCGGCGTCGAAGGTGCGGGTCGAGATCGACGCGGCGTCGATCGACACCGACAACGACGGACGCGACGATCACCTGCGCAACGAGGACTTCTTCCACGTCGACGAACACCCGAAGATCGTCTTCGAGAGCACGTCGGTCACGCCGACGGCGAAGGACCGCGTGCGGGTGAAGGGGACGCTCACCGTGAAGGGCAAGAAGGTGCCGGTGACGTTCTCGATGCAGCTGAAGTGGCGGGACGACGGTGTCGATGCGTTCGGGCGGCTGACGGTCGACCGCAACACGCTCGGACTCACCTACGAGGCGCCGTTCTACGCGCCGGCGCTGAAGCCGAACGTGAACCTGGAGCTCGACGTGAAGCTCAGGCGGCGCGGCGGGTGAGCGCGACCCAGTCGACGACCATGCGGCCGCCGAGCGGGACTTCGCAGAGCAGCGCGAGCGTGATCATCGGCCCGATCGACTGAACGATCGCACCCGTCGCCACGAGCAGCGCCAACAACAGCAGCACCGCGACGTGCGCCATCAGGTACGTGCGCGCGACGGCGCGACGGGCGAGCACGACCAGCGCGAGGTGCAGCGGTGGGAACACGAGCATGTTCCAGTTCGCGTGGTAGAAGTCGTACTCCGACAGCAGCCAGAACGCCGTGTACACGAGGCCCATCGAACCCCACAGCGCGCCGAGCACCCGTGCACCGAGGGTGGGGCGCCAGACGCCGAGGAGGATCAGCGGCAGCCCGAGCAGCAGGTAGACCTTCAGCCAGGGCCAGTCCCAGGGCGGCATGTCGGTGTACGAGAGCGAGCGGTACTCGGTGAACTTGCGGACGACGAACGGCTGGCCGTCGAAGCGCGCGCTGTCGATGATCGCGTCGACGGCCTCGGGGATGAAGATGGTGTCCCAGGCGACGATCGGGACGTCGCCCATGCCGTTCCCCATGAGGTCCATCGCGAGGTAGGTCGCCGGCTTCCAGCGCACGCGATCCAGGATCCAGTCACGGTGGGTCCCCGGCACGGGCTGCCCCGCGTGGGACTTCAGTCGACCGCCGAGGTGGCGGTCGAGGAGCTGGGCGATGCGCGTCGTGCAGTTGTCGAAGATGTGGTGGTACAGGTACGTGCGGTTCTCGGGCTTCGCGTTCTCTTCGAGGTCCTTCACGATCGCGCGGGCGACGTCGGGTTCGAACCGGAGCGTGCGACCGACGATCGTGCGGTCCTCCGCGGAGTACTCCAGGAGCAGGTCGCTGTACGGCGTGACCTTGAGGTACGCCTCGATGCGGCCCTGGACGAGGCGCATCCAGAAGTTGGGTTGCTCCATGTCGACGCCGCCGAAGTTGTAGGCGGTGTCGGTGCCGTCGGCCTCGACGACGCGTAGCGCCGCGTGGCCGAACGTCGCGTAGGCGGCTTCGCCGACGCCGATGGTGATGAGATCGATGCGCGGCGCCGCCGCGGTCGCGGTGACCGTCGACGTCATCGCCGCCAGCAGCAGTCCCAGGCCCATGGCACGGCGCCATAGCGCGATGGGCGCGGCATCTCCAGCCTCGTGGCATGATCCCACCGTGGACCCCCTGAAGGTGGTCGGCTTCAACGTGCGCTACGGGACCGCGAAGGACGGGCCGAACGCCTGGCCGCACCGGGAGGCGCTGGTGATCCGTCACCTCGCATCGCTCGACGCGGACCTCATCGGCGCTCAGGAGGTCCTCGACTTCCAGCTCGACGCGCTCCGCGCGGGCCTCCCCGAGCACACCGCGTTCGGCGTCGGGCGCGACGACGGCGCGACGCGTGGGGAGATGGTCGCGCTCTTCTTCAGGACGGAGCGCTTCGCGCCCCTCGCGCGCGGGCACTTCTGGCTGAGCCCGAACCCGGACCGTCCCGGGCGGGGGTGGGACGCGGCGCTGCCGCGGGTCGCCGCGTGGATACTGCTGGAAGATCGAACATCGAAACGACCGGTTCGCCTGGTCGTCACGCACTTCGACCACGCCGGTGCGAAGGCACGGGCGGCGTCGGCGCGGCTGTTGTGTGCGCGGTTCGCGGACGACGACGCGATGCCGATCGTGACCGGCGACTTCAACGACGGGCTCGACTCCGAGACCTACCGAACGCTGACGAATACGTACGTGGATACCTATCGAGCCGCGCACGACGCCGAGACGGGGGGGACGTTCCACGGGTTCGGTGCGATCCAGGTCGACGATCGCATCGATTGGATCCTGACGTCGCGTGACGTTCGTGTCCTCGCGGCGTCGGTGGAGCGGACGGCCTACGGGGGACGCTGGCCTTCCGATCACCACGCGGTGACGGCCACGCTGGCGTGAGGTCGAGCGACGTTCCATGTTATCAACGCGCGAGGTGCGCCTCATTCACAAGGTGATGGTGCTCGCCACGGTCCCGATGGCCGTGCTCGTGAGCGTCACCGGCTGGACGCTCACTGCGGCGATCGAGGATCAGCTCCGCGTCGAGCTCGAAGCGGAGACCCGCGCGGAGCTCACGCTTCGCACCGTGATGCTGAATCAGGACGTCCGGCATCGCTTCGATTCCCTCGCGCGGATCGCGTCGGATCCGATCTACTCCGAAGGTACCGAAGCGGAGCGGCTCGCGGCGCTGCGCGCGCGTCACCACACCGTGACGGGGTTGTTCGAGGGTCTCTACCTCGACGACCTGGACGGCAACGTGGTCGGGACCGACAGCACGCGCTTCAACGTAAGCGACCGTCCTTACTTTCCGATGATTCAGAAGGGAGAGCGCGTGGTGAGTCGGGCCCTCGACAGTCGAGCGACGGGCGAACACATCGTGGTGATGACGGTGCCGCTCCGCACCGAGGGCGACGAGCTGATCGGTGCGGTGGCGGGAACGGTGCGCGTCGACGACCTCGTCACGAGCGCGTCGCTGCTCCCGCCGCGGTTCGGTGGGTTCGCTGCCTTGTTGGAGAAAGACGGGACGCTCATGTCCGGCGAGCGGATGCCCGACGGCATCGCGGTCGACGTCTTCGCGGGCCACGAAGAACGTTCGACGCTCGACATCGATGGGGCGCGGTACCTCCTGTTCTCGGATCCTGGGCACCCGATCCCCTGGCGCCTGGTGATCGGGTATCCGGAGTCCGAGGCGTTGGCGTTCCCGCGAAAGCTCCGACGTGCCACAGCGTTCACGATCCTCGTCGCGGTGTTCTTGACGGCCCTCGTCGCGGCGTTCGTCGCGCGCCGCATCACGCGCCCGGTCGTTGCGCTTCGCGCCGGCCACGATCGGGTGGCGCGTGGTGATCTCGAGGCTCATGTCGAGGTGATGACGAGCGACGAGATCGGTGACATCGCGCGCTCCTTCAACGCGATGGTCGCACGTATCCGCGAAGAGACGGAGAGCCGTGCGGACGCGGAGGTGAAGCTCGAGCGAGCGCAGCGACTGGAGACCGTCGGCCTCCTCGCGGGCGGCGTCGCACACGACTTCAACAACCTCCTGATGACCATCCTGGCGAACGCGGAGTTCGCGGCCGAGGACTCGGACGACCCCGACGTCGAAGCGAGCCTCGGTGAGATCATCACGGCGTCGAAGCGCGGCGCGGATCTGACGCGGCAGCTGCTCGGGTTCGCGCGGCGCCAGCCGCACCTCCCGGCGGACGTCGATCTCGGTGAGGTCGTGCGGAGCATGGAGCCGCTCTTGAAGCGTGTGCTGCCGGAGACGATTCGACTCACCACCGAGGTGGGGCCGCAGTGCGGGGCCCACGTCGACGTCGGTCAGATCCAGCAGGTGTTGCTCAACCTGGTGATCAACGCGCGCGACGCGATCGACGCGCAGGGGCACGTGCGGGTGACGGTCGACGCCGACCGGGAATCGGCGCGGATCGTCGTGCAGGACGACGGTTCGGGGATCTCGGCCGAGGCGCTCCCGAACATCTTCGATCCGTTTTTCACGACGAAGGACGCGGCGGGTGGAACCGGGCTCGGGCTGTCGATGGTGCACGGGATCGTCGAGCAGCACCGCGGTGCGATCGACGTGGAGAGCGAGCCCGGCAACACGAGGTTCACGCTTCGTTTCGCGCGGGTTCGGCTGACCTCCGCGACGCCGCTCTCGGTGCGCGCGCCCGATCTCTCCGCGCTCGTCGGGAGCCTCCCCACGGGCCGCGTGTTGGTCGTCGAGGACGACCCGTCGGTGCAGCGTGCCACGGTGCAGGGGCTCAAGCGCATGGGCCTCGACGTCGCGGTCGCCGCCGACGGCCAGAGCGCGCTCGAGCGCTTCGAGCGCTCGCCGCATGCGTTCATCGCCATCGTCACCGACGTCGTCATGCCGCGGATGTCGGGCCCGGAGCTCGTCGAGCGGGTGCGCCAGCGGCGCGCGGACATCCCGGTGGTGTTCGTCACCGGCTACCAGGACCGCTCCGTCGAGGCGGAGCTGTCGCTGCCGGGCTCGACGCTGATCATGAAACCCGCGACGACCGAGCAGATCGCCCGCGCGGTGGAGGCGCTGATCCACGGCGCGACCCATCCGCCGAAGGCGGCCGAGGCTTGAACTTCCCAGAGTTGACGAGCTGTTCCGGCGGCGGGACTTCGACCCGGGCGCGCGCACCCTGATGCGCGACGGACGCGTTACAGCTTGCGCCAGATCGTCGTCGTCACCGTCTTGCGCTCGGTCGCCACCGACTCCCCGTCCACGAGCCCGCGCCACGAATGCGCCACGGAGCGGGTCTGCGCGGCCTGCAGGAAACACGGGTTGTCCGCTTCGAAGGAGACGAGCTCGCTCCCTTCGCCGCCGAGGAAGTCTTGGATGTTGGCGTCGGGGTTCTTGGGGACGACGTGCGGCGCCTTGCTCGGCGCGAACCCCCAGCGGGTCTCGAAGAGGATCTTCTTGCCCTTGTGGTTGATGCGCCGCGCCCGGAGCGCGCGTGCGCGGTGGTCCGGCGTGAGGACCTCGATCTCCTCCTTGTCCTTGCGCCCGGCGTCGAGGTTGCCCTTCTCGAACAGGTGCACGGCAAACGGGAGGAAGCGCTCGGCGATCGCTTCGTCACTCATGCGTAGCTTCGCGCGCTCGATGTAGAACGGGCTCTTGCGCGGGTGGGGCGGGTGCAGCGACATGAACCGCTTGCGGACCTCGTCGCCGCCGTCGAGGCGTTCGAAGCGCCCGCGCATGTCGAGGTGGATCTTCACCGGCAGGTCGACCAGCGCGAACCACGCGACGGTGTCGGGTTCCACGGTCGCGTCCGCGCCGCCCTCGACGCGCCGCAGATCCGAGTTGCGCGTGGAGTCGAGGTCGGTGTGAACGTCGGCGCGTTTGCCGCGCATCCGCACGCGCTCCGCCACCGCTTCGAAGGCAAATCCGAGCCCGGCCTTCAGCGGCTGCGTGCGGAGGATGTAGTCGACCTCGATCTCGGTGCCCGCGTAGAAGTCCCCGCCGAGCACTTCGTTGACGACCTGTTTGTACGTGTACCGGCACAGCGCGCCCGCGGCGTTCGGCTTGAAGGTGTACGGCGACTTCGGATCCGGCGCGTCGGCCGACGGCTCGACGGGCGGAGGCGCCGGCTCGGGCTCGACGCGTTTCTTCGGCTGCGACGCGGCGTGACCCTTCGGGGCGTCCGGTTGCGACGCGGGCTGGGAGGCCGGCTGTGCCGCCGGAGTGTCCGGGGCGGCCGGGGGCGCCTCGGCGGGGGCCTTCGCGGGTTCGGCCTTACACGCGGAGAGCACGAGGATGGAAGCGAGCAGGTGACGGACGCGCACGCCGCGTTCTAACAGGCGGTCCGGCGGTGCGTCGATCCCGCCTGTGACCGCGGCCCCGTTTGACCGTTCGGGGGCACGCCCGCTATTCGATCGGGAGCGTCCATGGGCCCCCTCGCCGCCATCGCCGTCGTCACGCAGCTCGCGATCGGCCTCCCGCCGCCGCTCTGCGAGGGCCGCGTGGTCGGGCGCTACGATCCCTCGCTCGATTCACGCCCCAGCGCGCGCGCCGTCGCCGAGGTGCAGGCCGCGTACGACGCGCTCTGTCCCAAACACAACTGTGGCAAGGGTGAGCTCTTCAAGAACCACACGATGGGCAACAACGCGGCCACGTGGGTGAACGGCATCCGCAACGGCGCCGCGACACGCGCCAAGATCGTCTACTCCAAGCAGTTCCTCGAGGCGCTCGCGGTGCGCTTCGGCGACGGCGCCTCGTTCGGCGTCCTCGCCCACGAGGTCGGCCACCACCTCACGGCCGCCCTCAACATGCGCGCCGAGTTCGAGGCGAGCTGGAACGAGGAGCTGCGCGCCGACTACCTCGCCGGGTGCGCGCTCGGCCGCAGCGGCCGCCCACCCGACGAGCTGGAGAACGCGCTCCGGGCGCTCGCGTCGGTCGCGACCAAGTCCCACCCGTCCTTCGCCCAGCGCAACCCCGTGGTGCGCCGCGGCTACGACGAGTGCCGGGCCTCCGCCGCGGACCTGAGGAAGGTCCGCCCCGCGTTCGGGCTCGGTTCGCTCGCCGAGAAACCGGCGAGCGAAGGATGCGGCTACTGGTATCGACTGAAGGAGCAGGTCGATCGCGTCGGGCCCGTCGCGGCGCCGCGCCGCCGCGCGGGGCCGTTCAAGTCAATCGAGGCTTGTCGATCGCACGAGCGGAAGCTAAGCGAAGAACGGACCTCGGAGGGCTGTGTCTGTCCTTGATGCCACGCTTCGGCGCTTCGCTTCGTTCACGCTCCTCGCGGCGGTGACCGCCTGCACCGATCCGGCGCCGCCCGCACCCCCGCCTCCGCCCGTCGAACCGTACTTCACGTACGCCGAGGCCATCGGCCCCGAGCCCGGTTCGCCCGCGCAGTATCACGTCGCCGAGATGCGCTGGGGCGACGCGTTCAGCACCTGCGCCTCACGCGTCGACGTCAACGGCCGCGAAGTCGACGAGCTCGTGCGCGCGCTCGACGGCTACGTCGACTTCACGAGGTGCCGCCCGGGGCAGTGGTTCGAGATCGAGCGCGACGCCGAGGGGACGCTCACCTGGTTTCGCTACAACGCGAGCATCACCGACAAGTCTGCGGTGTACCGAGGCCCAGACGGGGTGCTCGTCGCGTACAAGGAGCCGGTCGCGGTCCGCACCGCGACGGTGACGGTGAGCGGCGAGGTCGACTGGTCGCTCTACGCGGCGATGGACGCGATCGGCGAGGAGCCGTGGCTCACGCTCACGCTCGTCGACATCTTCGCGTGGGACGTCGACTTCTTCACGGAGACGCAGAAGGGCGACCGCTTCGCGATCGTCGTCGAGAAGCGCTACGTGGGGGACAAGTTCATCGGCTACGGCAACGTGCTCGGCGCCGAGTACGCCTTCGCGGACCGCGACCGCAAACACCGCGCGTTCCGGTACGCGTTCGAGGACGGGAAGGTCGGCTTCTACCAGGCGAACGGAAAGGCCGTGGAGAAGGCGTTCCTGAAGTCACCGATCAAGTTCGCGAGCATCACGAGTCGCTACGGGATGCGCAAACATCCGATCCTCAAGTACGTGCGCGCGCACCGCGGCGTGGACTACGGCGCACCGAGCGGCACCGCGATCTGGTCGGTGGGCGACGGCGTCGTCACCTACGCGGGGCGCAAGGGCGGCTACGGGCGCGTTGTGTTCATCCGCCATGCGAACGGGCTGTCGACGCGCTACGCACACCTCAGGGGGCTCGGATCCGGGATCCGGCGCGGCGTGCGCGTGCGGCAGAAGCAGACGATCGGCTACGTCGGCCAGAGCGGCCTCGCGACCGGGCCGCACCTGCACTTCGAGCTGCTGCGCGGCGGGCGCCACATGAACCCGCTCGCGCTGGTGTCGCCGCCGGCGCCGCCGATCCCCGAGGAACAGATGGAGCGCTTCCTCGACCAGGTCTCGCCGTGGGTCGAAGCGCTCGGAACCGTGACCAGCACGCAGTCCGGCGGTAGCAGCGGCTGACGAGGAGATCCTTGTCGGTCGGGGAGGCGCCGCGGTAGCGTCCGCGCGCCGTGGCCGTGGAGTTCGAACATCGCGCGTCGATCCGGTCTGCGGCGGAGCAGCTCGTCGAGGTTTGCAAGCTGATGCACCAGCGCGGCTACATCGCCGCGCGCGACGGGAACGTCTCGGTACGCATCGGCGACAAGCGGATGCTCGTCACGCCGTCTGGGGCTCGCAAGGGCTTCATGAAGCCGGACGACATGGTGCTGTGTGACCTCGACGGGAACCCGGTGCGGGGGGAGCGCGGTCGACCATCGTCGGAGACGATGATGCACACGCTGATCTACGCGGAGCGCCCCGAGGTGAACGCCGTCGTGCACGCGCACCCGCCCTGCGCGATCGCACACACGATCGCGGGGGTCGGGCTCGACCAGCCGCTGATGCCGGAGGTGCTGTGTGAGCTCGGAGAGATCGTGACGGTGCCGTACACGACGCCGACGACGCGCGAGGTGCCCGACCGGCTCCGCGAGCACCTGACCTGCCGCGTCGCGCTGATCATGGAGCGCCACGGCTCCATCACGCTCGGCGAGACGCTCGGGCAGGCGTACGACCGCCTCGAGATCCTCGAGCACACCGCGCGCATCTCGATGATGGCCAACGCGCTCGCGCCCGGCGGCGTGCGTGGCCTCGACGCCGAGCAGGTCGACAAGCTCCGCGTCTTCCTCGGCTGCGGCCTCGGCTGCTGAACCCCGGACGCCCCCTCTAGACGGCCTCGAAACCGGGTTTTCTCGCGCTCATGTTGATATTGAATTGTGTTCAATAAGCGGATCCGGTAGACGTGGGGCATGGACGCCATCCGACCTGTGGACCCCGAACACCTCGACGTCGTCATCGTCGGCGCCGGGCTCTCCGGCATCGGGTGCGCGGTGCACCTGTCGAAGCGGTGCCCGGACCACCGCTACGCGATCCTCGAGGCGCGCGAGCGGATGGGCGGGACGTGGGATCTGTTCCGCTACCCCGGCATCCGCTCGGACTCGGACATGTACACGCTGGGGTACGCCTTCCGGCCGTGGACCGACGGCAAAGCGATCGCGGACGGGCCGTCGATCCTGAAGTACATCGAGGACACGGCGCGGGAGTTCTCGGTCGACGAGAAGATCCGCTACGGCCTTCGCCTCGAGCGCGCGAGCTGGTCGACCGAAGACGCGAAGTGGACACTCTTCCTCCGCGAAGCGTCGACCGGCGAGGTCCGCAGGATGACCTGCCGCTTCCTCCTCGCGTGCACCGGCTACTACGACTACGACCAAGCGCACGCGCCGCAGTTCGAAGGGCAGGGTGACTTCGCGGGCCGCGTCGTGCACCCGCAGTTCTGGACGGAGGACATCGACTACGCCGGCAAGAAGGTCGTCGTGATCGGCAGCGGCGCGACCGCGATGACGCTCGTGCCGAGCCTCGCCGAGCAGGCGGAGCACGTCACGATGCTGCAGCGCTCGCCGACGTACGTAGTCGCCGCACCGGACACCGACGCGGTCGCGGACTTTCTGCGTCGTCACCTCTCCGAGAAGACCGCGTACGACATCACGCGGTGGAAGAACGTGCTGCGCACCATCGCGCTGTACAAGGCGTCGCGCCGCTTCCCGAAGGCGATGAAGAAGCTCTTCATCTACGGCGTGAAGAAGGCGCTCGGTGAGGACTACGACGTCGAGAAACACTTCACGCCGAGCTACAACCCTTGGGACCAGCGCCTTTGCCTCGTGCCGAACGGCGACCTCTTCGAAGCGATCAAGGCGGGCACCGCGAGTGTCGCCACCGATCACATCGAGCGCTTCACCGAGCGCGGCGTTCGGCTGCAGTCCGGCGAGGAGCTCGAGGCGGATCTGATCGTCACCGCCACGGGCCTCAAGGTCCGGTTGTTCGGCGGCGCCGAGCTGAGCGTGGACGGGCGAGCGATCACCCCGAACGACACGATGGCCTACCGCGCGATGATGGTGAGCGACGTCCCGAACCTCGCGTTCGCCGTCGGGTACACCAACGCGAGCTGGACCCTGAAGATCGATCTCGTCGCCGACTACGTGGCGCGCCTGCTCGATCACATGGACGCCAACGGCTACGACATCTGTGTTCCGGAGCGCGACCCGGACATGGAGCAGGCGCCGTTGCTCGACTTCGACGCCAACTACATCAAGCGCGCCCTCGGCGAGCTCCCGCAGGCCGGGAAGAAACACCCGTGGCGGATCTTCGAGAACTACCTGCTCGATCGCGTAACGCTGAACAACGCGCGCTTCGACGACGGGATCATGAAGTTCTCGAAGCGCAAGGTGCGCGCGGTCGTGCGCCCGCAGCAGACACCGGCGGCGTCGACGACTCAGCGACAGACGGTCGCGTAGCTCACGGTCACGGCGTCGCCCGGGGTCGGCGCGATCAGCGGCGAGAACGCGAGGGTGTTGGTCGCGAGGGCGAACGCCCAGTTCGTCGCGCCGGTGCCGGTCACGCTGGGAATCGTCATTCCGTTGATGGTGACCTCGAGCGTCGCGGCCTCCACCGCGGCGTCTAGGCGGTACTTCGTGCGGTAGCCGAAGAGCGCCGGCGCGATGTCGTTGATGGTCTGGCCCCAGTCCGACGAGCAGATCGACGTGAAGCCGTCACCCGTGAGCTCGGCGATGGACACGTAGCGAGGCGCCGGCCCGGCGCTGCCCGACGGGCCCGTGCAGAACGTCTCGCCCGCCACGATCGAGGTGACGTGGACGCGCTGGGGATCCTCCTTCGTCGAGCGCAAGAAGCGGCTGTACAGCTCGGGGGCGCCCGGCGACAGGTCGTCGCTGTCGGAAAGGAACACGACGGACAGGGATGCGTCGGGGCGGAGGAAGCCGGCGTTGTGGGTGACGACGTTGGTACCGGAGAGCCCGCGGTAGACGCTCTGCAGCCCGCGGTCCGCCGCTCCGATCGAGCCCGGGCTCAACGCGAGGTTCGCGTCGAACACCGCGCCCGGGGACGGCTGGGTGTTGCGCGTGATGATCTTCCGCGACGGATCCTCCGAGTAGAGGTTCTGCGGACCCGGGTGGACGAGGCGCCCCTGCTCGTCGGTGTTCATCGTCGTGACGCCGATCTGATAGTCGACGCCCTGCGAGTCGGCGAACGCGGTGAGCGCCGCGAAGAGGTCGCCGATCAGCGCGCGCTCGTTCACCGTGCCCGGGCGGTTGCGCACGACGAACAGGACGTCCGCCTTTTGGGCCGCGAGCGGTTCGAGCGTCTGCACGGTCCGGGTCGTTCGACTCCGCCCGAACAACGGCACGGTCTGGCGAACCATGACCCCCTCCGTGAAGACCTCGATCGCCAACGCGGAGGCGAAGTCGCCCTCCTGCGAGATCGCGAAGCCGACCGGGAGGGTCAGCGTCCCCATCGGTGCGATCGTCGCGGGGAGCGCGGGCGGGGTGAGCGTGAACGCACCGCCCGGCTGCAGCGTGACGTTCGTAATCTGGACGGACGCCGCGCCCAGGTTGTCGATCGTGATCGTCTGATCTGCGGCACTGCAGTTGGGGTCGACGTGACCGAAGTCGACGCGACGTGGAGAGACGACGACCGGCGCCGCCTGTGCGTCGGCCACGAGATCGATCGTCGCGCTGGGGGAGCTCGGGCTCGACAGCTCGACGTTGAGTGTCCCCTGGTGGGTTCCGAACCCGGAGGGGCGGTAGCGGACGCGCAGCACGGCCGACGACCGGGAGTCGAGCCGAATGGCCGTGGTCGGTGCGTCGAGCAGCTCGAAGGTCTCACTCGTCGTCGCGGCGAGTCGTGCCTGGGTGAGTAGGCAGTCGTCCACACCGGTGTTCATGATCTGCGCGCCGAGGATCTGCTCGCGGCCGATGTCGATGCGTCCGAACGACAGCTCGGGTGTGACGACCGTGTACTGGCACGGCGGTAGCGCGACACCTTGACCGACGACGGGGGCGTCGAACGTGTCGACGTCGGCGTCGTTCGTCTCCACTCGAATCGCCGCCGTGTGTCCGCCGACGCGCGCCGGCGAGAACCGTACGCGGACCTCGCGCTGCGCGCCGGGGGCGAGGAACGCGCTGCCCCCGTTGAGCACTTGGAACGCCGCGGCGTCCGGGCCGACGGGGGAGATGTTGCCGATCTCGACGGCGAGCTGTCCGATGTTGGCGATGCGGAGCGTGCGCTCCATCGGGACGATCGTCGACACCAACCCGAAGTCGAGCGGCTCGGGCGTGGCGGCCAGCGAGGCGCGGCCAGCGAATCCACTGAGTGGAAGGTAGATGAGCTTCTGTTGGCTGGTGGTTTCGCGGTACCGGACGCCGAGGTGACCGACATCCCGTCCGTAGTCCGACGGGCAGTACTCCACGCGCACCGTAAACTCGCCGCTCGGTTCGACGGCGAGGAACCCGTCGTCCTCGAAGACGAAGTCGGGGCTCGTCGGCGTACCGATCGATTCGGCGCCCCAGCCGTCGACGAGCACCTCGTCGTTGCCCTCGTTGGTGCAGCGGACCGTCCACGGCGCGCACGTACCGACCGTGACGCGGCCGAAGTCGAGCTCCGCGGGCGCACAGACCAACCCGGTCTCGACGACCGTGCTCACGAGCTGGACCTCGACCTCGCAGCCCGCGCTCGCGCAGGTGCGGAGGAGCGCGGTCGCGCGCTCGCGCCCGGCCTCGGTGAAGGGGCTGTGTCGGACGTCGACGCTGCGGCTGTCGCCGGCCGACACGCGGACCGTCGCGGGGGCGTCGAAGCAGAACGGCGTCGACGCTCCGCCGCCGGGGACGCAGACCTCGACCTCGTCGCTGGCGCCGAGCTCGACGTTCAGCGCTTCCTCACAAGGGTTGGTGAGGGTGAGGGTCTGGTAGGCGCGCGTGCGGGTGACGACCTCGCCGAAGTCGAGCGGGTCGGGCGTCGCGACGATGGTGCACGTGGGCTCGGCGACCCCGACGCCTTGAACGCTGAGGCGCTTCGCGTCGAGGCCGTCGGGGCCGAGGTCGAACCGCGCCTGGGCGGGCTCCGCGAACCGCGGCGCAAACGCGACCTCGAACGACCCGCTCGCGCCCGCGTCGAGCTCGAGGCTGTCCTCGGACACGGTGATCGAACCGCTGGACGCCGGCCCGCGTCGGATCGGCACGACGAGGGTGTCGCTCGTCCGGTTCGTCACGGTCACGCGCTCGCGTGCCGTCGTACCGACGAGGGTGTCGTCGAACGTGATCGACTCCGGCGAGAGCGAGAACGCTTCGCCGAGCGGGAGCGCCTCGGCGCTGCATCCGGCGAGCGCGAGCGCGAGGATCGTTAGGCGAGGTTCGATTCGGATGTGCACCCCAGGTTCCCTCTTTGCGTGCGAAACAAAGTGGACCCGGGCAGCCTAGCAGGCCTCGGCGGTCACCGTGAGAGGTGCGCGATGTGGGTGAGCACGCGCTCGTGGATCGAGTGGATCAACGCGTCCGAGAAGAGCGTCCAGTACGGCGCCGGGAAGATGTTGATGCGGTACCAGGTCGACCCTTCGAGGCGGGTCCGGGTCCCGCCGTCGAGCGGGATGAGCCGGAATTCACCGCGCTCGCTGGTGAGGTACCCGTCGAGGTGCGGGGTGTGGAGGTGGTCGTACGGCGAC
Organism: Deltaproteobacteria bacterium; assembly: GCA_040218735.1. Lineage (GTDB taxonomy): Bacteria > Myxococcota > Kuafuiibacteriia > Kuafuiibacteriales > Kuafuiibacteriaceae > JAUHYN01. Next base: position 146,238 of record JAVJQW010000038.1, read on the forward strand.
CACTCGTGCATCGGCGGCGGCTGCGCAACGACGTCGAACGAGAGGCGGTGCGGCGGCTCCCACCGGGTGATCGGCTCGACGAACGGGCCGGTCGAGAACTCACAGTGGCGCACGGCGCCGACGCCCGAGCCTTCGATTCGCGCGCGCTGCGGGTACGCGATCCCGAGCTCGAAGTAGAGACGGTTCGGCGGCGGCAGCTCGGAGAAGCCGACGACGTTGGGCCACACCTTCGCGGGCGGTGCGTCGATCTCGAGGGACGTCGCGACCTCGCGGAGCGGGCGGTGCCCGACCGAAGTCTCGGCCGCCGCGAGCAGCGGCAACGCGAGGAGCATGATCGCCACGTGGGAGCCTGGGCCGACCGTCCGCAACGCGATCGCGCGGCCGATGAGCGCGCCCACGACGCCCGCGGTCGCTCCGATCGGCGCGGCCATCAACAGGCACAACACCCCCTCCAAGGCGAACAGGAGGATCGCCGTGCCCGCGAGTCCGACTGTGACCAGCCCGACGAGCACCGTGTTCCCGACCGAGCGCGCGTGGTTCTTGTTGTGGAGGAACGCACTGACCGCGCCCATCACGAACGGCGTCACGAAGAACAGCACCGTCCCGTAGCCGCTCGCCGCGGCGCTCACGGGCAACACCATCAGCACCCCCACGCCGACGCCCGCCGCGCAGCCGAGGAGTGCGCTCTTCACCATCGCGACCGAAGTCGGCTCCGGCGTCTCGGCGTACCAGACGACGCGCTCGTTCGGCGCGGAGGGGAGCGCCGCGAGCACCAGCATCGCGACGATGTTCACGACCGGGACGAGGAACAGGAACACGAGCCACGGCGACTTGCCGGCATCGACCGCGCGACGCAGCGTCATCGACGCGCCGATCCACAGGAACGGGAGCGCGACGACGATCGACGCGACCGCGAAGGCCCCCTCCGCTTCGCGCAGGAACGTCTCGCGGGTGGAGAGCAGCGGGGAGAGGAAGCTCAGCGGATCGAGCATCGCGCCCGTCGCGGCGAAGTAGAAGCCGGCGTCGATCGCGTACTTGAGGCCCATCAGCAGCACGCCCGCCAACAGGTACTGCTTGCGCGAGACCGGGCGGGAGAGGCCGAAGAGCAGCGCGAGCATCAGTTCGGGCCCATGAACTTCTTCGCGGCTTCGAGGCGCTGGGGGATGCCGAGCTGACCGGCGATGTCCGGGTACTCTTCGACGAGTGACTCCCAGGCTTCGATCGCCTCGCGCTGCCGGCGCTGCGCCTGAAGCATGACGGTGCCGAACATCCAACGCACCTGCGGGTCCGTTGGGTGGTCGTCGTAGGCCGCCTCGATCATCTTCGCGGCGTCGTCGACCTTGCCCTGCGCGAGGTACGTCTCGGCGAGGCCCGCGCGCGCCGACGGATCGCCGGGGCGCAGCTTCAACGCTTCGGTGTACGCGGTCTGCGCGGCGGGGATGTCGTTCTGTCGTGTCGCCGCGAGGGCCTTCTGGATCGCGAGGCCGTAGGCGTTGAGCTGGCCGACGTCCTGTGCGTCACCCTCGCCGTGACCGGGGACGCCCGCGGGACCGTTCGGTGCTCCGGTCGGCGAGCCGGGCGAATGCGGCGAGCCCGGCGCGTTCGGGTCGTTGGTTGCGGCGGGGCCATGGGCACCGGGCGGCGTGGCGGCCGGCTGCGACGCGGGTTGGGAGGACGGGCCGATCGCGATCTGCTCGTTGGGGTCCGGCGGACCGATGCGCGCAGTGATCTGATCGATGCGCGACTTCACGTAGGCTGCGCGCTCGTGTTCACCCGCCACGGCGAGGAAGTGCATGTACGCGCGGCGCGCGTCGGCGAGCGAGCGTTCGTCGCCGTTGGACTCCATGATCGTGCCGAGCGCGTAGAGGCACATCGGCTCGTTGCGGTTGAGCTGAAAGCAGCTCTTCAGGCGGTCGATCGACTTTTGGTAGTAGCCGAGCTTCAGGTACGTGTTCGCGAGCCCGGCGAGCACCGGGGTCTTCGGGGCGCCGAGCGCTTCGGCGCGGACGTACGCGTCGGCGGCGTCGAAGAATTGGTCCGCGGCGAAGTACATGTCCGCGAGCGCGAGCCAGGCGGCGCCGTCGTTCGGCGCGGACTGCAGCTGCGCTTTCTGTTGCGCGATGCGCCGGGCGAGGCCTGGATCCGCGATGTCCTTCTTCGCGAAGTCGACCTCACACGCGACGAGGGCTAGGGCCGACAAGAGCGCGACACGTCTCACGACGGGGACGATCCTCGGGAGACGGCCGAACAGTCAAGGCGGCCCGGCGCGAGCCAGACGGTGGCCGGGTCGTCGGTCAGCGCGTCCAGGAGCTCGAGGACCGTTCGATTCGGCCCCGAAATCACGTGGTGGGGCGCCAGCTCGGCCAGGGGGGCGAGCACGAAGCGCCGGGTCGCGATCCCCGCGTGGGGGACGGTGAGGAGGGGGCGATCGATGCGGGCGTCGCCGTACAGGAGGAGGTCCACGTCGATTTCCCTGGGGCCCCAGCGGACGACGGGGGTGCTGCGGCCGACGTGGCGCTCGGTGGCCTTGAGCTCGGCGAGGAGCGCGATGGGGGAGAGCACGGTCTCCACTTCGACGACGGTGTTGAGGTAGGGCGGCTGGTCGGGGGGCCCCATCGGTGCCGACCCGTACCAACGCGCGCTTCGCACGACCTGCGTATAGGGGCGTTCGAGGCGGGCGAGCGCGCGGTCGAACGCGCGCGGCGGGTCGCCGAGATTCGCGCCGAGGCCGAGATAGCACCGCACCGGGTGAGCATCGATCGTGTTAGGGAACAAGTCGACGTGGATGTCATCGAACTGACGAAAGAGCTCGTCGCGATCCCCTCCGTCACGAACGACGAAGGGGAGGTCTGCCGGCTGGTCATCGACCGACTCGAGGCCGCCGGGTGGCTGGTCACGACGCAGGAGATCGCGCCCGAGGACGGTGCGACGCCGGCGCTGCCGCGGCTGAACGTGCTCGCGCGGGTCGCGGACCGGACCCCGGACGTGGTGCTCACCACGCACCTCGACACGGTGCCGCCGTTCATCCCGCCGACCGAGGACGACGCCCGGATCTACGGTCGCGGTACGTGTGACGCGAAGGGGATCTTCGCGGCGCAGTGGATCGCGGCGGAGCGCCTGCGCGCGGAGGGCCACGAGGGCATCGCGCTGATGGGCGTGGTCGGCGAGGAGACGGACTCGATCGGCGCGAAGCTGATCGCGCCGCTGTTGCCGGCGGCGAAGTGGATCATCGACGGCGAGCCGACGCAGATGAAGTTCGCGTCGGGCGCGAAGGGCATCCTCGCGCTGGCGGTGACGGCGAAGGGGAAGGCGGGGCACAGCGCCTACCCGGAGGTCGGTCACAACGCGCTGCACGACCTGGTGCCGGCGTTGGCGCGGTTGATTTCGGCCGAGCTGCCGTTCGAGGAGCGTTACGGCCAGACGACGGTGAACATCGGCGTGATGAACGGCGGCGTGGCGCCCAACGTGTTGGCGCCGGCGGCGTCGGCGCGGGTGATGATTCGGTTGGGGACGACGGTCGAGAAGGTGCTCCCCGAGGTGCGGTCGTTGTTGGGGGACGCGTTGGAGGTCGAGATCACTTCGACGAGTGAGCCGCACCCGATGCCGGTGCCGGACGGTCGCGACGCGGACGTCGTGAAGTTCGGGTCGGACGTGCCGTACCTGATGAAGCTCGGCAAGACGATGTTGGTCGGCCCGGGCTCGATTCACGATGCGCACACGTCGCACGAGAAGATCGAGAAGCAGGAGCTGCTCGACGCGGTCGAGCTGTACGCGGACGTCGCGCGGATGTTGCTGACGGCCGAAGGAGGTGCCGCGTGAGCGTCACGATCAATCGCGTCTACACCGGCGTCGGCGACGCCGGCACCACCCGCCTCGCGGGCGGCCAGGAGGTCGCGAAGACCGACGCGCGCATCGAAGCGTACGGCACCGTCGACGAGCTGAACGCCGCGCTGGGCGTGGTCGCGGAGCACGTGCGCGGGGACGACCGGCACGCGGTGTTGTGCCGAGCGGTGCTGCGGATCCAGAACGAGCTGTTCGACCTCGGCGGTGAGCTCGCGGTGCTCCCCGAGGACCGCCACGAGAAGCAGCAACTCGTGACCGCGGAGGACGCGTCGAGGCTGGAAGCGGAGATGGACGCGTGGAACGCGGAGCTGGAGACTTTGAGGTCGTTCATCCTGCCCGGCGGCGGGAAGACGTCGGCGTTCCTGCACGTGGCGCGCACGACGTGCCGTCGCGCAGAGCGCAGGCTGGTTGGGTTGCACGCCGAGGCGCCGCAGAGGGATGTGGCGCTGAAGTACCTGAACCGGTTGAGTGACTGGCTGTTCGTGGCCGGGAGGTTCGCGGCGAAGGCGGAGGGGGAGGCCGAGGTGCTGTGGCGGCCGGGAGATCGGAGCTGAGCGGGTCGGCGCCCGAATCCGAGTCCGAATCCGAGTCCGAATCCGAGTCCGAATCCGAGTCCGAATCCGAGTCCGAATCCGAGTCCGAATCCGAGTCCGAATCCGAGTCCGAATCCGAATCCGAATCCGAGTCCGAATCCGAATCCGAACTAAAATCCGCGCTCAGCGCCCCGACTCAGTACAAGTCATACGACCCCGAGATCGCCGCCTCGTTCACGGCCCCCGCGACGGCATCCGCCAACGCCTTCAGCGGGCCGCTCCCGCCGCGGCGATCCGAGATGCTCACGTTCGTGCACACCGCGACGTTGATCTGCTTGCTCCCCGTCCCGAAGTAGTCCTCCTCGAACTTCGCGACGTACGTCGTGCCGCCGCCGAGGCGGCCGTTGTGCGCGAGCTTCTTCCCGGCGCGGTCCCAGCCGTGCGCGAAGCTGCTCTTGCCCGGGTACGGCCGGTCCTCCATCAGGTCCAGCGTCGCGCCCGACAACACGTCCGGGTGGTTCGTCTTCTGGTCCGTGCCCAGCATCAGCCGCACCAGATCCCCGGCGCTCGCTTTCCACCCGCCGGCGGCCAGGCCGAGGTTGTTCGTCGAGTCGCCGACGTACGCCTCGGGGAGCTCGTTCACGTAGTTGTGCCGGTGCATGTCGATCGACTGCTGCCCCTGGCTGTGCTCGCGGATGTTCAGACCGAGCGGGTTGATGATGTAGTTGAGCGCGTAGTTCCTGAACGTCATGCCCGAGCGCTCCGCGACGATGTGGCCGACGAGGCCCGCGCCGTGGTTGCTGTACGACTCGGACGAGCCCGGCGCGAACTTCAGCTTGCGCGTGCGCAGGACGTACTCGTGCACGTGCTGGTAGTCGAGGTTGTCCTCCGACGTGTTGAACATACGCTCCGCCCCGACCACGTCACCGCTGCGCGAGAAGCCCGAGGAGTGCGACATCAGGTGGTCGACCTTCATGTCCTGGTAGTACGCGTTCCAGTCCTTCGAGCCGTCGAACGCGTAGCCGGGGATCGTGTAGTTCGCCGGGCCCGCGTAGTAGTCGAGGTTCCGGCTCGTGCCGCGCGTGAACGTCCCGTCGCTGTAGAACGCGTAGACGCGGCTGTTCGACTTCGCGATGCCCATGCCCGAGATGAAGTAGGGCGTCTTGCCCGGCGTCGTGCTGTACGTCTGCGGCGCGATGTCCGCGTCGAAGTCCGTCGCCGTCCCAGCGCTGCGCCGACCGTCGTCGTACCAGACGTAGAGCGAGCCGCTCGGCGCGAAGTCCATCCCGACCACGTGCGACATGCTGTAGCCGCTCGGGAGCGACACCTTCACGTCCTCGTCGCGCTCCGTGTACTGGTCGAGGTTCCACGTCGTGCCGATGCTGTACGTGCCGTCGTCGTAGTACGCGACCACGCGGCTGTTCGGCCGGATCGCGATCCCGCGGATGTCCTCGACCTTCATCCCCGGCGGCAAAGAGTAGTTGTACGGCGTGCCGTAGTAGTCCGGGTCGTAGCTCGTGCCTTCGCTCACCGTGCCGTCGTGGTTCCAGGTGTAGACGTGGTCACTCGGCGCGATCGCCTTCGCGACGATCGGCTGGTGGCGCTCGACGCCCTGCGTGTACGCCGACGTGTAGATCCAATTCGGCAGCGCGCCGCCGAAGCCGTAGAGCGGCATGCCGACGTCGAAGCTCGTGGTCTGGTGCAGGTGCATCGCGGAGAGCGCGGTGATGACCTTGCTGACGCTGCCGATGCGGCACCGCATGTCGTCCTGCATCCGCGTCCCGTTCGTGAAGTTGCCGAAGCCGTAACCCTTCTCCGCGACGACGCGCCCGTTCTTCGAGACCGACACCCCGAGACCGGGGAGGCGGTAGCGCCGGAGCACGTCCATCGCGGCCGCGTCGATCTCGTCGGCGATCGAGCTGAACGCCGCGCCGAGCTCGACGTCGTGGTACCAGGCGTACACGCGGTCGTTCGAGCCTGCGATGCCGATGTCGATGATGTGGCCGATCTTCTTCCCGCTCGGCACCGAATAGGTATAGGGCGCCGAATAGTAGTCGAGGTCGCGTGACCAGCCGGCGCTCACGGTGCCGTCCGAGTAGAACGCGTAGACCCGATCGTTCGAGCCGGCGATGCCGATGCCCACGATGTCCGAGACGACGCGCCCGGGCGGCAAAGTGAACGGCTGCGGATCCTGGTAGGCGCCGAGGTCCTGCGACCAGCCTTCGCTGACGGTGCCGTCGGCGTACCAGGTGAACACGTGGTCGTTCGAGCCCGCGATCGCCATCGCGACGATGTCCCAGTAGTCCTTGCCCTCCGGCAGCACGTAGTCGGTGAGGCCCGAGTGGTACTGGAAGTTCTGGGTCGTTCCGCTGGAGACGTGCCCGTCCGCGTACCAGACGTAGACGTGGTCGTTGCTGCCGGCGATCCCCATGCCGACGATCGCGCCCTGGTCGCTCGCGGACGGGTAACCGACGAGCGCGCTGGAGTACGCCTGCCCGAGGTTCCAGGTGGTCCCGGCGCTGACGTAGCGCTGGGAGTGCGCCGCGTCGGCGTTCGACGCGCACAACGACGCGACGCCGACGAGGGCGGTAAAGAGTTGGGTCTTGGTGAGTTTCATGCCGGCGGCACATTCCGAAAAACGTGCCAGCCGACTTGGTGGGCGCGCGCGGCGTGAACCGGCGCGGTGGACAGTCCGCGGACTGTCCGGCGTTCAGCTACGCGGTCACCAGATCTTCACGCGCTGGTCGGGCGCGCGGTACAGCTCGTCGCCTTCCTTCACTTCGAAGGCCTCGTAGAACTCCGGCATGTTCGAGAGGATGCCGATGACGCGGAAGCGGCTCGGCGAGTGCGGGTCGACCACGAGCCGCCGCTCCAGCTCCGCGTCGCGGTACTTGCGGCGCCAGATCTGACCCCAGCCGAGGAAGAAGCGCTGGTTGCCGGTGTAGCCGTCGATGACCGGCGCTTCGCCGCCCTCGAGCGAGAGCTGGTACGCGCGGTACGCGATCGTCAGGCCGCCGAGGTCGCCGATGTTCTCGCCGAGCGTCAGCTCGCCGTTCACGGTCTTCCCCGGGAGCGCCTCGTACTGGTTGTACTGCTCGACCATCAGCTGCGAGCGCTTCTTGAACTCCTCCGCGTCCTGCTCCGTCCACCAGTCGACGAGGTTGCCGTCGCCGTTCGACTTGCGGCCCTGGTCGTCGAAGCCGTGCGAAAGCTCGTGCCCGATGACCGCGCCGATCGCGCCGTAGTTCACGGCGTCGTCCGCCGCGAGGTTGAAGAACGGCGGCTGGAGGATCGCGGCGGGGAACACGATCTCGTTCATCACGGGGTTGTAGTACGCGTTCACCGTGTGCGGCCGCATGAACCACTCGTTCTTGTCGATCGGCCCGCCGAGGTACGCGATGCGGCGGTCGTGCTCGAACGCCTGCGCGCGCATCGCGTTGCCGAACGCGTCGTCCGCCTTCACTTCGAGCTTTCCGTAGTCACGCCACACGTCCGGGTAGCCGATCTTGGTCGTGAACTTCGACAGCTTCTCCTTCGCCTTCTTCTTCGTCTCCGGGCTCATCCACTCCAGCGACTCGATGCCGCCGTCGAACGCACGGATCAGGTTGGCGACGAGCTCCTTCATGCGCGCCTTCGCCTCCGGCTTGAAGTGCCGCTCGACGTAGATCTTCCCGAGCGCCTCGCCGATGTGCGCGTCCATGATCTCGAGCGCGCGCTTCTCGCGCGGGCGGATCTCTTCGACGCCCGACAGCGCCTTGCCGTGGAACGCGAAGTGCGCGTCGACGAACGCCTTGGGGAGCAGCGTCGCGTAGTCGTCGATGACCGCGGCCTTGAGGTACATCTTCCAGTCGTCGAGCGGGACCTCTTCGACCGCCTTCGAGACACCCTCGAAGAAGCTCGGCTGACGCACGATGACCGCCTCGGGCTTCGGCAGCTTCGTGCCCTCCGCCCACGCGGCCCAGTCGATCGCCGGCGCGAGCGTGCTCAGCTCGGCGAACGTCTTCTTGTTGTACGTCTTGTCGCGGTCACGGCTCTCGGTGCGCGTCCACGAAACCTCCGCGAGGCGCTTCTCGAGCGCTGAGACTTGCGGGCGCGTCGACGCCGCGTCGGCGCCGATCGCCTGCGTGAGGAGCGTGTCGAGGTACGTGTCGAACGCGGCACGCGCGGCGTCCATCTTCTCGCCCTCCTTGAAGTAGTAGTCGCGGTCGGGGAGGCCGAGGCCGTTCTGCGTGAGGTACCCGATGTACTGCGTCGAGTTCTTCGCGTCCTGGTTGACGTAGAACCCGAGCGGGTTGCGGACGCCGACGCGCTCGAGCTTGCCGAACATCATCGCGAGGCCCTTCTTGTCCGCGATGGCGTCGATCTCGGCGAGCAGCGCCTTCACGGGCTCGAGGCCTCGGGACTCGATCGTCTTCGTGTCCATGTACGCCGTGAAGTAGTCGGAGATCTTCTTGGCGTCCGGCGAGTCGGAGACCTTGCCGGCGGCGATGTCGTCGACGATCGCCTTGAGGTTCTTCTCGGACTCGTCGACGAGCACGGTGAACGAGCCGTAGTTGCTGCGGTCGGACGGGATCTTGGTCTGGTCCAACCACTTCTTGTTCACGTGCAGGTAGAAGTCGTCCTGCGGCCGAATCTCGGCGGTGACGTCGGCGTCGACACCGGAGATCAGGTCGCCGTGGCCGTTGCCGTTTCCGGACGTGGCGCAGGCGAAGAGAGCGGGGAGCGCGAAGAGCGTGATTCGTCGCATTGCGCCCTTGCAGACGACGGATCACCCCCGACCGTCAAGAAGTAAGGGGTCACGGTTCGGTCACGGTGAACGTATCGCACCGTTCGTACTGGCCCGTCTGCAACCCGCGACGGAACCACGCGACGCGCTGCGCCGAAGTTCCATGGGTGAAGGTCTCGGGCGCAACGGTGCCACGCGCACGTTTCTGCAGGCGGTCGTCACCGATCGCCGCGGCCGCGCGGAGGCCCTCTTCGACGTCGCCCTCTTCGAGCAGCCCGCGCTTCGCGGCGTGGTGGCCCCAGACGCCGGCGTAGCAGTCGGCCTGCAGCTCCTGTCGGACCGACAGCGCATTCGCCTGCGCCTTCGGCAACGTTCGTTTCTTCGCGTGCACCTGGCGCGACACGCCGGTGAGCGACTGGATGTGGTGCCCGACCTCGTGCGCGATGACGTACGCCTGGGCGAAGTCTCCGGGCGCGCCGTAGCGCTGCGCGAGCGCGTCGAAGAACGACAGGTCGATGTACACCTGGTTGTCGCCCGGACAGTAGAACGGGCCGACCGCAGCGCTCTGGAGCCCACACGCCGACTGGACGCGGTCGCGGAAGAGCACCAGCTTCGGATCGCGGTACGTGTCGCCGCGCTGCGCGAAGAGGGCGCGCCACGTCGTCTCGGTGTCACCGAGCACCACGCGGACGAACTCGGAGGCCTCGTCGCGGACCGCGGGGGTCGAGGTGTCGCGCGGTGCGGGCGCCTCGGTGCTCACGATGGACAACAGCGTCGAGGGCTCCACGCCGAGGTAGAGCCCGACGATGACGACGACGATCGCGCCGACGCCGCCGATCAACGGTTTGCCGCGCCGTCCGCCGCCGCCGCGCCGATCGATGACGTTGTCGCTCCGACGTCCGCCTTGCCACTTCATCGGCGCGGGATGTTGGTCGCAGCGGTCGACGGGAGCAACCCCGGCGACTCCGCTTCGACGCGACTCACTTCGACGCGACTCACTTCGACGCGAGCGCCCGGGTGCCGTCGAAGACCCACAGGACACCCGCGCTCTCCAGCGCCGCGATGTGCGCTTCCGCCCGAACGACCTTCGCGAGGGGGCCCAGCTCGACGCGACCGGAGAACTGGCGACGCATCAGATCGTACGCCGTGAGCGACGCCCCGTGGTGCGCCCACACGATCGGCCGCTCGTCCGCGGCGACGACGTAGAGCGCTTCGACGTCTTCCGGGAGGGAGAGCAGCGTGGTCAGCCGTCCGCGCACAACGTCGAACAGCCGCACCTGTTTGTCCGTCGCGTAGACGAGGCCGCGGTTGGTCGCGGTGACGAAGCGCATCGGCTCCTCGCCGCGCGTGACCTTCTTCCGCTCCTCCCCGGTCGTGACGTCGAGGACCCACAGGGCGTCCGCGAGCACGAGGACGGCGGCGTCTTGGTCCAGGTGGCCTCCGACGATCGGGACTTCCAGGTTACGCACGAACCTGCGCTCCCCGGTGGTGCGATCGAGGACCTGCACGAGGCCGCCGTCCGTCGCGAGGAGCACGTGTTTCGCGTCGGCGTCCAGGAGCTTCTGACCGTCGTCGACGGTCTGCGTCCAGGTCGTGGCGCCGCTGTCGTCCGCGATCGACACGACGTTGTCCTTGCGCAGGAACAGCGTCGCGCCGACGACCGCCGGATCGAACGCGGCGGCGGGCTTCACTTCCTTCCCGCTCGTGGGCGACCAGAGCTTCTTGCCGATGCGCACCGCGGGGCCCGCGCTCTCGACCTGGGCGCCGAGCTTCTTGGACCACAGCGGCTTGTTCGGATCGGCCGCACGTCGCGCGACGATCGCGTCGCCTTCCTTGGTGATCAGGACGCCGCCCGCCGCGGCGACGTCCGTGATGGTCTGAGCCGGCCGAACGAACGCGCTCAGCCCGATGCGCTTCGCGAGCGCCTCCCGCGCGTCGTTCTGCACGACGTCGTAGCGCGGCGCGGTCGTCATCACCGTGCGCCACGCGTTGACGACGTCCTGCGTGCGGCTCGATGCACCCGCGAGGATCGCGGCGGCGTCGAGGTTGTCGCGGTCGCGCTCGAGGACGTCCTCCGCGATGCGCTGCGCGACGGTGCGCTGGCCGAGCGCGAGGCGACACCGCGCCGCTTCGAGGCGCACTTCGCGCAGCCACGCCGCGGGGCGCGGATCGTAGCCGGAGGGGAGGCCGTACAACACGCCGGCTTCGGTGAGCGCGGCGCCGCCCGTCTGTTCGTAGGCGACGTCGACGATGCGTTCGTCGAAGGAGAGGCTCGTGATGCGCGTGCCCTTCTTTCGGTCGAGCACGATCGCTTCGTTCTTGACCGCGCCGACGACGACGTCGCCGTGCGTCGACAGCGACGCGACCTCGCCGCTCGTGCGCGCAGACCACGTCGCGTTGCCGCGCAGATCGCGCGCGACGATCGCGTAGGGGCGCGCCTGCCGGTGCAACACGCCGGAGTAGTCGCGCAGCGTCACGATCGGCGGGAGCGCGCCGACGAGGATCCGGCCGATCCCGTTGGGGCGCTTCGGATCCACGTACGCCACCGCGGGCCGGCGCCGGTAGGTGGCGGCGACGACGAGCTGCTCCGCCACGACCGCGGGGGGCCACGCCGCACCGACGAACGCGCTGGTGCGGAACAGGACGGCGGGCGGTTCGGGCTGCAGCTGGACGATCTCGTCGCTCCCGACCAGCGCCCACACCGCGCCGAGCGGCGTGACGGTGAGCGGCGCGGCGAGCTCGTCGCCGACGTCGATGCGCCGCAGCTCCTTGCCGGACGTGTAGTCGAGGAACAGGACGAACGGGCCGGCGGGGATGGCGAGCTCCCCGCCGACGAGCACCGGGCCGCCGACCGGGGTGACGAGGGGATCGGTGCGCCACACGATCTCACCGTCGTCGTCCGCGATGCCGAGGATCTCCTGGCGCGTCGCAACGAACAGGCGTCCGCCGCGCACGGCAATCTCCGGCGCGGGGGAGGGGAGGTCGTGCTGCCAGGCGATCTTGCCGGTCGCCGGGACGATCGCGATCAGCGCGCTCTCGGTCGCGGCGATCAGGTGGCGCCGCGTGCGGACGAGCGTGGGCTCCGCGGCGCCGACTTCGACGCGCCACCGCTCTTGCCCGGTGAGCAGATCCATCGCGACGAACGCACCGGCTTCGAACGCGGTGACGATGTCGTCGATGACCTCCAAGGAGGACGGGAGCGTCTCCTCGGACGGCGGCGCGCGGCGCCACACCGGTGCGAGGGCCCCGCGCTCCAGCGCGACGATCGTGCGGTCGAACGTCGAGACGGCGCGTCGGCAGTCACCGGCGGCGGCGCGTGCGCTGGCGATCGCCCAGTCGACGAGGAGTGTCCCGCCCCGTCGTTTTTCGTCGGGCGCGATGAGCGCCGGGATCGTCCGGCCGACGGCGGCGCCGCTCGCGTCGTAGGCGGCCTTTGCGTCGCCCTTGCAGGCGGCGTCGATCGCGGCGTCGTTCGGGACGCCGAGGGCTCGGGCTTCGAGGAGTGGCGGGGCGCTCTTCGGCCACGCGGCGCGTAGCGCTTCGGCGAGCGGTGCGCCGCCCTGCGCGGGGGCGGTCTTCTTCGTCACGCCGTCGGCGTGGGCGACCTCGACCGTGACGCCGTCCTCAGTACGGCGTGCGACGATAGCGACGGTGGCGGCGAGGCGTTCGCGCGCCGCGTCGAGCTTCTCGTCCTTTTCGAGGGGGCCGCGCAACAGGCGCAGGCCGTCGGTCAGGTCGACGACCGAGGCGACGCGCGCTTGGGTCGCGCAGTGCTCGGGGACGTCGGGGACGAAGACGACGGATACCCCGGTCGCCGCGAACAGGGTCGCAAGCCAAGCGCTCACGACGTTTGGGTAACATCGACGGGTGACGGCTGCCACAGGTGAAATGCACCGATGGACCCGCTAGTGTAGGGGGCACATGCGCTGGCCCGTCGCGTCGGTTCTCATCGGCCTCGTTCACTTCATCTCGTTCGACGCTTCCGCCCACTCCGCGACCTTGGTCGCGGCGCAGGGCGAGGTCGCGGTGCGCGCGCCCAAGGCGTCGCAGTTCGCGTCGGTGGCTTCGGGGGCGACGATCACGTCCGGCTCGCGCCTGAAGACCGGCGCCAGCGGGAGCGCGACGCTGAAGTTCGCGGACGGGACCGAGACGAAGGTCCGACCGAAGACGCAGATCATCGTCCGCGCCGCCAAGAAGGAGGAGAAGAGCGGGCTGACGGTCTTCTTCGGCCGGGTGTGGACGAGCGTCGTGAAGCGGGTCGGCGGCGACACGGCCTTCGAAGTGCACTCCGCGAACGCGGTCGCCGGTGTGCGCGGGACCGAGTTCGAGGTCGGCGTCGCGGACGACGGATCGACGCGGGTGATCGTGACGCGCGGGAAGGTCGACGTCGGGGGCGACGGCGAGAAGGGGCCGGTGAACATCGCGGCGGGCTTCGAGATCGAGAGTGGGCCGCAGGGCGGCCTCGCGCGGCGCCGCAAGGCCAAGCGCAACGCGAACTGGGAGGGCTGGTTCGCGAAGCGCGCGAAGGTGCTCGTGAAGCGCGGGACGAAGGTCGCGAAGAACCTCGATGGTCGACTGAACCGGCGCAAGGCGAAGCTGGAGCGGTTGCTCGGCGAGCAGCGTCAGCTCCGCGATCGGATCGTGGCGCTGGAGCGCAAGCAAAAGATGGGCGCCGACGTCGGCGACGAGCTGAAGGCGACGCTGTCGCGGCTGGAGCGCGTCACGGAGCGCATCGAGGACATGCAAGCTCGCTTGCAGGCGGCGTTCGGTTTGTTCGAGCGGTGGGGCGACGTCGCGGAGGCCGGGATGGTGAACGAACCGGCGACGATGAAGCGCATGGCGGGCAACATCCGAAAGATCGCGGCGGACTTCGCCGACATGATCGAAGAAGGCACCGACCTCTCCGAAGAAGGCATGGACGACATGATGAAGGAGATGGAGAAGGGCGGAACGCTGCGCCCGAAGAAGGGCGGCGCGAAGGACGAGCTGTTCGAGTAGCTCGTTCTCTTGAATGGATCGCGGGATCGGTTCTTGGCGCCCGGGATCGTTCGTTCCACTGAAGATACCGCTCAGATCGGCCTGGGATCCGGGGCTGCGGGGCCGAATCCTCGGGGGTGGTCCTGGGCCCCCCGAATAAGGGCTCGAAACGTGCTTTTTGCGGGACTTTTCGGCCGCAACCTCGCGAAACAGGGGATAGATGGCCGATTTCGGCTTCTTTCGGCGCTCGGACCCGTTGCGCCCGTTCATTTCTTCCGATACGGTCCGCGCCCATCACGACGGGGACGGTCTCCGTCGAAACGCCCCGTGAAGGGGCAAGAACGCAATCTCTGGAGGTTAACGGGATGGCCGGTAAGAAGAAGGCGGGCGCCAAGAAGCCCAAGGAAATGCTCCTCGTGCAGAGCAAGGTGAAGGAATACGTCCGCGGGCAGGAGATGATGTGCTCGTCGGATCTCGTCGAGGCGCTGAACGACCACGTCGCGTGGCTGCTCGACAAGGCCGTGGAGCGCGCGAGCGCGAACGGCCGCAAGACGGCGCGCGCGAGCGACGTCTAATCTAGGCGACCGCTCAGCCCATCTCGATGGGCTAGTTGGTACTTCGTGGGCGTGCGTCCGCACGCCGGTGCGTGCGCCCACGAGCACTCCACAGCAACGCGACGAACACCCACCCCCAGGCGCTCTGCCTCGAACGTCGCGTCGAAGAACACGAACAACCCATCTCGTCCGCCGGCAACTTGGTCGGAGGGGCACAGCCGTCGAAGCGCGAGCAAAGCGATCCGCGCCCGTCGGTGTACGCGACGTACGCGGCGTCCATCGCGACGCGGAACGCCTCGTAGGGGGCGAGGTCGACGCTCGCGGCTGCTTCACCCGGGGCGGTGAGCACGACGTAACGAAGCGCGCGCTCCGCGACGCCCGGATCGCGCGGTCCGACGCGCGCGACGACATCCTCGATCGTCACGTCGATCCGCCGGCCGAGGATCGCGGTCCCCACGGCGAGCTGCGCTTCGGCGGGGATCGCGGCGCCGTCCTCGGTGGTGGCGTCAGCGACGAAGAAAAACGGCGGGACCTCGTCGGCGTCTGCGAGCCCGAGCCCGTACAGATCGAGCGGGGCGTAGCGCTCGTTCCTCGACTGCACGACGAAGCGCCCGGGGCGTGACTCGACGAACCCGTGGCCACCGAGGACGGAGCCGTCGGTGTGCAAGAGCGCGTGCCAGTGCGCGCGCTGCCGGCCGAGCATCGTGACCGCCGCGGTCGAGCCGCCGACCGTGGCCTCGAGGTGCGCGAGGTGCCGGTGCGCGATCTCGTGGAAGAAGAGCGCCTCGTCCTCGTCGCCGAGCTGCTTCATGTTGACGATGCCCTCGAGCCGCTCGACGCCGAACGCCGCGCGCTGATCCACGTCGTCGTCGCCGGTGCCCGCGACGTCGTCGAAGAACGGCACGTAGTAGGCCGGGCCGCCCGCGCCGAGATCGTCGAACGTGGTGAAGAGGACGATGACACCTTCGCCGTCCGCGCCCTCGTCGGCGAGGCGCGCCGTGATCCTCGCGAGGTCGTCGACCTCGTCGTCGAAGCGGATCCCGTAGGCGTCATCGATCCCGCTGACGAGACCGTCGCCCTCGAGCACGAGGAGCTCGCCGACGCGCGCGGTGAGGGCGTGGCCGGTGGTGCGGACGTGGTCGTTGGCGAAGCGGCGGGGCGTGTGGGTGCCGCGGTCGAGCGCGGGGGCGCAGGCGGTGAGGGCGAGGAGGAGGAGGGTGGGGATCGGGTTGGGGATCGGGATCGGACTCCGGATCGGATTCGGGATCGGACTCCGACTCGGATTCGGGATCGGATGCGGATGCGGATGCGGGATCGGATTCCGACTCGGATTCGGGATCGGACTCCGACTCGGATTCGGGATCGGATTCGGGATCGGATGCGGATGCGGGATCGGACTCGGATTCCGACTCCGACTCCGACTCGGGATCGGGATCGGACTCCGACTCGGATTCGGGATCGGTTCCCGAGTCCGATTCTGTTCCTGAGTCCGATCCTGTTCCGGAATCCGCGCCCGAATCCGATCCCGTTCCCGAATCCGAGTCCGAGTCCGAGTCCGAGTCCGAGTCCGATCCCGCATCCGAATCCGCATCCGAATCCGCGTCCGAATCCGCGTCCGAATCCGAGTCCGCGGCCGATTCCGAATCCGCGTCCGATTCCGAGTCGGTGTCCGAGTCCGATCCCCTTCCCAACGCATCATCATCACCACGGCCGCGATTCAGTACCGGGACCCGGACCGGGACCACCACGGCCGCGATTCAGTACCGGGACCCGGACCGGGACCGGGACCGGGTCCCCTTGCTTCGCTCGGGGTGGATATTGACGACCACCCCACCCCTCGTCATCCTCACCGGCGGTGAAGTTCCGACTCAAGCGCCGCGTGAAGAAGATGAACGTCTGCACGCGGTGCGAGGCGACGATGGACCGGCGGACGTCCATCCCCGAGGGCGCCGGGCGGCGCTACTGGGGGGACGTCGAGCCGTACGTCTACGTCGGCGACGCCGAGATTCATCACTTCATCTGCACGGCCTGCGGCAACCTCACCGCGATCCAGTTCGCCGAAGCCGCGTAGGCGCCGTGGCGGTCAAGGGTCCCAAGGACCGCGGCCCGCTCCCGCCGCGGGTCGATCCCCAGGCGCCCGACACCACGCCCCGCGAAGCCCCGCGCCTGGACGCCACGCGATGGCCCGGTGCGCTCGCGCCGAAGGATCACGACGCCCCGGGGCACGACGCCCTCCTCGGCGAGGGGCAGATCGGCGACCCCAGCGTCACGCCCGACGCGCTCATGCAGATGGGCTCCCTCGTGCGCGCCCGCCACCTCATGACCCTCCTCGCGCGACGGCGCGGGCAGATCGAGCGCGACGCGCTCGTCGCCGAGGTCGGCGATCTCCTCCTCGCGCTCGACCCCGCCGAGGCGCGTCGGCTCCTGTTCACGATGACGCAGGCCGGCCGCATCGTGGACGTGTACCCGCTCGAGGTCTTCGACTACGTGCACCGGCGCCGCGCGCTCGCCGACGTCGAGTACGGCCCCATCGTGAAGAACAAGGATGACCTCGAGGGCCGCGCGTTCACGCCCGACGACGTCATCCGACTCGAGCTCGCGGCGCTCGCCGTGCGCCTTCAGGCCCTCGCGCTGGAGGGCGGCCCCACCCCCGGCTACTGCCTCGCGCCCGGCCCGCCCGGTCGCTATCACCTCCAGTTCGACGCCCCCGGGACGTTTTCCCTGTTGCTGCGGGCCCAAATCCGCAAGAAGACTCGCCTCGAGCGCCTACGAATCCGCGTCGAGGACGCCGAATCGCCGCGCTGAATGGTAGTATCCCGTGGGGACGGGGCGCCGGTGTGACCGCCGGCTGCGACGAGTGATTTCCATGAACAGATCCGCTGCGCTCTTCTCGATCATCTTGCTCTCGGCGGCGTGTGGCTCGGGCGAAGACCTCGGCGACGAGACGGTCCCGCGCGACGGCGGCCCCGACCGCCCGCCGGTCGTCCGACCCGACGCCGGCCCGGACGTCCCCGACGTCCCGCTGCCCACCGTCACCAACGTCTCCCCCGCGACAGGCCCCGAGACCGGCGGCACCCGCGTGACCATCCGCGGCACGTCCTTCGCCGAACCCGCCGAGGTCTACTTCGGTGAGCTCGCCGCCAGCAGCGTCGTCGTCCTCGACGAAGTCTCCATCGCCGCGACCACGCCGCCGAACCCCGTCGGCGCCGTGAACGTCCGCGTGGTCACGCCCGGCGGCGAGGCCACCCTCGACAACGGCTTCACGTACCACCGCGAGCTCGTGCTCGACTCCGTCGAGCCGCGGCGCATCCCCGACGAGGGCGGCGTGCGGGTCATCGTCCGCGGCCGAGGTTTCGACGCCCAAACGATCGTGCTCTTCGATCGCCAACCGCTCCGCGGACAGATCCTCGTCGATGAACGACGCATCGAAGGTTACGCGCCCGCGCTCGAGCCCGGGCGCCCCGAAGTACGCGTCATCCACGTCGACGCCTCCGTGCGCCGCAGCGACGTCGTCTACGTCTATGGCACCCCCGACATCGACGCGGTCGCGCCCGGCTACGGCCCCGCCACCGGGCGCGCCGCGCAGGAGATCGCCGGCGACGGCCTGTCCGACGCCGACGAAGTCCGCATCGGTCCGGAGGTCGCGGGCGGCCTCGAGCTCGCGGACGACACGCGCCTCGCGGTCACGTCCCCGGCGCTCGCGGTCGGCGTGCACGACGTGACGGTCGCGAACCAGGACACGTTCGGCACGCTCGTGGGCGGCTACATCGCGTACGATCCGAACGAGACGCAGACGAGCGTCCTCGGCGTCACGCCGCCGCGTGCGTCCACCGCGGGGGGCACGGTCATCGCGCTCGTCGGGTACGGCTTCGCGCAGGACGCCCAGGTCGCGATCGCCGGGCAGCGCCTCCCGATCACCGCGCTGTCCGCCAACGCGGTGTCGTTCGTGCTGCCGGCGGGGCTCCCGGCCGGGCCGACGGACATCGCGTTCTTCACGCAGGGCCGCTCGATCAACGTGAACAACCAGCTGACGCTCTTCGACCCGGTCGTCGTCGACAGCGTGGATCCCGCGACGGGGCCCGTCAGCGGCGGGACCGCGGTGACGATCCGCGGCTCCGGCTTCATCGCGGGGGCGAACGTGCGCATCGCGGACGTCCCGCTCGCGGATGTCGTCATCGTGAGTGACACCGAGATCACCGGCACCACGGTCGCCGGCGCCCACGGCGCGCAGGACGTCGTCGTGCGGACCGCCGACTCGACCGGCGTGCTCGAGGACGGCTTCTTCTTCGAGGAGGCGTTCGAGCTCATCGCCATCGAGCCGCGCGAAGGCTCGATGGCCGGCAACACCTACGTGTCGATCATCGGTCGCGGCTTCTCGGAGCCGGTGAGCGTCGAGTTCGACGGCGTCGAGGGCATCGACCCGGTGCTCGAGAACGGCTCGGTCATCGGCGTGCGCACCGCGCCCGCGAGCCCGGGGCTGGTCGACGTGGAGATCACGACGGGTGTCGAGCAGGTGTTGCGCGAGCGCGCGTTCCGCTTCTACGACCCGCGCCTCATCACCGGTGGCGCGTGGGGCGGGCCGATCGAAGGCTCGGTCAACGTGGCGGTGATGACGCGTCAGCGGCAGCCGCTCGCGGGCATGGTGGTTCAGCTCGGCTACGAGGCCGACATCCGCTACGCCGCCATCACCGACGAAAACGGCCTCGCGACCATCTCCTGGCCGGACGTCCGCGGCGCGCAGACCGTGACGGCCGGCGGGCCGCAGGTGGAGTTCGTGACGTTCATGGATCTGAACGCCAAGAACCTCACGATGTTCGCGGAGCCCTATCCGATGTCGATGCCCCCGGACGCACCGCTGCAGCCGTGCGGCGTCCCGGCGCCCCCGCCGACGGTCACGGGGCGGATCTTCCGCTTCAAGTCCGCGCTCGACGAGCAGACGCGCCCGGGTTGGCAGCCGCTCGCGCGCATCACGTACACGCAGCAGAACGTCTTCACGCCGAACCCGCCGGAAGGGATGATGCCGCCGTTCCAGGAGGCCGAGGTGACGATGGAGGGCGGCGCCTACGAGATCGCGGTGATGCGCGCCGGCACGGTCGCGGTTTACGCGACGTTCGGGGAGTACAACCGCGCGACGGGGCAGTTCATCCCGAAGCGCATGGGGATCGTGCGCAACGTCCCGGTCGCGCCGGAGACGGAGACGTCGGACATCAACATCTCGCTCGACATCGACCTCGACCAGACCACGGCCGTGCGCCTCGACGCGCCGCCGGACCAGCTGCCGGGGCCGACGATCAACGCGGTGTTCCCGTTCCTCAACCTGCAGTCGGACGGCGTCATCCCGTTCCCCGCGGTCGCGGTGTTCGGCGAGGGGCCGGTCATCGTGAACAACATGCCGCGCGTGGCGGAGTCGAGCTTCTACTACATGGGCGGCTCGTTCACGTGGGACGGGCAAGGTGGCTTGCGCAACCCGTACTCGCTCTCGTTCACGGAGAGCGGCGAGCCGCTCGAGAACGGCGTCGACATGGGGCCGTTCCTCCAGATGCCGCAGAACATCTCGCCGAAGCCCGGCGAGCTCACGGTGGACGGGAAGATCTCCTGGGACACCATCGGCGTCACGCCGGACATCACGACGCTCAACGTCGTCGACGTCGTCGGCGTGAGCGGCTGCTGCTGCGACGACGAGCCGCCGCGCGGAAACCGCAACGGCCAGTGCGACGCCGGCGAGCCGGAGAACTGCGGCGGGATCCCGCAGCAGTTCAACCGCTGGAGCATCTTCGGCCAGGGCGGGCTGCAGAGCTACGCGATGCCGCGGATGCCGCTGTCCCTCACGGCGTTCGACACCCCCCGCAACTACGCCGTGCTCGGTCAGTTGGCGATCGCGCCGCGCTTCGACTACAGCGAGTTCATCTACAACCAGTTCTCGCCGTTCTTCTGGCAGAGCTGGGTGGTCTTCCAGTCGCAAGTGTTCGTGAAGGAAGAAACGGACTGACCCGAGGAGCGCGGTCTTGAAAACCCATCGTTCGAATCCATGGCGCGCGCAGCTCGCCGTGAGCCTGTTCCTGTTCGCGTCCTGCGTGGTCGTCGCCTGTTCGTCCGGCGACGACGGCGAGCCGACGAACGTGTGTACCTCGGACGCCGAGTGCACCGCGCCGGGCACGCGCTGTGACGTCGCCCGTTCGGTCTGCATCTGCGTGACCGACGAAGCGTGCGACGAAGACGAGTTCTGCAACAACGCCGGGGTCTGCCAGGTCGAAGCGGGCTGCACGTCGAGCACCGAATGCACCGAGCCCAACACGTACTGCGACATCTCGTCGGGGCAGTGCCTGCAGGGGCAGGGCATCCAACCGCAGGAGGCCTGCCGGCTCGCGTCGCACTGTCCCTTCGGCTACGTGTGCGACGTACCCGAGGCCACCACGGCGCTGATGACGCCGGTGGGGACCTGCGTCGAGGGCTGCTTCGACGACGGCGACTGCTCGCTCGGCGAGGTCTGCTTCGAGGGGCAGTGCGCGACGGGCCTGTGCAGCGCGGACGCCTTCTGCGACTACGGCCAGCGCTGCCGCAACGCGAGCTGCGTCGACGACAACCGCGGGCCGTACTGCCGTTCCTGCTCGGTGCGGACGGCGATGAACCCGAACCCCTGCGACGACTACCGAAACTTCTGCCTGATCAACAACCGCGAGCTCGGTGGCTTCACCAACTTCTGCGGGGTCGACTGCTCGCTCGGCCAAGAGTGCCCGAACGGCTTCCAGTGCGGAGGCGTCGTGATCCTCACGCAGCAGCAGTGTCAGTCCGAGGCCGACTGCCGGTGCCGCCGCGAGAACATCCGCTTCGCGACGCAGACCTGCACGGTCGCTGCGACGTGTGACCCGCGTCTGCCGGACGGACGCCCCGACCCCGACGCGACGCGCTGTCTCGTCGCGGGCGCCGCGGACTGCAACGGCGGCGTGCCCGGCGGCGACGGCATTTGCATCGTCCCGAAGGGTCAGCGCGGCGGCAACTGCACGTGCGTGACGAACGACGACTGCGGTGAAGACGGCGTGTGCGTCGGCGGCCTGTGCTGCGGCGGCAACGTCGAGCCGGAGGGCCCGGTGTGCGCCGGCGGCGAGGGCACGATCGCGGGCTTCTGCACCTGCGGCACCGACGACGACTGTCCGCGCGACAACTGCGACGGCAGCACGAACCGCTGCGCGATCACCGGTCTGCCGTGCACGCCGGGCAACGACGACTGCGGTCCGATCCCCTGCGTGAACGGTGGCTGCCTCATCGGCCGCAACTGCGCGCCGCTGCAGGGGCTCACGTGCTCGGAGGTGCTCGACCGGTGAGCGAGGACCGCGACGCGCACCTGACGCGCCTCGCCGAGATCCAACGTGCGCGGAAGGTTCGCACCGTGGGCGGCGCGCTCACGTCCATCGCCGTCGGGCAGCTGTTGTTCGCGGCCTTCGCGTTTGGCCACTCGCGCGGCCCGGTGCCGCTCCAACCCCTCGAGCTCCTGATCGGGATGGGCCTCGCGCTGGTCTTCGGCGCGGTGCTCGCGGTGGTGACCACGCGCCGCCGCCTGGAGACCACGTCGAAGTTCGTGCTGCGTCTGACCGAGGGCCGCCACCGCCGCCGCGTCGCGGTGTTCTCGGACTTCTTCACGATCGACCAGGAGGTCGTCCTGGGCGGGACGGTCGAAACGCTCGACGTAGAAGACGACAAACTCGTCCTCCGCTACATCGATCCGCGCTTCGACGGCCCGGTGCTGCGCGAGCTCGAAGGGACGCCGAATGTGTTGGGGCGCCTCGTCGACGCGATGAAACCGAAGCCCGCCGCGACCTGAGCCGATTCAGTCGACGACAACGACGGGCACGACGAAGAACCAGACGTCCTCCTGCCCGACCGCGGCTTCGAAGCTCTTCTCCTTCGTGTCGTAGCTCGACGTCGCCGTTCCGGTCGCCAAGGCCGCGATGCGTTCGTCCGACGGCCGGGCGTCCTCACGCGCCACGTACACGACGAGTGTCCATTCGCCCGCGGGCGGGAGCACCACGTCGGCTTCGCCTCGGTAGCGGAACGAGCCCCCCTCTGCGCCTTGAAGTGCGAACGAACGCCGTGTGTCTCCCGCACCGACCCAGAAGCCCTCGGCGCGAATCGGCCCGCTGAAACGCGTGGCCGGGCGGACGATGAGATCCAGCGGGTCGCTGTTGCGCAGGAGGACGGCGCGCTCCGTCGACGCCACATCGGCGCTACGGTGGGTCTGTTGGATCGGCCGGAGCGTCACGTTGTACTCGGGCAGCGCCCCGTGCTCGACGGTCATCGGCGCGGGCAGCGTGACCCACAGGGCCAGGGCTGCGGCGACCGCCGCGAGGGCGCCCCCGGCGATCCGCCAGCTCGATGCACGCGAGCGGCTCGGCGCCGAAGCCGCGACGGAGGGCCACACGCGCTGCGCCGACGCCGAGGCTGCGTAGGTCTCCCCAACGGCGGCCTCGGCCTCGGCCCAGCGATCGTAGAGCCCGCGGCAGTCGGCGCAGGTGCGGAGGTGCGCACGCAGCGCTGCCTGCTGCGCCGCGTCGACCTCGCCGCCCACGAACAGGTCGCGGACGAGCGCCTGGGCCTCGTCATGGTTCACTGAGCCACCCCTGATCCTCGAAGAACTCCGCGAGGCGTCGCTTGAGGCGCCGCAGGGCGCGCTGGACGTGGTCCCGAGACATGCCGATTCGTTCGCCGATCTTGGCCTGGCTCAGATCCTCCTGGAACCGTAGAGCGCAGATGCGTTTGTCCTCCTCGGAGAGACTTTCGAGAAACGCCCGAACTTGTGCGGCTCTTTCTTCGGTCACGAGCTTTTCCTCGGCGGACTGGACGGGGAGCGCCGCCTCCGCCCACCGAATCTCGACGTCTTCATCCGGGATCTCCCGCGACTGACGGCCCGTGTATTGGAGCGTGGTGAAGAAGGCGATCCGCATCAGGTAGGGCTCCGCGGGGCGCGTCGGATCGTAGTTGCCCTTGTCCCACTGCTCCGTGAATCGACCGAACGTCTCCTGCAGGATCTCTTCGCGGTCGAACGCGCTGACCACGCGCACGAAGCGGTTTTCGCCGCTCTTGTTGTAGTACGAGAAGCCGCTCCGGAGTCGTTGGAGGATCCGAGGGGCCGTCACCTCGTAGATCCGCTCTAGCTCCCCTCGATGGACCATCGTCTGCGGCCGCGTCGCGGCGCGACGACAGCATAGCGAAAAAAGATCGATCGCAGGCGCACAGGTCGCGGCCCTCGCCCAAACATACAAACGTGACGACGCTGGACCACGCCTGCTCACCCTCGAACCGTCCGCCGCTGGAGCTCGTGCCCTCCCTGCACGCGGTCGTTCGTCCCCGGCCCATCGTTCAGGTCCCCGCTATGGCTTCGCTGTACGCTCGGGTCGATCGGCTCGCGCGCTGGCCCAAGCCGGTGTTGATCCGAGGGGAGACCGGCGTGGGCAAGGAGCTCGTCGCCCACGCGTTGCACGAGCGTGGGCCACGCCAAGCGGCGCCCTTCGAGGCGGTCAACTGCGGCGCGCTTCCGCCCAACCTCGTCGAGGCGACGCTCTTCGGCCACACGCGGGGCAGCTTCAGCGGCGCCGTCGAGGACCACCCCGGTCTGATCGTGGCGGCCGGCGTGGGCACGCTGTTCCTCGACGAAGTCGGCGACCTCCCGATGCCGGCGCAAGCTGCCTTGCTCAGAGTCTTGTCCGAGGGGATGGTCAGGGCGGTTGGCGCGACCTACGAGGTCGCCGTTCGTGCGCGCGTCGTCGCCGCGACGAACCGCGACCTCGACGCGATGTGCCGCGCCGGTACCTTTCGCGAAGACCTGTACTTCCGGCTCGCGGGGATCACGCTGGAGGTCCCGCCGTTGCGGGAGCGCGTCGCGGAGATTCGTGCGCTCGTCGAGCAGACGATCGAGGTCACCAACGCGACGGTCCCGACGTGTGTTCGCGGCGTCTCTCCCGGCGCCCTTCACCTCCTCGAGCGCTACCGCTGGCCGGGGAACGTGCGTGAGCTCAAAGGCGTCGTGGAGCGGGCGATGGTCTTCTGCGATACGCCGCAGCTCGAGCCCCGCAATCTTCCGCCGGCCATCGTCGACGGTTCGAAGCAGCACCGCACGGGCGAGGCCGTGACCGGAGACGATCTCAAGAGCCGCGTCCGCCGCTTCGAGGCCGAGGTCATCGTCGGCAAGCTGAACGAAGGACTCACGCAGGCCGAGGCCGCGCGCCAGCTCGGCGTTCCGCTTCGGACGCTCGTGGACAAGATGAAGCGCCTCGGGATCCGCGCGCGTCCGGACTTTCAGGTGTAGCTCCGCCGAGCTCTACCGAACGAAGACCCGCAGGCTCTGCCACTCGGGAGTCGGGTCCGCTCCGTGAACCGAACGTTGGTACATCCGCGCCAGGTCGTCGGGCGACGTCCCTCGGTAGAGCTTCGACACCAACGCCTTCGCGTGATCGTCGGCGATCGCGCGGCTCGCGCCCACGACGACCTCGGCGCCGGACAGGAGGAACGCGTGCGCGAGGGCCAAGCTCTGACCGGCGTCGTGGCTCGAGTCTGCGGTTTCGCACCCGGCCAAGAACACGTGCGGAGGGACGCGCGCGAACGCGAGGATGTCCGTCATCGTCAGCGCGGTCCCCTTCGCCAGCCCCAGCTCGCTCTCGAACCCATCTTGCGCGGACAGACGCGCGTGCCCGGCGAAGTGCGCGAGTTGTAAGCCCGGTCGTTCGAGGTGGGATCGTACGGTCGGAAGATCGGCATCGCCGCCCAGGAGCAGCTCGGTGTCCCAGCGGGCATCGACGAGCAGTCGATGGACCGCCTTCGCCTCCTCACGCGCACGCGGGAGGTTCGCGGCGGGGTCGCCGACGATCAGCGCGCGCCGGCGGGCCTCGACGCGGCGAGGCGGTCGGGGGGCGAGGTCCGCCCCGTAGACGACCTCGCGCTGGGCGACGAGCGCCGAACCATCGAACGGGAGCGCGTGGAAGTCGACCGAGAGCAACGCGCCGTACGGCAGAATGGTCACGCGGCGTGCACGTCGAATCGCGCGGGCGAACGGGGAGAGGAGCCGTCGTGCGAGCGCGCGCTCGTCGAGCGCGCTGAGGTCGGCCGATTCGATGCGGCGCATGACGGTGCGTGATGTGTCGATCGAGAACCCGACCCAGCCCGTCGACGTCGGGTGGAACAGGAGCAACACCTCGTCGTCGTCTGGGGGGCGCAGTCGTGCGTCTCGATCTCGGGCGTCCCGTGCGAGCGCCGCAAGCGCTTGTTCGAACGCATTGGAGACCGCGCGCACGTTCGCGGCGCGCTTGGCTTTGACGGCGTCGAGCTCCTTCCCCGAGAGCGTCCAGGCGTGCTCGAGACCGGTCGCCCCGGCGTCGCGCGCGGCGCGGTACTTCGCGAGCGCTTCGTACCACCGCGTTCGTGACATCGGGTCGAGCTGCGCGACGCGGCTCGCCCAGTCGAGGATCTGAAGCGCTCGCCGCCGGCTCCGTCGAGCGGCCCGAGCGGTCTCCTCGGGCGCGCCGTGCTCGGCCTGCAGGCCGACCAGCATCCGCGCGCTCTTGGAGAGGAGACGGATGGACGCGTCACGGCCCTCGCCGAAGGGGATGACGAGGAGCTTCTCGTCGACGAGGCGCTCCGCTTCTTCGAGGTGTCGAATCGCACGGTCGCGCGCGCCCTGCGCGATCGCGACCTCGGCCAGACCAACGGAGGCAAACCAACGAAACAACGCGATGTCCCCGAGCTCCGCGAGGCTCGCCATCGTTTGATAGGACCGGGTGGCTTCGGCCCACGCGTGGACGCGCGTTTGGATGCGCGCCTTCAGGTGGATTCGGTCGAGTGCTTCGCGCGGGCTCGGGTCCGAGGTGAGGCGTTCGGCCTCGTCCAACGCCGTTTGTGCCGACACGTCGTCCCCCGCGTTGATGTAGCCCCGCCCGAGCGCGACGAGTGCGTTGGCGCGCGTCGCAGCGCGCGGACAATCGGCCGCGTACATCGCGACGGCTTGCCGTAGACGGTCGAGCACCTCCGGGGGCGTTGTGGCACCGAGGGCCTCGGCCTCGAGGACGCCGTGGAACGCGCCGTTGTAGAACGTGGCGGCCCGAACGCACGGTTCGCCGCCGGCGTACTGCAGGGCGAGCGCGTCGTGTCGTCTTGCGTCTGCGAAGCGGCCCATGCGCAACAAGAGCCCCGCGCGGAGAGAGTGACTTGCGACCAACAGCCAATCGATGCCGAGACGCTCGGCGAGTCGGATGGTGTCGAGCTGCCTCGAGAGCGCAGTGCGGAAGTCGCCGTAGTCGAAGGCGATATTGGAGAGGTAGTACGAGCGAAGTGGTGCGGCGTCGTGAAAGTCGGCGGCGATCGCGCCGAGGGGCTCGAGCATCGCCGTTGCTTCAGCGAACCGCGCCTCACGGGTGAGGAAGTGCGCGGCGGCGGCGCGATCGTCCGTGACCGTCTGGAGCAATCCGGCCTGAGTCGCGAGCTCGATCGATGCGCGCAGGTCGTCGATCCCGGCGTCGACCTCGCCCCGCCAGTAGCGGATGCGTCCGCGGAGACCGAGCGCGTGCGCGCGGACGCTCGCCTCGGGTGCGTCGAGCAGCGATGTGATGACGTCGAGCGCCTGGTCCAGATCCTGTCCGCTGCGGAGCTCACGCGCTCGTTTGATCTCGGGATGGAGGGTCGAGGGGGTGACTCGGAGCTCGGCGACCACCCGACCGTTCGCTCGAGTCACCAGGGTCGCGCCCGATGCGCCCCCCGGGTTTGGGGGTCGTGTGCGGAGCTGCCATCCGTCTTGGACGCGCCGGATCGAGCGTTCGAGCGGTCGATCGTCGAGGGACACGGCGACGGTCGCGGACGCCGGCTGCGCGACCCACAGGACGAGCTCGCCGCCGGGCTCGATCTCGCACTGACCCCCGCTGCGCACCTCGCTGCAGCCGGACACGAGCACCTCGCCGGGCGGCGCGGGCCTCGACGCGGTGAGCGCGCGCGGTGCGGGATCGTCCGCGCCACGGATCGCGGCGTAGGCGGCGATCGCTGCGATGACGACGAGCGCAGCGATTCCCTTTCGAGGCAGCACGAGCGTTCGGGGCGGTGGGATCCGGCGTCAGGCGCCGCGTCGTCACCACCGCGCCGGAAACGTTGCACCTTCGCACGGAGCGATCAACGACCGCGCGCGGGGAGGTGGTCCCCGACGCGAGGCTGACCTTCCGGCCGGTGGATCCACTGGCGGACTACGGCTAGGGTCGGCGCGATGAAACGTTGGATGGGGTGGGTTGGGATCGGTTTGGCCCTCGGATGTCAGAGCACGAATCAACAGGCGAACGACAAGGCGGCTTCGGCCCCGGCGGCGTCTCCCGCGACGCCCGCGGCGGCGCTTGCGAAGGGTGGGCAGACGTTCTGGATGTCGCCCGGAGGGCTGAAGATCTTCAAGGACGCGGGCGGCGGCGAAAACAAGCCGTGTAAGAACTGCGTCCTCGACTTCTCCGACGCGTCGAACCTGAACGTCGTCATCACGATGGACGCGGACGATGTGGACTACCCGTTCCTGCCGATGGCGTGCGCCGTGATCCAGACCTACGACAAGGACGGGGAGTTTCACGCCTACGTGGTGCTCGAGTCGCCGCCCGCCACCGGGTTCGAGAAGAACGAGACGTACCCCTCCAAGGTGAAGTCCGAGGCGGCCGCGTTCGACGCGAAGAAGGTCAAGTCCGCGTCGATCCACTTCATCGGGACGAAGTTCGAGCCGGCCGACGGCGCAAACGCCGAGAGCCGCCCCGTGGCCCGGGACGACGAGGGAAAGATCGTCGAGCGCTTCGCCAACGGCTTCGACAAGTTCACCGATGCGGACGGCAACGAAGTGGGGACGTCACCGAAGGAGCTGCACGAAACGGGTAAGAAGTGTAGCGACTTCTACTGACAGGACGTGCGCAGCGGGGCATCGAGGCACGCATCGACGGGCGCGAGGACGGTGTCCGCGTCGGCACCCGCGACGTCTCGGATCGCTTCGTAGAGGTGACACCGCGTCAGGAAGCCGTGGCGATGCGTCTGCGCGAGTCGTTTCAATAGAACGTCGTGCCGTTGCGCTCCGAGGTCGTGTCGGAGCTTCTTCATCGCCAGCCCACCCATCGAGTACGCCGACTCCGGTGTGTGCCGTGAGAACGGCCCCACCGCGTCGAGTTTGTCGGGGATCGCGCAGCCGTAGCTCAACGCGGCCGGCGTCTCGGTCTCCAGCAGCGAGGCGAGGCCTTCGTCGATCCATCCGTCCGTCGCGGTCGGCGGACGGGCGCTCCGCCCCAGCCACTGGTGGGCGACCTCATGGCGCAGGCGGTCGTCGGAGGCCCCGAGCGGGAGCCACAGCGCCCCGGCGTACTCCATGCCGCGTGAGGTCCCGGCCTTCCTCGGGCCGACGTCCACGACGAGCCGGTCGAAGGGGAACGGCCCGAGGTGCTTCGAGAGGCCTCGGATCGCCGCCTCTACCTTCGCGTGTATGTCCGCTATCGATGGTCGATGCCTCGCGGCGCGGCGACGTGAGACGTGGATTTCGATCGCCGGAAGGTACGTCTCCGCCTCCGGACCGGAGGAGGCGGGGAACGTCTGGGCGTCGGCGTTCGCGGTGAGGTGCAGGTAGAACGACGCGGTGTTGAACCAGGACGGGAACTGGAGGCGCCACCGCCGTCGGTCGGGGTCGAACGTGGACGTCGTCGCGTTGCTGAACAGCGCATAACTTCGTTCGCTGTCGTCCTTCAGCGTGAGGTCGAGCTTCAGCGCGAACGTGTCGAACTCGAAGTTGGATGGGAAGTAGCGGTCGGCGAAGAACACGGTGTTTGCGCTGCACTTCTTCTTGCACCGCGACGTATCACTCATGTGGAAGACCAACTCGATGCCGCGTTGGGCGAAGTCGTCGAACGACGGCGGCACCCGATACGCGAGGCGAAGCACGTACGGACGAGACCGGGGCACGAGCTCCTTGTCGAGGTCGAGGAGTGCGACCTTCGGGTCGACCCGCTCCGGCTGCGTCGGCCGCACTCTGCGGAGCGTCGCCGGCTCGAGGCGTCGGCCATCGAGGGCGAGCGCCGTCGCCCGAGGGTAGAGCTCGAAGTAGGGGCGGCCGGGGCGCTCGACGACGAAGCGCACCTCCGCGGTGGCGTCGATGTGTCCGGAGCCCGCGTCGGCCACGTAGGTGACGTGGACGTCGAGGATGTTCACCGGCACGGCGCGCAACGTGCGACCGCCACGGTCATACGAAAAGGGCGGCGGCGCGTCGTCGAAGTCGCTCGAGGACGCTGCGTGAGACGCCGTGGAAGGCAGCGCGTTCGCGAGGAGCGCAGCCGCGAAGATCGACGCGAGCAGCGCCAAGAAGACGTGGAGGCGACCGCTACCCACCCGCTTACGTCACTCGGGGGCGCGCGTCAGTAGGTGACCTGTACGACCTTCGTCTTCGCGATGCGGTCGTGGAGGCACTGCTGGGTGTCGCCGAAGATCATCAGCGCGTCGATCAGGCCGACGAACGAGCCGACGAAGGGGAGCATCGAGAGCGCGGTGACGGCCCAGATGCGGAGGACGACGCCCGTGACGAAGTCGATGTCGCTGCCGTCCTCGCGGACGATGCGGATGTTCATCCACTTCTTCGCGAGCGACTGGCCGGTGGTCGAGATGAGGTACCACTGGTACCCGGTGATCGCGAGGACGAGCAGCACGCCGAGGCCGATGGCGGCTTCCTCCTGTTCGAGCGTCGCGAGGATGACCGCGGGGAGCACCGCGGCGGCCACGAGGAGGCCGTCCACGATCGCCGCGACGAAGCGCGTGCCGCGCTGTGCGAGCGGCGCGTCGTCGAAGACCTCCTGCTCCATGTAGCCGTACGGGTTCGGGTCGGAGCGGGGGGCGTCGAAGGGGTTCGGCGAGCTGGTCACGGTCCGGCCACTGTACCGGGCCGCCGCTCGGATGCCCACCGCCTCAGCGGCGGCGTCGCAGGACGAACGCGAAGAGCACGAGCGCCGTGATCCCCAGGCCGCCGCGTGGCGTGCCGGTGTGGGCACATTCACAGCCGTCGTCGTCGAAGACGAACGGGCGCCCGCCGTCCGCGGCGCCGCCGTCAGTGCCTACGCCGGGCACGAACCCAGCGTCGACGCCGCCGTCTCGCGGATCACCGCCGTCTCGCGTGCCCGCGTCGACGCCGGCTTCGGAGTCGTCGTCGCCGCCGTCGCGCGTGCCCGCGTCGCGCGGCGCGGGGCCTGCGTCGCGTCCGCCGTCCGAGCCGCCGTCGGGCATCGGGCCCACGCCGCCGTCCCGGCCGCCGTCCGGATCGTCCGGTCCGCCGTCGGGGCCGCCGTCCGGATCGTTCGGTCCGCCGTCGGGTCCGCCGTCCGGACCGCCGCACGTATCGACGTTTTGGCACACGGTGCCGACGCAGCTGTCGACGGTGCACGCGTCGCCGTCGTCGCAGTCGCTGTCGAGCACGCAGCAGCCGGCGCCCGCGTACTGGCAGGTGTTCGTGCCGAGATCGCAGGTGTCGGTGGTGCAGGCCATGCCGTCGTTGCAGTCCGCGTCGGCTTCGCAGCAGTTCGCGACGTTTGCGTACTGGCAGGTGTTCGTGCCGAGATCGCAGGACTCCGTCGTGCACACCGAGCCGTCGTTGCAGTCCGCGTCGGCGACGCAGCAGGCGCCGATGACGGGGTTCGAGCAGGTGCCGCCGGGGCCGGAGCAGACGTCGGCGGTGCACACGTCACCGTCGGTGCAGTCGCCGTCGGTGAGGCAGCACCCGGCGACGGCGCTGTTCGAGCACAGGCCGGTCATCGTGTCGCAGCTGTCCGTCGTGCACGCGTTCCCGTCGCTGCAGTCCGCGTCGGCGACGCAGCAGCCGGGGACCGCGGCGTTCACGCAGGTGTTCGTCGCGAGGTTGCAGCTGTCGGTCGTGCAGATCGAGCCGTCGGTGCAGTCGGCGTCCGCGGTGCAGCAGCCCGCGATCGGGTTCGACTGGCACATCCCGCCGGGGCCCGGCGTGCAGACGTCGGCGGTGCAGACGTCCGCGTCGTCGCAGTCGGTGTCGACGTAGCAGCAGCTCGCGATCGCGGGGTTCGTACAGGTGCCGCCGGGGCCCGAGCACACGTCGGCGGTGCAGGGGTCGCCGTCGCCGCAGTCGGCGTCGACGTTGCAGCAACCGGCGATCCGTGCGTTGTCGCAGCCGCCGGGCTCGGCGCAGCTGTCGGCGGTGCAGAGGTTGCCGTCGTCGCAGTCGAGCGGAGCGGGTGCGGGCGTGCAGCTCGCGGCTTGGCAGGTCTCGGTCCCGTTGCACGCGACGCCGTCGGGGCAGGGGGTGTTGTCGGGGATGGTCGCGTCGACCGGGCAGAACGGGTTGGCGCCGGAGCAGACCTCCTGCGGATCGCAGACGTCGGTCGACGCGCGGCACACGGTGCCGCCGGCGACGAAGCCGTCGGCGGGGCAAGCTACGTTGACACCGTTGCAGAGCTCGTCGACGTCACACACGTCGACGGCCGGGCGGCAGTTGGTGCCGGCCGGGGAGATCGTGTTCGCGGGGCACGCGACGCTGACACCGTCGCAGGTCTCGGCCGGGTCGCAGCCGCCCGCGGAGCCGCGGCACGGACGGCCGACGGGGTAGAGTTGGTCGGCGGGGCAAGCGGCGCCGAGGCCGTCGCAGATCTCTTGCGGGTCACACGTCCCCGCGGACGGTCGGCAGAGCGCGCCGTTCGGGAGGAAGCTGTCGGCGGGGCACAGCCCGTCCTGGCCGGTGCACACCTCCGGCTCGTCGCACAGCCCGCCCACGGCGCGGCACACGAAGCCGGCCGCCTCGAACTGATCGGCGGGGCACTGGCCGACGGCGCCGTCGCACACTTCGGCGATGTCGCAGGTGTCGACCGCGGCGCGGCAGACGGTGCCGACCGGCTCGATGGTGCAGGTGGGGGAGCAGCAGTCGCCGGCCGCGAGGTTGCCGTCATCACAGGCCTCGGGCGGCTCGAGCACCGCGTTCCCGCAGACCTGCGCCCACGCCCCGGCGGGGGCGACAAAACTCGCGACGAAGGCGGCCGACGCCAAGCGAACGAACGGAGACATCCACCGGCTAGAGTCGGCCGCCCCGACGGCGACTGGCGTGGTGTGTTTCGAACTGAGCCACTGCTAACGTGGCGACATGGGGACGAAGACGGCGGCCTGCGCCTGCGGACAGCTCACGGTGACCGTGGAAGGGGACCCGGTGCGGCTCTCGATGTGCCACTGCTTCGAGTGCCAGCGAAGGACGGGCAGCGTCTTCGGCGTGCAGGCGCGCTACCCCGTCGAGCGTGTGAAGTCGTCCGGGGAGGCGTCGGTCTACGAGCGCCGCGGCGACGAAGGGAACCTCATCCGCTTCTCCTTCTGCCCGACCTGCGCGACGACGCTGCACTGGGTGATCGACGCCCAGCCCGAGCTCGTCGCGGTGGCGGTGGGCGCGTTCGCGGATCCGAGCTTCGGTGCGCCGACCGTGTCGGTGTACGAGGACCGCCGGCACGGCTGGGTGAACCTGTCCGCGATGGCGATCGAGCACTGGGACTGACATGGAAGCCTCGGACATGGAGTCGGTGCGGCTCGACATTCACGGTGCGAGGCTGACGATCACCGGGCCCACCAGGGTGCGCTCCACGGTCGAGACGCTGTACGCCCCCTTTATCTCCGAGACCGGGGACGCGGTTGGCGTGCGCCTCGACGTCGTCACCGATGAGGCAGCGCGTCCTCGGCTCGACGACGTCGATACGGGTGGCCGACGTATCGACGGGCCGATGGGGCCCTGCCTCCTGCACCTCCACCCCCCGGACCGCTCGGTGAGCTTCGCGGGTCGAGGTGTACTGACCGTCGTCGAGGCGGGGCCATCGACGCTGTGGCTTCTGGATCCCGAGGACCCGGTGGTGGAGTTCATGTTGTCGTTCTCGATCTCGGAGCTGATCAAGTCGCAGGGGGTCTATGCGATGCATGCGGGCGCCGTCGCGTGGGCAGGGGCGGGGGTGCTGATTCCCGGCGGGAGCGGGTTCGGCAAGAGTACGACGACGGCTGCGCTCGTCCAGGGCGGCTTCGAGCTGCTGTCGGACGATCAGCCGTTCGTTCGGTGGCAGGCGGGTGCGCCCGAGTTGTTGGCGTTCCCCGCGCCGCTCAAGCTGGGGCCCGAGAGCGTCGAGCGGCTGGCGGGGCGCGTGCCGACCGCCGACGGTTCGTCGGCGTCGAAGCGCCCGGTCGACGTGGGCCCGGACCTCGGTGGCCGCCAGGCGCACCGAGCGCGACCCCGTGTTCTGCTCATCCTCACGCTTACGCATGGCCTGCAGAGCTCCCTCGAGCCGGCGCAGAAGACGGCTGCGTTCGAGGCCTTGCTCGCGCACTCGCTCTTTGCCTTCGATCCGCGGCTCACCCGAAGGCAGTTCGAGCTGCTGGGGTCCGTGGTTCGCGCCGCCGACGCGTACCACCTGAGGGTCGGCCGGGATCCTCGCGACGTCGCCGCGCTGCTCAAGGCGGCGATCGCCCCTTGATGTGGGTGACCAAGCTCAGGGCTCTGCGCGGATGAGGCCGGATCGCTCGAGTGTATCGAGGAGCCGAGTGACATCGTCCTTCAGACGAGCGCGCGGGACGTCGAAGACGGCGTCGAGCGCATCCACGATCTGTTCGAGGGTCGCTGGCGCGGCCTCCAGTCGTTGCCAGACGACGCCGCCGACCACGTTCAGCGTGAAGTGTCGCCCGGTGCGCAGGTCGAGGACCACGCTCCCGTCGGCGAGGTGCTCGGCGGCGACCTCGGTCGCGACGCGGAGCTCACGGTTCTGATTCTTCTCGGAGGCAGTCATAGGTGAGCCATCGGTGCCAGTCGAACGCCGTCACGGGGCCCAACATCAGGGCGCCGGCGGAGAGCGCGGCGTCCGCGATGACGCGAGCGCGGGTCGTTCCGTCTTCGAGCTGAAGATCGAAGCGTGTATCGGGGTGGGTGTCCATCATTCGGGCGAGGCGACGAAGACCGTCACGTTTGCGGTCGTAGCTGAGCGGGAGCAGCGCGACACTCGTGCCACGACGTACGCAGCGGAGACCGCCGATCGTCTCGTAGCTCGAGAGGAGCCGGGCGATTTTGCGCGCGCGGAAACCGACGCGGTCCTCGAGCTGGTAACGGAGCCGCTCGGCGTCGGGGGCGAGGACGCGCTCCGCGATCTGGGTCCCGACGTAGACGGCCGTGAGCGCCCGCGCTCGCCCCGCTTCGTCGAGCACGTCGTCGAGGTCCAGGCCGTGGGCCAGCAGCGCGACGAGGTCGGCGACGCGAAAGAGGTCGAAGCGACCACCGTCACCCAATAGCTGCGTGCAGAGGTGGACGAAGACGTCCTCACATCGAGCGGCGAGCGCTGGCGTCAGCGGGCCCTCCGTCGCAGTGGCACGAGACAGCACGCGGCGAGCGTCGAGGGTGAAGGCTTGCCCGCGCGGATGGACCAGCGCCCAGTGCAGGTCGACCGTCATCGCGCCCGAGCGGCAGAGCTCGACCTGATGGGACGTCCTCGGGGCGGGGGGACCGTTCGGCGTGTCGTAGCCGAACGCCTCGAAGGTCGACACGGCAGCCGAGACGTCGTTCGGGCGGATCAAGAGGTCGACATCGCCGAGACGTCGTTGGCCCGGCGAGTACACACGCCCCAGGAGCGCGCTCCCCTTGAGTAGGACGGTTTGGATACCGCGGACGTCTAGCTGCTGAAGGATCGGGCGCAGGGTCCGCGTCGTAGCCTCCTCCTGGGCTGCAAGGCGGAGCAGGCAGGCCGAGGCGAGTCTGCGGATCTCGAGCGGGGCGTCCAACGCGCGTTCGTCGAGGAGGTGGCGCGCGACCGCTCCGTGGACCCCGCTGCGCTGAGCCAGGTTCAGGGCGTCGTGCCAAGAGAAGTCCGGTGCCTTCGTCAGGCGTACCGCGGCGTCTCGGAGGGCGCGAGGGAGGGCGGGGCGGGCGAGCGTGACGACGAAGGCGCGTGTCGCACCCATGGCCTCGCTGGCAGCCGCGAAACGCAATGTTAGGCTCCCGCGGACTCGATGAGCGTACGGTCGAACGGTCGGCGCGCCGCGTTGTTGGTGCGGGTTGCGGCGACCATGAGCGTGGTCTCGGTTGCGCTGCGGTTCGAGACGACCCAGGACGTCCTTCGCCGGATGCTTGGAACGTGCGCGTTGCGGCGCCCGGAGCGCGCAACCCTCGACCGTGTACGTCGGTACGTCGACCTGTTGTTGTTTCGGATTCCGTTTCCAGGGGCTGACGGTCGCTGTGTGCCTCGCTCGATCGTCATCGCGCGGTTTGCGCGCCAGCTCGGGTTCGACGCCCGCGTGCAGTTCGGGATCCGACGGACGTCGGATGGGCTGATGGGGCACGCGTGGGTCGTCATCGACGGAGCACCGGTCTTCGAGGCGCCCGGGAAGGTCGAGCAGTTCGAAGAGACGTTCCAATTCCCGACGGGTGGCCGGGTTACGAGCGTCGCCCCCGACATCAGGTGAGTGCCCGGAATGTTCGCTCGGTTTCGGCGAGCGCCGCGTCGAGGCTCGGCGTTGCGCGGGACTTACGTACGTACTCGGCGAGGAATGCGGCGCGCAGGTGGGCCTTCGCGACGCCCTTGGTTCCGCGGCGTTCGATGGCGGCGAACTGCGCCTCGAGGTGGTGCGCGAAGCCGATCCGCGCCTTGTGGGCGTCGCGGGACTGCGAACCCGGAACGACGCGATAACGGTAGAGTGGTGCGTCGACGAAGGCGACTTCGGAGACCTCCTCGAGTTTGTAGACCAGGTCCCGATCCTCCGCGTACTCGAGCGCCGGATCGAGTCCGGCGGTTTGCGCGTAGGCGCTCACACGAAACGTCTTGAGGTGGCTGACGTAGCCGTCGGTCAGCGCTGACCGCCCGGGGGGAATCGCGCGGCACGTCCCCGGCTCCTCCGTTCCGTCGTCCGCGAACGTGGTGTAGTTGGTGTAGACGAGCCCCGCCGACGGGTGGGCGTGATAGGTGGCGAGGACCCGCTCGGTCGCCGTGGGGGCGAGCATGTCGTCCGCGTCGAGGATGCCGACGACATCCGTCGAAGCCTCCCCGATGAGCCGAATCAGCGTGCGGATGTAGCCGACATTCGAGTCGTTTTGGATGAGTCGGATCCTGGAGCCGACGTGACGTCGGATGCGGTCGACGGAGGCGTCCGTGCTGGCGTCGTCGCAGACGATCGCTCGCCAGCGCTCGACGGTCTGACCTACGAGGGAGTCGAGGCAGTCGTCGACGTAGTCGGCGTTGTCGTAGTTTGCGATCAGATAGGTGATGAGGCGATCGGGCGAATCGATCGGCGGCGACATCGGAGCAAGAGGTGCCAGCGGGCGCGCGCCGGGCCAACCCGGCGCGCGATGGTTCATTCGGGGAGGGGGGTCGGGGCGGGCGTCGTCGGGCTGCTGCTCGACGACTGCGCCGTCACGTCGAGGAGCAGATCATGCTCGACGATCGCCGGAGCCTCGTAGGCCAGCTTGGAGGCGGGCGCGTTGGCGTTTTTGTTCTCGTTGGTGCTCATGATTGGTTCGATGTTCTCCCAGTCTTGGCGTATGCAGACACGAATGTGTGACTGCGTGAAACGATCCCTGACTTACTGGCCAGGCCGAAAGGAGTCAACCCGTGCCGTATTCCGCGATGG
The DNA here is from genome assembly GCA_040218735.1 of Deltaproteobacteria bacterium. GTDB lineage: Bacteria > Myxococcota > Kuafuiibacteriia > Kuafuiibacteriales > Kuafuiibacteriaceae > JAUHYN01. The sequence continues at coordinate 183,491 of JAVJQW010000038.1, forward strand.
GGCTTACCCTTGGTCGCTCTGCGCGCGCCACATCTGTGCGTAGCGTCCGCCCTGGGCGAGCAGTGCCGCGTGCGTCCCGCGTTCGACGATGCCGTCCTCTCCGAACACGAGGATTTGGTCGGCGCCTCGGATGGTTCCGAGGCGGTGCGCGATGACGATCGTCGTCCGTCCCTCGCGCACGCGGTCGAGCGCGTCCTGAACCGCTCGTTCGTTCTCGCTGTCGAGGGCGCTCGTGGCCTCGTCGAGGATCAGGACATCCGAGCTGCGCAGGAGCGCCCGTGCGATCGACACCCGTTGCCGCTGTCCGCCCGACAGGAGGACGCCCCGATCTCCAAGGTGGGTGTCGAGCCCCGCAGGGAGGGTGTCGAGGAGGGCGTCGAGTTGGACGGTTTCGAGCACTTGGCGCAGGGCGTCGTCGCCCGGGCGATCGTCGAGCCCGAACACCAGGTTCTCGCGGAGGGTGTCGTGGAAGAGCACGACGTCCTGCGTGACGACTGTGATGCGCTCGCGCAGTTTGCGGAGGTCGAGCTCGCGGATGTCGACGCCGTCGAGGAAGATCTGATTCGGCGGGCAGTCGTAGAGCCGGAGCAGGAGGGACGCGACCGTCGACTTACCGCACCCGGAGGGGCCGACGAGCGCGGTGGTCTCGCCGGCACGAGCGACGAACGAAACGCCATCGAAGACCGAAGTGCCATCGGCGTAGGCGAACTTCAGCCCTCGAAACTCGATCGCGTCGGTGAGCGGGCCCATCGGCTCACTTCCGGAGGCCACCAGCCCCTTGTCGTCGTCGGTCAGGACGTCGGCGAGTCGCACCAGCTGGGGGCGGACATCGGCGAGGGCGACGCGGAACTGGCCAAACGCCTCGAACGTCGGCAGCGCGCGCCGCGCGACGAGGAGGAACGCGCAGAACCGTGACAGCTCCTGCGTCCCTCCACTGTCGGCTTGCCACACCGCAAACCCGGCGAGGGCGAAGAGCGCCGCGAAGCCGATGGCCTTCTGTAGCGGGGCCACGATGTCGGTGGTCTTGACGCGCTTCAAGGACAGCGCTTGGCGCCGGTCGAGGAGGGTGACGTAGTCGTCGACCGCCGAGCGCTCGCGCGAGTAGGCCTTCACGAGCGGGATCGACGTCAACGCGTTGAAGACCTTTCGATTGGTCTCCATCTCGTTGACCTTGATCGCGTCGGCGACCTGATTCACGCGTCGTACGAGCCGGTTGAGCGCGATGTAGAGGACAGGGCCGACGGCCAGGAGGACGAGCGTCATGGAAGTCGAGATCGCCAACAGCACGGCGAATAGGGCCGCACCGCGGACGACGTTCGACACCAGCGTCTCGGACAGCCCCATGACCCGGAGGATCGCGCTGCTGTAACCTAGCGTGGTCTGCACGTCCGCGGACGAACGTGCGTCGAAGTAGGCCTTTCCGAACCCCAGGTACCTCTCGAGCAGCGCGCCCTGCGTGCGCAGGAAGTACCTCGCGTCTCGCGCGTAGGCGGCGATCGCCGCCGCGTAGGTCGTGAGCGCCTGAAGCGTGAGCAACACGAAGATGAGCAGCAGCAACGTGAGGAAGCTCCGCGCCGTGCTCCAGGACTCGAGCGCGAGCTCGAAAGGCAACACGGATCGGACCGCGGCGATCGCGGGCCGGGACCAGACCTCGTCGAAGGTGCCACGTGCGATGCCGTCGCCGAGCGGGACGAGGAGCGCCATCGCCGCGCCGTCGAGCGCCGCCGCGACGAAGTTCGCGCCGAGCGTCGGGACGTAGTGGAGCGGGCGTGCACCGGTGACTTCGACGCCCCAGCGCAGTAGGGCGCGAAGTGAGGGAGCCGGTGCCGTCACGGCGCGTCCTCGGGGTGTCGCTCGGACGACAGACGGAGGAGGTCGAACCTCGCGAGGGAAGGGTCGAGCGGGCGGAGCAACTTCGCGAGCTTCAGGCCGGCGACGACCGGGCCGTGGTGCGTCATGAAGTGGGCCCGAGGCCCGCGCTCGATCGCGAGACAGCGCTGCGCGGCTTCGACGACGTCATCGGCATCGTCGAAGAATGCGCCCGTGTCTTCGTTGACGTAGTGCCACCCACCGAGGATGCCGCGATGAACCAGCACGGGACGGTCGAGGCACAACGCTTCGGCGATCACGCGCGGGGAGGCGTCCGTCGCGGATGCGACGAGGAGTAAGCGCGCGCGCCGCATGTGCGCGAGCAGCGGAAGCCACTCCATCTGAGGGACGACGGTGGCACCGGCCGGAGGCGAGCAAACATCGGGATCGGGCCCCACGATCAACGTCGTGAGTCCGAGCGTCTCGTGCAGTCGGTCGATCGCAGCGACGGCTCGGTTCCAGCCCTTCACGTCACGGTGCACCTCATAGGTCCGCCACTGCTCGAGGCAGACATAGACCAGGTCGTGCGTCGGCCCCTCCAGCTCGATGGTCTCCATGCGGCGCGGGGACACGTCGGTCGGGCTGGTGAAGTCCGACTGTGGGAGGAACGCAACCGGGGTGTCCGGCGGAAAGTACGACTGGGGATCGCGGAAGCAGTACGCCCAAGCATCCGCGACCGACCGTTGGGCGGCGCTGTTGGGATCGTCGAGCGTCCCTGGGAAGTCGAGGAAGCTCGTGAAGCCGACGATCCGAAACCGCTCGCGGTACTTGGCGTGCTCGTTTCGCCAGGTGTCCCGCATGAGCGGGCACCACAGCGCCATCCAGTCGGTGGGTTCGCCGTGTCGGCCCGTCACCCTGAGGAAGGGGTGGCTCAGCTTGTGCGAGGCCTCGCTCCCCTGGGACGTCACGACGAGGACGCCTCGATGACGAGGCCCGCGTCGAGGAGCGAACGCACCAACCGGGTGACATCGTCTCGGACCTGCGTCTCGCCGGCGTCGAACCGTGTGCAGATCGCTGCCACCGCTTCCTGGAGCGGGCGGCGCGCTTCGAGGACGCGCCAGACTTCGGAGCCTGTCGCGTTGAGCGAGTAGTAGACCTCGGTGTCGAGGTTGAGGATGACGGCCTCGCCGTCGATCTCGGTGGCGCGGGCGTGGTCGGTCGGGATGAAGGTACGGGCGAAGTCGACCATGCGCGTGCCCTAGCACAAAAACACCGACGTGAGGTGTCAGGCTGGCCCCAGCCTTCCGAAGTCGTAGCCCGTCGGCTCCTGGAACATGCGCAGCCCGAACTCCGGGACCGCGGCCATCAAGTGGTCGAAGATGTCGGCCTGGATGGCTTCGTAGTTCGCCCACGCGATGTCGTTCGAGAAGACGTACAGCTCGATCGGGACACCCTTGGGGCCGGGCTCGAGCTGGCGCACGAGGAACGTCATGTCGTCGTGCAGCTTCGGGTTCGTCTTCAGGTAGGCGGTGACGTAGGCGCGGAAGGTGCCGACGTTCGTGAGGCGGCGGCCGTTGACCGGGCTGTCCTCGAGCTTCTTGCCGGCGTTGGCCTCGGCGAGCGCGGACTTCTTCTCTTCGAGGTACGGCTTCAGCACCTCGATCTTCGAGAGGTTCGCGAGCTCCTCGTCGGTGAGGAAGCGGATGCTCGACGCGTCGAGCGCGATCGCGCGTTTGATGCGGCGCCCGCCGGACTCCGTCATGCCGCGCCAGTTCTTGAACGAGGACTCGATGAACGCCTTCGTCGGCACGCTGGTGATCGTCTTGTCCCAGTTCTGAATCTTGACGACGTGCAGCGCGATGTCGACGACGTCACCGTCCGTCCCGAACTGCGGCATGCTCACCCAGTCGCCGATGCGAATCATGTCGTTGGTCGCGATCTGAATGCTCGCGACGAACGAGAGGATCGTGTCGCGGAAGACCAACAGCAGGATCGCGGTCATCGCACCGAGGCCGGACAGCAGGCCCCACGGTGACTGGTTCAGCAGCGTCGCGAAGATGACGATCACGCCGATCAACACCGCGATCAGCTTGATCACCTGGATGTAGCCCTTGATGGGCAGCTCCTTGGCGCGATCGGTGCGGTTGTAGATCAGGTTGCCCGCGTCGAGCACGCGCCCGAACACCATGATCAAGACGGCGAGGATGTACGCGAGGAGCAGTCGCTGGACGATGCCCTCGGCCTCTTCGCCGAACGTGTACGCCGCGTAGTACGCGATCAGCGCCGGCGCGATCCAAGCGAGCGCGTTGAAGACGCCGCGCTCCTCGATGACGTCGTCCCACTCCCACTTCGTGCGTTTGATGATCGCTTGGACGATGCGCAGGACGATGCGCTTCGCGATGACGTACGCGATCGTCGCGATGACCACCAACCCGACGAGCGCGGCGATGCGACGCCCGTAGGGGATCTGGTCGAGGTACCCCAGCCACTGCTCGAGATCGTTCACGGCGCCCCCCCGGTCGTGCTCGTCTTCACCGGCGGAGCGTCTGCGTACGCCCAGATCTTCAGGTTGTCCCAGCGGATCCGGTTCTGCCAGTTGGACAGCGCGAGGCGGTCGTGGCCCGGACCGGAGAGCGGCTCGGGATCGTTGAAGGTCAGGTACAGCTTCCCGTCGATGTACCAGCGGATGTCGCCGCCCTTCTTCTCGATGCGCCAGCGGTAGGTCTGGTTACCGGTGACCCGGGTCGGCGAGGTCTCGACGCGGTCCTTGCCGTGTTCGTCGAGGCGCGCGATCGCCGAGATCTGGTTGTTCCACCCGCCGAGGATGAACACGTAGCCGGACTGGTGCGTACGCCCGTCGGTCATCAGCTCGATCTTGGAGTCGACGGTGCGGGTCTCGGAGCGCACATCGACCTCGACGACCACGTCGGCGGGCAGCGCGACCTTCAAGAAACACGGCGCGTTGTTCGCGCCCGTCGAGTAGGCGTACCCGTTCTCGATCATCCACTGACCACCCGACGCGTACCAGTCGGGGCCGAGCTCGGCGCGCTCGAAGTCGTCCGAGTAGGGGAGGGAGCCGACCGACTCCGCCTTCTTCTTACACGCGAAGAGGGCGAGCACGGCGACGAGGAGGATCCGACGCATGGCTCGGGTCCTATGAAATGCGGGTGGCGCTGTCGAGGGGCGAGGAAACTACGGGCGGAGCTCGGGACAGAGCAGCCCCTCGGAGGGCGCGCAGCCGGCGCCGATCAGGCAGCCGCCGTCCTGGCAGGTCAGCGTGCAGTCCGCGGCCGTCGAGCAGGTGCGACCGGAGTTGAGGCACGACCCGCCGTTGCAGAGGCACTCGTTGCCGCGCGAGCACGGGCGGCCGTCCGTGATGCAGAGGTTGTTCTGGCACAGCTCGATCGGCGCGCACTGGCTGTCGTCCTGACAGGGGGCGCCGCTGCCCGCGCACGAGGCCTGGCAGGGCAGCGCGGTGCAGTCCGCGTCGGTCGCGCACGCGCGCAGGCCGAAGCCGCCGCACGAGCGCTGACACTGACCCGGGAACCGATCCGGCGAGCACTCTTCGTTGCTCTGACACGTGCACCACCCGCGCGTCGCGGCCTCGCCGAGGCGGCACTCGCTGCCGGGGTTGCAGTCCGAGCTCTGGGTGCACTCGTTCTGCGTGGGCACGACGATGCGCACGCAGTTGTAGCCGTTCGGGCAGTTTGCTTCGTCGTTGCACTCCGTGGAGCAGAACGCCGACGCGCCGGTCTCGGGGCGGTTCGGATCGTACTGGTTGTTCGTCAGGCAGAAGCCGTTCGGGCTCGGGCACTCCGCCGGACCGTTCTCACACGGCTGGCAGTTCTCGTTGCTCGGGAACGGCGCGCACGTGCCGTTGTTGCAGACCTCGCCGTAGTCGCAGAACGACTTGTCGCCGCACGTCCCGGACAGGCACGCGCCGAGCGCGGAGCCGTCGGTGACCGTGCATGCCGAGTACAGCTGGCAGTCGCCGTGGCCGTAGCAGCCCGCGACACACGCGCCCGACGCCGGGTCACACACGAAGCCCGGATCGCAGTGCACGAGGCTCCCGCACTTCGTCAGCGCGATGCAGTCTCCGGAGCCCACGTCGCAGTACGTGTTCGGCTCGTCGCTGCAGTCGGCGGTCGTGCGGCAACCGGAGCGCGCCTGGCAGACGCCCTGCGAGTTGCACTCCTCGCCGGGGTTGCACGCTTCGTCGCTGCGGCAGATGCAGATGCCGACGGAGTCCGCCGCGCCGGTGATCTTACAGGCGGAGCCCACCGGACAGTCGGCGTCCGCTTGGCACTCCCCTACGAAGTTTCGTTGCTGGTTGCACGCACCGGCGACCGCCGCCAGCGCGAACGCGAGGACTAGGACCTTGGGCTTCACGTCTTCGACTCTCTTCTCGATCACTGCAGCGCCGCGTCACACGACAGCGCTTCGTCCCCGGGCGCGATGCGGTAGGAGACCTGGATGTCGGCGTCGGTCGGCGGCACGAACGTACCGTCGAAGAACACCGCGTTGCCGCCGGCTTCGTAGACCCACCCGGAGGCTCGGTTGTTGGCGATGACCTCGCCGTTGACGCGCACGCAGACCGGCACCTCGGGGGTGTCGCAGTTGCCCTCCGCGTCCTCGACGCCGCAGCAAACACCCTTGCTGCAGTCCGGGAACTTCGTGAGCTCGAACTTCCGCGACAGTCCGGCCGCCTCGAACCCGAGCGCGTTGAGCACGCGACCGTAGTCGGCGTCGCAGATCGAACCGAAGATGCCGTTGCGCTCCAGCAGCTGCAGGAACAGGTCGCCCTTCAGGTTGCACGCGTTGTTCTCGCAGGTGACGCAGCCGATGTCGTCGCCGCACTTGAAGTTGCCGCAGTCCTGGTCGACCTGGCACTGACCGGACGGGACACAGACGCCGGGGAGGTTCGGCACCGGCGCCTGGCAGGCCTGGCCGGTCGGGCACGTGAGCCGCGTGCCGTCGCAGACGCGGAACTCGCCGGAGAGGCCGCGCGAGTACATCGACAGCGCGACGTAGCGCGTCCCCGGGGCGGCGAACTGCGGGGCGGAGCAGCCGCCGGGGTTGGTGCCGGACGCGTCGGTCGACGGCGGGCCGACGATGCTCGACAGGGACACGAGGCCTTCGTTGCCCGGGCCCTTCAGCGTCTCGAACGTGCGGTAGTAGTAGGTCGGCTCGCCGAACGACTGGTCCTCCTCGTCGGAGACGAAGATGATGAACAGCGAGGCGTCGGTCCGCAGGAAGCCCTGGTTCCGCGAGGGCATCGCGACGGACATCATCGCGTCGCGGTCGTAACCCTTGCCGACGGCGATCGACGCCGCGGTGAAGCCGGACTCGCGGCCGCCGCCCGCGGTGCCGACGTCGACGATGCGCGCGAAGGCCGCGGGGGCGTTCGGCGTCGTCGGCGTGACGAAGGTGATCGCCTGGTTCATGTCGCAGAAGGGGTTCGCGGGGTCGGTGCACTCGGCGTTGGAGCCCTGACAGTAGGTCGGCGTCTGCGTGGTGGGCGTGGCGCCGCTCGAGGGCACACACACGCCGGCGAGGCGGAGCTGGCCCTTGTCGATCTGCTGGTTGGCCTCGGTGATGTCCGTCGAGATGACGCCGATGTGATAGTCCGGCGGGTTACACGGCTGACCGGAGCCGCGGCAGGTCCGCGTGTCGAAGTCACACAGGTCGTTGTCGACGCCCGTCCCCTGGCACAGCGTGAGGCCGGAGATGAAGCGCTCGAAGTTGGTGGCGAGCAGCTGCTGCTCCTCGACCATCGAGTCCGAGTTGTCGACGACCCAGAGGATGTCGACGAGCGCGGCGGGCTTTTGTTTGAGCTCGTCGATCTGCACCTCCGGCTCGGGGAGCCGGACGAAGACCGGATCGTCCTGGCAGGCGCCGAGGGCTGCGCCGGTGGCGGCGAAGAGAACGAGAGCGCTGAATCGACGTACCATCATGGATTCCATACCGTGCAAGCAGGCAGCGTGGCGGATGCGAGGCCCCGCCGCCATGAATTTCGGGGTTGTTAGTCGTCTGGACCGCCCCTGTCCATCCGCAGCTTGGCCCCTTCTGCCTTGACTGCCATACCCAACACCCCTACCTCCCTCGGACCGTGAGCAACCCCTCCCAGCTCCCCGAGCCCGTACGTTTCGATTCCATGCCGCTGTCCGAGGACGCCGCGGCCGGTCTGAAGGCGCTCGGGTACGAGTTCGCCACCCCCGTCCAGGCCGCCGTCTTCGAAAAGGCGATGGCCGGCGGCGACCTGATGGTCCAGTCCAAGACTGGCACCGGAAAGACCACGGCCTTCGGGCTGCCCGTCATCGAGCGCATCAAGATGGAGGCGGCCTCGGTCGACCCCCAGGCGCTGATCCTCTGCCCCACCCGCGAGCTGGCGATGCAGGTCGCCGAGGAGCTCGCCGAGCTGGGTGACCCCAAGGGTGTGCGTGTCCTCCCGATCTACGGCGGCGCGCCGATGGGGCCGCAGCTCAAGAGCCTCAAGGCCGGCTGCGACGTCGTGGTCGGGACGCCGGGTCGTGTGCTCGACCACATTCGGCGCCGCACGCTGCGCCTCGTGCACGCCCACACCGCGGTGCTCGACGAGGCCGACGAGATGCTGTCGATGGGTTTTTGGGAGGACGTCACCGCGATCCTCGGCCAGCTCCCCGACCAGCGGCAGACGCTTCTGTTCTCCGCGACGCTCCCCGACGAGATCCGCAAGACGGCGCTGTCGTGTATGCGCGATCCGGAGACGGTCGACATCTCGCGCGACGAGCTGACCGTCGAGAACATCACCAACATCGCGTACGAGACGGACGACCGGCTGCCGAAGCCGCGGAACCTGTTGTACGTGCTCGAGGTCGAGCAGCCCGAGAACGCGATCATCTTCTGTAACACTCGCGACGACGCTTCGATCATCGCGGCGTTCCTACGGCGGCAGGGGCACCACGCGTTGTGCCTGTCCGGTGAGCTCGCGCAGCGCGATCGCGAGCGCGTGATGCGGCGGATGAAGAACCGCGACCTGAAGTACCTCGTCGCGACCGACATCGCGGCGCGCGGCATCGACATCTCGGAGCTGTCGCACGTGGTGAACTACTCGCTGCCGCAGTTCACCGAGGTGTATCTGCACCGCGTCGGCCGCACCGGTCGCATCGGGAAGAAGGGCACCGCGGTGTCGCTCGTGAGCGGGCGCGACGAGATGACGTACACGGAGCTCACGCGGAAGTACGGCATCGACTTCGAGAAGAAGGAGCTGCCGGAGTTCGACGAGATCCAGAAGATGCAGGCCGAGCGCGTGGCGGCCGAGCTGCTCGTCGAGGCACGTGACACGGAGATCACGTCGTTCCTGCGGCTCGCGGACCACCTGAAGCAGACCGAGCCGGGCACCGAGGTCATCGCGTACCTGCTCAAGCGGTACTTCTCGTTCCTGGAGGAGAAGCGCCTCAACGAGCCGATCGAGATCGGCGGCGACAAGAGCAAGAGCCGCGACAAGGACCGCAGCGAGCGCAAGCGCAAACGCCGCGATCGCGAAGAGGACGTGGCGCCCGTCGAGGACGACGACGACGGCGATGACGACCGCCCGAAGAAGCGCCGCAAGCGGAAGCGCAAGAGCCGCGACAAGGAAGACGAGCCGATGCCGCCCGCGCCGAGCGGTGACTGGGTGCGCCTGTTCATCAACCGCGGCAGCAGCGACGGCTACGACGAAGGCAAGCTGCGTTCGCTGATCGACGACGTCAGCGGCAACAACGCGTCGGATGCGATCGGTCGCATCCAGCTGCGTCGCACGCACGCGTTCGCGGAGGTCACGGAGCAGGTCGCGACCGCGTCGATCGACGCGGCGGAAGAGGGCGTCGAGCGAGAGGAGAAGCCGGTCGCCATCGAGCGCGCGAGGACGCGGGGATGAAGAAACGCGCGAACACGACGTCGCAGCGCATGTCGCGGGCCAAGACGGTCAAGCGCAAGGGCAAGCTGCCGCAGACGGCGACCACCAAGACCGAGCAGGCGATGGTGGATCGGCTCCAGACCTTGGAGCCGGGTTCGCAGCGGTACTCCGTGCTGGTTTCGGCGATCGAGTTCAAGCGTTCCTGGGTGCAGCTCGCCCGTCACCTGACGGAGTGTCGGCGCACCAACGCGTTCAAGGAGTGGGGCTATCGAACCTTCGAGGCCTACGCGCAACACGAGTTGCACATCCGTCGCGAGACGGCGCAGAAGCTCGTGCGTGGGTTCGACTTCCTCGCGTCGCACGAGCGGCCGCTGCTGACGCAGGCGACGGAGTCGCAGGAGGTCACGCAGCTGCCGAGTTATCAGGCGCTCGACATCCTCGCGGAGGCCCGCCAGAACCCGTACCTCCCCGAGAGTGACTACCAAGAGATCCGCGACCAGGTGTTCCGGGAGGACACGCCGCCGAACCAGCTCAAGAAGCTGGTGCGCGAGCGGGCGCCGGAGCCGCCCAAGCAGCAGGACGAAGATCCCACGGCGCGCCTGCGGAAGTGCCTCGCGCTCGCGGAGCGCCTCTACGGCATGTTGCTCGAGGAAGACGTCCCGGAGGCGGTGAGCCACCCCGTCGAACAGACCATAGGCAGCCTTCGCCGTTTGATCGAAGAGTGAACCCGATGCGTCGCTGGCTGGTCGCGCTGTTCACATTGACCGCTTGTGCGGGGCCGCTGAAGTCGTCGATCTCTCCGGCGGATCTGTTGCGGCGGGTCGAGGACGCCGAGGCACGTCGCGACGCCGCGTCGCCCGCGGTCGCGCGGGCGCTGGGGCGCCAGGAGGAGCGGCTCCGCATCGCGGGGTTGATGACCCTCGCGCGCACGGAGGCGGTCGGGACGTCCTCGCTCGCGCGGGTGCTCGTCGGGGATCGGGATCCGAAGGTCGCGACGTGGGCGGCGTTCAGCCTCGGGCAGATCGGTGACGCCGCCGTGACCGCGACGTTGCTCACCGCCGCGGACTCGAAGGCGTCGGTGGTGCCCGATCAGATCTTGCTCGCGTTGGGGCGCGCCGGGACGGCGACGACCGCGCGGCTGTTGATTCCGCACTTGTCGGACGACAGCGCGCCGGTGCGCGGGGCGGCGGCGCTGGCGATCGGCCTCATCGCGAAGCGCGACCTCGAGCCGCTCGCGCCCGACCGCTTCGAAGCCGCGCTCGCGCCGCTGCTCAGCGACGCGGATCGCGACGTCCGCTTCGGCGCGACCTACGCGTTGATGCGTTTGGAGAGCCCGGGCGCCGCGGTGATGTTGATCCGCCTGCTCGCGGACGCCGACCCGGAGATCCGCGCCAACGCCGTCTACGGTCTAGGGCGCGCGCACTCCGCGCCGCAGGTGCTCGACGCGGTGATGGCGGATCCGGACTGGCGCGTCCGCGTGCAGCTCGCCCGCGCGCTCGGGGAGATCGCCAAACACGACGAGAGCGACGCACCCGCGGCGTCGATTCGCCTGGGGGCCCTCGGCACGAAGTCGTTCGCGCGGTTCAGGAAGGGCGACCCGCTCGCCTCGGGACGCGCGACGCACGTGTTGCTCGCGGTGGCGGACGCTGCGGCGCAGTCGCCGAAGTTCGGGCGCAAGGTGCTCGAAGGGCTGGAGAGCGCGCCGTGGTCGATGGACGGGCTCGCAGAGGCGTCGATCCCCGACGTCGCGCGGGTGCAGTGCCGCGTCGCGTACCACCTCGATCGCATCGACGAGGAGATCAAACGCGTCCGCACCTGCGGGAAGCCGAGTTACCCCGAGTGGGCGCGACAGGTCATGGTCACTCGGCTCCTCGCGGCCCGCGGTGGGGCGCGGTCGATCCAGTCGCTGGTCAACCTCGCGTCCGGACAGGACCCCAAGGTTCGCGTCGCCGCGATCCTCGCGCTGGGGACGATCGAAACCCGAGAGGCGACGGAGGCGCTTCGCCCGTTCGTGCGGAGCAACGACGCGTACGTTGCGACCGCGACCGCGGAGATCCTCGCGCGGCCGGCGCGCGCCGGTCTGCGGTACGACGGGTTGGTCTCCGACCTGGGGGCGACGTTGGTGTCGACCATCGAAGACCCGGACTCCTCTCGCGTCGCCCTCGTGCTCGACGCCATCAAGAACCTGGGGTCTGCGGCGGCGCCGCTGTTGGGCACCCTCGAGAAGCTCGACACGGACCCGCGAATCGCGATCCGTCGGCGGGCGGCCCAGGCGCGGGCGGCGATTACGAATACACCCGTCGCGTTCTCTCCCCTGAAGACCGCACCGGCGGCGGCGGGTCCGACGCCGACGCGTCGCGTGCGTCTCGCGTTCGACACCGTGCGCGGAACGGCGGTGATCGAGCTGTTCGGGGACGTGGCGCCCAACACCACCGCGAACCTCGTCGCGCTCGCGGCCCAGGGCTTCTACACCGACCTCACCTTCCACCGGGTCGTGGCCGACTTCGTCGTGCAGTCGGGTTGTCCGCGCGGTGATGGGTGGGGGATCGGCGGTTCGGTGATCCGCGACGAGACGTCGCCGCTCCCGTTCGTGCGGGGCGCCGTGGGGATCGCGACGAACGGTCGAGACACGGGCGGCAGCCAGATCTTCGTCATGCACGCGCACCACCCCCACCTGGAGGGTGGCTACACGTTGGTCGGGCAGGTGTTGGAGGGCATCGAGGTGATCGATGCGCTGCAGGAGGACGACCGGATCCTCGGCGTTCGTTTACTCGCTTCCAAACCCTGAAGCCCGTACGATGTGGTCGGTGGAGCTTACGCCGACGCTCCGCGCGCACCTCGACGCGCTCGACCCCTACCTCGAAGATCCGACCGTTTCGGAGATCTTGGTGGCCGGGCCGGACCGCGTCTTCGTCACGCAGGACGGGGCGAGCCGCCCGGTGGAGATCGCCCTCGGCGAGGCGCGCCTGCGGTCGATGGCGGACCGCCTCCTGCGGGCGATGGGCCCCCGCCCGCGCGAGCAGAGCGCGGTGCAAGTCGGGCGGATCAGCGACGATCTGGAGGTCACGATCATCGGCCCGCCGCGCGGGCAGCGGTGCCCGATGGTGCGTGTCGTTCGCCGCACCGCGGCGCCGCGCACCCTCGACGATCTGGTGACCTCCAACGAGGCGAACACACGCCTGCGCGGTGTCCCGGAGGCGCGCGCCTCGGTGCTCTTCACCGGCCCCCACGGCGCGCCGCGGATCGACCTCGTCGTGGCGATGGTGGCCGAGTGGTCCGCGTACGGGCGGGTGCTGGTGCTCGACGCGGAGGACGGGCCGCTCGCGACGTCCGGGGCGGCGGACCTCGTGCTCGATCCCGAGGTGGGCGGCGGCGCGATTCAGGCCGTCGCGGCGGACGCGGTGGTGGCGTTCGATCCCTCGCCGACGACGTGGTCCGATCTGCTCGCCTCGGGCCGCCCCGTGGTGGCGTCGATCGAAGCGCCCGACGGCGAGACCGGACTGATGCGGGTCATGGCGCGCGTGCTCGCGGGGCGCGCGGAGCTGTCGCGCGCGGCCGCGGAGGCGCTCGTCGAGTCGGCGTTTTCGGTGGTCGTCGAGCTGTCGGCGGCGCCGGGGGCGGCGCCGGTGCTGCGCATCGGGCGCGCCGCGTTCCGCGGGGACGGGCTCGCGTTCGAGACGCAGTCCTCCGGCCGGCCCGTCCGTGTACCGGACACCACCGATCTCCCGGCGCCGGCGCACGACGTGATGTCGCCGGCGTCGGCGCCCAACCTCGAGGTCCCCGAGCCCGCGGAGGACGCGGTCCAGGCGGCGATGCTCGACCTCATCCCGGAGGACCTCGTCAGCAAGTCCTTCGTGCACGAGCTCGACGATCCGACGGCGGACTCGGTCGACCTCGACACGGGTGACGTCGACGAGACCGCGCGGGGCGACGCGACGCCCGCGTTCGCGGTGAAGGTGCCGGTCATCGACGTCCCCGACAGCAAGGTGATGACCGACGGCGAGGACCAGACGCAGTTCGCGCCGGACCCGCAGTCGGACGAGCGCACCACGAACGACCCGGCCGGACCGATGATCGACGGCGAGGTGATGGCCGCGTTCGACGCGGCGGTGGAAGCGGTGGAGGCCGCCGAGTCGTTGGTCGACGTCGACGCGCTCGAAGAGGAGGAGGACGTCGAGGTCGACGAGGACCCGACCGCGGAGCCCTTCGACGAGATGCAGACCGACGACCGGGCGCGGAGCGGGCCGAAGCGCCGCGTCCCGAACGAACGCACGCCGACGGAGATCGGACCGCCCAACGGGAACGAGGGCTCGGCGTGGGCCGCGAAGGCGTACACGGCGGCGGCCGGGGTCGGGAACGTCGACATCCCGGAGGACGAACACCGCGAGCTGTCGTCGCCATTCGAGCGGTTCGACGACCAGGACATCCGCACCTCCGCGCAGGAGCTCGCGCCTTCGCTCGACCCGTTCGATGCGCTGGACGCGCCGACGGGGCACGGTGACATGCGCGCGCTCGCGGAGCGCACGCTCGGCGTCGGCGCGCGGATGCCGGCCGGGCTGAAGGAGCCTTCGGTCGACGACGTCTACGACTCGCGGGTGCACGCCGAGGTCGAGGACGTGGGTGCGCCGCGGTTGGGCTCGGGGTTGGTGGAGGAGTCCGATGAGGAATGGGACGCCGAGGGGCCGTCGCTGATCATCGACGGGCCTCCGTCGCTCGCGCGCCGCGGTCCGGATCCGGACCACACCCGTACGGGCGCGCTCGGTCCCGACGCCACGGCGCCGGTCCCGAACCGCCCGAGTCGGCGGCCGCGCCAGGGCGGGTCGGAGCACGGGGCGTCGAACGATCGCGAGGCGCAGGAGGAGCGTCGGCCGGTGCGGCGAAAGCCACCCGGGCGTTCCCTTGACTAGGGCGCGCTGTCGGCGGACGACGACCAGGTTGTCATGGGATCCACCTCCCGAGACGTGGCGCACGATCTGTCGCGGCTGATCCGCGGCGACATCGACGTGCGCGACTTCCCGTGGCTCGACGACAAGGAGCGTCGGGCCCTCGGTGCGCTCGGGATGTCGATGATGAAGTCCGGCAAGGCCGACATCGCGAAGGCGGCGTTCGGCGTGCTGATCGATCTGGAGCCCGACGACGCCGTGCACCGGCTGATGTTCGGGCACGCCTGCGCCCTGTTGAACGAGGTGCAGGACGCGTTCGTCAGCTTCGGCAAGGCCATCGGGCTCGCCTCGCAGGACGAGGCGCAGCACGAGGTCGCGAGCGAGGCGTTCCTCGCGCGGGGGGATCTGCTCCTGCGGCTGGGGCGCACGGTGGAGGCGCGGGCGGACCTCGCCGACGCGGCGACGCGGATGGCGGATCCGGTGCGGAAACGGTCGCTCGAAGCCTTCTTGGCGCAGTGAAGGAAGATCTTGCGACTTGGTGCGTACATGTGGTTGTATATCGGAGTGTGGCCTCTATTAAGGAGGCAGCGCGAAGCGACAGGAGGCGACTTTGGCGGATAACACGATCGGCAAGGGCCAGCGGGGTGTGATCCCCGGACTCCCGAACACGAGCGACGTTCGGCCGACGCGGGCCGACGACGCCCAGCAGATCGGGAACGTCGCGCCCCGCGCGATCGACGCGCAGGAGCTGCCCCGGCACGAAGTGCTCGCGCAGCCGGCCGGTCCGATTCGGAAGCTGGTCGACGAGTCGCTCGCCAAGCTGGGCGACAGCCGCTACGGCGGCGCCGCCACGAGCACGTTCCAGCTGCTGATCGGGACCCTCGGGGCTTCGGCCGCCCAGGTGAAGTCCTCCGAGATCGCCGATCAGGCCGTCCGTGAGCTGCGCTCGACGTACGCGAGCATCCTGCGGGGCGCGGCCGACGTCACGCCGGACCGCATCCGGATGATCAAGGACGACGCGCCGGCGCTCATCAAGCTCGCGGTCCAGGCCATGGACGACGGCAAGAGCTCTGCGCAGGAGATCATCGACGGCGCCCGGAAGATGGGCGAGTCGTTCGCCGAGGTCTTCGCGATGACGCCGCAGGACCGCAAGGCCTTCATCGCCAAGCGCCGCGAGGACATGGCGACCGAGCGCGCGCAGCTCTCGAAGGGCTCGGTGGCCCTGGAAGCCGCCAAGATCAACGCGCTGGACCGCATCGACGCCGTCACGGACATCCTCGCGACCCTCGAAAAGTACGTCGCCTTCCCGCAGATACCCTCGTAACGCATTTCTGGACGAATGCCCCTCGACACAGCCGGCCCGCTCGGGTGACGTTCCGCGCCCGTGGGACGAAGCGCCGATGTCGAAGTCCAGGTGGTCGCCGCGCTCAAGGAGCTGGGGCTGACCGCAACCGAGGGGAAAGCGTACGTCGCGCTCCTCAAGAACCACCCCGCGACCGGCTATGAGCTGGCGGCGCGCTCGCAGGTGCCGCGCTCCGCGATCTACGGCGTCCTGAAGAAGCTCGAGGCCGTGGGCCTCATCAACGCGATCCAGCAAAAGCCCGCGAAGTTCGTGCCGTTGCCCCCCAAGCGGCTCTTGGAGCTGATGGAGTCGCGCTTTCGGCAGAACCTCGACACCCTGGAGGGGGCGCTGTCGCAGTTCTCGGTGGAGGGCCCGGACACCGTCACGTGGACGTTCGTCGGGTACGGGCCGATGCTGGAGCAGGCGCGCGCGCTCATCGAGCGGACGGACCGGACGTTGTACGTGTCGGCCTGGCGCCGTGAGATCCTCGCGCTGGAGGCGCCCCTCAAGGCGGCGGTGGCGAACGGCATCGACGTGGTGGTGTTCTCGTTCAACCGCCTCCCGCAGGGCATCGGGCGGACCTTCTGCTACGACATCCCCGAGGACGAGCTCGAGGCGTACTGGCCGCACCGGATCATCCTGGTCGGGGATCGCCGACACCTGCTGGTCGGCGGCGCCGAGGCGACCGAGGACAACCGGAGCGTGGTGACCGAGGAGACGCCGCTGATCGAGGTCGCGGTTTCGAACCTGGTCCTCGACCTCACGCTGTACGGGCAGCGCACGGGCACCGACCTCGGGCCGGTTATCGAGCGCCTGACCCCGCCGCTGCCCCCGGTGGAGGCGCTGATTCCTCGCGCTTCGGGGTTGACCCCGGCGTGATCGCACGCACAAACACCCAGTGGGCGCCGAGATGCGTCTACAAGGGTGCTAGAGATTGACGCGGCGGCGGCCGGATGATGGTGTGCCCGCCGCCCCAGGGAGGCAGCTAAAACTCATGCAACTACGATTCTATGGCCTTCTCCTCACTTCCATGGCTGGTCTGGCCACAGCCTGCGGTAACCCCGCGATCGACCCCAACGCAACGTATGCGGCGGTGGGCACGGCGCTGAGCGCGGACGGGACGCCCATGGCGGACGTCGAGGTCCGGATGCTCAAGTACTGGAGCGACAGCCGCCTCCTCGAGCCGACGACCGAGCAGATCTTCGCCGACGCACCGCGCGGCGACGACGCGGTGGGTTTCAACATCGAGCTGGTCACCACGACCCGCACGGGCATGGATGGCGCGTTCCGGTTCGAGGTCCTCGGCGAGGACATCTCGCTGCCGGGCGGGTACTCGACCGCGGACGGTCTGGTGGAGGGCGCCAAGGTCGTCCTCGTGATCCGCGACCCGAACGACACCCTGAAGCGCTCCGGTATCTACACGTACCAGAAGACCTTCATGCGCGCGGACGCCGAGTGGGGCGCTGGCCAACTGCAGATGTGGGACTCGGCCGCGAGCGCCGACTTCTCGGACGCGCTGACGACGGGTCTGCTGCGCCTCTCCTGGAACGCGATCGAGCGCGGCTCCTCGCAGGTGAAGAACAAGTACCGCATCTCGGTCGAGGGGCCGTCCGGCAACACGCCGCGCCTGATCATCCGCTGTAACGAGGGTGACGTGGTCGAGGGGGGCTGCTCCCCCGCGGGCACCGGTCAGCTGGAGCGCTACCTGTCTGCGTTCTCGGTGTACTCGTTCTATTCGGACGCCAACGGCGACGTCGCCGCGTACATCCAGGCGAACAGCCCGAACTACCGCTTCGTCTCGCGCTTCACGGTGACCGAGCCGGTGCCGGACATCACCGCCATGCGTGATCCGGTCGGCCTCGAGGGCCTGTGGGCGGTCGGCACGGGCGCGGACCAGGACCTCCTCGGGACGCGCGCCGACGACGGCGACCCGAAGACCCGCGAGACGATCAACAACATGGCCACGGCCATCTACGCGGACCTCGAGCTCGCCGAGATCACCGACTCGGGCCTCTTGAACTCGCTCGTGAAGAACGCGGAGAACGCGTGCCTCGTCCTGGAGTTCTCGGTCACCAACTTCGCGGACCTGACGGCGGCCAAGGCGGCCGGCGACGCGATGTGGACCCAGAAGGGCAAGGCCTGCGGCGAGAACGGCGCGCGCAACGAGATGAGCACGCTGGTCAGCTTCGACACCACGGCGTCGGAGTCGGTCGTGGCGGGCTGGATGCGGATCCGCGCGGTGAACGACGGCGGCGTCGGCACCCCGACCATCGACGAGGTCGGCGAGGTCGCGGTCTACACCCTCCCGTAGAACGCTTGCCTTGTTGATCGACCATCACATTGTCGAGTAGACGGCCGGGGTGGTTGGCCCATCC
The DNA here is from genome assembly GCA_040218735.1 of Deltaproteobacteria bacterium. Lineage (GTDB taxonomy): Bacteria > Myxococcota > Kuafuiibacteriia > Kuafuiibacteriales > Kuafuiibacteriaceae > JAUHYN01. Next base: position 201,776 of record JAVJQW010000038.1, read on the forward strand.
CGGCCGTCGTCGTCTCTAGGCGGCGTGATCGGTGGCGCTCTTGCGCGTTTCTTCCGCGCGGTGACGCCTGACCCCTTCGTCCTCGCCATCCTCCTCACGCTCCTGACCGGGCTGCTCGCGCTGGCGCTCACGGACACGACCGTCGACGGCGTGATCACCGGGTGGCAGGGGCCCTCCGGCTTCTGGAAGCTCCTCGCGTTCTCCATGCAGATGTGCCTGATCCTCGTGACCGGGCACGCGCTCGCGAGCACGCCGCTCGTGCGGCGTCAGATCGCGGCGGTGGTTGCGCTCCCCAAGAGCGCGGGGGCGGCCGGCGCGTTGGTTGCGTTCGTCGCGATCGCGACATCGCTGTTGAACTGGGGCCTCGCGCTGATCGTGGGCGCGCTCGTCGCGCGTGAGATGGGGCGCTCCTGTCAGCGCCGCGGCGTGCGGGTGCACTACCCGCTGCTCGTCGCGGCCGGGTACACCGGCCTCATGTGCTGGCACGGGGGCTTTTCGGGGTCGGCGCCGCTGAAGGTCACCACACAGAAGGACCTCGTGGAGCTGCTCGGCGCCGAGCTCGGCGCGCGCACCGCGCCGCTGTCGACGTTCGAGACGATCCTGAGCCCGATGAACCTCGTCATCTCGGGCGGCCTGCTCGTGCTCGTGCCCGTGGTGATCTGGTTCCTGTCGCCGCGCGGCGACGACGAAGCGGTCGGCATCGAGGTCTTCGACGTCGCGGAGGACACCCCGCCGGCGCCGGTGACGCCCGAGACCGTGCCGGAGCGGCTGGAGCAGAGCTTCTTCGTCACGCTGCTCTTGGTCGCGCCGCTCGCGTACGGCCTCGCGCTGTACTTCGTAAAGAACGGTCTGTCGAAGCTCGACCCGAATGCGGTGAACCTCGTGCTCCTCACCGCGGGGTTGCTCTTGCACAAGACCCCGCGCGCGTACCTGAAGGCGGTGCAGGACGCGGTGGCGGGGTGCTCGGGAATCATCCTGCAGTTTCCGCTGTACGCGGGGATCATGGGGATCATGGCGACGTCCGGGCTCGCGAAGCTCTTTGCGGGGTGGGCCGCGTCGACGGCGTCGGCGAGCAGCTATCTGGTGCTGACCTTCCTGTCGGCGGGGTTCATCAACTTCTTCGTGCCGAGCGGCGGCGGGCAGTGGGCGGTGCAGGGGCCGATCGCGGTGCAGGCCGCGGAGATGGTCGGCGTGCCGTTTTCGTCGGCGGTCATGGCGGTCGCGTACGGCGACCAGTGGACGAACATGCTGCAGCCGTTCTGGGCGTTGCCGTTGTTGGGCATCACCGGCGTCACGGCCAAGGACATCATCGGTTACACGGCGTTCATCATGTTCGTGGCCGGACTGTGGTTGATGGGGGGGCTCGTGCTCCTCGGTTGAGGGGCGACGTCATGTCGAAGTCGAAGGTCGTCGCCGCTTTCCGTCGTCACGCGGGCGCGGCGCTCAAGGCGCAAGGCTTCGCGGGCGGGCGTGGGCACTACGTGCGCCGCGAGGGCGCGGTCACGCAGGTCATCGAGCTGCAGCACTCGATCTACGGCGGTCGGGTGACGGCGAACCTCGGGCTCGACCTCGAGTGGCTCAAGCCGTACGTCCGCTGGATCCCGACGCCGCAGGTCGGCCCGCACGCGCACGACGCGACGCGCTGGGTGCGCGTGGGCATCGTCAGCCCGGCGAAGGCCGACGTGTGGTGGTCCTTCGGTAGCGAGGACGAGATCGACGGCTGCGCCAAGAACCTCGCGCGCGCGGTGCTCGAGTACGGGGTGCCGTGGCTGGACGACAAGAGCGGCCGCGACGCGTTCCGCAAGTACGCGGAGGAGAAGCTCGCGCGCTCGCAGTCGTCGATGCGCCCGCACGGTAGCTTCCTCGAGCTGCGCCTGATGGCCGCGGTCTGCGCGTGGCGCGGCGAGCTCACGCTCGCGACCGAGCACGCGGGTCACGCGGCGGCGCTGTGGAACGAGGAGCGCGCGCGCCTCGTGAACGCGCGGACGATGTACAAGAAGCGCCACCCCGAGCAGCCGCGCCTCGCCGGCGTCCCGAACCTCGTGCGGGAGCTCGAGCGGCTGATCACGCCGGGGAGCGCGCGGCAGTTCGTGCCGCCGAAGAAGAAGAAGGCGACGGCGAAGAAGAAGCCCGGCTGATCACCGTCGTCACCGGCGCGTCTCAGAAGACAAACGTGGCTTCGCGTTCGTACGCGGTGTCCGAGTCCGTGCGCGGGAACGACAGCGTCGGGACGCGCCTGACGAGGCACCGCGCGATGCGGCGCTCCGCGAGGTTGTCGACGTCGCGGGGGCGCGCGTCGACCACCTCGCCGGTGGGGGCGATGGTCAGCGCGAGGGCGAGCGCAGACGCGTCGTCGCCGCGGCGCGCGCAGCGGTGCGGGGCGGTCCAGTCCGCGATGGCGGCGCGGAAGTCTTCGTCGGAGAGGATGGTGGTCTGGCTTCGTTCGACGCCGACCCAGTCGCCATGCGTTCGTTCCAGGTCGACCGACGGGAGCGCGTCGTCCTTCAGCGCGACCCCGATGTCCTCGGACGCCGCATCGGTCGCGCGGGTCTTTCCGACGTCGCGTGCGTCCGGCGGCGGGAGCGTGTCGGGCGTATCCGCCGAGCTGCGCGCCGCGACACCGTCGCTCGCGGTGCGGAGGCGAGTCTGGTCGAAGTCCGCGTTGTGGATCTGCGGTGCGACGACGAGCGCGGGGCGTCGTTCACCCCAGAGGTTCCAGCTCACGAGCGCGGCGCCGAAGAACACCAGCAACCAGGTCAGGCCGGCGACGGCGTACTTCAGCGGGTGATGCGGTGTCTTCATGCCCCTTCGGAGGAGCAAGGCACGATCCAGGCGGAGCGCGCCGCGCAAGCGCGGGCGAGTGAGGCACGATGTCACGCGCCGTCGGTCTGCTGTGACGCGCTAACGCGCCCACCAGGGTTTCTTGTCGCGCTGCGGTGGTGGCGCGCGCGTCGTCGTCGACGTCTGCGCCGCGCGGACCTTCGCGAAGGGGACGATCATGTGGCGGTCGTGATCCCAAGCGAGCACGCGCGAGTAGCCGGCGAGGTGCGCGCGGTCGTCGAAGACCGGCATCCCCGCGTTCAACACCACGTCGACGCGCGGGTGCCCTTCGTACTCCGCGAGCTCGCCCGTCTGGGTGACGACGGTGTGCAGCACGCCGGCTTCACCTTCCGTCGAGATGAGCGCGAACAGCTCCATGTCGACCTTCCACGCCGCGGTCGAAGGTTTCGCAGGGACGAGGCCGATCTTCGCGAGGGGGGCGTCGGTGTCGAGCAGCGCGACGCGACGCTCGAGATCGAGCAGCGCGAGCTTCGCGGTCAGCTTCCCCTGGGGCCCCTGCACGGTGACGCGGTCCGCGCCCTTCACGAGGTGTGCGAGCGCGACGAGGCGACGCGGACCGATCACCGCGCCGTAGGCCGAGCGAGGCTCGGGCGACAATGGGCCCTCGCGCTTCGGGGTGACGCTGAGGAAGGCGACGTGTTTCCGAAGGACGCGGGACAGCGCGTCCATGTCGGACGCGTCGAGCGCGCGGTAGCGGCGATCGTCGGCGTGGGCGGCGCTCGCCACGAAGACGAGGAGCAGCGCCAGTCGCTTCACGACTCCTCCCCGAGCGGGACGAGGGTCCCTCGGTCACGCACGTGGGGGCGCCCCGGCTCGATGTGCTCCGGGACGGTGTGGATGATCTCGTCGGGGCGCATCACGATCACCGTGTCGTTCGGGATCTCTCGCCCGCACTGCACGATCATCTTCGCCGCCATCTTCGCGCGGTGCCCGATCACGGAACCCAGGAACGCGCGCTCGGAGCTGACCAGCGCGCCGTCCTTGTTCACCTTCACGTGGCCGATGAACTTCGCGTCGACGAAGGACGCCCAGTTGTTGATGTACGCGCCGCGACCGATCAGACAGACCTGCAGCTTGTAGTTGCCGACCGTCGCGTCCGGGTAGATCACGTTGCTGACCAGGAACGCGTTCTCGCGGATCAGCGCGCCTTCGCCCACGACGCAGTTGAGCAGCACCGCGTGGTCCTGCACGACGGCTCCCGCACCCACGATCGAGTTTCGGACGCTGGCGTTGGCGCCGATCTTCACGCCCTCGCCGAGGATCGACGCGGAGACGTACGCGCTGGGGTGCACCGACGCGCCCTTGTGCTTGTAGACGAGCCGGTCGAGGAGCTTGAACTTGTTCAGCGAGAACGTCGTGAGCGCGCGCCACAGGCCCCACAGCGGTTTGCGGCGGAGCAGCTCGACCCACCGAACACCGAACGCGATCTGGTTGAGCCACAACACGTGGACCCAGTGCTCGATCGACACCACCAAGGTGGAGGTGATCGGGTAGAGCAGGGTGGCCTTTTCGCGTTCGCCGATCGTCGGCAATGGGATCGGCGCGACGATCTCGCGCTTCGGGACGTCGACCGGGGTGGCTTCGATCCGGCGCAGCCAGGTCACGCCGTCCTCGCCGTCCGCCGGCTCGGGGAGCGTCGCGCCCTCGACGAGGAGGACGTCGTGCACCACGGCGTCGCCGTTCTTGCGCACCGACTGGAGCGGGAGGGTGTAGTCCACCGAAGCGTTGAGCGTCAGGCTGAGCGCGGCGGGCCGCGATGTCTGCCGCGCCGCCTTCAGGAAGTCCTTCGCGGCCTTCTCGCTGAGGTAGATTCGATCGAGGAGCAGCAGCACCGGGCGGCCCGCGGGGGCCTCCTTCACGAGGCGCATCGCCTCCGAGGGGTCGGCGGCGACGACGCGTTCGAACTTCATCCGCGCGAACGTCGAGCGCTGCGTCTCTTCGATCGTCTCGCCCGAGAAGTACGCTTCGCGCGCGGGGTCGCCGAACGGTGAGATCACCGTGTCGGTGGTGAGGACGACGGCACGGCCCTTCACGCGAGCTCCTCCGCGATCTCTTCGGGGACATAGTCCGGCGCCACGTCCGCGACGGGGACCATCGCGCCCTCGTGCCAGATCATCGGCGTGCCGGGCGGGGCGTCGTGGATCGCAAAGACACTCTCCTCCTTGCGCATCACCACGGTCGTGCGGTTCGGGAGCCCGCGGCCCGGAGCCAAGATCGTGCGCGCGCCGAGCACCGAGCCGTGGCCCGCGCAGCCGCCCAGCTCCTTGCGGCCGGTGTCGACCGACGCGCCGCCGTGGTCGACGAACACCGTGCCGTCGAGCTGCTCGTTCCAGAAGATCACGCCGGTGGTGAGGAACACGTCGTGGCCGAGCACGGAGTCCGCGAAGCCGAGGTTGGTGAGGGTGCCCCCGCCGAGCGCGACCATCTCGGAGAAGCTCGCGTCGGCGAGGGTGTGGGTGTCGCGGCCGAGCACGGCGTAGCGGCACTTCGTGAAATCCGAGAGCTGGCAGCCCGCGCCGATGAAGCTGCCTTCGATCGAACACGACGCGCCGATCTGGACGTCGTCGCCGATGACCGAGCCCTCGACCCGCGCGCTGGGGTGGATCTGGACGTTGTCGCCGATGACGTTCTTGGTCGGTCGCTTCTGCAGGCGGCGCACGAGCGCGGGCCACAGCCACAGCACGTGCACCCAGTGTTCGACGTGCATCGCGAGGACGCCGTCGTCGACGAGGTCGATGTGGTGGGGCGGGGGACCGACGCGGATCAACTCGCGGCGGCGGAGCGTGACGTCGACGTCGACCTCGACGGGGACACACGCTGATCGCACCGTGTCGAGGTCGCCGTCAGGGGCGTCGAGGAAGAGGTCGAGCACGAACCGATCACCGTCGCGGCGTGCGCCGGACACCGCGAGGTACTTCGCGAGGGGAGAGCCGACCGGCACGGCGAGCGCGCTCGGTCCGCGCGCCTTCGCGGCGAAGGCCGACCAGATCGGCGCGCTCGCGAACGCGTAGTCCGCGCGCGTCGCGCGCGCCGGGGCCACGCCGCTGTTGTCGAGCTGTTGGGCTGCGAAGGTTTCGAAGGTTCGATCCAGACAGAGCAGATCGCCGACGCGGTCGCCGAAGGGAAGGATGCGAGTGTCGAGATCGATCACGCGCACGGCGCCCCAGCCGACCACGGGGCGCCGTTTTCGTCGAGTTACTTGACCAGCGCGAGGCGGTTGCGGGTCGCGATGCGCTCGCGCTCCGCGAGCTCCTTCTCGATGTACATCGTCCCGTTCTCGATGCAGTTCGCCATCATGTCGATGAGGAGCTGCTCCATGTGCTTCTTCGAGAGGCGCAGGGTGTCGTAGTAGCGCTGGCGCTCGGTCGCGTGGAAGACGACCGGCATGTACCCGTGCCGGATGAGCACGTAGTTCACGAGCAGGCGGCCGGTCTTCCCCGTGTGGTGGCTGAAGGGGAAGATGCTCATGTACTCGTGGTGGAGGTGCGCGGCGAAGCGCACGGCGTCGTCGTCCTCCGGATCGTTCTCGATCGCCCAGTCGAACAGCTTCTGGACGCGGCTCGGTATGACCTGGGGCTGCGCGATGTCGTGGAAGTACGCCCGGTGCAACGGGATGTCCTTCCGGTAGCGCGCCGGCTGGAAGTCCGGGTCGTGCGAGCCGAGCGTCGCGTGGATGCGGCGGACGAGGGCCATGTCCACCTTCCCGCCCTCGGCGGCCTCACGCCGGACGAGGCTCACCGCCAGGCGCTGGTTGCGAATGTCGTGGTAGGTCTCCGGGGCGATCGGGCGGCCCTTGAGCGCGCTCGTCAGCTCCGCGTGTGTGAGAACGATCCCTTCCAGGGCGTTCTCATGGTAAATCCAGGAAAGCTCGAGCTCCCGTAGAAACCCTTGCCAGATGTCCGGGTGCGACGCCGCCAGCTCCAGTAGATCCTCCGTACGGTCGTCGATGTCCCGAAACGCTTCCCGCTTGATCGTCATTAGGTTCTCTCCCCCGAGTCCCAAGGTCCGAGTGTTTCACGCCCGAACCACATCTGAAATATGGTCGCCGTAAGCATTCGATCTCACGACGTAGATCAGCGATATCGAGTTGATTTCCAACCTGTCAACGCAGCCGATGTGAACCCTGATACGCCGATGTCGGACCCTGTAACCGGCTGATAACGCTTCGTTTTCACGGCTCGCCCGTGAAACATTCGGGGGGTGTGAACCGGGGCTCGGGTGGGCGAAAAGCGTTAGTGGTTGCAGGAGGTTATCAGGGGTCGGACAAACGTCCGACCCTGTGGACAACGTGTGTTTCACTGTGTGGACCACACGGTCCAACCGCCGCCGTCGACGGCTCTGCCACACGGATCCGGTCCGATTCGGGCCGATTTTTTTTTGAAATTTTTTGGTGTCGGCGACCGTTCGGAAGGGTTTCGGCCGCGAGCTTCGACCCGCGCGCGCCGTTTTTCAGACGAAGCTCAGCCACTCGGGGTGGCTTTCGTCGTTCCCGCGGACGGCATCGAAGTACGCCTGCTGCAGCTGCTCGGTCACGGGACCGCGGCGGCCCGCGCCGATCCTACGCCCGTCGATCTCGCGCACCGGCGTGACCTCCGCGGCCGTCCCGCACAGGAAGACCTCGTCCGCGATGTACAGGTCACTGCGCGTGAAGCGCTCCTCGCGCACCGTGAAGCCCGCGTCCTTCGCGAGCGTGATGATGCTCGAGCGCGTGAAGCCCGCGAGGATCGAGGCGCCGCGCGGCGGCGTGAACAGCACGCCGTCCCGCACGATGAACAGGTTCTCGCCGCTGCCCTCCGTCACGTAGCCGGCCTGGTCGAGCAGGATCGCCTCGTGGAAGCCGTTGTTGATCGCCTCGCGCTTCGCGAGCACCGAGTTGGTGTACTGCCCGCAGATCTTCGCCTTTTCGTAGTGGGAGCGGACCCCCATCCGCGTGTAGCTCGACACGCAGCACCGCACGCCCATCTCCAGCGCTTCGTCCCCGAGGTACGCGCCCCACGGCCACGCGGCGATCGCGAAGCGGACCGCGTTGTCGACCGCGGCCACCTTGATCGATCCCTCGCCGAGCCAGATGAGCGGCCGCAGGTAGCCCTCGTCGAGCGCGTTCTCCCTCAGGACCAGCTTGCAGGCCTCGTTGATCTGCTCGACCGTGTACTTCACGTCGATCAAACAGATCCGCGCGGAGTCGAGGAGGCGCTTCGTGTGGTCTTCGAGCCGGAAGATCGCGGTCTTTCCGCCGGCGGTCTTGTACGCGCGGATGCCTTCGAACACCCCCAACCCGTAGTGCAGCGTGTGGCTCAGGACGTGCGTCGTGGCCGCCCCGTAATCGACGACTTCACCGTCCAACCAGATGCGCTTGGCGTCCTGCATGCCGGACACCCAAACCTGCGCCAGGCCAGCCGGTCAAGGAACTTCGACCGTACTGTATCTATCCGGAATCAGGGGAGAGTGAGGGGTTCGAGCATCTTCTGGACGAACGGTCCCTGCTGCGCGAATTCGGCCTTCCCGCGGCGGATCGCCTGGTCCACCGCGCGGCGCTTCGGCACCAGCGAAGTGGGCGAGAGCGTCCACCGGTACGTGAACACGTGCTGCGCGAAGCCCCGCTCCTTGGCGACGTTCTCCGCCGCGATCCGCTGCAGCGGGAGGAACAACACGTTGCGCCCGATCTGGGGGGCAAAGCAGTCCAGCCCGAGGATGAACGCGTTGCGCGTCCCGAGGTGCCCGGACTGCACGTGCTCCCACGCCGCCCGCGCCGGGACGTTCGCCGCGATGCCCCCGTCCGCGAAGTAGTCGACGCCGTGGTGCTCCATCAGCGAGCGCATGATCGCGTGCATCCGCGGGTCGTCGCGCGTGATGTCGTACTGGATGACCACCGGCAGCGCCGACGAAAAACCCACGGCGTCGATCACGTCGAACGCCTGCGACATCGTCTCCGCGCCGAGCGGAATCTGCGTGAGCGCACCCGGCGTCGCGACGAGCTCCGACAGCAGCGACACGACGTTGCTCATCATGTCCTTCAGGTGCAGCAGGCGCCCGAGCGCCCCGCGTCGAATCTCGCGCCGGAACATCCGCTCGTACTCGTCGACCTGACGCACCGCCTCGCGGCGCACGCCGGTCACGACGCAGATGAACGGGATCGGCATGTCCTGCAGGCGCTGCGTCTCGCCGTCCATACCGACGAAGAACCGCGACAGCGCCGACCGCAGGTAGAGCCTCAGCGCCCCCGGCATCGCGTAGCGGGTCTCGGCGTCGAGGATCCGGAAGATCTTCTTGAACGTGAGCCCGTGTGTCACCGCCCGCACCGTCTCGTCGCGGTAGTGCACCTCGCGCGCGCGGAAGAGGCCGAGGATCGATCCGATGCTCGAACCGCTGATCAGCTTGGGCGTCAGGCCGAGCGACTCGAGGACGCTGAAGGTGCCGAGGTGCACGTACCCGCACCCCCCTCCGCCCCCAACGGCGAGGACGAGCGCCTTCTCGGTGAGCTCGCGCTCGAGGTCGGCCGCGTCGAGGCGGCCGAGGAACTGCGAGCGCAGCCCGTCGCGCGCCGTCCTCAGGTGCGGCTCGAGCGCCTGCGCGTCGGTGCCCAGCGCGCGCGGATCGAGGCCCTTTGCGCGCAGGATGCGGTCGGCGAGCGGGCGCACGCGATCCCGGAACGTGCCGAGCTGCGGACCGACGACGACGGGATCTTTCGAAGAAATCACCCAGAGGCGGGCAAGATTCAGCGCCTGCCGGAGTATGACCTCATGAGTGCGAGGGAGGCGGTCGGGGCGCTCGACGAGCGCGTGCACGAGCGCGACCTCGGCCTCGTCGAAGGGACGGAGCTGTCGATAGCGTTCGGCGAGGTCGGGGCGCACGTCGGGAGGGATCGCGACCAACCTCTCGACGTTAGAAGGCTTTGCGGTCGCCTGCCAACTTGAGGATGAGTACTTCGATTCTGCCTGATGACTCGGTCGTGATTCGCCTAGCGCGGGAAACGATCCATCTGAGCGCCAAGACGGCGGCGATCCACGTACGCGCCGTTCATCCGCGCCGCGACCTCGGGGGTTCACTCCTCGCCGCCTACCCGCTGACCTCCGCGGAGCGCGTCCGCTTGCGGCCCCTCCTGGACGGCCGGGTCACGCTCACCCTGGAGCTGCGCGGCGGCACCACGGTCTCGCTCGGCGAGGCCCCCGGCCAGGACATCGCGATGGTCACCGCCCGCGTCGTGGCCGACGTCACCCGCTGCATGGTCGAGGTCTCCGGGCCCGCGACCGCCGTGAAGGCCCACCTCTACGAGCCGACCGGGCGCCTGTACTGGGACGAGGGCACGCTCCCCTCGCTCGCCCGCGATGACGAAGAAGATCCCGACACCGATCCGCCGGACGGCTGGCGGCCGCCCCCGGATCTGACACCCCCGCCGGTGATCGTCCGCGGCGAGCCGGACCCCGTGGTGTCCTTCCCCGCGGCCCGCGCCGAACCGCCGGAGCCCGAGGCCCCGGTCGCGCCCCGCATCATCCGGGGCCAGCCCGAACCGCAGGCGCCCGTGTTCCTCGATCTGCTCCGCGAATCGCAGATGTACGAGCCCGTGATGCCCACGCCGATGGAGGATCCCGAGAAGGATCGCGCCACGCAGGTCGGCATCGGAGGTTGGCGCGGCCGCTCCACCACGGGCACCCGCCTGCGCGCGATCTACGAGATGCTGCGCCTGACGTCGGAGCGCCTCCCGGTGGCGACCGAGAGCCTGGCCCTCCTCTGAGGACAACTGAAGCAACCTCGCAAGGTGTGAACCCGATAATGCACCTCGGGTCATGCCAGTCACGAACGCGATGAAGAAGGTCCTCGGTGACGGCGTCGTCGAACGCCGCGAGGTCCCCCAGCTCTCCCAAGACATCGGCCGCGGCACACGCGCGTCGGACCTGAGGAAACTCGCCGGACCGCAGTTCGTCGACGCCCTCGAAGGGGGCACCGGCGACGACCTCGTCCGCCTCGGCCGCCAGCACGGCGTCGAGCTGCGGTTCACCGCGCCGGTGAAGGACATCGCGGGCGCCGGCGACATCCTCGCGGGCCGCGCAACCCTGAAGCGCGGCGGCACGAACCGCGAGGCCTCCGTCGTCGCCGTCCAGCGCGGCTTGATGGCGCTGTCGAGCCGAATGCAGCAACCGAAGATCGCGCTGCCGAACTGGGGCGCGGACGGGGACTACGGCGGCGAGACCGAAAAGGCCGTCGTCGCGTTCCAGACGATCTACGGCGCGGCCCACGGGCTGACGCCGAACGGCGAGGTCGACGACAAGACCGCGAAGCTCCTCAACGACATGGTCGGCCGCACGTCGGTGCCGAAGCTCCTCGTCGACGAGGTCGGCGCGATGGCGCCGAGCAAGAAGACCGTGCTCGCCGCGTGTGACTTCCTCCTCAAACACGACGCGCGCTTGTACGGCACGCAGTCCGACTGGCGCTGCCGCGATCCGAAGCACCCGCAGTTCTCCCAGGCAAACGCGGTGAGCGACACGAGCGGTCGCTACTGCGACGTGTCGATGAACGGCAGCGGTTGGAAGTGCAACCTCGCGCTCGGCACCGCGCTCTACCTCGCGGGCTTCGAGCCGCCGCGGTACCCGAGCGGCGCGTACCCGATCGCCACGGAGCTGTACCGCTACACGAAGTCGATTCAGGGACGGAACGCTCGCGACCACGTCGAGCTCGACCTGAAGGCGCAAGTCAGGAACCTCGATCAGATGAGCGCCGACGAGCGCAAAGCGAAGATCGCCGCGCTGATCGATCAGGCGGAGCCGGGCCAGCTGCTGATCGTCGACCACGGCTCGGGTGGCGGCGCCGACGGCGGTCACTGTCGCATCGTCCGAGATGTCTCGGACTGGAACGGTGGGCGCGGGACGATCCGCTGCTTCCAGGCGTCGAGTCGCGCGGCGCTCGACAAGGACCAGGTGCTCTCGGACTTCACGAGCGAAAAACACGTCTACCTGCTCGAGGCGAACACGCCGCGCGAAGCCTGACCGATCCTGAAACCAGGGGCGGCCGATTGAACCGACCCCGGACTCCACGCTACCCGTCGAGTCATGCTTCGCCGGTTCGCCTGGGTCCTCCTCGTCTTCGGGTGCGGGGGCGAATCATCCACCCTGATCGCGGTCGACACCCCAACGGACGCCGACGTCTCGCTCACGTCCGCGCCGCCGGCGACGGTGCAGTCGCTCGGCGCGCCGTACCCGATCGTGCTCGCGCACGGGATGTTCGGCACCGACCGCTTCGCCGACGTGCTGGAGTACTGGTTCCGGATCCCGGGGCACCTCGAAGCGCAGGGCGAGGTGGTGTTCGTCGCCGAGGTCGATCCGCTGAACGACTCGACGACGCGCGGGCTGCAGCTGTCCGCGTTCGTCGACGAGGTCCTCGCCGAGACCGGCCACGATCGCGTGGTGTTGATCGGGCACTCGCAGGGCGGCCTCGACGCCCGCGTCGTCGCGTCCACCTATCCGAACAAGGTCGCCACCGTGGTGACGATCGCGACACCGCATGTTGGCAACGAGCTCGTCGACGGATCACTCGGGCTCCTCGACAATCGTTTCGGCGCGCTCGCGACCGACGCGCTTGCCGCGGTGCTCGGTCCGTTCGTGTACGACCGCGACGAGGATCTCGACGTGCTCGCCGCGTTGAATCAGGTGTCGACCGAAGGCATGGACGCGTTCAACCGCGACTACCCGGACGCGGCGGGCGTCGACTACTTCTCGATCGCGGGTCGCACGGACATGGTCGGGAGTGACCACGCGGCGTGCGCCGCACCCGCGGCGCCGGCGTTCGTTTCGCGCTGGGACGACGAGGACGACCCGGTCAGCCTCGCGATGCGGTTGTCGGAGGATCTCGCCGACGGCAACCCGATCGGGTCGCGCCCCAACGTGCTGCCGAACGATGGGTTGGTCACCGTCGACAGCGCGCGTCACGGGACCTTCCTCGGTTGCATCCCCGCCGATCATCTCGAGCAGATCGGACAGCTCGTGGGCGCCGATCCGGGGTGCGCTTTGATTCCTCCGCGCTGCAACGACTTCGCGTACCTCGAGTTCTTCGCGCAGCTCGCGGACTGGCTGCGCAGCGAAGGGTACTGAGACTCCCCGCGCGCCCGGTTGGTGTTATGGTCCGGGTTCGATGAACGCCGGCCTCTTCCTCCTGCTCCTCGCCCCGGCCGCACCGAACGCACCGAGCTACGAATCGCTGGCTTCGGAGGCGACGCCCGTGAACAACCTCGGCCGGTACCTCGAGGACTACCTCGGTGACTGCGACCACGACACGCCCGGCTTCGACAAGAAGGGCTGCGAGTCCAAACAGCAGACGGTCCAGAAGCAGAAGAACGGCGACCTCATCAAGATCGTCGTCGACGATGTCCGCGACCAGCTGAGCTTCGCCGGGTGGGACGATCGCAAGCGGGCCTACCGACTTCACCTCACGCCGCTGTTCCCGGAGCGCGACGTCGCGTTGACCGTCGGGAAGCCCCGACGTCTGACCGCCGATGGCCGGCCGATCCTCAAGAACATCCCGCTGTGGGTCGAGCTTCCGAAGGGGGAGGCTGACTTTGCCTTCCGCCGGAGGTTGGAGCGTGGCATGGTCCGCCTCGAGTTGCTGGTGCGGCCGAAGGGGCCCTGGAAGAAGGCCAAGGGAGACGAGACGCTGCGCGGCCTCGAGGTGAAGCTCGTGGGCTTGCGCCTGCTCCCTGCGCGCGGCGCCGGTCAGCTCTACCAGCAGGTCTACACACGATGAGCGAGGCACCCAAGGACCCTCGCGCCGCGTTCCGCGCGGCGCTCGAGGACGAGGCCGTCCACAACGCGGCGGATCGGATTCGCACCACCGACGGCGCGCCGTCGTTGTCGCAGATGCTCGAGCTGGGGCGCGCGCTCTCCGCGGCGTGCGGCGCGAGCGAGGACGCTGCGCGTCTGCATGCGGAGCTCGTCGGGTACCAGGAGGCGGCGACGCCGATCCCGGACGAGCGTAAGGCGATCGGTTTCGCGAGCCCGTTCCCCGTGCGCGCGCTCGACATGGGTCTGCTCGATCCGGAGGAGATCTTCCTCGCGAACCGCGAGAAGTTCTCGCAAGTCACGTTGACGATCGGGCAGCCCGTCGAAGAGCTCGAGACCGCGCTCTCGCAGATCCGTCAGGGCGGCGTGCTCGCGCTCAAGGTGCCGGCTTCGGAGATCACGCAGGAGTCGGCGTCGACCGACGAGGAGACCGAGGTCTTCATCTACATCCTCCCGCGCGAGATTCAGCGCATCGTCGACGCCGCGCGCGCGCGCGCGCTGGATGCGGTGATTCGTCGCATCGTGGATGCGGCGTCCGCATCCTGAGATGACTTCGCATCCTCGGCGTGTACTCACTGCCGATTCTCCATCCCTTTTTGATTCCCTGATCAGGTGGCCAGTTGTTGCGCCGAGCCGACCGCTGTCACCGTAGATCTCGGACATGGGTGCCGACGTCATCCCGCTCGCGGACTGTGAGCTCGCCGACGCCATCGAACGGGGTGCGCTGGACGACGTGACGCGTGCGCTTCAGCGTGGCGCGTCGTTCGAGCCCGACCCGGTCGACGGTGTGCTGCCGTTGCACCGCGCGATCATCGCGCAGCACGTGGAGATCGTCTCGCACCTTTGCGCTTCGGGCGCCGACCCTTCACGCGCCGACGACAACGGCGCGAACGCGCTCGACCTCGCGGCGACGCTCGACTCCGTCGCGGTCGTCGCCGTGTTGATCGCGTACGGTGCGCCGCTCAACGGGCGCGGGGACGAAGGGTACACGCCGCTGATGAGCGCGGCGGGGCGCTCGTTCGAGATCGCGACGTTGTTGGTGAGCATGGGCGCCGACTTGAAGGCGCTCAACGATGACGGCCGAACGGCCCTGCAGGAAGCGTTGGCGCTCGGCGATCTCGCGACGGCCGACCTGATCTTGTCGGTCGACGATCCCGAGCAGATCAGCGACGCGGAGGACCGCCCGCGCCACCGCCGGGCGCGCCCTGCATCATCATCTCTTTGAAGCCGAGCTTCTTGTAGGCCTTCGGCGCGGTGAAGTTCGACGCCGGAGCGTTGTCCTTCTTCATCTCCTGCACCTCGGTCGTCGAGGCGATCGCCTGCGGGCCGAGCATCATCGTGCGCTTGGTGCGGAGCGGGAAGCCGTAGTCCGCGACCTGCAGGAGCACCATCGAAGCGGCGCCCGCGCCGACGCCGGCCTTCTTCAGCTTGGCGGCGAGTTTCTTCGCATCGTTCCGGAACGCGCTGACGTCGACGTCGACCTTCGCGGACATACACGCCTCGACCTCACCCTCGGGGCCTTCCCACGTGTAGATCTGGCAGGTGCGCCCGGCGACCTTGTCCTTCTTGCCGGTCTTCTTCACCGACAGGTCCGCCTTGCGCGCCTTCTCCTGCTTCTCGAGCTGCGCCTCGATCGTCTTGCGGACGTTCTCCGGCATGTTCGGCAGCTGCGCCCGCATCTGCGCGATCATCTCGTTCTGCATCTTCACGAGCTCTTCGAGCGTGACCGACGCGAACTGTTTCTTGCCGTGGTCGACCATCGTGAAGTCGCCGGACAACAGATCGATGATGATGGTCGTCTGGTCCGGGTTGTCGACGCGCAGCTTGTGGTGGCCGTAGGCCATCTGCGACATCTGCTTGCCGCCCTTGTCACCCATCGTGTGGGACTGCTTGGCGGTCCAGCCGGCGAACGCCGTGGAGGCCGCGAATGTGAGGGCACCGACCGCGGCGACCGTGGAAACAAAACGCATCGTCGGCGGGTAGCACGGGGTAGCGACAAGGGTCAAAGCAAGGAAGATCTGCCGTTGCGCTATGACGCCTCTTCGGAGTAGCGACGCCTCCGTGAAGGTCGCGCTCGTCGGGTTTCGTGGCTCCGGTAAGACCACGGTGTTCAACGCCCTCACGGGGCAGTCCGCGGAGACCGGGTTCGGCAAGAAGGGCTCGTCGAACCTCGGCCGCATCCAGGTCCCGGACGAGCGCATCGACAAGCTCACCGCGATCTACCAGCCGAAGAAGACTACACGCGCGGAGATCCAGTTCGTCGACGTCGCCGGCCCCGAAGACGCCGAGCGCGGCGCCGCGTCCGGCCTCGACCCCGCGCTCGTCGCGCTGATCCGCGAGGCCGACGCGCTCGTGCACGTCGTCCGCGGCTTCGACAACCCGATGCTCGAAGGCGGCCCCAAACCCGCCGCGGACCTCTCGGGCTTCGACGACGAGCTCGTCCTCACCGACAACGTGCAGGTCGAAAAGCGCATCGAGCGGCTCCGAAAGGAGAAAAAGGGGCCCGAGCTGGAACTCATGGAGAAGCTCCTGGGTCTGCTTGAAGAAGGGAAGGCGCTCCGACGTCATACCTTCGCCGCCGAGGAGCTGCACACGATGTCCGGGTTCGGGTTCTTGAGCATGAAGCCGGTGCTGTGTGTGTTGAACCAGGGCGAGGACGAGATCGGCAGCCCCGCGCCCGACGACGTGGTCGCGGCCGCGAAGGAGCGGGACGTCGACCTCATCTCGATGTGCGCGACGATGGAAGCAGAGATCATGGCGATGGAGCCGGACGACCAGGTGGCGTTCCTCGCCGACTACGGTCTGTCCGAGCCGATGCGGTCACGCTTCATCGCCGCGGCGTACGGCCTCCTCGATCTCATCAGCTTCCTGACCAGCGGCGAAGACGAAGTGCGCGCGTGGACGATCCGTCGCGGCACGAACGCGCGCAACGCCGCCGGGAAGATCCACTCCGACCTCGAGCGTGGCTTCATCCGCGCGGAGGTCACGGCCTACGACGACTTCATCGCCCTCGGCAGCGAGGCGAAGGTGAAGGAAGCGGGTAAGCTCCGCCTCGAAGGCAAGGACTACATCGTACAGGACGGCGACATCATGCACGTCCGCCACAACAGTTGAGGACGAATCGATCATGAAGAAGACGGCATTGCTCTTTGCGTTCACCTTCGCGCTCGGCGCGACGACTTCCGAGGCCCGCGCCGAGACGCACGGGTTGTACTTCTCGCAGGCCGGCGCGCTCCTCGCGTACGCCGACGCCGAGCTCAAGGTGCTCTACGGCGCCCTGACCGCGAAGGAGTTCGACCCGAAGCTCACCAAGGACACCGTGGCCGAGCTCGACCGCACGCTCGCCGCGGCGAAGCGCAGCATCGACCGCAGCATCGCGCTCCTCCCCGAGTCGCAGGGCAAGGTGGCGCCCGAGCTCGAGAAGCTCCGCACCGCGATCAAGCAGTGCGAGGACGCGCTCAACAAACTCGGCAACGACATCACCGAGCAGACCGGCTCCACCGAGGAGGCGGAGGCCGAGCTCGGCTCGCGTCCCGAGGAGAACCTCGACGAGGAGCCGCCGCAGCGCGATTGGGAGCTGCTCAAACGCGGGACGGGTTGGCTCGGCGTCGACCTCAAGGACGCGCGCAGCAAGTACGGCTCGGTCGCGCGTAAGCTGCGCCTGAAGTCGCTGCGTTCGCCGCCGAAGCCGCGCGGCAAGCGCCCCGAGTGATCACTTCGGTGCGAGCGTCGCGACCACGTTGATGGAGCGACGCTCGTCCGGACGCACCCGACGCTCCCAGGGTTCGTGCCCGTCCGCGAGGATGCGGAGCACGTAGAAGCGGTTGTCGAACGCGTGCGGCAGCACGAGCGGCGTCGTGCCCACGAACCCGTTGTCCAGCTCCACCGACGCCCCCGACGGGTTGCTCATCACCGTCAGATACCCCTTCGTCGTCGGCTGCGGCGCCGTCGTGCGCGGCGGCTCGACCGGCGGTGGCGGAGGCGGCGGCGGCGTGACCGCGACCGACGTGCCGGCGTCCGGGGTCGGCGTGACCCCCGCGTCGAGCACGGCCATCGGCTCGATCTCGTCGGTGGGCGTGCTCGTCCGCGACGCGATCGCGATCCCCAGGCCCACGAGCACCACGACCGCCGCGCCGATCGCGACGTAGCGCCCGATCGATCCGCCGTCCTCGATGATCACCGGCGGCGTGGGGCGCGACGAGCGCGGTGCGCTCGAGTCCGCCGCCGGCAACGCGTCTTGCAGGCCCTCGAACTTGCTGTCGTCGATGACCGGCGCGGTCGGCGCCGGACGTCGGTCGTCGCTCGGGGTCGGCAGACGCAGCCCCGACGATGACGGCGGGCCCGACGGCTTGGGCGGCTCGGGCGCCGGCAGCGGCGCGGCCTTCGGCGGCTCGGACACCTCGGGCGTGGCGAACTCGGCGGCGGCCGCGCGCGCGATCTCCGGCACCTTGTTGATCCCGGTGACCTCCTGCTGGAGCACCGATCCCCAATCGCCGAACGCAGGCACCGGCGACGAACCCTCCGAGGCGGTCAGCGGCGTCGCCGCTGGCCGTCCGACGGAACGTGCCCTCGGCCCGAGCGAAGCGAGGTCCGAAGATGGGGTACCGACGACCGGTGCGTTGTCGAGCTGCGTCGCCTCGACGTGGGCGTCGGGCATCAGCGGGTTGGTCGCGACGACGGTCTTCGGTGCGTCCTCCTCCCGCGGCGCGGAGTCGAGGAGCTGGCCGAAGGTCGCGGCGTCGTGGTCGGAGGTGAGCAGCGCCATCGGGCCGCGCCCCACGTTCGGCGGGACCGCCGCGCGCATCACCGCCGCGAGCTCACGGGCGCCGCCGGGTTGGAGCCCGACCGATTCGAGCTCGTCGTAGATCGCATCCGACAGCTCGATCGCCGTGGAGAAGCGGTCGTCGCGGTTGGGCGCGAGGGCGCGCTCGAACAGCGGGAGCAGGCCGGGGCGGCCCGCGACCACCGGCGAGGACAGCGACGGCGGCTGACCTTCGATCGCACGCTGGCAGACCAGCGCGGCCGTGAGGTGGTCGAGGTACGGCCGGCCCGTGACCAGCTCGTAGTACAGGACGCCGAGGCTGTAGACGTCGGCGCGGCGGTCGAGCGGCTCCCCGCGCGCCGCCTCCGGCGCGAGGATGCGGAAGCGGTCCACCTCGTTCGTGAGCGGCGGGAGGAGCATCGCCTGGATCGCCGGCAACCCCGGGCCGAGCACCGCGACGGAGCCCCCGGGCGCGAGGAGGACGGCCCCCTTGTGGACCTCGCCGTGGACGCGGAGCGGGGCGTCGAACCCCGGCGTGTCGTTGATCTGCTGGAGCAGCCCCGCGGCGGTGATCGCGACGGACGCCGCGAGCGGGGCGCCGAGCGGCTGCTTCTTGTGGCGCAGCGCCGTGAGGAGGGTGTCGACGCGCATCGCGCCGTTCGACACCGGGTCCAGGAGGATCGTGACCCGCCGCCCCGACACCTCGACCAGGCGCGGACCGATCACGCCCTCGATCGGTGCGTTGGCGGCCTGATGGCCGGCCTGGGTGATCACATCGACGTCGGCCGGGTCGAGCGGCGCCCGCAGATCGAGCTGGACCGCGAGCAGATGGCCCTGTCCGCCCGGCACCGACCTGAAATCGATGGTGCGACGCGATATGGTCTTACGCAGCTCGTCCCAGCGGAGCACCACGAAGGTCGGTACCTTACGTGGATCGCGGCGTGGGAAAAAGGGGGCTTTCAACGTGCGGATCGCGAGTGTTTCAGACCTTCATACCGACTACCCCGAGAACCGGGACGCGGTGGTGAAGCTCGCCATCGCGATCCACGAGGGCGGCGCGGACGTCCTGATCGTCGCGGGCGACGTCTCCCACAAGAACGACCGCATCCGGCGCGCGCTCGCCGCGTTGAAGGAGGCGGCGCCGATCGTCGCGTACATCCCGGGCAACCACGACCTGTGGTTCGACGTCCCGTTCGCCCCGGCGCGCGAGGACCTCGACACCTGGCAGCGCTACCGCCACGAGCTGCGCGACGTCGCCACCGAGGTGGGCGCCCACTACCTCCCGGCCGGTCCGCTGTACGTCGAGGACGTCGCGATCGTCGGGACCTGCGGTTGGTACGACTACTCGCTCATGCCGCAGGCGCTGCGCGAGGGCGTGGGGATCGAAGCGCTGGAGAGCAAACAGTACGGCGGCGTGATGTGGAGCGACGCACGTTTCATCGCGTTCCGCGACGCCGACAAGAACCTGATGCCCGACGTCGACGTCGCGCGACAGATGGAGCGCGAGCTCCTCGCGCACGTCGCCCAGGCCGAGGAGAAGGACGGCGTCGAGCACATCATCGCGGTCACGCACCACCAGCCGTTCGACCGTGTCGTCACCCACACCGGCCAGATGCCGTGGGAGTTCTTCTGCGCGTTCATGGGGAGCGAAGGGCTCGGCCGCGTCATCACCAGCAGCGACAAGATCCACCACGCGATCTACGGCCACACGCACATCGTCGGCGATCATGACGTCGATGGCGTTCGGGTGTTCGGGACGGCGCTCGGTTATCCGCGGGAGCGGAAGGGCCTCAGCGAAGACGAGATGGTCGCGAGCCGGGTGGGGTGGATCGACCTGTGACCTCAGCGCTCGAGCGCGTCGAGCTTCTTGCAGATCTTCCCGTACGTCTTCGGCGTCAGCGCGCCGTCGCCGGCGAGCTGCATTCGCAGATCGATCAGCTCGCTGTCGAGTGAAGCGTCCTTCGACGCTTCGAGCCGGCGCTGCACCTCGGCGACCCGGCGACGTAGTCGCCACCTCGACCAGTCGATCTCATCGACGTGGCTCAGCACCTTCGCGCTCGCACGTTCTCGCGCCGCCGGCGACTTGGCGGTGCGCAGCGCGCGGACGCCCGGGACGTGATGTTGGTGGGTGAGGTCGCCCCGCTCGAGCCCCTTCGCCGCGAGCGCGGTCTGCAGACGCTCGGCGCCCGACGGCTCTGCGGTCCGTGCGAGGTCGGGCGCGGGCTCGACCGGACGCCGACGGCGGGGACGCGGCTTCTTCGGGGCGGGTGCCTCTTCGGTCGGCGGCTGTTCTGAAGGCACCGCGCGCGCCGAAGGGAGCGCGCTCGCCGAAGGCACCGCACGCGCCCGTACCTCGGGCGCTCTTGCCGGGGGCCCCTCGGTCGAGCTCGGGAGCGCGAAGAGCAGCAGCACCGCGGTCGAGACCAGCGCCAACGCGAGCAGCACGTACGGCGCGCGGCTCGGCTTCGGCATCGCCTCCGGGGGCGGGAGGACCGCGGCGCGCGTCGCCTCGGAGGTGTCCGCGACGTGGGTAGCGGCCGCCTCGGGTTGGAAGTGCTCGCCCAGCCACGCCGCGACCTCGTCGCGGGTCGCGGTCGGGATGCCCGTCGCCCGTAGCGCCGCGGCGAACCGAGCGGCCGTCGCGAAGCGATCCGCGGGGGCCTTCGCCAGCGCACCGTACAGGACCTCGTCGATCGCGGCGGGGATCTCGGGGCGGAGCGCGGACGCGCTCGGCGCGGCGCGCACGGTGATCGCGGCGAGCGCTTCGCCCACCGGCAGCTCCTCGATGACCGGTACGAGCGTGAGCATCTCGAACAGCACGACCCCGAGCGCGTACAGATCGGTGCGACGGTCGACGCGCTCGCCGGCGGCCTGCTCCGGGGAGAAGTACTCGACGGTCCCGACTAACACCTGCTGCCGGGTCTCGAAGTCACCGACGGACGCACGCGCGACGCCGAAGTCGATCACCTTCACGTCGCCGTCGAAGGTGAGCATCAGGTTCTTCGGCGCGAGGTCGCGGTGCACGATCGACAGCGGCGCGCCGTCGGGGCCGGTCGCGTCGTGGACGTAGGCGAGGGCGTCGAGCGTCATCGTCGCGATCGCCATGACGATCGGGAGGGGCATGAACGTGTCACGCTCGCGCAGCGCGCCGATCACGTCGGCGAGATCGACGCCCGCCACGTGCTCCATCGCGATGTAGAACGCGTCGTCGACGAAGCCGGCGTCGAGGGTCTTGGCGACGTTCGGGTGGTCGAGGAACGCGGCGACGTGCGCCTCGCGGACGAAACGTTTGTGCGCGACCTCGTGGTCGACGAGCGCCTCGGTCAGTCGCTTGAGCACACACGGCCCGGGCGCGCCCTCGCGCTGCGCGAGCCAGACCTCGCCCATCCCGCCGCGACCGATCGGCGCGAGGAGCGCGTACCGCCCGAACGTCCCGCGCGGCGTCGACCGGCGGCGGATGACGAGCGTCTGCTCCACGTGCGCCATCCTAACGGCGATACATACTTCGTGGTACGATTCGTCGCCGTGTGGAGTCTGGGCCTGCTCCTGTCCAGCGCGCCCGTCGTCCTCCATCTGCTGAACGCCGAAGGCCTCCCGCCCCGCGGGGCGACGGAGGTCATGACGCAGATGGCGGTGGGGATCGAGGCGGCGACGGGGCGTGACGTCGCGCTCGACGACAGCACGCGCTGCGAGGACGCCGAGGTCTGCGCCGGAGCGATCGGTACGCGTTACGCGACGGACGATGTCCTGCTCGTGCAGCTCTTCGGCGCGGTGCAGACGGGGCGCGCGCGTGTGCTGCTCGCGGATCGAACGGGAAGGACGCAGCGTCGCGTCGACCTCGACTTCCCGCGTGACGATCGCCAGCTGTGGCCGGCGATCTTCTCTGGGCTCGCGAACATCCTCTTCCCGGCGGTCCGCGAGAAGGTCGTGGTCGAGACCACGCCGGACCCGCCGCCCGACTCGGGGTTCGGCGCGATCGTCGCGTGGACCGCGGTGGGAGTCGGCGTCGGTCTCGCGGCGGGGGGCACCGCGTTTCGGATCGGCTCGAACAGCACACGCGACGACGTCGAGGGCCGTCCGCTCGAAGACCCGATGCGCGATGAGCTCATCTCGAGCTCCAACGCGCAGGGGCTGACGTCCAACCTGATGTTCGGCGCCGGGGCCGTCTCGATCGCGTCCGGCCTGGTGTACCTGCTCACGCGATGAGACGCGCGGTCCTCCTCCTCGCGCTCGCGGGTTGCGACTCCTCGTTCTTCGACCACGCGACGTCGGACGTGCTGCCGCGCGGTACCTGCCCCGACTACGTCGTGGACGTCCGCGAGCTGGACGCCGTGCCGCGGCCGGACTGCGTCCCGGAGGTCGAGATCGAGGCGCGCGCGGACGGCTGCTGGGTCGACGTCCGGCTGGCGTGTGTCGAGGTCGGACCGGCGGTGACGATCCGTGCGCGGGTGACGGACGGGGTGGTGCACCCGCGTGACGAGGTGTGCAGCGTGCGGGGGGAGTGGCTGAGGTGCAAGGCGTTCGAGGTCCGCATCGTCGAGCCGGAGCCGCTGCCCTACGCGCAGACGGGCGCGTCCGGGTGGGTCGAGCACGACACCTACTTTCAATCCACGACGCAGGAGCTCACCGTGTACGCGGCGATCACGCGGCGCGGCTACTACCAGGAGCTCCTCGCCCTCGACGACGGGTTGATCACTTTCCGCAACGAGACGCCGAACATCATCCCGGTCTGTCCCGGCGAGGCGCCGACGCAGATCGAGGATCCCGAAGACCCGTCGCGGTCCTTTTCGTCGGAAGACTGTCTATTCAGTGGATCGGTGCTCGACGGGAGCTCGTTCGTCGCGTCCTACGGCCAGATGCAGACCACGTTCGGGATCTTCGAACGCCGCGACGGCGAGTTTGGTTTCGACGTCGTGTCGAGCGTCGAGCTCGATCCCGCGGCGGACTGCGGACGGGACGTGCCGACGGCGACGTCCGGCTTCACGCTCGACCGCATCGTACGTTCGGTGCGCGCGTACCCGGAGCTCGGCGAGGTGGTCGCGGTGATGCAGGAGATCGGGCGCCCCATCGCCGTGGGCGATAAGGTCGACTGGGGTAGCTACATCGTGCTCCTCGAGCTCGCCGAGGACCCCGACGCGCTGTCGATCGCGGACTGCCGTTTCTTCCCGCCGCGCGGAGAGAGTGTGCCTCGCTTCGCGGACGCCGCGCTCGACGAGCGATCCGTGTACGTCCTCGACGACGCCACCAACGAGGTCGCGCGGGGCGTACGCGACCTCGACCAGGCGTTCGAGGGGGTGTCGCTCGACATCAACGGAGGGCTGTACCGCTACCTCCCGGAGATCTCCGTCGAACAGGAGCGCGCGTTCGTCATCGACATCCGCGGCACCGTCGCGACCGTACTGCTGTCGGACCCGGTCGCCGTGCGCGGCGCGACGCCGTTCGGCGTGGCCCACGGATTCCAGCCGTCGACGATGGTCCGCGTCGGCGACCTCTACGCCGTCGCGTTGTACGCGCCCGTCGAAGGCATGGAGACCGGTGCGGTCGGTGAGGCGTGGATCGGGTGGTTCGATCCCGAACGCGAGGCCTTCCTCCCCGGCGCGACACCGCTGTCGATCCCGCAGGCGCCGGGTGTGCCCACCGGGTTGATCGGGCGGCTCGTCGTGAAGGGCGATCGACTCTATGCGTTGCTGTCCTGGACGGGGGCGGTCGTGGAGCTCGCGCCGACGCCCTGAGGTCGGCGTCGCTGCACGTTGAGCGTTCGCACGGCTTCACACACGGCGTCGGGGGCGCGGGCGAGCGAAGCGGCGTACACGATCGGCGTCGCCGGTACGCTGTAGAGCAGCTGGTACGCGGCCTCGAGACGCTGCGGGTCGTGCTCGACGAGGGACGCGACGCTGGGACGCTCCGGCTCGTCGTGGTGCTCGAGCGCGACGGCGAGCGCCGCGCCGTGCAAGGGGCGGGGTGGTTCGGAGAGGATCACGTCGAGCGCGCTCCGGTCGCCGGTCCGTACGGCGGCGCGCAGCGCGTCCATCAGATCGTGATCGAAGAGTAGGTCGCCTTCGCTGGTCGTCGCGTCCCCGTTGACGACCACGCCGCCGCCGCCGAACGGCAGCGGGCTCGCGTCGGGCGCGAGCTCCGGGATGACGATCTCGTGGGCGCCGAGCATCTTGAGGAAGAGCTTGATCAGCGCGTGTACGAGGTGGGCGTCGCGCGGCTCGGGGAGCCAGCGATCGACGCGGTGGGTGCGCGTCGCGAGGACGCCGAGGTTGGCTTCGCGCCCGAGCGTCGCGAAGACGCGACCGAGGACATCGGGATCGCGGAGGTCCCCGCCGGTCCACCACGTCGCGGGGTCCGAGCCGAAGTCGACGCCGACCGCGATCCGGAGCCCGAGCCGCTGCGCGCGCGCCATGAACCGTTCGAGGCGCGCGGTCCCCCCGGCGGCGAGGTCGGCGCCGACGTTCACCAGCAGCCCGACGTTTTCGAAGCCGAGCGCCTTGGCTTCGTCGAGCGCGGCCTCGAAGCCTTCGCGCGGATCGACGTAGTACCAAGGCGCGCGCCACCAACCCTCCGGGAGCCGTTGGTCGCGGGCGCGCCACCTCGCCTGGCGATCGAACCGGGCGCGGAGGAGTGCGTCGCTGAAGATCGCGAGGAGGCGGCGCCAGTCGTTCGGGACGAGCTGACGGCAGAGGCGACGCGCGTAGTCGAGATCGTCGGCGCCCAGCCAGGCCGCCAACATCGCCCACTTCCGTTCGAGGCGCGCGGGGCGTGCGCGGAGGCATTCGGCGATGCTCGCGAGCGCGGGGTGCTCGGGGCGGTGGGTCGCGGCCGCGAACGGGGAGGGCAGGTACATCGCCGCGGGGTCGGGGCGGTGCGGCAGGACCGTCGGCGTGACCGTGGGCCGTTGGGCTCGGGGAGCACCAGCGTCCGCACCGCGTCGCCCGGGGCGCAGCTCGATCTGCTGGCGCCCCTCGCGCAGCGTGAAGTTTCGAACGAGTCCCATACCCGATCCCCTACACAGCAAACCGCCGGCCAACGCGGGACCCCTGCGACGGGCTCCGGGGACGTTACGGGTGGGTAAACGTACGTTCGAAATGCGTTGAGGAACCGAAACGGTTCGCGACCGCACGGAGACGGCGCCTGCTTACCGTTCCCGGCCCTCGCTCACTTCTTCTGAAATTCACTCGGGACGGTCCGTGGTCGCGATGGTCACGAAACCCCGGTTTCGAGCCCGAATTCGCGGTCGAACGCTCGCGGAACCGTCGCGCACGCCAAGCAACACCGTGGCCACCGCGCCGATACCGGTACGCAGCTGTACTACATCAGCCGACACGGCCAGGAGACGCCATGCACACCGCTTACGGACAGACCTTCATCCCCGGCCAGACCCCGCTCCCGCCCGTCGATCCCACGCCGATTCAGCCGCCGACCACCCAGCCGGACGACTGCCGGGCGATTCCGCTCGACGTTCGCGGTTGGAGCACCTCCGCGAACCTCACCATCCACGAAGCGACGACCTGTCGCTATCGCGCGACCTGGAACGTCCGCGCCTCCAACCGCTACGGCACCTGGCCGCGCGACTACGACTTCAAGGCCGACGCGAAGGGCTGGATCTCGGACGTCTTCATCCGCGGCAACGATCGCGTCCGTGTCCGCTGGAACCTCCGCACCGACGCCGTCGAGGTCGCGAGCAACGACGGTCGCGCGATGAACGCCGACCGCGCCCTTCGGATGGCGCGCTTCGCGAAGGCGACCGTCTTCCCCGGGATCGATCTCGGACAGCTGGCGTACTGACGTCGGTGTTCAGGGTGTCGTCGTGAACCGGCGCTCGACGGGCGCCGCCAGGCGCGCGCGTGACGTGGCGACCACCGTGGCGTCGTCGACCGTGAGGAGGAACGTCGCGTCGGCTGGGAACGCTTCGACCGTGTACGTCGCCGTGAAGCGGTCGCGGTCGTAGTCGTCGAGGGCGATGTCGAGCTGGCGCATCACCGCGCCGGTCCGGGACGTGACGGCGACGGTGACGCCGTCTTCGAGGGAGCCCGGATCGACGGCCTCCGAGAATGCGACGACGATCGGCACTTCACCGGGATCGACGACCGCGCCCTGGCCAGGGAACGTGTCCACCACGACGAGCGCGCCGGGCGCGACGATCTCCGCGCTGCCGCAGCTCGCGAGGAGCACACCGAGGATCAACCACCAGCGACGTATCATTCGACCTCCACCGCCGCGAGCGCGTGTACCCCCGCGCGTCCGCCGGCCGTGATGCGATGGGCCACGATGTACGTGCCCGCGGCCATCGGTATCAAGCGTCGGCACTGTTCGGGCGGGCACCCCGTCGCAAACGAATCGAGCGCGCTCGGCTCGGCGGGGCCGCCCACCAGTGACCACGTGCGCTGCACGCTGGTCGAAGTGCCGACGGTGCTCGCGCGTCCGTCGAACAACACGAAGTTGCCGCGCTGCGCACGACGCGGCGCCTCGAGTCGAGCGAGGGGGCGGTCGTGGGCGTCACCGTCGAAGACACCGACCGACGCGACCGCGATGGACGCCCCCGTCGCCGAGGTCGCGCGGGCCACGACCCAGTAGTCGCCGGGGCGCGGCGGGACGAACGACAACGCGCCGTCCTGCGAAGACACGTCCAGGTCGTCGTCCGAGAGCCCCGCCGGGAGGCGCAGGAAGCGCCAGGTGATCGACTCGGCGCCGATGCTCGTCGCGGTGAACGTCACGCGGCCGGGCACGCCGCCGCAGTCACCGAGGTCTGTGAGATCGGTCTGGCACACCGCCGGCTCGACGCCGACGGACACGGAGCTCGTCGAGACCTCCGTCGCGGTGATGCTCACGAGGTCCTGCGCGACGAAGTCCTCGTCCGCCGCGGAAAGGTGCGCGACGTAGACCCCCGGCACGTCCGCGACGAAGCGCGCCAAGGTGGTCGCGCCGGTGTCGAGGCGCGCCTCGCTGGCGCCGGGCAGGGACACGAGCGCCCAGTCGAACCCGAGGGGGTCGCCGTCAGGATCGGAGGAGAGGCTCGCGTCGAGGACGACCTCGTCGCCAACCTGCACGACGCGGTCGAACCCGGCGAAGGCCGTGGGCGGGCGGGCGATTCGAACTTCGTCGCCGCACCCCGCGAGCGCGAGCGCGACGTACAACGCCAGGCCCCACCTCATCGGCGGGGAGCCTAGCTCCATCGCCGTGCCGATGCCATCATGCGCGTCCGTGTCGCCGTACGCCCCGCTCGCGTTGATGCTGCTGTCGCTGGGCGCCGGCGAGCCCGAAGACCTCACCAACCTGGAGGTCGCCCTCACGCGGCACACGCGCGACATCTACGCGGTCGACCTCGACGAGATCAAGAAACGCGGGGTGCTCCGCGTCCTCACGCGGAACAACTCGGCGCACTACTACATCGCACGCGGTGAGCAGCGCGGGTTCGAATACGAGCTGGCGAAGGCCTTCGCGAAGGAGCTCGGCGTTCGGCTCGCGGTCGTCGTGCCGCCGAGCCGCAACGCGCTGATCAAGGGGCTCCTCGACGGGCACGGCGACATGATCGCGGCCGGCACGACGATCACCAACGTGCGCGGCGAGAAGGTGCTGTTCACGCCGCCCGTGACCTCCGCGCCGCGCGTGGTCACCACGCACGAGAACATCGTGAAGCCGCTCGAGACCCTCGAGGACCTCTCGGCGTTCGAGATCCACCTCAGCTTCCGCTCCACCACCCTCCGCGACATGCGCGCGGTGGAGACCAAGCTCGGCCGCGCGCTCCGGCTCGTGGACGTCACCGACGGCGTCGAGATGGAGGCGATGGTGCACCGAGTCGGCGAGGGCGAGTACGAAGCCACCGTCATCGACGAGGACCTCCTGCACCTCGCCCAGGCGGCGGGTGAGCCGGTTCAGACGGGTGTCATCATCTCCGAGGCGCGCCACAAGGGCTGGGCCGTGCACCCCGGCGCGCCCGCGCTCCACGAGGCGGCGTCGCAGTTCATCGAGAAACACTCGAAGAGCGGGCTGATCCGGATCCTGTACGGCAAGTACTACCGCGCCAACTCGCGCTTCGCGAAGAAGGCGCAAGAGCTCGAGTACCGCGCCGACGCGTCCGGGACGATCTCCCCGTACGACGACCTCTTCAAGGAGGCCGAGGCCGAGACGGGGCTCGACTGGCGGCTCCTCGCGGCGGTTGCCTACACCGAGTCGCGGTTCGACCCGAAGGCGGAGAGCCGCTGGGGTGCGAAGGGCCTGATGCAGGTGCTCCCGTCCACCGCGAAGAGCATCGGCTTCCGCAGCCTCGACTCGCCCCGGGCGCAGGTCATGGCGGGGGCGAAGTACCTCGCGCGGCTGGTGTCGCGGTTCGACGAGTCCATCGCCGAGCGCCAGCGCATTCGTTTCGCGTTGGCGGCCTACAACGCGGGCCTCGGCCACGTGTACGACGCGCGCCGCCTCGCCGAGCAGACGAAGAAGAACCCAGACCGTTGGTTCAAGAACGTGGAGGAGGCCCTGAAGCTGAAGATGGACAAGAAGTGGCACGAGAAGACGCGCCACGGGTACTGCCGCGCCGTGGAGACGGTGCAGTACGTCTCGTCCATTCAGACCCGCTACGACGTCTACGTCCGCCATGTGAAACACGCGACCCGCGACAAGTGACGACGGCCCGCCCGTTTGCCGCTTGACGTGGTCTTCGGGACACAAAATGGTGCGGCCGTGGACCCGCTGAGCGCGATCCCTCCCCCCGAGCCGCTGCCGAATCTCTTCTTCGCGCGGTGTGAAAAGGACGCGGAGCAGATCGCGTCGTACACGAAGGTCGACGGCCGTTGGGTCGGCACGACCTGGCGGCAGTCACGCCTCGCTGTGGAGGAGACCGCGCTCGGGCTCGTCGAGCTCGGAGCGAACAAGGGGACGCCGATCGGCATCCTCTCCAACACCCGCCGCGAGTGGGGTCAGGCCGACCTCGCGATCATCGCGATCGGCGGCATCACGATCGGCATCTACCCGACGCTCACCGGGCCGCAGACTCGGCAGCTCCTCGAGTTGTCGAACGCGCGCATCGTCTTCGTCGAGGATCGCGCGCAGCGCGTGAAGGTCGAGGAGGCGTGTGAAGGGCTCGAGCCGCCGGTGCAGTTCGTGACGATGGCGCCGCACGCCGACGGGCGCCGCACGATCACACTCGACGAGCTGAGGCGCCGCGGCGCGAAGCGACGCCAGCAGAACCCCGAGGAGCTCGCACGCCGCGTGGAGGAGCTTCGGAGCGAGGACCCGGTCAGCTACATCTACACGTCGGGCACGACCGGCGACCCGAAGGGCGCGATGCTCAGCCATCGCAACTTCCACTACACGGCGCACGCGACGAACGCGCTGATCGACTACGGCGGCGAGCGCGCCTTGGCCTTCCTCCCGTACGCCCACTCGTTGCAGCGCTACGCGAGTTACCTGCCGCTCATCACTTCGATGGAGGCGTACTTCGCGGAGTCGTTCGACACGGTGCGCGAGAACCTGCGCGAGGTGCGGCCGACCGTGTTTGCGCTGGTGCCGCGGGTGCTCGAGAAGATCCACGCGAAGGCGATGGCCGTCGGCGCCGGGCGCATCGAGCTGCAGCGTAGGATCTTCGACGGGTCGCTCGGCGTGATGCGCGCGGTGGGGCGCGTGCGGCGCGACGGCGGCGTGCCGGGGCTCCGCGAACGCCTGCTCGCGCGCGCCGCGGATCGGGTGGTGGGCTCGCGCATCCGCGAGCGCATGGGCGGCCGCGTGAAGTTCATCGGGTCGGGCGGCGCGCCGCTCGCGCGTGAGACACACGAGTTCTTCGAGGACATCGGCATTCCGATCCTGGAGGGCTACGGGCTGACGGAGACCTGCGCGCCCGCGACGGTGAACACGTTGGAGATGCGGCGCATCGGCACGGTCGGGCGGCCGCTCCCCGGCACCGAGGTGAAGATCGCCAAGGACGGCGAGATCCTCATCCGCGGGCCCGGAGTGTTCTCGGGCTACTTCGAGAACGAAGAGGCCACGAAGGCGGCGTTCGACGACCAGGGCTGGTTCAAGTCCGGCGACATCGGCCACATGAGCCGCGACGGGTTCCTGACGATCACCGATCGCAAGAAGGACCTCATCGTCACCGCGGGCGGGAAGAACATCGCGCCGCAGCCGATCGAAAACGAGCTCAAGCGGCACGGGTTGGTCGGGCAGGTCGTGGTGATCGGTGACCGGCGGCCGTACCTCACCGCGTTGATCGGCATCGACCCGGAGCAGAAGGACGACCTCCCGAAGGACGCGCGCGAGCAGATCGAGCGCCACGTCGCCGAGGTGAACGCGCGCCACCCGAGCTTCGAGCAGGTGAAGCGCTTCGAGATACTCGACGACGAGATGACGATCGAGTCGGGGCTCCTCACGCCGACGCTGAAGGTGAAGCGGCGCGTGGTGGACGAGCGCTACGCGGACGCGATCGAGCACCTCTACTCGGACAAGACCCGGTAGACGTGCCGCACCTGGCCGGCGTGTCGGGCGTCGAAGAGGTGCGCGAAGCGCTTCGGATCCTCGAGCGACGCGCGCGCCGCCGGGGTGAGGCGGCGTAGATCCGACGGGGCGAGCACGACGAACTTCGCCGACAGCGCCGCGAGGTCCTCCGCGGCGAGGGTGCGCTTCGCGCGTTCGTGGTGCTGGTGCAGTCGGTCCGCGACTTCGCGGTCGAGCATGTAGCCGATGCCGTCGCGTCGCCAGTCGAAGCCGGGCGTGCGCATGCCGCCGGAGAGGCCGAGGTCGGTGTGCGGCGTGAACACGAAGTCCTCGTTGCTCGCGTAGGGCTCGAGCTGCTCCGCGGTGATCTCGCCGATCGCGCTCGGCGCGGG
Source organism: Deltaproteobacteria bacterium (assembly GCA_040218735.1). Classification (GTDB taxonomy): domain Bacteria; phylum Myxococcota; class Kuafuiibacteriia; order Kuafuiibacteriales; family Kuafuiibacteriaceae; genus JAUHYN01. Next base: position 232,966 of record JAVJQW010000038.1, read on the forward strand.
GAAGTTCATCTTCGGGATGCCGAGCTGCCCGTCGAGGATCCCCATCCGCACGATCCACAGGTAGCCGGTGAACACCGTGACGAAGACGAGCCCGACCGCGAAGGCGCGCTGGCGGTGCCGCCACAGGTCCGCGACGAAGCCGACCACCAAGAGGTTCGCGAAGAACGCGCCGATTCCGTAGAACTTCACGATGTCCCAGCTGCGTTCGTAGGTGACGAAGTTCGGGATGGCGAAGCCGAGCACGGCCGCCGTCACGAGCGCGACGCGTAAAGGCGTGGGCCGCCGCGCCACCACGACGAGCCCCACGAACGCCGCGATCATCGGCGCGCCGAAGTGCACGACGTGGAGCATGAGGATCTGAAGCGGCGGGCCGCTGAAGAACGAACGCCCGAAGCGAAGCACGTTCCCGACGGAGGGACCGCGCTCCAGCATCCCGCCGAGGAGGTAGGCGACACCGAGCGCGCCGAGGAGCGCCGCGACGGTGACACCCGCTCGCTTCAGGTCGCGCTGACGGACGAAGCGGTAGACGACCAGCACCCCGAGCACGAGCCCGAGCACGCCGAAGAACACGATGTGCGCGAGCCCGAGCGCGCCGAGGAGCAGGCCGCCGGTGACGAGGCGGAGCGGGTGGTCGTCGTCGTCGACGAAGATCCGCAGGACGGCGAGCGACAGCGGCATCCCCAACCCCTGCGGGTGTTGGAAGAAGTTCGAGATCACCGGCGGGGGGATCTCGAGGTGGAGCCACGCCTGGGGGATCGCGGACCACCGAAACTCGAGCGGTCCCGACTGCCCCCAGAAGAACAGCGACAACATCCCGCCGCCGAACGGGACGACGCACATCGCGAGCGCGGAGCCGAGGCGCCCGCCGACGGTCGCGCCGAGCTCGCGCGCCATGCCCATCAGCAGGACGAAGCAGACGATCGTGGCGCCGTCGATCACGTCGTCGGCGCTCGCGCCGGTGAACGCGCGGAGCTGCGCGGCGAGGACGTCGAAGCCGTAGTGGTAGCGGAAGGGCTCGGTCGGGAAGAGCGGGTGCACCGGCGGGACGATGCCGCGCGCGAGGACGGTGACGACGCCGTCGTGGCAGTTGTGCTCGTCCCACCAGTGCCCGCCGAGCGCCGCCCAGGTCACGAGGAACAGGCCCAGCGCGACGACGCCCCACACCCACCGCGGCGTTCGTGGCGCGGAGGGCACGACGTGGTCCGAGGGCGGTCGCTTCCAGAGCGCGACGGTGCCGGCGAGCGCGAGGCCGCCGAAGATCAGCGTCGCCACCACGAGGTCGCCGGTGAGGCGGGCGAGGGCGGTGGGGATGGTCGACATCATCGCCGCAGCGACGGTCGCGGCCATCGCCCAGCTTCGGTCCCCGATCTGATGCAGCCACGCGCGCGCGAACACCACCGCGAGCGCGGCGACCAGGAACAGCGGGACGAGACCGAGCATCGGGCCGGGGCGCATGAGATCCCCGCTTGCACGCCGGGGCAAGACTCGACGTGACCCGGGCCGTCAGGCGCGCTAACGGTGACCCGCCGTGTCCCGGACGTACCGTGCGCTCCTCTTCGCGCTCCTCGCGTCCCCCGGGCTCATCCCGCTCGTCGCGCCGTATCTGCCGTTCCAGGATTGGCCCGGTCACCTCGGCGTGATCGGCGCGCTGATCCACCTCGACGATCCGGCCGCCAACATCCGCGAGCTGCTCGAGTTCAAGGGGTGGTTCGGTCCGAACCGCGCGCTGTACTGGATGGGCACGCTCTTCGGCCGGGTGCTCGGGCCGATGCTCGGCGGGCAGCTCCTCCTCGCGATCGTGATGGGCAGCCTCGGGCCCGCGATGTGGTGGCTGTGTCGCGCTTCGGGGACCGACGAACGCGTCGCGCTGCTCGCGCTACCGCTCGCGCTCGGGCGGCACCTGTACTGCGGCTTCGTGCTCAACGCCGCGGGGCTCACGTTCCTCGTCCTGGCGATCGCGGCGTACTTCGACGTGCTGCGACGACCGGAGCTGAAACCCACGTTGCGCCTCGCGGCGGTGCTGTTCCTGATCCCGTTCTTCCACGGCTTCTTCCACCTCGTGAGCGTCGGCCTCATCGCGTGGTGCATCCTCCTCGCGCTCGTGCAGCGCCGCTGGCGCGCGGCGCTCGCGGGGGTGGTGACCTCCGCGCTGTCGTTCGTCGCGCTCGTGCCGCAGCTGTCGTCGATCGGCGGCGACCCGAACGCACCTTCGCTCTACACCGCGGTGACGACCGCGGCGGCGAACGCGGACCGGTCGCGGCTCGGCGTGGAGCTGTGGGAGTGGCTGTTCGCTTCGTATCGCTACAGCGCGGTCGACGATTGGTTCCAGGGGATCTGGATCGCGATGCTGGTGATGCTGCTGCTCGTCGCCGTTGCGTTCGAGCGGCGCCACTTCTTCACGGGCCTTCGTTGGTACCTGTTCTTCATGGCCGGTGTGACGGCGGTGATGTTCTGGTGGCTGCCTTCGTACATCGGTCCGCCGCTCAACTGGTGGGGCGGCAACCTCCGCCTCCCGATCGTGATCGCCGCGCTGCTGGTGCCGACCGTCGGGCTCGTCGGTCAGATGCGCGCGCAGAACTTCATCCGCGTGGCGGCGGCGTTCTCGGTGTTGGTCGTGGCGGTCGCCGCCGCGGATCTCGTGCGCTTCTCCTACGGGGAGATGGATGGCCTCACCGAGGTGATCGAGGTGATGCCGCCCGGCAAGAAGATCTCCTCGATCCACTACACACCGCGCGAGGTCCACGAGTACCCCGGCGAGCCGCACGGCTACGTCGGCAACTACTACACGCTCGTGAAGGGCGGCGTGACGCCGCACGATCTCTTCGAGGTGAAGGACATCCCGTTCGCGCGGAAGGAGCGCCTCCCGTCGCCGCCGTGGGGCAGCGGCGGAGGTTTCAGGTACAACCTGCACGCGCCCGCGTTCGACGGGTTCCTCGTGCGCGTCGCGCCGAACGCACCCGACGCACCGTTTCGAAAGGACGACCCGCGCGTGACGCTCGTGAAGTCGGCCGGCAACTGGCGCTACTACCGGCGCAACACCCCCTGACGCGCCGCGCCACGCTTGACACCGTCGCGGGCGGCGGGCTTCTTCGACGCCGGTGACGTTACCGCCGGCCCTGTTCAAGCTCGTCGCGCTTCCGTTCGAGCGTGAACGTTACGTGGCGCGTGTCCAAGGGATCGTCGCGCGCTACGAGGCCATGCTGGGGGTGGTCGACGCGTCGCCCGACCACCGTCGACGCCGCCAGGTCGAGCTCATGTACACCCACCCGTCGGCGTGGTCGGAGCTCGAGTCGATCGATCGCGAGGAGATCATCCGACGACGCGAGCTCGCGCGCACGGAGCTCACCGCGGTGCGTGCTGCGGCGCCCCTGCCGGCGCCCGCCACCCGTGAGGAGCGAACCCGCGTGCTCGCGCTCGCGGACTTCGAGTGGCTCGCGCGTCACGTGCGCACCCTCGCGCGTCGTGCACGTCGCTTCGGCATCGCGGCGGCGATCGATCACCACGTCGAGAACGCGGCGGATCCGATCGGGGGCCTCGACGCCCTGGTCGTCGAAGCGCTCGCGAGTGTCCCGCGCGGGGCGCGCCACGGCGCGCTGAGGAAGCTCGTCGCGGTGCGGCACCAGTGCCCGCCGTTCGAGCACGAGCTCCTCGGGCGCGCGAAGAACCCGACGAACGTCGACCGCACCGTGGTCGGGCGCTTCGAAGATCTCCGCGAAGGTCGCGCCAAGCGCGTCGAGATCGCGGACCAGATGATCGCGGTCTTCAAACACGAAGGCCGACTCCGCGCGATCGAAGACACCTGCCCGCACCGCGGCGGTCCCCTCGGCAAGGGGGAGATCGACGAACACGGCTGTGTGCGTTGCCCGTTGCACGGGTGGCCGTTCGATCTCACGACCGGACGCATGCGCGGGAACGAGAACCTCGGCGTGAAGACGTTCGAGTCCGGCGTCGACGACGACGGCAACATCTGGGTCGGGTCCGAAGCGACGTGAGCGCGTTCCTCCCGGTCGTCGTCCTCGGGCTCGTCACCGCACCGGTGGCGTCCGAGCGGTGGCGTCCGCCCGAGCTCGTCGTGAAGGCGCCGCCGCCGATCACCGAGTTCGAAGCGCTGGAGGAGATCGCGCTGTCATACCTCGGGCGCCCCTACGTGATGGGGGGCGTCGGGAGCCCGGGCTTCGACTGCTCGGGGTTCGTGTGCCGCGTGTACGCGGAGTCGGGTTACGCGATCCCGCGGGTGTCGCGCGACCAGGCGAAGGCGGGGGAGAAGGTGCCGCTCGACGCCATCGCGCCCGGCGACCTGGTGTTCTTCGCGGAGAAGGGGCGGCCGATCTCCCACGTCGGGCTGTACCTCGGCGACGGCGAGCTGGCGCACGCGTCCACCGGGCAGGGGCGGGTGGTCGTCGCGCGGATGTCGGCGCGGTGGTTCTCGGATCGCTTCGTGGAGGCGCGTCGCATCCTGACGAGCACGACGGGGGAACCTTGGGACCCTTCGCAGAGTCCAACTCCGTACGTGGCCCCGACGGAGGAGCTGGTGGAGCACCGCGGCGACACGCTGCTGCTGCCGATGTTGCGTCGCCCGGCGCGGGTGCCGGCGCCGCGCTACGGGCCCGATCTGATCGGGGCGGACGTCACGTCGGTGGCGGTGCGGAGCGCGTTCGTCGGCGAGGACGGCGAGCTCGCGTTCACGTTGACGCCGGAGGCGACGCTCACGTTCGAGTCGATCGCGTTGCGTGCGTCGGTTGCGGTGCCGGTGCGCTTCCCGTTCGACGCGCGGCCCACGGTCGGGACGTTCGACGGCTTCGGCGACTACACCCGGTTCCTCCGGCACCTGTCGCTCGGCGTCGAGGACGCCGACCTCGAGCTGGTGCTGTCGCGCTTCTCGGAGCTGTCGCTGTTGTCCGGCTTCGTGATGGACCAGGTGGTGCCGTCCACCGAGGTGCGCGCGGTGCCGGGGTTCGCGGTGCAGCGGACGCCGCTGTCGTTCTTCGGGCGGGCGCGTTCGTCGTGGTTCGAGGCGGAGGCGACGATCGACGACGTGATCGACCCCGCGATCTTCGGCGGTGGGGTGCGGGTGCCGATTCAGCTCGCGCCGATCGCGTTGGGCGCCGCGGTCGCGACGGACCAGCGCGCGCGGGTGACGTCGGGGCTTCGGGCGATCACGACGGCGGAGGCGCAGCTGTTGGGGCAGCTCGTCGACACGCGGGAGTGGACGCTCGACGCGCACCTCGACGTCGGTGTGATGGGCGCGCTCGACGACTCGGGGTTCGGGACGACGTTCAGCCTCGAGGGTGAGCGACGTTTCTACGGTGCGACCTCGGTGACCTTGGAGCTGGAGGCGGGCTACGCCGGGTCGCACTTCGTGCCGGGGTTGTTCGGGCCGACGTACGCGCACGAGCGTCGCGCGCACCTGGAGGCGATGGACGCGACGGTGGGCCGGCCGACGCTCGGCGGGCGGACGGCGGTGCGGTTCGGGAAGCTCGCCATGGAGGTCGGCTACGGGCAGAGCATCGGGGCGAACCGCGCGGCGATCGACCGGCGTCTGCAGGTCGTGTTGGAGGCGCAGTCCTTGTCGTTGTTCGGAACGCGGTTGTTGGATCTGCGCGTCGCGTATGCGTCGCGCGCGCCGTTCGGCGACGAGCCGACGCTCGACATGTTGCAGGGCGGAGCGCGGCTGAGGCTGTTCAGCTGGCTGTTCGCGGAGGCCTACGCGCAGAAGGGTCGCGCGTTCGAAGCCGGCGCGGGGGTGACGGTGGCGTGGCTCCCCTGACGCGAAGTCGAACGAGATGTGGCAGAGTCGGCGCGATGCGTTGGCTGCTCCTGCTCTTGGTCGCTCTGTCGTTTGCTTGCGAGGGCAAGCTCGACAAGGAGCGTTTCCGTCGTCGCGCGGAGAAGGCGTACATCGAGGTCAACTCGGGTTGGACGATCATCAAGCGCGACCTGCACGAGACGATCTTCGTGCGCGGCGATCAGGTCGACACACTCGACGTCCAGACGATGTTCGAGGACTACGAGAAGAGCGGTCAGAAGGGGTCGGACTATTTCGAGGCCTGGATGGCGGAGCGCAAGGCGGAGGCCGAGGCGCGCCGGCGAACGCTGGAGCAGGCCAAGTCGGAGGTCATCCCGATCATCAAGAGCGAGAAGTGGATTCGGGTGCAGGACCTCGGGGCGATCGGACCGGAGCGCATCCGCGACCAGATTCGCCCATGGCGGCAGGAGGTCGCGCCCGACGTCTTCGCGGTCCTCGGCATCCCCGAGGAGAAGCTCGGCTATCGCTTCGCCTCGATCGAAGAGGTGAAGGCGTCGAAGGTCTCGGACGACGCGTGGATGAAGATCGGCATGGAGAACGTCCGCCGCATCGTCGGTGAGCCGACCGGCCAAGAGATGCGCATGGAGGACAAACTGAAGGTCTTCGACCTGAAGAACGTCGACGGCGTCTCCGCGCTGCTGCTGGACCCGCGCTTCCGCGCGAACATGCTCGAGAAGTTCTCGCTGTCAGAGCTGGGCGCGGCGGTGCCGATCCGCAACGTGCTGATCGTGTTCGACCCGGCGGACTTCACCACGATCAAACCCATCCGCGCGCGCGCGCGGCAGCTGTATGACTCGCAGAACCACCCGGGGTTCAGGGGGTTGTTGAGGTTCGATAAGAACGTGGTGACGGTGCTGGACTCGGGGGAGGACAAGAAGAAGTAGAGGGGATCGGATTCGGACACGGACTCGGATTCGGTTTACGGACACGGATTCGGTTACGGACACGGATTCGGACACGGATTCGGTTACGGACACGGATTCGGTTACGGACACGGATTCGGACACGGACACGGACACGGATTCGGACACGGACACGGATTCGGACACGGACACGGATTCGGTTGCGGACTCGGATTCGGATTCGGACACGGACTCGGATTCGGCTACGGACTCGGATTCGGTTACGGACTCGGATTCGGAATCTGCTGGCGGCGCCCCTCGCGGAGCGCCGCCGGCATGACCTTCGCCTAATGCGTCAGCCGATACAGCATCGCGTTAATCCTATCGATGAGCTCCATGCTCACCGCGGCGTCCTCCGCCTTCACGTACCCCCAGGCCACCGCCACGCGCAGCGCGCAACGCACTTCGTCCGCGCTGCCCGCAGCCACCGTGTAGTGATATGTCCTCGACCCGCCCTCCCGTCGACGCCCCTCACCGAGATTCAGCGCCACCGAGCTCGCGGCGTCCCGAATCTGCTTCGCCAAGCTCGCGTCCTTCTTTCGGATCTTGCTCACCACGTCGACGAGTTCCTCGATGAGCTCCACGCTCACCTCCAGAACGATGAACCGACCAGGAGAGGCTGCATTGTTTTTTCTGTTCATACCTCCCCCCGGCGCAGGCGGCGTGACGAACGGCCCTCCCTTCGTTCGGTTACTTTGAGTGGAATCTATTCGGTGGCTCGGTCGTGGTGGGGAATCGGAACCATAGGCCGATCGGCACGACGGTTGCGCTGCACATAAGGGATGAACAGAAAAAACAATGCAGCCGTCGGCCGGTAGCTCGGTGTGTGCACCTCAACCAAGAAGACGGAGAGAGAGTCCTCCCCTTCAATCCTGCAGAAGAAAGAACCTCTCCCGTCAAAGTGCCTTAGGGAGTTGAAACCATCCCCAGTACCACGACCCCCGGCCGAGTCCTTGGTTGGGTTCACACCCTTTGAGCAGCGCAACGGACGCGCCAAGGCCCGCAGACGGTCCTTGTCACGCCCCCTGCGCTGAAGGGGGGCATGAACCCAACCAAGAACTCGACCTACCGCTTCGTGGCGCTCGACGTGGCGCTGGAGATGATTCGTCAGCTCCGAGAGCCGCTTGCGAAGATTCGAAAGCACGATGCGGATTTGGCGAAGCAGATTCGGAAGGCGGCGGCGTCGGTGCCGTTGAACGTCGCGGAGGGGAGCCGGCGCGCGGGGGGCGATAGAGCGTATGCGTTCCGAGTTGCGCTCGGGAGCGCCGACGAAGTGCGCGCGGCGTTGCTGTGCGCGGATGCGTGGGGGTACGCGGAGGTGGACGAGGAGCTACTGGCGACGCTGGATCGCTTGATGGGGCTCATCTGGGGGCTCGGCGGTAGGCGGTAGAGGAGGAGGCTCGGCGCCGTCGCGAGGCGGCGCCGAGCCTCTTCGATCGCGACTCGGAAACGGAGACGGACTCGGATTCGGACTCGGACTCGGACTCGGACTCGGATTCGGATTCGGACTCGGATTCGGACTCGGATTCGGATTCGGAATCGGACGCGGAATCGGAATCGGAATCGGAATCGGAATCGGAATCGGAATCGGATTCGGTAACGGATTCGGACTTGGTGTCCGAATCCCTACGAATCGATCTCCTCGCGCGCCCGCGCATCCAACAACGCGTTCAACCCCCGCGAGATCTGCTGCGGCTCGTACGTCCCCCGCGGCACGCACCGCCGATACACGTCACCGTTCGTCGCCGCCGTCACGGCGTCGCGGATCTCGTCGAGGGGCTCGACCACCAGCGAGTCCAGTCGTCGGGAGAAGAACACGAACACCACGAACGCGATCAGGCCGACGGCGGCGGCGGACCAGGCGCCGGCGAGGCCGAGGCGTTGGGCTTCGGTGTCCTGTTCGCGCATGGAGCGGCGGTTGATGCCGGAGAGGGCGACGATGGCGTCGACGACGCGGCCGCGGACGGCGCGGTCGTTGGGGCGCTCGAACATCGTCTTGGCGTCGCGTTCGATCGCTTCGAGGTAGGGGCGCTCCTCCTCCTCCGTGACGTTGTTCTTGGCGCGCTCGAGCGCGCCGTCGAACTGCGTACGCCCCTCCTTGTCGAACGACTCCGTCGCGATCACCGTCAGCATCTCCTCCGCCGCGCGGATGCTGTACTCGTTCTCCGCGAGGATGCGCTCGATCGCCGGGGACATGCGGGCGAGGAGGGCGATGCCCGTGAAGACGCCCGCGAGCTGGAACACGAAGAGCGTCCCGACCGCCGCGCGGATCTCGCGGCGGACCGTCATGACAGCTTGCTCGCGAGGTCGGTCGCGTCGTTCGCGGCGGTCGCGACGACCAGCACGTCGGACGAGGACAGCGGGGTGTTCGCGTCCGGCAGGACGGCTTGCACCGCTCCGTCGATCTTGCGGCGCACCGCCACCACCGTCACGCCGAGCTTCGCGGGCAGGTTCGCCTCGCGCAGCGACTTGCCGGCGAGGGAGTCGGGGACCTGGAGCTCCGTGATGACCAGGTTCCCGCCGAGCGGGATCTGGTCCACGACGTTCGAGTGCGCGAGCCGCGCCGCGAGCCGCTCGCCGAAGGCGCGCTCCGGGTTCACGACCTCGTGCGCGCCGACGAGGCGGAGGATGCGTTCGTGGATGGTGTCGTTGGCGCGGGCGACGATCCGCTTCGCGCCCATCTGCCGAAGGAGGGCCGTCACTACGATCGAGCCGTCGCGTGACTCGTCGCCGATCGCCACGACGCACAGGTCGCGCTCCGCGGGCTGCGTGCGGGCGAGGGCGGCCTCGTCGGCTGCGTCGAAGGCGACGGCCTCCGCGGCCCACGTCGAGGCTTGCTGCACGAGCCGGTCGTCCTGGTCGACGACCATCACCTCGACGCCGTGCTGCGCGAGCGCCCGTGCGGTCGACATGCCGAACTGGCCGAGACCCAGGATGAGTGCCTGTGTCTTCACGTCGCCTGCTTTGTCGTCCGACGCGCCGGTCAGGTCAACCGACGGGGACGTCCTCCTCGGGCAGCCGCCACCCCGAGTCGGGCGCCTGGTCCGCGAGCCAGAGGAACGCGGTGAGCGGTCCGATGCGGCCGACGAACATACACGCGCCGATGATCACCTTGCCGACCGCGTCGAGTTTGCCGGTGGCGCCCGTCGACAGGCCGACCGTGCCCAACGCGGAGAACGACTCGAACCACAGGTCCGCGACCGGGATGTCCTGCGTGAGCGTCAACGCGATCACCGCGCCCACACTGGACGCGACGCCCAGCGACATGACCGCCGCCGCCCGGTAAACCGTGATGTGCGCGAGGCGACGGCCGCCGACCTCCGCTTTGGCCACGCCGCGCAACGCCGCGAGCACCGCGAGCGTCAGCACCGCGATGGTCGTGGTCTTGATGCCCCCCGCCGTGGAGCCCGGGCTCCCGCCGATCAACATCAACACGATCATGATTGCGTGCGTCGCGGGCGCGAGGTGCGCGAAGTCGACCGAGTTGAAGCCCGCGGTGCGAAGCGTGACCGACTGGAACCACGCGTTGTGGAGCCGGTCGACGACGTCGAGGTTCAGGAGCGCACCGTTCCATTCGATCGCGCCGATCAAGAGCGCCGGGACGACGGTCAGCAGCGCGCTCGTCACGAGGACGAGGCGCGCCTGGAGCGACACCCGCTCGCGTCGCACGAACCGCGGGAGCATCACGACCGTGGCCGGCCCAAGGCCGCCGATGATGATCGTGAGTGCGATGACGTGCAGGACGAACGGGTCCGTTTGGTAGGGCACCAGGCTGTCCGACTGCAGCGCGAAGCCGGCGTTGCAGAACGCCGACACCGCGGTGAACAGCCCGCGCCATATCGCGGTGGGGAGCGCGTCGCCGGCGAAGTAGAACCGCGTGGCCAGCAGCAGCGCGCTGACCCCCTCCGTGGCGCCGGTGACGGTGAGGATCATCCGGACCGCCCTGCGAATCGAGGGGCCGCCCTCGGTGCCGAGGACACCGGCCGCGGCGCGCTCGTAGGTGAAGCTCACGCGACGGTCGAGGACGAACAGCACCGCGACCGACAACGCCATGATGCCGAGCCCGCCGACCTGGATCAGCGCGAGGATCGTGGCTTGCCCGGCGAAGGTGAAGGCGGTCGGCGTGTCGACGACGATCAATCCCGTCACACACACCGCGCTGATCGCGGTGAACGTCGCGTCCAATCCGGACAGCACCGGTCCCGCCGACGCGTACGGGCTCGACAGCGCGACGGCGCCGATGACGGCGAGCAACGAGAACGTCGCGACGACGAAGCGGCCGGGGCGGCGCAGGAGGAAGTCGAGGTCGCGCGCCACCATCGCGGGGGCTGCGACGACGAGCAACGCGACGCCCGCGAGGACGGGGCCCACCGCGACCAACACGCCGAACGGGTCGTAGAAGAGGACCGTGATGACACCGCCCGCGACGATCGCGCCCGCGACTCGGTTCATTCCGCCCAGCGCGTTGCGTGCGTAGCGCGCGGCGAACACGAGCGCGGCCAGCGACGCGACGATCAGCGACGCGTCGCTGATGCCGTCCGCTGGTCCGCGGAGGCCGCCGAAGTACCCGGCGAAAGCGCAGACGATCAACGCATCGCGCGCGTCCTTACGTTCCGTCATCGCCGCGAGTGACACGCGGCGGACGAACATGCGCGCGAGGGTGGTGCTCACGACGAGGCCGAGCACGAGGGCGCGCGCGGGGGCGTCGACGAGGAGCGGTCCGCTGACGAGGACGAACGCGACGGCCGCGACGAGGATCAGCACGCGAGCCAACGCTTCCATGCGTGGCATCACGAACCCGGCGGTCACCGCGGCGACCGCGCCGGCGCCGAGGACGATCGCGAGCGCAGGATCGACCAGCGAGATGGACGTCTGCGTGGCGGCGCCGAAGAGCGGCACCGCGCACAGGCCGAGGACGACGAAGGTGCCGCGCACGTCAGGTCGCGAGGACTTTGCGCTCGCCGGACGCTCGGCCCGGGACGCGCAGCACGTACTCGCCGGGCACCAGGAACACGACGGAGCGCCGCGCGGCGTCCTCCTCGTCCTTCACGAGCATCGGCGCGCCGATACGGCTGTCGATCTCGGGAGGCGGGAGCGAGCGTCCGCGTTCGTCGGTCGCGGTGAGCGAGAGGACCTCGCCGATGTTCACCGTGACCTTGCCGCTCTTGTCGTGGCCTTCGATCTCGATGATCGACTTACCCATCGCGCGGAGCGCGTGGACGGAGAGGCCGGACGTCGGCTCGTAGGATCGGAACCCGTCGCTCTCGAGCTCCGGGATGCGGTCGCGCACGCGGACGGCGCGCTCGAGCACGCCGAGGCCCTCGTCGATGCCGTTGCGGACCTCTTGCGTCAGCTCTTCGAGGAGCTCGTCGCGCGCGCGGCGGATGTCGTCGCTCGTCAGCTCGCCGTTGACCTTCTCGGAGAACCGCAGCGCGATGGCGACGCCGAGCTCGCGGAGCGGGGAGGGGCTCTTGGCGAGGAGCGTCTCGAAGTTCGCGACGTCGAACGACAGCCAGTACTCGGCGTTGGAGAGCATCTTCTTCAGCGTGTCGTTCACCGCGTTGGTCGCGGACAGATCGATCCCGCCGACGAGCTCTTGCATCACGGGGTGGCTGCGTCTGGACTCCACGGCAGACGTCACTGGCCCAGGATGTTCACGTCGATGAGTAGCCGGATCGTAGTGCGGATGGTGATCGCGACCCCGCGCGGCTCGGCGAGGTTCACGGTGGCGCTCACCGTCATCGCCTCGGCGGTCGCGTAGGGTTTGAGGTTGAAGTCCGTCGGGACCTCCAGCTCCGTCGAGCTCGTCATCGGGACGGGGAGCGGGAGCTCCGCGAGCATCGCCTCGGGTTGACCCGTCGCGGTGACCTTCATCGTCATGCTCTCGACGTAGAGGTTGAGCTCCTCGAGGCGGGCGTCGCCGCTCTGGTGCTCGACCTCCAGGGTCACGGACTTCACGTAGATCGCGTCGACGTCGTCGGGCGAGATCCCCTCGTCGGCGAAGGTCCCCGACCGTGACAGGTCGATGTTCGAGAAGCCGGCGCCGAACGACGGCGCGTAGGGCCCGGTGATGCCGGTGTCCGAGCGGGGGATCGAGGCTTCCTCGACGATCACCTCTTCGAACTCGTCCAGCCCGCCGCACGCCGCGAGCGTGAGCGCCGCGCTGGCCAGTAGGTGTCTTCGAAGCACGGCCCGCATCCTACCCGGGAGTGTTGGCCCCGTGCTACATGATCGCGCTGAACGCCCGATGATCTTCCACTGTCCCGCCTGCTCGGCCGGGCACACGGTGCCGGTCTCGATGATCCCGAACGGCGGGATGGACATGACCTGCCGCCGCTGCTCCGCGTCGTTCCTGGTCGACGTCGACGAGCCCGCGGTCGTCGAGGAGGAGGATCCGACGGTCGCCGCCAAGGCCGAAGCGACCGCGATCGGGGTCGCGAACCCCTACGACGAGCTCGTCCCCGACGCCCAGCTGATCCGCCCCGGCGGCGAGCTGCTCGACCTGGACGACTCCTCCGACGACACCGAGGCCCTCGTCGCGGCCGAAGACCGCGCCCGCTCCGCCGACAAACCGACGATCCCGATCGACCACAAGCGTGTTCCGCTGGGCCCGGACGAGGTGGGCGTCGACCCGGAGATCGACAACACCCAGCGCTTCGACGTCGAGGAGGAGGACGTTCCGACCTACGAGCCGGACGTCATCGGGATGCAGGACATCGATGGCGGCGGCCTCGGCACCTCACGTCCCCCGAGCCGCCGCGCGCCGACCCCGGAGCCGCGCAAGCTGGGCGGCAGCAAACCGCCGCCCTCGTCGTCGACGACCCGGCCTCCGTTCGACCGTGACGATCTCTACGCCAAGGTCGCCTCCGGCCGCTACGAAAAGCCCGAAGCCCCACCGGAGCCGGCCTCCAACGTCCCGCGCGAACGCGCTTGGAACGAACCCTCGTCGCTGATCTTCACCGGCGCCGGATCCGACTCCGCGCTGCGACGCTTCGCCGAGTGGCTCAACCGCGCCCCGTTGCCGCTGAAGGTCGCGTTGATCGTGTTCCCGGTGACGCTGGGCCTGACGCTGGTGCTCACGGCGGGGCCGAAGCGGGGGGAGCCGGTGGACGTGGGGGCCGTGGGTTCAGTGGATTCTACTCAAACGAGCCCCAGCGAGGTTCCCGGTCCGGGTCCCGGTCCGGGTCCCGAAGCGGGCACGGGTTCGGGATCGGGCAAGGGCTCGGGCTCGGACTCGGACACGGGATCGGATTCGGACTCGGATTCGGACACGGGATCGGATTCGGGATCGGATTCGGACTCGGACTCCGGGTCGGATTCGGACACCGACGCGGACGCCGTCGCTCGTTCGCGTTCGGGACCCGGACCGGAACCGGGACCCGGACCGGGTGCCCTGCGCTTCCGCGACCCCACGGCGGCTGAGGGCCAAGCCTACATCCAAGCCCCCAACACCCGCCTCCGCGCCACCGCGGCGCCGCGCGGTCGCACCGTCGCGCGGCTCGGCGCCGGACAGCTGGTCCAGCGCTACGATCGGCGCGGCGAGTTTGCGTTGGTGTTGGTCGCGCCGGACGGTCCGGTCGGGTTCGTCGACGAGGGGCGCCTCGGGGCGCGAAAGCCGGTCGTGGCGCTCGCCGAGGACATCGCGTTCGAGGGGTGCTCTTCGACCGGGAGCACGCTGGACGCATGCCTGTTCGCGGCGAAGCAGAAGGAGGGCGCGTGCGTCGACGGCTGTGGTGCCGACGGTGCGCGCTGTCGCGAAGCCTGTCAGATCGCGTTCGAGCGCTGCACGCGCCAGTGCCAGCCGCCGAAGCGTCGGCGGCGTCGGCGGCGTTGAGGCTTCACAGCCCCCACTCGACCGCGACCGTGCGCTGACGTTCGATCTCCTCCGCGTCACCCACCGCCTCCGCGAGCTCCGGCCACACCGTCGGCTCTGGCAGGCCCGCGTCCGCCAACCAGCGCGCGGCGGCCTCGGGGCCCATCGACGCCCCGAACCCGACCACGACGTACCACGCCGGCGTCGGCTCCTCGTCGTCCTCGCGCCCGATCGCGTACTCGTCCCCGCTCTTGATCCACATCGCGCCGCCCTCGGCGTCGAGGGCCTCCGCGAACGCCTCGATCGCGTCGTCGTCCGGGCGCGCGCCGTCGAGGTGGTAACTCGTGAACCCGCCGGCCTTCTTCGTCGCGACGACGGCGAAGTCCACGGGGCCTTCCTCGCCCTCCGCCGGCTGCGCGACGGGCTGCGGATCGAACACGACCTCGTCGCCCTTGTGTTGCGGCTCGCCGGGGCTCGCGAGCTCGAGCACCCGCGCCGTCACCGGACCGGTCCGGAGCGCGAACGTCGCGGTGGTGCGGCCGTCCGGCTCCTCGAACACCACGCGGCACGTCCCCCACCGCGCGCCGATCGGCGTGTCACCCGCTTCGACCGGGTGCTCCAACGCGATCGCCGCGGTGCGCACGAGATCCCACCGACCCACCATCGTCGCCGCGAGCGCGCGATCCCACTGCGTGTCGGCGTCGGTCTCGCCCTTCGCGACCATCCGCTCGATGTGCTCGAGCGCCGCGTCCCAGTCTCCTGCGCGCCGCTCGACCCACGCGGCGGCGTCGTCGATGCGCACGTCGTCGCTCAGTGACAGCGCCTCTTCGAGGTATCGGCGCGCGCCGCCGAAGTCGTCCGTCCGCGCGGCGAACTGCGCGCGCAGCCCGAGCACGAGCGCGCGTAGCTCGTCTCCTTCGACTCGCGCGAGGAGCGCGTCGAACGCCTCGAAGTCCTCCTCGCGTCCGTACATGTCCGCGAGCGCCACGACCACCGACTCCTCGTTCGGCGACGCCGCCATCGCGTCTTCGTACGCCGCGATCGCGCGCTGCGGTTGGCCGAGGGTGAACAGCGCGTCGCCGAGCGCCTTCGCGCGCTCCGCGTCGAGCGGCTCCATCGCCGCGACCGCGTGCAGCACCTCGATGTCCTGCTCCGGATCCTCGCCGAGCTCCTGCAGGCGCTGCGCGAGGGTCTCGGGGTCCACCGACGGCGCACCCTTCCTGCGCTCGGTGAGGAGCTCTTCGATGATGCGGATCCGATCCGGCGCGTCGAGCGGGCGGTGCAGCTCGGGGGCGATCCGGCGGAGGTCTTCGAGGGTGTCGGCGACCGTCCCGTACGCGCGCCGCGCGAGCGCGAGGTGCGCGCGACGCTGCGCGACGATGAACGCGGCGCGCATGGCGCCGCTGTCTTCGAGGTCCTCGTGGAGGTGACGGAAGAACATGCCGAGCCGCCACGTGTTCTCGACCGTGCCGGCGATCGCCAGCTCCGTGATCGTGTCCGTGTACCGATCGTAGTCGTCGCGGATGCCGTGGATCTCGGACGACTTCGGCAGCGCCTCCTTCGCCTCGTCGTACCGACCGAGCTTCGCGAGGATCCGCGCGTGGTCGATCCCCTTCGACAGCTCGAACGCGCGCCCCGCCTCGGGCACCGATGCACGCGCGTTCGTCTGCAGCGCCTCGTCCGGACGCCCGAGCTGAAGGAGCGACGACACGATCGCGCCGCGCATCTGCGAGCCCTCCGTCGCGCCCACCTCCGCCTCCGCCTTGCGCGCGAGCTCCAGCGCTTCGTCCGGGCGCCCGTCGTCGAGGATCGCCGACGCGAGCTCCGACGAGATGCACATGTAACAGGGCCACTTCGGGTCGATGCGCGCGAGCGTCTCCTCGGCGACCTCGATGCGCTCCGCCGCGTACCCCGGACCGTCCGCCTTGCCGTAGCAGTTCGCGAGGTCCTGCACGACGCAGACGCTCTGCGGGCACTGCTTCGTCTCTTCGCGGTTCGCGAAGTCGAGGAGGTCGACGGCTTCGGGCAGCGAGCGCTTCACCTCGCACCGCTTCAACACGCGGCTCTGCAGGAGCCAGTGCCGGAAGTAGACCTCCAGCCATGGGCTCTTCTTCGCGCGCGCTGCGGCGAGCGCCTCGCCGATCAACGCTTCGACTTCGTCGTGCCGGTGCTCGACCGTGTAGTGCGGCACCACCTCGATCAGCTCGCAGAGCCTCAGCTCACCGGCTTCGTACAGCTCTTGTTGGAGGTCCTGCACCCACGCCCAGATGTCCATCACGTCCCCTTCAGCAGCGCTTCGACGGAAGCGTTGATCGTCTCCAACACGGAGCGCACGTCCTTCACCACGCTGTCCGCGCCCTGGCTCGCCATCACCTTCGCAAACGCCACCAGCAGCTGCGCTCCCGACGCGCGCCGCGACGGCTCGGCGTCGAGCAGCTGCCGCACGACGGGCGCATCGACGTTCACGTACAGCCGCGCTTCGGGCCGCTCCTCGAGCTTCGCGGTGAACATCCGCGCCAGCCCCAACGCCGCGCTCCCGATGCGGCGGTCGGCGTCGTCCGACTCGATGCGCGCCTTCATCTGCGCTTCGCGATCCGGCACCACGACCAGCGGCAAATACGTCGGCTCGAAGTGCGCGAGCTGCAAGCTCATCCCCTCGACCCCCGCGTCCTCGAGCAGCGCGCGCAGCGCGTCGCCGTCTTCGAGCTCGGCGTCGCGGAACAACGCGCGGTTGCCGTGCTCGGTGCCGAGCTCCACCACGCGGTATCCGCGCTGACCCGCGACGCGCTTCGCGAACGGGAACGCCGCGAAGCGTGTCCCGGTCACGACCGGCACCAGCAGCGCCGAGAAGAGCGTCTCCTCCGGCGCGCCGCGCTCGCCGAGCGACACGTAGATCGTGCCTTCGCTGCGCTTCGCCACCGTCGCCATCGTGAGGTCACCGGCCGAAGTGGGCACGGTGAGATCGTCCACGACGATCTCGAACAGCTGCGGGTCCGACAGCGCCGCCCCGAGCAGCGCCTCGTTGTGGCGTCGCAGGATCCGCCGCCAGTTCGCCGGGTCGTGCCGCGCCGTGTGACGAAGGCCCGCGATGAGTGTGTCGCGCACCAGCGCCTGGACCTCTTCGAAGACGTCGTCCTCGCACAGCTCTTCGCGGCTCGCCGTCGGCGCGAGCCGCTCGCTCTCGATGACGCCGCCGACGAACCCCGCCCACGGCGGGACGAGCTTGCGGGCGTCGTCGCTCACGAGCATCCCGCGGACGAAGACGGACATGTTGCGGTTGTCGCTCGTCGCGTAGGTCGACCCGTCCTGGATCCACAGCGTCCCGCGGTGACCGTCGCCTTCGAGATCGTACGCGCAGATCGGATCGAACGTCCGCTCGAAGTGGCGCGCGAGCGCGAGGTCCGCCTTGGTCTTCTTCACCCCCGTCGGCGCCGGGTCCTGCCGCCACCACGGCGCGAGGACGTTCGCGCGCTGCTGCCGCGCGCCGTCGAGGAACACCGGCGTGGGGAGCAGGGCGCAGTAGTGCTCGACGAGGTGTGCGATCGCGTCAGGCTCGGCGAGGTGCTCGAACGCCGGCGCGAGGTGCAACACCACGGTCGTCCCGACCGCGCGCGTCGTGGGGTGCGGCTGGATCGTGAACCGTTGCCCGTTGTCGCTCGCGAAGTGCCAGGTTCGATCGGGCGTCTGGTACGACGTCGTGAAGACCTCGACACGCCGGCTCACGACGAACGCCGTCAAGAACCCCAGCCCGAACATGCCGATCAGATCGTTCGCCTCGCCCTTTTCGCGGAGCGTGCGCGTGTAGCCGCGGCCGATCGTCGCGAGGTCACGTTCGAGCTCCTCGTCCGTGAGGCCGGCGCCGGCGTCGCAGATCTCGATGCGCCCGGGCGTCGCCGTGACGGTGATCCACGCCTCGAAGGGCGCCTTGGACTCGATCCGCCGCCGCACGCAGGAGTCGTGTGCGTTCTGGACGAGCTCGCGCATCGCGACGGCGGGCGTCGAGTACAGGTTCTTGCCCAGGACCTGGAGCAGGCCGGGGAGATCGACGCGGGTGGCTTCCAGCCGAGCCGTCATGGCGCGACAGCCTAACCGCTTACGGGCCCGGCGAAAGCGAACTTGTGCGCTGGCTGTGGTGAATTGTGTCCATGGCCTCGCCGATCGACACCCTCCGCTCCTCACCGCGCGCCCCGTTCGTCGAACCGCCCACGCCCCGGGCCCGCAGGTCGGCGCCGATCGTGCCGGCGTTCGACGCCGCCGCGTCGGCCTACGGGCAGCAGACCGGGCGCGCGAGCACCACGAGCGGACCGGCGCAGCTCGCGCAGCTCGTCGCGAAGGACTTCGAGGTGAGCCCCGAGCAGCAGCGCTTCGAGCGCATGATGCGCACCGACACGAAGCTGTTCGTGAACCCCACGAAGTCGCGGACCAACTGCAGCGAGTGTGCGATCGCGCTCGACCGTCGCTTCGGCGGCGACATGTCGGCGGTCGCGCGCGACGAAGCGATCAGCGCGCACGGCGGAGACCCGATCGTCGGGATGCTCGCGGAGCTGGAGCGCCCCGAGGTCCACGCGAAGTTGATCGGCGACGACGAACCTGACCCGCAGCTCGCCGCGCTCCGCGCCGGCGACATCACGTTCGCCGACCTGCGCGCCGGCGGGCGCGCGAAGATCGAAGCGGCGATCGAGACCCTCCGCAGCACCGACTTCACCGAGGACAGCACCACGGCGGAGCGCGCGGTCGCCGAAGTCGCGGCGCTCCCGCACGTCGTCTTGATGGGGCGGCACAACGCCGAGGACTACTCGATCCAGGAGG
Source organism: Deltaproteobacteria bacterium (assembly GCA_040218735.1). Lineage (GTDB taxonomy): Bacteria > Myxococcota > Kuafuiibacteriia > Kuafuiibacteriales > Kuafuiibacteriaceae > JAUHYN01. The sequence goes on from JAVJQW010000038.1 coordinate 252,296, forward strand.
TCGCCCGCCGCCTCGGGCGACCGAGCGAGGACATCGAGCAGTTCGCGTCCAAGGAGTCCGGGCTGTGGGCGCAGATCCCGTTGTTCGACGTCGAAGGATTCAACGCCAAACAGCTCGTCCCCGTCGCGCGCCGCAGCGGCGTCGCCGACGCGCTCGGCAAACGCATCCGCGCGATGAAGACCAACGAGCGCGCCGTGCTGTCGTTCCTCGCGGTGTCCCCCGACGGCCACGTGCACGCGCACCTGTTGAACGTCGTGAAGCCCAACACCACGCGCCCGCTGCCGGGCGGCGGCACGCACACCATGGGGCCCGACGAGTTCATCGTCGACGGGCAGCTCGGCCACGTCTACGAGCTCGACGCGTTCCTGAGGTTCACGTACCCGAACCTGCTCTACGCCGAGCTCCTCCCCACCGGCACCGAGCTGCACGACGGGAAGAACCTCGCGCTGTTCCGCACGCTCCGCGGCGGGGCGATCAAAACGCAGGAGGCGCTGCGCTGGGCAGCGTGGTGAGATCAGCGCTGCTTCACGATGAGTGTGTACGGGCCGGGTAGGCCGGACGACACCACGATCGTGTAGTCCCCCGCGCCGTCGAGCGCGACGCCCCACGCGGCGCCGAGCTGCGTGGAGATCGCGGCGCCGTCGGGATCGCGGACCTGGATCTGCCGCTGGTACGCGCCCTCGCCGAGCGCGACGTCGATCGTGACCGCGCCGGTCGCCGTGTACGTGTACAGGTCGAGGTCGGACGCGTCCGAGAGCTCTCCGACGGCGGCGTCGATCGGGTTGGCCAACGCCGTCTCTTCGCCGGGGGCGTCGTTCGGCTCGACCTCCATCACGCCGGTCACCGGCGTGATCTCGGCCGACAGATCGTACGTGTAGAGCGCGCCGCCGAAGCCGTTGTTCGCGTTGTGCACGGACGCGATGTAGCGGTCGGTCGTCGGCAAGTACGCGAGCGCGCGCGGCGCGCCCTGGCCGAACTGTCCGACGCCGTTGGGCCCGTACACCCGAATCGAAGGGTCGAAGTCCGCGACGCCGTCGTTGCCGACCACCGACAGATCCGCGACCGCCCGAACGCCCGGGTTGAGGTAGTGGCGACGGATCGAGCCCGCCGGGTTCAGCTCGCCCGAGAGCGTCCCGGTCGACGTGAACGTCCCGCCGACCGGCGGCCGGAAGACGACCGTCGTGAGGATGCCGTACCCGAACAGCGGCCCGCCCTCGTTCGCCGGCGGGTCGGCGAGGTTCGGCTGGTGCACGACGAGCATGTGGTACGTCCCGGCGTACGGGAACACGGCTTCGATCTTGGGTGCGAGGCCGGACGAGTCGAGGCTCGTGTACAGCGCCTCGAACTCACCGTCCTCGCGGATCTGTCCGAGCAACATCGCCGGGTCCGTCGAGTTCGCGGGCAGGATGATGCCGTCGAACGCGAGCGTCTGGCCGGCCTGCGCCTCGAAGAAGTACCAGTCCTGGTCGGGCTGCCCGAGCGGCGCGCTGATCTCGCCGTCGGTGCGTCCCGGCACCGTCATCGCGCTCGCGATGTCGATGCGATCGTTCGGCTCGAGGTCGCCGATCAGCTCCGGCTGATCCACGGTCAGCCGAACTTCGCGGTCCTCGCCGTACACCGCGATGTAGTCGAGCACGACGCGGATCGTCTTCGGATCGTCGGGCTCGAAGACCACGCGCGAGTCGAAGTAGCCGTCCGCGAGGTTGTCGGAGACGTAGATCGTCTCGCCGTCGTCGACCTCCACGTACAGCACGGTGTCGACGCCTTCGTTCGACAGCCCGCGGCCGAAGTCGGTCTGCGTGGAGATGCGCGAGAACTGCGCTTCGAGCGTAGCGTCGAAGACGAACACCTCGTTGTCGATCGTGTACGGCTCGTTGGCCACGGGCAGCGTGAGCATCGTGCCCTCCACGGGGAGCGCGCGGATCGACAGCGCGTAGCCGTACGCGTCGCTGCCGCGCGGCTCGTCGCCGAGGATGCCGCGCCGGTCCGCGACGCCGATCGTGTACGTGCCGGCCTCCGCGACGTAGACCTGCCGCTCGGCGACGAACAGCCCGTCCGTGTACCGCGCCACGTCTTCGAAGCCGCCGCCCATGATCTCGACGTACGGCTCGAGCAGCGACTCGGAGCTCGTCCGTGCGACACGCAGCTCCAGGAGCGTCTGCGCGGGCACCATCACGTCGTACGTATCCATCTGCTGCTCGGCGCCTTCCTCGATCACGCCGCGCACCTCACGGATGTGTCGAAGCGGCTCGAGCGAAAGCGTCGTCCCGGTGACGTTGCGCTCCTCGTCGAACACACACTGGTCCTGCTCGGCGCGCCCCGCTTGGCCGTCGTTCGGCGTGGCGGGGCAGGTGTCGCAGGCGTCGCCGACGCCGTCGCTGTCACGATCGCGCTGCTCGGGGTTGGCGAGCGCGGGGCAGTTGTCCTCGTCGTCGAGCCAGTCGTCGCCGTCCATGTCGGGGCCGCGCGGGCCCGCGTCGCGTTCGACGCCGCCGTCGCGGGCGGTCATGGTGTCGTCCGAATCGTCGCCGCCGCTGCACGCGGCGAGGACGAGGCAGCCTGCGATCAGAGCACGGCGCATCACGTCCCTACCTACCGCGCGGAACGTTCCGTTGGCAAAGCTGCGTAACTTTCCACCCATCCGTCGACGCCCCGATCCTTCAGCGCGCGGACGACGCGGCGCGCCGCGGTCGGCGTCGCACACACCGCGACGAGCGCACCTCCGGTTCCGCCTGCGCCGCTCATCTTGGCGCCGAGCGCGCCCGCGGCTTCGGCGGTCTGCACCGCCGCGCGCACCTCCAGGCCCACCAGCCCGAACCCGTCGAGGATCCCCTGGGCGATCTTCATCGCGCGCCCGACCAGCTCCAGGTCGCCGGTGCGCAACCCTTTCACACCGGCGTCGGCGGCCGCGCCGAGGGTGTCCATCGCCGATCCGATCAACTGCGGCGCGGCGCGGCGCGTCTCCCCGATCCGCGCGACGACGGGGGCCGTGCCGCCGTGGACCCCCGCGGTGGCGACGACCACGTACACCGGCGCACCGATCCGCAGCGGCTTCACGCGGATCCGATCCGTACGCTGGAACCGGATCGGTGCTCCCCAGATCGACGCCGCGGGATCGATCCCGGAGGGGCGCCCGTGCGCGACGGACTCCACGTCGATGGCGCGCGCGAGGAGCTTCGGCTTGCTCTTCGGCGTCCCGAGGGCCCGCAGGGTCGCGACGGCGAGCGCCGCGGAGGAGCCGAAGCCGGCCATCGGCGGGACGCCGAGGTCCACGCGCACGTCGAGCGCGTCGAACGAGGCCCCGAGCGCGCGCCGCAGCAGCTCCACGGGCGCGGCGGCGCGGTGGGCGTCGGGGATGGTCGCGCGACGGGGGACGCGTACGTCGACCTGGCCGCTCCCGTCCCGCAGCGTGACCTTCACGTGTTTCGATAGGGGGAGGGCGACCGCGGCCGCGCCGTAGACGACGGCGTGCTCCCCGAACAGGATGACCTTGCCCGGGGCTTCACCCGTTCGCTTCACTTTTAGCTTTCGCCTCGGCACTTGGTGAGCTCGTGCGCGACGCGCTCGGCGGAGACCGGTCCGCCCTCCAGCGTGCGCTCCACGACGCGATCCACCTCGTCCGGTGAAGCGCCCGCGGCGAGCGCGAGCTGGCGGGCGTGCAGCGCCATGTGGCCGCGCTGGATCCCCTCGGCGGCGAGCGCCCGGAGCGCGGCGAGGTTCTGGGCGAGCCCGACCGACGCGAAGATCCCCGACAGGGTGCGGGCGCTCGAAACCCCCATCAGCTCGCGGAGGAGCTGGATCGAGGGGTGGCTACGGGTGATGCCGCCGACCGTGCCCACCGCGAGGGGGAGCTCGATGGAGCCCGCGAGGTGCTCGCCCTCGAGCGTCCACCGCGTCAGGCCGCGGTACTGGCCGTCCCGGGCCGCCCAGGCGTGGGCACCCGCTTCGATCGAGCGCCAGTCGTTGCCGGTCGCGATGGCGACGGCGTCGATCCCGTTCAGCAGGCCCTTGTTGTGCGTGGCCGCGCGGAAGGGATCGAGGCGCGCGAACCGATCCGCCTCGGCGATCCGCTCCGCGACTTCGCGTCCGCCGACGGCTTCGACGGGGATCCGGGTCTGGGCGCGCGCGAGGCGGTGCGCGGCGAGGTTCGAGAGGATCCGCAGGTTCACCGGGAGGCCCGTCAGCTCCGTGACGACGGGTGCGGTGCTCTCGCAGACGTGGTTGACGACGTTCGCGCCCATCGCGTCCACGACGTCGATGACGACGTGCAGGATCACCATCGGCGGTCCGCCGTCGGGATCGGTGAGGCGCCGGATCTCGGTGCGGACCAGGCCTCCGCCGCGCGCGGCCATCGGGCGGCACGCGTCGGTGGCGGCGGCCTCGACGCGGTCGATGCCGGCGCGGAGGGCGTCTTCGGCGGATCGGGCCGAGGCGTCGTCGGGCGGACAGAGCTGCAGCTGTCCGATCATGTGGGACGGGTCGCACGTCGCGGTGAAACCGCCGCCCGCGCGCGCCATCTTGGCGGCGTTGGAGAAGGCGGCGACGACCGAGGGCTCTTCGACGGCCATCGGGACCAGGTAGTCGGTGCCGTTGACCTTGAGGTTGAGGCCGATCCCCAGGGGCAGGGAGAGCACGCCGACCACGTTTTCGATGAGCTTGTCGGCGAGGGCGAGCGCGAGGGCGTCGGGATCCAGGGCGCCGAAATCGTCCACCGGCCGGCCGAGCAGCTCGGCCAGGACCGACCGGCGTTTCTCGACGGGCCACTTGTAGAAGCCCGGAAGGCGCGAGTCGGTCATCCGGCGACCCGTGTAGTGGAGGCATCCGGCGAGGGTCAACCAGCGGCTACATCATCGCGAAAACCAAGGTGCGTTCCGGCTTGACGCGGATGTCACCCCCTTCTAGAGAGCCCCCGTGGCGAAGAAGAAGACGCGCTTGGAAGAGGAGTCGTACCGACTCTGGTTCTTCATCATCGGCCAGCTCCTGATGCTCTCCATGGTCTGGCTGGTCTACCAGGAGTTCTTCAGCCGGCGGCCCTGGAAGGACGTGCAGCTGGGTTGGTTCCAGGTGGAGAAGGCGCGGGCCAACAAGAACCTCGAAGCCGAGCAGAAGTTCCTGAAGTCCGGCACCCTCACGGTGAAGGACGAGGACGGCGAGGAAGAGGAGATCGACGTCGGCGAGCGCGTTGCGACCCTGCAAAAGGAGATCGCGGAGCTCGAAGGCGCGATCGTCGACAGCCCGAAGTACGTCGAGTTCACGCGGCTCAAGCAGGAGCTGGCGGAGGCGGAGATCGTCGTGAAGGACGAGGAGATGCGGCTCGCGTTCTCCAAGGCCGACGAGGACGAGTACTACTACTACTACCGCCACGCAAAACACGCGGGTCATGACGACCACATCGCGGAGGCGGAGGCCGAGTACGAAGCGCGCCACAAGATCGTCCTCGAGAAGAGCGCCATCTACGACGCGGCGACGGCGAAGCGCGACGCGATCCTCGACAAGGTCGCGGCCTTCCAGACCGAGCTGAACGCGAAGAAGGCCGAGCTGGCGAAGTTCGAGAGCGGCCTCGCGGCGGCGCAGCGGACCGTCGACTCGACCAAGGAGCAGTGGACGTCGATCGAGCAGTTCTGGAACCAGGAGATCGACCTCGTCGATCGCTGCCACACCTGCCACGTCGGCTGGAACAAGTGCGGCTACGCGCACCCCGAAGAGATCCTGAACGCCGTGCTCTACGAGGGGCAGAAGGCGGCGGACATCCGCAAGTTCTATTGCGTCACGCGCACCGAGGCGGAGGCGTACATGGAGGCGGCCGAAGAGATCCGCGACTCCTGGTACGAGGACGAAAAGCTCACGTTCGAGGACGTGAAGGACAAGCTGTACACGGCAGGCGCGCCCGAGGACGCGGCGGAGAAGGTCACCGAGCCGGTCCTCGCGACGGCGATGAACCTCGGCGTCAAGCAGTCCGACGCGGACGTCTTGTACCGCACGCACCCGGACTACTGGGGCCTGATGACGAAGCACCCGGTGCAGACCTACGGCTGCACGACCTGCCACTACGGGCAGGGGCGTCAGACGAAGGGCGTCGCGCTGAACTACCTCGCGGCGTACCTGTGGGACGGCGCGCGTCACCTCGCGCCGTTCGACCACGCGACGAGCGACCACTACTGGATCGAGCAGATCCTCGACAACGACCGCAACCACACGGAGGCGTCGTGTTTCAACTGCCACGAGAAGGACTACGAGCTCGACTTCGCGCCGAACCTCACGGAGGGCCGCAAGCTCGTCCAACACCTCGGCTGCACCGGTTGCCACCCGCTGGGTGAGCTCGATCCGGAGCGCAACCACGGACCGCCGCTGACCGCGGTGAAGTCGAAGATCGACGTCGCGTGGATGAACGCGTGGATCCAGAACCCGCACCAGATCCGCTCGCGTACGCGGATGCCGAACTTCTGGCCGACCGCGGTCGACAAGGAAGGCAAGCGGGACGCGTCGCGGAACGACTGCAACGCGTTCGACTACGCCAAGGGCGGTCCGCCGGCGCCGGCCGTGTGGATGAACTGCGCGGACCAGCGCGACGAGGAGTCGGGCTACATCATGGCGTACCTCCTCGATCAGTCGGAGGAGCCGACGATGCCGACGATGCCCGCCTCCGCCGACGCGGCGAAGGGCCAGGAGATCGTCGAGAAGGTGGGTTGCCGCGGCTGCCACAACCTCGACGAGTGGACCCAGGCGTCGCACATGCCGGGCAGCGAGGCGCGTGACCTCGCGCCGAACCTCACGGAGATCGGCGACAAGCTGAAGAACCCGGGCTGGATCTACCAGTGGGTCAAGAACCCGAAGGGCTGGTGGAAGCACACGCGGATGCCGAGCCTCCGTCTGACGGACGAGGAGGCGTGGAACGTCGCGGCGTACCTGTCGGGCAAGTCGGCGAAGAGCTACCAGCTGCCGGCGCGCACGCAGGCGGCGATGGACAAGGACGACGCCGCGGAGCGCGGCAAGAAGCTGATCGGTTACTACGGTTGCTTCGGCTGCCACGACATCAAGGGCTTCGAAGGCCAGTCGCGGATCGGTGCGGACCTGACGCTGTTCGGTTCGAAGCTGCCGCACAAACTCGACTTCGGCGACGTCGAGGAGCTGATCTCCGATCCGCACAACCAGACGTGGGAGGCGTGGCTGCGTCAGAAGCTGGCGGCGCCGCGTTCGTACACCTACGAGCGTGCGACGACGCGCATGCCGAAGTTCCAGCTCACGGACCGGGAGATCGACCAGATCGTGCTGTTCCTCAAGAGCCAGAACGAAATGGACAAGGACTACCCGGAGCACGTGAAGCACATGCAGGACGAGCGTGACGTGGCGATCCAGCGCGGCGAGTACCTGCTGGACGCGTACAACTGCTCGGGCTGCCACCTGATCGACAAGCAGGGCATCGACGTCGACGGCGACCACAAGATGGACGGCGGCGACATCTTCCGGCTCTACGCGGGGACGGACGACCAGTACCGCGCGCCGCCGAAGCTCATCCGCGAGGGTGCGAAGGTCTACCCGGACTGGTTCTACAAGTTCCTCAAGGAGCCCTTCAAGCTGCGCGAGAACTACGAGATCCGGATGCCGACGTTCCAGTTCGACGACGAGACGGCGCAACAGATCGTCGCGTACTTCGCGGCGAAGGCGAACACCGGCTACCCGTACGTCGAGAAGAAGGTCGACGTGTTGTCGGCGGCGGATCGTGCGACGGCCGACAAACTCTTCAACGAGGCGCAGTGCCTGAACTGCCACACCCTCGGCGGCGACCCGCCGACGGATCCGAAGAACGTCGCGCCGAACCTGACGCTGACCTACGAGCGCCTGCAGTACGACTGGCTGTTCCACTGGTTCAAGAACCCGCAGGAGCAGCAGCCGGGCGTCGGCATGCCGAACTTCTTCATCCCGGTCGACGACGAGCCGGGGGTCTACGAGACGCCGCTGACGGACATCGCGGACGGGGACTGGCGCCGCCAGATCGAGCTGCTCCGCGCGTACGTCATCGAGCTCGGGTACAAGAAGAAGATGGGCGAGGCCGAGTCGGCCGAGTCCAAGCCGAAGAAGAAGAAGAAGCGTCGCGGATAACACCTTGCCCCTCCTCGGGCTGCTTGCGGCGATGACGGTCACCACTACGGTGACCGTCGAGACCCCCGAAGGTGTGCGCCCCGCGGTGCACGCCGTCCTCTACCAAGTCGAACCCAAACCCGCGGCCGCGCCGCGGGAGCGCACCCCTCCGCTCGAGCTGCGCTGCACGCCGCGTGGTGTGGAGCCGGAGGTGTCCGTGCTCGTGGGGTCACGGCGCGTGGTCGTGCTCAACGACCGCGCGGCGTTGACGCACGTGCGGATCGAGCAGGCGTCGGGGTTGGTGTTGCTGACGGCGACGTTGGTGTCGCGCGGCCAGCGGACGCCGCAAGTCAGGCTTCGCCCGGGCCGCGTACGAATCACGTGTCGGGTCGAGGGGGCGTCTGCGGACGGCTTCGTCCTGGCGCTCCCGCACACGCGGTACGCCGTGAGCGACGAGGCCGGCGCGGTGCGCTTCGAGGCCGACGAGGGATCGCGGTGGCGGGCGTGGCACCCGCGGCTCGGCCGGATCGACTACACCCAGACGGCCTCGGCGTCGCTGTCCCGGCCGACGTTCTGAGACCATCTGCGGTATCGTCGCGTGCGTCGTGCTGGACGACGATCGCACTTGGGTCGACGGACCGACGTGGACGGAGCCGAGCGGAACGTTCCCGGACGTCGCGCCGTACGTGATCGAGGCGTCGATCGGGCAGGGCGGGATGTCGACGGTGTACCGCGCGCGTGCACCGGACGGCGCGACGGTCGCGCTGAAGGTGCTGCACGATCTGTCGGACAAGGGGCGGGTCCGCTTCGAGCGCGAGGCGGCGGTACGCATCGAGCACAAGAACATCGTGCGGGTGTTCGACGCGGGGCGAACGCGCAACGCGTTGCCCTTCATCGCGCTCGAGCTCCTCGACGGTGAGACGCTCGCCGAGCGGGGGCGGCGTGAGCCGTTGGATCTCGAAGGGGTCGTCGACGTCGGGCTCCAGGGCGCGCGGGGGCTCGCCGAGGTACACGCGGCGGGGCTCGTGCACCGCGACGTGAAGCCGAGCAACCTGTTCTGCTGCTCCGACGGAACGCTGAAGATCCTCGACTTCGGGGTCGCGCGTTGTGACGACGCCGCCGCGTTGACCACGCCGGGCGCCGCGGTCGGGACGCCGAAGTACATGTCGCCGGAGCAGGCGCGCGGCGAGGCGGAGGTGGGGCCGACCTCCGACGTGTGGTCGCTCGGCGCGGTGCTGTACGAGGCGCTCGCGGGCGTGGCGCCGTTCGATCGCGGGGCGCCGATCCCGACGCTCCTCGCCGCGGCGCGCGGGGTGTTCACGCCGCTCGCCGAGATCGCGCCGCACGTGCCTTCGCCGCTCGCGGGGATCGTGGAGCGCGCGGTCGCGACCGACGTGACGGCGCGGTTCGCGAGCGCGCAGGTGCTCCACGCGGCGCTCGCCGAGGTGGGCCGGGCCGAGGTGACGCGGACGGAGCGGCTGACGCCGACGGGGGTGAGCATCGACGTGGGGCAGGAGCGGATCGTCGCCGTGCTCGTCGCGTCGTTCGTGGAGGACGCGGAGCGACTCGCCGCGGCGATCGCGGCGCGCGGCGGTGAGTACCACGCGCTCGCGGGACGGTGTGGCATCGGTCTGTTCGGTGCGGACACGTCCTACGGCGACGAGGTGCAGCGCGCGGTGGACTCCGCGATGGACGCGCGCAGCGCGGCGGGGGCGATCGGTGTGGCGTCCGGGCGTGCGACGCGGGGCGCCGAGCATATTCGCGGCGAGGCGCTGGACCGCGCCGTCGAAGGCGCGCGGCTCGCGCTGCCCGGTGTAGCGATCGACGTCGAGAGCGCGCGGTCGTTGGACGCGGCACGTTCGTTGGTGCGGGTCGCGCCGCGACACCTGGAGATTTCGCGGTCGCGCTCGACGGCGACGCCGTCCCGGGGGCGCCTCGCGCCGCTGGTGGGGCGGGCCGAGACACTCGGTGCGCTGGCTTCGGCCATCGAAGACGACGCGACCAAGGCCGTGCTCGTGACGGGCATCGCGGGTGTCGGCAAGACGCGCCTCTGCGAGGAGGCGATCGCCAGCGCGGCGCGTGCGGGGACCGACGTCCTCCGGCACGAGGCGTCGTCCCATCGCGCCCATGACGCCTATGCTTGGTTCGCCGACGCGCTCCGCGCGCGCTTCGAGGCGCGCGCGATGGTCGCGCGATGGCCTCGGCTCGGGCCGGCCGTTCCGCTCGTGCAGCGTCGGCGCGCGGTGCGTCGGTTCGTGGCGGAGGTCGTCGCGGACGAAGAGCGGCAGGGCGCCGTCGCGGCGTGTGTCGCGTCGCTGTTCTCGGTGCCCGCGGACGAATGGGACCCCGAGACGCCCGAGCTTCGTCAGGAAGACGATCGCCTCCGCGCGGGGCTCTTCGACTTCTTCGATCACCTCACGCAGCGCGGGCCGCTCTTGTTGTTCGTGGATCGCGCGGACTGGGTCGACGCGAGCTCGATGCGTCTGTTGCGCGGGCTCGCCGAGCAGCTCGCGGATCGCCCGCTCACGATCGTCATGGCAGCGCGTGACCCGGTGGAAGGCTTCCACGGCGTGTCCGAGCTCCCGCTCGATGCGATGCCGCGGGCGTCCGCGCTCGCGCTCGCGCGGCGGTTCTCGCAAGCTGCGTTGACGGACGATCAGCTCGACGCCGTCGTGGATCGCGCGGAAGGGAACCCGGCGTTCATCGAGCAGTTGGTGCGCGTGTCCAAGGAACAAGGGGCGGCGGACCAGACCTTGCCGCTCTCGGTCGAAGCGGCGGTGCAGGCGCGCATCGATCGGGTGGCCCCGTCGCTCCGCACGTTGACCGCGCACCTCGCGTTGATCGGCCGCCCGTTCGAGGCCCACGAAGCGCGAAGCGTCGTGCCGGGCGCCTCCGATGCGGCGCTCGATGCGTTGGTTTCCCACGATGTCCTTCGCGCGGGACCGCCGTTTGCGTTCACGAGCGCGCTGGTGGCCGAGGTCGCGACGCGCTCGATGACCGAGGCGGTCCGCTCAGCGTTACACCGACGCATGGCCGAGGTGTTCCAACGCTACGCGGGCGCGGATCCGTTCGAGGTCGCGACCCACCTCGAAGCCGCGGGGGGCGCCGCAGAAGCGGCGCCGTGGTTCGGCCGCGCCGCGCACCGGGCCGCGCGGAGCGGGGACTCGAACAAGGTTCTGCGCGCGGCCGAGCGCGCGGTGGCGAGCGGGCTCACCGACGGGCTCGTGGAGCTGCACCTGCTGGTCGCGCAGGCGCACCGGTTCCTCGGGGACGCCGTCGCTCAGGCGGAGGCGCTCGAGGCGGCGTCGGTGCAGGCGGGGTCGGCGCACGACCACGCTCGGGTGTCGAGTGAGCGTGCGTTGTGGTGGTCGCGGAAGCGCCGCAGCGACGAGGCGTTGCAGCACGGTCAGCGCGCTATCGACTACGCGCGGGCCTCGGGGGATGGCGCGTTGCTGCTGCTGGCGCAGGGGCGGCAGTCGTATTTCCTCGTGCAGGCCGGACGGCTCGACGCGGCCGAGCAGCTGTTGGTGCAGGTCGAGGCGCGCGGCGCCGAAGCGTCGGTGACGCTACGGGCGTTGACGTCGGGGTGGCGCGGGCAGCTCGAGGCGGCGCGCGCGAACCACGCCGCGGCGCGTGCCGCGTTTGCGCGCGCCGCGGAGCAGTATCGTGAGGCGGGTGATCTTCGGCTCGCGGCCTCGGCGCAGGCGAACCTCGCGGACCTCGACAACCGCCTGCAGGACCCGCGCTCCGCGGCGATGAACCTGCGACGCGCGGCCGCGGAGTGTCGGCGGGTCGGCAACCGCCTGATGGAGGGCTACGCGCTCGTCAATCTGGGGCACGCGCTGACGACGCTCGAGCATCACCCCGCCGCGCAGGCCGCGTTCCGGGACGCCGCGCTGATCCTCCGACTCACGCCCGACCCGCGGTTGTCGATCTACCTGCGCCTCTACCGCGCGCGAGGCGTGCTGGCCGCCGGGCGCGCGCAGGGCGTGGGCGCGACGGCGGAGCAGATCGCGAAGGAGGCCGACAAACGCGGGCTGGACACTCCAGTTGCGCACGCGCGCGCCCTCGCGGCGCGGGTGGCGTTGGTGGAGTCTCGGCTGCAGGATGCGCTCGACCACGCGGCGGCCGCGGTGGCGTTGGTGGAGGCGGGTCGTGTGGATGAGGACGAGGCGGCGATCGCGTTGGTTCATGTCGAAGCGCTGGAGGCGCTGGGGCGCGGGGATGACGCGAAGGCCGCGGCGCGTCGGGCGGTGGAGCGCATCGAGGCGATGGGTGCGCGGATCGAGGATGAGGGGGTGCGGCGGCGATTCGTGGAGGCGGCGGCGCATCGGGCGCTGCGTGGGCGTGGGTGATGGTGCGGGGCTCGTAGCGCCGTTGCGGTGAGGGCTGGGGCTCGGGCTGGGGCTCGGGCAAGGGGGCGTTGAGTCGACCGGAGGGCCTTGCCCCGGTTGTTAGATCGCCGGTTGTTCGCAGGGGCCGATGACGCCGGTGGGATCGATCGGGCCGCCCGCCTGGTCCGCGGTCGACGAGGTGTTGGTGCGCAGGATGCCCTGGTCCCACCCCGCCGGGATGACGCCGTTCTGCGCGCGGGCGCCGATCGCCATCGCGGGGGCGGTGATCTCGACGTTGCTGAAGGTCGTCGCCGGGAGCGTCTGGCCCGCGACGTCGATTAGGAGTCCGGCGCGTCCGCTGTTGGTGATCGTGATGTCCTCGTACGACGAGCCCGGCGTGGGGCCGACGATCTGGATCCCGTCGCCGAACGGCACCGCGGTGGTCTCGAGCACGAGCTGAATGAGCTGCGTGTCGCGCACCTCGAGGTCGTGCAGCGCGAGGCTCGCGGAGTCGAGCGCGACCACCGCGCCGCTGCCGTTGCCGACGAGGCTCCCGCTCACCTCCAGCGCGTCCGCCGACTGCGCCCACACCGCCGGTTTGTCGTTGTTGATCGCGGTGAGGCCGAGGTGCGCGGCGAGCGGCCGGGTCCCCGCCGCGCCCGCGTGCACCAAACCGAAGCCCTCGTTCTCCTGCACGCTCAACCCCAGGGTGTCGACGGTGACCTGACCGTCGAAGTACGCGGCGTATCCGTGCGGGAGCGCCGGCGGCGCGCAGGTTCGGTCGAGCGCGATGTCCTCGAGCATCACCGTCCCGGCCTGAGCGAACACGCCGACGTTCATGTTGTTGTTTGCGTCACCGCCCGTCCACGTCACCGCGGAGTTGAACGCCGCCACGCCCGCGACCGAGAAGCGCTGCACCGTCACGTTCGTGAGCTGCGCGTCGGCGACGTCCGTGATGCGGAGCCCGTGGGTCGCGCCGGTCGTCGCGCCGCCGCACACGGCGCTCCCGACGATCTCGACGTCCACGAGGGACGCCGTCGCGACCTGGTCGAGCTGCACGCCGATGCCCGCGTCGACCTCGACTTCGACATCTTCGATCTGCACGCTCCCCGTGCCGGCGCTCTCGATCGCGACGCCGTCAAAGAGACGCACGCGGACGTTCTGTAGGCGCGCCGGCGACCCGCCCGACTGCAGGACGATCGGGCCATCCGAAGGCCCGATCTCCACCACGCTCGCCTTGCTGACACCGACCAGCGCGACGCCGGGCGGGATGGTGACGCCGCCGAACATCGTGCACTCGGGGAGGGTGACCGTGCCACCCGTTGCGTTGGCGAGCGCGTCCGCGATCGTGTCGCGGTCGCAGGGATCGCCGGAGCATCCGACGAGCGCGACGATCGAGCTGACGACGGCGAGCCTTCGCACGCCGGGGAGCTTGCCACACCGACGTCGTGCCTGGGGACGCGGAAGCGGCGCGTCGCCGCGCTCACGACCCGAATGAAATTCGCCGGACCGAGCGGAGCCCCGCACTGAAGCTCCCGCTGGCCAAAGGCTGCGCCGAAGGAAATGCGTTGAGGCCTACGGGATCGAGGGCGCCAGGCTGTAGTCCTTCGACGAGCCGCTGTGGCACCCCTCGCACGTCGGGTGGGCCACGCCGAAGAAGTCGTAGTCCGCCGGGTCGTCGCTCTTGCCGATGACCTCGTACCAGGTCCACGTGTCCTTGCCCGCGCCGTCGCCGGTCTTGATCGACGCGGCGTACCCGTCGAGGTCGGTGCCGTCGTACAGCTCCTTCACCGACATCGCCCCCAACGGCATGGGGAAGGTCCCGGCGTTGAAGGCCTCGGCGTACTTGTCGTTGTAGTAGACGCGCACGTCGCCGTGCGGCCCCGTCGACTCGTGGATCGCCGGCTCCTTGCGCCAGTCGAGGTAGGTCCCGCCGAAGACGAAGTTGGCGGTCGCGATCGCGGTCGAGACGTCGGCCGTGCTCCCGTCGTTCCCGACCGGGACCGCGGTGGCGTCGGGGTTGCCGCCCGTATCGCTCGTGCCGCACGCGGCGCAGACCAGGACCATCAGCAGGCTGATTCGTCGCATCGGTCCGGACCATCCCGCGCCTGTCGTGGTCGGGCAACCCGGCGGCCCGCGATCGCCGCGGATGCGCTATGCTCGCGCGCCCATGAGCGCGCGGGAGAACGGAAAGGCCCCGGAGACCGGTACCGGCCGGTTCGTGAACCGCGAGCTGTCGTTCCTCGAGTTCAACCGACGCATCCTCGACGAGGCCGCGGACGCGTCCGTGCCGCTCCTGGAGCGTCTCAAGTTCGTCTCGATCGTCAGCGCGAACCTCGACGAGTTCTTCATGGTGCGCGTCGCCGGCCTCAAGCAGCAGCTCAAGAGCGGCGTGCTCGAAGCGGGCCCCGACGGGATGCTCCCGTCGGAGCAGCTCTACGCGATCCGACAGCGCGTCGCGACGCAGATCGAAGCGCAAGAGAGCTTGCTCCTCCAAGAGCTCCTCCCGCGCCTCGCCGAGGAGAAGATCCACATCCTCTCCCGCAACGACATCCCGGACGACATCCGCGCGTCGCTGCGCCCGTACTTCGACACGCAGGTCTTCGGGATGCTGACGCCGATGGCCGTCGACCCGGGTCACCCGTTTCCGTTCCTCAAGAACCGCACGCTCAACCTCGCGGTGCACCTCCTCCCCGCGAGCAGCCCCGGCGACGCGGTGCCGCTCACCGCGGTCATCCAGGTGCCGACGCTGTTGCCGCGCTTCGTGGAGGTCGGCATCCCGGGCGACCTCGCGGTGGCGTTCGTCGAGGACGTCATCACGCTGCACGTCGACACGCTGTTCCCGGGGATGCGGATCCTGGAGTGCGCACCGTTCCGGGTGATTCGGAACTGGGACCTCTCGTTCGACGAAGACGAGCAGGAGGATCTCCTCGACACCGTGCAAAAGGAGCTGCGCAAGCGGTGGCGCCTCGACGCCGTGCGCCTCGAGGTCAGCGACGTCGCGAGCCCCGCGCTCGTCGAGCGTCTGCAGACCTCGCTGTCCCTCGAAGAAGCCGACGTGCAGCGTCACCGTGGACCCCTCGCGCTCGCGGATCTGCGCGGACTCCTCGAACGTGTCGGGCGCTCCGATCTCCGCGACTCGCTCTTCCAGCCGGTCACGCCGCCGGACTTCCGTGACTCCGAGAACGTCTTCGCGCCGATCGCGCGCGGCGACATCCTGGTGCACCACCCCTACGAGTCGTACGAGCCGGTCCTCGACCTCCTCGAGCAGGCGGCCACCGACCCGAGTGTCCTCGCGATCAAACAGACGCTCTACCGCATGAACCGCGACTCGCCGCTGCTCGCGTCGCTGGTGCGCGCCGCCGAGAAGGGCAAGCAGGTCACCGCGCTCGTCGAGCTCAAGGCGCGCTTCGACGAGGAAGTGAACGTCGAGTGGGCGCGTCAGCTCGAAGCCGCCGGCGTACACGTCGTCTACGGGATGATCGGGCTGAAGACCCACTGCAAGGTCACACTCGTCGTCCGCCGGGAGCCGTCCGGGCTCGAGAGCTACGTGCACCTCGGCACCGGCAACTACAACGAGGAGACCGCGGCCATCTACTCGGACCTGTCGTTCTTCACCTCGCGCCGCGACGTGTGTGAGGACATCGCGACGCTCTTCAACCTCCTCACCGGTTATTCGGCGCCGCCGAAGTGGAACAAACTCGTCGTCGCGCCGCTCGGTTTGCGCAAACGTGTGCTCGACCTGATCGAGACCGCGCGACAGTCCGCCAAGAAGGGCAAGCCGGCGAAGATCATCATCAAGACGAACGCACTCGTCGATCGTCAGACGATCGATGCGCTGTGCAACGCGGCCAACGACGGCGTGCAAGTCACCTTGCTCGTGCGTGGACCGTGCGGCTTGAACGTCGGGGCGCCGGGCGTCAGCGACCGCATCGAGGTGCGGATGTTGATCGACCGCTTCCTCGAGCACTCGCGCGTCCTCTACTTCACCGACGGCGACCGCGAGCGTGTCTACGTCACGAGCACGGACATCATGCCCCGCAACTTCGACCGGCGCGTGGAGGTCATGATCCCCATCGAGGACCAGCGCCTGAAGCGCCGCATCGTGGACGAGATCCTCGCGCTGGAGCTCGCCGACAACACCAAGACCTCCGTCCTCGCGCCGGACGGGCGCTACGTCCGCGTGGCCCCCGGCGACGAGCGGCCCCTGCGGGCCCAGGCGGAGCTCATCCAGCGCGCGCGCCGCCGCGCCCGGGCCCACGACCAGGGCAAGGCGAAGAAACGCAAGAAGCGGGCGAAATAGGCCTCCGCGGGGCTCCTGGCGGTCATCAGGGGCGTTGACTCGCTCTTCGAGGGGTCTTAGAAGCCGCGAGATGATCGTTGATCTGCAAGTCAACATCGAACACGACGGCGAGGCCGTCGACCCGGCCGCGCTCGTCTCGGGCGCGAAGGCCGCGGGCCTGGACGGCGTCGTCCTCCTCAAGGACGGCGAGCTGCGACCCGACGTCGCCTCCTACGCCGAAGCCGGCGAGGCCGAGGGCCTGCGCGTCTACTCGGGCGCGCGCGTCGCGACGAACCACGGGTTGATCCTCTGCATCTTCCCCGAGTCCAATGTCGACCTGTCCGACGGCTGGGCCGAGATGGACGAGGACGTCTACGACGCGCACGCGTTGGTCGACGCGGTCGAGGAGCGGGGCGGCGTCACCGTCGCGCTGCGCCCCTACGACCGTGACGTCGCCAAGCCGATGGGCGACCACCTCTTCGCGCTGCAAGGGCTCACCGCCTGTGAGGTCGCGAACGCGTCGGTCGCCGACGTCGCCAACGACCTCGCGCTCGAAGCCGCGTCCAACATGGAGATGCCGTGCGTCGGCTCGAGCGACGCCCAGGGCACGGACGGGCTCGGTACCACGGCCACGCTCTTCCGCGAGCCGGTCACCGACGCTGCGTCACTCTGCGAAGCGATCAAGGGCGGCGACTGCTGGCCGCTCGCCTTCTCCGATCGTGCACCGCCGCCCCCGAAGCGCGAGGAGCGCAGCGGCGGACGCGGTGGTCGTGGACGTCGCGGCGGTCGCGGGCGTGATCGTGATCGTGATCGTGAGGGCGGCGGCCGCGGTAACCGCGGCGGTCGTGGACGACGCGGCGGCGGCGGTGGTGGCGGCGGAGGCGGCGGCGGTGAGCGCGACGGCAACCGCGTGGACTACGTGCCGAACAGCGAGCGTGACGGCGGCCGAGGTGGTCGCGGGCGGCGCGGCGGACGTGGTCGCGGCCGCGGAGGTCCGAAGCGTCCGGACGATTACGGCAACCTCGTGCTCGAGCCGCCGAAGAACGTCAACATCGACGAGAACGCCGGCAACCTGATCCGCCCGGATCATCAGGACAACATCGCCGAGGACATCGGCAACCGCCTCGCGCCCGGCGAGGCTTCGCCGTACCGGCCGCAGGCCCCCGAGGTCTACGACGACGAGGATTGAGCCTCGCTCACGCGCGCGCCACGAAGCTGAACGAACCTTCGGTGAGGTCGACGACGTCGCCGGCCCACCGCCTCAGCACGAGCGAGCGCGCCTTCTGATAAGCCGAGAAGAGCCGCGAGTCCGTCATGGTCTCGAGCGGTCTCCCCTCGCCGAGCGCCCGGTGCGCTTCGGTGAGCAGGCCCTTCTCGATGAACACCGAGCTCGAACACAGGCGCGCGTGCGAGGCGATCTCCGTCTGCAGGCCGAGGTCGCGCTCGAGGCGACCGTCGATCACCTCGATGGCGCGCAGCATCTTGCCGGCGCGGTCGCGAATCACGAGCCCGGCCGTCGGGCGCTCCAGGTCCAACGCGGCTGAGAGCTGCCGGACGTCGCGGGCCGGCCCGGGCGCGCCCCACTTCGCGGGGATCGGCGCGGAGCCGAGGAGGGCGACGGCTTCACTGGCCCGTAGCCAGCGACGCTCGTCGGCGCTCAGCGTGATGGTGTGGACGGTGCGCGGCTCGATCCGCGCGAGGAAGTCGAACGCCGCCGCGGGCGCGTAGGGACCGATGCGTTGGCCGGCGAGGTCGGCCAGATAGATCGGGAGCGCCTCCGAAAGCCCCGGGAGGTCGCCCAGGTTCTTGTCGAAGGTGAGTAGCTCGAGCATCGCGAACGAGTCGTCCGGATCGACGCCATCGAGCGCATCGGCCACCGCGGGTTCCACGCCGCTCTCAACCCCCGGACGTGTGTCCATCATCCCGCTCATCGGCGATTCATCATGCGCCGGAAGCTTGGCGTTCGAAAGCGAGTCAGCCCGGGCAGAGGAGGGCCGCGTAACGGGGTGGGTTCTTGACCCCCATCTGACGGAGCGCGCGGTCGGCGTCCTCGACGAGGGTGTGTCCGGAGGACCGCCCGAGCGATTGTCCGCGCCGAAGTCGGCATACGGCGGCGTGGGCGCGCATCCCGGCGGCGTCGAAGCCTTCGGCGGCTTGTTCGAACAGCTCGGCCGCCTCGGCGGCGAGCCCGATGCCGCGGTTGGCCTGGCCGCGGATCATGAGGGCGGCGGCGATGGTCCAGGGGATGCCTTCCTTCTCCAGGCGGTCGGCGTCCTGGCGCGCGGCGGAGAGGAGCGGGCGGTGGTCGTCGGTGGTCGCGACGGCGGAGAGGGCGGCGCGCGCGCGGAGGAAGAGGGCCTCACACCGAATCACCTTCACGCGGAGGATGTTGGAGGCGCGCAGCGGCTTCCAGGTCTTCGAGACCCGGCGCCACGCGCGTCGCCCCTGGCCGGTGTACATGTCGATCTGCACGAGCGACGCGAGGGCCCACCAGTGGTGCAGGAAGAAGCCGGCCCGCACCGCCTCCGAGCGCGCGGTCTCGAGCTCGCGTTTCGCGAACGCCGGTTGGTCGGCCATTAGCAGCACCACGTTGGCGTTGCCGGACATCCTGAGGATCGTGCTCGCGTAGACGTTGTGGCGCGTGCGTGCGTCGTGGAGGGTCTCCTCCAGGACGGCGTCGAGGCCCTCGACCTGCCCGAGGTACCCGCGTGCCCAGATGCCGAACGCCATCGCGGTGGTCAGCTCCCAGTCCACCCCGGTGCACTGCGACGACAGGATCTCCACCGCCTCACGTGCGGCTTCGAGGGTCTCTTGCCAACGGGACTCGTGGTTCGAAGCGAGCACCCGTCCCAGCGCCGCAAACCCCCTGACGTACGGCGCGTCGATGCGCTCCGCGAGCTCGTCGAGCAGGCCCACGACCTCTCGCGTTCGTTCCTCGCGAGGTTTGCCGTCGCTGGTGAGGAGCGCGAGCTCCCACGCGAGCGCGCGCGCGATGCGGTTCGGGTCGCCGGCTTCGAGGGAGAGGTAGAGGTAACGCGTCGTGAAAATGCCCGCGGTGAGCGGGTCGATCATCGCGAGGCCGACGCACGCCGACCAGCACGCGTCGGCTTGCAGCAGCGTGTCGCGGTCCAGCTTGGAGCGCGGACGCTCCTCGAACGCGAGCCCCCGCTTCTTCAGGCGCGCGCGGTGCACGCGCGTCTCGGTCACCGCGCGCTGCGGTGAGTCGGGGAGCACCATCTCGTACGCGCTGAGCACTTCGTCGAGCACGCGCATCCCTTCGATGACCTTGCCGAAGCGGAGGAACTGTTCGGCCGCGCGCCGCTTCATCTCCAAAGCGTGGGTCTTCGACGGCGCCTCGGCGGCGGTCTCGAGGTAGGCGTCGGCGGCGTCCGCGCGGCCCGCGGTCTCGAGCGCCTTCGCGTGCTCCTTGAACAGCTCGTAGCGAGACTTGTCGTTCGAGGACAGCTCGATGGCTTTGCTCGACAGCGCGGCGGCCTGGTCGAACGCGAGCGCGTCGTACGATCGATTCGCGGCGCGGCGTGCGGCGTGCGCGGCTTCGTCGTTCTGTCCCGACTGCACGAGGTGCTCGACGACGAACGTCGGATCGACCTCCTCCTCGACGCCGTACGCGCGCGCGATGGCGAGGTGTTTGTTCTTGAGCTCGTCCGCCGGGAGGCGCTCGCGCACCGAGAGACGAATGCGATCGTGGTAACACTCGATCTCGTCCCCCGCCGCGGTCGGTCGCGTGCGCGCGAGGTGTTGCGTGATCAACAGCGCCGGCGCCGCGTAGTCGCGTGGGTCGAGGCCCGCCGCGCGGTTCGCGACGTCGCGCGGGAGCGGACGTCCCGCCACGGCGAGGACCTCGAGGAGACGACGTGCTTCGCGCGGCAACCCGGCGACGCGTTTGTGCACGGCCTCGTCCAGCGTGAGCCGCGGCTTCACCGACGGCTCCTTTACTTCACTCGCCCGCTCGGCGTGTGCGTGGCGCGCGAGCTCGAAGATGAACAGCGGGCTACCGCGGGACTCACTCGCGATCGTGCGCGCGCGTTTCTCGAGCTCGTCGGCGGGCAGGGCCGGGACGGTGGCGCGCACGGCGGCGGCGTCGTCCGCCCGCGGTGGGGCGTCGGGCTCGCTCAGCATCGCTCGGGCGAGCGCGAGCGCGGCGTCGTCTTCGAGCGGACCGACGCGGAGCTCGTCCACCTCGAAGGCTTCGTCGGTCGGCGCGCGGAGCACGCGGAGGAGGCGGTTCGCGTCGCGGTCGTCGGTGCGGTACGCGGCGACGAGCATCAGCGGCGGCGCGGCCGGCGGGCGGAGCAAGTCCATCAGCAGCTCGGCGCTGTCGGTGTCGCCGAAGTGCAGGTCGTCGAGGAACAGCACCACAGGGCGTTCCTTCGTCAGCGCCGCGAGCAACCCGCGGAACGCGGCAAACGCGCGCGTGCGGAGCTCCATCGGATCCGGCGCGGTGGCCTGCTGCGACGAGATGCCGTGGATGACGTCGACGCGGTTGAGCACCGGGAACACACGCGCGAGCGCGCCGATGCCCTCCGGCAGCAGCGCCTTCACCTCGTCGTCGCTGCGGCGCCTCAGGGCGCGGCTGATGCCGTCGACGAGGCTGTCGAGCGCCTTGAACGGGACGAGCTCGTGTTCGTAGCAGCGCCCGGCGAAGACGTGCGCGCGACCGCGGTCGCGGAGGTCTTCGAGGAAGCTCCTTACGAGGGTGGTCTTGCCGATCCCCGCGGCCCCCGACACGTGCAGCACGACGGGGCGTCCGCTCTCGAGGCGCGCGAAGGCGTTCTCCAGCGCCTCGGCGTGGCGCTCACGTCCGACGAGGCGAGGCCCCGGGTCGAGCGCGGGCCGCGCGTACGCCGGCGTCGCGAGGTGCGGGACGCGGCCCCCCAGGCGCTCGAGGATCTCGCGTCCGATCGGGCGCTGTTTGGGATCCGTACGCAACAGATCTGCCGCGAGCTGCACGAGGTCGCGCGGGAGCTCACTCTGCAGCTCACTCGCGAGCGGCGGCTCGCGTTGCTGTTTGTCGTAGACGACCTGGTAGAGCGTCCCGGTGAAGGGGAGGCGCCCGGTGAGCGCGCGGAACAGCATGACCCCGACGCTGTACCAGTCGCCGGCCTTCGAGCTCGGCGCGCCGCCCGCTTGCTCCGGCGGCATGTACGCGACGGTGCCGACCATCGACTCCATGCGGCTCTTGTCGAGCGAGTCCTCGTCGATGTCGGTCGCGAGCCCGAAGTCCAAGATGACCACGCGCTCCTGCGCGATCATCACGTTGGAGGGTTTGAGATCGCGGTGCAGCTTGCCGGCGTCGTGGAGCGCGACGAGGCCCTCGGCGAGGCGCGTCAGCGCGTGGCGCAGGCGGTCGATGTGGAGCGGCGGTGGCTCCTGGCCGAGGAGCGCCTGGGTCGAGTCGTCGACGGTGATGTCGGCGGGGTCGATCGTGATGTCGAGCGACTTCGTCTTGGACGCGGCGTCGACGAGCGCCGCGGTCGGTGCGGTCTTCGGATCGACGGCGTCGGAGCCGGGGCGCACGTACTCCAGGAACCCGACGCCCTCGACGAGCTCCATCGTGTAGAACCACGTGTCGCCCTCGGACACGAGCTCGTGCAGGGTGACGAGGTTCGGGTGGCTGACGTCGGCGAGCGCGCGGAACTCGCGCTTGAAGCGGTAGATCGCGCCGGGGCTCAGGCGGAGCAACGTCTTGAGTGCGACGGTCGCGGCGCGTTTGCGATCGTAGACTTCGTAGACGACGCCCATGCCGCCTTCGCCGATGCGGCGCTGAACGCGGTACCGGTCGGTGCCCGCGAACTCGTGCGGCTTGAGGTCGGCCACGGCGTGTTCAGTCGTCGCCGGCGTAGCGTGCCTTCAGCAGGTAGGCGGCACACTCCGCGGTGCACGGCTTGGCGTAGCCGAAGCGCGACTCCATGACCTCGATGGTACGTTCGGCGGCCTTGCGCGTCTCGTCGCGGACGTTTTTGTCGTTCTCGTCCACCAGCAGGTCGAGGAGCGCACGGAGGTTCTTCGCGATGACCTTCCGCTGCTTCGCGAAGTAGTCGGACTCCATCTTGTCGATGTAACCGGCGAACAGCTCGCGGTAGTTCGGCTTGTCGCCCTGGTGATCGAGGCTCCACGCGCCGATGCGGTTGATGATCGAGTGGCGGAAGTCGTCGCGGCTCTCCCCCTCGGCGAGGATCAACGACTCGACCTCGGACATCAGCTCGGTGTCCGGGTCGACGTACTTGCCGGTGATCTTGTCGAGGAGCTTCTCCTTCTTCACGAAGTGCGAGACGTGGACGATGTACTTGGTGAACAGCTCCTCGTACTTCGCTTCTTCGACGAGGCCCATGCTCGTCCGAACCTCGTCGTCGAGGAGATCCAGCCACCAGTCGTGCACCGCGTGGATGAAGTGGGCGTTCTCGTGGAAGCCGTGCCGCGGCTCCTGCTTGAGGAAGTCGTACAGCGACGGGTCGCTCACCAGCTCGCGTAGCTCGTCGAACACCGGGAGCGGGCTGAGGCAGCGGTACTCGGGGCGGTGCGCGGCGTTGAGGATCAGCGTGCGGATCTCACGCGCAGAGGCGCCGAGCTGACCTTCGTAGCGCGCGACGTTCTTGTACTCGTCCTCGATCGTCGACACCGCGCGCAGCAACTCGCGAGCTTCGTTGGCGCTGCACCACGACGGGACGGTGGCGTCGTCGTAGAGCCGCAGCTTCTCGATCGGCGAGAGGCGCTTCATCGTCTCCTGGATCTTGTCGTCGTAGTGCTCCGGGTTCGGCCACTTGAGGCGCGTGAGCACCGCCCACATCGCGGCGACCTCCACGACGTGTGGCGCGAGCGGCTTCGCGATCGTGGCGTCGGTGATCTGCCGTTCGTAGATCTGGATCTCGTCGGAGTAGCGACGCAGGTACGGCACGCGCACCAGCTCGATGCGGCCCTTGAAGCTGTTCCAGTCCGGGTGCTGCTTGAACGCCGCGAGCTGGTCTTCGTTGCTCGACGCCACGAGCAGCTCGTCGAGCAGGATCTTGAAGTGGGGGAGGGAGGCGGTCGCTTCCTCGCTCGTGGAGAGGAGGTACTTGAACGCTTCGACCGGTCTCTTCAGTAGATCGGCGAACTCCAACATCCCGCGGTTGGCGTTCACGAGCGGACCGCCGATCTCGAACAGCGGCACCGACTGGAGCGCACGCGGCAGGTTCGCGATGGAGCGGTCGGCGGTGAGCTGACGTGCGTCGGCGTCGACGTGCATCTGCGGCTCGACCGTCGCGACGCCCTTGCCGTAGGACACCGACACGTAGAAGCGCTCCACCTGCACGTGTTTCAGCACCTTGGCGTGGTCGCCGTCGTTCGCCATGAGGAGCGCGTCGTAGATCGCGCGGTCGCGGGGCGAGAGGTCGCCCTGCAGGATGTACTTCGAGATCACGAAGTCATCGGGGAGGCGGCCCTCCTCGCGGAGCTTGGCGATCAGCTTCGCGCGCTGCGGCTTGGGGAGGAAGAAGATCGGGTGGTCGCGCAGCTCGCAGGGGAGGCGCGCGTCGATCTGGTCGGAGCCGAGGTGGGCGTAGCTGCTGCTGACGTCGGCGCGGTCGTCGCGCGAGGCGCCGAAGCCGAGCGTGGTCTTCTCGATCTTCTCGGAGGGGAAGATCCACGCGTACGAGTACAGCGCGCCCTCGGAAGTATGGGAGTAGTGCTCCATCGCCGACTGCACGCAGTGGATGATCGAGCTCTTCGCGGAGCCGTTCGGGCCGTGCAGGAGGATGAGGCGGGAGACCTTGCCGTCGCGGACGAAGTTCGTGACGAGCCGGTAGATCTCCTGCTGCACCGGCTCTTGGCCGGCGACCCGGCCGTCGCCGTCCGCCCAGGGCGCGTCGAACAGGTTGTAGCGCGTGACCTTGCCGCGGGGGAGGGCGCGCTCCGTCGCTCCGTAGTGGTGGAAGACGTCGCGGACGTACTGCATCGCCCCGCGGAGGTTGGCTGCGGGTTTTTCGAGCAGCAGCTCGAGCCACTCGCCGTAGCCGAGGATGGTGCGGTCTTCGTCGAACGTGTGTTTGACGTCCGACGAGAGCTGCTTCAGCACATCGCGCGCTTCAGTCACACCGCGAGGTTTAACATCGACCCGACGACGGCGCGACGCGCGCGCGGTCAAGGTTGCCGGGCGATGCCCACGACCACGGCGATGACGAAGAACCCGACGCAGGCGAGGACGGTCCACAGGGCGCCCTTTTCGGGTTTGGTCGCGGCGATGAAGTCGCCGGCGCGTTTGCGGTCGGCCTCCGAGAGGGACGTGTCGGCCTGTTTTTCGCCGAGCGCGGCGCGGGCGGCCGGGTAGTCGCCGCCGGCGAAGAGGTCGATCGCCCGGCTGAGCGGGTCGGGGCCGCCGTCCGTCCGCTTCTGCTGCGGGAGGTCTTTGCCCTTCTTCTTCTTCTTCGACTTCGCCATGGCCTACGCCCCTACTCCACCTACTGAACGCAGATCCAGCGCTAAGTGTGCGATCTAAAACGGCGGAAGCCTTGACGGTCTTCCCGGGACCCCCTACTTTCCCTCTTGGTGGTGGAAAGTGGTGCGAAGTGGCTCGTATGAGCCGCGAAGTGGATCATCTTTCCTAATTTTCTCCAAGGCGAGTCCATGTTCCGCGGTCGCTACGAACACAACGTCGATGCGAAGGGTCGCCTCGCGTTGCCGTCGAGTTACCGGCGTCTCCTCGCGGACGCCGGCGCGGACCACCTCGTCGTCACCACGCACATCTCGGATCCGTGTCTCGTCGCGTACCCGCCCGACGAGTGGGCGGCGTTCGAGAAGCAGCTCGCGAAGCGGCCGCAGTTCAACGAAGGCGTGATGCTGATGCGCCGGCTCTACGTCGGCAACGCGCACGACTGCGGCATCGACAAGCAGGGGCGGATCCTTCTGCCGCCGACGCACCGCGCGTACGCGAAGCTCGAGAAGGGCGCGTGCTGGGTCGGCGGGATCCGCACGCTCGAGATCTGGGCGGCCGACGCCTGGCAGGACGACGTCGAAGGTCAGCGCAACAAGGTCGGTCCGCAGATCTTGTCGCAGCTGTCGGAGCTCGGAATCTGATGGCCATCCACGCGTCCGTCCTCCTGCAGGAAGTCGTCTCCGGCATCGCGCCGAAGTCCGGCGGCGTCTACCTCGACGCGACGTGCGGGCTCGGCGGTCACACCGAAGCGATCCTCGAAGCGTGCAACCCGGACGGTCGTGTGCTCGCCGTCGATCGTGATCCGCAGGCGATCGAGATGGCGAGCGGTCGCCTCGCGCGCTTCGGTTCGCGCGTCGAGATCGTCGAGGGCGACTTCTCGGACCTGCGCGTCTACGCGGAGGCGAGTGATTCGTTCCCGGCGGACGGCGTCGTCGCGGATCTCGGGGTCTCGTCGTTGCAGCTCGATGACGCCGCGCGCGGCTTCTCGTTCATGCGCGAGGGGCCGCTCGACATGCGCATGGGCCCGGGCGTCGGACAGACCGCGGCGGAGATGCTCGAAGAGTTCGATTGGCGGAGCCTCATGGAGGTCCTCAAGAAGTTCGGCGAGGTGCAGCGCCCGCGACAGGTCGCCGAGGCGATCATCAACGCGCGCGACGCCGGAAAGCTCGCGACGACCGCGGACCTCGCGCAGGTGGTCGAGAAGGCGATCGGCGGGCGCAAGACGACGCCGATCCACCCCGCGACGCGCGCTTTCCAGGCGATTCGCATCGCGGTGAACCGCGAGCTCGACGAGCTGGATCGCCTCCTCGACGAGCTGCCGAACCTGGTGCGCCCGGGCGGGCGCGTCGCGATCATCGCGTTCCATTCATTGGAAGACCGGCTGGTGAAGTACGCGTTCTCGGATCCGGAGCCCGAGCCTCAGCCGCACCGTCTCCCGGTGGAGCCCAAGCGGGTGAAGGGCCCGTGGGAGGCGTTGACGAAGAAACCGATCACCCCGTCGGCGGCGGAGCTCGCGGACAACCCGCGGGCGCGGAGCGCAAAGCTGCGCGTCGCGCGCCGGCGGACGGAAGAAGAGATGGAGGTCGAAGCGTGAAGAAGAAGAACCGTGGCCTCCGTGGCTTCACAAACGACGTGCTCGGCCTCTCCGCGCTCGGCCCGGTGGGCCGCGCCATCCTCATCGCCATCCCGGTGACGGCGGCGGCGCTGTTCTACGTGTGGACGCACATCGAGTCGGTGCGGCTCGGCTACGAGCTGTCGGACGCGGCCGAAGCCCACGAAGTGCTGTTCGAGCGGAACAAGTCGCTCAAGGTCGACGTCGCCGCGCACAAGGCGCCGCAGCGCTTGGAGCGCATGGGTAAGAAGTACGGGCTGCGCCCGCCGCGCCCGGAGCAGATCATTCGGGTCGACGGTGACGACTCGGCGGGGGCGCGGCCGTGAGGAAGAAGAAGGCGCAGAGCCCCGACACGCTGTCGAGGCGCCTCGGCTCGCCGTCGACGATTCGTCGCGCGCGCCAGCAGGCGAAGAAAGGCCGCGGGCGCCCCGCGAAGACCGCACGGTCACGCGCGGACGATGCGAAGCCGGCGAAGAAGAAGTCCGCGGAGAAGACGGCGCTCTTCGGACGCAAGAAGGCCGCGGAGCCGCGCGGCGCGACGGCGCGCAAGAAGACGTCGGGCGACAAGACCGGACTGTTCGGCCGCAAGAAGGCCGGCGCCAAGACCGCGACGGTCGCGCGCAAGAAGACGGGTGCCAAGGCTGGGTGGTTCGGCCGAAAGAACGCGTCGGCGGACCAGGCGGGCCGCGGGGCGACGAAGTCGCGCGTCACGACGGGGCGCGGCGGCAAGGCCGCGCGCGCGGGGTGGTTCGGTCGCGCGAAGAAGGCCGGGGCAGGGTGGCTCGGCGGTCGTTCGTCGACCGGTCGCCGCGGTGCGTCCGGGCCGGGCTGGTTCGCCCGGCGCACGGCTGAGAAGAAGAAGCGTCGCGCACAGCCGGAGCCGATGACCTCGCACCACGCGCGTCAGGAGAACGCGGTGCCGGGGCGTTGGCGCATCCGCGGCATCCTCGCGATCTTCGCGCTGGGCGCGTGTGTCCTCGTCGGTCGCGCGGCGCAGCTGCAGCTCGTCGAGGGTGACAAGTATGGGGACATCTCGAACGGTCAGGCGGATCGTTCGTTCTCCATCCCCGGCAAGCGCGGCGTGATCACCGACCGTCACGGTCGCGAGCTCGCGATCACCGTCGACGTCGACTCCGTCGTCGCGAACCCGCGCATGGTCGACGCGTCCGCGGTCGCGTCGAAGCTCGCGCCGATCCTGTCGCGTTCGAAGGCGTCGCTCGAGAAGAAGCTCTCGTCGAAGAAGTACTTCACGTACCTGTCGCGTCGCGTCGACGCCGCGACCTCGAAGCGCGTGCGCGACGCGAAGCTCCGCGGCGTCTGGACGCAGCCGGAGCCGAAGCGCTTCTACGCGAACGTCGGGCTCGCTTCGCACATCCTCGGGTTCACGAACCTCGACGGCGCCGGCAAGGCGGGCGTGGAGATGGTGCTCGACGAGCACCTGCGCGGGCAGAGCTGGGTGCACCCCGGCATGCGCGACGCGCTGGGCAACAAGGTCTACTCGGAGGGCTTCCGCCCGCACGCGGAGCTCGAGGGCGCCGACGTGACGCTCACGATCGATCGCCAGATCCAGTACGCGGCGGAGACGGCGGTCGAGGCGGCGGCGACGAAGTACAAGGCCAAGAGCGCCGTCGCGGTCGTGATGCAACCGCAGACCGGTGAGGTGTTGGCGCTCGCGAGCTACCCGACGTTCAACCCGAACAACCTCAACGGCACGACGCCGCGCGACCGCACCAACCGTGCGGTGTCCGCGATCTACGAGCCGGGCTCGACGCTGAAGATGATCACGATCTCCGCGGCGATCGACGAGGGGCTCCTCGATCGCGACGCGACGATCTACTGCGAGGACGGCGCGTGGCGCGTCGGCGGGCGCACGATTCACGACTCGAACCACAAGTACGGCAACCTCACGGTCACCGAGATCATGAAGCTGTCGTCGAACATCTGCTCGGCGAAGATCGGCTTCCTCCTCGAGCGCCAGCGCCTGCACGACTGGCTGTTCCGCTTCGGCTTCGGCGAGAAGACCGGCATCGAGCTCCCGGGTGAGCTCCGCGGGCTGATTCGCCCCGCGAACAAGTGGCGCGACATCGCGCTCGCGAACATCGCGTTCGGGCAGGGCATCGCGGTGACGCCGCTGCAGATCGTCCAGGCCGCGTCGACGATCGCAAACGACGGCGTGATGGTGCGGCCGCGCATCGTGAAGCGCATCGTCGACAAGGCGGGGACGTCGGTCGCGCTGGATCCGGCCGAGACGCGTCGGGTGCTGAAGCCCGAGACCGCGCGCACCCTGCGCCAGATGATGGTCGAGGTGACCAAGGACGGCGGGACCGCGGTGACGGCGGCGGTGCCGGGGTTCGAGGTCGCGGGGAAGACGGGCACCGCGCAGAAGATCGACCCGGTGACGAAGGCGTACTCACACGAGCTGTACACGGCGAGCTTCGTCGGGCTCGTGCCGGCGGAGAAGCCGGAGGTCGCGATCTTGGTCCTGGTCGACGAGCCGAAGGGCTCGATCTACGGCGGCGTGGTCGCGGCGCCTGCGTTCGTGCAGATCGCGGCGGCGGCGCTCGCGGCGCGGGACGTGTATCCGAAGGAGGCGGCGGACAAGGAGGCGTTCCTGGCGAGCTTCAAGGAGGCGCCGAAGGCCAAGTCCCCCGACTCGATCTCGACCTCCTCCGAGTCCGAAAAGTGGTTGGAATCCAATGAGATAGACGGGGTTCCAACCGAGGAGGCCGGTCTGGAGATCGCGTTGTCCGACCGGGCCCAGGCGCTGCTCGGCGTCGAGGCGCCGGCCGCGCCCGAGCCGGCTCCGGCCGGGGCGGGCCGGACGCCGAACTTCGTGGGTCTCTCAGTGATGGAAGTGCTAAACCGTTCCGCGGACGTACGTTGCGACCCGGTGGTGAACGGCACGGGCCGTGTGGTGAGGCAGAAGCCCGCCCGCGGTGCGCCGCTTCAGCCCGGATCCACGTGCGAGGTGTGGCTGCAGCCCGAAGGGGTGAAGCCAAAAGGGAGCGGAGCATGAGGCTGGACGAGATCATCCGAGGCATCAAGATCGCGGACCGTCGGGGTTACTTCGACGCCGACATCACGGGCATCACCGTCGACTCGCGACGGGTGGAGCGCGGGAACCTGTTCGCGGCGGTGCGCGGCATGGCGCACGACGGGCACGACTACATCGTCGACGCGTTGAAGCGCGGCGCGATCGGCGTGCTCGCCGAGGAGTGGCCGGAGGCGGCGGACGCCGACACCAAGCCGAACGTGGTGTTGGTGCCGAACGCGCGTCGCGCGTTGGCGCTCGCGGCGGCGAACTTCTTCGGGCAGCCGTCGCGTCGTTTGCTCGTCGCCGGGGTCACCGGGACCAACGGCAAGACGACGGTGACGTACGTCCTCGAGTCGATCATCCGCGCGGCGAGCAAGAAGGTCGGCGTGATGGGGACGGTCGAGTGCCGGTACGCCGGTCACTCGGAGACGCTCGCGCACACCACGCCCGACGCGGTGCTCCTGCAGAAGAAGCTCGCGGAGATGACGGCGGCCGGGGTCACGCACGTGGCGCTCGAGGTGTCGAGCCACGCGTTGGATCAGGAGCGCGTCTCGGGCGTGCACTTCAAGGTCGCCGGCTTCACGAACCTGTCGCAGGACCACCTCGACTACCACAAGTCGATCGACACGTACTTCGAGGCGAAGGCGCGTCTGTTCTCGGAGTGCCTGCGAAAGAGCAAGGCGCGCGGGCGCATGGCCGTCGTGAACATCGACGACGAGCGCGGGCCGCAGATCCTCGAGCGGTGGGGCGGCAAGTCGCTGTCGGTGTCGCTGGATCCCAAGAGCGATGCGGACGTGGTCGCGCTCGACGCGAAGTACACGCTGTCGGGGATCGAGGCGACGGTGCGCACGCCGAAGGGGGTCTGGGAGATCGAGACTTCGCTCGTCGGTGAGCACAACCTCTCGAACGTGCTCGTCGGCATGGGCATGGCGCTCGCGATGGGTTTCTCGAAGGCGCGCATCACGCGTGGCCTCCGTGCGCTCGAGCGGGTGCCGGGGCGCCTGGAGCGGGTGCCGAACGAAGACGGCAAACACGTGTTCGTCGACTACGCGCACACGCCCGACGCGCTGAACAAGGCGTTGGCCGCGGTGCGTCCGCTGACGAAGGGGCGGGTGATCGTCGTGTTCGGTTGCGGTGGAGATCGCGACAAGGAGAAGCGCGGTCCGATGGGCAAGGCCGTCGCGGACGGCGCGGACATCGCGGTCGTCACGAACGACAACCCGCGCACCGAAGACCCGCAGGCGATCGCCGCGGCCGTCGAGGCCGGGTTGAAGGACGGCGGCTGGTCGACGATGACCGCGGCGCCCGCCGCGAAGCAGTACAAGGTCGAGCTCGACCGGCGTTCGGCGATCCGCATGGCGATCGACTGGATGAACGAGGACGACGCGCTGGTGATCGCGGGGAAGGGGCACGAGACCTACCAGATCATCGGCAAGGACAAACATCGCTTCGACGATCGTGAAGAGGCGCGTCGCCTCCTCGCGAAGATGCCGCCGCCGCCGCCGATGGTGTTCGACGACGGCACTTCCGAGGTGGACGCCGCGCAGGTCGAAGAGGCGCTGGAGATCGTCGACGGTGATGACGTCGTCGAGGTCGAGGCGCCGCAGAACATCACGCAGCTGGTCTCGGCGGACAACATCGTCGAGTCCGTGGACATCGAACCCGACATCGTCGACGTGGCCGACGAAGATTCCGGCGACGACCCCGAAGGGGGTCCGCCCAAAGACGGAGCGACTTGATAGCACGTGCGTCGAATTGGACCTCCTCGGAGGTCGCTCGCGCCGTGGGGGGCGAGCTGAGTGGTCCGGATCGACGCACGCTGTCAGGCGTGTCGACGGACACACGTGACCCGCTCGAGGGTCAGCTCTTCGTCGCGCTGGTGGGCGAGCGCTTCGACGCCCACGACTTCCTGCACAAAGCGATCGACGGTGGCGCGGCGGGCCTGCTCGTGGCGCGCGGCCGTGGCGGAGAGGTACCCGCGGACGTCGCGGTCATCGAGGTCGACGACACCCTCTTTGCGCTCGGTGAGCTCGCGCGGGCGCACCGCCGGCGCCTTGGGACACCCATCGTCGCGCTGACCGGATCGAACGGCAAGACGACGACGAAGGAGCTGCTCGCGGGGATCCTGTCGCGCTCGAACGCCACGCTCAAAACCCAAGGAAACCTCAACAACCTCATCGGCGTTCCCATGACGGTGCTCGGAATCGAAGCGAGCCACGCCGTCGCGGTCGTGGAGATGGGGATGAACCAGCCGGGGGAGATCGCCCGTTACACCGAGATCTGCGAGCCGGTGGTGGGGATGGTCATCAACGTCGGCCCCGCGCACATCGGCGAGCTGGGATCCATTGAAGCGATCGCGGCCGCGAAGGGTGAGCTGTACGCGGGACTGCCCGCGGGCGCGGTGCGCGTGGTGAACGCGGACGACGAGCGTGTCGTGAAGGTCGCGGGGCCGGGCGGTCGCACGTTCGGGCGCGCGGCCGATGCGGACGTGCGGCTGGTGTCGACGGCCGCGGTCGGGGTCGAGCGGCAGCGCGTCGACCTGTCGATCGACGGGCGCGCGCTCACGGTCGAGATCCCGTTCCCGGGTGTGCACAACGCGATGAACGCGACCGCCGCGGTGGCGGCGGCGACCGCAGCGCCGGTGACGGTGTCCGACGAGGACATCGTGGAGGGGCTCGCGTCGGTCGCGCCGGTCGCGCGCCGCTTGGTCCCCCGACAGATCGGGCCGTACCTCGTGATCGACGACTGCTACAACGCCAACGGCGCTTCGATGGTCGCGGCGCTGGAGACGGTCGCGGCGCGTGGTGCCCGGTTCGGTGCGTTGCTCGGCGAGATGCGCGAGCTCGGTGCGCACTCCGTCGCGGAGCATCGCCGCGTGGGTGAAGCGGCGGCGCGGTTGGGCGCGGCGTTCGTCGTGACGTTCGGCCCCGAGGCGAAGGCGATCGCCGACGGCGCCGCCGGTACGTCCACACACCACGAAGATGACGACCTCGACGCCGCGTTCGCGGCGCTCACGGCCCGGCTCGAGGACGGTGACGTCCTGCTCGTGAAGGGCTCGCGCGGGATTCGGATGGAGCGGTTCATCGACCGTCTGGAGGCACAGGCCTGATGCTCTACCAACTTCTCTACCAGCAGATGGGGATCAACTTCTTCCGGTACCCCTCGACGCGCATCCTCCTCGCGGCGGGGTTTGCGCTGCTGCTGTCGATCTGGCTCGGGCCGGCGTTCATCCGTTGGCTGCGTCAGATGGCGATCGGGCAGGAGGTCCGTGACGACGGCCCGCAGACGCACGAGAAGAAGCAGGGCACGCCGACGATGGGCGGCACGCTGATCCTGTTCTGCGCGACGGTGCCGACGCTGTTGTGGATGGATCTCACGAACCGCTACGGGTGGTTCGTCCTCATCATCCTGCTCGGCTACGGGCTCGTCGGCTTCATCGACGACTACCGAAAGGTCGCGCTCAAGAACACCGCCGGTTTGCCGGGGCGCTACAAGTTGCTCGGGCAGCTGTTCTTCGGCGGCATCGCGCTCGGGTACCTGTTGTGGGCGACGCCGTACTCGACGGAGCTCGCGCTCCCGTTCGTGAAGCCGTCGTGGTTCTCGCCGGACATCGGCTGGGCGTACGTCCCGTTCGCGCTGCTCGTCCTGCTCGGAACGTCGAACGCGGTGAACCTCACGGACGGCCTCGACGGTCTGGCGATCGTGCCTACGGTCATCAGCGCCGGCGTGTTCCTGATCCTCGCGTACGCCGCGGGGGCGACGCTGTCCGGATTCAACCTCGCCGAGTACCTCCAAATCCCGCGCACGGCCGGCGCGGAAGAGGTCGCGATCCTGTGCGCCGCGCTGTGCGGCTCCGGGCTCGGGTTCCTCTGGTACAACGCACACCCGGCCGAAGTGTTCATGGGCGACGTCGGTTCGTTGGCGTTGGGCGGTGCGTTGGGCGCGCTCGCCATCGTCACGAAGAACGAGTTCGTCAGCGCGATCATCCACGGCGTGTTCGTGGCGGAGATCTTCTCCGTCATTCTGCAGGTCGGTTCGTACAAGCTCCGCGGCGGCAAGCGCATCTTCAAGATGGCGCCGCTGCACCACCACTTCGAGCTGTCGGGTTGGCCAGAGCCGAAGGTGATCGTGCGGTTCTGGATCATGTCCGTGTTGATGGCGCTCGTCGGGCTCGCGTCCCTGAAGCTGCGCTGAGGAGACCTGCGCGATGGAAAAGAACGTCAGCTCGCGTCCGTTCAGCCCCGCCGCCGAAGCGCGCGCGCGCGTCGCGGCGATCCGCGACAAGTTGAAGGCGGGGAACGTCGTCGCCGCGGTCGTCGGCGGCGGAAAGAGCGGCGAAGCCGCGATCGATCTGTTGCGCTCCAAGGGCGCCGAGGTGCGGCTGTTCGACGACCGCGAGATCACGGTCGCCGGCCTGACTTCGTCGCCGATCGAACACGCCGCGATGGACGCGGTCGACGTCGTGGTGCTGAGCCCGGGGGTGCCGCGTCGCCACCCGGAGCTGCAACCGGCGATTACGCGCAACAAGTTGGTAGGCGAGGTGGAGCTCGCGTCGTGGTTCGTGCGCGCGCCGATGGTCGGGATCACCGGCACCAACGGCAAGAGCACTACGACCGCGCTCGTGGGGAAGATCTTCGAGGTCGCCGGGCGGAAGGTGTTCGCGGGAGGCAACCTCGGCGAGCCGCTGTCGCGGTTGGCGATGGCGTCGGAGCCGGTCGACGTCGCGGTGGTCGAGCTGTCTTCGTACCAGCTGGAGTCGATCGTCACCGCGTCGTTCCGCGTGGGGTGCTGGCTCAACGTCGCGCCCGATCACACGGACCGCTACGACAACCTCGACGAGTACGCTGCGGCGAAGCGTCGTGTCTTGGATCGTCGTACGCACGACGGCGTCGCGGTGTTGAACGCGAAGGACCCGTACTGCTCGGGCATCGGCGTGCGCACCGGCGGTCCGATTCGGTGGTTCGCGGGCGCCGAGGCTTCGGATCTCGCAGGGCCGATGGGCACGCGTCTGTCGGGACCGAGCGAGGCCGTGCGCACCGACAACGGCGTCGAGGAGCGCTACCAGCTCACCGCGCCCTGGATCGTCGGCACGCACAACAAGGCAAACGCGTGCGCGGCGATCGAGTGTGCGCGCGCGATGGACGTTACGCCGGCCGACGTGCAGGCCGGGCTCGATGCGTTCGGTGGTCTGCCGCACCGCTTGGAGCTCGTGCGGGACGATGACGACACGCGGTGGTTCAACGATTCGAAGGCGACGAACATCGAGTCGGTCTTCACCGCGCTCACCGCGCTGGCGGGCCGACGTGTGGTGTGGATCGCCGGCGGGCGTGACAAAGGCGCGCCGTGGGCGCCGCTCGCGGGGCTCGTCGACGATCGCGTCGACGCCGTGCTGGCGATCGGCGAAGCCGCCTCGATCGTCGAGGCCGCGTTCGGTTCGAAGGTCGAGCGGGTCGAGACACTCGAACGTGCGATCGCGCGGGCGCGAGAGCTCGCGGGCCCGGGCGTGGACGTGCTGCTCGCACCGGGCTGCGCGTCGTTCGATCAGTTCAAGGACTACGCCGAGCGCGGGGACGTGTTCCGGCGACTCGTAGGAGCGATCGCGTGAAACACGACGACAACGATGCCCCCACTACGATGCCGCTCCCCGCGGACGTGGCGCCGGCGCAGATGGCGCGAACGATCGACCCGTGGATCGCGGGCGCGGCGATCTTCCTCGTCGCGGTCGGCATCGTGTTGGTCTACAGCGCGAGCGCGTTCCGCGCGCAGTCACAGACCGGCGATGCTTCGCTCTACCTCGTGCGTCACCTCTCGAGCGTGGCGGTCGGCGTCGTGGCGCTGTTCGTGGTGCTGCGCTGCCCGATCGAGTGGTGGAGTCGCGCCGCGTACCCGCTGCTGATCCTGTCGGCTGCGCTGTTGTGTCTGCTCTTCGTCCCGGGGCTCGGTCGGGAAGTGAACGGCGCGACGCGCTGGCTGCGGCTCGGCCCGGTCTCGTTTCAGCCCGGTGAGCTCGCGAAGCTCGCGATCGTCGTGTACCTCGCGCACTCGCTCGCGAAGAAGCGCGACAAGGCGTCGACGTTTTCGATCGGCTTTCTGCCGCACGTGATCGTGACGAGCTTCATCGTCGCGCTGATCATCGTGCAGCCGGACATCGGCACCAGCGCGGTGATCTACGCGACGCTCGGGTTGATGCTGTTCGTCGCTGGGACGCGCATCGGTTACCTCGTGCTCGCGATCGTCGCGGCGTTGCCGGTGCTGTACTCGTACGTCGCGACGCACAAACACGCTTGGTCGCGGTTGGTCGCGTTCCTCGAGCCGGAGGCGCACAAGCAGGGCGCGGGTTACCAGGTCTGGGAGTCGATCGTCTCGTTCGGCTCCGGCGGCGCGTGGGGGCTCGGGCTCGGCGCCGGCAAGCAGAAGCTCTACTTCCTGCCGGAGTCTCACACCGACTTCATCTTCGCGGTGATCGGTCAGGAGCTCGGACTGCTCGGCGTGGTCCTGGTGATCGGCGCGTTTGCGATCGTGATCGGTCGCGGGATGTGGATCGCGTCGAAGCTGCCGTGCCGCTTCCCGATGTTCCTCGCGTTCGGAGTCTCGTCGTGGCTCGCGCTGCAGGCGGCGGTGAACATGGCGGTGGTGATGGCGTTGGTTCCGACGAAGGGCCTGACGCTCCCGTTCGTGAGCTACGGGCGCTCGTCGATGATCATCTCGATGATCGCGCTGGGGGTGTTGCTGCGCGCGACGTCCGAGGCGCGCCAGACGGTCGGCGTGCGGCCGAAGGTCGTGTTGCGACGGCGGAGGGCGCGCGCGTGAAGGTGTTGATCGCGGGTGGCGGCACGGGCGGTCACCTCTACCCTGGCATCGCGCTCGCCGAAGAGGTGACGACGCGCCAGAAGGGCAACGAGGTGTTGTTCGTCGGAACGCAGCGCGGCATCGAAGCGCGCGTCGTCCCGGGCCTCGGTTTTCCGATCGAGTACATCGACGTCGCCGGGCTCAAGGGGACGGGCCTCGGCAAACGCGTGCGCGGGATGGCGCAGGTGCCCATCGCGTTGATGCAGTCGATGCGGATCCTTCGCCGCTTCCGCCCGGACTTCGCGGTGGGGGTCGGAGGCTACGCCTCGGGGCCGGTGATCCTCGCGGCGTGGATGCTCGGGATGCCGACGGCGGTACTTGAGCAGAACACGGTGCCGGGCGTGACGAACCGGATCCTCGCGAAGTTCGTTCGCGCGGTCTACGTGATGTTCGAGGCGTCGAAGAACTACTTCCCGCCGCACAAGGTGAAGCCGCTCGGGAACCCGATTCGCCGTCAGCTCCTCGACAACTTCCTGGAGGAGCGCGCCGACGAGAACGACAAGTTCACGGTGCTGGTGCTCGGCGGCTCGCAGGGCGCGCACACGCTGAACCTCCGCATGGTCGAGGCCGTGCCGCACCTCGCGCCGATCGCGGATCGAATTCGCATCGTCCACCAGACCGGGAAGAACGACGTCGACCTCGTGAAGGAGGGGTACGCGGACTCGGGGA
Organism: Deltaproteobacteria bacterium; assembly: GCA_040218735.1. Lineage (GTDB taxonomy): Bacteria > Myxococcota > Kuafuiibacteriia > Kuafuiibacteriales > Kuafuiibacteriaceae > JAUHYN01. The sequence goes on from JAVJQW010000038.1 coordinate 289,586, forward strand.
TCGACACCGAGGTGTCCGCGTTCATCGAGGACATGAGCACCGCGTACCGCAGCGCCGACCTCATCGTCTGTCGCGCGGGTGCGACGACACTCGCGGAGGTGATGGTCGTGAAACGCGCGTCGATCCTCGTGCCGTTCCCGTACGCTGCCGACAATCATCAGGAGCTGAATGGTCAGTCGATGGTCGACGCCGGTGCGTCGGTGATGTTGGTCGAGCGCGAGCTCGACGGCGAGAAGCTCGCGAAGCACATCACGGAGCTCTTCGAGAACCCGGAGCGTCGCCGGGCGATGGAGCAGGCGGCCGGTCTCGCCGGCCGGCCGGAGGCGGCGCGCGAGATCGTCGACGCGCTGTTCGACGCGACGAGGGCGGATCGATGAGCACGGACCTTCACCCCGCGGTCGGCATGGGCCACCGCACGCGTTTGATTCACTTCGTCGGCATCGGCGGCATCGGCATGAGCGGCATCGCGGAGGTGCTGTTGAACCTCGGCTACGGCGTTCGGGGCTCGGACATGAAGTCGTCGGAGACGACGCAGCGGCTCGAGTCGCTCGGCGGCGACGTTCGCATCGGACACGACGGATCGAACGTCGACGGCGTCGATGTCGTGGTCGTGTCGTCCGCGGTCAAGAGTGACAACGCCGAGGTGCGCGCCGCGCGGCGCGCGAAGATCCCGGTCATTCGTCGCGCGGAGATGCTCGCGGAGCTGATGCGGCTGAAGTACGGCATCGCGATCGGCGGCACGCACGGGAAGACGACGACGACCTCTCTGGTCGCGACGATGCTCACGCACGCGCAGCTCGATCCCACGGTGGTGGTCGGCGGCAAGGTGAACAAACTCGGCTCGACGGCGAAGCTGGGGCAGGGGCCGTACCTCGTCGCGGAGGCCGACGAATCCGACGGCTCGTTCCTGCACTTGTCGCCGACGATCGCGGTCATCACGAACATCGATCCGGAGCACCTCGATCACTACGTCGGGGGCATCGACGAGATTCGCGACACGTTCGTCTCGTTCGTGAACCGCATCCCGTTCTACGGGCTCGCGGTGCTGTGCATCGACCACCCCGAGGTGCAGGCGATCCTGCCGCGCGTCGAGAAGCGCTACGTCACCTACGGGCTCAGCCCGCAGGCCGACATCATGGCGACGAACGTTCGCTTCGAAGGACCGAAGACCACGTTCGACATCGTGGTCGAGCAGGAGGTCCGCGGGACGGTGACGTTGTCGATGCTCGGGCGACACAACGTGGAGAACGCGTTGGCGGCGGTGGCGATCGCGCGGGAGCTCGGTGTCCCGTACGCGGCGATCATCGAAGCGCTCGAAGACTTCGACGGGGTGGAGCGACGCTTCACGGTGCGCGGCGTGGTCGATGACGTCATGGTCGTCGACGACTACGGTCATCACCCGGCGGAGGTGCGCGCGACTTTGGCCGGAGCGCGCGCGGCGTACCCCGGACGTCGCATCGTGGTGGCGTTTCAGCCGCACCGTTACTCGCGGACGAAGAACCTGCTCGACGACTTCGCGACGGCGTTCAACGACGCGGACGTCGTGCGGTTCACCCCGATCTACGCGGCCGGTGAAGCACCGATCGAGGGGGTGTCGACGGCGGCGTTGGTCGACGTCGTCGCGAACCACGGACATCGTGACGTGCGCGAGGTGGACGACGTCGATGCGGCGGTCGCCGCCGTGGTCGAAGAAGCTCGCGCGGGTGACCTGATCATCAACTTCGGTGCAGGGGACATCGGTCGCGCGGGACGCCTCGTGGTTTCCGCGCTCGAAGGACGATCTGACGATCAATGATCGTCGCGATCGGGGCGCCGTTTTCGATCTCGATCGGCGCGCGGATCGTTTCGATCGTTTTTCGGATCATGAAAATGCCTACAGCGGATCTGCTGTGGTGAATGCTGCGATCCCCGAAAGTCCAATTTTTTTCAACATTGTTGGTCACGGACCCCTATGAAGGGATTCGGTCTTCGGGTAGGCTCCGACCGTCGGGGATCGAAGGGGCCGAGCTCTCACGTCAGGATCGAACGCTATCTCATCGGTATCAGGACTTCAGTCGGGAGATCTGAAGTGTGAAGTAACGGATGAGGTTTGCGGGGATGCGAGGTGCGGGCGACGGAGCGAGTTTCCGACGTTCGGGGAGTTGGCTTTCGTGGTCGTCGGCGTCAAACGGAGCGGAGCTCGTATCGTCCAAGGGAGCCCAGAATTGGGCCTCTTGGATCGAATCGATCGCTTCATGGATCGGCCAGAGAAGACAGAAGTTGATCAGCTCGGCGGGCGCACCGAGCTTCGATCGTTTCGAAACCAGACATGAGGAGCACGACGGTGACCAGTTCGATCAGCACGCGACCGCGTTCGAGCTCCCTCACGGATCGCGCCTCGGTGCGTGGCGTCAAGCGGCGCGTACGCAAGAACCGGAAGCGTGGCGTGGAGGTGCAGCCGAAGCGGAGGGCCATCTTCGGTTTCGGCAAGGTCGTGCTCGGCCTTGGCGTCGCCGCGGCGCTCGGCGTCGCGGGTTTGGAGCTGTCCGAGCACCTCGAGCAGAGCGAGCTCTTCGAGCTGGAGCGCATCGAGGTCACCGGCAACACACGCGCGTCGGAGTCTGCGTTGGTTCGTCTCTCGGGGATCGCGCTGAAAGACAACCTGATGGCGATGGACGTCGATGCGACGGCGCGTATGGTGGAGGCTCATCCTTGGGTGGCCGAAGCGACGGTGTCGCGGCGGTGGCCGAAGGGGGTCGAGCTGCACGTGGTGGAGCACGAGCCGCGGGTGCTCGTGGCGCTCGACCACTTCTATTACGCCAACGCCGACGGCACGATCGTGAAGCGCTACTCCCCGGGTGAACGGGAGACGCTCCCGGTCGTCACGGGGCTGTCGCGCGAACAGATCGAGACGGACGACGGAGAGTCGCGCGCGAAGCTGTTGCTCGCCTTGCGGTTCCTCGACGAGCTGGACGCGACGCTCGGCGCCGCCGCGCCCGGCATCGAGGAGATCCACGTCGACACCGCGGTGGGGCTGTCGTTCACGCAGCCCGACGACAAGACACGCGTCGTGATCGGGCACCCGCCGTGGGCGGAGCGCATCACGCGACTCGACCGTGTGAAGGAAGCGCTCGAGCGGCGCGGGGTCGAGGCGTCGACCATCATGCTGGACGGCCAGCAGCGGAAGGACCGTGCGGTCGCCCGCCTCGAATCGGGGGCAGGGGAGCCGTAGAGGCGCCGAACCGGGAGTAGAGCCATGGGTAAGAACGAGAACATCGTCGTCGGTCTGGACATCGGCACGACCAAGATCTGCGCCATCGTCGGCGAGGTCACGCCGGACGGTATCGACGTCATCGGTATCGGTACGTCGGCGTCGAAGGGCCTCCGTAAGGGTGTGGTGATCAACATCGCCTCCACGGTCGAGTCCATCCGGGCCGCGGTCGAGGAGGCCGAGCTGATGGCGGGCTGCGAGGTGTCGACCGTCTACACCGGCATCTCCGGTGGTCACATCCGCGGCTTCAACAGCCACGGCATCGTCGCGGTGAAGGACGAGGAGATCCGCGAGATGGACGTCGCGCGGGTCATCGACGCCGCGAAGGCGGTCGCCATACCGATGGACCGCGAGGTGATCCACATCTTGCCGCAGGAGTACCTGATCGACGATCAGGACGGCATCAAGGAGCCGCTCGGCATGCACGGCGTGCGGCTCGAGGCGAAGGTCCACATCGTCACGGCCGCCGCGACCAGCGCGCAGAACATCATAAAGTGCGCGAACCGCACCGGGCTCGACGTCGCAGCGATCGTGCTCCAGCAGCTCGCGAGCGCCGAGGCCGTCCTCACCGAAGACGAGAAGGACCTCGGTGTCTGCCTCGTGGACATCGGCGGAGGAACGGCAGACCTCGCGATCTACTCCGAAGGCGCCATCGTTCACACGTCGGTGCTGCCGCTCGGCGGCAACCACCTGACCACGGACATCGCGCTGGGCATTCGCACGCCGCAGAACGAGGCCGAGACGATCAAGCGCAACTTCGGTTGCGCGCTGGTCGAGCAGGTCGACGCCGAGGAGATGATCGAGGTGCCGTCGGTCGGCGGTCGCCGACCGCGTGCGCTGTCACGGCAGATCCTCTGCGAGATCATCGAGGCCCGGGTGGAAGAAATTTTCCAGCTCGTCCGCGAGGAGATTCGAAATACTGCCTACGAAGATCTGCTCGCAAGCGGCGTAGTACTCACGGGTGGGACCTCACAACTTTCCGGAATTGCCGAAATCGCCGAGGACGTGCTAGGCCTCCCGATCCGCATCGGAATTCCGCGGGATGTCGGCGGTCTCGTCGACGTCGTTCGGAGCCCAGCACACGCCACGGGCGTCGGGCTGATTCTCCACGGAGCGCAGAGCTTGAATGGCAAGCTCGTCCACGCCCCGGAAAACAAGTTCGGACGAACGAAGGAACGTATGCGCAAGTGGATCAGCGAGATCTTCTAGTCGCGAAGGAAATCTAAGGAGCCAATCATGTTCGAATTCGAGGAAGTGATCCGGAACGACGCGGAGATCAAGGTCATCGGCGTCGGCGGTGGTGGTGGAAATGCTCTGCGCACGATGATCGACTCGGGCCTCAACGGCGTCGAGTTCATCGCAGCCAACACCGATCTACAGGCACTGCGCGCCAACCCCGCGTCGCAGAAGATTCAGCTCGGCGCGGCCCTGACGAAGGGCCTCGGCGCGGGCGCCAACCCCGAAGTGGGCCGCAACGCCGCGATGGAAGATCGCGAGCGCATCGCGGACGCGATCGGCAACGCCGACATGGTGTTCATCACCGCCGGCATGGGCGGCGGCACCGGCACCGGCGCGGCGCCGGTCATCGCCGAGGTCGCGCGCGAGTCGGGTGCGCTCACCGTTGGCGTCGTGACGAAGCCGTTTGTCTTCGAGGGCCGGCGTCGTGGACGTCAGGCGGAAGAGGGCATCCACGAGCTGCACAACGTGGTCGACACGCTGATCACGATTCCGAACAACAAGCTGCTGCAGATCGCCGGCGAGAACACGTCGATGATGGACGCGTTCCGTCGCGTGGACGAAGTGCTGCTCAACGCGGTGCGCGGCATCTCGGATCTGATCAACGTCGCGGGTCTGATCAACGTCGACTTCGCCGACGTCCAGACGATCATGTCGAGCCAGGGCCTCGCGCTCATGGGCACCGGCGTGGGCGAGGGACCGTCGCGCGCGGTGGACGCCGCGAACATGGCGATCAACAGCCCGTTGCTCGACGACATCTCGATCGACGGCGCGATGGGCATCCTGATCAACATCACGGGCGGTCCGGACCTCAAGCTGCACGAGGTGAACGACGCGTCGACCGCGATCGCCGACGAGGCGCACGAGGACGCGAACATCATCTTCGGCTCCGTCGTCGACGAGAACGCCGGCGACCAGGTGCGCATCACGGTGATCGCGACGGGCTTCGAGCTCGGTGGCGCCAAGGGCGGACGTCGTCCGGTGCCGGCGCGCCGCGGCGAGCAGTCGGCGGTGACGTCGAACCTCCCCGCCACCGCGAAGGGCGGCTGGGACGACCGTGACATCCCGACGCACATTCGGCGTCAGCGCGAGCAGCACGTGGCGTCCCGCCGCGAGCGTGACCTCCTGCTCGACTCGGAGAACCCGTCGCTGGACATCCCGACGTTCCTCCGCCGCCAGGCCGACTGACCCCCCGGCTTTCAAAAGCGGGCTGCCGTGGTACGAATGGCGCCAGCGTCATGCTGAAAGTCGACCCCACGCTGGACCACGTGCCGGCCCGCAAAGAGCACGTCATCGCGCTCTACGAGTCGATCAACCAGCCCCTGGTCAACATCCCGAAGTTCGGCACGGCGTCGACCGGCGCCTTCGTCCTCGGAACCCGCAACGATCAGGGCGCCTTCACGGCGTTTGTCTACCTCTACCAGCCCGAGACGCGCGCCACCGTGGTGTACGTCTCGGAGCCCCGCGCGCTCACCCTCGAGCAGTATCGGCGCGAGGAGCAGGAGGCGATTCGCTTCGTGGAGTCGATGGGGTTCATGGTGGACAACGTCCACTTCCCGACGCTCGCGCCGCCCGAGCAGGAGACGGTCATGGGGCGGATCCCCATGTTCCGTCCGCCGAAGGCGCCCGAGGCGCAGTTCGATCCCGCGCCCTCGGCGTCCGACCCGTTCGGGACCGACCAGCTCGACGCCATCTTCGGGGGGCTCTCCGACAGCGACGCCAACGCGTTCCGCAGCGGGATGCCCGCGCCCGCTTCGCAGCGGCCGTCGGGGTCGGGGTCCTTCCCCAGCGTCCCGAGGTCGAACCCGACCGCGCCGCCGCCGTTTCAGGTGCACCAGGGCGGCTCGGCCCTGCCCGAGACCACGCGGCCGGGTGCGCCGCCCGGCGGGGACGCTTTCGCGACGTCGCCCGGGATGTCGAGCCCGCCGCCGCTCAACTCCGCGTTCAGCAGCCAGCCGAACCTGTCGGTGCCGCCGCCGGCCGCCGCGACGCAGCCGCCGGTGACGAACCCCGCGCCGACGTCGAACCCGGCCGGCGCGACCAACCCGCCGGCGCATTCGAAGGTGCCCGGCCCGGACGCGGCGGCGCTCGAGCGGCTCGGCCGGCTGCTCGGCTTGTTCACGATCTTGCTCGTGTGTTTGCTCGGCCTACCGCGGTGCAAGACGACCGGCCCGACCGCGCCGCCCGAGGCGGTCAACAGCCAGGTCGACATCGGGACGCAGCACCTCGCTCAAGGCGCGTATGCCGAGGCGATTCGCGCGTTCCAGGTCGCGTTGGACATGGACGACCAGCACCGCGACGCGCTGCGCGGGACCGCGCTCGCGTATCGTCAGCTCGGGATCCTGGACGAGTCGGAGAAGTTCTACCGCGCGTCGATCGAGGTGGCGCCCGACTGGTCCATCCCGAAGAACGAGCTTGCGGTCGTCCTGCTGCAGACCAGACGGTGTGAAGAGGCCAAACCGCTGCTGGAGGCGGTTCTGAAGGACATCTTCTACCCGACGCCGCAGTTCGCCGACCACAACCTCGCGAAGGCGATGGCCTGCCTGGGCGACACCGAGGGGGCGATCGACCGCCTCGAGAAGCTCGTCCTGAAGTACCCGAAGTTCTGCCTCGGCTACCTCACACTCGCGCAGATGTCGGCGGAGCTGAAGCGTCACGAGACGGTGATCTCCTCGTGCGACGACTTCGTCTACCAGTGCCTCGAAGACGACGCGATCAAGAAGTTCGTGCCCGCCGAGGACAGTGATCTGTGTTACCTTCGGAAGGGTCTCGCGTACGCGGAGCTCGGGGATTTGGAGTCGGCTCGTGCCTCCTTTTCTCGCTGTCAGTCGAGAGGGCAGCTCGGAAAGGAATGCAAGAAGTCGCTCGAAATGCTCCCACCGTGAGGCAAGGACAAGAGGGGAAGAAGGAAACGTAGCGCGGCGATGCAAGCGATACCGAGAGAAGCACTGGCCGATCATCTTCGTAAGGCACTCGACAGCCACGACGTCACCGTCGACGTCTTGGCGGATCGAACCAAAGTCACGCGCGCGACGATCAACGCGCTGCTCGACGAACCGGCGTCCGGCATCGTGCCCGAACGTGTCTATCTCCGCGGCCACCTCTCGGTCCTCGCTAGCGAGCTCAACCTCGACCGCGAACACACCCTCGACCTCTTCGACGCCGCGTTCCCCGCGGAGCCGACCACCCAAGATCTCTCGGGCGCGCCGCGCTTCGGCACGGGCAGCTTCGCCGTCGCCGCCGGCCTCGCCACCGTCGCGCTGATCGCCGTCGCGCTCGCCTTCGCCAACGCGCTCGGCTGAGCGCGCACCTCGACATTGGCCCGCGCGGACGAAACGTTCGACGCGATCGTCGTCGGCGGCGTCGACTTCGGTGAAGCCGATCGCGTCGTCCACCTCATCACCACGCAGGGGCGGGTCGCCGCGTTCGGTCACGGCGCGCGCAAGAGTAAACGCCGCTTCGCGGGCGCGCTGGATCCGTTCACCACGATCGCCGCGACGATCTCGCACTCCAAGAAGCGGCAAGGCACCTTGCCGACGCTCACCGCTGCGGTCGTCGAACGATCGCGACTCCCGCTACGTCGCAGCCTCGAATCGATCGCGCTCGGCTCGTACTTCACGGAGCTCGTCTGGCGCGTGACGCCGGAGGGCGACACGTCGGACTCGATGTTCTCGCTGCTGACGGCGGCGCTCGACGCGCTCGAAGTCGAGGACGCATCACTCGCGTCGCGTCGTGCGTTCGAGCTGTTCGTGCTCGACGAGCTCGGCTACACACCGCAGCTCGATCGTTGTGTTGCTTGCGGCGACGTGACCGATCGTCCGCACGTCGACTTCGAACGCGGCGGTGTCCTGTGTCCTGCGCATGCGGAGGGCGCTCCGTTGACCGGACCGAAGACCATCCAGTGGACCGAAGGGGTCTTCCGCGCCTCGTCATTCGAGCCGCTCGGCGGATACGACGCCGAGTGGGCGCACCGCGCCGCGGTGCGGTTGGGGGCGCCGATGTCACGGTTCTTCGCGACGCTCCTCGACTACCCGCTGAAGGCGACGCGAATGCTCGAGGACCTCGAGCTCTGATCTACTTGCGTGACTCGAGCGTCTGCACGGCGCGCCCGATCGCCTCGCGCGCCTGCGTACTCTCGGGGAGCCCCTCGGCGACGTGGCGCGCGTGCAGGAAGTGATACGAGCGAATCAGGGACTCGATCGCCTGCGCGGCCGCGAGGAGCTCGGCGGCGGCGGGGTCGGACGGGGCCTCCTCGAGTCGGCAGCGCGCGACGATGCGCAGCCGGTCGACTTCGATCGCGTCGGCGGTGACCTTCCATGCCTCGGCGTTCACGTCGGCCTCCGGCGCGCGCGACAGCGCTTCACCGCCGACGACGCGCACGCGCGCCTCGAGCTTCTCGAGGTCTTCGGCGCAGGCGCGCAGCGCGCGGTCGTCGACGCGGTCGAGCCTGTCGAGGCGCTCCACGGAGGGGAGCCGGTCCAGCGTCCGAATGATGCCGCGCAGGATGATCGCGCAGAAGCCGATGATCGCCAGCGCGAACAGGATGCGCACGAAGCGCCGGTACGGACGCAGCGCCTTGCCTTCCTCGTCGCGTTTGACTGGCGTGGCGTCGTTCAAGCCGTCTTGGACGTACCGCGCTTGTCGTCACGAGGCCAGTCTGCGGCCAGGCACTCGGCGATCTCGACCGCGTAGAACTTCTGCGGGTTGTGGCCGCCGTCCGGGAAGCAGCGCCGCACCCCGGGGGGCACGACCTGCGCCATGGCCCGAGGGATCTCCGGCTCGATCAGCGGGTCGTCTTCACACCAGACCACACCCGTCGGGACGGTCGCGCGCCGCAGGCGGTCCGCGTGCGCCGGGATGTCCACTTGCTCGAGCTGGAGCATGGTTCGCCGGTAGGCACCGTCGGCGTAGCGCCCGCGAAACCCACCGGCCGCGAACAGGCGCGACACGACCGGACGCAGCCAGCGCGCCCGGCGCTGGGAGCGGAGGAGGGTGGCCATCGTCCGGTATGGCATTCGACGAAGCGCGCGATGCTCCCGAAGCCCCGGCGTCGCGAGGAGCACCAACCGCGCGACGCGATCGGGCCAGGCGTCGGCGACGGCGGTGGCGATGATGCCGCCCATCGAGTGACCGAGGAGGTCGACGCGTTCGATGCCCAACGCGTCGAGGAACTCCACGACCAGCGCGGCGCGGCTCGGGACGTCGAAGTCGGGGCCCGTTCGTTCGGGGGTGCCGCCGAAGCCGGGGAAGTCGATGCGGAGCATCCGGCCGTGGGCGGCGACCGCGGGGGCGAGCCAACGGAAGTCGCGGAGGGAACCGGGGAGCCCGTGCAGCGCGAGCGCCGGGGCGCCCTCGGTCGCCCCTTCATCGACGAACGTCATCGGTCCGCGCGGAAGGTCGATCGTGCGCGGCGTGGGATCACTCGGTCGCTCGGGGTGCACCGGGTCGGGAGTATAGCCACGCTTCGGGCGGCGCTACTGCGGGATGGGCAGGACGATCGAGAACGTGCCGTCGGATCCGGAGAAGTCCTCGCCGAGGGACACGGTCTGACCCTCCACGTAGACGAACATCTCGACCCGCGCGTCCTCCACCACCTCGCCGTCGATGCCGCCGCGGACGGAGCCAAAGACCTCGTTGCCGGGCGGGAGCCGAATCGGCGGGAGGGCGTGGTCGCCGGTGGTGTCGGGGATCTCGATGACGACGGTGTCGACCGGCAGGCGCTCCCCGCCCGCGAGCGGATCGTCCGGGCGCACGACCATCAAGTAGCGACCCGGGTCGAGGTCGATCGCGAAGCGACCGTCGGCGCTCGTCTGGGCGTCGCGGGCGCGGAGGGTGTCGTCCAACGGATCGAAGTCGACGCGCGCGCGCACCGGCCGACCGCCGGCCGAGGAGACCTCGCCGATGACCGTCGGGCGCAGCGCGAGGATCAGCTGCTCGTCGATCGTGAAGTTCTGCCCGGCGCTGCGGAAGTCGAGCACCGTCTGCAGGCGCGCGAAGGACGAGCCGGCGGGCGGGAGCACCTCGACGATGTAACGCGAGCGCAGGAGCGGGATGACGTCGAGGCGATCGTCACCGACGTTCACGTGGACCTGGCCGCGTGCATCGGTGAGGCCCGTGATGCGATAGGCGGGCGGCGTGAGCCGGTCCGCGACCGCGACCGACGCGGTGAACGTGACCTTCGCGTCGGCGACGGCGCTGCCCTGGCCGAGCTCGTCGAGGCCGACGATCGAGAGCGACACCGTGCCGCGGTTGTCGTCCGAGGAGCGCTCGATCGCGATCTCCAGCGCGCGGTCCCCTTCGGGATCCACGAGCACCGACTGCGAGAAGCCCCACGCAGGCTGCTGCTCGGAGGGGAGCATCGCGTTCACGCGGAAGAAGGTGTCGGTCGTCTCGGGGAGCCGAATCGCGTAGTCGCCGTTTTCGTCCGCGATCGCGATGGTGGATTCGAGGCGGCTCTTCTCGCCGATCGCCCGGACGATCGCACCCGGCAGGCCCTCCTGCGACGACTGCGCGAGCGTGACGCGCCCCTGGATCTGGCGGTAGCGCGTGGGGAGCGCGAACTCCTTCGGCAGCTCGGCCCCGGTCCGCACGGAGAATCCGGTGACCTCGATGCCCGGGCGGTCCCGGTCGTCGGGGCGGATGCGCGCGGCGTAGTTGCCTTCGACGAGGGAGAAGCGCGCGCCGTTTTCGGTGTCGTCGCGCACCGTGGTGTTCACTTCGAGCTCGCGCCCCGGGATGCGGTTCGCGCCGTAGACGACGAGGTCGGCTTCGACGCGCTCACCCGCCGCGTCGACGACCACCGCTTCGTACGGGACCGGCTCGGGCATGCGCACCACGAGCGTCTGCGCGGCGTTCACGATCGGGATGTCGAGGCGCTGGTAGCGCGTGTACGGCGAGTCGGACGGCGGCGTGACCTCGATGGAGATCGCGTCCGGGCCCTGCGTCATCTCGCGGTCGACGCATCTGAGCTCGACGCAAACCTCGTCGATGTTGCATTGGTCAGTCGTCTGACACTCGACGGGCACCGTGCCGAAGGCGTCGAGCGCGGCGTCGCTCGCGCATCCGAGGGATACGAGGAACCCGGCGACGAAGAGGAACGCGAGGACGTGTTTCATTTCAGGCAGTCCTCGCTGTTGCCGAGCGTGGCCTCGGGCTCGATGAGCACCGTCCAGCGGACCTCGGTCACGCTGTAGGGCGGGAAACCTTCGACCTCCGGGTTCACGATTTCGCCGAGCCCGGACTCCGTGACGTCGACCTCGTCCGGGGGGACGAGCCACTGCGGCGCGTCGGTGACGAAGAGCGAGAGCACACCGATCTGCGCTTCGGCGTCGGTGTTCACGCTGACGTCGGCCTTCTCGACGAGGAGCGGGTAGTCCGACCCGGGCGTCACGCGGCCGCGGATGATGCCGGGCTCGCCGGCTTCGTCGACGGTGATGCTGCCGGCGTCGGATTCACGCTGGCGTGTGCCGTCGAAGGCGACGAGTCGATACATGAGGTCGGTGTCGTTTTTATCGATGACGTTGGCGCGGACCCGGAAGCGCCGGCAGTCGTAGGGGACCTCCAGGATGAGCTGGGGCGGGTCGATGGTGGGGAGGTCGAGCTCGGGGGCGCTGTTGACGCGCTCTTCGATGAGGACGCGGTCCGGCGGGATCAGGCACGCGCTGGTGAGGCTACCGACGAGCGTGGCTTGTCCCAGGATCCGCACGACGTGCTGTAAAAGCATTCGCCGTGCCGACTTTGGGCCGGCGCCGAAACAAGCTCTCGAAACCACCACTTAGCCTTCGTACGGGGCAGCCCGGAGCGTCGGATCCCCGGACACCCCTGTCATACCGTGCCACAGGATGCCGTCGGCCTTCGAAAAACCGTCGATCAAAGCCTCGGGGGCCGGTCGTCGCCGGGCCCCACGGTCAGGCCTTCGCTGCCGTCTTCGGGGGGAATCACCGCGCTCTGCTTCTCCAGGTGGCGGAAGATCGTCCGCGGATCCACGCCGAGGTCACGCGCGGTCTTGGTCCGGTTGCCCCCGTTCAGGTCCAGGACCCGGTTGATGTAGCGGGCCTGGAAGCGCTCCTTCGCGTCCGCGAGGGGGAGGATTTCCTCGACGTCCTCCTCGCGCAGGTCGAGGTCGTCCGCGGTGATGAGGCTCTTGTCCGCGAGCACCACCGCCTTCTTGATGCGGTTCTCCAGCTCGCGGACGTTGCCGGGCCACCGGTACTTCTTCATCGCGACGAGGCAGGACTTCGAAAAGCCCTTCACGCGTCGTCCGTGCTCCTCGGAGGCGCGGGCGAGGAAGTACTTCGCGAGGATGTCGAGGTCGTCCTCGCGCGCGCGCAGCGGCGGCAGCCCGATCCCCACCACGTTGAGGCGATAGTAGAGATCCTCGCGGAACAGGCCCTGCCGGATCATCTGGCTCAGATCGCGGTGCGTGGCCGCAACAATGCGCACATTGGTTTTGATGGCATTGCGACCACCCACCATCGTGTACTCGCCCTC
>JAVJQW010000042.1:0-343947 GCA_040218735.1 Deltaproteobacteria bacterium
GAGAGCTTCGCGACGCCCGTCATGTGCAGCTCGCCGGTCGCGATCATCTGGAAGACCTCGGGCACCCGCCGCGCCGCGCGCACTACGGCGACGCGCCGGCACGCCTGGTCCTCGGTCAGCCCGAGCCCCTCGACGCAGAACCGAAACAGCGAGCTAAAGCCCCGCTCGACGTAGAGCTTGCGCCGCTCGATCTCCGCCATGAACCGGAGCGCCTGCACGCCGCTCTTCAGCTCCGCGCGAAGCGCTTCGCGAAGTCCGCTCAGGAGATCGTTCTGGGTCATGCAAGACAGGTTGCAAGCGTTCGGGCTCATGTATCGAAGGTATCATCGAGCCCTCGAAACGCGATTCGGCACGGCTCGAGGATGACGGTCTGACACCTGCGAGGCCGCACGCCATGGACCGTCAGCGTCCGGCGATGCGTCCAAGCTCGAAAACCTCGAAACGGACGGCGTTCGTCGAGGAGATGGCCCGGACAGGGCCTCCAATTCCGTCAACCCTCAAAAGAGAGAAGAGGACGTTCTTCTGCAACTCAACTTGCGCGACCGCCCATCCCCCTACCCAGCCGGCGAACCTCACCGGTCCATCGCAGCCCTCGACCGCCGCCGGCGCAATCAGCCGACGCTGATTCCAGTGGTCTCGTTGAACGCGTTGAAGGCGGCGTGGATTACTCGCGTGTGAGGCACCGCACGGGCCGGCGGGGCACCAGTGTCGGGCGATGGTTCCAAGGTGCGTCGGGCGCGTCATGCCCCGCCTTACGGCCTTTCCAGGCGGGCTAGGTTCGGCCTGGATTGACCGAGGCTCTTACAGCAGCTTCATGTACGCGATGATGTCGGCGATCTCCTGCTCCGTGAGCACGAGGTTCGCCGGCGGCAGCGCGAAGTAGAACGCGTAATGCTCCATCACCTCCTCGAGGTCCTTCGCCGAGTTGTCGTGGAAGTACGGCGCGGTCTCGTTGACGCCCCATAGGGACGGGATGCGGAACGCGTTGGCGTCGGCCGGGTCGCCACTGATCAGCGCGCGGCCCGGGTCGGGGCTGGAGACGACGACGGGGGGCGCCGCGGGGTCGGACGGATCCGCGAACGCGAAGTCCTGCACCGCGTTGTTCGCGAGGTTGCGCTCGCTGACCGCGACCGAGATGAAGCGTGTGCCCGGCGGGAACGGTAGGAGCAGGTTGGCGGTGGTCTCGTTGAGGTTCGGGCCGCCGTGGCAGTGGCCGCACAGGCCGGCGGGGGTGTCCTCGAAGAACGCGCGGCCGCGGATCTCGCTCGGCGTGTTGCCGGCGGGGAGCGACGGTGCGGCGCCGATGCCGAGGCCCCATCGGAAGAGCTTGCCGCTCGAGTAGAACTGGCGGCGCTTGCGTTGGAAGGCGTCGACGCCGTCGAGCTCGCGCTGTGTCGGCTGACGGCCCGGCTCGTAGTGCGCGTTGACGGCGCCGGCCGCCTGCTCCTGGAGCGTGGCGTTGCGGCCGTCCTGCATGAAGACGGATTCGAGGCCCGGGTTGTTGAGCGTCGCGGAGGCGCCGCGGTGGAGCAGCGCGGTCGTCGCCGACGGGTCGCCGAGGAGCGTCACGTTCGACGGCAGCGGGATGAAGATGCGGAACGTCGCGTCGTTGCGCAGGCGATCGTAGGTGAGGCCGAGGCCGTCGTCGCTGTCGATGGCGCGGAACAGATCGCCGTTGGGATCGGATTGGAACGCGGCCTCGACGTCGTCGGGCGAGACGGTGCCGGTCCCTTGCAGGTGGCACGTCCGGCAGACGCGTCCGTTGCCTTGGAACTCGCGGCGCTCGAACACCACGCGGCCGACGGTCGCGAGCGGAATGATCTCGGAGGTCGACTCACCGATTTCAGGCGCCTCCGCTCCGCCGCAGGCGACGGTCATGGCGGCCGCACACACGGCCAACGTTGTCTTCTCGAACATCATCTTCATCGACGCCCTCCCAAGCGTGACAGGTTACGCGGAGGGCTTACGCGCTCCGGGCCCGGGATCTGACCAGGAACCCGCGGGAGTCACAATGCGCGGTGCGCGCACATGTGCCGGACCTCGGTACGCTTTTCGGCGTCAGTCTTCGTCCGGCTCGCGCGCGAGGATGCGGTGCACCATGTTCCGGTGCAGGCCGGCCTTCTGGGCCGCCTTGGTGACGTTGCCGCCTGCTTCCTCGACGGCGTGCTGAACGTACGCCCGCTCGAACGCCGCCTGCGCGGCTTTGCGGGCTTCGCGGAAGGGCATGTCGAAGAAGGCGTCGAAGCTGTTGGCCGCGGGGATCGGCTCGCCTTCGGGGTGGAGCGCCTGCGCGAGGGAGAGCTGCTTCGGGGAGAGCGCGCTCGCCTGTTGGATCGTGTTGCGGAGCTCGCGGACGTTGCCCGGCCAGTCGTGTGCCATCAGCGCGGCGACGGCGGTGGGCGACAGCGCGATGCGTTCGGCGTCGCCCGCCGCCTCCTGCGCGAAGTGGCGCGCGAGGAACGGGATGTCCTCGGGGCGTTGGCGGAGCGGCGGGAGGTGGACGCGGATCACCGCGAGGCGGAAGAAGAGGTCGCTGCGGAAGCGGCGTTGCCGGACCTCCTCTTCGAGGTCGCGGTTGGTCGCGGCGACGACGCGGACGTCGACCTTCTCGTACGTGTTGCTGCCGACCGGCTTCACGGTTTGTGTCTCGAGGACGCGGAGCAAGCGAGATTGCAGGTCGGGCGGGAGCTCACCGATCTCGTCGAGGAAGATCGTGCCGCCGTTCGCGGAGCGGAACGCGCCGGCGCGGTCGCTGCTCGCGTGCGTGAACGCGCCCTTCACGTGGCCGAACAGCTCCGACTCGACGAGGTTCGCCGGGATCGACGCGCAGTCGATGACGATGAACGGGCCGTCGCCGCGTCGGGATTCGCGGTGGATGGCGTCGGCGGTGACCTCTTTTCCGGTGCCCGTCTCGCCGGTGATCAGGACGGTGGTGTCGGTGCGGGCAGCGCGTTCGAGGACGGCGAAGGCCATCCGCATCGCGTGGCTCTTGCCGCGGAGGCCGCCGAACGCGGTGGCGTTCGAAGGGGGCAGCGGCTCTTGCGCGCCTTCCGTGAGGAGCTGCAGGTGTGTCTCGCCGACGCGGATCACCGCGCCGGGGCTCAGCTCGGCGGCTTCGAATCGGTGTCCGCCGAGGTAGGAGCCGTTGGTGCTCTTCAGGTCGATGGCGCGGACGCGTGGGCCGTCGACGCGCAGCTCCAGGTGCAGGCGGGAGACGGAGCTGTCGTCGAGCGCGACGGTCGCTTCGTCGGACTGTCCGACGATCAAAGGGCGGTTCGCGGAGAGGGCGACGCGGGTGCCGGCTTGGCTGCCGTCGAGGACGAGGAGCTCGAGGCCGACGTCCGCCCCGGCGAGGAGGTCCGTGAGCTGCCGAGTCTCGTCCGACACGGTGTGCACTGTCGCAGGGCAGGGTGCCGGCAGCAACAAAACAGGCGCTCAGACCACGAGCTGCGTTAACATCCGCCGCGGTGGCGTCGAGGGACCTGCTCGAGGCGTTCGGCCCCTACCTGCTCCTGCGGACGCTGGGGAAGGGGGGCATGGGTGTCGTCTACGTCGCACGTGCGAACCTCGAGTCGCACCCGTTGGTCGCGGTGAAACGACTGCGCGCCGACGCCGCGCGTGTGCCGTCGTTCTTGGAGCGCTTCGAGCACGAGTGTGCGTTGGCGCTCCGGCTGCGCCACGTGAACTTGGTCGAGACGCTCGACGCCGGGCACATCGACGGCGCGCCGTACGTCGCGTCGGAGCTCGTGCGCGGGAAGAACCTCGGCGAGCTCGCGCATCGCCTCGGGGACCAGGGGCTCGGAGCGCCGCTCGCGGCGGTGCTTCGCATCATGATCGACACCCTGTCGGCGCTGCACTACGTCCACACCGCGCGGGAGAGCGACGGGCGTTCGTTGATGCTCGTCCACCGCGACGTCACGCCCGGCAACATCATCGTCGGCTACGACGGGCGGAGCCGCCTCGCGGACTTCGGGTTGGCGAAGTCGTTGCTCACCGAGCACCTCGGGCTCACCGCGGAGGGCACGGTGCTCGGGACGCCGAGTTACCTCGCGCCGGAGATGGCGTCGGGGGGGGCGGCGTCGCCGCAGACGGATCTGTATGGGCTGGGCGCGGTGGCGTACCGACTGCTCGCCGGCTGCGGACCGTACGAGGGGACGCCACGGCAGGTGCTGACCGACATGCTCACGGGGCCGCCGAAGCCGATCGAGGAGCACCGGCCGGATCTGCCGCGGGAGTTTCTCAGCGCCCTTCGGCGCATGATGTCGAGGCGCCCGGAGGATCGACCCAGCTCGGCGCGCGCAGCGATGCACATGCTCGGCGAAGTCGCGGAGAAGACGCAGGTCTGGGTCGAGCACAAAGACCTCGCGGAGTGGTTCACGAAGATGTTCCGCGAGGAGAAGGCCGAGCAGGACGCGCAGTGGACGAAGGATCTCCGCGTGCAGGCGCGTCCGGATCACGAAGCGGGGACGCGGGTGTTGCCGCGCGTGGAGGCGCCGCTGAGCGGTGAGGACTCCAGTCACGAATCGCGCATCGCTTCGACGCTCGCGCTCGCGGGGGTGCCGTTGGGCGACGACCTCGAGCCCGCCGCGGACACGTTGAAGGCGGCGTTCCCGAACGTCCGCGCGCAGGCGGTGGAGATCGCGACGGAGGCGGCGATCCCGCAGCCGGAGCCGGTGGTGCCGTTGGGGCGGGGCCTCGGGGAGTCGCCGGCGCCGTCGCTCGGGATGCCCAAGGTGTCGCCGCCGGCGGAGTCACCGAAGCGCTCCAACCAGCCGACGACCGCGGAGCGCATGACGATCGTCCCGGGCTCCGCGCGCGAAGCTCAGAACACGCCGACGGCGACGATCCGCCCGAAGCCCCCGCAGGCGCGCGTCGCGACGTCGGCGCCGATCGCCGAGTCACGCGGGCCGGGGTGGTTCTCGATGATCTTCATCGCGGTTGTCTCCGCCGTGGGCGGGGCGTTGCTCGCGTGGTGGATCGTGATGAACCAGGTCGATCCCGATCTGTACAGGCGCCTTGGCGTCGCGATCGCGAAGGTGCAGGAGCGCCCGCAAGGCGACGAACGCGCCGCGCTCGAGAAGAAGCTCGACCGAGTCGGCGCGCACCTCAAAGCGGGGGACGCGATGGAGGCGCAGGTGTTGCTGGCGGAGGTCGAGTACACGTTGGAGCCGAAGTGAGCACGCTCGAGGCTCGCGCTCTCACGACCTCCCTCGCGGTGGCGCTCGGGGTTGTGTACTGCAAACACGTCCCGACGCCGGAGGATGTGACGATCGAGATGAAGTCGGACGTCAGCGCGGCACGGCACCACCGACTCCCGACGCCTCTTCGCGAAGAGAGACACCGCGTGCACCTGGAACACGCGAACGCGGTTGAACCTGCGTCCTCAGGGATCGAAGGGCAGGCGGTAACCCACGCTGACGCGCGCATCCACGAACGCGCCGTCGGCGGCGACGCTCACCTGCTCGCCCACGACGCCGCGCGCGCCGCGGATCGTGGCGCCGGGGCGGAGCTCGAGGCCGAGGTCGAGGCCGAATGGGAGGACCCTGCGCACGGCGAGCGCGGCGGCGGCGCGGAGGATCGCGCGCCGGTGGTCGCCGGTGGCGCCGCTGAGGGTGGCCCAGCCGGCGTCGACGTAGGCGCCCGCGAACCACTCGAAGCCGACGGCGTCGGTGCGGACGCCGGCCAGCCCTTCCGCGGAGAAGTGGATGAGGCGCGCGGACCCGAACGTCTCCTCGGCGCGGGTCGTGAGGATCCGCGCGCCGAGCGCGAAGAGGAACAGGGATCCCGGACGCAAGGCGACACGCGCGCCGCCGCCGTAGAGGAGAGTGCCGACGCCGGGGTAGGCGCCGACCTCGCCGGCGGCTTCGACGCCGAAGCGCGGCGGGGGGACCTTCTTCGGGGGGGCGCGTTCGACCTCGGGCGTGAACGGCGTGGGCGGACCGGCGAGCTCGGCGCCATCGAGGAGGTCGCCGACGGTGAGCGCGACGGTGCGCAGCGCGAGCTCCGCCGGGACGTCGGCGAGCGATACGTCGGCTTGCCGCGGCGTGTGACCGGCGCGGAGGACGGCGACCTGCAAGTCGGGTTGCTCGCAGCGCGGGACGATCACGGCGACGTAGACCCGCCCCACCGAGGACGTGTCGGCGAGCAGCATTCGTTCGAGATCTTCTGCGTCGAACCAGTCCGGGGGGCACGCGGGCGGCTCGATCACGAACGACGTCGATGTCGCGAGGGTGAGGAGCAGCGTCAACGTCATGGAGGCGGGGCCCACCGTCGAATCTGCTCGATGCGGGCGCCCTTTGGGAAGTTCTCGACGTAGCGCTTCGCCGCCGCGCGCGCGCGCTTGCGTTGGTTCGTCGCGACGTAGCTCTCGACGAGGCGCGCGAGCGCGCGCTCCTCGAGCGGACGCGGGAGCCCGGCGGCGAGCGCCGCCTCGAGGTGCTTCGCGGCGGCGTCGTGGTCGCCGAGGTCTTCGCGGTAGACCCGCGCGAGCATGAAACGCGCGAGGGGGACGCGCGGGTCGTCGGGGGCGTCGGCGACGAAGCGGGCGAGGATCTCGGTGGCGCGCTCCGGCAGGCCGGCGGCGCGCGCGCGGTCGGAGGCGGCGAGGGGATCGTCGTCGTCGCTGCCTTCTCTTCGCTGCGCGGTGGCGCCGTCCTTCGCGGAGGCTCCGTTCGCCGCAGCTCCGTTCGCGGCAGCTCCGTTCCCGATGGCTCCGTTCGCTCCGCCTCTATTCGAGTTGGCTCCGCTCCTTGCGGCTCCATTCGCGCCGTCTCCGCTCTCGATGGTTCCACTCGCGACGGCTCGGTTCGCGCCAGCTCGGTTCGCGCGGCCTCCGTTCGTGCCGCCTCCGTTCACGCCGCCACCGTTCGCGTCAGCTCGGTTCGCGCGGCCTCCATTCGCGCCTCCACCGCTGGCGCCAGCTCGGTTCGCGCCGCCACCGCTGGCGTCAGCTCGGTTCGCGCCGCCACCGCTGGCGCCGCCTCCGTTCACGCCGCCACCGCTGGCGCCAGCTCGGTTCGCGCCGCCTCCGTTCACGCCGCCACCGCTGGCGTCAGCTCGGTTCGCGCCGCCACCGCTGGCGCCGCCCCCGTTCACGCCGCCACCGCTGGCGCCAGCTCGGTTCGCGCCGCCTCCGTTCACGCCGCCACCGCTGGCGTCAGCTCGGTTCGCGCCGCCTCCGCTGGCGCCAGCTCCGTTCGCGTCGCTTCCGTTTGCTTCGCCTCCGTGCCCCGCCTCCGGGTCTTTGCGCCCGGACGAGGCGCCGGCGTCGCCGTCCACCGCGGTCGGGGCGCCGCGCGCAGCGGCGAGCGCTTCCGCGATGGCTCCGCCCTCCGCGGCGCTTCCGCTGACCGTGTTTGTCTCGTCGCGTCCCGTCGCGCCCTGGCGCTCCGCGGTGGCTCCGGCCTCCCCGGCGTCACCGAAGGCCAGCTCCCTGCGCGCGTCTGAGTTCGGTTCCCAGGCGTAGGCGCGGCCCCCCGGCGCGCCGCTCTCGGGCGCCCCCGCGACGGCCCACCGTCGCGCGTTCTCCGCGAACTTCGCCTCCACGCGCAGCGCGTCGCCGCCGTGCACGAGCGTCGAGTCCCCGTCGCGCTCGACGCGTACGGTGCCGCGGTCGACCTCCACGAAGAGCTGGTCCGCCGCCCGCCGCACCGTGAAGCGTGTGCCCACCACGACCACGCGCACGTCGCCGCCGCGGACGTAGAAGGTTCGGTCGGGATCGTGCGGGACGTCGAAGGCCGCGGCGCCCTGCTCCAAGCGCCACCCGGTCACGTCCGCCGCGCTCTCGAGCGGCACGAGGCGCGCCCCCGGCATCAACACGATCTGCGTCCCGTCGTCCGCCGTCACCACCTCGGGTGTGAACGCTTGCGCCGAACGATTCAGCGGCGCGCGCGGCGTAGACGGCCCCGGCCGCAGCACGAGCACCACCAGCGCCGCGACCGCCGCCGCGCCGAGCACCCAGACGCCGCGCTTCGGCCCGCGGTGCCGCCGCGCCTGGATGGTCTCCCACGCTGTGTCGAGGTCCCGCGCGTCGGCCGGATCGGTGAGGTGCTCCCGCAGCTTCACGACTCCACCCCCAGCGCTTCGTCCATCGCCTCGCGCGCCGCCTTGATCCTCCGCTTCGCGGTCGCGAGGGAACACCCACACTGATCCGCGACGTCCTGCAGCGACTCCTCCTCCACGTACCGCAGCACCCAAGCCACCCGCAGCGCGGCGGGGAGGGCCGTCAGCACCTCGTCGATCGTCCGCAGCTCCGCGAGCACCTCCGGCGAGGTCCCGGGACGCACCCAGGTCGACAGCCGCGAAACCTCGGGCGGCGCGAGCCCGAAGAAACACAGCACCCGGCGACGCTTCGACTGCCGGTACACGATCCGAAATGCGATCGTGCGCAGCCACCCCCGAAACGCCGCCGGCTCGGTCAGCTGCGGGAGCCGCCGGAACGCCTGGACGAACGCGTCCTGCACCACGTCGAGGGCGTCGTCGCGGTTGGACGTCAGGCGGATCAGCGTGTTCAGCAGCGGGAGCGCGTGGCGCCGGTAGAGCGCCTCCTCCGCCGCCGAATCCCCCTCCAGCGCTCGGCGGACCAACACATCGTCCTCCGGCGCGGCCGCCGTCGGCAAACGAACGACCTCCCCTCGCGCCTCGGACACCACGACCCCAGCATAGAGGCACCGGGCCGACGAATCGGCTCACCCGGTCTCGAAAAACGCCAAAAACCGAGCCGTTTTCCCAGTACGCTGACTCCTCCCCTCGTGCGCGTCGCCTTGAGAATCCTCGTGATCGCCCAAGCGGTCGGGTGCTCCACCGAGGTGGTCGAGCTCGCGATCGTGGACGCCTCGGTCCCCGACGCCGGCCCCGCCGACCCCCGAGACGCAGGCGAAGCCCCCCGCGCCCGGTTGGTCTGCCCGGACACCCTCGTCGCTGGGTCCGGCGACACCTTCCGCGACGCCATCCCCGACAGCCCCCTCGCGATCGAGGTCTCGGGGGTGCTGTCGATGTCCGTGTACGGCGCCGATTTCCTCGACGCGCGCGGCTTCGGCTTCCTGCTTCGCCGCCACACGGGGCACGGTGCCTCCTTCGCCTCGGCGAGCCTCGACGGGGTCCACATCGCGGGCCCGATGCTCGCGCGCGACGGCGACGCGGGCTTCGTCGTCGCACACCACGTCCGATCCTCCACCTGGGGCGAGCTGATTCAACTCAACGTCTTCCGCGCGGGGGAGCGCTCGGAGCGTTACATCGTCACCGGACAGGAGTCGCCGGTCTGGGACGTTGCCTACGTGGACCAGACCTTCGTCGCCGCGATCGGCGATCCCGCGCGCCCGCGCCTCGAACAGTTCGGCATCAACGGGCGCCCCGTCGGCTTCGGGGAGGCGCCGATCCCCTCCGGCGCGATCGACGCGCGCCTCGCGCAGCACGGCGGGACGATCTGGTTGTTCACGCGCAGCGCAGCGAACGCGAACGTGGTCGTCGGTCACCGTCTCGTCGACGGCGAGATCGTCACGAGTGTCCCCTTCGACGCGTGCGGCGCGCTCCTCGGTTGGGACGTGACGACCAACGGCGACGACGCCTTCGTCGCGCTCTCATGCGCGGACGGCGGCTACCTCATGGCGACGACGACGACCGAACGACGCGCACTCGGCGCGCAGGTCATGACGCCGCGTATCGCGTTCGACGGTGCGGTCATCGGCGTCGTCGGCTGGGCGCCGGACGAAACGCGCCCAAACGTCCGCTTCGCAGCGCCGGACCTCACGGCGATCGGTGCCCCGCTCGTCGTACCGCTCCCGACGAGTGTGGACGAACCCGGCGCCGTCGACATTGCGGGGCTCGAGCCGGGCGAGGGCTGGGCGGTCGCTGCCACGTCGAGGAAGGGCGACGGTTGGATCCAGTACTTCGACGGCTGCGTGCTCGAGGCGCAGTGAACATGAGCCGATCCGTCGCCGTCGGGTCTCTGTCCTCCGTGCGCCGACTCATGCTCGCGGTGTTCCTCGTCGGATGCTCGTCCGACATCGTCCAGATCGGTCCGCCCGACGCCAAGGTTCGCGATGCCGGCGAATCGCGCGACGGCGGCACCCCGGACGCGGGGGCGCGCGACGCCGGCTCACACGACGCGGGCACGCTCGAGTTCGGGTGCCCCGAGCGCATCACCCCGGTCGTCCGCCACGTCCTCACCGACGTCGCCCCCGAGCTCCCGGCGCGTGTCGCGTACGAAGGCGGACGATGGTTCGCGACCTACGGGCGCGTCGCGGGAACTTCGACGAGCGTCGGCTATGTCGTCGTCGAAGCGGACACCATCGTGCAAGACGACTTGCTCGCGATGGACGGGCCGATCGTCTCCGGACCTCACCTGTCTCCGATCTCCGGCTTCGGATTCATCGCCGTCACCCGCGTCGGGTCGGCGACGACCGGCGCAGTCCACACCGAAACGTGGATCGGCGACGAGCCGCCAGCGCGGCGTTCGTTTGAATGGAGTGGCTATATCCGCCTCGATGACGCCGTCGCGATGGGATCCTCGTTGGTGCTCGCGGGGACGTCGACCGACGGATACGCCGTCCTCGACAACGTCACCTACTCGGGCGGGCGCTCCGGGTTCGGGCGTCGTTCGCTCGAGCCGTTCTCGCCGGTGTTCGAGACTCGGTACGCCGTGCGCGGCACGGGTCGATGGCGCTTCGACCTCCAGGAAGACTTCTTCAACCCGCAGCTACAGACGGTGTTTGCGGTGCCGATCACGCGCGACGGGTTCGGCAGCGGCTGGGCGCCCGCGACGGTGTGCGGGACACACGTGTCGTTCGACGTCGCCGCCGTGGATCGTGAGCGCGCCCTGATCGCGTCGGACTGCACGCGACTGACTTCGCTCCAGCGCCAGTCCTTCGCGGTCGGAGACGAGAACTTCGGACTACGTCGCGACATGGAACCTCGTGTCCCGTCGCGCGTCGCCCACGACGGCTCGACGGTCTACTGGCTCCAGTGGCCGGACGGTGAGGACCGCGCCGTGGTGCGCGCGTTCAGCGAGTCACTGAGCGAGACGTACCTCGAAGCCGCCGCCGTACCCACCGCGCGCGCCGGAGGCACGCCGAGGAGCGCCGACCTCGAGGTCGCGGCCGGCACGGTGGATCAAGTCGCGGTGATCGCGACGTGGTCGAGCCCGCCGCGCGGCGAGCTGCTGATCTTCGAAGGCTGCGGGTTGCGCTGAATCAGACCCAGCCGCGGAGCGCCGCGGTGAGGTCGTTCGTCGGGCGTCGCTCGCCCTGGTGGTCGACCTCGCGGCAGTCGAGGCCACCCGCGAGCTCGAGCGACTGCTCGCTCGCGCTGAGCGAACGCGGGCCGCCGCCTTCGCCGCCGATGAACTCGACGCGGTCCACGCCGAGGTCCTTCACGAACCGCGCGAACGCGCGCTCCAGCGGTTTGATCGTGCTGGCGTTGGTGAGCAGGTACGTCTCGTCGCGATCCGAGGTGCCGGGCACCGCGTTCATGAAGTTCGCGAGGCGGTACCCCGAGAACACGCCGGGGCTCGGGATGGCGAGCAAGCCGGCGTCCTCGACCTCCTGAACGATCTGGTCGTAGACGTGCCCCATCGAGCGCAGCTCCTGCGACGCGTTTTCGCGCATCGCGTGAAGCTCCTGCGCTTCCCAGCGCTGAATGCCCGGCTCGCTGAGCGCCTGGTCGATCAGGTCGATGCACACGCGCGGGTGCTGCACCATGACCTCACCCGGCGCGAGCGGCCGCATGTGCATGTCGATGTGGAACTCCGGCTGCGTCACGAACGCGACGCGGTCCGGCGTCAGATCCATGTCGTGCGCGATGACCTGCTTGGTGAGCTCCATCTTCGCGAGGAACTCCGGCGCGCGTGCGTAGTGCTCGCGCGTGACCGAGGTCGGCGCCCACCACGACGACGCACGATCCACGTTCGCGAGCTTCTGCGCGGTCGCGTCGATGTCACGCTGCGTGAGCTGCCCGCTCTGCTGCATCCGACGCATCGTCGCGTCGACGTCGCGCTGGTCGAACGCGTTTTCGAGGTGGAACGTCGACACCACCAACGAGTCGCGCCCGATGAGCGCGTACGGCTTGCCGTCGCTGGTCGTCCCGCCGAGCAGGTTGCCGCCCTCGATGTACGAAGCCGTGTTCACGACCTCGCGCCCGAGCTGCCGCGCGGTCTGCCGTGCGTCGACGGCCTCGTTGCGATCCGAGACGGCGCCTTGGAAGCCGGGGTGGTAGGGGTGGTAGCCCTCGTCCTGCGTGAACGCGATCGCCTTGTTGAACGTGGAGTCCGAGATGCGCGGCGGTACGAGGACCTTCACCGGGTCCATGCCCGTCGCGTTCGTCAGGATGTGGCGGTCCTCGCCCCAGACGCTCGAGTACTCGTCCTCCCGCACGACATCGACGATCTGGTCGAGCCGCTCCACCGGGAGCCCCGTCGCCTGCGTGAGGTAGCCGGCGATCGACGCCATCGGCACCGACGGCGGCGCGGACGCGACGAGGTGGAAGCCGAGCTCCGCACCGAGGCGCGCCATCGACGCGGTGTAGACGGCCTGGATCGGATCCGAGAAGCCGGGCATCCACACCGTCTTCATGCGCGACGACAGATCCTCCGCCTCCGGGCCCGAGCTCGGGCGGACGCGCATCGTCGGCCCCGGCGTCATGCGCGAGACGCCGCGCTGCCAGGCGTCCCGCGTAGCGCCGCTCCAGCCGCCCGCGTAGCGCCGCTCGACGTCCGCGAGGCGCTGGCGCTCGGCCGGCGTCGCGCCGCCCTGATTGGCGGCTCGGAGGATTCGGTCGACCGCCGTCGGGGAGGGGTTTCGAAGGTCCGTCGCACGCAACGCGGAGACGAGGGGATGCATCGTCAGCGCTTATCGGACCGAATCAGCCCGACGGTGCTTATTGTATGGATAAGTACGACAATTGACCGACGGTGCTCACCGCTCGAAACGCAGCGTCGACTCGCCGGGCCAAGTCCCCGGTCCGCAGGTCGGGGAGCACCCGAGGGCGTCCGCGCCGCGCGTCCCGTCGAACGACTCCCACCCGATCGCCGCCGAGGACCCGGCGATCTCCGCGGAGGGCCCGTAGGTGATCTCGACCGCGAGGTCCGCCTCGTACAGCCGCACCTCGGCGTCCACGCGTTGCCCGTCCTGCGCGTACCGGTGGAACCGGAGGATCGCGATCCGCTCGGGCGCGTCGCCTTCGACGTCGATGTACGTCGCGCTGTCGGCGGCGCGCGCGAGGCCCGCGTCCCACCACCACGCGAGCAACCCGTTCGGCGCGGACTGCGCCACGAGCTCCGGGGCCGCCGACGGATCCGCGCGGCCGAACACGAGGACACCCGGCACCCGGAGGTCCACGCGATCCACGCGGCGGCCGAGGAAGTTGAAGATGAACGGCAGCGCGACCGACGACGTCTCGGCCACGATGACTCCGGTCGGCGGCGACAGCTCGGTCGAGTTGCCGGACGTGGTCTCGAACGACGCCCACGTGCATGCGTTCGAGCAGCTGTCGAAGTCGTCGGTGTTTGCGTCGTCGCACTCTTCGACGCCGCTCCACACGTAGCCGTCGCCGCACGTCGCTTCGACGCACAGACCCACGCAGCCGTCGTCGTTGTCGCTGTTCCCGTCGTCGCAGATCTCGCCGTCGTCGACCGTCCCGTCGTGGCAGTGCGCGAACTGGCAGTCGGTCCGGCACGCGTCGCGTTGGGTGTCGCTGTTGGCGACGCCGTGGTCGCACTCCTCGGGGGCTTCGAGGTACCCGTTGCCGCAGACCTCGACCTCACAGCGATCGTTGCATCCGTCGCCGATCGTGAGGTTGCCGTCGTCGCAGGTCTCGCGCCCGCTCAGCACGAAGCCGTCGCCGCAGAACGCGCCCACGCAGTTCGAGGTGCAGAAGTCGTTGTCGTTGGTGTTGCCGTCGTCGCACGCCTCGCCGGGGTTCAACATGCCGTCGCCGCACTGCTCGCCGACACACAGGTGCGCGTAGCGAACGACGACCTCGGAGGTCTCGAGCGGGATGAAGCGTTGTTCGAACTCGACGGTGCGCGCGGCGTAGTCGAGCGACCAGATGAGTGTGTTGCCGTAGCGCGGCGGGATCGAGACGCCGTCCTCCAGGACGACGAGGGATCCGTTCGTCGGCGTCGCGTCAAGGTGGAGCCGCTGCACGCCGCCGGGGAAGCGCTCGTCCATCGCGTTGCCTTCCATCCCCTCGCCGCTCAGCCAGACGTAGTGCAGATCGGTGCCCGCCTGGAGCGCGAGCTGAGCCGCGTGATGGCCGAGGCGCTGCGGCGCGAACCCGACGCGAATCGTCTTCACCGCTCCGGACGCCACGAGGCCCGGCGGATCGGACTCCAGCGTGAACGCGCTGGCGTCGTCGCCGATGAGCTGCACGTCCACGAACACCGGTGTCGCCGCGCGGTTCGCGAGGGTGAGCGCCTCGATCTCCGCGTTGCGGCACGCCGCCCCGCGTCGGCCGAAGTCGAGCTGCGCCGGTGACAGGACGACCTCGGTGTTCGTGCCGTGTCCGAAGACCCGCACGGTGTGCGAGGCACGGTCGGCCGCGAACGTGATCCGCGCTTCGTACGGGCGGGCCTGGTCCGGCACGAATCTAATCGGCACGAACGTGGTGCTGTTCGGCGCGATCGTCAGCGGCGGCGCCACGCCTGCGATGAATCCGGGCGCCGTGGAGATCGACTGGATGACACACGCCGTATCGGACGCGTTCTCGAGCGCGACGCGCGCCGCACCCGACAGACCGACCGCGACTGCGCCGACGTCGACCTCCAACGGACCGCGCAGTATGCAGCGCGCGGGCGGGGCACGGTCGATTTGTATGGGGGTGTTCGCGAGGAGCACGTCGCGGACGGGGGCGGTGTTCGGCGCGGTGATGCAGCGACCACCGACGAGGGTCTGTCCCGACGGGCACGCCCCGTCGTCGACGCGCCCTTCCACGGTGCATCCGAACGTCGCGAGCGCGACACAGGTGACAACCCGGGCTCCCATCGAGCGGACAGAGTATGGCGTCGCGGCGCAGCGTCGCCAAGCGTCGTGGCTCACTCCTTCGACGCGCCCCGGCAACGTGCGATGATTCGTGCACGCTCCTCACCTGACGTACCGGCGCGCTTCAAGGCGGCGTCGGCCGCGTCGCATGCGCCGAGCATCGCCCGCGACTCGCCGAGGACACGCTCCACGTCGCGCCGACGGTGCGCCGCGAGTGCGCCGCCCCGCAGGCTCTCGGCGGCGGCCGCCGCCTGCGCGAACCGCTCCGCGGCGAAGAGCGCGTGCAGCTGCCCGAGGCGCGCCTCGGTGCGGAGCCGCCCGTCCGGGTACGCGGCGAGGTACGCCGCGAACGCATGGATCGCGGCGGCCGCGTCCCCGTCGCCGAGCAGGCGCTGGGCGCGCTCGTAGGCGTCGAGCTGAGCGGCGAGATCCGAAGCGGGCGCCGCGCCGGGGCCGCTCGAGCTGGCCGCGCCGTCGCCCTGCGCCGTGGTCCCGGCGCCGCCCTGGGCGGTGGCTCCGTTGGCGTCCTTCGCGGAGGCCCCGTTGGCGCCGCCCTTGGCGGAGGCTCCGTTGGCGTCCTTCGCTGTGGCTCCGTTGGCGTCCTTGGCGGTGGCTCCGTTGGCGTCCCTGGCGGCGGCTCCGTTGGCGTCCTTCGCGGTGGCTCCGCTGGCGTCCTTGGCGGTGGCTCCGTTGGCGTCTTTCGCGGCGGCTCCGTTAGCGTCCTTCGCGGCGGCTCCGTTGGTGTCCTTGGCGGCGGCTCCGTTGGCGTCCTTCGCGGCGGCTCCGTGGACGCCGTCCTTGGCGGACGCTCCGTGGGCGCCAGCCGCGGCGCCCGCGTTGGCGCCGCCCTGGGTCGGCGCGCCGTCGACGTCGGTCTTGGTCGCGTGGCCAGCGCGCGCTTCGGTGACCCCGTAGGCGTCGCTCTTGGCGATGCCTCCGCGGGCACCGCCCTCCGCGGCAGCGTGGGCGCCGCTGCGGGCCATGGCTGCGCCCGCGCCGGACTGGTCGGCGGTCGCGTTGGCGCCGCGCCCGGCGGCTCCGTTGGCGCCGCGCTCCTCGGCCGCGTGGGCGCCGCGCTCATCCGTGACGCCGTCGGCAACGCCCCTCGCGTTCGCGCCGCCGGAGGCGCGCTCATCCGTGACGCCGTCGGCGCGGTCCTCGTCGATGTCGCCTTCGGATCCAACAGCGGTCCGCGAGTCGGCGTCGCCGCGCACGGCGCTCGCGCTCCGGTCCACCGACGCGACCTGCACGGGCTCGGGCCCACCCGTCGCGGCCCACCACGTCGCGGCGCCGCCGAGCACCAGCGCGCCGATCAAGTACGGGACGACGCTCGCCGCGCCCACGCCGGCGCTCGCGCCGGCGGCGATCTTCGCCTGCAGCGCCTGCTGCATCGCGCCGAGGTCGTGTGATGCGAGCGACTCGGCCTCCGCGGACAGATCTCGGCGCAGCGCCTCGGGCACCTCGGGATCGTCGCGCCAGCGCTTGGGTCCGTCCTTCACTTCGCGTCCCACAGCTTCCGGAACTTCTCGCGTCCCAGTCGCAGTCGACTCCAGACGGTATTCTCCGGGATCTCGAGCATCTGCGCGATGTCCTTGCCGCTCACTTCCTCCAGCTCGTACAGCACGAACACCTCGCGCAGCTTGAAGGGCATCTTGGCGACCGTCGCTCGCACGCGCGCTCCTCGTTCACGCCGCTCGAGCTCCTCGTCCGGCAGCGTCGTCTCGGGCGGAACGTCCGCCGTTTGAATCCGGTCCGCGAGCCGCAGGCGGCGCGCGATCGACCGGCGGTCGTGCCGAAGCACGTTCACCATCACACGATAGAGCCATCCCCGGACGTCCTCCGGATCCGTCAGCGTAGCCCGCTTCTCGTGCGCGATCAGGAACACCCGCTGCACGATATCTTCGGCACGGTCGCCCGACCCGGTGAGTCGCTCCACCGTGCGGAGCAAGAACGGTGCATGGTCACCGAACAGCGCTCCGACATCGATTTCGCGGCCAGGTCGGGCAGACCGTCCCGAATTGGCTGCTTGGTTCCTGTTCACCGGTCTTTCCGGCACTACGTCCTTCCCGCGGTCCGCGTCC
This sequence comes from Deltaproteobacteria bacterium, assembly GCA_040218735.1. Lineage (GTDB taxonomy): Bacteria > Myxococcota > Kuafuiibacteriia > Kuafuiibacteriales > Kuafuiibacteriaceae > JAUHYN01. Next base: position 17,054 of record JAVJQW010000042.1, read on the forward strand.
ACCTTCAGAAAAAATCGGGTTCGCGGAGAAAAAAGCGCCCGCCCCGGCCACCTACCAGCCCCAGGACCACCCGACCGTCACACCTACGCGCACGATCGCCCCCACGTACGCCTCGTCCGTCGAGGCCCGCACGAACCGCGGCTGCGTGATCGCGACCGGCGCCCACAACCCCAGCATCAAGTCACCGCGCCGCGCTTCGAGGTGCGGCACCACGTCGAAGAGCGGCAAGGTCTCGGACGACGCCGCGTCGAAGCCCCGCCCCCGCCCGTGTTGGACCCCCGCGACGAACCGCAGCGACGGCGTCCACGTCCACCCCATCCCGCGGATCCGATACGCCGGCCCGAGCCCCGCGAAGACGGACACCACGTCCAGCGCGCCGTCCCCGATCGCCGCGCCGACGACGCTCCCCACCCCGATCGCCCCGACCATGCTGAAGCCGCGCGCACGCCCGCCCGACAGCGACACGAGCACCGCCGCGCCGAAGCCTCGCCGGTCGATCCCGGCGATCGGGCCCCCTTCCGCCGACAGGCGAAGCTCGAGCGGCGGGGGCGGCGGCGGCGGCGGCGGCGGCCGCGGGCGCACCACCGACAACCTGCGCTGCCTCCGGAACGACGCCCAGTCCCGGTGCGGCAGCTCGGTCACGTAGCGCTCCGCGATGCTGGCGACGAGGCGGGGCAGCAACGGGCAATCCGCTGCGACCAGATCCAGCGAACGCGTCGTGGTGCTCGTGCCCGCGGTGTCCAACGTGATGTTCGCGGCGAGCGCCGGCCCGTCCGCGGTGAGCTGCAGCGCGACGTGCAGCGGGATCGGCGCGGGCACCTTCGGGTCGATCGCCTCGAACAGCGCGACGGTGGTCGTGCACGTCGTCTCGCCCGCGAGCTCCACGTCGACTTCGGCGACGAGCACGAGCGCGAGCGCGACTTCGATCATGCCCAGCGCCTTCTCCGCCGGTACCGCTGGTAGCCCTTCTTCGACGCGGTCTGTTTGGCGCCGAGGTAGAACTCCTGCACGTCGTCGTCGGCGAGGAGGGTCGCGGTGTCGGCCGCGAGCACCACGCGCCCGGCCTCGAGGATGTAACCGTACGACGCGAGGTCGAGCGCGCGCCGGGCGTTCTGCTCTACGAGCAGCAGCGCGATGCCGCGCTCCGCGAGCCGGCCGAGGATCGTGAAGATCTCCTTCGCGACGATCGGCGCGAGCCCCAACGAGGGTTCGTCGAGGAGCAGCACCTTCGGCGAGCTCATCAGCGCACGCCCGATCGCGAGCATCTGCTGCTCCCCGCCGCTGAGCGTCCCCGCGCGCTGACCGACCCGCTCCTCGAGGCGCGGGAAGTGTTCGAAGACCCGCGCGAGGTTGTCCTCCGCGTCGCCGCGCGGCGCGGTCCAGCCGCCCATCAACAGGTTCTCGCGCACGGTCAGGTCCGCGAAGACCTCGCGCCCCTCCGGCACACACGCGAGGCCGCGCCCGACGCGCGCGCTGGTGTCGAGGCGATCGATGCGCTGACCCGCGAGGTGGATCTCGCCGCGCTCGGGCTGGTCTTCGATCAGGCCCATGAGCGTGCGGATCAGCGTGGTCTTGCCCGCGCCGTTCGGCCCGAGGACCGCGATGATCTGGCCCGCGTCGATCTGCACGCTCACGCCGCGCAGCACCTGCACGTACCGGTTGTAGAAGACCTCCAGGCGCTCGGCGGAGAGGAGGCTCATGCCGGCCTCCAATTGCGTCGGCCGCCGCGCGTCGGTTCGAGCGGCGCAGCCCGGCGAGCGACGGACTTCACGCGTCGTCTCCCACGTACGCGCGCACCACCGCGAGGTCGGTGGTGACGGTCTGAGGGTCGCCGTCCGCGATCTTCTTGCCGTGGTCGAGCACGATCACGCGCTCGCTGATGTCGCGCACCATGGCGAGGTCGTGTTCGACGATCAGCACCGTGATCCCCAGGTCGCGCGCGAGGTCGCGCACGACGAACACCATCTCCTCCTTCTCCTCCGACGTCATCCCCGCGGAGGGCTCGTCGAGCAGGAGCAGCCGCGGCTCGAGCGCGAGCGCGCGCGCGAGCTCGACCTTCTTCTTCACGCCGTAGGGCAGATGCATCACGCGGACGTCGCGCGTGAACTGCAGGTCGAGGCGGTCGAGGATCTCCTCCACGCGCCGCCGCGCCGCGACCTCTTCGCGTTTCACGCGCGGGCCGAAACCCATCGCCGCGAGCGGGCCCGTCGACGTGTGGAGGTGCCGCCCGAGGAGCACGTTCTCGAGCGCGGTCATCGCGTCGAACAGCTCGATGTTCTGGAACGTCCGCGCCACGCCGAGCCGCGCGATCTCGTGCGGCTTCTTGCCGAGGATCGGCTGACCGTCGAACCGGATCGCGCCCTGGTCTGCGCGGTAGATCCCGGTGATGCAGTTGAAGAGCGTGCTCTTGCCCGCGCCGTTCGGTCCGATGAGCGCGACGATCTGCTGCGGCTCGAGCGCGAGCGAGACGTTCGCAAGCGCCTGCACGCCGCCGAACGCGACCGAGAGATCCGCGACGTCGACGAGCGCCATCGTCAGACCTTCGTCACCTTGCGCCGACCGAGGAGCCCCTCCGGCCTCAGCGCGAGCACCGCGATGATGATGAAGAACGCGATCGACGCCTGGAACTCCGTCGAGATGTACGCGCCCGCGAGGGTTTCGATGACGCCGAGCAACCACCCGCCGACGATCGCGCCGGGGATCGAGGAGAGCCCGCCGAGCACCGCCGCGGCGAACGCCTTGAGCATCGGCGCGAACATCATCGACGGGTCGAGGAACACCTTCGGCACCAGCAGCAGCCCCGCGGCCGCCGCAAGCGCGGATGCGATGCCCCACGTCACCGCGTGCAGGCGCTTCACGCGCACGCCCATCAGCTCGGCGGCGGTCTCGTTGTCGAACACCGCGCGCATCGCGACGCCGACGCGCGTGAACCGGAAGAACAACGCGAGCAACCCGACGATCGCGACGGTGACGACGTTGATCCACAGGTTGTGCTCCGACAGGTACACGTCGCTCCCGACGTTCACGACGCCGGGCTCCGAGAAGTAGTGATTGAAGTCCTTGGTGTCGGAGCCCCACACCGCGCCCGCCGCGCCCTCCGAGACCATGAACAACGCGATGGTGATCATGACGACGGCGTGGGAGCCGCCCTCGCGCGCGCGGTCGAGGAGGATCCGGAACGTCCCCGCGCCGAGGACGAACGCAACCAAGGTTGCGCCGAGGAACGACGGGACGAGCCCGAGCCCCTGCTGGTGGAGCGTGTACGCGACGAACGTCGCGAGCATCGCGAACGAGCCGTGCGCGAAGTGCAGCACACCCGAGCTGCGGTAGATCAGCACGAGGCCCACCGCGATCAGCGCGTAGACGCTCCCGGCCGACAGCCCGTTGAGGACGTTCTGGAACAACAGGCCCATCAGAACGGCCACGCCTTGAAGTAGAGCCGCATGCGCAGCCAGCGCCCGCGGAGGCCCATCGGTTCGAAGAGTATGACGAGGATGAGGATCGTGCCGATCGCGACGGTCTGGTAGTCGGCGAACGCGGTGAGGGTGTGCTCGAGCGTCACGAGGAGCGACGCGCCGAGCACCGAACCGAGGATCGACGCGAGGCCGCCGACCATGATCATCACCAGCAGCTCGATCGAAGTGAGCAGCGTGAAGTTGCTCGGGTTGATCGAGTCCGACTGGTGCACGAGCAGCGCGCCCGCGAGGCCGGTGATCGCGGCGCTGATCGCAAACGCCATCGTCTTGTAGACGACGAGGTTCACACCCATCGACTCGGCGGCGGTCTCGTTGTCGCGGATCGCCACGAACGCACGGCCGATCCGCGACCGCGTGAGGTTGTACGCGCCGATGATCACCAGCGTGGTGACGACGATCGACAGCACCGCGTACGCGCGCGAGGAGAGCTCGACGAAGATCTCCGGCGCGGGCACCGGCAGGCCCATGCGTCCACCGGTGAGGCTCTCCCACCGCCCGAGGAGCTGGTCGACGGCGACCTGGAAGCCGAGCGTGGAGATCGCGAGGTAGGGGCCTTCGAGTCGGAGCGAGGGGATGCCGACGATGAAACCGAACGCCCCCGCGACCGCCGCGCCCGCGAGCGCGCCGACGAGGAGCGGTGCGCCCTTGGTGTAGAGGATCGTATGCGTGTACGCGCCGATCGCGAGGAACGCGGCGTGACCGAGCGAGATCTGCCCGGCGTACCCCATCAGGAGGTTGAGCCCGATGGCGGCGATGACGAACAGCGCGATGCGCGTGGTGACGAACACCGCGTAGTCGGGCGCGGGACCGAGCACGAAGCCGACGCACGCGGCGAACGCGAGGACGGCGGCCACCATCCAGCGCCGGTCCTCGAACAGCGCGAGGTCCTCAGCGTAGTCGCGTACGAGGTCCGGTCGCCGCATGGGCGCCGCGAGTCATGCCTCGGACGCGACGTCGGCGTCAAAGGTTGGCAGGATGGGGGCGCTTGGCCGCCAAGAAGAAACGGGGGAAGCGCAAGAAGAGGCGGGTGTCTTGGCCGGTCCGGATCGCTCTGACGCTGGTCGCGGCGGTGGTGCTGGGGGTGGGTTACGTCGTCGTGACTTGGCCGGACGTGGACGCGATGAAGTCCGGCCCGGTGCGGACCTCGGCGTTCATCGCTTCGACGCCGGGCGCGAAGCAGCGTTGGCTGCCGTACGCGATGATCGACGACGACATGAAGGTCGCCGTGGTCGCGGCGGAGGACACGACCTTCTACAAACACCACGGGTTCGACACGTACGAGATCGGGGAGGCGCTGAAGGACGCGCTGTTCGGTGGTGATGGGTTGCGGGGGGCGTCGACGATCTCGCAGCAGGTCGCGAAGAATCTGTGGCTGTCGCCGGACCGGTCGTTCGTGCGGAAGCTCAAGGAGGCGGTGCTCACCTGGCAGCTGGAGCGGGCGCTGTCGAAGGAGCGGATCCTGGAGATCTATCTGAACGTCGCGGAGTTCGGGCCGGGGGTGTACGGCGTCGAGGCGGCGTCGCAGAAGTACTACGGGCACTCGGCGGCGAGCCTGTCGGTCAACGAGGCGGCGCGGCTCGCGGCGGGGTTGCCGCGGGGGGCCTGGAACCCGTCGCAGACGAGCGAGGCGTACCTGCAATCGGTGGAGCGGTTGGAGCGACGTATGAAGCGGCTCGCGTGGCTGCGTGATTTGATCTGAACGGGAACCGCCGCGGTGGGTGCGGTGTCCGAAGGTCCGATGAAGAAGTGGCTGGGGTTGGCGCTGGGGATCGCGGGGGTGTGTGGGCTCCTGCTGGTCATGCAGGACGCGGACGGAACGGACGCGGTACCGGCCGCCGAGGCGCCGGCCGAGGTGGCGCCGAACGAAGCCGCGCCCGAAGCGGCGCCCGCGGCGGCGGAGGTGGCCGAGGCGACGGCGGCGAAGGCGGGCCCCGCGGAGGCGGCCGAGGCCACGTCGGACGCCTCGGCGCCGCCGACCCAGGCGCGGACGAGCCTCGTCGAGAAGGCGTGGGCGGAGCGCGCCTCGCAGAAGGCGTTTCAGGGCGAGGACTACGAGAAGAACATCAAGTACCCGCTTACGAAGGATGGCATCCAGTCCGCGGTCCGGGCGAGGAAGGACGAGCTGAAGGCCTGCTACGAGGATTGGCAGAAGATGCAGCCGGAGCTCGGCGGGCGGTTGGTGACGCGGTTCGAGATCACCCGGGACGAGGAGAACGCGGACGTCGCGCGCATACGTGAGGTCTCGCTGCCCGAGTCCGAGCTGGACAACGTGTTCATGGAGGGGTGCGTGCGCCAGGTGATGGAGACGCTGAAGTTCGACCCGCCGAGCAGCGGGAAGCTGATCGTGAACTACCCCCTGTCGTTCTCGAGCGCGGAGGAGAAAGCGGAAGATTGAAACGGCGGGCGTGCCGGGTGAAACTGCGCGGTATGACCCGGCTCGCTCACGGCGCTCTCTTCGCCTCTGCCTTTCTCGTCGTCGCTTGCTCCGGGGGAGACGACGGCGACGACGACGGTCCCGTCCTCCCCCGCGACGGCGGGATGGTCGCGCGCGACGGCGGCGAGAACACCGGGATCCGTGACGCGGGCCCCCCGCGCGACGGGGGACCGCGCGACTGCACTTCGAACCCGAACGGCTGCGCGATGAACGAGCTGGTCGGCGCAAACTGCGAGTGCCTCGCGCAGTGTGAGATGGGGTTCATGTGGAATCAGGTCGAGCAGCGGTGTGATCCGATGGCGCAGGGCGAGTGCGCGATGGACAGCGACTGCGGCGCCGAGAACTCGTGCCTCGACCTCGCGATGGGCAACATCGCGCCGTGCACGGGCGCCGCGACGTGTCGGTGCCTCCCGACGTGTGATCCGTGGGTTCGCTTCCAGCAGTCGGGCTGCCCGACGATGTTCGACTTCGGCCAGGGCGACGTCCCGGTGTGGTGCACGTGGACGCGCGGTTCGCAGACGCTCCCCGAAGCGCTGTGCCTGCCTTACGACATGAACGACAACGACTACGCGGAGGCTTGCGTGGTCACGACCGACATGATGACGGGCAACCGCACGTCGGACAGCTGTGACTTCAACCGCAACCTGACTTGCCTGATCGACGGGCGCGACGGCGACTTCAATCGCGGCGTGTGCAGCCGCTTCTGCGACTCGGCCCAGAGCCCGGACCACTGCGAAGACCTCGGTCCGCAGCGGTGTGTGCCGTACGGCTTCACGGGGATCGATCCGGCGATCGGCATCTGCCAGAACAGCGCCGTCATGGACCTCGGCACCACGTGCACGTCGAGTGTTACCTGCGCGGGCGGGATCTGCTCGCCGATCCTCGGCAACGCGTGCACGCAGGGGTGCGGTGGGTTCGAGCAGTGTGCAGCGGGGGACACGTGCATCAACTTCGGCAACACGACGCCGCCGGAGCAGGCGCGGATGTGTGTGAAGGGCTGCAGCACGGCCGACACGGCCGGCGATGCGGAGTGCCAGATGTTGCACCCGACCAACGTCTGCCGTGACATCTTCGGGACGGGCACCACGCTCTGCATCCCGCCGTGCACGCAGATCGGGTGCATCGCGGCGGGCACGACCTGCGACGTCGCGTCGGGTCGCTGCATGTGAGCACCCCCTCAACGCTGGTCGAGGCCTTCTTCGCGCGCACCACCGCCGACGCGGATCGCGTCGCGCTGCGCCGCAAGCACCTCGGCCTCTGGGAAGAGCTGACCTTCGCCGAATACGCCGAGCGCGTGGAGGCGGTGTCGCGCGCGCTGGTGGAGCTCGGCGTGGCGCCGGGGACGCCGGTGGGGTTGATCGCCGAGAACCGCCCGGAGTGGTTGTTCACGGATCTGGGGATCATCGCGGCGGGGGCGGTGACGTGTGCGATCTACACGACGAGCTCTCCGGAGCAGATCGGCTACATCCTGTCGCACTGCGGGGCGAAGGTCGTCGTCGTCGAAAACGAGGAGCAGCTCGACAAGCTCCTCGTCGTGCGGGAGTCGCACCCGATCGATCACATCGTGGTGATGGACGAGAAGGGCCTCGCGACGTTCTCCGACCCGGGCGTCCGTTCGTTCGACGCGGTGTTGGAGCTCGGGCGCAACAGCGACGTGGACCTCGCCGAACGACGCGCGGCGATCCGCGGCGACGACCTGGCGATCCTCGTCTACACGTCCGGCACCACCGGTCCGCCCAAGGGCGTGATGCTCTCGCACACGAACATCATCTGGGCGTGCCACGCGCTGAAGACCGCGGCGGGGGCGTTCGCCGACGACGAGTTCCTCTCGTTCCTCCCGCTCTGTCACATCGCGGAGCGCATCGTGACGGTGTTCCACCAGATCGTGAACGGGTCGGTGGTGAGCTTCGCGGAGGCGCTCGACACCGTCGCGGACAACCTCGCGGAGGTCCGGCCGAGCTTCCTGTTCGCGGTGCCCCGCATCTGGGAAAAGATGATGAACGGCGTCGAGCTGCGGATGCGCGAGGCGACGTGGTTCAAGCAGCGCATGTACGCGTGGGCGCTCGAGGTCGGGCGCGAGGCGAACGTGTGCCGGCGCGAGGGGCGCGCGCCGCCGTCCGCGTACGCCGCGGCGGACCGGCTGGTGCTGCTGCCGCTGCGCGACAAACTCGGGCTGGATCGCGTGCGCATGGCCGCGACGGGTGCGGCGCCGATCTCCCCGGAGGTCGTTGATTATTTTCAAGCGATCGGGGTGCCGTTGGTCGAGGTGTACGGTCAGACCGAGAGCTCTGCGGTGATCACGCTGAACTCGCCGGGGTTCCGTGCGCCGGGGAAGGTCGGCGAGCCGGCGGAGGGGCTCGAGCTGAGGCTGGCCGAGGACGGGGAGATCCTCGCGAAGGGCCCCGGCGTGATGCTTGGTTACTTCGACGAAGCCGAAGCCACGGCGCGCACGGTGCAGGACGGGTGGCTGCACACGGGGGACGTGGGCGAGCTCGACGACGAGGGCCAGCTCCACATCACCGACCGCAAGAAGGACCTCATCATCACGGCGGGCGGGAAGAACGTCGCGCCGCAGTACATCGAGAGCAAGCTCCGCACGAGCGCGTACGTGCACGACGCGATCGTGATCGGCGACGGCCGAAAGTTCCTGACGGCGCTGATCGTGCTCGACGAGGACAACCTCATCGCGTGGGCGCAGCGCGAGCGTGTGCAGTTCGGTGCCTACGCGGAGCTGGCGAAGAGCCCCGACGTGCTCCGGCTGATCGACGAGGAGGTGAGCGCCGTGAACAAGACGCTCACGCACGTGGAGGCGCTCAAGCGGTTCACGATCCTCGAGCGCCGGCTCGACACCGACGAAGGGGAGCTCACGCCGACGCTCAAGGTTCGGCGGAAGGTCATCGCGGAGAAGTACGCCGACGCGATCGAGGCGATGTATCGGTAACGGTCGCCTCGGGAATCTGAGATCACCCCTCGCGAAGACATACTGTTCGGTTTGGCCTAGGATGTGCTCTAGCGGTGGGGCGATGAAGCACGAGATCCGCGTCTCCCGACACGGCTTCACCGAGTGCCCTTCGTGCCTCGCCCATATTCGTCTCGACGAAGAGTGGGCGCGGACGACGTGCCCCTTCTGCAAGGCGTCGCTCCTCGGCGCGGTCCGCGAGGGCCCCCGCGACCTGATGACGGTCCTCCGCACCGTGCATCAGCGCACCGGCGGAGCGCTCGCGGCGTCGCTGCTGACGTTCGGCCTCGCGACCGCGTGTGAGGAGACGGGGCTCGACCTCGCGTCGCCTCCGCGCGACGGCGGCCCTGCGGTCACCCAGGAGCACGACGCGGGCTTCGTCGAAGACGGCGGGTTCGTGGTGCCCGATGCCGGTGTGGTCGACGCCGGCGATACGGTGCCCTCCCCCGAGTACGGACTGCCGCCGATGGACGCCGGTGTCACCGACGCGCAGGTGGTCGACGCCGGTGATACGCCGGTGACTCCGCTGTACGGGAAGGCACCGCCGCTCGACGGTGGTTCGTTCGACGCTTCGACGCTCGTCGACGCGGGCGACACGCCCGTCACCCCGCACTACGGTCTGCCGCCTTCGCTCGACGGCGGTGTGGTTCGTGTCGACGCCGGTGAGGCCGACGGGAGCGTGGACGGACCGCACTACGGCTTGCCGCCGATCGACGGGGGCTCGTGAGCGCCCGTCCGCCGAAGCCGACGCCCCCGATCGGCGCGGCGCCCAAGGCGCACTACCGTTCGGTGCGGCCGATCGATCACGATCGTCCGCACCCGCTGTACGTCGTCTGGGAGATCACGCTCGCGTGTGACCTCGGCTGTAAACACTGCGGCTCGCGCGCCGGCCACGCGCGCACGACGGAGCTGACGACGGAGGAGTGCCTCGACGTCGTCCGTCAGCTCGAAGAGATCGGTGTGCGCGAGGTGACGCTCATCGGCGGCGAAGCGTACCTGCGCGAGGACTGGGACCGAATCGCCGCGGACATCACGCGGCGCGGGATGGCGTGTGGCATCACGACCGGCGCGCGCAACCTCACCGACGAACGCGTGCGGCGCGCGGTCGACGCGGGGGTGCAGTCGATCTCGATCTCCATCGACGGTCTCGAGCGCACGCACGACGCGCAGCGCGGCGCGAAGGGTTCGTGGCGCGCGGCGTTCGACGCCGCCGAGCGCGTGACCGCGACGCCGATGCGGCTCGCGACGAACACGCAGATCAACCGACTGTCGCTCCCGGAGATCCCGGCGCTCGCGTCGATGCTCGCCGACGTCGGATCGAAGGCCTGGCAGATCCAGCTCACGGTCCCGATGGGGCGCGCGGCGGACCGGCCGCAGATGTTGTTGCAGCCCTACGAGCTCACGGTGGTCTACCCGCTCCTCGTCAACGTGAAGCAGCAGCGCCTCGATCCCGGCGGCGTCGCGCTCTACCCCGGCAACAACATCGGCTACTTCGGCCCGTACGAAGCGGCGCTCCGCTACGGCGGCGATCGCGGCGCGCACTGGGGCGGCTGCCCCGCGGGGAAGTGGAGCATCGGCCTGGAGGCGGACGGCAAGATCAAGGCGTGTCCGTCGCTCCCCTCGTCGACGTTCAGCGGCGGCCTCACCACCGAGATGAGCGTCGCGGAGGCCATCGCGAACACGCAGGAGCTGACGTACGTGAAAGACCGCGGCCGCCGCGATCTGTGGGGCCACTGCCAGACCTGTTACTACGCCGACGTCTGCAAGGCAGGTTGCACGTGGACGTCGCAGGTCTTCATGGGCCGCCCCGGCAACAACCCGTACTGCATCTACCGCGCGATGGAGCTGGAGAAACGCGGCGTCCGCGAACGCTTCGAACGCATCTCCGCAGCACCCGGCGTCCCGTTCGATCAGGGCCGTTTCCGCCTGATCGAGGAGCCGCTCGAGGCGGTCGAGTCGATCGCGGGCCACTCCGTCGAAGCGGTGATGACGTTGGATTGGCGCTCGGGGGGGATTTGGGACCGCGACGCGATGAAGGCGCTCCTCGCCCCGCAATCGGGCCGCCTCCCCGTCCTCGCGTAGTGACTCAATGATACTTGAAGCTCGGCTCCGCGTTCGAGATGTCCGAGGGGCTGTCGAACTCCGCGAGGATCTCGCGGGGCATCGGGAACCAGCGCAGGTGCTGGAAGTCCTCGGTGAGCTCCGGGTCGCGCACGCGGTCGCGCTGGATGCGTTCGCCGGCGGCGGCGAGGATCTTCTTCGCCTCCTCGATGTACGTCTGTAGGACCCACTCGGGCTCAGACGCGTGGCGTGCGCGGTACTGGAGCTGCCCTTCGGAGTACTTCAGGTCGTGCAGGCGCATCTTCGCTTCCGGGCGGCCGTCGCGGTGGCGCCACTCGCCGCTCGCCGGATCGAAGTCGTAGTAAGGCAGCAGCTTCCAGCCTTCGTTCGCGACGAGGTCGACGGCGTCGATGATGAACTCGAAGACCGCCTCGCTGATGAAGTAGTTGAAGTTCACCCGCACCCAGCCGGGTTTGATGCCTTCACACCCCTTCACGATCTCGCGTTCGAACTGCGCCGACGTCGTCAGATCGATCCCGAGCAACCGGTGCCCGTACGGCCCGGCGCACGAACACCCGCCGCGTGACTGGATGCCGAGCAGATCGTTCAGCAGCGCGACGACGAAGTTGTGGTGCAGGTAGCGGTCGTTGTGCCGCACGACGAACGACACGATCGACAGACGCCACGCGTTCGGGTTGCCGAGGATTCGGATGTTGTCGTTCTTCGACCAGCGATCGATCGCGCGCCGGATGAAGCTCTTCTCGCGCTCCCGGATCGTCTCGACGCCGACCGCATCTTTCAGCTGGAACACCAACCCCGCGCGGATCGACTCGATGATCGCCGGCGTGCCGCCCTCTTCGCGGTGGACGATGTCGTCGAGGTAGCGGTGGTGCTCCGGGTTCACGTAGGCGACGGTGCCGCCGCCGGGCGTCGTCGGAACGCGGTTCTTGAACAGCGTGCGCTTGGCGATGAGGATGCCCGGCGTCCCGGGGCCGCCGATGCACTTGTGCGGGGAGATGAAGACCGCGTCCTTGTAGATGAGGTCGCCGTCGGGGCGCTCGTCGCGCATGTTCATCTCGATGCGCACGTAGGGCCCGGCCGCCGCGAAGTCCCAGAACGACAGCGCGCCGTGGGCGTGGAGCATCGCGGCGACGGCGCGGGTGTCGCTGCCGATGCCGGTGACGTTCGACGCCGCGGAGAAGCTGCCGATCCGCAGCGGGCGGTTCTTGAACTCGATGAGCTGCTGCTCGAGGACGCCGAGGTCGATTCGGCCGTCTGCGTCCTCGGGGATCGTGACGACCTCGCAGATCGACTCGCGCCACGGCAGCTCGTTCGAGTGGTGCTCGTACGGACCGATGAACACGACGGGGCGCTCGTTCGCCGGGATGTGGTCGGAGAGGTTGTAGCGTTCGTCGAGGTCCGCGGGGATGCGGAGCTGCAGGACCTCGATGAGTTTGTTGATCGCGCCCGTCGCGCCCGAGCCGCAGAAGATGACGACGTCACGTTCGTCGCCGCCGACCGCCTTCAGGATGATGTCGCGCGCGTCTTCGCGGAACCGCGTCGTCTGCAGGCCGGTGCCGGACGTCTCCGTGTGGGTGTTCGCGTACAGCGGCATCACCTCGTTGCGGATGAAGTCCTCGATGAAGGACAGGGACCGGCCGGATGCCGTGTAGTCCGCGTAGGTCACGCGGCGCGGGCCGAACGGGCCGTCGAGGACCTCGCCGTTGCCGATGATCGAGGCGCGGATCGTGTCGATGAGCTGGGAGCCTTCCGCCACGCCCCGGAGTCTAGGGGGTCGGGTGGCGGTCGAACACTCGAATCAGGAGCGGGGCTCGATTTGCTCGACGTCGGAGCTCGAGGTGTAGCCGAACGCCCCGTAGACCAGCAGTCCGGCGATACCGAGCGCCAAGAGCAGGGCGGCGGCGACGTCCACGACGAGGCCGTTCTCGGACAGCGCGTCCCAGACGCCGGTGCGGTGGAGGACCAGCAGGGCCAGCCCGAAGAGTGCGATCACGTGGGAGACCGGGCGAATCATGCCCGTTTCGTAGATCAAGGACCGCGCCAAGCTCGATCGCCGTGGCATCCGCCCAGGGGTGTCCCGGTATCGCGCACCTGAGGCGGATCGTCACGCGGTCCGAGCGAGCACGAGTTGCAGACGGTCGAGGTCGATCGGCTTGCTGAGGACGGTGGCGTCGAGGCGCATGGCCTTGGCGCGGACGTCTTCGTCGCCGAACGCGGTGATCAGGACGACCGGCGTCTTCCAGCCGCGCTGACGCACCCCCTCGAGGACGGACAGACCGGAGACGCCGGGCATGCGGACGTCGCTGACGATGACGTCCGGCGGCGAGAAGTTCTCGTCGAAGAGCATCTTGCCGCCGAGGTGCTCGAGCACCTCCGTGCCGCTCGACAGCGCGGTGACGTGGAAGCCTTCCGCCTCGAGCAGTTTGGTGAGCGACCAGCGCAGCTCGTCGTCGTCCTCCGCCAAGAGGAGTCGACGCGGGCCTTCGAGCGCGCTGCGATCGGGATCGTCGTTCGCCGTCTCGGCCGTCGCGACCTCGCCGCCACCACCGAGCCAGCCCTCTTCACGGTAGCGCCGGAGCCGGTAGTGCACCTTGCGCACCGAGATGCCGAGCGCGTTCGCCGTCGCCTGCGCGTTCTCGCCGAGCGACTGGTAGGTCAAGAGTATGGCGCTGCGCTCCAGCTCCTCGAGTGTCATCCCGGGCGCGCGCGCCATCGGGACGCGGGTCGGCTCGTGCTGCGGGACGAGGTGCGGGGGCAGGTGGCCTTCCTCGACGCGCTGCGCGCCGGCGCGTTGAACGGCGTAGCGCGCGACGTTTTGCAGCTCACGGATGTTGCCGGGCCAGTCGTGGCCGGCGAGGCGCATGAGCGCGCGAGGCGTCGTCGTGCGCTGGGTGCCCACGAAGTGCTCCCACAGCAGGCGGATGTCGATGCGGCGTTCGCGTAGCGCGGGCATCTCGAGCCGGAGCTCGGTGAGGCGATCGTAGAGATCGCGCGAGAACGTCCCGTTCCCCGTGGCGGCGTCGAGCGAAGTCGTACCGTCGGGCCTGGTCGTGGTGGTCGCGAGGAGTCGCGGACCGACCGGGCTGGAGCTGTAGTACGTGCCGCGCTGACGCAACGCCGCGATGACCCGCGTCTGGAGCGGCGCCGGGATCGTGTCGACCTCATCGAGGACGACCGTGCCGCGCTGCTCGACGGACAGCGCGGACAACAACCCGCTTCGTGAGTCGAAGAGTTGGTGCTCGAGCTCGCGCTCGTCGTGCGTGGAGCATGCGACGACGCGGAAGTCGCTCGCGGCGGCGCCGGACAGTCGGTGGAGGATGTGGGCCGCGAGCATCTTGCCGCTGCCGGGTTCGCCGGAGATGAGGACGGTCGTCGGAGTGGCGGCCAGGTTGGCGAGTGACCGGCGCACGTTGCGCACCGCGGGGCTCTCGCCGATCAGCTCCATCGACGAGGTGTGAATCAGATCCGTTGCGCCGCCTGCGATCAGGTCCTCGACGATGCGCGAGAGCACTTCGGGAGGGCTGTTTCGCTCGACGATGCGTGCGCCGTTGAGCTTCACGGCGAGGTCGATGACCTCCTGACTGGTCTCGCTGGCGATCAGGACGACCGGGACGCCGTCGAGCGAACGGCTTAGACGATTCGCGAGACCGCGCTCGCTGGTCACCGTGCCGACCTCGGCTACGAATACGCTGAGGGAGTTCTTCGAGACCGCCGATTTTGCGGAGCCCGCGGGGATGGCCACGGTTGCAAAGTCGGGCGAGAGGCGATCGACGATCGCGCGGTCGTCCGCGCTTCGGAACAGCACCCCGACTTGTTTTGCGCTCGACATCGCACCATTTCAATCACTTCCCAGCGGGTTCTCCAAGCATGCTCGGATGAATCGCACGTTTTGCGCGGCGAGCCCTATGGAGCGAACACTCCGACTTCAGGCAACGTGCGACGACGCATGACGGCGCCCAGTCCAGCCCGGCGGAGCGAAGACGCCCAGGCGACGGCGCTCATCATCGTGCCCGATCACCGGGTCACGACCACCGTCGAGCCGCTCTTGGCCGCCTTCCACGTGATCGTCGAGTCCTCGGTGCGCTCCAAGGTGTTCGAGACGGCGCGCCAGGGGCGCATCGACCTGGTCGTGCTGGTCGAGGACGACGCGAGCAAGCTGGCGTCCGGTCTGGCGGTCCTGTCGGAGATTTCGTACCTCGAGCACGTACCCGTGCTGGTGGTCGCGAGCGAGGGCGCCGACCTCGGTCCGCTTTTGGCGGGGCGCGCCGACGATGCGGTCCGGCGCCCGTTCACGCCCCTGGAGCTCCTCGCGCGGGCTCGGAACCTGGCCTACACGAAGAACACCCGCGACGCGCTCATGGAGCAGCTGGTCACGAGCCGGGACGAGCTCCACGCCGTCGTCACGCAGATCGTCGCGAAGCGACGCGAGCTCGAGTCGTCACTCCACGAGACGCGCCTCGCTCGGACGATCGCGGAGCGCGCGGCCGGGATGAAGAGCAACCTGCTGCGGATGATGGCGCACGAGCTCCGCACGCCCGTCGCCGCGGTGCAGCTGCAGATCGAGCTGCTGGAGCGCGACGGTCTCGAGACCGCGTCACAGCGCGAGATCGTCGTACGAATGCGGCGCACGCTCTCGCGGTTGCTCGAGTTGATCGAGACGGCGCTCGAGTATGCGCGCATCGAGAGCGGACGTTACGAGCTCCACGCCACCTCGTTCGCTTTGCAAGATACCTTGCACGAAGTCGCGAAGGACCACCTCCCGCTCGCCGAGCACAAGGGCCTCGAGCTCAACGTGGCGGCGGAGGTGATGCCGCAGGTCGCGTCCGACGAGAACCTCGTTCGTCTCGTCGCTTCGAACCTGTTGGGCAACGCGCTGAAGTTCACTTCGGAGGGCGGCGTCGTGGTGCGTGCGTGGCACGACGAAGATCGACACGTCTTCGCCGTGGAGGACACGGGCCCGGGCATTCCGCCCGAGCGTCACGCCGAGGTGTTCGAACCGTTCAGCCGCGGAGACGACGTCCGCTTCCGAACCGGGACGGGCTCGGGCCTCGGCCTCGCCCTCGTCAAGGAGATGGTGAGCGCGCTCGGAGGTACGATTCAGCTGTCGTCTGCGCCGACCGGCGGCGCGCGCTTCGAGGTCGCGATCCCGTCGGAGCCTTCCGCGCTTGCGCCGGACCGAGAGCCTGGCTAGGGATGCGCCATGCTCGACGAACGCATGCGCCCGCGCCGTAACCGCAAGAACGAAGTCATCCGCTCCTGGCACCGCGAGACGTGGCTCGCGCCGCAGCACTTCGTGTACCCGGTGTTCGTCCACGGCAAGGCGGCCGTCGAGCCGATCGCATCCATGCCCGGCCAGTCGCGCATGGGCCTCGACGCGCTCAAGCGCGAGGTCGAGGGGGCGATGTCCGAGGGCATCAAGTCGATCGTCCTATTCCCGGCGATCGAGGAGAAACACAAGAGCAGCGACGGCAAGGAGAGCTACAACCCCGACGGGTTGGTGCCGCGGTTCATCCGCGCGCTGAAGAAGGAGTTCCCGGAGCTGGTGGTGTGCACCGACGTCGCGCTCGATCCGTACTCGAGCGACGGCCACGACGGCATCGTCCGCGACGGCCGAATCCTCAACGACGAGACCGTCGAAGTGCTGTGCATGCAGGCGCTCGCGCAGGCCGACGCGGGGGCCGACGTGATCGCGCCGAGCGACATGATGGACGGTCGCGTCGGTGCGATCCGCGACGCGCTCGACGAACACGGCTACACCGACGTGTCGATCCTCTCGTACACCGCGAAGTACGCGTCCGCGTTCTACGGGCCGTTCCGCGACGCGCTCGATTCGGCGCCGAAGTTCGGGGACAAGAAGACCTACCAGATGGACCCGGCCAACGCGCGCGAGGCCAAACGCGAAGCGGAGCTCGACGAGGCCGAGGGCGCCGACATCCTCATGGTCAAGCCGGCGGGCCCGTACCTCGACATCATCCGCGACCTCCGCGAGGAGAGCTCGCTCCCGATCGCCGCGTACCAGGTGAGCGGCGAGTACGCGATGATCAAGGCCGCCTGCCAAAACGGCTGGCTCGACGAGGACCGCGTGGTGCTGGAGAGCCTCACCGCGATCCGCCGGGCCGGGGCCGACGTCATCTTCACGTACTTCGCGCGCCAGGCGGCCAAGCTGCTCCGCTGACCCCCGTCGCGCGGGGGAAACGATCCTTTACAGGGCGTAAGGTCTTCATTACCTACCGTCGGTAGGTGAAGGGGCAGGTGATCGTACGCGTGCGAGAGCGTCGTGAGGCGCACGGGCTCTCGCAGGCCGCGCTCGCGGAGCGGGCGGAGATCTCTCGGCAGGCGCTAATCGCGATCGAGGCGGGGCGGCAGGTCCCGTCGACCGCGATCGCGCTGCGGCTCGCGGATGTCCTGTCGTGCCGCGTCGAAGATCTGTTCGGGCTCGAACGCGGCGCCGAGCTGACGGTGCGCGGTTCGCTTCGACCGGGTGCGCGCGCATTGGTGGGTCGCGTGGGTGGCGCGTGGGTCGCGCACGGTCCGGCCCGCGCGAACCAAGCCGCCGACGCCGTCGCGCTGCGCGGCGACGCGGAGGGGGCGGTGGTCGAGCCGCTGTTCGACGTCGACGCGCTCGAGAAGAACGTGTTCATCGCGGGGTGTGCGCCGATCCTGGGGCTGCTCGGGGAGCGGCTCGGTGTGTTCCCCGCGGACGTCCGTCTGCGGTGGCTCCCGGTCGGGAGCACGGCCGCGCTCGATCGACTGAAGGACGAGTCGGTGCACTTCGCGGGCTGTCACCTCGTCGACCGGCGCACCGGCGAGTGCAACGTGCCGGCGGTGCGCGCGCGCTTCGAGGAGCGGATGTACGTCGTGAATCTGGTGCGGTGGCGGCAAGGTCTGTTGCTCGCGCCGGGCAACCCGCTCGGGGTCGAGGATCCCTCGGAGCTCTTGCAACGTAGCCTGCGGATCGCGTGGCGCGAGCGCGGATCGGAAGCGCTCAAGCTCCTGCTCCGCGCGACGGGCGTGCGCAAGCCGGGGGAGGGGCTGCGCGCGACGAGCCACGTCGAGGTCGCGCAGGCGATCGCGCTCGGCGCCGCCGATGCGGGCGTCGCGATCGAGAGTGAAGCGATCGCACACGGTCTCGACTTCCTTCCGCTGACGGAGGAGCGCTTCGACCTCGTCGTCCCCGCGCGGTGGGCGAGCGACGCGCGCGTTCGCGCGGTGCTCGACGCGCTGGACCGGCCCCACCTACGCAGCGACATCCAGGCGATCGGCGGCTACGACGCGTCGTCGGCCGGGCACGTCGCGACCGTGGAGGGGGCGGCGTGAACGTACGTGTCGCGCCCTTTGGGTTCTTGTTGGTCTGCGCGTGCACGCAGACCTCGTCCCCGCTGGTGGTCTCGGCGGCGAGCTCTTTGACGGAGGTGCTTCGAGCGCTCGAGCCGCAGGTCGAGCGGAGCCTCGAGCGCGACGTCGACTTCGCGTTCGCGGGGAGTCAGGCACTTCGCCTCCAGATCGAGCAGGGCGCGCCGGTCGACGTCTTCCTCTCCGCAAACGCCGCGCACGTCGATGCGCTCGTCGCGGCCGGTCTGGGCGGAGCGCCCCGCCGCTTCGCGGCGAACGTGTTGACGGTGGCCGTGCCCGAGTCGAACCCGGCGGGGCTGGAGCGGTTCGAAGATCTCGGGCGTGCGTCGCGGATCGTGGTCGGCGCCGAGGAAGTGCCGGTCGGACGGTACACCGCCGAGGTGCTGGGGCGGGTGACGGCGCGGGACGACGCGCTCGCCGCGAGGATCCACCGCGCCGTCGTGTCGCGCGAGAACAACGTGCGGTTGGTGCTCGCGAAGGTCGAGCTGGGCGAGGCCGACGCGGCGATCGTGTACCGCACCGACGTCACGGGGCGACGCGTGAAGACGATCGAGATCCCTTCAGAGCTCCAGGTCGAAGCGAGTTACTTCGCGACGGTGATCGAGGACTCGGACGAAGCGCGTGCGTTCGTCGAGCTGTTGACCGGGCCGGTGGGCCGCGCCGCCTTACGAGCCCACGGGTTCGTCGCGCGATGAAGGGCGGTTGGCGACAGGCGGCGTTCGCGGCGCCGGGGTTTGTGTTGCTCGCGTTCCTCGCGGTGCCGCTGCTCGCGTTGGTGGTGACGACGTCCCCGTCGGAGCTCGCGTCCGGGCTCGCGCATCCGCTGGTCGGTCCGGCGCTGTGGCTCTCCGTCGAGACGAGCGTGATCAGTATGGCGATCGTCGTCGCGTGTGGCCTCCCGCTCGCGTGGATCATCGCTCGCGGACAGGGTCGGTGGGCGTCGGTGGTGGAGACGTTCGTCGCGCTGCCGATCGTCATTCCGCCCGCGGTCGCGGGCATCGCGTTGTTGCTCGCGTTCGGTCGGAGCGGTCCGCTCGGCGCGGCGGGGCTCCCGTTCACGACGGCGGCGGTCGTCGCCGCGCAGGTCACGGTGTCGGCGCCGTTCTTCCTGCAGTCGGCGATCGCGGGCTTCCGGAAGGTCGACCCGGATCTGATCCTCGTCGCGCGCACGCTCGGCGCCTCCCCGGTCGCGACCTTCTTTCGCGTGACGATCCCCCTCGCGTGGCCGGCGATCCTCGCGGGGCTGGGCCTCGCGTGGGCGCGCGCGCTCGGCGAGTTCGGTGCGACGCTGTTGTTCGCGGGCAACCTCTCCGGCCGAACCCAGACGATGCCGCTCGCGATCTACGCGGCGCTGGAGTCCGACGTGCGCGCGGCGCAGGCGCTCGCACTGTTGCTCGCCGTCGCGGCGTTCGGGCTGCTGCTCTTGCTGCGGCTCATCCCGACGGGTGCACGATGAGCTGGTCCGTTCGGCTGTCGGGTCGCCTCGGTGACCTGGACCTGTCACTCGCGTTCGAGTCCGACGCGAAGGTGGTCTGTGTCGTGGGGCCGAACGGTTCCGGCAAGACGACGCTCCTCCGCGCGATCGCCGGCGCGTCGTTGCCCGTCGAAGGGCACGTCTCGGTCGGCGAGCGGTTGCTCCTGGACACGACGCGCGCCATCGACGTCCCGCCCGAGGCGCGCCGGGTCGGTTACGTGCCGCAGGGGTTCGGTCTGTTCCCGCACCTCACGGTCGGGGACAACGTCGGGTTCGGCGCACGCGACGACGTGCACGACGCGCTCGAGCGCTACGACTTGCTCGCCTACGCGGACCGGCCGGTGTCGGCGCTTTCGGGGGGAGAGCGTCAGCGTGTCGCGCTCGCGCGCGCGGTCGCGATGCGGCCGGCGTGTCTGCTGCTCGACGAGCCGCTGTCCGCGCTGGATGCGCAGACCCGCCGCACCACCCGCAAGGACCTCGCCGCGTACCTCGCGGCGGAGGCTGCGCCGGCGTTGGTCGTGACGCACGACGCTCGCGATGTCCGGGCGCTCGGGGCCGAGGTGGTGGCGGTCGAGGGGGGCGTCGTGGTGCAGCAGGGGCCCTGGACCGACCTGGCGGAGGGCCCGGCGTCGGCCTTTCTGGCCGAGCTCTTCGACGCGGATTTTGTTGCATCGCAACAATGACCGGTTGACGCCACTGGCTGATTCACCCTAGATCCTCGGACTATGATGCTGCGGTGCGGTTCCTGGGTGTTGCGGTGCGGCATCCTGCTGCTCCTGGTGGGGTGTGACATCGAGGATGTGTACGTCTACCGGGACGGCGGGGTGGCGGAGGGGGGCGAGACCCCGATGGAGCAGACCCCGATGGAGCCGATGGATCCGGAGCGTCGGCCGCTCGGCTCGGAGTCGCAGATCCTGGCGTTCCTCGACGGCAAGACCATCACGATGTCGGCCGACGCGGTGCCCACCCACCCGAACGGGTTCGATTCGAACGTGAACTTCGGGCAGGCGTCGCAGTGCATCCACGAGGTGCAGATGTCGGTGGCGGCCGGGGCGTTCCGGGTCGAGACCGCGATGGGCACGTTGATGGACGCGCCCGAGCTCGAGGACATCGGCACCTGCGATCGGTTCACGCCGGACGGCAACGGGCTGACGTTCGACACGACGGCCTCGCGTATCGAGAACGTGCGCGACGACGGCGGGTGCTTCGACATCACGCTGACGTACGCCGGCTTCGGTCAGGAGGGGCGCGGTTCGATCTCGAACGATCGCACCGAGATTCGCCTCGAGTTGTTCTTCAGAGATCAGGCGGTCGGACACCGCTGCGCCGACGGCGACGTCGGCGACCCCACCATTACGCTCAACCAGGAAGCGTTCACAGGCGACGCGGTGCAGCGCTACCGCGTCGAGGAGTGATGCCATGAGACGGTGTTTACTGATCACGCTTCTGCTCGGCGGCTGCAACGCCGGGAACATCTGGTTGGTCGACGAGCCGGCCGGGGCCGACGCGGGTCCGCGGGCTCCCGGGACGCCGCTCGACGCCGGCACGCCCGCGACTTCGCGCGACGGTGGTCCGGGCGGAATGTCCGAGCGCGACGGGGCCGTGGTCGCGCCGAACCTCACCGTGGCGATCACTTCGCTGGCGGAGGGTGACGTCGTGTCGGGTGTCGTCGCCGTCGCGGTGACGGTGTCCGGCGGCATGGCGGAGCGCGTGGAGCTGCGTGTGGACGGCGCGGTGGCCGCGACGTCGGAGAGTGGGCCGTGGATGCTCTCGCTCGACACGAACACTTTCGCCGACGGGGAGCACGCGCTCGTCGCGGCCGCGTTCGACGCGCAGGCGCGTGAGGCGACGTCCGCGGCGGTGCGGGTGCGTGTCGACAACGCGTTCGCGGAGACGTTCGCGAACGGGACACCGGACCAGCAGGGGTGGACGCTCGGCGCCGGGTTCGCGGTCGACACCGCTGAGGACCACTCGCAGGCGGCCGGGAGTGGGTCGCTGCTCGGCGCGCTGACGACGACTTCGCTCGAGACGATCTCGGACGCCGCGGAGCTCGCGGTGACGTTGGGCGCGCAGCCGAAGATGTCGTTCGCTCGAAGGGTCCACATCGATGCGGATGGGTTCGTCTACGGGGGGGCGTTCCGCGTGAAGGTCGACGGCGATGTCGTGCACGAAGTGACGGCGACGAACTCGGAGCACGAGGACTCGGATTGGGTGCTCGTCGAGGATATCGATCTGTCCGCGTACGCGAGCTCGGCGGTGACGATTCGGTTCGAGCTGTCGTTGACGAACTGGTCGTTCAATCAGGAGGCGCGTGCGCGGGTGCGCCTCGATGATCTCACGCTCGACGTGGGGGGTGCGAACCCACCACCACCTCCTCCTCCTCCGCCCCCGCCGCCTCCGCCGGGCGGGTCTGGGTATGACCACGCGTCGGAGCAGGCGAGTGACTTGGTCGAGGTCTTGGATATCACCGGACCGTATGGTGTCGCGGTCGCGGGTGGCCAGCTGATCGCCGGGGATGCGAGCGGTGGATCATCGTTGCCGCGCGAGACGCCGGTGTCGTCTTCGTCTTCGATCGAGATTCCGGCGGGAGCGACGGTTCGACATGCGGCGCTTTGGTACACCGGAGTCATCTTCATGAAGCCACACGCGGGCGGGCAGGGTGACTACACGCCGGATATCGGTGGAGCGCTCGACGATGCCGCGGACGTCGCGGGGAATGGAATTACCTTCTCGATCGATGGGTCGTCGTTCGGACCCTTCGACCCGTCGGCGCGGTTGGCGCCGAACCCGTCGACGTTGGGATCCGATTCGCAGATCTCGCCGCGAGCGTACGACCCCTCGTTCGGGACGTTGACGGGGGTGAAGGAGAGCGTCTGGGGGAACCGCATCGATGTGACCGGGGTGTTCTCGGGTCGTACGGGGTCGATGAACGTGCAGGTCCAGCCTCCGGAGAAGGTCGATGTGAGCGGGAACGACGCCACGCGGAACGGTGGCAACCCGGCGGGCAACACGACGTACAACCTGTGCACGAGCGGCGGGTCGTGGACGCTCGTCGTCATCTACGAGAAATCTGATTTGCCGCAGAAGAACTTCGTACTCATGGACGGCGCGTGGGCGCGGGCTTGGGATTATATGTTCTTCCACAAGGGTGAGTGGGTTCGTCCGAAGGTGCGGATCGATCACGCGCCGATCGAGCCGGGCGCCAAGTTTACGATTTACGCAGGGAGTGGTGCGCCGAGCGGCGGCCCGATTCCCACGAGCCCGGCGTGTAGCTGCGGTTGCGGCGGTCAATATACGTTGCGGAGCACGAACAGCCCGCTGGGTCGCAACAACTACTTCTCGGACACCCACGTGGATCCGGCGGCGGCGCAGAGTGATCCGATGTCGCGCGATCGAACCAACGGACCTTGGTACCTGCACTCGACGGGGGCCCAACCCATCGCCGGGAACGACTGGACGCTGTTCCAGTCGGGCACGCGGTACACCGAGTTCCCGAACCTCTTCGAGGGCGAAGAGACGCCGAGCCCCGACAGTCGGCAGCCCTCGACCGACGAGGATGACCCGGACGCCGCGCAGGACACGTACGGCGGGCACCCGTGGGCCGGGCGTGGAACGGTGGAGTACCTCGCGCACGGCAACGCGATGAGCGTGGTCGAAGTGGAACCGGAGGCGACGCAGGTCGAGCGCGGCGAGACGACGTCGTATCTGTACTTCAAGGGCGACCAGAAGGACGTGTGGAAGCCGCAGGCCGTGGTCAGTGTGAAGTTCATCCTCTTCGAGACGCCGGTGGGTCCGTAGTCATGGATCTGCAGGCGGGGCTTCGAATCCGAACTCAGTTGGAGTTCACGCAGGAGCAGTTCGACGCGTTTGCGTCGATCAGCGGGGATGACAATCCGATTCACGTCGACCCGGAGTTCGCGGCGCGTACGCGGTTCGAGCGGACACTCGCGCACGGAATGTTCCTGTTCGGGACTTCGCTGGCCGGGTTGCCGAGGACACGAATCGGTCGTTCGGCGCGGGTCGTA
Source organism: Deltaproteobacteria bacterium (assembly GCA_040218735.1). GTDB lineage: Bacteria > Myxococcota > Kuafuiibacteriia > Kuafuiibacteriales > Kuafuiibacteriaceae > JAUHYN01. Next base: position 40,857 of record JAVJQW010000042.1, read on the forward strand.
GCGCAGTCACTTAGGTTTCCCGGGCCGACGTTCGCCGGAGACAAGGCGCGTTTGGTCGTCGAGGTGGTGGAAGCCACGGCGACGATGGCGCGCTTGCGTACGGTGATCGACAAAGCCGACGGAACGACCTGCTGCGAAGGTGAGACGTGGTTGGCGTCCGGCGGCGCGGCGCCGGTGCTCCCGGCGCCTTCGTCGGGAGAGACGGCCGAGGCCATGGGCCGGTTCGAGGTGGGGCAGCGCGCCGAGAAGCAGCGCGTGTTCACCCGCGGTGATGTCGCGGCGTACGCGACGCTCACCCGGGACACGAGCGCGCTCGCCGACGGCGCCGTACCCGAGGCGCTGATCGGCGGGTTGTTCTCGGACTTGCTCGGCACGGAGCTCCCGGGCCGAGGGACGAACTGGATGAAGCAGAGCTTCGAGTTCGTGCGACCGGTTCGGATCGACGAAGTCGTGACGGCGTCGGTCGAGATCGTGCGTTTGCGTCCCGAGAAGCACCTCGTGAACCTGACGACGATCGCGCGGGACACGGACGGTGCCGTCGTGTGCCGAGGCAACGCGCTGGTGATGGCGCGCGAGATGGCTTCATAATGACCGGATGCCGCCGGCGCTGAGCTTGCTCCTCTGCGCGAGCGTGGGGTTGTCGGCCGACGATCCCACGGTGCGCGGGCGCATCGCGTTGCTGCTCGTGGATCGTGGCGTGGACGTCTTCGCGGCGTCCGGCGCTGACGCGGCTTCCGTGGAACGTCGGGGCGCGCAGTACGTGCTGCGCTGGGCCGGCGCGCAGACGCAGATCGATGCATCGGTTCCGTCCGTGGCCGAGCTGGAGCTCGCCCAACGGATCGCGCTCGGCGCGCCCGGGCGGCCCGACGCTCCGACCGTGCCCCGAGTCTTCCTCGAAGCGCGCGGCGAGGTCCCCCTCGCGGCCCGCGCGCGCGCGGCGGAAGCGGTGCTCGCCGAAGGGCTGACGCTGACGGGCCAGGTGGAGCGAGCGCAGCAAGGGAGGTGCCTCCTCGCGACGCCGCGCGGCGTCGAGCTGAGAATGGGCGAGCCGGGACGCGCGTGCCGCGCCGAGGTGGCGGCGACCGCTTCGACGCCGTCGCGGGGTGGAGACGCAAGGAGATCCGTGCCGGCGCAGGCGGCGGGCTCTGGGGCCGCAACGAAATCTGTGGCGCGGGCGGCTGGGGGCTCCGGCGCCGCAAGGAAGTCCGTAGCCGAGCCAGGCGCGGGCTCGGCCAACGCAAAGAAATCGGCGGCGGGGCCGGGCTCGGCTTCGGCCGACGCAACGAAATCCGCAGCGGCGCCGGCCTCGGCTCCGGCCGCCGCAAAGAAATCCGCAGCGGCGCCGGGCTCGGCTTCGACCGCCGCAAAGAAATCCGCAGCGGCGCCGGCCTCGGCATCGGCCGCCGCAAAGAAATCCGCAGCGGCGCCGGGCTCGGCTTCGGCCGACGCAAAGAAATCCACAGCGGCGCCGGGCTCGGCTTCGACCGCCGCAAAGAAATCCGCAGCGGCGCCGGGCTCGGCTTCGGCCGCCGCAATGAAATCCGGAGCGGAGGCGGCGTCGGGCTCCGGCGCCGCAAAGAAATCGGCGGCGGCGTGGGCCTCGGCATCGGCCGCCGCAAAGAAATCCGCAGCGGCGCGGGGCTCGGCTTCGGCCGACGCAATGAACTCCGCAGCGGCGTCGGGCTCGGCTTCGGCCGCCGCAAAGAAATCCGCAGCGGCGCCGGCCTCGGCATCGGCCGCCGCAAAGAAATCCGCAGCGGCGGCGCCACTGGTATCAACCGACGCAAGGAAATCGAGCGGGGCGCTGGCAGCGGCTTCGGAGGACGCAACGAAATCCGGTTCGGTGTCGACGACGGCTTCGGCGGGCGCAACGAAATCCGGTCCGGAGTCGACGACGGCGGCCGCGGACGCAACGAAATCCGATTCGGAGTCGACGGCGGCGGCCGCGGACGCAACGAAATCCGCTTCGGGAGCCGGAGCGTCGAGCGGGGGCGCAACGAAATCCGCGTCGGAGCCAGGGGCGGCGCGTGACGGTGCAACGAAGTTCGGAGCAGGCACACGCTCCGCAGCGAGCGCCGGCTCGAAGAAGCGTGGCCCCGGGCGCCCCGTGGCACCTAGCTCGGCCCCCGGCGTGGGCCCGAGGGCAGCGGCCGACTCGGGCTCGGATTCCGGCTCGGCGACGGACTCGGATTCGGCCTCCGACCCGGATTCGGCCACGGATTCGGATTCGGACTCCGACCCGGCCACCGACTCGGATTCGGACTCGGATTCGGACTCGGATTCGGACTCCGACTCGGACTCCGACTCGGATTCGGATTCGGCCACGGACTCGGATTCGGACTCGGATTCGGACTCGGATTCGGACTCGGATTCGGACTCGGATTCGGATTCGGACTCGGCCACCGCCTCGGTTCCCCGCGCCGCGGCGCCGCCCCCCTCGCTCTCCACCTCCCCCGCGCGCGCCCCCCACGCCCCGGCCCGCTGGGCCGTCGACGCCTACGCCGGCGCGCTCGTCCGCGCGCACGGGGTCGATCCCGCCGCGGGCGTCGACCTCGCCTACCACCCGGCGTGGTACGGCCTGCGCGCGGCGGCCGTGTTCGTCGACGGTGGCCGCATTCCGCTGCGGGTCTACGAGCTGCTCTTCGGCGCGGGCCCCTCCGCGCGCCTAGCGATCTCACGTGTATTCACCGCGGGCGCCGCGTTGCTGTTCGGGGCGAGGATGCACGCCTATGACCTCGACGCGTCCGATCGAGGAGTTCGCTGGGACTTCTCGGTCGACGCGCCGTTCGATCTCACCTACTCCGGCCTCGACCCCGTCACGCTGGCCGTCGTGATCCGCACCGGAATCGACAGTCGCTCCCGCCGCCACGTCGATGACGACGGCGTACTGTGGGAACGCGGCGCGTTTCGCTTCGGGGGAGGGGTTCGCGTGGGCCTGACGCTCCCGTGAATCGAACCGAAGGAAACTTCGCGGCACTTCATTCGTGAGTTCTTCGCGATGTCGCTCAACACCCTGCAGCTTGCGGCGGACCAGGCACCGTCGCGCACCGCCGTCGATCGCGTAGAGCGCCTGTTCGAACGGCACCACGCCGACGTCTACCGCTGGGCGCTCCGCTACACCGCGGGGGACGGCGCGCTCGCGGAGGACGTCGCTCAGGAGGTCTTCGTCGCGCTCCTGAAGACCGTCGATCGCCTCCAAGACGACGACGACCTCGCGCGGTGGCTCTACCGCGTCACCGCCAATCGCTGCCTCACCGTCCTCCGCCGCCGCCAAGTTCGCACGACGGTCCTCCGCGCGCTGCGTGTCGCCGAGCCGACGGCGCACGTCGTCGACGACCGCATCGCCGCCCGCGACACCCTCGCTCGGGTGTTCGAAGCCATGGCCGAGCTGCCCCCCAAAGAACGCGTGGTGTTCACGATGCTCCACGTCGACGGCCTGAGACACACCGACATCGCCCGCGCCCTCGGCTACTCGAAGGGCTACGTCTCCAAGCTAGTCCAACGCGCGACCCAACGAATTCGCGCGCTCGGCTACGAGGTGAGTGATGACTGAACGTTTCGACTTCGTCTCGGAGCTGCGTCACGCCGACGCCGCCATCGCCGCGCTGGGGCCGCCCCCCCGCCTCGGCGCGCAGATCCGCGCGCGCCTCGAACGTGAGCGCACGAGTGTCACCTGGCCCTTCTTCGCGATCCCCTTCGCGGCGATCGCCGCGCTGTTCGTCGCGGTGTCCGCCGAGCCTCCTCGATCCCCCGACGTCGCTCGGTTCACCCCGGCCACCTGCGCGCCCGCGTCTCCGGCGCCCACGCTCTCGCTCGAACCCGGCTGCTCCGTCCAACTCATCGACCCACGGATGAAACTCATCGCGCTCGATCTCACGGAGCTCCGACGCACCTCGGAAGGCTTCGTCGTCAACGTCGGCCGCGTCGAGTTCAACGCCGAGCTCACCGCGACCCCCTTCACGGTCTACGTCGCCACCCGGCGGCTCGAAGCCATCGCCGCTCGTTTCGAAGTCGACGGCGATACCGTTCACGTCCACGCGGGACGCGTCGTCGTGCACGACGGTCACGGCGGCAGCGCCGACCTCGCCGCGGGCGACGCGCTCTCCTGGGCCGAACCCGAGAAGTGGTCCAACGAACGCATCGAAGCCGAGGTCCGCCGCACAACGCAGCTCCGCGTCGACGGCGACTACGAACGCGCCGTCGAGCTCCTCGAGCAGCTCCTCGCCTCGCCCATCGGCGAGGACCGCGCCGCCGTGCTCAGCTACGAACGCGCCTCGCTCCTCGAGACGCGTCTCGGCGCCCACGAACGCGCGTGCGCGCAGTTCGAGAAACACCGCGCAAGGTTCGGACGTGATCGCTACGCCGCCGCGGTCGACGCTGCGCTCGAACGGTGCCCGTGAATCGCTGGCCACCCGCGCCGCACTCGGCATAGCCTCCGCGCCCCATGGCGCTGTTCGAGGGGCTGTTCTCCAAGACTCAACCGTCGTCGCTCAATCGATGGCAGGAAGCGTTCATTCGTTGGAATGCAGCGCGCCTCGACATCACCGAAGAGGAGAGTCGACAACGTTACCTCGCGTCCGCCGCGGCGGCAGAGGGCGGACACGCGGGTCGTGAGTTTCGCAAGCACTGTGAAACCGCGCACGAGGTGTTCCGCGTCCTCTGGTCGGACACCCAACACGAAGTCCTCGACGCATACCGCTTCCACGCACCCATGCACTTCCTCCGCATGATCGCGTACACCGAAGCCACTTGGGCCGACGACGATCCGATCGTCCAAGCCATCGACCGAAACAGCGATGACTTCACCATCGTCGACTACGGCTGTGGCCTCGCGCAGAAGTCGATCAACCTCGCCCGACGACACCCCGACCGCGCGCACCTGTTCCTCGTCGACATCCCCACGATCCGAAGAGAGTTCCTCGCGTGGTACGCCGCGGACCTCGGCATCCCATGTGAGTTCGGGGACGTCTCCGAAGACCACCCGATCCCCGAGCTCCCGCAGCACGACGTCTGTATCGCCGAGCAAGTCTTCGAACACATCTACAACCCAGGCGAGGTCTTCGAAGTCATCCACGCCGCGCTTCGACCCGGCGGCTACCTGCAGACCAACGTCGCCGACCACAAAGAAGAGTTCATGCACGTCACGCCCAAGCTCGAGGCGCTGCGCGAACGGATCCGTGCGCTCGGGTACGAAGCCCTCGTACCCGATCGGTTGTTTCGGAAGCCGCAATGAAAGTTTCAGTCCCTCTCAGACCTACACACAACCCCTTTTCCCAACATATTTAGGGACTTACGGCTCGATTTCGACGCAACGCCGCCCGGCGTCGCCGCGATACACGAACCATGGTCCGGGTCGAATCTCCCACCACGCAACGCAGCGGCTCGGTCGTCGACCCGGTCAAGACCGAAGACAAGCCGGACCTCACCGCAGTGGCGGATGGGGGCACCGAGGACGGCGGCGCCGAAGACGTCACGACGCCGACCACCACCCGACGCCCCGACTCACGCGTCGCGCTCGCCGCGCGCAATGGCGTCGCCGCGGACGAACGTCGCCGCGCCGCGATGCTCGCCGCGCCGTCGAGCCTTCGCACCGAACGCCTCGGCGACGGCGAAGAGAACTGCCTCGAGACCGCGGTCAACGGCGCGCGAGGGCACCACGAGATCGTCTTCATGGAAGACACGCGCTCCGCCGAGGCCGGCAACACCAACGGCGCCGGCCACGCGCTCGTCCGCGATCCCGCGACGGGCCGTGTGTGGGATCCGAACGACGGCGCACCGCCCCCCAACGCCAACGCCTGGCCCTACCGAAGCGCGGACGCCTGGGCCGCCTCACAAGGGCTCGGCGAAGGTGGGCCCGCCTACCGTGAAGTCGGATCCGCGCGCGCGTCCGACGTGCAAGCTGTCTTGCAGCTCCCGCCCGAGGAGCGCGCCGCGAAGATCGCCGAGAACCCCGCGCTGGCTCGCATCGCCGACCTCCAGGTCGCCGACGGTGACGACGACAACGGACCGAACGGCGCCGCCGCCGGGTTTGCGTTCCCGCTCGCGAACGTCGTCGACGGCACGCATGGCACGGCCGCGCAGACCGCCGTGCAGATCCTCGAGACGATGGCCGACGGTCGCCCGCCCTTCGATCCCAACGCCGGGCGGATCGGCGGCGTGCAGTGGTTCGTGACCGAGGGCCAGCCGCACGTCGGTCGCGGCACCAACAACCCGGTCACGATCCCCGTCGAAATCGAAGCGCCGCGCGGCACGGTCGAGTTCCGCGAGGCCGACCTCGTGCGCATCTTCGACCAGGAGCTCCCCGCCGCACAGCAGCTCGCCGAGCAGCAGTACCGCACGCGCCACAACCTCGGGCCGGACGACGCGCTCAACAGCCGAGCGCGCAACACGATCCGTTACAACGCGGAGCGGATGGCCGAGCGCCAGATGTGGACGCGCGTCGGCGAGCGGGTCGCCGCCTCCGACAGCGGTGTCGGCCGCGTGCGCCTGGAAAACAGCCGCTTCAGCCGCGGGGGCAACGGCACGTTCATGCTGACGAGCCGCCCCGAGGCGGTGCGAGTCCGAGGCGGCGCGGGCGCACTCGTCGACATCATCCAGCGCACCGGCGAACCCGTCGAACGTGGCGTGCAGGAAGCCGCCGAGCAGCTCGCCCGAAACCAGCGATGGGCCGGACGTCTGCAGGGCGCCGTGCGCGTCGGCGGACGTGTGTTGCTCGTCGTCGGCGCCGCGGCCGACGGCTACCGCATCTACACCGCCGAGGATCGTCCGCGCGAAACGGCGCGCGTCGTGGGCGGCTGGGCGGGCGCGACCGCCGCCGGCGGCGCGTTTGCGACGTGGGCCTCGCCGTCCCTCGCCACCGGGCCCTGGGGTTGGGCCGCTTACGGTCTGGGCACACTCGGCGCGGGCGCGGTCGGGTACTTCGCCGGTGAGTCGATCGCCGAGGAAGCCTACGAGCTCATCGTCGACGGCGACCCGATCTACATCGGGCCCAACGACTGAACGCCATGACGAAGGACCTCACGTGGGCCGTCGAAGGCGCCCCCATCGGAACGTGGACGACCAGCAACGGTACGTTCGATTCGATGATGCAAGACACGTTGACACTCGCCAAGGACGGCACCGGTTGGCTGCGCACGCGCTCGGCGATGCGCGGCGTGGAGTTGATGCCGGTGATGTGGCGCCACTCTGCGCCGGGCGTCATCAAGCTCGCGCTGTTGCTCCCCGGTGAGGACCCGAGCGAGCCGCCGGACTTCGAGACCATCCGCTACGGAGCTGTCTCGGTGAAACACGACATCGGTAACGAGAAGGTCGTCCTCAAGAACGACGACGACGACGTCTTCTGGAACCTCGCCGGTCCGGTCGTCCTCGCATCGCGAACGCCGCGCGCACCCTGACGGGATCGCAACCCAAGTTGCGAGGCTTCTCTTTTACAGCGAGGGCGCGGCGTCGAGCGCCCGGTCGATTCGGTCGCGGATGCGTTCGAGCTCCGCGGTGAGCTCGGGTGGGCTCTCGACCTGGAAGTCCACGCCGAACCCCGAGATCCACCACGCCATGCGCGCGAGGTCGTGCCCCTCCAGCTCGAGGCGGCAGCGTTCGGCGTCGATGCGTTCCAGTCGGGCGGACGTCGACGAGAACAGCGTCAGCATCTGCTCGTATGGGGCCTCGAGTCGCACGGAGGCGTGGTGCAGGCATGCGCCGTAGGCACCCGAGTGGGTGACGTACGCGCGTAGGTCGTCCGCCGGCTTCGGGCGCGCCACGAAACGTTCGCCGTCCTTCACGTCCTCCATGCGGTCCACGCGGAACGTTCGCCAGTCGTCGCGATGACGGTCGAACGCGACGAGGTACCAGCGTCGCCCCGAGTGAACGAGCCCGGCCGGCTCAGCAGTGCGCTCGGTCGTGCGGTCCGGTGCGCGGTAGACGAAGTGCAACACGAGTTGCTCGTCGCAAGCGGCCGCGAGTGAAGCGAGCCGCGCGGAGCTCACGCGGGGTTGGGTTCCGTCGACTGTGACGATCGCTTCGCGCAACGCGTTCGCGCGTCGCCGGAGTCGCTCCGGGAGGACACGTTCGAGTTTTACGAGCGCGCGGAGCGCGGCCTCCTCGATCCCCGCGCCCACGCCGGCGGTCGCCGTTCGAAGCGCGAGCGACACCGCGAGCGCTTCGTCGTCGGCCAACGACAGAGGCGGCAAATCCGCACCCGCGCCGAGCCGGTAGCCGCCCGCGACGCCGGCGGCGCCCTCCACCGGGTACCCGAGCTCACGCAGGCGATCGATGTCGCGCCGTAGCGTTCGCGGCGTGACGCCGAGCCGCTCCGCGAGCTCCGTACCGGGCCACACGCGGCGTACCTGCAGGAGGCTCAGCAGACGCAGGAGTCGTGCAGGCGCGTTCGACACGGACGGGAGCATACCCAGACTCTGCGGACACGACCTGTCCTCGATTCGATCTTCGAGGACAGTTCCTGTCCCCGGGCCCCGCTACAACGGGCGCATGAAGAAGACCTACCGAGGCTCATGTCACTGCAAACGCGTCGCCTTCGAGGCGGACATCGACCTGGCCCAGGGCACCAGCAAGTGCAACTGCACGTTCTGCTGGAAGAACCGCAACTGGGGTGCCCAACTCATGCCCGAGGACTTCCGGCTCGAGAAGGGCGTCGACGATCTGAGCGGCGGCGACCGCGGAGGATTTTGTAAGTCCTGCGGCGTTCGCTGCTTCGGCGTCTACAGCACCGACGGCTGGGGCGAAGGGTTCGGCGGAGATCGCGTCTCCGTCTCCGTCTCCGTGCTGGATGACCTACCGGTCGAGGCGCTGGTGGAGGCACCGGTGCGGCACCTCGACGGCCTCCACGACGACTGGTTCACCATCCCCAAGGAGACGCGCCACTTGTAGCGCTAGTCGAGCGTGTCGAGGAAGTCGACGACGGCGCGGTTGTACTCACGCGGGCAATCCATCTGCACGGTGTGACCGCAGCCGCCCAGCTCGACGAGCTTCGAGCCTTTGATGCGGTCGTGGCCGTACTTCATGATCTCCTTCGTCGGCGCACCGTGCATGAATGGGTTCGGGATCAGGCGGTCCTGATTGCCGAAGATGATGACGGTCGGGACGCGCACGAGCGGGAGGTTCTCGCGGACGAAGTTGTTGTCCGCGAGCCCCTGCACCGAGCGGACGTTTGCGTACGCATAGGCGTCGAAGTCCGGCGTACCCACCACGCGAACGCGTTCCTCCACGAGCCACTCCAGCTCCGGACGCCAGCGGAAGAAGTTGTTGTGCTGGATCGATCCCCAGATGGCTTCTTCACTCGTGCCCTTGATGAAGGTCGTCGACATGACCTTCCGGAACCAGCGCTTCTCACGCTTCGAGAACTTCTCGAGCCCGGCGGGTGACGTCAGGATCAACGCCTTGGGAATCTCCGGGTATTGAATGGCGAGCGCGAGCGCCGTCTGGCCGCCCATCGAGTGCCCGACGATCACCGGTGACTCGATCTGGAGCCGCTCGGCGAGCTCCTTCACGACCTCGGCCATCGCGGGCATCGTGTACGGGAACGTCGCCGGCTTGTCCGACTTCCCGAAACCCACCATGTCGAGCGCGACGACGCGGTAGCCGCTCGCCGCCATCGTATCGAGCTGGTACCGCCAGAACTTCAGGTACGAGCCGAGCCCGTGGACGAAGATGAGCGTTCGTTCCCCCTCGGGGTTGAGCTCCACGTACGCGACCTCGGGCGCGGCGCGGAGCCCGTAGCGCTCGGCGACACCCGGGAGCGCGAGCCGCTCCACCGGCCATGGGTTCCCGTCCACCGACGAATAGGTGAACTCGGCGAACGGGAGCCGCTCCTTGTTGGCGTAGGAGCTCACGCAGCCGGTGAGCAGGCAAAGAGAAACGAAGATGGGATACGACCGCATGACATGAACCTCAGAACGCGTACCAGGTGAACGTCGTGAAGGCCGCCCAGGGATCACTGAGCACCTGAACGTTGCCGTCGAAGAAGTTACCCACCGCGAGGTAACCCACGTGCAGGCCGACCGTCATGAGATAGCGAATGTGCCAGTTGAGCTCCGCGTTGACCTCGAGGCCCACCGTCCGCCCGCGCTCCACGCCGTCGGAGGTCGCCGGGGGCTTCACCATGCTCTGTGCGTAGGCGACGCCGCCCTTGATGTTGAGTTTGTACGGGATGAGGTCGTAACTCATGGTCGCGATGGCGCTCATGAGTCCGAACCCCTGGTTCGAGATATCGGTGACCGCTCCGGTGTAGTTGCTCACCGTTTGTGTGAAGGGGAAGAGGAGCAGCGTCTTGTGGTTGAACCAGACCGCACCCGGGAGGCCGTAGTTGTTGAGGGTGAAGGCGCCCGTGTATTTGTCGTCGCCGGGTGTCGAGTCACCGCTCGTGAGCATGGTCTCGAACGTGATCTTGTCGTTGGTGGTCTTGCCCCAGTTGTACATCAGCTCGAGGTTGGCCGACATGCCGAGGATATCGATCGATTGGTTGAGCGCCGTGTCTTCACGCTGACTCGTGAACCCACCCGCGTTCAGCATCGCGAAGCCGGAGGCGCCGAACGGGCCGGTCCTGAAGTTGATGTTGTGGTGGAAGTGCGCGCCCAGATACTCCACGTTGCCCGACGCCGCCTCGATGCTCTGACGCGCGACGCCCGTGTACGGGAAGAGCCCGGTCGAGCCAGGGCCGCTCTTGACGAGGCCCTCGAACGCGAAGGCCGAGCCCTGCGTGTCGTCCTGCAGGTGCCAGTAGGAGACGCCAATCACCGTGCCGGGCTGGATCTGATACGCGTAGTCGGCGGTCGCCATCCACGCGAAGGCCAGCGATGGGTCGTCCTCGGTCGCCTTGTTGGGTTGCCCGGCCCCAATCGGGATGAAGCTCGCCTTCCACAGACCGCCGATGCGTGAGTACGCGGAGATGCCGGTCGCGTCCGTCCCGAAGAACGTGAGTTTGTAGCCGGTGCGGACGATGTCGAAGAGCGACGTGATGGCGGGGTCGTAGATCGTGTCGTAGATCGATTGCGTTCCGACCGTGATCGCCAGCTTGTACGGGTTGCGGGTCGGGTAGATGGAGACGTTGACGTTCTTCGTCTGGATGTTGACCTGGTCGGCGTTGAAACCACCGCCCTGGTTGTTCTGAATCTGGTTCGCAGCCTGGCCCCAGAGGTAGTCCACCTCGAACTGCGCGCGGAATGTCGCCAACCCATCCGCGAAGTCCGGGCTGTACGCGAGCACCGGAATCCATCGCTGCTCGATGTAGACCGCCTCGGTCCCGGGACCGACACGGGTCTCACTCCCGGCGGCCTGCCCGAACGGACCCAGCGACACGCCGCGAAGACCAGCGGGATCCGCGAGCTGATTGGTCGCGGTGCCCCGCGTGAAGAAATAGTTGATGAGCGTGAACTCGGAGGGGTTCGGGTCCTCGCTCCGGTCGTTGCGCTCCTGCCAGTCCAGGTAGAGGAGGCCCGGTCCTGTGGGCGGGATGGCGTACGCAGCGCGCACGTCGAGCAGCGCCGCCGCCACGGCGAGCGTGATGATTCGAGCTTTCATGGTGATTCTCTCGGGAGCGCTACTGGATCGAGTAGACCTGCAAGGCGTTACCCATGAATGGGTTTTGGCTCAGGGTCACGGTGGTATCGCCCACGTCGCCGTCCGCGCAGCGGTGACCCACGGCCTGATCCTTGAAGAAGAGCTCCAAGGTCATCTCGGAGCCGTCTTCGGCGATCGTTCCGCGACCCTCCTGGGCGAACCCGGGGTAGGTCACGGTGAAGTCGAAGCACTCACCGTTCCCGCGGACGTTGTTGATGATAAACGCGGTCGAGACGAACGTGAGCTCACTCGACAGCCGCGTGTGGTCACAGCTCCCGGCGTCGCCGACTTCGTCCGCGTTCATCAACGTGCCGAGCTGACTCACGACGGTGACGCGCCCCGCGGACGGGGTCATCATCACACTCTGATAACACTGCGTGGCCTGCCCGAAGTTGATGTTTTCGTCGTAACCGTTCGGGTGCGACGGAATCTGCATTCCGGTCATCGTGAGCGTCTTGCCGTCGAGGTACGCGTTGAGCTTCGAACCGGTGCTGTACGCACCCGTCGAGGTCTGGCCGCTACCGTAGAGGTCCTCGCCGCTGCACGCCGCGAGGAGGCACGCCGCGACGAGCGCCATCCACCGACGCCGGCGGAGCAGCGCGCCTGCGCAGATGAGTACGAGCCACGTCGCGGACTCGGCGCCCCCGGGCATCGAAGTGCAGCCCCAGCGCTTCTTCCCGAGCAGCACCGGCTCGCTCGGCTCCGGCTCTTCCATGTGCTGGATGGTCACGCCGATGGTCACGTTGCCGAGGTTGCCGGCGGCGTCGAACGCACGCGCCGTCATCATGTGCGAGCCCTCCGCGTAGGTGTTGAGGTCGACGAGGAACTCATAGGGCGCGTTGTAATCCGTCGCGACGAGGTCGTCGTCCAGGAACAGCAGCACGGAGTTCATCGCCACGTCGTCGGTAGCGTTGGCTACGATCGTGTAGACGCCGCCGATCGTCGCGCCGTCTGCCGGGTCGGTGATGGAGACGGTGGGCGGCGTGGTGTCACCGGCCGAGCCCGCGACGACGGTAACCGTCACCGAGGACTCGCCGGTGTTGCCCGCGGCGTCGGTCGCCCGGGCGAGAATGGTGTGGGCGCCTTCGGCGACCGAGCCCGCGTTCCACTGCACCTCGTACGGCGCGGTCATCGCCGTGCCGGCGGGCGCACCGTCGACCTCGTAGTCGACGCGCGCGACGCCGAAGTCATCGGTGGCGTTCGCGGTGAGTGAGACCATCCCGCTGACTTCGGCGTTGTTCGTCGGAGTCAGGAGCGTGATCGTCGGTGCGGTCGTGTCGTTGACGCCGCCGGTGACGGTCACGGTGGTGTCGGCGTCGGAGGCGTTGTTACCCGCGGCGTCGTAGGCGACGGCTTCGATCGTGTACGCGCCGTTCGCGAGACCGACGAGGCTCCACGAGTACATGTACGGAGCGCTGTTGAGCGTGGTCTCGAGGTTGCCGTTGATCAGGATTTCGACGCGCGTCACGCCGGTGTCGTCCGTCGCTTCGACGGTGATCGTCGCCACCGAGGAGACCATCGCGCCGTTCGCCGGCGCCGTGACGTTCACCGTCGGTGGCGTGCGGTCCCCCATCATCATCCCGCCGCCGTCGAGGCCGAACGACTCGGCGATGCGACGCGCTGAGCAGATGCCCGCGTCGAGGAAGAACGCGCCCGCCTGACCGCAACCCTCCGCCGGGACGACCGGTGTGCCGTGACCCATGCCGGGGATCTCGAAGTACTCGACGACCTCCTGGCCGTTCGCGATGTGGACCTCGTGGGTTGCGCCGTCGACGGTCTCCGTCATGTCCGGCGTCGCATCGATCCCGTGGACGTTCGTCCACTGCTCGACGGTCTCTTCGGCGGTGCGCGGTCGCACCGTGCTGTCGCTCGTTCCGTGCCAGACGCTGACCTTCGGCCACGGCCCCGTGTACCCGGTGAAGCCGGCGCGGGCCCGGTCGCCCCACTCCGAGGCGGTGCGGTCGATGCCGGGGTTCAGGCAGGTCGAGACCTCGGTGAACGTCGTCGTGCAGTTGTACGGGATGCCGGCGATCGACGCGCCACCCGCGAAGACGTCGGGATAGACCGCGAGCATCAGGTTCACCTGGGCGGCGCCGCCCGAGTGACCCGAGAGGTAGATGCGCGCGGGATCGATCGAGTAGCTCGCGAGCATGGTGTCGACCATCTGCTTGATGGAGAGGTTCTCACCTTCGCCGCGCATCAGATTGGTGGGGTCGCCGTACTCACCAGCCCAATTGAAGCAGCGCAGCGCGTTGTTGCCGGTCTGCTGCTCAGGATAGAGGACGTAAAAGCCCAGCTCGTCCGCGAGCTCTTCCCAACCGGCCTTGCGGTACTCACTCGCCGTCTGCGAGCACGCGTGCAGCGCGAGCATCAACGGCGCGTTGTTCGGAGCGTTCGGCGGGACGTACTCGAACGCCTTGAGGCCGCCGGGGTTCGAGCCGAAACCCGTGAGCTCCGAGTAGGTGCCGGCGCCGAGGCCGGTGACCGCGGTGTCGAAAGAATATTCGGCGCCGCAGGCGGTCGTGAGAGAGAAAATGAGTACGAGGCTCTTGGTTTTCATCGGGAGGCTCCCATCTGAGCTTCATGCACGGGCGCAGTCTTGGTCTTGCGCACCAGGCTGAGTACGCCGAGCGTGAGTAGCGCGGCGAAGATGCCGAACGTCGCCGAGAAGGCGGGGTTCAGCACGCCGCCGTCGACCCACACCACCGAGCCGTACACGGCGACGTGTACGAGCGGTGCGACGATCGACGCAGCGAAGACGTCGTTGGCGGCGGGCTTCGCGAGGATGCCGCAGGCGATCGGGACGAGCGACGCCGCGACCAGGCCGTAGATGCCGACCTGCGCGAAGATGCCGACGAGCTTCGGCGGGTCGAGCGCGAGCACGAAGCTCACGACGCCGAGGCCCACGAGGATGTAGCGGCTCGCCTTGAGCGCCATCTGCTGGCGCTGTTCTTCGGGGAGCTTCTTGCCGACGAGGCCGAGGAAGACGTCGTTGGCGGCGATGGTCGAGGCGGAGACCAGGATGCCATCCAGCGTGCTCATCCCGGCCGCGAGGAGCGCGACGCTGATCAACACACCGACGATCGGCGAGAACGCGCGCGCCAGGTACGCGGGCATCACCGCGTCCTGCGCGGCGAGGTCGGGGTAGGCGACGCGAGCGTAGAGGCCGGCGAGGAGGACGGCCGTGTAGATGATGCACACGACGGAGCCGACGAGGAGGTAGCGCGGAACGTCGGAGTCCTTACCGAGGTAGAGCGACTTGGTGAGGATGTGCGGTTGCGCGACGAGCGCGACGCCGACGACGAAGCCCGCGATGTACACGGTGAACACGTCGCCGAAGAGCGGGCTCTTCGGGTTCACGAACGCGACGAGGTTCGGGTCGATGGCGTCGACGCGCGCCATGAACGGTCCGATGCCGTCCGCGAACAGGTGCAGGCCGGAGGCGACGATCGCGAGCGCGACGATGACCATCAGGCCGCCCTGAAACGCGTTCGTGAAGACGTGCGCGTAGGTGCCGCCCATCAGGATGTACGAGAAGACGAACCCGACGATGATGACGAGCGACGCGATGTACCCGATGTGCAGCGTGTGCTGCATGACGAGCGCCGAGCCTTTGACGATGAGCACCACGAACGTGACCGCGGCGATGAGGTTAAGGACCGCGAAGTAGGTGCGCATCGGCCGGTGGCCGTAGCGCGCGCCGATCCAGTGGGGCAGAGTCAGCGCTCCGTCGGCCATCCCCTGTTTCCGGAACCCCTTGCTCAGCACGAGGAGGCCGAAGAGGACCCCCGAGAACGACGCGACGCCGAGGTGCATCAGCGCGGACAACCCGTGCGCGTAGACGAAGCCGGGGTTGATGACGAACGTCGCCGTGCTGGCGATGGCGGCCGCGAGCGTGATGCCCGTGACGACCGGTCCGAGGTCGCCGTTGCCCAGCGCGAAGCCGGACAGCGTGGTGGTCTTCTTCATCCCGCGCAGGGCCAACCCCGCAGTGACGAGCGCGTAGGCGCCGAATGCGATCCAAGCGACGAGCTCCGGTGTCATGGTGATCCCCTCCTGGCTTCGGGGGAGGAAGCGGTCCCGCCGAAGCGCATGCTGCATAGCAACATTTGTTTTTGCATAGCAACATCGGATGTTCGACCGGGGTGTTTTCGCAGCGGCGTGATACCTGTGTCGGGTGCAGCGGATGCTCGAGCTGACCTCGGCGCCGACGCTGGCGGTCGAGGCGGACGCGTCGTCCGCGCCCCAGCCGTTCCAGTATCAGGGCTCGAAACGGGCGCTCGGCGACACGATTCGGCGGGCCCTCCCCGAGGCCCATCGGCTGGTGGAGCCGTTCGCCGGCTCCTCGGCGGTGACCCTGGCGGTCGCGGCGGACGGGGGGGCCGAGCGGTTCTGGCTGAACGACTTGAACGCGCCGCTGATTGCGCTGTGGGGGGCGATCGTCGAGGACCCCGACGCGCTGGTCGACGCCTACGCCGCGTGGTGGCGACGGGGCCAGGACGAGGATCCGAAGGCGGTGTTCTTCGAGGCGCGCGACGCGTTCAACGCAGCGCCGCGGCCCGAGCTGATGCTCTATCTGCTCGCGCGCTGCGTGAAGGGGGCCGTTCGGTACAACCAGGCCGGTGCGTTCAACCAGTCGGCGGACAACCGGCGGCTGGGGACGCGGCCCGAGACGCTGCGGACGCGGTTCGCCCAGATCGCGTCCGCGCTGCGCGGGCGGGTGGAGCTGACCTCGCTCGACTTCGAGGCGGTCCTCGACCGGTGCACGCGGCGCGACGTCGTGTACCTGGATCCGCCGTACGAGGGCGTCACGCGAGGGGCCTCGAAGCGCTACCTCGAAGGGATCGACCGCGACCGTTTGTTGGATCGGCTCGACGATCTCGTCCGGCGGCGGGTGCCGTTCGTGCTCTCCTTCGACGGGAGCTCCGGGGGCCGAACGTTCGGCAAACCCCTCCCGGCGCGGCTCGGGCTGGTCCGGATCGACGTCCGCGCGGGGCGCTCGAGCACCCAGACGCTCCACGGCCGGACGGCGGAGACGGTCGAGGCGCTCTACCTGTCGCCCGAGGCCGCGAAGAAGTCCCATTTGTGCGTTGCAGCATGCGAGAACGGTCCGGAAACCTCGCACCTCGACTCGGCCGGGGCCGATAAGGTCTGACAGGTATGGGCAACACGGTCGACGGCAAGCGCGCTTCGATCCAGGTGCGCTCCTCGGCGGCG
The DNA here is from genome assembly GCA_040218735.1 of Deltaproteobacteria bacterium. Taxonomy (GTDB): domain Bacteria; phylum Myxococcota; class Kuafuiibacteriia; order Kuafuiibacteriales; family Kuafuiibacteriaceae; genus JAUHYN01. The sequence goes on from JAVJQW010000042.1 coordinate 57,645, forward strand.
GTCGAGGACGTCCCGACCAGCGGCTCGGGCGTCTCTCAGACCCCGCTCCAGGTCGGGCTCGCCCCCGCGCAGATCCCGGTCTCGACCGGCACCCCCACCAACCTCACCGGTCGCGACTTCCCGCGCAACGGCGCGACCGGCGCCCAGGCCGCGCTCACCGTCGGCCGCTGGAACCGCGCCGGTGGTTTGCTCGTGACCGCGAGCTCCGTCCGCGCCGTGCTCGACTCCGGCGACCTCTCCTCGATCCACCCACCGATCCCACGAGCCCTGTGGCCGGTCGCGACGTCGCTCGCGCAGGCGCTCTCCCTCGATGGCGTGCTCGGGAAGAACAGCCCGCTCGGCGCGCGCGGCGCGGTCGGCGACGACCCGATGAACCCGTCGTTCTGGATGCGGCTCATCGGCGACTGGTCGGGCTTCGCGCAGATGATGACCCAGTACGGCGGCGCGCTCAGCGGCATGGGCTCACTCGGCGGCAAGGGCCCCCTCACGCCGGAGGCGATCGAGGCGCTGAAGGTCCTCGGTCCGATCGCAACCCAGCTTGCACCCGGCGGGTTGTTCACCGCGGTGGGTCCGGCCGGTGGTCTGGGCGCGGCCGGTGGTCTCGGCGCGGCGGGTCTGGTCGGAGGCCACGGGTTCGCCACGAACGACCGCGGTGACTTCGTCGACGAAGAGGGCGAAGTCGTTCGCCACACCGACGTCAGTTACAAGGGCACGGAGCGCCGTGTGCAACTCACCGAGCTCTACACCGAGGCCGACCTCGAGGGCCGCGCTTCGACGGACGCCGCGTTCATGGTGCGCGGGACGTTGCCGGAGGGTGACCCTGCCGATGAGTTCGACTTCACGTCGAGGCACGATCAGTTCGTCACGCTCACCGTCGTCCCCGAGACCAACGACGCCTATTACCTCGACCTCCTCGACCGCGACGGTAACGTCATCACCACGTCGGCCCTGGACGACGGCGTGAACTACATCCAGGTGCAGACCCAGGCCGGCGACGAGCTACGCGCACGTGTCCGGCGCGGTCCGTCGGCCGAGAACCGGATGCCGCACCCCACCGCGATGATGATCGACGCCGCGCTCGCTCCGCTGGAGATCTGGGCCGCCGGGATGCGCGGGTGGATGGGCATCGAGAAGCCGGAGCCTGGGTACCGGTTGGTGGTGACACCTTCGACGAAGGAAGTCAGCACGACCGACATGCGCGGGGATCACCAGATCCAGCCGCCGGTCTGATCGGGAGGTCACTTCTCCAGCGCATCGAGTCTTCGCTCGAGCGCCCGCAACCGAGCTTGCGCCCCTTCGTAGTCCGAGGACAGGCGCTCCCGCGTCACGTCACCGATCAGTAGATCGATCCGATCCGCGCGATCCGGACGGGCGGCCCGTACTCGCTGCGCGCGCGACAGGAGCGCCGCGGCCGAAGCCTCGAAGCGCTCCCGCGGTGTTTGTTCGGGAGGCGGCTCCGTCTCCACCGGGCGGCGCCGACGTCGGACCGTGCGGGTCGGTGTGCTCGTCGCGACCTCGCTCGCGGCGTCACGCGTACCGGCGTCGCGCACCGCCTTGATCGGCGAAGGGCGCACGCCCGGCTGCGCGACGACGGTCGCCACCGTCGCGTCACGCGGCGCTGGTGTCACGTCGCGGCGCGCCCAAAGCACACCGACGGCGATCCCTATCGCCGTGAACAACACGGACGACGCGGCGAGCGCCACGATCCATCGCGTCGCACCGGTCGCACCGGTCGCCGGTGGCTTTCGCGCGGGCGGCGTCACGTCGTAGACGTCCGACGACGCGTAGATCTCCACGGTCGGGTACACGTCGCGTCGTGTCTCGTCCTCGAACGACAGCGCGGTGACGCGAGGGTCGGGCCGAATCGTCGTCTTGGCGAGGACGTCCTCCATACCCGCCCACGCATCCGTCGCCTCCGCGTTGCGACGCACGGCTTCGAGCGCCGCGACGAACGAAGCCGCGTCCGGATACCGGTCCTCCGGGGTCCTCTCCAGCGCGCGCTCCACCGCCGCGTCGAGGACCGGCGAGACGTCCGCGCGCAACTTCGAAGGTGGAACGAAGCGCACGGCGGCCGCGTTCTCCAGCACCTCGGCCACCGACTTGCTCGTCTTCACGTACCGCCGCAGCGTCAGCATCTCCCACAGCACGACGCCCACCGCGTAGAGGTCCGCGCGGCGGTCGACCTTTGCGCCGACGAGCTGCTCCGGAGACATGTACCCCGGCGTCCCGACCACGGCGCCGGTCGCCGTTCGCCACGATTGCCGGTTCGACTTCCCCACACCCAGGTCGACGATGACCGCGCGCTTCGAGTCGGTGATGATCACGTTCTTCGGAGCGATGTCGCGGTGTACGAACCCGAGGTGCGCGCCGCTCTTGGGGTCCTTCGCGTCGTGCAGCGCCTCGAGCCCGCGCAGCATGTCGAGCGCGATGTCCACCGCATCGAACACCGGGATCCGTCGGTCGCGACTCGTCAGCATCCGGAGGATCGCGCTCAGCGGTGCGCCCGAGACGTGCTCCATCGCGATGTAGAGCTGACCGTCGATCGCACCCAACGCGTGCGCGCGTGCGAGGTACGGGCTGTCGATCCGCACCGCCATCGCGGCCTCGTGTTTGAAGCGTGCGACGACGCGCTCGTCGTCGAAGAGGTGCCGGTGGAGCGCCTTGATGACCAGCAGCCCGGGCGTGCTCCCGGCGAGGCGCGCGAGGTAGACGGTGCTGGAGGCGCCTTCGCCGAGGCGCTCGAGCAACAGGAACGGCCCGAACCTTTTCGGGAGGCTCTCCAACGACGCGAGGTTATCACCTCTGTGATGGGCGTATAGTACGCAGCGTGCGGCGCGTGCTCGCAGCGTTGTTGTGCCTCGCCGGCTGCAAGGCCGACGTCGTTCGTGTCGTCGACGTCGCCGAACCCATCAACTTCTTCGCGACGTTCGATGACTCCGGCGCCATCGTTCGCACCGGTCGCCTGTTGGCGGAAGACGATCGCGCTCAGCTCCTCGCGGACGACGGCGCGCGACTCTGGGTATGGTCGTACGCCGCAGACGGTGTCGTCGGAACGGACGGCGCTCCGCTCGACGCGGATGCCCTCGCTTCCGTCGAGATCACCGATGGCCGGGACTGTAGTCGTTGCCCGTTCACGAACACGGGCCGCGTCGTCCTCGGTCCGGGTCACGCGTGCCCGGCGGGCGCGCCCGTGGCTGGGTATGGTCCCGACGGTCCGATCGATGCGCCGCCCCCGATCGTGTTCCTACGCCGCGCCGGCGAGTGCCCCGTCGATCCGAGCGAGCCCCCCGTGGCGGGCCCAGATTTCGAAGTGTGCCCGCTGTGGCCGCCCGAGGGGCTCATGCACGCCTCGAAGATCGCCGTGTCCGACACCGGGGCCGTCGCCGGGGTCCGCGAGTCGTACCTGTTTCATGCCCCGCTCTACGAGGACGCGTCGGTAGCGCCGACGGTCGAGCCCCACCGTGAGATCCAAGGCGTCACCGCCGTCCCCGGAACGGATGAGTTCGTCTTCGTGGCGAAGTCACAGGCCAAGAACGACGGCGAGCTCCGCTTTTATAGGTTCGGCGCAGACGTTTCGCCGCGCCTCGCGTTCGACCGTGACTTCGGCCTTCGGTCTCCCGTAACCGTCCACGGGCTCCCCTTCGACGTCGGTCACTTCTTCGTCGTGGGTTCCGGCGCAGGGACGACACAGATTCAACGCTGCTCGTTCGACGAAGGGTGCGACTCCGAGACCGTCGATCGCAGCGCCTGCAACACGACCACGGGCCTCGACGAAATCGCTGCGGATACCTCGGGTCACATCATCGCGATCGACGCGGGCGGCGGACTCTACGAACGGGGCGACGACGCGCGGTGGACGTGCCGCGACAACCTGGCGAGCGCAGTGCTGCGCGAAGGTGAGATCTTCCGCCTTCAGCGCGCACAAGGGCTCGCGGTGCTCGGCGATCGCTGGTTCACCTGCGGGGAGAGCGCGGATCGCACCGCGATGATCACCGGGCAGCTCGACTTGGACGGCACGATCGTCGGGGAACCGCACATCGTGGCGGCGCTCCCGGGGGGCACGTGCCTGGGCGTCGGCGTGCTCCTGCACCGATTCGACCAAGTGGTCGTGAACACCGGCGACGGTCTGATCGTCGCCTTCGAAGACGGTCGCATCGACGACGTCTGCTCACCCTGGCAACGGTGCGTCGAGCTCGGTATCGACCTCCGCCCTGACGAGCTCCAGTACGTGATCGGCCCGGTCACCAGCGGATACGGAACGGCGTACACGACCGACCGGGGCCATGTCTTTCGTCTCGAACCACCCGACCGCTTCGTGCGGGTGCTCGGGGCTTCGCTGTCGCGGACGCCGGCGGGCGCCATCGCGCCGACCGACGACGGCGCCGTCCTTTTTGTGCCCGGCCCCGGACCAGTGCGACTGCGCCACGACGGCGCAGGTTGTGACGGGTTCACGGTCGAGGAACCCAGCGAAGGCGATTGGACGTACGCCGTCGACGACATGACCACGACGTCGACCGTGTTCCCCGGCTCGCCGTTCGAAGCCTACCGCGAAGCGGTCCAGCTCGAAGGAGATCGGTACCTCGTCGTCGGCGCCGACGCGCAGCGATCTTGGTTCGTGCGGACGGTGGACCTCGCGCGGCGACACGTCGCTCAGCGTTTCATCGAGAACGAGCGCATCCTCGACATCGCGCGTCTCGATGCTCGGCGCGTTCTCGCGATCACCCGCGACCGGATCCGGATCATCGACACGACCTCGTTCGAGATCACCGATCCACCGATGCAGTGGGATGACCCATCGACCCCGGACGTGGAGCCTCCGCTCGCGTCCTTCGATGCGCTGACCTCCGTCGATGCTCGCGATGGCGTCGCTTGGATCGTCGGCGGTCGAGCGATCGTTCGCGCGGTCGCGTTCGAATCCGAGGTTCGCCTGGAGGGGTGGTGGACCACCGCGCTTCGCACCGAGGAGATGCTCGACCACGAGATGCAGGCCGTCCGCGTCCTCGCGCCGGACCGTTGGGTCGCGATCACCCGCGAACCCGTCGGCAGCGATGGCGCGATCCTCGGCGCGTGGCGGATGGGGCCCATCGGGCTCGATTGTCCGAACTCCCCCGCGCAGAGCGGAGGGCTCGCGATGTGCCCGTACGCGGCGTTCGACTTCGGTGCTCTCAACGCGCCGGATCGCGCGGAGGCCGCGCTCGGTGCGACGGGGCCCGGTGGCCAAATCACTTGGACCTTCGGCAACGGGACCGTGTACCGGCACGGAGGCGCACGCGCCGTGGTGCCGATCGAACGACCCGCCAACCTCGTGTCGTCGGGGGACGCGGTCTACGTCGCTGGCGACGGACCCATCTTTGGGCTCGTGCCGCGCAGCGACTGACGTTCACCACAGCCGCTTGGTCTTCGTCGTTCGCCGGAACGAATCAGCAAACGTCGCGGAGAGCTTTGTGCGAAACCACGCGGCGATCTCATTGATCCCCTCCGTTGAATCGTCATCGTTCAACTTCACCCGCACCTCTCGACTCGGATCCTCGATGAAGTCGGCGACCATCTTCACGTAGTCGTCGATAGGTACCCCGAGTCCCTCGGCGACGCCGATGATTTCCGGATCACGTCTCAGCACGTCGATGAGGGCGCTCATGCCGCGATGTCCTCCAGTCGCTCCGTCGCCTCGCGCACGAGGACGTCTTCCGCCTGCTGCTTCGCGAACATGAGCGCGATGTTCTCCAGACCGGCGCCGTTCGCCGCGGGCGTCGCGCCCAGGATGCTCGCGAGCGGAGCGAGCTGGGCGGGGAGCGCGCCCTGGATGAACGCACCCACGGGACCCAGCGCTGCGGCGGTGAGTAGAGCGGCAGGATTCTGGAGGAAGCTGTTCGCAAAGTCCTTCACGACGTTCGGGAGCGGAAGTCTGTCGACCAACTTCGTGAGCGGCTCCGTTATGGGTGCCGCGATTCGGTTCACGAAACTCAGACTCTTTTCGACCAGACCGGTCACCTTGTCGAGGCCGGTCGCCTTCGCGAGGGGAGCCAGCGCGTTCGTAATACTCTTGAAGATTCCCATCTGCGTTCTCCTCAGGGCTGACCGATCGACTGGATGATCCCGTCGAGGGTCCGGTTGAAGCTGTCGGCGATGCTGTCGACCAGGAGGAGCAGCTGCCCCTTCCGCTCGAGGTGCGTCTGAACGCGCCGGGCGATCAACTCGTGGTCGCCCGGCGCACCCGCGCCGTCGGCCGAGACGTTCGCCGTGACGTCGTCGGCCAACGCTCGGCTGGCTTCGAGAGCGAGCTCCTCTTCCTCGCGCGCCATCAGCGTGATGAAGATGATCAGCGCGTCCTCGAACGCGAGGCCGCTGTCGAAGACGGACACGCGGTCCTCCCCGAAGCGCGCCTCCCAGTCCCACGCCGGTGGCCCGCTGCCGACCCCCGGTGCCGCGGGGGACGAGGGAGGCGGCGCCGACCGCTGTGGAGTGACTCGGTTGCCGTCGGACATCGTCCCGCCTCCTCGCGTCGCGTCAGCTGTAGAGCTGCTGCGCGACCTGGTTCTTGTTGTCGAGGATCGTGTTCGTGAGCAGCTTCAGGGCGCTCAGGTTCTCCTGAATCTGTTGCAACTCACGGGACAACAGCTCGGTGCCCTTCGGTCCGTCGCCGAAGACACCTTCGGTCTCGCCGCCTCCGCCGTTCTCTCCGCCGCCCTCGACGTTGTTGCGTGTCCGCTCGTCGAGCTCCTTCGCCTTGTCGATGAGTTTGTCGTTGAGCACCTCCACGAGGAGCGCGAGGATGATCGTGATGAGGATCTCCGCGTCGACCCCCGACGCGAGCAGGTCCGAGATCCGCCCGCCGAAGTCGCTCCCTCCGGGGCTCTCGCGCGGCGCGGGCGTGTTGCCGGGCCCGGAGGTGCCGCCCGATCCGGAGGTGCTCCCCGACCCGGAGGTGTTGCCCGGCCCCGTTGGGTTGCCGTTGCCCGACGTCGACTCGCTGCCGCCTGCACCGCCCTGGAGCGCCTCGAGCAGCTTCTCGAGGAGCTCGGTGAGGTCACCGTTCGACGTCGAGCCCTCCGTCCGCGCCAACAACGCTTCGAGGAGCTGCTTCAACAGATCTTCGATCTCCCCCGTGTCGGCTTCGGGCGCGCCCCCCGCTCCGCCGGCGCCTTCCGCTCCGCCGGCGCCTTCCGCGTCACCGAGGAGCACTTCGATGCGGTCGAGCAGGTCCGAGAGCGCGTCGAGCAGCTCCCCGAACTCCTCGGTGTTCGCCGCGCCGTCGAGCGCCCGCTGCTGACGCGCGGTGATGCCCGACGCGGGCGAAGAGAGGTCGGAGCGCACCGTCGTGTCGTCGTTCAGGAAGTTCCGAACGGAGGGGTCGAGCCCATGCACGTCGTAGAACTCACCGTCCCGTTCGAGGACGGCGAACTCACCGTTGTCCTGCAGCGCAAAGATGCCGGACTCGTTTCCGGGCGCGGCGTCGCGGTTCGCGGCGTCGAACTCGACCCCGTCCTGGGTGATGCCGTCCACTCCGTCCTCACCCACGTGCAGCCGGTCGTTCCCCGAGATGATGTCGACGGCGGCGATGCGGTCGCGGTTGCCGTTGGTGGCTTCGAGGTCGAGGGAGATCTTCGTCCCGTCGGGGAGGATGAACGACGAGTCATCGCCGAAGTTGAAGAACTCACCGCTCGCCGCCTCGAAGACGCGGTTGCCGGAGATGGACGCGATCAACTCACCCGCCGGGTCGTAGATCTGCACGGTGTTGTCGCGGTTCACGGCGACCTGGTATCCGTCCGGCGTCTGCACGCGTTGTTTCTCGTCGCCCTGCTCGGGGACCTTGTCCAGGCCCCCCTCGGTCTGAGGGGTCGGCGGGTCCTGCGCGATGATGTCGCGGATGCGTTGCTCGTTCGGGTCTCGGTTGCGAATGGGGTACATCGTTGTGGTTCTCCTGTGTTCGTTCTGAGTTGGATCTAGGCGCGGAGCCGCTGCGACAGGACGTCGAGGCGTCGCCACATGGGGTGCTCGACGAACCGCGCCGCGCGACCACGGAACGCCTCGACCTTTTCGTCGTAGGCGGCGATGCGTCGGCGAAGCTCCCTTCGCTCGCGCACCGCGCTACGGCCGGTCCGCTCGATCGACTCGATGTTGCGCGCATCGAGGAGGATGCGTTCTTCGAGGCCTTCGAAGTACGCGGCGATTCTGAGTAGGGCGTTGGCGTTGGCTTGGTTCATGAGTTGGTCTCCAGGTGAAAGGTGAGGTCAGGCCGCCTGCTTCCGCGCGAAGAACGCGCGGAGGCGTTGGGTTGCGGACATCGGCCCGGTCGTCGGCTCACCACCCCGCATGAATCCGGTCGCACCGGACTTCAGGCGGATGGGGCCGTTGATCGAGTCGAGGAAAGTCTTCGTCATTCGGCAGAAGTCACCGTCGCCGAAACACGAGGGGCGCGAGAAACGTGCGGAGGCGCCTGCGTCGCGGCACGACGGTGCGCTGAAGTTGTTCTCCAACCACGCGATCAGCGCTGCTTCGTGGTGAGCGCTGATGAAGTAGTCTTCGAATCGGTACGTCTCCGTTCGTGCGCGCGGAAGAAATTGCCAGTCGTTTGCGATGAACGGATCGGGGCTCGCGAAGGTCATCGACCGCGCGGAGACCTCGTTCGGCGAGGCGCGCAGGCCGTAGCTCGTCGCGCCTTCCGCGAGGACCACGATGTCGTGGTGGTGGAGGCCGCGCGCCATGAGGAGCTGGAGCGGGTACCGCGGCGCGTAGAGGTACGCGCGCAGCTGTCGCGCGAGGGCCTTCGCCGGCGTACGGCCGTCGAAGTGCACGCGCAGGAATCGCTCGAGGTCGCGGACACGCGGAGCGAACGCGACGGCGACCATCGCGGCCCGGCGTGCGCCGACGACAGCGGCGTCGACGCGCGGCCCGGCGACGTACGTGATGAACGTGCGGCGGTCGCCCTCGGAGAGGACGTAGAAGGCCTCCGTGGCGACGAGCACCGCCATCGTCTTGCGCGACGCGCTGTGGTGACGGCTGCGGTCGAGCTCTTGGAGGAGGAAGAGCTGGGCGTCGGGTGTGAGGCGGGCGAGCCCCGAGTCGATGAGTGACTCGAAGTCCGCGGTGGCCGCGGCGTCGTCCGGGAGCTTCGCGAGCACGTCGAAGAAGAGCCGCTGCGCCCGCGGCGCGACGGCGGCGAAGGTCGGCTTGCGAGCGATCGACACCAACGCGTCGCGTGCGGCGTCGACCTGCGCACGCGCGGCGGCGCGGGTCAGCGCGACCTTCGTCGGCTCGGGCAGCGTCGCGAGCGCCGGCTCCTCCGCGAGCGCGGCGTAGCAGGAGGGCGGCACGTCGGCGTAGCGCGTGGTGTCGACCAGGCGGTGGAGCCGAAACGCGATCTGCTCGCTCGTGACGAGGTTCTCCGGGCGGCGCGTCTCGCTCTCGTGCATGACCTGGGTTCAAAGCAGGGCGCGTGCCAGCCCCGAGGGGGTGTTCGAAGGGCATGCGGTGCGCCACATCGGTCGCCGGTGCGTCAGCGGCGGTCGGGTCGCGCCAGGTGATGCGCCAGAGGCGGCGCGCGTGTGTCACGCCGGGCGCCGTGAGCACGCGATCCGCCTGGCGTCGAAAGTGCAGTCACCCTGCGCATGCGCTCGTTCGACGCCTACTCGCAGACACTCATCTCGGATCGCATGGCGACGGTCGTCGAGCGTCCGACCCGAACGATCGTGTCGTTGCGTCCACCGTCGATCGCAGAAGAGCGGTGCGAGCCCACGCGGCGGATGACACGCGGAGCCACGCTCGTCGCGGTGGCCGGTCGCGAGCGCGCCGCGCGCGAGGACGTGAGCCTCCTCCTGTTCAGCGTCGTGCTCGGAGCGACCGCGGGGCTCGGGTTCTGCGCGGGGCTGTTGTTCTGAGCATCAGTCGTCGAAGTCGCGATCGATGCGTCGCTTCAGCACACGCGGCGAGATCCCGAGGGTCTCGGCGGCCTGCTCCAGTCGACCGTCGGAGGCCTTGAGCGCGTCGAGGATGCGACCGCGTTCGAAGTCGCGCACCTTCGTCTTGAGGCCACGGCCCGTGTGCGTGATCTCGGGATCGTCCGCCTCGTCGCCGCCCTCGAGCATGTCGACGTCGACGCGGGTCGCGCCGCGCAGGAGCCCCCGGGCTTCGAGCTCGTCGCGCAGGTCGTGTTCGTCGAGGCGCCGCAGCAATGTCCGTCGCGAGATCTTGAGCCGGTCCGCGGCCTCCGTCTGGTTGCCGCGCGTTCGGATGAGCGCGGCGAGGAGCTGCTGGCGTTCGTAGAGCGCCATCGCCTCTTCGAGCCGCCGGTCGTCTCGCTCGTCTCTCGCTTCTCGCTCGTCGAGGGTCGGCGGGTCGAGGGTGTCCTCGAACTTGGGCCACTGCTCGTCGGTCAGCTCGGGCGGGAGCTGTACGACGTCGATCGTTCCGTCGGCGAGGAGCACCGCGCGTTCGATCGCATTGCGAAGCTCGCGCACGTTGCCCGGCCAACGGTAGCGCTCGAGCACGCGCTGCGCCTCCGGGGTCACGGTGGGGACGGCGATGCCATCACGTTCACACGCGCCCTCGATGAAGAGCCGAGCGAGGTCGAGGATCTCCTCCGTCCGTTCGCGGAGCGGTGGGACCGCCAATGAGATTCCATTCAAGCGAAAGTAGAGGTCCTCGCGGAAGTTCCCTGCGGCGATCTCGGCCTTCAGGTCGCGGTTGGTCGCGGAGACGACGCGGACGTCGATCGAGATCGGCTCGCGCCCTCCGACGCGCAAGACTTCGCGCTCTTCGAGGACACGGAGGAATTTCACCTGGGTCGCGAGCGGCATCTCGCCGACCTCGTCGAGGAAGATCGTCCCGCCCTCGGCGGCTTCGAGGAGTCCTGCTCTGGAGTCCGTCGCGCCGGTGAAGGCGCCCTTCTCGTGGCCGAACAGCTCGGCGTCGATCAGCGATTCGGAGAGCGCGGCGCAGTTGAGCCGGACGAACGGAGCGTTCGAGCGAGGTGAGCGTTCGTGGATGGCCTTGGCCGTGAGCTCCTTTCCGACGCCGGTCTCGCCGAGGACGAGGACGCTGATTCGGCTCCTTGCGATCCGGTCGATCAGGCGGTGGACCTCCTCCATCTTCTTGGATTTCAGAACGATCACGAGCCAGCGAAGTATAGCCCCAGCACGGCGCCGATGACGCCGGACACGATCGACGCCGCGAGGAGCAGGAGGATCACCGTCCGCTTCGAGAGGGCGGGCGTCGCCTCGGGTCGTCGAGGGAGCTCCACCGTCGGGAGCAAGAACGTGGGTTTGGCGCGCCGGGGCTGCGGCGGACGCGCGATGTGCCAGTCGCTGAGGTCCGCGGGTTCCTCGTTCTCCGGCCGGAGTGTGTCGTCATGCTCCTCTGCGTCGCTGTCGTGACGGACGGTCGGGTCGGCGGTGGGATCCCACGGCGTCGCGGGATCGACGGTCGCCGCTTCGGCGCGCATCGTCGCGTCCCCGGCGCCTTCGTCGAGCGCGGGGCTCGCGCCGATGGTCGGTTGCGCTTCGTCGTGAACGAACCGCCGCGACACGTCGCTCCAGGCGGCGGCGTCCGGGTGCGCGATGGCGCGGACGCGCTCCATCCGTGCCTCGTCCTTCTCCCGCTCTTTCGCGAAGACCACGGATAACCAGCTCGCGACGGTGGCGGCCTCGTGCGGCGACGGCGGTCCGGCGAAGCGCTCCAACCGCTCGAGCGCGACGCGCGCCGTGCGGATTCGTTTCGTCATGTTGGTCGCCATCATGGCCTGCACGAGCGCGACGAGCTCTGCCGGCAGATCGGGCCGCAGCGTTTCGAGGGGGCGCGGTTGTTCGGACACCGCCTTGAGCAACACCTCCGTGCCCTTCCCCAAGAACGGCGGTGTGCCGGTCAACAGGCGGTAGGCGACGGCGCCGGCGCCGTAGATGTCGGACGCGGTCGTGGGTGGGTCGCCGAGGACGATCTCGGGAGCGAGGTAACTCGGGGTGCCGATGACGAAGTCCTGCGTGAGGTCGTAGCGCTCCGTCAGCGCGGACTTCGCGATCCCGAAGTCCACGAGCTTGGTGCGACCGTCGTATCCGACGATGACGTTCCCGGGCGTCACGTCGCGGTGGACGATGCCGGGTTGGCGGCCGTCGCCGACCGGGACCTCGTGCACGTAGGCGAGGGCGGTCAGGACGTCGCGCAGGATCGGGATCATCACGTCGGCCGGGACGTCGAGTTTACGTGCGCGGGTGGTGCGGGCGATCGCGAGCGCGTCGCGACCGAGGACGGGTTCGACCGCTACGTACAGGCCCGCGGCGACGCGCCCGACGTGATACGTCTCGGCGAGGTTCGGATGGCGTAGGCGAACGGCGAGCTCGGCTTCGTGTCGGAAGCGTTCTACTGAAACGAAGTCCGTCTCCTTCGGGGTGAGCAATGACTTCACGACGGCCACGGGACGGTCCGGCCACGGGGTGCGCGCCAGGTGGAGCTGCCCCATGCCGCCGTGGGTGAAGGCCTCGACCAGCAAGAAGGGGCCGAAGCGAGGGTACGTCGGCTGGACGTCCGTATCGTCGTCGGGGCGATGTGTTTCACTCATCGACGGCCACCGTTCAGGCGCGATCGTTATAGCGTCGAGGGGCCCTTCGTTCCACACGGTCACGGCTCGTGATAGCTCGCGTACGCTTCGACGAACGCCTCGCGCGATTGGAAGAACGCCTCGAGATCGGCGCCGATGCCCTCGCGCCACCGTCCGGGCTGAACGCCGCCCTCGACGAGCAGGGCCTTCGCGATGATGTCGATCGCCGCTGCGCTCGACCGCTCGAAGGGGTTCATGTTCGCGCCCCACCAGTGGAGGTTGGCGACGGCGTCGACGAGCGCGCGCGGTGACTCGGCGCCGCGTGCGTCGGACCACGCGACCTCCGCCTTCTCGAGGATCGCGTCGAACGAAGACGGCGGCGGGTGGCTCCAGCTGGGGCTTCGTCTCTTGCCGTTGCTGAACACGAGCTCGCCCTCGTGGGTCGTGAGTCGAATGCCGTCCTCCGTCGCGCGCCAGGTCTCCTCACCGAAGACGTCGAGCGACTCGACGCTCGGCGCTTGGTAGCCCTCGTACTTTCCGGTCATCGGCGTCGAGCTGGTGGCCGTGCGTGGTCGGCCGAACTCCCGCTGGTCCCACACGTCCGTTCGCTCGAGGTCGCGCATGATCTGGTTGATGGGCAGGGACACGAAGTCGAGCGCGTCCTGAAACGAATGAATTCCACCCACCGCGATGCCCTGCCGCAGCTCGGTCACGAGCTGCGCCGCCGCGTGTCCGTACGCTTCGTTGGTGCCGACGGTCTCCCATCCAGGGAGCCGCTGGATCAGCGAGGCTTCGAGCGGCACCGGAGCGCCGAGATGACCGTCGAGGACGGCGCGGTTCGCGGCGTCGACCTCTGCGTCCGAGCGTGTCCCGGGCGTGGGATTCCTCAGGACGTGGAACGGGAGCGGATCGCCGAACTGCGGCTCCTGCGACCTCCAGAGCACGTCCATCGGCTCGACCCCCGCGGTGACCAGCTCGACGGGGCTCGTCACGAGGCCGCCGATCCCCTCCAGGAGCACCTCACCGGGCTCCGTGATCGCACCCGTGGACCAGAGCTGTGCGACGGCCTCGCCCGAGGTGTCGACGCCCGTTTGAAACGCGAGGTTCGCCGTCTGCCCGCCGACGCCCCGACCGAACGGACTGCCGTACCCGATCGTCGCAAACACCGACACGGCGGCGGCTCGCCGTTCCGCAAAGGATTCCACCGACGCCATCAGCTCCGGGTCGCGCCACGCTTCGATCACCGCCGCCGCGTCGGTGACGTCGACGCCGTGAGCGACGAGTGATTCGCGGAGCGCGAAGCCGTACTCACTGCCGAACGACGCGGCGCCGGCCGCGATGCGTGCCCCCCACGGGCCGCCGATCCACGCGCCGAGCGCGCCGGCCGCGAACACGTCGGGTTGGCTGGCGACGCTGCTGAAGAACACCTGCGACGCGACCTCCACGGCGTCGAGCCCGTCCGCCGTGAGGACGTCGTACGCCTCGCGGATCGTCACGGTGCGCGCGAGGCGATCGAGCAGAGGAGAGTGCGGAATCTCTGCGGCGGCTTGGTCGGCGCGCGCGGCGTTGGCGATGTTCGTCGGCACGCTCTCGCGCAGTCTATTGAGTAGCTTGGTGCGCCGTTCGGGATCCATCGCGAAGTACCCGGCGATTTCACCCGGGACGGTTTCGAGCCGTCGCGGCACGCCCTCGCCGGCTTCGATGCGCTCCAGGATCTCCAACACCCGCGCTTGGCCGCGGGCCCGCGAGTCGAACCAACGTGCTTGGAGGCGGTGCCATCCGCGCACGAGCGGGTGCCACACGTCGCGTTCGAAGACGCCGTGCTCGGCTTCGAAGTCGTGCTGCGCGACGTGGTCCCGCGCGGCCTGCTCGGCCTCCGGCGCGTCGTCGAGTCGGACGACGTAATCCCCGCGCGTGAGCTCGTCGAAGGAGACGCTGCCCGCGTCGAAGTGGACGCGGTCGTCGACACCGGTGACCGCGAGGTGGGGGCCGCCCGGCAGGCCGACGTGGACCCGTCCGCCTTCCTCGAGCGCGAGCCTGAGCACGGCTTCGAGTTGACGCGAGGCGAGCTTCGCAGCCTCGAACCGCAACGGCGGGGGCGTAGGCGTCGGGAGCGGCGCTTCGTAGGCGTCAGGGCGTTCGGGTTCCGGCTCGTCCGCCTCGGTCGCAGGAAGGCGCGGGAGCAGGGGGGCGGAGCGGTCGACGCGCATGGTGCTTCGTCGAGAGCACGGCGCGTGCCACGGCGCGCCCGGAGAACCTTCGGGGCCTCGGTGCGACGACGCCGGTCGAGATGGGCGCGGCGTTGCGCCAGATGCGGAACGGTTGCGCCACGAAGGGATCGATTGCGCCAAGTCCGCCGTGGCGTTGTCACGACATCGATGCGGATCGAAGATGCGAACCGTGCCGGTGAAGGCGGCCATGTTCCTCACGCTCTTCGTCACGGATCCGAGCGCGGTGGTCCGACACGAGGTCGACGCCGCGATCGCTGCGGCGTCGTCCGACCGCGCGGGGCTTCGCATCATCACCGCGGAGGAGCGCTTCGTCCTCGCGGAGGACATCGAGGATCAGGTGCGCCGGTGCGGCTCGGACGTGGGTTGTGTCGCCGACCGTGTTCACGCCGTCCGCGCGGACTGGGTGGGCCTCGTGTTGATCGACGCGCCGTCGCGCCTCGTCGACGTACGCCTGATCGACGTCGCGGCGAGGAAGGCGATCGCCTCCGCGGCCGCGCGACCCGAGGGAGGGCCGGGCCCCACGCTGCAGCGCTTCGTGGGTGAGGCGCTCGACGCGGCTGGTCACCCGCGCAACGCGCGGCTCGAAGTGCGCGTCACTCCCTCCGACGCGACGTTGCTGGTCGAACCCTCCGCGACCGCGCCGATCCGCGCCGGCACGCCCGCGGTGCTCGCACCCGGGACCTATCGAATCACCGCGACCCGCGACGACCACGTTGCTCACACCACCGAAATTACGTTGGCTGCGGAGGAGCACCGCACCGTCGACGTGCGGCTCGACGCGGTCCCGACGCTGGTGGAGCAGCCGTGGTTCTGGGGCGGTGTCGCGGTGGTCGTCGGCGCGGGGCTCGTCACGGCGCTCGTCGCGCTGGACGGACGAGCGACGTGTTACTGCGTGCGCCGCCCGGGTGTGGTGTGTCCGGAGTCTTGTCCTTAGAGATCGCGTCCGTGGAGATCGGATTCAACCGACGGATCGAATCGCAGCGCGCTGACCGGGCTCGTGCGCGACGAACCACTCCGACAGCTTCGACCACAGCCGATCCTTCGCCTTCGGCGAGACGACCGCGCCGACGTGACCGCCGTTGAGGTGAAGCTGCTTCTTGTCGGTGCTGGCGATTCTATCCAGTAGAATCGATGCGCTGGCGTGCGGGACGATGTGGTCGTGTTCGAACGTTACGACCATCGTCGGCGTTTCAATGGTCTCCAACCGCGCCGGCTGACCGGACAGCGTGAAGGTCCCCGCGAGGAGCGCGTTCCGCTGGTACAGCTCCTCGATGTAGCGTCGGTACGCCTCGCCCGGGAACGACACGTTGTCCGAGCCCCACCGCTCCGCGGCGAAGAAACCATCGAGGAACTCGTCGTCCTCCGCGCGGTCCAGCACCGCGACCATCTTCGCGAAGTTGAGCGTCGGCTTCAGCATGTGAAAGCTGGCTTGCATCAGCGGCCACGGCACGTTGCCGAACGCCTCGACAACCGAACCCACGTCGAATGACTTCGTGCGCGTCCACCGCGACAGCAGCCCCTCGTCGTAGAACTGAATCGGTGCGGCGAGGGCGACGTGCGAAGCGATACGCTCCGGACGAACCGCGTTGTGGATCGTCGTGAGCGTGCCACCGAGGCAGTAACCCAGCAGGTGCGCCCGATCCGAACCCGCGAGCCGCGTGCTCTTACGCAGCGCGCGCGCGATGTAGTTGTCCGCGTAGGTGTCGAACGTGAGGTACCGGTCCTCGGGCCCCGGCGTACCCCAGTCGATGATGAAGACGTCGTGGCCGCGCGACACCAGGTCCTCGACGACGCTCCGGCCGGGCGCGAGGTCCAAGACGTAGTGCCGGTTGATCAACGACGGCACCATGAGCACCGGCGTTCGGTACCGACGCGACGAACGATAACGAAGGAGCTTCCACTTGTTCTCGCGATGCACGACGTCGTGCGGCGTCTGGCCGACGGCCGGACGCCCTTTGGCGACGCGCTTCGCGAGGTTCAGCAGGCGCCTCACGCGTAGAGCGCCTCCAGACGCTCGCCGAACGCTTCGTAGACCTTCTTGCGACGGAGCTTCAGCGTCGGCGTCAGGAACCCGTCCTCCACCGTGAGCGGGCGCTCCATCACGCGGAAGCGCTTGATCGTCTCACAGCTCGCGAGGTTCTCGTTCACGGCGTCGACTGTGGCCTGAAGCCGCGCTTCGTCCCATGCGACGTCCGACCGAACCCACACCCCCGCGACGAGGTACTTCTTGCCGTCCCCGTACACCACGAGGTGCTCGATGATCGGGTCGTCGTTGAACCGAACCTCGATGTTCGCCGGCGAGACGTTCTTGCCGCCCGCCGTCACGAGGATCTCCTTCTTACGTCCGACGATGCGAAGGAACCCACTCTCCGTGAACGCGCCGAGGTCACCGGTCTTGAACCAACCGTCCTCCGTGAACGCGGCCTTCGTGGCGATCGGATCGCGGTGGTACCCACCGAATACGTTGGGTCCCTTCGCGAGGATCTCACCGTCTTCGTCCAGTCTGAGCTCCACGGACGGGAACGGTTTGCCGACCGTGGTGAAGTCGAAGTCATCCGGTCGGTTCATCGTCAGCGTCGGCGATGTCTCGGTGAGCCCGTACCCTTCGATGATCAGCACACCCTCTTCGAGGAAGCGCTCCTTGATCTCACGCTTGAGACCGGCGCCGCCCGAGAGGCAGAAACGCAGGCGCCCGCCCGTGACCTCCGCGAACGACTTCTCCTTCGCGGCGAGCGCGATCTTCTCCCAGTAGGACGGCACGCTCATCAACGTTTGTGGTCGCACGATGGGGAGCAGCTCAATCACCTGCGGCGGCGTGCACATGTGGCTCGTCCAGCCGAGGAGGTTCCCGATGCACGCTTCGCCGTAGCCGAACACGTGGCTCATCGGCAGCCACAGCAGATCGACGTCGCCCTCCGCGAGCTTCGGCGCGAGCACCCGCAGCCAGTCGCGCTGGTTCTCACCCATATTCGCGTGCGTGAGCGGGACGCCCTTCGGGTTGCCGGTCGTGCCGCTCGTGTAGAGCATGATGGCGCGGTCTTCGAGCTTCGCTTCTTCGAGGCGACGGTCGAGCTCGCCGGTGCGGAAGCGGTCGCGTCCGACGGTGCGCACGGTCGACCACGACACCACGCGGCGCTCGATCTCCGTGAAGTCGGGGCCGTGGTTCGCGTTCCGGCGGGCGCTGGCGAGATCGATGCCGTCGTCGAGACAGATCACCTGGGCGTCGGGCGCGAGTGCGTCCCACGCTTCGAAGACACGCGTCAGAAGCACCTCGGTGTCGACGAAGAGGAAGCGCGCGTCGGAGTGCGAGAGGATGTAACCCGCCTGCTCGGCGGTCGACGACGCGTAGATCGGGACCATCACGCCGCGCGCGGCTTCGGTCGCGAGCGCGGCCTCCATCCACTCCACGCGGTTGGGCGCGAAGATCGCGGCGACGCGGTCGGGGCCGAGCCCCTCGCTCACCAGGTACGCGGCGACTTCGCGGACCCGTTCGGCGTGCTCACCGAGCGTGACTTCGCGGGTGTTGCCCTCTGCGTCCCGAAGGACGTAGCGGACGTGATCCTTGTGCGCCGCCGCGGCGGAGAACAGGACCTGGGGTGCGGTGCGGACGTCGAGGTACTTCGAGACGTCCATGACTCACGCTCCTTCGGCCGCGTCTTCGATCTGATCCTCGAGATCGATCAGCCGTCGCTCGAGCTCGTTGAGCGCGTGCAGCGTGCGCTCTTGGTCGTGTTTGGTCGGCAGGCCCATCTGACCCCACCACAGGCGAAGCGCCTGGTCCGAGGCGGCCTTCCCCTTCATCATCGTGGTCAGCATCTTCCCGGCCGGCTCCAGCACCAGCGGGCTCTCCAGCCAGACCTGCATCAGGTCCGACGTCGCCTTCTCCCAGACGTTGAAGCTCTTCTTGAACTGCTCCCAAGGCATCGTGCTCATCCTCTCGGCTCCCTCCGGCGACACTTTGTTGCGCCGCACAATATCGATGAGGGCCAACCTAGGCATCAAGCCGCCGCGTCGTCAACCGTCTTACTGCGCCGCCGCAATTCCTTCCTGGACCCCCGCGCTCGGGTGCGGCACCATGGCGGCGGTGCAGCAACCCAAGGGCATCGTCGTCATCAAGAAATACAGTAATCGGCGGCTCTACGACACGGGCGAAAGTCGGTACGTGACGCTCGACGAGCTGGCGGAGAAGATCCGCAGCGGGTTCGACGTCCGCGTCGTCGACGCGAAGTCCAACGCCGACCTCACCCAGCCCACGCTCGCCCAGATCATCCTCGAGAGCCGCCGCGCGGCGCGTCTCCTCCCTTCGTCGCTCTTGCTGCAGCTGATTCGCATGGACGACGACACCCTCGCCGAATTCTTCGGAAACTGGCTCTCCTGGGCCCTCGAGGTGTACCGCTTCGGTCGTCAGGGGGCGCAGGCCATCGCGCCGATCAACCCGTTCGCGACGCTCCCGTTCACGGCGACCAACGCCATCGCGCGGATGTTCTCGCAGGGCCAGGCGCCCTGGGGACAGCAGCAATCCGCGCCGCCTCCGCCTCCGCCGTTCACGGAGGAGACCCCTCCGCCGCCCGACGACGAGGGGCAGGAGGCCCCGGCGGCCGCAGACCAACGCGGCGACGACATCGCGGAGCTGCGTGCCGAGATCGCCGCGCTGAAGGATGCGCTCCTCGCTGGCCGCAAAGATTGACGCGCCACAGCAAAATTTTTGCACCGCACAAAAAATCGGTTGACGGTCTCCCTTTCGAGCCTTAGTCTGCTCGGCGTAGGACGGCACAGGGTCGTCCAAAAAGGCGAAAAGGAACCAAACCAATGGCGACGAAACGTACTACGCAGGCGCAGCAAGACGGTGCCGAAAAGGTCGAAGCGGCCGCCGAAGCCCACATCGCGCGGGTGGAGGCCATGTTCGGTGAGCTCGAGAAGCTCCAGAAGACCAACATCGAGCAGTTCGAGATGGCGGTCGACGAGAGCGCGAAGCTCATGAAGGCCTCCGCCGACTACACGGCGAAGATGATGGACGAGTGGCGTCGGGTGGCCCTGACCACGAGCCGGCAGGCGGTCTCGGCCTTCTCCTCGATGTCCACGATCCCCTTCGCGAGCTGAACCGATGAAGATCGCGCCCACGCCAAAGGACGAGATTTTCTCCGAAGGCACGGCGCGGCTGTATCGATTCCGCCGGCCCTCCGATGACGTCTCGGAGGTGCCGGCGACCCGGTACCCGCTGCTGGTCGTCCCTTCGCTGATCAATCGCTGGTATATCCTCGATCTACTCAGTGGAATGAGCGTCGTCGAAGCCTGCTCACAACAGCTCGACACCTACTTGCTCGATTGGGGCGTCCCGAACGACGAGGACCGGTACCTCACTTGGAACCACGTACTCAAACGCCTCGCGCGCGCCGTGCGCCGCGTGAAGCGCGCGACGGGCTCGCCCAAGGTCTCGATCCTCGGGTACTGCATGGGCGGGACGCTGTCGTCGATCTACACGGCGCTCCACCCCGATCAGGTGAGCGCGCTCGTGAACCTCGCCGGCCCGATCGACTTTTCGAAGGGCGGGCGGCTGCAGAACATGACGGACCCGCGCTGGTTCGACGTGGATGCGATCGTCGCGACGGGTAACCTCGCCGCGCCGCAGATGCAGAGCGGCTTCACGATGCTGCGTCCGCTGCTGTCGATCTCGAAGTGGGTCAACTACCCGGACATCGCGTTCGACCCGGCGAAGAAGGAGCACTTCGAGGCGATGGAGCAGTGGGCGAGCGACAACACGCCGTTCCCCGCGGCGGCGTACCGCACGTACATCCACGACCTCTATCAGAACAACGCGCTCGTGAACGGCTCGCACCGAGCCCTCGGTCGCGCGGTGGATCTCGCCGAGATCACGTGTCCGGTTCTGTCCATCGTTGCTTCGAAGGACGGGATCTGTCCGGCCCCGGCGGCGACCGCGCTCAACGACGCGGTGTCCAGCAAACGCACGGACGTGCTGGAGATCCGCGGAGGACACGTCGGCGCCGTCGTCGGTCCGCGCGCTTCGACCACGCTCTATCCGGGCCTCGTCGACTGGCTCATGAAGAACACCGCGCGCGCACCCGTTGCCCTCGTCTGAACGAGCGTCTAAGAGGGCCGCACCATGCAAGTTGGGGTGATTGGCTCGGGGTCCATCGGACCCGATCTCGCTTACGGATTTGTCTCTGCGATCGCGCGCCGCCCGGGCGCGAAGGTCTTCCTCGTCGACATTCGACAGGAGGCCCTCGACCAAGGGCTCGCGCGCATCGACAAGTACCTGGCGAAGGCACGCGACAAGGGGAAGCTCAACGAGAAGGCGGAGGCCGCCGTGCGTGCCGCGCTCGTACCGACGCTCTCGCTCGCAGATCTGAAGGACTGTGAGTACGTGCTCGAAGCGGCGAGTGAAGACCTCCCGATCAAGAAGAAGATCCTCGCCGACCTCGAAGAGGTCGTGTCGAAGGACTGCCTGATCGGCTTCGCGACGTCCGGCATCCCGCGCGCGCAGATCGCCGACGCGGCGAAGCACCCGGAGCGTTGTTTCGTGAACCACCCGTTCTACCCGGCGTGGCGTTCGCCGCCGGTCGAGGTCGTGTTGTCGGGTGACGACGCGCTCGGCGAGCGGATGATGAAGACGCTGAAGACGCTCGGGAAGGTCCCGGTGGTCACGAAGGACATCGAGTGCTTCGCGATCGACGACATCTTCTGCAACTACGTCTCCGAGGCGGCGCGCATCGTCGCCGAGGGCGTCGCGACGCCCGCGCAGGTCGACGCGATCGTCAACGACGCGATCGGTGGCGGCGGTCCGCTCACCGTCATGGATCTCACGCGCGGGAACATGCTCGTCGTGAAGTGTCAGCGCCTCATGCAAAACGCGCCGCACGGGAACGACTGGTTCGCGCCGCCGAAGATCCTCGAGGAGACCGGCCGCTGGCACGACCGCGAGAACCCGGGCGATCGCAAGTACGACGACACACTCGCGGAGGCGGTCCTCAGCCGCATCCTCGCGGTGCTCTTGGCTCGGACGTTCTTCGTCGCCGACGAGGGTGTGTGCTCGCACACCGAGCTGAACTGGATGTCGCGGATGGCGCTCGGGTTCAGCAAGGGCGTGCTGGAGATCGCGGATCAGGTCGGCGCCGAGAAGGTGCGGGAGCTGTGTGTCGCCTACAAGGCGAACAACCCCGGCTTCACGTTCACGCGGAGCATCAGCGACGCGACGTTCCCGAAGTACAAGGCAAACGTGCTCGTGGAGCGCGACGGGGACATCGGCACGGTGCGGGTGTTCCGGCCCGAGGTGATGAACGCGCTGTCGAGCCGCACGATCGCGGAGATCGACGAGGCCTTCGACGAGCTGCTCGGTGACGACAAGATCAGGGGCGTGGTCTTCACCAGCTCGAACGGCGCGCTGGCGGGTGCGGACATCCGCGAGCTCGCTGCGCTCCCGACCGCCGAGGCGTGCACGGCGATCTGCATGACGACGCACCCGATCATGCGCAAGTTCGAGAAGGCCAAGAAACCCGTCGTCGCAGCGCTCGACGGCCCGGTGATGGGTGGCGGCGCGGAGTTCTCGATGGCGTGCCACGGGCGCGTGGTCGGCAAGTCGCTGATCATGAGCCAGCCCGAGGTGAACCTCGGCATCATCCCCGGCTACGGCGGGACGATGCGTCTGCCGCGGTTGGTGGGCGTCGAGCTCGCGGCGGAGCTGGTGCGCACGGGTCGCGTCGTGAAGGCGGACGAAGCTGCGCGCATCGGGTGGGCCACCGAGCAGACGGTCGGCGACGTGGAGGTCGCGGCGAAGCGTTTGATTCGTCGGCACCTCGAAGGCTCCGCGATCGTGGAGCCGGTGTCGGAGGCGCCGATGGAGATCGGTGAGCTGCCGAACGTCGAGCTCGGGCACCTATCCCGCGCGATCGACGCGGTGATCGTTCACGTCTTGCAAGACGGGTTGACGAAGTCACTCGACGAGGGGCTCGCGGTCGAGGCGGAAGCGTTCGGTCGCTGCCGCGACATCGAGGACATGCAGATCGGCATGCAGAACTTCATGAAGAACGGGCCGCGCGTGAAGGCTCAGTTCGTTCACCGCTGAGCCTCACGGGCCGAACATCCGGAACGCTGCCCAGTCCGAGTCCGGCGCTGCCTCGCGTGTCTGCTGTTGCGCAGCGCGGAATGCGGCGTCGAACGTCTCCTCTTCCTTCAAAGCTCGGTAGAACACACGCGCGAAGCGAACGGCGTCATCATCGGCGACCGGACGTACCGCTGCGACCACGCGCTGCGCTCCGCGGACCACGAACGCCTGCGCGGCGCCGAGCGTGAGGGTGGTCGCGAGTGGCTCGGAGCGCGCGAGATCACACCCCGCGAGGACGATGGTCTCGGGGACGCGCGGGAGGTGGAGGATGTCGCTCGTGGTGAGCTGGAGGTGCTCGGAGATCTTCAGCGCGCTCTCGATGCCGTCGGGGCCGGCGGACCTTCCGTGGCCGGCGAAGTGGAAGTGTTCGGCCGTGGCGAGCGCGTCGTAGAGCGCCGACGGCGTGGCACCGGCGGATGAAGTCTCGAGCGCGGCACGTACTGCGGCCTCCTCGGCGTCGGCGTTGCGGAGGGTGCCGGTGCGGTCGCGGGCGATGAGCGCGCGACGCGGTGTGGGTGCGTTGCCGGCGACGGCGAGGTCCAAGGCGTAGCGCACCGACTTCGTCTCGCCGAGGGGGTGCCCGTCCAGGTCGAGGGCGTGGAAATCCACATCCTCGAGCGCCCCGGGCGCGACGAACACGACGTGTGCGTTCGCGCGGAGCAGCGGCGCGAACCGCTTCACGATGTCCGCGGGCGTCTGGACCCGCTCGATTCGCGTCTGTTCTGCAGTGAGCGCAAAGGCCGCCCAGGTCTCCGTGTCGAGCGGGTGCAGCACGAGCATCACCTCGTCCGTCGCCGGACGGCGCGGCTCGGTGTTCGTCGCCGTGATCAGCTTCGCGTCGAGAGTGTCCCGGAGTGACGCGCGGATCGAAGCCATCTGGTCGTGCAGCGCGCTCGACTCCTCCTCCGCGAGTCGCCACGACGAACCCGATTCCCCCTGCAAGCTGCGTTGACGCCGCTGATAGTCCGCGAGTAGAGCCTCCCACCGCGATCGGCTCTCGGAGTCCAGGGCCGCGAGCCGCGAAGCCCGCACCAGGTTGTCGACGTTGCGCCGCAGGCTCCGCCGCGCGACCAGCGCCGCCTCCTCCTTTCGCTCGAGACGAAGCAGTACGTTCAAGAGTCGAAGTGTCCCGGGGCTCCGCGCGTCGGCGAAGCTCGCGCGTCCCTCGCCGAACGGCACGAGCGCGAGCTGACGATCCACGCTGCGCTCGGCCGCGCGGTACGCCTCGGCAGCTTCCTCCCAGCGCTCGGTGATCTCCAGCGCTCGCCCGCGCCCGAGCGCGGCGCGCCAGCGCGCCTGTTCGTCGGCGCGCGCGACGCCGAACGCATCGAGCCTCGCGAACGCCGAGAGCGCCTCGTCGTGTCGACCGCGCAGGCGCGCGATGTGCCCGCGAAGCTCCATCCGCCACGCCCGCGTGCGCGCGTCGTCGCCCGTGAGCTCGGCCTCGGCGCGGAGCAGCTCGGCCTCGGCCTCGTCGGCGCGGCGGAGCTCGACGTGGAGGAACGCCAGGTTGAGACGGATGAACGGAGCGACCTGGGAGCCGCAAGCCGGCGCGTCCTCGAGTGCGGCCGCGAACAGCTGCTCGATGGCGGAGACTTCCAAGAGCGGGCGCTGAGCCTCGGCGGCGATCATCGCGGTCCAGGCACGTTGGTTGGCGAACATGGCGCGCTGGCAGGGGGCGTCTTCGGGGAGCGTACGGTTCAGCAATGACGCGGCGTCTTCGAAGCGCCCGACGCTACGAAGGAGGCGCGCCTTCTGTTCGACGGCAAGGAGAAGGACGTCGTGAAGCCCAAGGCGTCGCAAGCGAGTGATGGACCGGTCGAAGTACTGGAGCGCGAGGCGTACGTTGAATGTCTCCAACGCCAGCATGCCCTCGTAGTACGGCCAGAGCGCCTCATGTGTCGGGCTGTACTTCGTGCAGCTCTGGCCTCCGTCCAGCGCCGCATTCGCCATTCGCGTGCGCAGGCCCTCCTTGGCGAAGTACGCCCAGGCTAAACGAACATCGCAGGCCTCCGACAGCCAGCCCTGCATCTCGAGATCGACCACGGCGCTCTCGAAGATGTGCGCTGCGGCGCCGATCCCACGGGTTGCCGCCACGATTCGAGCCCGTACTCCCACGGCCCTCTCCCTGAGCTTAGGAGGGAGCGCGTCGATCTCGGCGAGCGCCCGTTCTGGAGCCGAACGTCGGAGGTGGTCGATGCGTTCGAGCTCAGTGGGTTCGAGCTGACCGATCTCGAGGGCCCACAACTGTGAGCTCTTCACCTCGAGCCTCCTCGAACTCACTCCGACGAGGACCGTGTACTGCGCACCACCGGCGAGCCTCGTCGACGGAGCCTCCACCGGCTCGCCATTCAACGAAATCGTGACGGACGCGCCGAGCTCGTCGGGCACCCAGAGCGTGAGCGTACTGGTCCGAGACAGCAGACAAACCGGTCCCGAACGCACGGACTGACAGCCTGTCCACGCGATGTCAGCCGGTGGCGCCGTCTCGCGAAGCGCAAGCCACGACGCCCCCGCGGTGAGCACGCACGCGCCGACGAGCGCGATGACTGCGCGCTTCATGCGCGCGTGCCGAGCGCATCGAAGCTCTGGTCGCGGGGCACGACCGGAGGGTCGGGCGCGCCATGCGTGGAGTCAACTCGAGGTCAGGGCAAGCGGATGTCACCCAGCGGCTCGCGGATGGACTCACCGCGGTCGGTCGTGCCGGTGAGGTGCGCTTCGCGAATGTCAGCGCCAGGGTGCGGCAGCCCCGTGACCTCGTACCGTTTCCCGCCCATGAGCGTCGCACCCGCCTCCCAGAGGTTGTATCGGAAATCACCAGACGCCGTGCGCAGAAGGACCGATGGCGTGTGGACCTCGGTCACGACGGCAGCATCGATCTCGAGATAGACGGTCACCGTCGGCCCTTCGCGGTAGAAGCATTGGGGACACACCGTCGGATCCGGCTGCGGCACTACGTCCGGATGCGCCCACCCCGAGTACCCCTGCTTGTCCGGGCAGGGCGCCTCCGCCGGCTGCTCCATCCCCACCGGCCGAAACAGCACCGCGTCACACGCCCCCGCGCCCGTCGCGACCAACGGCGGCATCGCGACCACGTAGTCCGGCGCCGGCAGGTAACTCGTCAGCACGTCGGGTCGCGCGTCCTCGTACGCACCCCGCGGCGCGCACGTCACCATCGGGCACTGCTCGAGCGGGCCGTCCGGCGTCATGCACACCGACTCCACCGCGCCGCACACCGAGACACGATGCACCATCGCGCACGTGCCCACGCACATCCCCGGGCTCGCGAAGTAGTTCAGG
The DNA here is from genome assembly GCA_040218735.1 of Deltaproteobacteria bacterium. GTDB lineage: Bacteria > Myxococcota > Kuafuiibacteriia > Kuafuiibacteriales > Kuafuiibacteriaceae > JAUHYN01. Next base: position 83,824 of record JAVJQW010000042.1, read on the forward strand.
TCCACGCCGCTCGCGTAGACCGCGTCGGCGATCTCGACCGCCGGAACGTCCGGAACGAACGCCCACGCGAGCGCCGCCGCGGTCGACGCCACGCCCGCCGACACCGACGTCCCCGTCAGCATCCCCAACGCGGAGCCGCCCAGCGTGTGCGCCGTCCCGCGGAACCCCGGCGCCACCAACCGCGGCGTGCTCGCCGCGCGCCCGTTCGGAAGCGGCCAGTCCCGACCGTCCACACCGCCGACCGCCTCGACCAAACCGCCCGCCGCCGAGTACCCCGGCGCCGGGCCCTCCAGCTGATCACAACGGCCCACCGAAGGCCGCGCCTCGTCGTTCCACGCCGCTGGCAGGATCGCGCCGGTGTGATGCGAAGTCCCGCCGGACCAGTTTCCCGCCGCCGCGACCACCAGCGCGCCGTGGCACACCGCCTCTTCGATCGCGGTGTGCACCGCGCGCACCGGTGTCTCGCCGCCGGGCGCGCTCCCGAACGCCGGCAACCACCCGAGGCTCAGGTTGATCACCAAACGGTCCGCAGGGCTCGCGCGATCCGCGAGGTAGCGCTGCACCGCGCGGTGCGTCGCCGCCGCGAGATCACTTTGGTACCCGAAGTCCCCACCCGCAGCGGACTTCTTCCAGGTCGTCCCGTCGAAGCGCCACGGCAACGCCAGCTCGTGGTGCACGTGCACATTGCAACCTGGCTTGCTCGGTCCATCCGGACACCCGACGCTCCGAGCGATGCGCCCCAGCACGTAGCCGTGTTCGCTGTTGCCCGGCATCGCTTCGCCGTCACCGACCGGCGACGGCGGCGAGCTGTCGACGATGCCCACCCACGTTCGTGAAGGCGCCGTCGCGACTGGGACGCCCGGATCGATCTGCCCGAGGAACGCGGAGTAGTGCGCGTTCCACATCGGCGTCGCGGCCGGGGTCACGACGAGGCAATCGGGATCCGCGGCACCGCCCGCGGGCACGAGCGAAGCCACCGCCGCCGCCGAAGGCTCGCCGCTCCCCAGATACTCGTAACGACAGAACGCCATCAGCGCCGAGGCGGTCGCACCCGGAAACACGCGCGACTCCGCCCAACCGCTCTTCGAGTCACACGCACCCCCCGGGTCGAACACGATGGTCCGCCGCGAAGAACAGAGCGCCCCCGGCGCCGGGAAGGGATCGAACACGATGCGCGCGGACTTCGTCGCCACCGGCTCGCCGGGGCTGCACCCGCCCATCGCGCCGACAACGAGGATCGCGGAGGTCAGATTTCGCATCACAGCGTTCGATACAAGGTGCCCTCCACGAATCTAACGTGACGCGATCGATCTTTTTCACTCGCGCGTTTGCACCGGCTGAACGACCCACCGCCACGCCGGATCGCGGCCTTGCACCTGCGCAACGTTGGGCGCCATCCCATCGCCGACCGCCGCCACGATCTGCGCAGCACCCCACGAACCGACCGTTCCGCTCGCCCGTACCGCGCCGGAAGCATCGCGTTCCAAAGTCACGTCGACCGGCGTCACTGCGTCGCCCTTCACGACGAACAGCCACGCGTCGACCTCGCGGCCCACGCGCGTCGCGGGTCGTAACAGCATCGTGAACCGATCGCCGACGCGCGCCTCGATCGCGGCGTCCTCGGAGCGATACTCTACCGCGACCTGCACCCGCCCCGAGTAGTCCGGGAGCGGCGTGGGCTGCCCGAGCAGCAGGAACCCCGCGACCAAAGAAGCCGCGAGCGCCCCCGCGCCGCCGATCCACAACGCGCGCGTCGGCCGGATCGTGTGCACCTTCATCGCCTGCTCGGCGCCGTCGGCGAGCTGCTCGAAGAAGGCGTCCGCCTTCGGCTCGCACAGCTCGACCACCCGCATCAGCGCCGGGTCTTGCTCTGCCGCGCGCATCAGCTCGGCGCGCTCGGGCTCCGAGAGCTCTCCGGCTGCGAGTCGGGCGAGCTGATCCACCTGTCGCTCGTCGCGAGCGACCTCGACGATCGCGTCCATCAACTCCGTCTCCTTCATCGCTCCGACGCCTCCGGCATCTTGCGCTCATCTTCGCTGACAAGCTCGTCGAACAGCTCACGTGCCCGGTTCGCCACGCGGTTTCGCCACGCGTACAGCGCCGACGGCTTCATCTCGAACGACGCCGCGACCTCCTGAAGCGGCACCTCCTCCAGGTACACCTGGTCGAACAACTCGCGTCCGCGCGGCGTGAGCCACACATCCAAACGCAGGCACAACTCCCGGAGCAGATCGCGGTACACCACGCGGCGCTCGCCGTCGGTCTGTACCGCGTACACCTCGACGTCCTCCGTGGGGCGCTCCTTCTCGTTGCGCGGCGTGCGGCGTGCGCTCACCAGGACGTTCGAAACCTCCCGCTCCGCCACCATCCCGGCGAAGCTCTCCAGCGACAACCCACGCGACGGATCCCACGCGCGGAGCGCTCGCCCGTCGTTGGTGAAGAGCCGCACGAAGACCTCCTGCGTCAGGTCGTCCACGTCGGCGCGGAGCTCTCGCGAACGTCCCGAGCTCCGTTTCGCGAGCGCCCGCGCGACCCGGACCTGAATCGTCGGGGTCAGCCGACGCGCCAGCTCGACGAGCGCGCGACGATCCTTGGAGAGCGCCCGTTCGACGAGCTCGCGCTCGGCGTCCGGAGTCTGGGGCGCGACGTCAGCCACTTCGACATGACCTACAACGAACACGCCCCAGATCTCACGCGCGACCTACAAACAAGTCCCCGGGCCGCTCGGCGCGCCCGCCGGTGCCGGCGTCACGGCCGTGCCTGGCTCGAACAGCGTCGCGCTCGCGTCGCAGACGCCGAATCCGATGTTCTCCTGCACCCACGCCTCGCCGAACACTTCGCCGCAGATCGCTACGACGCCCGCGAGCTCGTTGCCGAACGCCGGGTCGTTCTCGACCACCCGGGCGATGACGTTCCGCGTCGCGTGGTTCTGCTCCTGCGAGACCGGCTGGCAAAGGAAGTCGAGGAACGCATCGATGCACTGCGCTTCGGCTTCGTTCGAAGCGAACGTCTCGAGCGCCTCCGAGCGATCCTCACACGCGCCTTCGATCTCCATGTCGCCGTACACGCAGATCTCTGCGCTGGGCGTCGAACCCGGATCGAACGACGGCTCACACGGCGGCGGCGTCTCGGGCAGCTCGGGGACCTCACCCTCGATGCAGGACTGCACCGTGCTCGGGAAGCTCGCGAACTCCGGGTGCCCGGGGAAGTGCGAGAGCACGTCGGGTTGGCTCGTCACGTCGCCGCTGCGCGCGCTCGTCCCGATGCGCAATCGATTCGCCTCGGGCCAAGGGTCGTCTTCGTAGCTCGCGAGCGACGTGGTGTAGTCGTAGATGACGAAGTCCCACGAGGCGAACAGCACCTTGGCGTGCACCCACGCTTTCGACGCGAAGCTCAGGTCCGCCTCCATGTGCGGCGTTACGACAAGACCGGTGGTCGGCTCGAAGTCGGGCCGCAACGAAGCGCGCTCCGCGTCGCGGACGTCGTGCACCATCTGGCCGGTGCCCTCCAGGCCGCCCTGGATGTTGAACTGAAGTGCGAGGAGTCCGACGTCGATGCCCGCGCTCCCGAGCAGCGCGCCCGACATCGTCATTCCGGCTCGCGACGTCCGGCCGTAGTCGGCGTCCTGGATGGCCCGGGTGAGGAACGGATCGTTCGGCGCGAGGAAGTCGCCCACGCCGTTCGCGTTCACGAAGATCGGCGAAGTTCCGGGCACCGTGCTCGCGAGGCTCCACGTTCCATCGTAGTACCCGGCGGTTCCGTAGGTCTCCCACGTGTAGGGCGGCGTTCCGGCGCGCGGGGGCGAGAACGTCGGCGGCGGCGAAGCGAGCACGGCGTCGGTGATGGGTTTGCCGTCGCCCGCGAACATCTCGAGCCCGAGCTGGAGCTGCGCCTTGAACACGAAGATGTCGAAGAGCGGGATCGGCGGGAAGGTCCCCTCCGCGTTCCACTGAGAAGAAACGACGTCCTCCCCGAACGTCACCGTGTGGTGCGTCTTGGCGTAGATCGGCTCTTCGCTGTTCACCTCGAGCTGCTCGGAGGCGTTCTCAACCTCGGTGTCACCGACCACGAAAGTCACGGGCGTACGAACCTCCGGGAAGCTCGGGATGCCGAGCCCGCGAATCGGCGAAAAGCGCGTACCGAGCGACAGCGGAACGGCGAACGCCTGCGCGCCGTCGACGTTGGCCGTGTCGAGGAACCGCTCGGGGGGGTGCACCACGGCGGTCGGCTCGATCACCATGAAGTCGATGCGCTGCCCGAAGATGTCGAGCCCGCCGGCGGAGCGTGAGCCCATCGTCACGCCGCTGCCCGGCTGGTTCATGACGGCTTCACGCGCCGCGCAGTACAGACGTGCACCGCGCATCCGCAGCTCGTCGAAGTGCTCGGGGTCGGGGTAGGGCGTCGTCGTGAGCGGGCAGTTCGGATACTGCGGACAAGTCTCCGTGTCCGACGACTGCCAGCGCGCCTGCACGGGCTCGTACCCCGCGTGAGCCGTCGTTCGCGTGACACTCGCCGAGCCGCCGAGGCCCGAGAACATTGCGGAGATCGCGGCGGTGCTGATCTCCGACTCACGGTTCTCGGCCATCGTCTGCGCCGACGAGAGCAGCGGATCGAGCGCCGGCTGCGCCGAGAACGGATCCGAAGTCACCGCCGCTCGCCACGTCGCGGCGTTCGACGAGGGGTTGTTGTTGAGGTCGAAGCCGTTGGTGTAGACCCCGCCGGGAACGTCCGGCGGGAACGCGCCGCCGCCCAGGACGAGGTTCGACAACGGTGGGATCGTCCCGGACGTGCTCGGGCCTGCGGGTGTATTGAATAGATTGACGACGCGATCCCTTGCGTCGGCGACGACGTCTTCGGCGGCGCTACATCCTGCGAGGACGAACAGGGTCGTGGCCGCGCCGAACGGGCGCAGCCGCTTTGAGAAAGCACTCATGATTTCAGGGCTCCTTGGGAGGGGTGGTTGGTTGGGTTCGTCGAGGTCTACAAGGCGGCGCGCTCGGACCTCACGTGACCGATCCGACCTGGGACCCATGGCCCAGGTGTCTGGTCCGCCATTCTTGCCGGTGCATCCTGTCGCCTCCTACCGTGGTCTGCATGTCCTCCGATGTGCGCAATGACGTCCCCGTCTCCCGAGTCGCGCTCTCGCAGCCCGTCGACGTGACGCAGCCTCCGGCGCCCAAGGCGCTCGCGGTGCCGCTCGCGCCCGCGCAGACCGGCGAGGCTCCGAAGCCCGCCCTCGGCCACGGCGGGAGCCAGGGCGTCAGCCGTCTGGCCGAGCTGCGATCGACCGCCGCGATCACGCCCGTGGAGATCGCGGTGCCGTCGTCCGCTTCCCACGCGGTCGCCAAGTCCGCCGGGCCCCGCCCGGTCGCGTTGCCGGGCATCAGCGCGCACGCGCGCGAGCTCGGCGCGCTGAGCGCGACCGAGACGGCACGCCTGATCCGAAGCGGTGAGCTCAGCCGTCGCGAAGTCACCGAGACCGCTATCGAGCGCGCCGAGGCGTCGCAAGCCCTGGTGCACGGCATCGCCGCGCGGCACTACGACGAAGCTCGCTCGAACGCGGAAGGCGCCGGCACCGGCGGCCCGCTCGACGGCGTGCCGACCGCCATCAAGGACATCGTCGCGGTGAAGGGCTTCGTCACGACCGCCGGGAGCCGCGCGCTCCCGAACACGCCGGCGGCGGAGTCGTCACAGGACGTCCAAGACTTCCTCGCGCTCGGCGGCAACCCGATCGTGCAGACGACGTCGTCCGAGTTCGGCTTCACGTGCACCGTCGAACCCGTCGGCGGGAAGCCGACGCGCAACCCGTACGACCCGACGCGGTCCACCGGTGGCTCATCCGGGGGTTCCGCGGCGCTCGTCGCCGCGGGTGTCATCCCGTTCGCGCACACCACCGACGGCGGTGGTTCGACGCGCATCCCTGCGAACTGGTGTGGGCTCTACGGCCTGAAGGCCACGCGTGGTCGTCAGACTTCGCTGGTGAGCGGGAAGAAGATGCCCGTCGAGATCAACGCGGCCGGCGCCGTCACGCGGACCGTCGAAGACCTCGCGACGGTCATGCACGGCCTCGATCGAGGCGTCGAGAAGGGGATGAAGCCGCTCGGGTTGGTCGAAGGGCCCGGCAATGAGCGCCTCCGTGTCGGCTTCTATGTCGACCCGTTAGGCGGAAAGGCGGACCCGGAGGTCGCGCAAGCTGTGTTGCGAACCGCGGAGGCGCTCGAGAAGCAGGGCCACATCGTCGAGGAGATGGCGCCGCCTTACACGCAGGCCTTCAACCGCGACTTCCTGCAGCACTACTCGCTGATCGCGTTGCTCGTTAACCTCCGCCTGCGCTTCATGGACGGGGCGGACGTCGACCAGCTCGAACCGTTCTCCAAGGGCCTCGCGAAGCGTGCGCTGACGCCGACGAACCTCCTCACGATGCCCTACAACGTCTGGCGACTCTCCCGGTTCGAACACGAATACACCAAGCAGTTCGACCAGCGCGACATCATCCTCAGCCCAGTCACGGCGACGACGGCGCCGAAGCTCGGCCACCTGTCGCCCGGGCTCGACTTCGATACGCACCTCGAGCGACTCCTCGAGGTCGTTGCGTTCACGCCGATTCAGAACGCCTCCGGTGGGCCGGCGCTCTCGATGCCCGCGGGGTTCTCGGAGGACGGTCTGCCGATCGGCGTGCAGCTCGCGTCGAACCTCGGCGAAGACCGCCGCCTGATCGAGCTGGCGTTCGCGCTGAAGGACTAACGCTGGTGCATCCGCGCGGCCTTCGCGCCGGCGCCCGCTTCGTCCCACTCGATGATCATGTAGGCGGCCGCGGCCACGACGACCATGCACACGATCCCCAGCCCGATCATAACGTAGACCGCGCCGCTCCCCTTCTTCGGAGGTTTCATCGGACGAGCCCTCGCGCTTCCATGTAGAAGCGTTTCTCGTCCGCCTCGCCCATGGAGAACGTCTTGCGCGGTAGTGCGCCGTCGAGCGCGACGCTCTTGAACAGGTCGCTCTTGTCCATGCCCGGGAGGAAGAAACCCAGGTTGTTCGGCTTCTTGCCGAGCCGGTCGGTTGCCTCGGTGCCGTGCACGTAGTCGACCTCCCGGAACCGCTTGGCCTCCTCGAGCTCGCTGAGGAACGGCTGAAGCGTCGACACCGCGAGGTTGCCCTTCGGCGCCTTGATCCGACCGACGCGATAGCCGCTCGCGTCGATGATCCCCACGCTCTGCGTGTCGGCATCTACCGCGGCTGTCATCGCTTCGAGCGAATCCACTGAAGAGATCTCCACGCCACCGTACTCGCTCAGCGCGCCGACGACGTCGAACCCGTCCTCCACGTCGAACAGGACCCGGTGGATCGGCTCGAACTCCAGCGAAGCGTCGTGAACGTTCACCAGCTCCACGAGCGCGTAGCGACGTGGGTCGTCGGGGCCCGCGTCCGCCTTCACCTTCTCCCAGATCGCCTTGGCCGTCGCGAGGGAGTGGTTGCCGTCGCCCATCGCGTAGAGCAGGACGGGGGCGTCGTCACCGAGCCCGTAGCGCTCGGCGAACCGCTTCGGCTCGGCGAGCCGAGCGAGCGCCGCCGTGATGCGGTCTTCCTGCTCGGACGACACGGCGAACCCGGTGAGGTGCCCGCCCTTCATCATCAGGTCGAAGTCGTAGACCTTCTCGAGCGAAGCGCCCGCGAGCGGGCCGATCACCGTGTCTTCGGGATCGTCGATCAGCACCATGATGTGCGGCAGCTCGATCGGCGCCCCTTCACGCACGCGGATGCGCGGCGGGAGGCGGTCCACGATCGTCCCCTCCGTCGCGCGCACGAGGGAGCTGGAGCCCGCGGTGTAGTCGTACGCGTCGAGGTCCATCGCGACCATGAGCCCGCGCCGCGTCTTGTTCGCCGCAACGCGCTCCACGTACAGGAAGGACTCGCGCGCTTCGAGCACGTCGTTCGCGAGGTAGTCCTTCATCGCGGCGTTGATCCGCGCGATGCGCTCGTCGCCCCCGGGCGCGTTCAGGTACACCTCCGGAAAGATGCAGTGCAGCGTCGACGGCGCGTCGCCGACGAGCCCCTCGACCTCCGCCCAGTACTCCGGCTCCGAGGTGTACTGGTCACACGCCACGACCGCCCACTTCGTGAGGTCCACGGAGGCGTTGGGGAGCAGGACCTTCGGGACACCGATGCCGATCGCGTCGTACGTCTTCACGGGCGCGACCAAAGCAGGTGTGGTCGCGCGGGTCTAGCGGACGGCGACACCGTGGGTGTGCGCCGCGAGCGCTTGCGACTTCTTCACGAGCGCGAGCAGCTCCTTGCGGTCCGCGTCCGTGGCCACGTCCGACAACAGCGACGCCACGCGCGGGTAACTCCACGCGCCGGCCCACTCGCTCCCGCGCCACAGCTCGGCGGCGCCCATCGCGGCGACCGCGAACTTGAGATCCTGCGGCGCCGCGTCGAACGAACGCGCGACCCGGCGGAGCTCCACCGCGCGCGCGACCTCCTTCGCCTTCGTCCCGCCGGGACGCTTCGACCGGACGCGCACCGTCGCGACGTTGGTCGTCCCGTCTCCGTCAACCAGCTCCAGCTCGTACAGAGCGGTGACCTGGTGGCCGGCGCCGATCTCCCCCGCGTCGACGCGGTCGTTCCGAAAGTCCTCGTCCGCCACGGCGCGGTTCTCGTAGCCCACCAGGCGATAGGTCTTCACGGTCGCCGGGTCGAACTCGACCTGGATCTTCACGTCCTGCGCGACGTCCTGGACCATCTTCGTGAAGTCTCGCCCGAACACGCGCTGCGCCATGCGCATCGAGTCGACGTAGAAGTAGTTGCCGTTCCCGTCGTTCGCGAGCTGCTCCATCGTCGCGTCGCGGTAGTTGCCGTCGCCGAAGCCGATCGTCGACAGCCGAATGCCCTCGTCCACGTAGCCACGCACCTGCTTCAGCATCGCCTCGTGCGACGTCGCGCCGATGTTGGCGTCGCCGTCCGAGCACACGATGATGCGGGTCGTCGTCCCGTCGCGGTGCATCTGCGCCGCCTGCCGGTACGCGAGCTTCAGACCGGAAGACATCGCCGTGCCCCCCGCCGTGCGCAACCCCGACAGCGCCGCCTTGATCTTGCTCTTCTTCGCGCCGCTCGTCGGCGGGAGCACCAACCGCACGCCCCCCGCGTACGTCGTGATCGCGACGCGGTCCTTCGACGTGAGCTGATCTACCGCGACGCTCAACGACTTCGTCGCCAGCGCGAGTTTGTCGCCGGAGGTCATCGAGCAGCTCGTGTCGACGAGGAACACGAGGTTCACCGGGAGCCGCTGTGCGTCGGGGACGACGCGAGCCTGCAGTCCGACGCGCAGGTAGTGCTTCGTCGAATCGACGGGGGACTGCGCACCGTCGACCTGAATCGAGAACGGCGCGTCCGTCGGCGGATCGTAGTCGTACGCGAAGTAGTTGATCGTCTCCTCGACGCGCACGAGCGACGTCGTGGGGAGACGCCCGGACTGCAGCGTGCGGCGCGCGATCGCGTAGGCCGCGGTGTCGACGTCCGCCGCGAACGTGGAGAGCGCGTCCTCGGTCGTCTTCGTCCGCGCGTTCACCGTCGCGTCGGCGCGGCCGGAGAACTCACCGGTGTCGCCCTTCAATGCGCCGAGGATCCCCGCGCTCCGCGCGACGCCGTGACCGACCGCGGCCGTCCCTCGCGCACCGAGCCCGCCGGATCCGCGACCGTAGCCGATCCCACCGCCTCCCGCGCCGGTACCGAGACTCCCCAGGCCCACGCCCTTGCCGGCGCCTCCGCCGCGCGTGCCGAGGCCACCGACGCCGCCCGCGTCGCCCATCGAAGTGCCCGCGAGGCCGCCCATCCCCAAGTTGATGCCTTCGCCGCCGTAGGCACCGACGACGTTCCCGCGCGGGCCGCCCGACTTCGCGCCGAGCACCTGCGGCGTGCCCTGGACGACGCGGGGCGAACGGCTCCCCGTCTTGTCTTTCGCGGGTGCGTCGGGCGCCTTGGCGATCGTGTCCCGGGGCGCTTGCGATTGGCCGAGCGAGCCTTCCTCGCCCTTCACGGCGTTGGCCTTCCCAACCGTGTCGAGCGCCAACGCCTCCGTGCTCTCCGCGGGTGCGGGGGCCTCCTTCGGTGCGTCCGCCTCACAGGCGACGAGGGTCAGGAAGAGGAGCGAAGAGACGACGACACACAAACGTTCCATGCAGCTTCGGACCACGCTGCGGTCCCGAAGTTCCCATGACGTTCGTCACGGTCGCGCGATGTCGCGGTAGAGCCGTTCGTAGCGATCGAACATCGCCTCGGTGGAGAAGTCGTTCACCGCGCGCCGTCGAGCGTTCTCTCCGAGCGCGCGCCGTCGCTCCGGATCGCGCACGAGCTCCGCGAGCGCGTCCCCCATCGCGACCTCGTCACCCTTCGGCACCATCACGCCGACCGGCGCGCCGTCGTAGCCGGGCTCGACGATCTCCACGACACCGCCCACCGCCGTCGCGACACACGGGCGCGCCATCGCCATCGCCTCCAACAGCGCGTTGGGCATGGCTTCGGTGTCACTCGACAGCACGAACACATCGACGTCCGCCAGGAACTTCGGCACGTCCTCGACGTGCCCGAGGAAGTGGACACGATCCCGAATTCCGAGCTGCTCCGCGAGCTCCCCGAGCGCGACGTGGTCCGGACCGTGCCCGGCGATGCGCACCTCGACGTCGAGGCCCGCCTTCACGACCCGCGCGGCCGATGAGATCAGCAGCGGGAAGTTCTTCACGTTGGTGTGATAGAGCCGGCCCATCCCGCCGATCACCAAGCGCCCGGGCTTGGCTTCGAACGGCGGCGGATCGAAGCGCGACGTGTCGACCCCGTTGTGCAGCACGTCGATTCGCTCCCGCTGCAACCCATACTCCGTCACGAGGAACTCACGCGCCGCGTTGCTCACCGAGAAGAGCTTGGTCGTGATCTTCGCCATCGCCTGGAACGCGAGGCGTCGCTCCAGCGGCACCTTCGTCGACTCGAGCCCGTGGAAGCTGAACACCAACGGCGGACGCGGGTGACACGCGACCCGCGCGATCGCGGTGTCCGGCCACGCAGCCCAGTTGCGCGCGTGCACCACGTTCGGCCGAAGCTTCGCGATCAGCTGACGAATCTGCAGCGGGACGGTGCGGTCCTTCGACTCCGCCGTGATGCGATGCAGCGGCGCGTGCTCGCCGAAGTCGATGATGTCGGTGCGGTGACTCAGCAGCAGCACCGAGTGCCGAAAGCCGCGTTCGTTCAACGCGACGACGATGCGGTAGAGGTTCTTCTCCATGCCGCCGCCGTCGCCGAGCGTGCGGACCACGTGCAGCACGTGAATGGGTTCGCCGCCCGTCATACCAAGTTCGCCCACCGTGCGAAGTCTTCGAGCACGGTCATCGTCGTGTCGAAGTCGAATCGAGCTTCGTAGTCGATGAGTCGCTTCGCCTTGCTCGCGTCGATCGTGACATCGGCGCCGAACAGCGCGCGCTGGTGCGCGTTGGGGAGGTGAAGGCGAGCGTCATCCGGCGGCGTACGCGGGGGCGGCGGCGCGGACGGACCCGCGGCGAGCGCGACCGGTTCGTCGTCGCGCTTTCGTTTCATCGACTGCCAGACCTTCGGGAGGTGCCGGCGCGCGACGTCGAACGTCTCCTCCACGTACGGGATTCGCTCCGCGCGGATGATGATCTCCTCGTCCGAAAGCGCCGCCATCAGATCCCCGAGCCCTTGCCGCGCCACGGATCGAACGATGCGGCCGTAGTCCTTCTTCGAGTCTGCGTACGTCAAGCGCTCGTGGCCGAACATCCGCTCGAGTCGTTCGTAGTACGCCGACCAGCGCGCCGTCGCGCCGGCGATCAACATGCGCTCCCCGTGCAGCCGCGGCGTAGTCCCCGCGGCGACGAGCGCACGCGCGACGTCGTCGACGAACACGAAGTTCATCGAACCCTGGCCGCGGTTCGGGAGCACGATCCACCCGGATTGAAACTGCTCGATCGGCCGCTCCAGCCACGGCTTCGAGTACGGCCCCAAGATCACCGGCGCCTGGAGCACGACGGCGTCCGGCGCCTCCGTGAGCAGCAGCGCTTCGACGCCCGCCTTCGACGCCGCGAACGCCTTGTTCTTCGTGGGTTTCAGCGGCGACGACTCGTCGAGGCGCCCGCTCCCGAAGTACGCGTCGCCGTAGACCTCCGCGGATCCGAGATACACCACGCGTGCGTCGTTGCGGCGCGCGACCTCCGCGACGTGCTTCGCCGCGACCCGGTTCGTCTCGGCGCTGTCCGCGTGGTTCACATCGTGCGCGAGGTGAAAGATCAGTCGGCACCCCTGCGCCGCCGACGCGATCATCTCCAGGTCGGTGATGGGGCCGATGCACATCTCGACGCCGTAGCGTCCCACCATCGTCGCGGTCATCGCGTCGCGCATGTAGACGACGGGCTTCGCGCCCATCGATGCGAGCCGCTCGACGAGGTGCGAACCGACGAACCCCGTCCCGCCGGTGACGAAGACACGCCTACCCGCGAGCACCGTTCACCTCTCGCACGCGCCGAAGGTGCGGGGGCTCGAGCGGCTCCCGCATCCCGTAACACACCTCGACGAAGTCGACGGAGCGGCGCCCCTCGCTCGAAGGCACCCACGGTGGATGTTCACCGCGCACCGCGCCGAGGAAGTCGTCGAGCTGCTTCTTCATCAGCGCGTCGAAGTCCTCGACCCACAGCGGCTTGCCATTCAGGCGCCACGTGACGCGGTCGCGCTCCGGTCCATTCAAACGATCGCCGTGTCGGTCGGTGGGGCGCAGTCCCATCCCGACGACCTGCGTCTCACCGTCCATCGTGAACGCGAGCTGGTTGCCCTTCTCGGCGCCCATCTCGATCAGGCCCTTCGTTCCCTTCAGTAGAAACGTGTTCCGGAGCTGCCGCGTGCGCGAGAACTCGACGAACCCGGTCGCGCCCTTCTTGGTGCGGACCTCGACCTCGCAGTTCGCCTCGACGCCCCCCTCCGCGTCGTCGCGGTAGGCGAGCACTTCGAGGTCGCCGAGCCAGTAGAGCAGCAGGTCCACGAGGTGCGGGCCCATGTCCATGAGGCACCCGCCGCCGGCGCGCTGGCGCTCGAACAGGTACGTCGACGCGAGCGGCCACGCGAACTGCCAGCCGTCGCGCACTTCGAAGGAGACGAGCTCGCCGATCAACGAGCGCTCCATCGCCGTCTTCACCCAGGCGGTGGTCGCCCAGAAGCGCCGCGGGTGGCCCATCGCGAGCACCGCGCCGCCCTTCGCTTCCGCCGCCTGGATCAGGTCGCAGTCGGCGCCGTTCAGCCCCATGGGTTTTTCGAGGAGCACGTGCACGCCACGTTCGAGGAGCGTGCTCGCGATCGGTGCGTGGAGGTGATTGGGCACGGCGACGATCGCCGCGTCGGCGTGGGCGAAGACGTCGTTCAGATCCTTCGAGACGTTCGGCACGCCGTGTCGCGCGGCGAGCATCTTCGTGCGCGCTTCGTTGGTGTCGACGAGGAGCGTCACCTCGCCGGCTTGCACCGCGAGCGGGAGGTGATGCGCCTCGGTGATCGCGCCGCAGCCGACGAGGGCGATTCGTACGGACACGTCAGGCGGCGAGGACGCGGTCGATCGCCTCTTCGGTGTCGAACCACTGCTGCTTGGCGGAGAAGCCGAGGTCCGCCGGCCGCTGCTGGCTGCGCACCCCCTTGAGCTGCTCCTCGTTGTACTTCAGCACGCGCTTCTTGATGTCCGCGGCGACGATCTCCTTCGCCGGCCCCTCCGGCATCTTCTCCAAGCCGTCGATCATGTCGATCATCGCGCGGGTCTCGTCGATCATCTGCATCGCCGGCTCGAAGAACGTGGTGGGCAGCTGGCCGTACTTGTTCTTGAGCACGTACAGCGAACGCACCACGTCGTAGGACAGGTCGAGGAGCTGCTGGCGCGACAGCCAGTTCGTCTCGTAGTTGAGGCGGTCGCGCCAGTTGAGGCTCACCAACGCCTGCCGGTGATCCTCCAGCGACTTGTGGATGATCTTGTAGCCGTGCTCCTCCGGGAAGTCGTAACAGTCGCTCCCCGGATCGAGGAACGGCACCATCGGCGCGATGTACGGGTGCACGCGCTTGCCCTGGTACTTCTTCAGGAGGTGCTCGCAGTAGTCGAGCGTGTTCCACACCGACATCTCGTCCTGCTTCGACAGGCCGACCATGTAATAGACCTCGGCCGCGTAGATGTGGTCGATGGTCTGGTCGAGCATGTCCTCCATCTGCTGCATCGTGTAGTGCCCGCGCCCCGACGCCTTCGCGACCTCGTCGTCGTGGGAATCGGGTGACAGCTCGAGCAGCGCGCGCTTCCCGAACGACTTCACCTTCTCCGCCGTGGGCAGCCGGGCGAGGCAGTAGTGGATGTTGCCGAACTTGTCGGAGTCGAGGACGTCCTGCGCCGGGCGGAACATGTCTTTGCGCTGGTGCCAGAAGTCGATCATCACGACCGTCTGCCGGCCCTTCGTCTGCGCGTTCTTCAGGGACTCGAGCTCCTTGACGAGGGCCTCGGGTGTCTTCGGCATGACCCCCTTCTTCGTACCCATGTGCCGACGGAACGCGCTGCGCGAGCCGGCGCACCAGTGACAGTTGTACTCACAACCCGCCTGCGGGATGAGCTCGGAGTGCAGCGTCAGGCCCTTGCGGTCCGGCGTGAACACCTTCGACCAGTCGATCTCTGCGCTGTAGTTCTTCGGCGTGTACGCGAGGTCGTTGAAGTGGGTTTCGTCGCCGACCTTCCAGCAGAGGTTCGGGACGTCCTTCAGCTTCATCGGGTCGTTCTTCGCCTCGACGAGTTTCTCGATCGGGTAGAGCGTGTCGTAGCCGCGCACGACGTAGTCGACGCAGTCGTACTCCATGAGATCGCGGAAGAAGTAACTCGACGCGATCCCGCCGATCATCACCTTGGTGTTCGGGTGGTACGACTTGTACAGGCGCGCGAGCTCGATGGCGCCGTGTGCGTGGGCCAGCCAGTGCAGGTCGATGCCGACGTAGTCCGCGTCGAAGCGCTTGAAGAAGTCGTCGACGTCGAACTCGGGGTCCTTCAGCATCCGCGACGCCACGTTGAAGTACTCGACGTTGAGCCCGCACTTCTCCATGTGTTGTTTGATCGAGATGATGCCCACCGGCGGCATCTCGAACGCGGAGCTCACGTGCACTGTCGCGGAGGTGTTGAGATACGCGAACAGGACGTCGTCACGCCCGCGGAAGTCGTAGACGCTCGGAGCGTGGAGCAGGACCATGTCGTACTTCATGTGGTCACCATGAGGCGATGTTTCGGAGTTGTGATCAAGTCGGTGGCCCGTGGAGTCGTTCGCCCAAGGGGATCTTCACGATGCGACGTCGCTTGAAGCGCTCGAGCTCGTAGAGGACACCACCGACGATCGCGAAGCGCCCGGCGATGCGGTGCTCGGTGAATCGCCCGAACTCCTGCCAGCCCGTCACGCGGTACGACCACAGCGGCGCGGTGTCCCAGGCCCAGACGTACCCGTACGCGTGTGTGAAGCCCGATTCGAAGAGCGCCTGGTAGGTCGCGCGGAACATCGGGATTCCGCGACCACGCAGGGCGGGCGGGATGAACGAGTCGAATGAGTAGACTTCTTTGTCACACAGCTCGATCCCGAGCCACTCCAGGTCGGGGTAGGGCGCTCGCCCAGGCGTGTTCGTCTCGTAGAAGACGTACGCGACCACCTCTCCGTCCTCGTACGTCACCCAACCGGGGGTGCCGTCGTCGAGCCGCATCCGGATCTGGTCGATGCGATCCGGCTCGCTACTGCGCAACATCTTCGCGATCGGGTCGAAGTGGGAGGCGTCGAACGGCTGGATGTCGAAGTCGTAGCGCTCGATCTCCTTCTTCTTCCGGTGTGCCTTCGGGTTCGAGAGATCGAGCTTCAGGAGGATGACCTCGCGGTTCGCGTCGACGACGTGGGAGGCCGCCGACTTCGCGATCGACTTGGCGCCTTCCTTGAGACCTTTGTCCTGGAAGCGCCCGATGATCTTGTTGGCGATGCCCACGTCGCGAAACCTCCCTTGCCGCCGGCCTCAGATCAAGAAACTCAGATTCGCGGTGGTCGACAGGTCGAACACGATACGTCGGCGCACGAGGCGCCAAGTGCCGTCCTCGTTCGCCCACGAATCCTCGCGCGCGCCCGAGACGACGCGCGCGGGTTGCTCCCAACGACTCACCGTCGCGAGAAACGAAGCCGCGAGCTCGACTTGGTCCTCCGTCTGCTCGAGCAGCAGGACGTTGGAGATCAGCCGCCGCACGCGGGTCGCGGGTTGCTCCGCGTGGGCGTGCCCGGTGCGGATGCGCTTCACGCGGGTGACGAGGTCGGCTTTGCGATCGTCGAACAGAGCGAGGAGGCGGGGGCGATCCAGATCCTCGTCGGCGAGGTTGGAGCGCACCGGCGCAAAGTAGTGGAGGCGATCCGAGAGCATCTCGAGCCACGCTTCGTAGTCGCAGCGGTCGAGGTGGCGTGCCTCGCGGTACAGGAGCTGCTCGAAGTCGGTGACGTTCATGCTTCGCTCCGCATCAGCTCGTGCCACCGCGAGAAGAAGCCGAAGTTCGCGTGCTCGGACGGAATGGCGGACAGGTCGCCCGGGAGATGCGCGAGGGCTTCGACGGGGCGCTTCGGGAGCGCGTAGGAGACGGGTTTGCCGTTGCGCTGCGCACCGGCGACGCCGCGGTGGCACTCCTCCCAGACCTCCAGGTCGTCCTGCTCGAGCATCCCGGTCGGGGAGAAGTAGCGCGACAGGAGGCGCTTCGAATTCACCGCGACGTTGTCCGGCGCGTGGGAGGGCACGAGGCCCGACGACCAGATCTCGGTCTTGTCCGGCGCGACGGGTTGCCAGACACGCACGGAGAGGAAGCCCGGGTAGCTGACGATGGAGAAGTTCGGAAACACGGTGCCGATGTAGAGGCAGCGCAGCAGCTCGGCTTGGTCTTCGGTGAGGCGCTGGCGCGCGGACTCGATGAGGTCGCGCTGGAACCGCGTCATGAGGATGCGGTTGCGCGGCGCCATGTTGAGGAGGCCGTGGCCGTTGTCGAAGCGCGCGACGAAGTCCTGCTGCTTGTCGCCGAAGTTCACGTCGAAGCCGAGCTGCCCCATGCTGCGATGGACGCCGTACTGGTGGCTCGGGTCGCCGGTGAACTGCTCGGCGGGGAACTTCCAGTTGGCGTCGAAGGTCCAGCGGTGGATGCCTTCGAAGATCGTACGCTCGGTGCCGGCCTGCGCGAGGATGACTTCGAGGTACCACTTCATGTCGCCGAGGTAGTCCTCGAGCGGGATGATGTTCGCGTCGAAGCTCGCGAACACGAGGCCCTCGAAGGTCTCGACGCGGGGGACTTCGATGAGCCCCGCGTGGACGACGTCGAGGTCGGCGAGCTTTGCGCCGGCGATGCCGATCAGCGTCCCGGCCGTGTCGAACGTGCGCACGTGGTACGGGCAGACGAAGCTCTTGGTGTTGCCGCGGTCCTCGCGGCAGTACCGGGCGCCCTTGTGCGGGCAGGAGTTGAGGAAGACGCGGAGCTGTTGGTCCTTACCGCGGCAGACGACGACGGGGTCGCGGCCCATGTTCGCGGTGACGAAGTCTCCGGGGTTTTCGAGCTGAGATCGGTGGGCGACGTAGAGCCAGGACCGGCCGAAGACCCTGTTCTGCTCGAGGTCGAAGAGGGCGCGGTCGGTGAACACGGACGCGCGTACGCTCCTGTGCTCGTAGTCGACGACGTCTTCGATCGCGGTCATGGGGCGGCGAGATCGTGCGCCGTGCCGAGCGTGCCCGCAAGGCGGCCATCGGTGAGTGTGCGGTCGGGGGTGCGCTGTGACGGGGATTCGGGCGATCTACTCGCCGGCGTCGGCGAGGCGCCCTTCGAGCTCGGCGAGGCGGCGCGCGAGGGTTTCGGCGCGATCGCGCTCGGCGTCGGCGCGGCGGGCGGCGTCGGCGGCGCGCTCGCGCTCGGCCTCGGCGTCGCGCTGCGCGGCGTGCGCGGCTTCCTGGGCTTCCTCGGCTCTACGTTCGGCGGCCTGGGCCTCGCGTCGCGTGGCCGCGAGCGCTTGCTCGACCTCGTTGGTCTTCCGCCCGACCTCGTTCGCGGTCGGTAGCACGCGACCCTCGGCGTCGATCCACCGGAGCATCGGCTCCGTGCCGCCCGGGATGGCGGTTTCACGCATCCCGAGCCGCAGCCCGAGCGGCGCGCAGTCGAGGCTGCCGTCCTCGGCCGGCTCGAGCGGGACGTAGACGCCGCCTTCGAGCGCCCATCCCTGGAACGTCTTCTCGATGGGGTGGAAGACGAAGTAGCGCGCGACCTTGAGGGTGTTCCGGTAGATCTCCTTCTTCGGGCCGAGGTCGTTGGCCTCCGTGGTGGGGGAGGTCAGCTCGACGACGACGTCCGGCGAGCGCCCGTCCTCTTCCCAGACCACCCAGCTCTTGCGGGGGTGGGGCCGCGTGCCCAGGACCACAAAGACGTCGGGGCCGAGGAAGTCGTTCTTCTTCGCCTGGGTCTCGGAGAAGTAGAGGAACATGTTCCCGCCGACGAAGAAGTCGTCGCGCTCCATCCATGCGTCCTTCAACGAACGGATGAGCAGCGCCATCTGGTCGACGTGTTGGTAACTCTCCATCGGCTTCCCGTCGCTGTACGGGAGGTCCTCGCCCCGCGGAGGCATGCTCGGCGGGTAGGCAACCAGCGGGTGTTCGCTCATGGCCCTCACGATGACGCTCGGACGGCGGGTTTTGCAAGCTGGCGGCCCGGTCGTCCGAGTGACTTTCGAACGCTCGCGTTGCGTCGACCTCGGTCCTTTGCTCTAGTGCCTCGCGCCCCATGAGCGAACGCGACATCAAGGCCGACTCCCTCCTCGGGATGGCGGGGACGCTGCGTCGTGTCGCGCTCCTCGACGTCGATGCGGTGACGCTCGAGACGCGCGTGCAGACGGTCTTCGGGATCATCCGGTCCTGTTCGTTTGCGTCGGCGGTCGCGGCGCTCCAGCCGATCCCGCTCCTCGACACCCCCCTGTTGATCCCGATCCAGGTGCGCATGGTGCAGGCCCTGGGGCGCGCGCACGGCAAACAGATGGACACGGGCTCGGTCCTCGAGATCCTCGACCTCTACGGCGCGGGGATCGCCGCCCAGTTCGCCCTGTTCGGGGCGGCGAAGCTCGTCCCGGTCGTCGGGTCCGTCTCGGTGGCGCCGCTCGCGTACTCACTCACGCTCTCGATCGGCGAGCTGTCCGATCACTACATCCAGCACGGCCGAAACGTGCTCCCGCGCCCCCTGGAGGCCGCGTGGCTGGAGGACGAGAAGGTCGCGAAGGCCTTCAAGCGGATCTTCGCGCGTAATCGGGCCGCCGCGGAGGCCAAGTTCGCGGAGAACAACCTCGGCGATCGCCTGCAGCAGCTGCAGGATGCGCACAAACGGGGCCTCCTCACGGACGCCGAGCTGGCCGCCAAGCGCGACGCGCTCCTCCAGCAGTTGTGAGACCGGGCCGCGCGGCCTACGATGGGAATTAGCTATGTCTGCGCGCATGTCCGACCGCATCAACGTCATCGCGGTGACGTGGAACATGACCGATCACTGCAACTTGACTTGCGCGAACTGCAATCACTCGTCGCCGCTGATGGACCGAGGATTCCTCGACCTCGAGCAGTTCGAACGTGACCTCGGCGTGCTCGAGAACGTGATGCACGCCGAAGAGATCAAGCTCCTCGGCGGCGAACCGATGCTCCACCCGAAGATCTCGGACGCCGTGAAGCTCGCGAAGGCGAGCAAGGTCGCCGACAAGGTCCGCATCATCTCCAACGGCGTGCTCCTCCACCGCGCCGACGACGACTTCTGGAGCAACATCGACATCCTCGAGATCAGCGTCTACCCCGGCGTGAAGTACAAGGGGGGCGGCGAGGACGGCCTGCAAGCCTACCGCGACAAGGCGGCGGAGCACGGCGTGCACTTCTATCTACCGCCGCGCTGGGACTTCAAGAAGACGCTCCTCAACAACCGCATCGAGGATCCGGTCCTCGTCGATTACATCTATCGAAACTGCGGACAGATCTCGAAGTGGGGCTGCCACACCGTTCAAGACGGCCGCTACTACAAGTGCGGCCCCGCGCCGTACCTCGAGCCTCGCATGGCGAAGCGCGGCGAGCCGGTGAAGAACAAAGAGATCGACTCGGTCCCGCTGCACGACAACCCGAACCTGCGACAGGAGCTCGCCGAGTACCTCAACAGCGAGAAGCCGCTGAAGGCGTGTGAGTACTGCCTCGGCGAGAACGGCGTGATGGTCGAACACAAGATGCTCCGCAAGCAGGAGATCATCGACGAGAACATGGCGGACGACGGCGACATCCAGAAGCAGGTCTACTTCCCTCCCGCGCAGCGCGTTCAGATGATGGTGAAGCGGAAGCTCCTGCGCGTCATTCAGTAGGCACCGCGGCCGCGCTCACTCGTAGCGCTTCTTGAGGCCGTGTTTCTTGATCTTGTCGACCAGCGTTCGGACCGCGATGCCGAGCCGTTTCGCGGCCTCGGTTTGATTTCCGTTCGTCGCTTCGAGCGCGGCGCGGATGCAGTTGGCCTCGAACGCAGCGGTCCGGGTCTTCAAGTTCTCGCTGGCGTCGAGATCGGTGGGCCCGTCGACGCTCGGTCGGTCGAGGACGCGGCTCGGAAGGTCGTCGGCGCACATCGCCGGCCCAGACCCGATGACGACGGCGCTCTCGATCGCGTTCTTCAGCTCACGCACGTTGCCTCTCCATTCGAGTGATTCGAGCATCGTCATGACTTCTTCGGAGATCGTCTTCACGCGGCCGTTGGGGAAGCGCGTGTTGGCGTCGGCGAGGAACTCGAGCGCCAGGGGGCGGATCTCGGACTTGCGCTCCCGGAGCGGAGGAATCTCGAACGCGATGCCGCGAAGTCGCCACAAGAGGTCTTCGCGGAACTCACCGCGCGCCACCATGGCCTCGAGGTCGCGATGAGTCGCTGCGATGATGCGGCAGTCCACCGCTCTCTCCTCGTGTGCCCCCACCGCAGTGACGCGTCGGGTGTCCAACACACGAAGGAGCGCGACCTGTGTTTGCGGGCGAAGCTCTCCGACTTCGTCCAGGAAGACGTACCCGGGACCTGCTGCCTCGAAGACACCAGCCCTCCGTTCCGTCGCGCCGGTGAACGCGCCCTTCTCGTGACCGAACAACGTGCTCTCGATCAGGTCCTTCGGGATCGCGCCGCAGTTGACCGCGAGGAAGGGCGCGTTCGCGAGCGCGCTCCTCGCGTGGATCGATCGCGCAACGACCTCCTTGCCGACACCCGTCTCCCCGAGCAGGAGCACGCTGACCGGCGCTTCCGCGACGCGGTCGAGTCGAGCGTGGAGTGCTCGCATGACGTCGCTCGCAATGACAACGCCGTCCTCACTCGTGTCGCGACTCGACGTCTCTTCGTTCGGCGCGTCCAGCACATGAATCTCGACGTCTCCCGCGAGGAGCGCCTCGCCCACACGGAGCTCGGCGCGTGTCACGCGTTCCCCGCGTACCTCGATGCCGGAGCGTGACTCGAGATCTTCGACGACGAGGTGTCCGCCGACGCGGCGCATCCGAGCGTGTCGCTCGCAGAGGCTGGGATCCGAGACGACGACGTCGGCGTCGACGCCACGACCGAAGACGATCGCGCGCCGATCCGAGAGGCTGATCGTCTGGACACCGGAGGTGTGATCGAAACGCAAGGTGACTTGCCGCCGTCGCTCGGCGGGTGCCGCGTCGTGCGCTCTTGCGAACACCGGCTGCTCGCCAGGCGAGCGTCCCGTGGGTTCTCCAAGCGCGAGGCGACGGTCATCCTGACCAGGCTCGCTACGCTTCGTCGTCACAACTCTTCTTGTGCGCTATCCGTGTATCCTAAACACGCGTCTCGATGACTTGCGCACGTGATCTGACTCGGCGGGAAATGGGTTGGACCTAAGGAACGACATCGTCCCTCGCGATGACTTCGTATCAGTCGGAAACGATCCGAGTCTGAACCTGCCCGATCGTTCAGCGAGCGGTGCCGGCGGTTCTCCGCGCGAAAGCGCAAACTCCCTCCACAGCCCACCATCGCCCAGGCGACGTCCAGACGGCGTCGTCGTTGGTACGGTCCTTGGAACTCGTCGAGCGTATGAAGACGCAGCGAAGAGATGACCACGACATGACGATGACTTGGCGGGCGAGGCTCGATGTCGACGAGCTCGTCGGTCGGAGCCAGTCTCTGGCCGACGTCTTCGAACGCATTAGCGCGGTGTGCGGGTTCGAGGGGCTCGCGACGTTGATCACGGGCGCGACCGGAACGGGCAAGACTGCGGTCGCGCGAGCGATTCATCGCAACAGTCATCGCGGCGGTCACTTCGCGATGGTGAACTGCGCAGCCCTCCCCGACGCGCTCGTCGAGAGTGAGTTGTTCGGCGCAGAGCGTGGAAGTCACTCGACGGCTGACGCGCGGCGCGTCGGAAAGGTGGAAGCGGCGACCGGCGGAACACTCTTCCTCGATGAGATCGCCGACCTGTCGATGACCGCGCAGGCGAAGCTCCTGACTGTGCTCCAGTCGCGCGAGCTCTACCGTTTGGGTGGGCTCGAACCCATCCACGTCGACTTCCGCCTGGTCTGCGCGACGAACGTAGACCTTCACGCGCGGGTCGCGGAGGGGCGCTTCCGCCTCGACCTCCTGCACCGCATCGACGGCTTCCCGATTCGAATGCCGGGCCTCGACGAGCGTCGTGAAGACGTTCCGCTCCTCGCCGAGCACGTTCTCACGAACTTCGCGCGGCAGTGCCGTCGCGACGTGCTCCGCCTGGCCCCGTCCGCGGCCATCGCACTGATCACTCGGACGTGGCCGGGTCACGTCCGCGAGCTCGAGAACGTCGTTCGTAGGGGCGCCGTCGTTGCATGGATGGCAGGCGCGCAGACGTTGGACGTCCCCCACCTGTACTGCGACAAGCCCGTGCAGGCCCCCGTGTCTCTTCGCAGCGCGGTGACGGGATTCAAGCGAGCGGTGCTCTTGGAGGTCCTCGGCCGGACGGGGTGGAGCACGTCAGCCGCCGCGAGCGCGCTCGGCATCGCGCGGTCACACGTCTACAACCTCATCCGCGACTACGACATCGTGCTTCCGTCGGCGCGTCACGCCGACGCGGGTTGCGCGAGGTAGTTCTTCACCAAGGCGCGCTCTAGCTCCGCCTCGCGCGCGAGCAGCCACACCGGTTGGGCGTTGTTCGGCAAGTTGGCTTGCACGGCCGAGGTGACCGTTTGGTCCAGCGGATCCTTCGCGGCGAGGTAGACGAGCTCGGTCTCGCCTTCCCGCTTGAGCGCGACCGGGAGGACGCGGTGCTCTGTCGCGAGCTCACGAGGGACCGCCTGCAATACGCGAGGGTGGATATGCGGAGCCGTCGGTCGCCAGATGTCCAGGCCGAGCTGTCGGCTCAGCGCATTGAGCAGGCGGTCCTCGGTGATGGCGCCGCGTTCGACGAGCAGGCGACCGAGCCGGTGTTTGGTGGTGGGTTGGACCGCGAGCGCTTCTTCGAGCGCGCTCGGCGTGATCATGCCCATCTGCACGAGGAGCTCGCCGAGGAGTCCACCGACACCCTGCCGCGGATTCTTGGGCGGGCGTGGTGAATCCGTCGTGGCCTCGAGGTCACGAGAGAGCGAGGCGAACAAATCACTCGACGGCGACTGCGCCTCGTAGCGCCGGTTGCGATCGCGCTCCGCGACCGACCGCACGTGTTGCCGTGAGGGACGCAGGCTCCGACTGTTGAGGCGATCGATCTCCAGCACGACCTCGTCCGCGCTCGACGGGCGATCCGCCGGATCCTTCTCCAGCAACGCCATCGCGATCTTCTCGAGCCCGCCCACGTCGCGGAGCGGCGGCGGCGGATCCTTCACGTGTCGGACGAGCTGCTCGACCGGGTTCGGATCCGGGAAGATGCGACGCCCCGCGAGCATCTCGTAGAGGATCGCGCCCAACGCGTAGAGGTCACAGCTCGCGGTGATGTCACGGTCGAGCGCTTGCTCCGGCGCCATGTACCCCGGCGTCCCCATCAACAACCCCGTGCGTGTCATACGGGTGTCGCCGGGGCCTTCGGTGTCGTAGACCACGCCGAAGTCCAACAGCTTCACGTACTCGAACCCCGCCTCGCTCGTGAGCATGACGTTGGCGGGTTTGAGGTCGCGGTGCACGAGGCCGACGGCGTGCGCCGCGGACAAGCCGCTCGCGAGCTGCCGGGTGATCGACGCCGCGCGCGCCGCCGGGAACCGCGCGTGACGATCGAGCGCGTCCTTCAGGTTGAGGCCCTGCACGTGTTCCATGACGAGGAAGCGCAAGCCCTCCTTCGTCCCGCCGAACGCACGCACCGCGACGACGTTCGGGTGACGCACGCGCGATAGTGACTTTGCCTCGAGCTCGAAGCGACGAACGATCGTGCGGTTCGCCGCGAGCTCTCCGGCCATCACCTTGAGCGCGTGGATCTGTCCGGTCTCGGTGTCCTCGACGCGGTAGACGTTGCCCATCCCGCCGGAGCCGATGCACTCCAGGACGCGGAAGCGATGGATCGTCTGGCCGACGACCGGGTCGTCGACCTGGTCGACGAGCTGCGTCCCGTCGACGCCGCAGAACGCGACGTCTTCGCGATAGACCGCAGCGCACTTCGGACAGACGCGCACCGCGCGAAGGGTAGCGCGACGTTCAACCGATCCGCGAGCGCACCGCCGCCTTCATCAGATCCAGGTAGGCGCGGCGCTGCCGAGGATACGCCTGGATCGACCGGGTGAACGCGCGCTGCGCATCCGCCCAGTCTCCCGTACGCGCGGCGGCGGTCCCCGTCTGGTAGTACGCGGCGCCCGCGACGCGGTCGACGACCTCCCGGTGCGCTTCGTAGAACCCCGGGACGCGACGCCACACGTCTTCGACCAGGTGCAGAATTCCGGCCGCCGCTGCGGTGGGGTTCTTCGAGATCTGATCCGGGTGCCGACGGTAGTGCATCACGGGGACGTCCACGTAGGCGATCGGGTGGCGTAGTGCGATGCGTGCGACCAGGTGCCAGTCCTCGTACTGCCCGACGCGTTCGTCGAAACCGCCCACCTCTTCGAGTGCATCTTTTCGAAACAGTGAAGCGTTCCCCCAGCACAGGTGCATCAGCGCGATCAGCGGCGCGGCGCGGCCGGCGTACACGTGACGGTCGACGTGTTGCCCCGGCACCGGGAGGCCAAGCTCGCGGCACGTCTTGTGCGCACCGAACGCCCGCGCCAACTCTTCGGCGAAGGGGCGCTGCGTGGGGCCGATCCAGAAGTGATGGAGCGCGTGTTCGACCGTCACCCGCCCGTCGACGAGCTCCGACAGATCCCCACCGACGAGCGCGATCTCGGCGAAGCGTTCGAGCACCGCGAGGTGGGTCGCGATTCGGTGCGAGAGCTGGATGTCGTCGGCGTCGCAGAACGCCACGTAGTCGCTGCGCGCCGCGCGGATGCCCGCGTTGCGCGCGGCGCTCGGGCCCGCGTTGGCTTGGAAGATCCCGCGGACGCGATCGCCGAACGACTCGATGACGGCGCGGCTGCCGTCGGTCGAGCCGTCATCGACGAGGATGATTTCCAGGTCTTGGTGGTCTTGCGCGAGGATCGAGTCCACCGCCGCCGCGAGGTAGGCCTCGGCGTTGTAGACGGGGACGACGACGCTGACGCGCGGCACGAAGCTCAGCTCTTCTTGGACTCGAGCAGCTTCACGATGTCGGCGACGGTGTCGAAGTTGTCCGGCGTCAGCTCGGCGTCTTCGATGACGATCGAGAACTCACTCTCGATGAACTGTACGAGCTTCATGATGCCGAGGGAGTCGATGATGCCGCTCTCGACGAGCGAGTCGTCGTCGAGGTCGATGTTGCGGTCGGCGGCCTCCTTCTCGAGGAACGCCTGGAGCTTCTCTTTGTAAGCCACGCGCCGGGCATAACACGACCCTGTGACGCGGCCAACGTAGCGCGGCACCGGTCGAGCCGGGTAGTCTGAGGTCCGTGGCGCGGCGGTGGTTGTGGGTTCTTGGTGCTTGGCTCGCGGCCTGTAGCGGCGGACCGGTGGAGACCCCATCGACGCTGATCGACGCGGGTGAGATCGCCGACGGAGGGCGCGACGCCGGGCGCCGCGACGCAGGCGGCACGAACGACGCCGGAGCGCCGGACGGCGGCGCACGCGATGCAGGCCCGCGCGACGCCGGACCCGACGGCGGCGTGCGTGACGGCGGTCCGCGCGACGGCGGAGCGCGCGATGGCGGGCCGGACGGTGGCCTCCGCGACGGTGGCTTCCGCGACGGTGGGCCCCGCGACGGCGGGCGCGACGGCGGTGTGATGGACGCGACCCCGCCGAGCGGCTTCGTCGACACGCTGATCGACGACACGTTCCTGCAGGGCACGGACCTCGACCTCGTCGACATCGACGGCGACACGGACCTCGACGCCGTCGCCTCGTTCTCGGGCACCGAGACCGTCCGCCTCTACGTGAACGGGGGGCCCGGAGTGGTGGGCGACGGATCGACGTGGACGAGCGTCGACGTGGCGCCGCTGAATTCGATCGTCGCGTCGGGCCACGCCGAAGGTGACTTCGACGGGGACACCCGCCTCGACATCGTCGCGTTCGGTGCCTACACGGTCGGCGCGCCGTTCATGTCGCCGAGTCGCATCGCCTGGTACGCGCAGCCGACCGTCGTGAACGGTGCGTGGACCGAGAACGTCGTGCTCACCACCGGCATCTACGGGTTGTCGGCGATCGCGGTGGGCGACCTGTCGGGCGATGGGTTGCCGGATCTGATCGTCGGCGCGGAACCCACGAACGACGAAAACGGGATGGCGACGGGCGACGGGATCTTCTGGCTCCGCAACCAGGGCGGCGGTGTGTTCACGGCGCCGATCATCATCGACCTCGGATTGTCGGCGGTGGTGCAGATCCGGATCGCGGACATCGATCGCGACGGGGTGGACGACATCGTCGCGTCGGGACGGGGGAGCAACAAGATCACCTGGTACGAGAACCCGCGGACGGCGGGGATGACCGACGACAACCCGATCTTCGTCGCTCACGACGTGGTGCTGGTGACGGAGGCCAACGGGTTCGACCTCGGGCAGCTCGACGCCGACGCGGACCTCGAGCTGGTCGTGGGTTACGACGACGGCGTGGGCGGCGCGATCGCGGCCTACGATCCCCCGCTGGACCCCACGATGCCCTGGACGGCCTCCGTCATCGACGCGACGCTGGGAGGCCCCACGCAGCCCCTGCGCGTGTCGATCGCGGACTTCAACGGCGATGGCCTCATGGACGTGGTTGCGACCTCCAACGCGGCGGCCACGATGCGCGTGTACACCCGCCTCTTCGGCGGGGGCTGGTTCCCCCAGACCGTCACGTCACAGTTGACCGGTTTGCTCGACGTCGATACGGGAGACATCGACGGGGACGGCCTCGACGACCTGTCGACCGTCACGCGCGATCTCGCGCTGACCCGAGACGAGCTCAGCTGGTGGCGAACGCAACCCTGAACCCCGACGCGATCAAACAGGCGGCAGAACGCCTGGGCTTCGAGTCGTTGCGCCCCGAGCAGGAGCGCGCGATCGAAGCGGTGGCCTCCGGGCGCGATGCGCTCGTGGTGCTGCCGACGGGCTTTGGCAAGTCAGCTTGCTACCAGATCCCGTCGATGGTGCTCGACAAGCCGGTGCTCTTGATCTCGCCGCTGCTCGCGCTGCTGTCGGACCAGTACGACAAGCTGGTGAAGCGCAACATCCCTTGCGTTCGTTTGGATGGAACGGTGCGCGGGAAGCGCCGCCGCGAAGCGTACCGGCGGATCTTCGAGGGCGGGCCGCTGCTCGTCATGACCACGCCCGAGACGTTGCGTCTCCCGGCGGTGGTGGAGCTGCTGAGATACGTCGGCGTCTCGGTCGCGGCGGTCGATGAAGCGCACTGCATCTCGGAGTGGGGTTACGACTTCCGTCCGGCGTACATCGAGCTGGGCGCGCGGCTGGACGAGATCGGCGCGAAGGCGCGCATGGCGCTGACGGCGACGGCGATGGAGGACGTCCGCGCGGACATCGTGCGGTTCCTGCGGATCACGGATCCGGAGGTGATCGCGTCGTCGCCGGATCGGAAGAACCTCGCGTACGACGTGATCGTCGCGAGCGACAACGCGCGCGTGAACGCGATGGTGCGGCTGATGAAGCGGCTGCGTCGCCCCGGGATCATCTACTGCGCGACGACGCGCCACGTGGACGAGCTGTACGTCGTGATGCGGAAGCTCGGGATGCCGGTGCATCGCTACCACGGGAAGATGGGGCAGAGCGGGCGCGAGGAGGAGCAGGCGAAGTTCATGAAGCGCGGTCGTCGCTCGATCATGATCGCGACGAACGCGTTCGGCCTCGGCATCGACAAACGCGACATCCGCTACATCATCCACGCGCAGACGCCGGCCTCCCTCGAGCAGTACGTGCAGGAGGCGGGGCGCGCCGGGCGCGACGGCAAGAAGTCGGACTGCATCCTCCTGTACTCGGGTTACGACCGCCCGATCCACGAGCAGCTGTTGGCGAAGAGCCGCATCAAGCCGGAGCGGCTCGCGCAGCTCGGCCGCGCGCTGCGCGCGTGGGCGAAGGAGGGGCGCCAGCCGACGCTCGAGGCGTTGTCCGTCTCGGCGGACATGGGTCCGCGCATGGTCACGGCGCTGCTGGGCGTCGCCGACGACGCGGGGATCCTGCGTTACTCGGGCGGCACGATCGACGTGCCGGGGGATCCGGACGAGATCCTCGAAAAGATGAAGAGCCTCGCGTCGCGCTTCGAGAACCTGCGCACGAACGACGCGCGCCGCCTGGACTCGGTCTCGCAGTACGCCTACCTCGAGACCTGCCGCGGCCAGCACCTGCGAACCTACTTCGGCGAAGAAGAAGGCGAGCCGTGCGGCCTCTGCGACATCTGCCGCAACCGCGCCGAGCGCCCGTCGAGTTTCTTCGTCCCGCTCGGCAAGAAGGCCTTCAAGAAGAAGAAGCGCCGGCGTCGCCGGAGGCGAAGGAAGAAGAAGGGCGGCGGCGGCGAGCAGGGCCAGGGCGCGCCGCAGCAACCCAAGAGTTGAGGAAAAGCGGTACCCTCACTTCATGGTGTCGGTCCCGCTCCTGCTCCTCACACTCGCGGCGGCGTCGCCACGAGGCACCGACGTCGACGTCATCCTGAAGCTCTTCCCCAAGGCGAAGGCGCAGCAGGCCGAAACACACTGGGGCAAGAAGCAGCCGACCCGTTACCTCGGACCGATCTTTCGCGGTCGTCGAATGGGTTACGTGCTCGCGGGGGAGGTGCGGTCCGTCGAGCTGGGCCGTGCTCGGCTCATCGTCTTTCCGATCTATCTCACCGACAGGACGAAGGGCCTGAGGGTCGAGTCACTCGTCACCGGGACGAAGCACGCCGAGTCACCGAAGAGCGTGACGCTCATCCAGGCGATCCTCGTGGACAGCGCGACCGGCAAGCTCATCGGTAAGGCGCCGACGTTTCCACTCGAACGAAGCGGTGGATGGACACACGCCTACGCGGGCCGCAACTTCGCCGTCTTCGGGCTCGACGTCGTCGACATGTCCGGAGTGACCGGGGCGCGGATGACCTACGGAACCGGTGAGGATGCCCGCGTGCGCTTCTTCGCCACGACCGAGGACGGCAAGCTCGACGCGAGCCAAGAAAGCACGCCGTTCACGACCGAGGCCGTGGCCCACCCGGAGGGGTGCGAGGAGGCGTCGGTCGCGCGCAAGGCCATCATTCACGAGCCGCGCGCGTACTTCAGCCTCGAGTACGCGACGAAGTGCGCGTGTGACGCCGACGCGTGCAAGCGGTCCGGGCTCTCGGTCGGTGACGGGACCCGGACGATCAACCTGAAGTCCGCGGCGGGCTCCTGAGCCGCCTGACCGTTGCGCAATCCTCCCCGATCCGAACGCAGTAGTTGGCATCGGCTCAAGCGAAGTATGGTAGTCCCGGCGAGTCGGATTCTTTTCAAAATCACCGGCCGCTGCTATCTAGAACCGAAACGTAGATGGGACAGCCGTACCGAGGATCAGTTCAAGCGCAGGGAAGCGACATTGGAGTTGCGGGAGGCTATACGTCGTCGTGGGCCCAATACGTAGCCCTTACGGCGGACGAGGGAAATATCCGGTTGGATGCCCTTGAGTCCCAATGCTCACGACAGCAACTGCATCAGAGAACTCGAGCATTCAAGAAGGCGCGTCGCTTTATCGAGAACGCACGTGCCCAGGGTGGAGTTGGGCCTGAGTCACAGCCGCACTCGTTCCAAGACCCCAAACGCACTATCTCGGACGCTCGTGTTGATATCGAGATCAACGCTGGCCTCACTTTCGTTCCGTAGCCATGGCAACACTCCGTAGCCAAGTGGAGCAGATGCTCACGACCGACGCGCTCGATGAAGCACGCGCGTTGATTCGAGCCTTCAGTGAATCGACCGAGAAACAGGGAGCCGCCTCCTCGGTCGCTGCACTTCTGGTTCTAGGGCCAGATCAGGCATTCGAGGTCGCACTCGGCGAACTTGCGAGGCAAGCCAACTATCGTCGAGTCTCTGAGTCGGACCTCGCATTGTGGCTAGCGGCGGCTTTGGCGCGAACTCACGTTCCTAGTACTAGTCCGGCACGAGTTAGCATGCTTGCCATACTGGCTCAGGTTGCTAATTGGCGTGCGCCCGTGTTCGCACTGATGGCGCCCGGCGTTGACCAATGGATCAACTCGGGACTCGAGAACGACTCCGCGATGGTACGGGAGCAGACGGTAGACTTTCTCGCAACCTGGTCGCAGTACTGGCGGGCGCCGAGACGCGCTCGGGTCCGTCGAGCTATTCGCGACGCTGCGCTGCAAGCGATAGCGTTAGTGGACGATAGCGAACTGGCTGAAGACTGGGAGAGCGGGCTACGCGATTTCAGTTCGGCCAAGAACGCCTCCCTAGAGCCTGACTCTGCGGTCTGGTCGGCACCCGGCGCACTCCTGGCGATGCTGTCCCACGCTGATCCCGACCACGCTGACCTTGCTCGCCACTTGTCGAGCGCAACGACCGGATGGTTGGCCGAACTTGCGTCGACTAACCCAGCTGCAGGAAAGCTCGTGGGCGCGGTCAGAGTAGAAGGCACAGATCAACGTCTCTCGTGGTCGCAGGTTGCCGGTGTAATTAGCGTCGCGGAGAGGTTCGTTCAGGAGGTCGCCGACCGAGCCTGGAAAAGCGTCTCGAACCTACCGACATTCGTACCTGCTGCTGCTGCTGGCGGTTCCTGGACGGTAACGCTGAGTGCAACGATGTCAACACGTCAGGCTTTCCAACTCGTAGACATGTTCGATAGCCTTGGGCGGTTCGACGATGCGATCGAAGCCTCTGATGACCTTCGAGAGGAATGGCAACGACTGTGCGCTGAGGCCATTGGAGGACGGTTCGTCGTGTACTTCGCGGTGGCCAGCGCTGCGTCAGACGTTCCGTACGCGTCCGTTGTAGCCAGCACTGATGGTCAGGGGCAGGCCAGAGCGACGCCTTTGGTGCTGTCTCGCGACGTTCCGCAAGCCGACACGCTCGCACGTGTTGTTGAGCTTACGAGATTGTTCGTTGAGCGCCCCGGAGAGATCGAACTCGTCCGAGAACGCTTCATCTCGCGCGATGGAATCACTGGCCGCCAGTTCTCGTACTACCGTCGCGCATCCGAGACTCTCGGCCTGCTTACCTTCACTGGGCATCCTACGCGAGCGGGGGCACTCCTTGCCCGCGTGGGAGATGCCCGTCGGTCTGAGATCCTAAGGCATCAGTTCTCTGTCTCGGAGGTTGGCGCAGCGTGGTTGAGGTGGGCACAAGTCGACAGCGTTGAAGAACTACACAGCCGATCGGCTTTTGCCTTTGTTCGTGATGTTGCACCGAGCCTGTCTGAGTCGACTGCGAGACGGCGCTCTCGAACCCTTGTTGGATGGCTTGAGGAACTTACCGAAGCGGATTGACCGATGAGATTATTTCGTCGATCGATGATGACTCGGAGCAAAATGAGAGTAGACGTTTCCTGGTCACCTCCACCGCTTCCTCACAGGTGTCGTTTCCCATGAAGGAGCGCCCAAGTTTGACCGCGGCCTCTCCTGTGCTTCCCGATCCCATGAAGGGATCCGCAACTATTTCACCAGGAAATGAACTCTGCTTGACAAGGATTTCGATTAGGGCGGAAGGCTTCTCTGTTGGGTATCCGCGCCAGATGCGCGGGACCGCAAGGATGTCTGGCACTCCCAAGTCACTCAGCTTCCGCTTCCCTTTCTCGAAGAAGAGAATGCGTTCACATCTTGATCGGTAATGGTACCCCATTCCAATCTTCATCTTGTCCCAGATCAGCGGCTTCCAGAACTTAAATCCGACCTCCTCGGCGACCGGTTTGGCGAAGAACATCGTCTCCGCGTCACAAAAGAAGTAAAAGTGAGAGTGGCGTGCAAGCACGCGATACACCTCACGGAATAGTTCATGGAATCGGCGGTTCGGAAATATGTCGAACCACTTATTGCTCGATGCTTTGCTGTTCTTCAGGCGCGTGGTTGTTCCAACCGCTCGGTGCTTCTCCAAGGATTCGTACGGCGGATCCGTGACGATCAGGTCAACTGAACTCGATGGGAGGCCCCTTAGCCAGTCGATCGCATCAACCTTGCTGAGGGCGAACCTAACACTCGGTGCTTCGGCTGTTTGCCTCTCGACCCTACGCTTCGGCACCGCATCGAATCGTACTGGAGGAGACTGAACAAAACAACAGGTCTTCTGGCCGCACGGAGTCGGGATCCTTCGTGGACTCACCCTTGTGACCCGGCAGGCGATGTTGCGCATTGCGCCCGGATCTAGCAGTCCCGTTTGCGTGGCCCGTTCGGCGACAATCACGCTAGTGTTTCTCCTCTGCGCCTGCGGGAGCAGTGACCCCGAGGGCATCCGCGAGGTCGAGACCGAGCTGACGCGTGTCATCCCCACGCTCGAGGCCGACGTGTTCGTACTGCGCGCGGAGAACGACGTCGCGCACATCTACGCGGAGAACCTCCTCGACGCGCACCGGGTGCAGGGCTTCGTCACGGCGCAGGATCGTTACGTTCAGCTCGAGCTCCTCCGGCGCCTCGGGGCGGGGTCGACGCACGAGCTGCTCGGCTCGCTCGGCGTGGACATCGACGCGATCGCGCGCGGCCAAGGGTTGAAGGCGGTGGCCGACGCGATCTGGGCGTCGCTCTCCGCGGATCTGAAGCAGCGCTTCGAGGCCTACGCGGAGGGCGTGAACGCGTACATCGAGGTCGTGCAGCGCGGGCAGCTCCCGTTGCCGGAGGAGATCGAGATCGTCGCGGGGCTCGTCGACATCGACCGCCCCGCGGACGCGATGCAGCCGATCTCTGGCTACGACATAGCGGCCGTCGCGGCGGTCGTGGTGAGCCGCCTCGGCTACGAGACCACCGACCTCAAGCGCCAGTCCGCCGCGCAGAAACTCGCGGCGCTCCCCGACGGCAAGGTGAAAGACGGCTTGCTCTACGATCTCTTCGGCGCCGTCGCGCCCGTGCACGCGATCTCCGAAGTCGCGCCGGGCCAGGGCCTCAGCCCCCGCTTCGAACGCCAGCTCCGCGCGCTCGACGTCGAAGGCTCGATGCTCGACCGCCTCGTGAATCGCACCACGACGTTCTCGCGGTGGATCGGCAAGAACGATCGTGAGTTCGGCTCCAACGCCTGGGCCGTTTCGTCCAAGGGCACCGGCGGCGGATCGATCCTCGCGAACGACGGCCACCTCTCGCTCACGATCCCGTCGCTGTTCTACCAGCAGTGCATCGACGTCGCGTACTTCGGCGACGAAGACGACGACCACCTCTGCGGTCTCTACTTCCCCGGCTTCCCGCTCCTCGCGGTCGGCACCAACGGCCACGTCGCGTGGGGCCAGACGTACCTCGACGCCGACGTCACCGACTTCTACGCCGAGCAAATCCAGCTCGGCACCGACGGCCTCCCGCAGGCGACGATGTTCCAAGGACAGTGGCGCGACGTCCGCCGCGTCGACGAGACCTACGGCGACGTCGTCGTCCCACGCTTCGAGACGTTCGACGGGCGCTACCTGATCTCGGTCGAGGGCGAGATGAGCAGCTCGGGTTTCTTCGCGCTCGGCGACTGGATCACCCCCGGCGACACCAACGGCGACCAGGTCATCGAAGGCGTCAGCTTCGACTGGACCGCCTTCGACGTCGGCCAGACGATCGAAGCCGTCGCCGGTTTCTCGCGTTCGCGCTCCGTCGCGGACTTCAAGGCGCAGACGAAGAAACTCGTCGGCTACTCGCAGAACGTCATCGTCGCCGACGAACACGGCGACGTCATGTACACCGGCTACCACGCGCTCCCCTGCCGCGACGGCCTGGAGAAGGACGAAGGCGGCTGGGTCGAAGGCGCCAACCCGATGCAGGTCCTCGACGGCACCACGTACGGAGCGTTCGACATCGACCTCGCCGCGCCGAGCGGCTGCCTGATCCCCTTCGAAGCTGGCCCTCGCGTCGAGACGCCCGCGTCCGGGTTCGTCGTCACCGCGAACCACGACCCGCTCGGCAACACGTTCGACGACGATCTCGCGAACGACACCCACTACATCGGCGGCCCCTACGCGCTCGGCTACCGCGCGAAGACGATCTCGGACGGCCTCGCGGCGAGCGTCGCCACGGGGGCATCGTCGATCGCCGACACCCAAACGATCCAAGCCGACCACCACTCCCCCCTCGGGCTCCGCTACGGCCCGCTGCTGGAGCAAGCCCTCGACGACAGCGACCCGCGCTTCGCCGAGGTCAAGTCGCGCCTCACCGCGTGGCGCGACCGCGGCGCTCTCGCGAAGTCCGGCGTCGACACCTTCTACGCGACCTTCGCCGCGGAAGAGCGCGCCGACGCCGTCGCCACGATGATCTTCAACGCGTGGATGCGCCGCTTCGTCGAGCTCGTCTTCGACGAAGAGCTCGCGCGCGACGCGATGGTCACCAGCGCCGCGCGCACCGCGTTCCGCACCCTCGACCGGATGCTGATGTCGCGCGGCGAGAACACCGCCGGCCTGCGCTCCTACGACGACGCGCGCGGGGAGTCGGTGTTGTTCGACCTCGTCGCGACCGCGTCCGTCACCGAGACCAGCGACGACGTCATGCAAATCGCGATGGTCGACGCCCTCGACGCGCTCGCCTCCGATCGCTACTTCGACACGGACGACATGGACGCCTGGCTCTGGGGCCTCGAGCACCAGGTGCGCTTCATCGCGCTCATCGAAGAAGCCGGCGCGGACAACCCGCTCGTCGGGTTGCTCTCGTTCAAGTTCGGCCTCACCACGAAGGACCTCCCGCTCGAAGGCGGCCCCGGCACAGAGTCGCTCGAACACTTCCCGCGCAACGGGGACTGGTTCGGCGTGGACGCCGCGAACCCGGGTCTCTTCCGCCGCGACTACGACTACACCCACGGCCCGGTGATGCGCATGGTCATCCAGCTGAACGACGGCGAGGTGCGCGGCGAGAACGTCCTCCCGGGCGGGCAGTCCGGGCTCCTCGAAGACGAACACTTCGCCGACCAGGCCGCGCTCTGGCTCGGCAACCGCACCATCCCGCTGCGGTACTTCGCCGAAGAGGCGGTCGCGGGGATGCAGTCGGCGGAGCGCTTCACGAAGGCGCGTTGATGCGGCGTGTCCTGATCATCGCGGCCGTCGTCTGCGTGGTGTTCGGCGTCTGGGTCTGGCGCGTCGCGGAGCCGTTCGCGCCCGAGTACGACGCGACCTACGTCGGCAGCGCGCAGTGCGGCCAGTGCCACACGCAGGTCTACGAGGACTGGCGCGAGTCGTCGCACGCGAAGATGACGCGACGCCCGACGCCCGAGTCGGTGGTCGGCGACTTCGACGACCACGCCTGGACGCTCCCGCCCGACGCGCAACGCAGCCTCGCCGACACCGAGCCGGCGGCACGTATGTACCGCGAGGGCGACAAGTACTTCATGGCGCTGCGCCACCCCGAGCAGCCGGGCTACGTGCCCTTCGAGATCGCGTGGGTGATTGGCTACCAGTACCGGCAAGTCTACTTGACGCTCGAACCGAAGGGCGTGCTGCGCCGCCTCCCGCTGCAGTGGTCGGTGCCGCGCCAAGCGTTCTTCCCGTACTGGAACATGCAGGAGGCGAGCACGCCCTCCGTCACCGACTTCTGGATGCAGATGCGCTCGCAGAACTCCGCGTGGAACCTTTTCTGCGCGCGCTGCCACACGACCAACCTGGAGATCCTCGCGAAGGACAAGGACCACACCGCGGCGGACACGCGGTGGACCGAACCGGGCATCGCCTGCGAGGCGTGCCACGGCCCGGGGAGCCTGCACCTCGAATATTTTCGAACGAACTACGCGAACCGCTTCTTCGGGTTCCTGGACTCCGACGTACGCGGCCGCCGCGCCGCGTACATCGCGAGCGCTCCGAAGCTCTCCAAGGGCACCGCGATGAGCGTGTGCGCGCGCTGCCACGGCACGGACATCCGGCTCTCCTCGACGGACGTCTTCCGCGAGTACGAGCCGGGCTTCAGCCGGACCGGCAAGACCAACGACCTGTCTTCACACTTCAAGGAGGTGCCGCTCACGCCGAACCGCACGACGCCGACCGTGGAGATCTACGCGGACGGCCAACCGAAGGGGATCGGCATGCTCTTTCGCTCGATGATCGAGTCGAAGTGTTACGAGCAGGCCGACGTCCGCTGCCACGACTGCCACGACGCACACGACAACCGGAAGCCCGCCGTCGAAGGGATCCTCGAGCCGTCCGCCGCGAGTGACGCGTACTGCCTCGGCTGCCACGAGGGCATCGCGGCGCGCGTCGACCAACACAATCGCCACGAACCGAACACCCCCGGCGCGCACTGTTACGACTGCCACCTACCGAAATCGATCGTGAAGATCGCGGCCGGCATCGACGACTTCACGCGGACCCACGAGCTCAGCTCGATCCCTCGCCCGGCGAACACGGTGCGCTTCGGACAGCACCGCGCCCCGAACGCGTGCACGGGGTGCCACGCGGATCGGTCGCCCGCGTGGGCCGACGAGCTGGTGCGATCCTGGTCGACGACGTCCGCCGCGCGCTGACCCGCGGTTTATTGGATGAGGTTCACGACCCCCGCGACCTTCAAGCCGTCGAACGCCTTCGCGTCCCCGGCCAGCACGAGGTCGACGTGCTCGGGGACGTACTTCTTGGCGACGCGCTCCACGTCTTCCGCGGTGATCGCGTCGATCGCCGCGTCGACGGCCTCGAACCACGCGGCGTCGCGTCCCGAGCAGAACGCCAGGCCGAGCTGGATGGTCGCGGCGTCGGGGTCCTGGAGCGAGTAGGTGCGCCGGTAGGCGGCCTTGGCGGCGCGGAGCTCTTCGGCGCCGACGCCCTCGGAGCGGACGCGTCGGACCTCCGCACGGATGAGCGTCGCGACGCTCGCGACTTCGTCGTTGTCCACCGCAGCGGCGAGCTCGACGTACCCGGCGTTCTTGTGTGGCGTGTACGTCGCGCCGGCGCTGTAGGTGAGACCGCGTTCGTGGCGCAAGCGAACCTGCGTACGGGAGGTGAGGGGGCCGCCGAGGATCTGAGCGAGGATGTGCACGGCGTGCATGTCGCCGTGTCCGAATGGCGGCGCGGTGAAGCCGGCCATCACGGTGGCGTCTTCTTCGTCCGCCGGCAGCAGGAACGTCACCGCGTCGTCGTGCTCACGCTGAACGAACCGCTGCGAGTCGCGGAGCGGTTCACCGGGGTCGTCGCTCCAGTCACCGAAGTGGCGTTCGACGAGCGCAAAGGCCGCCGTCGCCGTGATCGCTCCGTTCAGGACGACGGCGCTGTGGCGCGGGATGAAGACCGTGCGGTGGTACTTGCGGATGTCCACGGGCGTGAGCTCCGAGGCGACCTCCTTCAGCGCCTTCGGTTCGAGCGCCCACGCGTGGGTCGCGCCGTACCAACGTTCGAACAGGAGCCGACGCATCCGCGTTCGCAGCGCGCTCTTCTGCCGTGGGAACGCGCGGACGACGCCCGAGCTCGCGTCGGCGAGGTGTGTCGCGCCCAACGCGGGGGTGCGCACCATGCGTGCGATCATCGCGACGGCGGTGCTGAAACCGCGCTCGCCGACCGTCACCCCGGCGAAGGTCCCGTCCTCGAAGGCAAACGCGTACGGGCGGCGGCCCGCGATGCGGAGGTCTTCGATGATGGTGTCCTCGTCGATCGCCGTGCCCTCCAGGAGCGCGCTCGCCGTCATGGAGGCGAGGCCGATCGGGCGGTCTTCTGCGTCCTGAAACTCCTGGGCGGCGCGGTTGATGTAGCCGATCGACGTGAGCGGCACGCCGGGTTGCTCGACGACGAACACGGTGAGGCCGTTGTCGAGCTTCTGCTGAACGATCGGCGCCGGCTTCGGGCCGTCGATCTCCTCCAGCGGCGTCGGTCGTGTCGCGTACTTCGGTGCCTCGGCGGTTCGATTCAACGGGAGCGACGGCGGAGGGAGGCTCGCGCGGCACGCGGTGGCGAGTGTCGCGAAGGCGATGAGCGCGACGGCCCTCATCGACGTTTGTCTCCCACCACGAAGCGGAAGTCGTCGAGCTCTTCGACGTCGATGCGGTTCGCCGATCGACCACGGCTCAGCTCCAACACCTCGTCGGCGACGAGCATCCGGTCGTAGCGGATCCAGTGCGCGAAGAGCTGGCGGACGTCTTCGACGGTCACGGACTTCATGCGTTCCTGGATCGCCAGGAGGTCCGGCGGCGGGTGCGCCCGGCTCGTCGCGAGGCGCTGCGCGCGGGTGTGGAGCGTTCGGTACTCGAGCAACCAGTCTGTCTGCGCCGAGACCGACATGGGGACGAGCTCGGCGCGGTCGGGGCCTGCCTCCCACAGCTCGACGAGGACCCGTTGCACCGCGCGCTCGCGTTCGTCGAGCGACGGTCCGACGACATGACCGCCGAGGGTCAGCGCCATCACCAGGTGGTTGCCGCGGTCACCGAGGTCGAGGCGGAACCGCGTCCTGGTGTCGTTCGCGAGCTCGTTGCGGAGGCGGTGCTCCAAGACCGCGTGCGCGACGTACGCGATCGCGCGGTCCTCGGTGTCGTCACAGGGGAGGTGCCAGACGAGGTGGCGCAGGGGGAGCAACGAGAGCCACGAGCGTACGCGCACCCGGCCGCGTCCTCGGAACAAGACGCGGTCGACGACGTCGCGCGGCACGGGCGCGGGCGGGCGGCCGATCGCTTCGAAGTAGTCGGCCACGAGGGTGCGCGCTCGTTCGGGATCGAAGTTGCCGGTGATGACGAGCGTCGCGTTGTCGGGGCGGTAGTAGCGCTGGAAGAACCACTGCACGTTGGCGAGGGTGATGCCGTCCGCCTCGTTGGCGAGGGAGTGGCCGCGCGCGTAGAGGTGGCCCGGCGGGTACTCGGCTTCGGCGATCAGCGCGTGCGCGTCGCTGTAGATCCAAGGCCCGTAGATCCGTTTGCGTTCGTCCTGTTCGCGGGCGACGACGGCGATCTCGCGCTCGACCTTCGCGGCGTCGAACGACTCCAGCGCGAACGCCATGCGCTCCGCTTCGATCCACAGCATCACCGGGAGCTCGCGCGCCGGTGCGGTCACGAAGTAGCGCGTGTGGTCGTGGAGGGTGTGGGCGTTGAAGTCACCGCCGAGCTCCGCGAGGGTCTTCGCCATCGCGAGGCCGGGGAGGTGTTTCGTCCCGGTGAAGGTCAGGTGCTCGACGAGGTGTGCGAGGTTCTCGTAGCCGTCCGGATCGTGCGCGCGCCCGACGTCGTAGCGGACGAGCACGGCGACGTCGGTGCTGAAGTCATCGGGGTGGAGGACGACGCGCAGACCGTTGCCGAGCTCGTAGGGGGGGAGGGGGGCCGCGAGCTGGAGCGCGAGGAGGCCGACCGCGAACACACTCCAGGGATACCGCGGAACGGGGTCGCGTTGAAGGCGGCTCAGTTCGCGGCGTAGAGCGCGCGGACTTCGCGGGGCGTGATCGATCGGGCGTAGAAGCGGACGTCGTCGATGAGACCTTCGTACAGGTCGACGTCCACGCGGCGCCCCACGCCTCCGCCGATGATCCACTCGCCGACCGCGACGTTGTGCTCGGAGTCGTCGGCGATCGCGTCGACGAGCACGCCGTCGTAGTAGATCTCGAAGGTGTCCGCCTCGTAGAAACCTTCGCTTCGATCCACGAGCACGCCGACGATGTGGTGCCAGCCGGAGGTCACGTTGTTGGTGTCCTCGACGAGGCCGATGAACTGACCGTACGAGGTGCCGGTTCCGCCGACGCCCTCGGGCGACACCCACAGCGCGTTCCAGGTGTCGAAGCTCGGGTCGTGGTCGAGCAAGCCCTGTTGCACGCCGGGCGTCAGGTTCTCGGGGCGAATCCACAGCGACCACGCGGCGCCGCCGCGGTAGTGGCGGTCGAACACGTCACCGATGAGTCGGGAGGAACCGTCGAAGCGGAGCGCGCCGCCGGACACGCCGTGGCGATCCGTCGCGGGGGTGGCGCCTTCGTTGACGAAGTCTTCGCCGATCGCCGCCGTCGCGTCGCCGTCCATCGGGAGGTACGTCGCTGGGCGCACGTCGGTGGGGTCGTCGTCGAGGTCGTCGCGGACCCCGTCGCGGTCGGTGTCTTCGTGGTTCGGGTCGGTGCCGAGCATGCGCTCTTGGGCGTCGTCGAGGCCGTCGATGTCGATGTCGGCGGTGGCCGGGCTCGAGTAGACGCGGTCCTTCAGGTCGAGGATGACCGGGACGTCCCAGCCCACGCGCGCCTCTTCGAAGTCGTTCAGGCCGTCGCCGTCGGTGTCGACGGAGGTGTCCGACGCGCCGGCGAGGAACTCTTCACGAGCGAGCAGGCCGTCGCCGTCGTTGTCTTCGACGTACACGAGCTCGAGGACCGAGCCAGGGCGAAGCTGGAGCGTGTCGAGGTCCGCGGCGCTGACCTCGGGGTCGAACACGGTGCGTTCCGTGGACACGCCGTCGCCGGTCGTGAGGGCGACGATCCACCGACCGGCGTCGGTCGCGGAGACGTCGCGCACGGCGACCAGCGCGCCGCCGCGGATCTCGAAGGGGACGCGGACGATGTCGTCGAGCGCGTCGCGGGCGGAGATCGAGCGACGCTCGAAGTCCGTGACCGCCGAGACGAAGTGCTCTTCGACCGGCCGGCCGCGACCGTTCGGTCCGGGGCCGAAGTCGACGGAGACACGCGCACACTTGGCGCCGATGGTCTCGAGCGGAGCGTTGAACGAGCGGCCCTCGATGTCGGAGGCGGCCCAAACGGCGGGTTCGAGGATGAGGTTGCGCGAGGACTCGAGGAGCGCGAGCGCGGTGTCGAGGTCGAGCTCGGCGCCGAAGATCAGCTGGTCGCTGGAGGTTCCGTTCGGACCGATCTCGATCGTCGGGAAGCCGTTGTTGCTCTCGAAGTCGAGGTTGGTGATCGGCGTGAAGCGGCCCGGCTGGCGTGGGTCGGCGCGGAGCGCGGCGATGACGAGGTCGTCGATGCGGACGCTCTGGTAGCCGCGGTTCACGATGCCGAGCGTGACGCGCAGCGCGCCGCCGGTTCGTTCGATGCCTTCCTCTCGCGCGTAGCTGTTCGACTCGGTGAGGGCGCGCCGGTTCTCGCGCGTCTGCTCGTCGGTCCAACTCATCGACTGACTCATGCTCTCGGAGATCGAGCCACTCACGCCGAAGCTGGGCGTGAGGCTGAGCGTCGCCTCCGTGGTGAGCGTCTCCTCGATCGCGTGGCTCTGCTCGCGCGTCTGGCTGGAGCTCACCGTGCGAGCCG
Source organism: Deltaproteobacteria bacterium (assembly GCA_040218735.1). Lineage (GTDB taxonomy): Bacteria > Myxococcota > Kuafuiibacteriia > Kuafuiibacteriales > Kuafuiibacteriaceae > JAUHYN01. Next base: position 125,602 of record JAVJQW010000042.1, read on the forward strand.
ACTCGTTCGTGCGCTCCACGCCGCGGGTCGTCGTGGTCCCTTCGCTCGTCGTGTAGTGGATGCGGATGTCGGGGAGCGCGGAGATCTCGAACGACAGCCGCGGCAGGTCCGCGATGCGCGGGTTGAAGCGGAAGTTGTTGCTCGCCGGATCGAAGTTGCGGTCGACGACCTCCTCGAAGTCCGTGAGCCCGTCGCCGTCGGTGTCGTCGGTGCGCGGGGAGGTGCCGAGCTCGGCTTCCTCGCAGTCGGGGAGCCCGTCGCCGTCGGCGTCCGGGGAGCGGCACGCGACCGTGACGCCGTCGATCGGGTCGCCGGTGGGCGCGAAGTTGGCGCCGCCGGAGCAGGCAGCGAGCGTGAGCAGGAGGGCGGCGTAGCGCTTCATCACCCCCTGACGCCGAGCCCGGTCGCGGAAGTGATCATCGGGCGCGTCGAATTTCTTTGGGGATCCGTCGTGGGTGGCGTCGAACGGAGTCTGCATCGCAGCGGTCCCTACGCAGGGGTCTGCGCGGTGGGCCGGTCGCGCCGCGAATTTCCTTGGGTACCGGACTCAGGGCGCGTACGTGAGCTCACACCGCTCCGGGGCGATCGACTGTACGTTGATCGGCAGCGCCGTCGAGGAGGGGAGGCTCCGTCCGTCCGCGAGCCGATTCCCGCTGCGGCTGCGGTTCTTGTAGCAGCGGTCGACTGCGGCCGGTGTCACCGCGCCGGTCATCGGGTCGATCGTGTAGAACGCCGGCTCTTCGCCCCACTCCTCGACGAGCACCTGCCCGTCCTCCGTCCAAACGAACGGGCCGTAGCGGAGTGTGCGCTCCGACGCGACGGTCGCGATGAGGGTGTCCGCGTCGTAGAAGTAGAAGTCCTGGATTTCGTGCAGGCCGTCGCCCGCGGTGCTCGTCGAGACGACCTGTACGAGGAGATCACCGTCCTGTGAGGGCGCCCAGTACCCCCCCGACGCTCCGCTGTACTCCGTCAGCGGTTCGACGTTGCCGTCGAGGTCGATGCGCATCGCGGGCCCGTCTCCGCCCTGAACGACCACGTACCCCTTCGACCGCACGTAGAACGCGCCGGCCGAGTACGCGGGTGACAGCTCCGCGAGCAGCTCGCCCTCGATGACCTGATCACCCACGACGTCCGCCAGGTAGACCTCTCGCGCGATGGCGACGTCCCGGTTGGGGCCCAGGCACGACGTCCCCGAGCAGTCCTCCTCGAGCTCGACGCGCACGTAGGCGGCCTTCGAAGTGTCGTCGTCCGCGAACACCGGGAAGAACTTCTCGTACGTCGTCGCGCCACAGGCGGTGAGGAGGAGGGAGGCGATCAATGGCGTCTTGTTCATGGGCGGACACGTTATCCGACCCGTGAGTTACTAAAAAACCTTCGGAGTCAGTATGATCGCCGCCACGCGACTCAGACGAAGTTCTTCTGCCACCACTTCTCGAGGAACAGCACCGACCAGATCTGCCCGGAGAGATCCGCGTGGCCGTGTTCGTCGAGCAGCGCTTGCACGGACTCTCGCCGCAGCGGCGCGTAGAACTCCCCCTTCGGGTGCCGGGCACGCAGGCTGTTCGCGAGGCCCTCGAGCCCCTGCTCGCCCTTCAGCCAGTACTCGAGTGGTACGCCGAACCCCATCTTCGGTCGGTCGATCAGCTCCTGCGGGACGCGCCGAGCGAGGTGTCGTTTGAGCGCAACCTTGCCTGCACCGTCGCCGAACCCTTCGCGTGCCGGCACCGACGCCGCCCACCCCACGAACTCGTGGTCGAGGAGCGGCACGCGCACCTCCAAGGAACAGGCCATGCTCGCGCGGTCGACCTTCGTGAGGATGTCCCCCGGGAGGTAGCTGTTGAGGTCCACCCACTGCGCGCGCAGCACGTCGTCCGCGCCAGGCGCGTTGTCGAAAAGCGCGGCGAGCGACCACGGCACTTCGCGGTCCAGCTCCGGCGTGCAGAGCTCGCGGATGCGCCGACGCGAGAACATGTTGAGCTCGTGCTCGTACTGTTCGTTCATCGGCAGGCTCATCCGCTGCAAGCGAGCTTGCCCCCGCACCCCGCTCGGAATCGCGCGCGCGGCGAGCCCGGTCAGGCTCCGCGCAGGCCCCGGGAGCTCGTGGTACGCAGCGAGCTTCTGGTACCGCCGGTACCCACCGAAGACTTCGTCGCCACCGTCGCCCGACAGCGCCACGGTCACGTGGCGGCTCGCCATCTCACACAGCTTGAACGTGGGGATCGCGGAGGAGTCCGAGAAGGGTTCGTCGTAGATGTCGACGAGGCGGTCCAACAGATCGAGCGCCTCGATTTGCATGACCTCGACGTTGCACGCCAACCCGAGTGACTCCGCGACACGCACCGCGTGCGGCGACTCGTCGTACTTGGGCTCCGGGAACCCGATCGTGAACGTGCTGGGCCGCTCCGTGATCTTGTCGTTCTTCGCGATCGACGCCGACACGATCGACGAGTCGATCCCTCCGCTGAGGAAGGCGCCGAGCGGCACCTCACTCATCAGCTCGATCTCCACCGTCTCGTCGATTCGGCGATCGATCTCGTCGTCGAGCCCCGGCGGATCGCCGACACCGAGCTCCGGCGGGCTCCAGTACCGCGCGACGCGTGCCTCCTCGGTCGTCACGGTGATCGTGCAGCCGGGCTCCAGCTGTCGCATCCCCTCGAACGCCGCGTAGCTCGCCGGCGAGTAACCGAAGCGCATGTACAGGTGCAGCGTGTCGAGGTCCGGACGGCGTGGCATGTCCGGGTGGCGCAAGAGCGCCTTCGGCTCCGAGCCGAACAGGAACAGGCGCGGCGTCTCGTAGTAGTAGTACGGCTTCACGCCGAGGCGATCGCGCGCTCCGAACAGGAGGTTCTTCGTCTTGTCGTAGATCGTGAACGCAAAGATCCCGCGCAGCCGATCGACGACGCGCGGGCCCCACGCCGAGTAGCCGTGGACGATGACCTCGGTGTCCGAGCTCGTCCGGAACCGATACCCGACCGCTTCGAGGTCACGCTTGAGGCCGAGGTAGTTGTAGATCTCGCCGTTGTACGTGACCCACACGTCCTCGGCTTCGTTGGTCATCGGCTGCGCGCCGTCCGACAGTCCGATGATCGAAAGGCGCCGATGCCCGAGGCCGACCCCGTCGTGCACGAAGACGCCGCGACCGTCCGGCCCGCGGTGCACGAGCGCGTCGGTCATCGCGTCGAGCGCGGCGCGGTCCGGCGATCCCTCGCGACGATGGAAGATACCGGCGATGCCGCACATCGCGCGAAAGCTACCGCGATGCGGTGTTCGATAGAACCTCAGTCGAACATTCGCACGGCGGTCTGTGTCTCGGGGTCGATGTCCACACGCAGGTTGTTGCCATTCGGCATCTTGAACACGTGCGCGTGATCCTTGTTCCACTCGAAGATACGGAACGGCTCGCCGAGCTGCGCGACCAGCTCGTCCCGCGTGATCCCCAGCTTCACACCGCGGTAGGTACCCGCGAACGGCGGGTCGATCCGGATCGTCTTCACGCGGTCCTGGTGGTCGAAGAAGTACCAGACCCCCACCGACTCGAAGCGAAACGACTCACGCTGCTTCCGGCACTCGGTCTCGGTGATGCCACCCCCGAGGCGTTCGACGGTGTAGCCGTGCTCGGTCTTCTTGCGGACCTCCGGCGGAGCCGACGGCTGCCTCTCGAACCCCTCGAAGAACCGCGCGTACGCGGCGTGCACGTTGGCCTTCGCGTGTCCGAACGTGAAGGGCACCGTGGCCGACAGGGACTCCTTCGTGAGCTCCTCGAGATCGAGATCCGGCTGCGGGTCGATCTCCTTGCAACCGATCTTGCTCAACCGACTCGTCGTCTTGGACGTGGAGGGTTCACTCGGAGGGGGAGCGCTCGCACAGGCGACGAGCATCGCCACGCTCGAGGCGATCACGATTCGCATGAAACGAATTCTCGCCGCGACCCGAGGTCATGACAAGCGCCCGAGCAGCGCTCGTCGATCCACCTTCCCGTTTGCCGTCCGCGGGAGCGTGTCCACCGCTTCGAGCGTGGTCGGTTGCATGTACTTCGGGAGCATCTTCCCGAGGCGCGCACGCGCGGAGTCGGCGTCGCCGATCACAAAAAGGTGAAGCAGGTGCCCCGCCTCGGCGTCCGGTGTCGCGACGGCCGCGGCATCGTCCACACCCTCCGCCGAGCACGCGACGCCCTCCAGCTCGCCGAGCTCCACACGGTAGCCGCGTACCTTGATCGCGTTGTCGTTTCGGCCCTTGAAGATCAGCCGCCCACGCGCATCACGCGCGGCACGATCTCCGGTGCGGTACACCGTCTGCCGTACGTCCCGGAGCGGGTGCGGCACAAACGCCTTCGCGGTGCGCTCCGGGTCGCGGTAGTAACCCGACGCCACCGCACCCCCGACCACATGGATCTCGCCCTCGTCCGCCGCGGCGCCGTTCTCGATCAACAGCACGTCGTAGTTCGGAAATGGCGCGCCGATCGGTAGCGGCGACTCCACCTCGTCCACGACGTGGTAGGTCGACGAGTTCGCCTCGGTCTGGCCGTAGACGTTTATCAGCGTCGCGTGCGGGAGCGCTGCCTTCAGCTTCTTCAGCGGCTCCGTGGGGAAGGGCTCCCCGGCGAACATCACCAGCCGCAGGCGCGACAAGTCACGCTCCTCGAGCCCCCCTCGGTCCAACAGCTGAACGAGCGCCGAAGGCACCGAGTTCCACACCGTCACCGACGACTCGACGAGCTCCCCGATCTTCGCGGGAAAGGCGATCCACTTCTCCGGGATCAACACGACCTCCGCACCGCCCGCGAACGCGCAGAAGAGATCGATGATCGAGAGGTCGAAGTTGAACGGCGCATGCGAGGCGAGCGCGTCGTCGCCCGTGATCGCAAAGACCGACGTCGCGCTCCGCACGAACGTCAGCGACTGCAGGTGCGTGATCGCAACACCCTTCGGCGCCCCCGTGCTCCCGCTCGTGTAGAGTACGTACGCGAGATCCTGATCCGTGCGAACGCAGACAGGACGCTCCCCGGTCGCGTCCGTCGGCGCGAGCATCGTGAACGGAAGCGGCGGGTCCGCCTTGTCCGCGAGTTTCTTCGGACGCCCGGCCACGAACAACACGCGCACGTCGCAATGCTCCAGCGCGAAGCGCACCCGCTCCACCGGCGCCGCCGGATCCAGCGGCACGTAGGCCGCACCAGCCCTGAGGATCCCGAGCAGCGCCACCACCGCGTCCACGCTCTTCGGCATGAACAGCCCGACGCGATCCCCCGGCGCGACCCCTTCCGCGATCAGCTGCTGCGCGACCCCGTTCACCCGCGCGTCGAGCGCCGCGTACGTGATCGTGTCGTCCTGAAACCGCACCGCCACCCGGTCCGGCGTTCCGTCCGCCGCCGCCGTGACCAGATCGTCGAGCAGAAACGGAGTCACAGCCCGATCCACCGCGAGATGATGTTGCGCTGGATGTCGGAGGTTCCGGAGTACAGGACGCTCCCCACCGAGTCGCGCAGCATCCGCTCCATCTCGTACTCCGCCATGAAGCCGTAGCCGCCGTGGATCGCGACGGCGTCCATCGACGACTGCACGTAGGCCTCCGAGACGTAGAGCTTCGCGATCGCCGCTTCGAGCACCGCGCGTTTACCGGAGTCCTTGAGCCATCCGACCTTGTAGAGCATCTGCCGGCCGACCTCGATGCGCATCTTCATGTTCGCGATGCGATGGGAGACCGCCTGGAACTTCCCGATCGACTGCCCGAACTGCCTCCGGTCGCGCGCGTACTCCACGCACTTCTCGAGCTGTCGCTCCATCGCGCCCAGGTGGCAGGCGAACAAACACGAGCGCTCCCACTCCATCTCGCTCGAGAAGATCGCCGCGCCGCCGCCCTTCTTGCCGAGCATCGCCGACGCGGGCACCCGCACGTCGTCGAGCGTGACCTCTGCGGTCGGCGAGGTCCGCAACCCGAGCTTGTCGAGCGGCCGTCCAATCGTGACGCCTGCGGTGTCGGTGTCGACGAGGAACGCCGTGATGCCTCCGCCGAACCCGCGCTTCTCTCCGGTCGACGTGAAGATGATCAGCACGTCCGCGATCGGCGCGTTCGTGATGAACGTCTTGCTCCCGTTGATGATCCAATCGTCGCCGTCCTGCACCGCCTTCGTCTGCATCGCAAACGCGTCCGAGCCGGAGTTGGGCTCGGTCGTCGCGTGGCCGCCGATGATCTCCCCGGTGACGAGGCGTGGCAGGTACTTGTCCTTCTGCTCCTCCGATCCGAACTTCAGGATCGGCATCTCACACGTCCACAGCTGCGTGTTGACGACGAACGCGAGCCCCTGGTCGTCGGCGCCGTAGCCGAGCGCCTCCATCGCGACCATCGAGCTCACACAACCGAGCCCGAGCCCGCCGTACTGCTCCGGGACCGCGAGGCCCAGCAGGCCCATCTCGCCGCAGGCGAAGAACCCGTCGCGATCGAACTCGTGCTTCGCGTCGCGCTCGACCACGCCGCCGTTCAGGCGCTGGCGGGCGAACTCGATGATCTGCGATCGGAAGAGCGTCTGCTCCTCGGTGAGGGCAAAATCCACGCGACGGGTTGTAACGCGGACCCGGAGGTCGGGGAAGGTCAGCGGATCTGCAGTCGATACCCGCCGGTCGCGCCCGCGTAGCCGACGACCCGCACGTAGATTCGCTCCGCCGCAAACACGCCGCTCGCCTCCTCGAGCGCCGTGAGCCCCGTGCTGCCCCCGATGGCGCGACCGTCCTCGCCGTACAGATGTACGTCGAGATCCCCCGCGTCCGCGCCCAGCTCGACGCGTACCGCGAGCGCTCCGCCGCCGTGGTCGACGGCGAACACGTCCACGTCTTGGGCGGTGGCGATCGATCCCGAGAACTCGAACGGCGCGCTGACCGTCGGTGCTTCCACGCCGTCTTCGTTCGGTTCGTAGTCGTCGACCGCCGCGTCCTCGATCTCGATCGTGATCGCGTATGCGTTCACCGCGCCCGCGTAGCCGTACACGTCGAGCACGTACGTCCCGGGGCCGAGGCCGGTGAGCGCGAGGGTTTCGTCGTCGTCCGCGGAGTCCGCGACGGTATCGCCGAGCGCCATGTCGACGTCACCGTCGGCGTGGACGAAGTCGAGGTGCACCGTGATGGCACCGCCGACCGGGAGCGTGACGGCAAATCGGTCGTGGTCGTCCGTCAGGATCGTGAGGCCCTCGGCCGAGAAGTCACCCGTCACGACGGTCGCGGTGTCGCCATTGGGTTCGAGGGCGTCCGCGACGAGGGGCCCGCGGAAGCGATCACCCAACACCGAACGAACGAGCGGGAGCACCGCGCTCATCGCGACGCCTTCGGTGTACGTGCCGCGTCCGTCTGTGTCGGGGTTGGGTCCGTACCCGGCGTGGTGCACGGCGACGACTTCGTGGCGCACGGCCGAGAGCACCGGTGCGCCGGACGATCCGGTCGCGGTGTCGGCGTCGTACCGGTGGAGGCGTCCCACGTCCCAGAGGGTTCCCGGGGAGAGCTTCTTGTCCGGAGCGCAGCCGGGCTCGCGGTAGAAGTCGCAGTTGCCGTGGACGACATAGATCGCCTCGCCCACCTCCGGGTCCGCTTCGGCGAGGGGGAGCACGCCGTGTACGTCGCCGGGGCTCTGGTCGCAGCCGAGGAGCGTGAAGTCCAGCGCGTGTTCCGTGGTGATGTGTTCGCTGCAGTCGTAGCGTGACCACAACGAGGGGGGCACGCCGGTCTCGCGCGCAAAGGCGACGGTGAGCCCGCGCGCAGCTTCGGCGTTGGGCACGCAGTGCGCGCTGGTGATGAGGACGTCGCGGGCGATCAGGAACCCGGTGCAGCGAACGCCGCGGGCCGCGATGTCGAGATCTCCGACGGCCCGCGACCGCGTACGTTCCTGCGAGGACGGGTCGAGCGTCGTGACGTCGACCCAGTCCACGTCTCCGACGATCACCGAGCGTCCGTCGTACGACGTCGTCGGGTTCTCGGTCGCGCCGCATCCGACGGCGAACACTCCCAGGAGCAAGAGGCCCGAGCGTCGCCGACGTCCCATGAGGTCAGCAAAGCAAGCAACCCGAGATCGGTCGTATCCGTACGAGGTCGTATTTTGAATGGATTCGTGGTTTCGCGCGACCAGCGGACCACTACGGCGTGAACGGGGGCTCGAACCACTCGGCGACGATCAGGAGCTCGTGGAGCCGTGCTTCCTTCTGTACGCGGAGCGGATCGAGCACAGGAGGGAACGGCAAAGGCTCAGCGCGGCGCAGCGTCTTCCCAGTGCGGATAGTCCTCGCGGAGCTTGGCCATCGCGAAGTGCTCCTCGATCCACTCGATCACCCGCGGCGTCAGGCTCAGGTCGCGGGTCTCGTCGGGGGCAGAGAGGTCGAACGTCTTCTTCTCGCCGTCGGGCGCACGCAGCGTGAGCTTGCGCGGCAGCCCGAACACGTTGAGATCGACCGCGACGCCGTCGTAGTGGTTCGACGCTTCGGCGCCGGACTGGGTGGCAAACGCGACCCGGTAGCTGTCCGCCATGTGGCGCGCGGCCTCGACGGTGGCTTCCCATCCGTCGGGGTGACGCCAGCGGATCGGGACGTCGAGCTTCCACTCGCCGTTCAGACGATCGAGGAGCGCTGCGTGGGTCTCGACCTCCTCCGCGGTGGTCTTCTTCGACATCGAGTACGCACCCCAGATCAAGTAGCCGCGCCGCCGGTCGCGCACCGTCGAGTAGAGGAGCACCGTCGCCCCTTGTCGCTTCAACTGGCGCATGAGGCTGCGCACCCGCTTCGCGAACGTCTTGTTCGGATCCAGTCGCTGCAGCGCGCGTAGCTTCCGACGAAGGCCCGACGGATTCGGATACCGACGACACCAGCGCGGGCCGAGCACCTCGCCGTCCTTCGCACGCGGCAGCCGAACCAGCCGGCGCGGTCGGTCGACGTCGATCGTGCCCTCGCCGTACACCCGCGGCGCGTCCGAGAACACGTCGTCGGGGTGGACATAGATCCCAGCTCGGCGTGCCCGGCTCGCGGGGAGCCAGATCGTCCGGGCCTTCGTCGCGGTGGCGACGATCACGTCGTCGAGGAAGTAGAGGAAGTCGTCTACGTCGATCGGTCGCCCGACCTCCTCTCGGATGACCCGCAGGAACGGCTCGTCCGGGTGGCGACGCGCGATTCGGGTGAGGCGTCGGCGGTCGTACTGCACGCCGTCGATCGTCACCGCTTGTTCGCCGAGCTGCTCCGCCGCCTGTAGGAGTAGCGCTCTTGGGTCGACGTTGCCGTCGGGGACTTTCAGGCGGTCCCAGGTGCGGTTGGTCTCGATCTCGGATTCGGAGGCGCCGGCGAGCGCGAGGGTGAGGACCAGACCGAACATCGAGGACGCGCGTTAGGGTAGCAGAGGCGAGCGCGAGTACGAGGCGCTCCGACTGTATCGGGCGTCCACGCTACGCGATTGTTCACGTGGCGTTGTTGCTACGGATCGATTGCGCACATCGTCCAAGTGCGCGGATCGTCGTTCGCGCGCGTGACGCAGCTCGCGAGAAATTGCTGGCACGCTCCCTGCGATGGACGTCGGGCATGATCAAGATGACTCGTGCCCTGGCCCTCCTGTCCGCCTCCGCGCTCCTGACGCTGGGGTTGGTCACCGCCGCCGGCGATCGCCCGGCGCCCCTCTCCGCTTCGATTTCTCACATGGAGCAGATCGACTTCGACGCGCCGACCTACGTGATCGTCGACCAAGTCGAAGACGCGCCGATGGCGACCGGCGCGCTGAAGGTGGAAGAGGTCGAGTTCATCCAGCCGCTCGAGGTCCGCATCTACCGCACCGTCCCTGGCGTCTGACCGAAACCGCTTGAACGGCCCACCGGGCGTCGTTACGTTGATCTCGAGGAGGGGGTCGACATGGAGACACGCGCGCTCGCGCCGTTGAATCGTTGCCGCATCGAGCGGGTCGGAGACGAGGTCGTCGTCACCGACCGCCGCATCTCCTTCCCCGCGACGGTCGCCCTGATCGTGGGCGCCTTCGGCGTCAGCGCGGCCATTGCGATCCCCGCCTACCTCGCGGGGGAGTGGGCCCTCTTCGGGCTGTCCGTCCTCCAGTACGGGCTCCTCGCCGTCTTCGGTATCGGCTACGCGCGGCGCGTCTATCGCGACGGTGCGCCGCGCCGCATCCCGCTCGCGTTGGGCTTGCGCACCGAGGTCGTGGAGTCCGAGACACGGAACGCCCACATCCTGGCGTCGTCGCGTGCGCTCTACGTCACCCTCGACGGGGAACGTCGGTTCGTCATGCAGGCGTCGGCGTCCAGCCCGGACTACGACCGGCTCCCGGAGGTCGGCAAGTGGATCGAAGAGACGGCGCGAAACCACGTCGCTTCGGACGGCGGGTTCGATGGCCTCCGCCGCGAGCTCGGTCTCGCGCCGAAGGCCTGATCAGGTCGAAGCGCTCGGCTGCTCCGTACCGCTCTGAGCGCGCACCTTCGCGAGCTCCTCCACGAGCACGTCGACGGTGTGTTTCAGCTGTTCCTCGGAGTGGAGCGCGCTGATGAAGAAGCGCAAGCGGGCGGCGTCGTCTTCGACGGCCGGGTACACGATCGGCTGCACGTTGATGCGCCGTTCCTTGAGCGCCTGGCTCACCTTCATGCAGTCCATCGAGTTGCCGATGATCGCGGGGACGACCGCGGCGCCCATCGCGAGGCCCGTGTCGATGCCGCGCGACTTCGCGTAGTCCATGAAGAAACGCGATCGATCGCGGAGCCGTTCGACGACCTCCGGGTGGCTCTGCATCAGCTCCAACGACTTGAGCGCGGCCGCCGCGTTCGGCGGCGTGATGCCGGCGGAGTACACGAAGCCCGGCGCGGTGTACTTCAGGTAGCGCACCAGCTTCTCACTCCCGGCGATGTACCCACCGCAGCTCGCGAACGACTTCGACAGCGTGCCCATCCACAGGTCGATGTCGCGCGGGTCGACGTCGTCGAAGTGGTGCGCGATGCCGCGGCCGGCGTGGCCGAGGACGCCGATGGAGTGCGCTTCGTCCACGAGCAGGAGCGTCTTGTAGCGCTTCTTGATCTCGACGATGCGGGGGAGGTTGCAGATGTCCCCATCCATTGAGTAGATCCCCTCCGCGCAGATCAACACGCGGCGGTAGTTCTTTCGAACCTGCGCGAGCGTGCGGTCGAGCGCGTCGAGGTCACCGTGCTGATACGGCCGGCGCGTCGCGCCCGACAGATAGATCCCCTGGAGGATGCTGTCGTGGATCAGCGAGTCGTGGACGATGAGGTCGTTGCGATCGAACAGGTGGCCGATCGTCGTGACGTTCGTGGCGTGACCGCTGACGTAGACGATCGAGTCGTCGACGCCGACGTGCTCGGCGATCTTCGTCTCGAGGTCGCGGTGCAGCGGGCGTTCACCGGAGGCCACGCGGCTCGCGGACACCGACGTGCCGTACCGTTCGATCGCCTCCTGCGCGGCGGCGACGACCTCCGGGTGCCCGGAGAAGCCGAGGTAGTTGTAGCTCGAGTAGTTGAGCATCTCGACGCCGTCGATGACGCTCGTGTCCTTCGCGGTGCCGGCGTGCATCGCGAAGTACGGGTTGTCGAGCCCGATGAGGCGCGCCATCTCGAAGCGCTGCTCGAGGAGCTCGACCTCCGGGAAGGCGCCGATGTCCCACGCTTCGCGCGCGACGTCATCGACCACCGTGCCGTTGCTCGGCTTGGCCTCCAGCTCCGCGAAGCGTCCGCGGATGCCGTCGATCCAGCCGAAGAGCTGGCCCGTCGCCGAGGTGTACACGATGCGCCCGGCGAAGGTGTCGTCGCCGATGGCGTCGAGCTCGACGGTGCAGTGCACCGGCTGGTCGCCGAACGGGCGCACGAGGACGAAGCGATCGAACCCGGTGGGGAAGCCGGCGCGGCCGTGGTGAGCGAAGAGCCAGAACCCGGCGAGCTGGAAGCTACCGTCGACCACCAGCGGGTCGAGGGTCCAGCTCGTGCGCTCGGTGCCGAGGATCCAGTCGCCGATCTTCGAGGTGCGTACGACGCCCTTGATGCCGAGGTTCGTCATGCGCTCGATCGACTCGATGCCGCGGAGCATCGGGCCGTGGAACGTCTGGTTCTCGTAGAAGGCGTCGAGCGAGGTCTCGGGCGTTTCGATGGTGCCGGAGAGTGTGATGAGCTGCGGCGGATCCTGGAGGCGCTCCGTCGCGACCTTCGCCCGGTACGCGGTCGAGCCGTCGACGGAGAGCTCTACCGTGGCCTGCTCGGTCTCGTTCGAGCGGCGGCCGCGCAAGTCGGCTTGCACGGTGTCGTCGCCGAAGACGCCGCGGACCAGGTCGAGGTCGGTCACGACCATCGCGCCGGACGTGCTCGCGGCCTCCGAGAACGTCCACGCGACGAGGTCCGCCGCCGAGGCGAGCGGGACGACGGGGCGGCCGTTGAGCTTGTGGTCGAGGAGGTAGGGGTGCGTCGTCGTCGAGAACGCGACCGCCGAGCGTGCGGCGGTGTCGCGCACCGGGAGGTCGCGGCCCACGAGGAGGAGCCCGGCGGCGCCTTCGACGAATGCACGCTCGAGACGCTCGACGCCCTCGTCGTCGTCGAGGAACGTCACGCCCTGCGTGGCCATCGCGCGACGGATGGTCTCGGGGATGCTCGCGACCATCGACGTCGAGCTCCACGGCGGCCACGCCACGGAGAGGACCCGGGTCGCGCCGACGCCGGCAACCGCGATGCGATCGAGGAGCTCGTTCGCGGCGGCGTAGTCGGACTGCCCGGCGTTGCCGAAGTGGCCGGCCCAGGACGAGAACAGGACGAGGTCGCGGAGCGTCGGGAAGGTCTGCAAGATGGCTTGCATCCCCTTCACCTTGGCGTTCATCACGCGCTCGACGCTCGCGAGTGACTTCTTGGTCGCGGGCGCGTCGTCGATCACGCCGGCTGCGTGGAACGCGACGGTGACCGGTCCGAACTTCTCGAGGTGCGGCTTCGTCGCGGTGCGGAGGGCCTCCGTGGAGGCGGCGTCCGCGGAGACGTAGACGGCGTTGTCCCCCAGCTCGGTGAGGAGCTTGGTGATGCGCTCGTCCTGTTGGCGGCGGCCGACGAGCATCACGGCCTTCGGCTTCTGCGCCGCCACCCATCGTGCGACGACGCTGCCGATCTCACCCGCGCCGCCGGTGATGACGACGACGTCATCCTTGTCGATGCGGCGCTTCGCGGGCTGTCCGACGGGCGCCGGCACGAGCTCTGCGACGAACCGGTCGCCGTCGAAGCCGACGGCGACGGTGCGGTCCGCGCCGAGCAGCTCATCGCTGACCCAGCCGGCGATCTGCGCGGCGGGGAGGCTGTCGTCGACGTCGAGCACCCGCACGATCGCGTTGTTGCGCTCGCGGGCGATCGACTTCGTGTACCCGTGCAGCGGGCTCTGCAGGATGTTGCGCGCGAGGCGCGGGCTGCGCTCGAGGCCGAGGCGACCACCGAGGCCCGTGACGACGCCGATGCGCTTCACGTCGAGCTGCGCGATGAGCGGGTGCAGGACGAGGACGGGGTTGTCGAAGTCCGACGCGTCCGCGAGGCCGAGCGCGGCCGCGTGCACGAAACCGTCGAGCGTGACACCGACGTTGCGAATCGCTTCCGGCAGGCCGTCGACGAACGACTGCGGCCAGAGGTTGAGCGCGTTCTTCACGAGGCGCGCGGGGGCGGCGACGCCGTCGCGCGCGAACCGAACCCGCAGCACCGTAGCGCCGCGCTTCATCAGCTCTGCGCTGATCGCCGCGCTCGCGTCGGTGTCGTCCTCGGTGACGAGCCAGGTCTGACCGGTGACGTCGGCGAGGCCCAGGTCGGGGCGCGGGCGCGCGACGGCCTGCACGCGGTAGGAGGTCGCGGGCACCTTCGGCGCTTCGACCTCGGGCTCGGGCGCCACCTCCGGCGCGGACGTCACGACCTTCACGACGTGGTCCGCGACGTCCGACAGCGTCGTCTTCAGGTTGAACAGCTCGGGCGGGAGGCCGCCGAGGTTGGGGTACGAGCCCTCGAGCGCGCCGCCGAGGTCCGCGACCATCAGCGAGTCGAAGCCGAGCTCGTCGACGAGGCGCTGCTCGCCGCGGAGGTTGTCGCGCGGGAACGCGGAGATCTTCGCGACGATGCCGAAGACCTGCTCGCGGACGTCGTCGTCCGGCGGGGTCTCGACGACCGGAGTGGGCGCGGCCGGCTCGGGCGTGGGGGCCTCCGGCTCCGCGATCGCGGCGGCGACGCGAGTTTCGATCGGCGCGGGCGCGGCCGCCTTGGGAAGCTCGGGCACCTCGACTTGGCCGCCGAGCAGCAGCGCGTTCTGCTGCGCCATCACCTCGGCGTGTTGCTGCAGCAGACGGTTCTGCGAGGCGAACAGCTCGACGAGTGACTGAGGCACTTGATCGGGCGTCGTTGTCGCCGCGACGAGCGAGACGCCGCGCGCACCTTCGCGTTGGATCGGCGTCATCTCCGCGATCGGCTGCGGCTGGTCCTTCACGGGCCAGTACGACTGCCGCTCGATCGGCGTCTCCGGGAGCGAAACGACGCGGCGGCCTTCGCCCGTGTAGAGCGGTTCGAAGTCGACCGGCGCACCGATCGCCGCGAGCGTCGCGACGCCGCGGAGCAGCTCGTAGCCGCGGTCGTCGTCACTCGTGGAGAGCGTGACGAACGTGTGCTCGGCGCCGAGCGTCGCGCGCGCGAAGCTCGTGAGCATCGCGCCTGCGCCGACCTGCACGAACACGGTCGCGCCCGCGTCGCGCGCCTGTTCGAGGCCGCGCACGAACTCGACCGGCGCGGTGGCGTGCGCGACGAGTACTTCGCGGATCGCGTCGGGGCCGCCGTGGACGTGGTCGGCGATGCACGAGGCGACCGTGCTCTCGGGGGCCTTCAGCTCGACGTCGTCGAGGAGCTTGGCGACCGCTTCGTCGACGCCGTTCAGGAGCGGGGAGTGGAACGCGTGGGAGACGGAGAGCGTCTTCACGTCGATGCCGCGCGCCGCAAACTTCTCCGACGCGGCCTTCACGCCCGCGGTGGTCCCTGAGATCGAGGTCTGGCGCGGGTGGTTCACGTTGGCGACCACGACGCCCTCGACGTCGGCGACGATCTCACGCGCCGTGTCGGCGTCGGTCATCACCGCGGCCATCGCGCCGGTGTCCTCCAGGTCGAGCGCGCGCATCGCGGCGCCGCGCTGGGCGACGAGCTTCACGGTCGCGGCCGGATCGATCGCGCCGCCGGCGGCGAGCGCGGCGAACTCGCCGAGGCTGTGGCCGAGCGTGACGTCGGGACGAACGCCCGCGGACTTCAGGAGCGCGTCGACGCCGAGACCGAGCGCGGCCATCGCCGGCTGGCAGATCTCGGTGGCGCGGAGCGCGTCTTCGGCGGCGTCGTTTGCCTCGGCGGGGTAGACGTAGTCGGCGAGGTCGCCCTCGACGGGCGCGGCCTGCGCGAGCTCGGCGAACGTGTCCGCGAAGGTCGCGAAGCGCGCACGGAGCGCGCCGAGGAGGCCGACCTTCTGGGCGCCTTGGCCGGGGAACAGGAACGCGATCTTCTTGGGCTCGTCTTCGGAGAGGCCGGCGTCGAAGAACGCGACGTCCTTGGAGACTTCACCGTTCGCTGCGCGGCGGAGGTTGTCGATCAGCTCGGCGCCGGAGCGCGCACCGATCACGGCGCGGAAGCGCTCGCGGGTGCGGCGGGCGTTGAGTGTGTACGCGACGTCGGCCAGCGAAGCGTCGCTGCCTTCGAGCCAGTCGGCGAGCCCTCCGAGGTGTGCGTCGAGGAGCGCGCGCGTCGCGCCGGTGACGAGGACGGCTTCGGGCAGCACTTCGTCGTGGTCGACGGCGAGCGGGACGGCGACGGCGGCGCGTCGCACGGCGGCGGGCGCCTCCTCGAGCACGATGTGGGAGTTCGTGCCGCCGAACCCGAAGGAGCTGACGCCGACACGCAGACGGTCGGGGCGCGCTTCGAGGGCGGAGACACGATCCGAGACCTGCAGCGGGCGTGTCTCGAACGCGAGCTTCGGGTTCGTCGCTTCGAAGTTCGGCTGCGGCGGAGCGGTGCGGTTCTCCACGACCTTGACCGCCTTGATGAGCCCCGCGATGCCGGCGGCCGACATGGCGTGGCCGATGTTGCCCTTCACGGATCCGATCCAGGGGGACCGGTCCTGCTCGACGCCGTGTTCGGCGAGGAGCGTCGAGAGCGCTTCGACTTCGACGGGGTCGCCGATCGTGGTCGCGGTGCCGTGCGCCTCGAAGAAGGAGACGGAGGCCGGAGACACGCCGGCGTCCGCGTAGGCGCGCTTCAGCGCGTCGAGCTGGCCGTCGACCTTCGGAGTCATCGGGCCTTCGCCGCGACCGTCGTTGTTCGCGCCGGAGCCGATGATGGTCGCGTGGATGCGGTCGCCGTCCGCGTGCGCGTCTTCGAGGCGCTTGAGGAAGACGAGTCCGACCGCGTCGCTCTGCACGAACCCGTCGGCGCGCGCCTCGAACGGTCGGCACGCACCGGTCGGGCTGATCGCGCCGATCTTCGTGAACGCGACGAGGTTGTCGGGCGCGAGGTTGACGTACGCGCCGCCCGCGACGGCGGCGTCGATCTGGCGCGTGCGCAGCTGAGTCACGGCGTCGTGCACGGCGAGGGACGCGGAGGCGCACGCCGAGTCGAGGGTGTAGGCCGGTCCGCCGAGGTCGTGAACCTGCGCGACGGCGGCCGCGGCGAGGGCGGTGAGGTTGCCGCTGAGCGTGAAGGCGCGGATGGGCGCGATGTTCGAGGAGAGGTCGAGGATGGCGTCGATGAGCTCTTGGTTTTCGGCGGCGCCGCCGAACTCACCGCTGATCATGCGCATGGCGCCCATGCGCGCCTGGATGATGCTCTGGAACTCACTGATGGAGACGCCGACGAACACACCCGTGTTGCGGCGGTTGAACCCCTTCTGCTCGAACCCCGCGTCCTGGATCGCAGAGCGGGTCATCTCGATGAGGAGCCGCTGCTGGGGATCCATGACTTCGAGGCGGCGCGGTGCGACGCCGTAGTGCATCGCGGCGAACTCACGGTAGTCCTCGAGGAACGAACCCGCGTCGACCCACGCCTTGTCGATGTCGCGCTGACTCTTCGAGAAGAACGCCGCGTGGTTCCACCGGTCGGGGGGGACGCGAGAGAACGTCGTCTCTCCGCGCTTGATGAGTCCCCAGAACGCATCGGCGTCCTTTGCGCGGGGAAAGCGGCAGCCGATGCCGACGATCGCGATGGGTTCTGAGCTCGAAGTCATGATGTACGAAGCCTTTCGGCCGAAGGGGGGAGGGGTGAGTCAGGCCGCGGGCTTGCGGAGCGCGGCGCTCGCGCGCGTGATGTCTTCACGCGTGACGCCGACCTTCTTCAGCGTGGGGAACCACACTTCCTTGAAGAAGACGCCGCGGTCCACGCCGCCCGTCTTGCGCATGACATCGGTCCGCGCGTCGTAGTCGGGGACGAGGTTGGCGCCGGGCATCCGGAAGTTCTTGAACACGATCGCCATGTCGCGAATCGCGCCCTCGCGGTCCTCGACGATCTCGAGCTGCGTGACCTTGCGGTAGAAGTCCGCGTGCGCCGCTTCGTCGCGGCCGACGAAGCCGTAGATCGTGGCGAGCACTTCGTCGCCGCGATCGCGCGCGAGCTTCTCCTGATGTTTGTACATCATGAAGGTCGCGAGCTCCTGGACGGCGCCGTAGAACGTCATCTGACGCGCGGTCTCGAACGGGAGCTTCCACTGCTTGCCGAGGATCTCTTCCTCGTAGTCGAACATCTGCGACGCGGTGCGCTGGCCGGAGCGCACGAGGTACTCGCGCAGCGCGAGCGCGTGCTTCGACTCCTCGTAGCCCCAGTTCGCGGAGAACCAAGCCCGACCGAACATGTCGCGGACGACGTTGATCCCCTGCGACACGTAGTCGGGGAGGTACGACTCGACGCCGACGAAGGTCTCCGCGCAGAGGGCGGCGTCCTCGTCGTTGTTCGACGCGTCGAGGTCATCCCACGGGATGTCGGTGAAGACACTCCAGCGGCGGTTCTTCTCCGCCCGCTCGAAGAACTCCATGTACTCGCGATAAATCGCCTCGCGAAACGCTCGGTTCTTGGCCACGGCCTTGGTCCTTCTTCTAGCTGAGTCGGCTGACGAGCGTCGTCAGGTCGCCCATGTTCTTGAGCGTCGCGAGGTCCTCGTCGGGGAAGCGCACGTTGAGCTTCTCTTCCATGACGCCGATGACTTCCATCGTCATCACGGAGTCGAGGCCGAGCGATGCGAGCTCGGTCTTGGCGGTCATCTCACCGAGCTTCACGTTGCCGTCGACCTCGGCGACCGCCTCCTGGAACAGGGCGATGATTTGCTGATCGTTCATGGTTCGGACCTATCTGCTTTCGGCGCGACGCACGACGTCCACGAGCTTCTTCGCGGGGCGCGCCGTCTTCTTGATGTTGTGAGTGAACCGCGCGAACGCGGAGCGCGTGAGGTGACGCGCGAGTGCGACCCGCGTGGCCGTCGAACCCATCAGGCGGTTCTCCAGACCCAGCGTGCCTTCTTCGAACAGTTGCTTCGTCTTGCGGCGCTGCAGCTTGCCGCTCGACGTCTTCGGCAGACCGCCCGGGCCCACCAACATGATCTCGCGAGGACGGATGCCGAACGCGTCATGGACGCGCCGCTGCACCGCGCTCTGCAGGAGGTCCTTCTCCTCGACCTTGGTCTCCGCGACGATTACCAGCTCCTCGGAGGAGGCGCCGGGCGTCGAGAACGCGACGACGTTCCCCTTGCGGATGCCTTCGATCTGCTCGACCTCCCACTCGATCGACTGCGGGTAGTAGTTGCGGCCGTTGAGGATCACGAGGTCCTTCTGGCGCCCCGAGATGTACAGCGTGCCGTCCTTCTTGAACCCGAGGTCGCCGGTGTGGAGCCAGCCGCCCGCGAGGAGCGCCTTCGTGGCGTCATCGTTTTCGAAGTAACCCTTCGTGACGCTGGGACCGCGGAACACGATCTCGCCGACCTGACCGTCGGCGACGATCTCGCCGTGTTCGTTCATGATCGCGACGTCGTGCTGCGGGAAGGTCGCGCCGCAGCCGACCAGCTCGATGCCCTGGTCGGACGCTTCGGCGACCTTGTCACCCTCGTAGCGGTCGCGGTCGATCGTCAGCGTCGTCATCGGCCGGTCGAGCCGGTCGAAGGCCATCGCGAGCGTCGCCTCGGCCATGCCGTAGCAGGGCATCAGCGCGTTCGGCGAGAAGCCGGCCGCCGCGAACGTCTCGACGAACGCGCGCATCGTCGTCGGGTTGATCGGCTCGGCGCCGCACCCGAGGACACGCAGGCAGGAGAGGTCCAGCTGCGCGAGGCGCTTCTCGTTCGCGCGCTTCGTCGCGAGGCCGAACGCGAAGTTCGGCGCGAAGGTGATCGTGCCGCGGTAGTCGTTCACGACGTCGAGCCAGATGTGCGGCCGCTTCACGAACGAGAGCGTCGGGATGAACACCACCGGGACGTGCGCCACGAGCGGTGAGATCACGAAGCCGATGAGGCCCATGTCGTGATAGAGCGGCAGCCAGCTGACGCCGCGGTCCGTCTCGGGATCGCAGTCGAGGCCGTCGTACATGATCGCGTTAGCGTTCGCGATCAGGTTCTCGTGCGTGACGATGACGCCCTTCGGGTCCGACGTGGAGCCGGACGTGAACTGCAGGAAGCAGGGATCGCTGGGCTCGATCACGATGTCGTCGATCGTCGTGGTGATCGCGGCGTCGTCGTGATCGCGGACCTTCTCGGTCAGCACGATCTCTCGAAGCGAATCGACGCGCGACAGGAGCGACCAGAGGATCGGCGAGACCTGCTTCGTGGTGAGCAGCATCTTCGCGGACGCGGTGCCGAGGATGCGCGCGGCCGTGTCGATGTAACTGTCGAGCTTGCCGAGCGCGAGCGGCGGGTACATCGGGACGGGCACGATGCCGGCGCGGACGGCGCCGAAGAACGACAGCACGAAGTCCTCGCCGTCCGGGACGATCATCGCGAGGCGATCGCCCTTCTCGAGACCGAGCGAGCGGAAGTAACGCGCGCGGCGATCCGCTTCCGCGGATATGTTCGCGAACGACCATTCGCGGGGCTCGAGGCGGTCGTCCAAGAACGTGTAGCCCTTGTGATCGACGACGCCGGCAGCGGCGAGGCCCTCGACGAGCGTTTTGGCCATTTCGGTCTCCTTTTCGGGGCCTGCATTCCCGGCGCACGGGTCGGAAATGAATGACGATTCAGTGCCCAAGGCGCCGCTGATATGCCTCCCACCGATCGGTCCGTCAACGTTCATGTGGAGCGTGTTGGTCCGCACAACCCACCGACTTTTCAGCCGGTTTTTGCCAAGCCGCCGTTTTGTCCCACCATCCGTGACCTACCGACGCGTCGGAAGCGCCCGTACATTTCGGTACTGAATCCGTGTGCCGTGGATGGTCGATGGGCCGGTGGCGGCACGCTGCGATCCCAGGTATCTGCGGACCCGCGATGCCCGCCCACCTAGCGCAGGTCTGCCTGTTCAACACGAATGGCGATCCACTGAAGCGATTCTGTCAGATCGTCTCCGGCCAAGTGGAGATCGACAACGGCAGTCTGTTGTCGTTCCACATGGGCCACTCCACCGTCGCGCATCATCCGCCGGCTGGTGATCTCGGTGAGAACGACGTCCTCGTGACGCTCCAGGTCGCGACACCGCAGGAGGTCGACCGCATCTACGCGCAGCTCCTCGCATCGAAGCTGCGCGTCGACGATCGTCCGGAAGACACGGAGTGGGGCTGGCGCATCTTCTACTTCCGCCCCGCGCCACACCTCGTCTTCGAAGTAGGAGCCCCGCTCGGATGATCGACGATCAGTCACCCCGCGTCCTCGTCATGGGGCTGGGCGGCATCGGCGGCATCGTCGCCGCGCACCTGGTCGAGCAAGGCTGCACCGTCACGCCGGTCAGCACGAACCAAGCGATCCGCGACTCGATCGAACGCAGCGGGTTCTGGGTCGGCGGCGACGGCGAGACACGCATCATCCCGGGCACCGCGTTTGCGGAGCCGCCGATCGACGGCCCCGGCTACGACTACGTCCTCCTCGCCACGCAGCCGCCGCAGGTCGAGGTCGCCGCGCGGACCGCGATGGCTGCCCTCGCCGACAACGGCGTCATGGTCTGTTTCCAGAACGGCCTGTGCGAGGAGCGCGTCGCGAAGCTCGTCGGGCGCGACCGCGTCATCGGCGGCATCATCGCGTGGGGCGCATCGATGGTCGGACCGGGGCGTTACCAACGCACGTCGTCCGGCGGCTTCACGCTCGGCTGCCTCGAAGGCGACGCCGAGGAGCGCTGCGACGAGCTCGGCACGATCCTCGAGTGTATCGGTCCCGTGCAGGTCACCGACAACCTCCGCGGCGCGCGGTGGAGCAAGCTCGCGATCAACTGCGCGATCTCTTCGCTCGGTACCGTCGGCGGCGACCGGCTCGGCAACCTCCTCGCGCACCGCTTCGTCCGCCGCCTCGCGCTGGAGGTCATGACCGAGACCGTCGAGGTCGCGCGCAAGGAAGAGGTGAAGCTGGAGAAGGTCGCCGGCACGCTGAACCTCGAGAAGCTCGCGTTGACGGACCAGGAGAAGACGTCGAGCGGTTCGGCTTCGCTCGTGAAGAAACACGCGCTGCTGCTCGCGGTGGGCGCGCGTTACCGTCGCCTGCGCTCCTCGATGCTCGCCGCGATCGAACGCGGTCGTCGCCCGGCCGTCGACTACCTCAATGGCGAGGTCGTCTCGCGCGCGGATCGCCACGGCATCGCGGTCCCGGTGAACGACATCCTCCAGCGCACCGTGCACCGCATCGCCGACGGTGAGCTGCGCCCCGGCATCGAGCTGCTGCGGCGCATCTACGACGACACGCGGCCCCCCAACTGACGCACCAGTGACCCTCCGGGTGATGACATACAACGTCCGGTACTTCGGACACGTGGCGCCGATGCGTGGTGCGGCGTCGCGGCGTGTCGCGATCGACGGCATCACGGACGCGATCGCCAAGCTCGACGTGCTCCCGGACGTCATCTGTCTGCAGGAGGTCGAGACCCGGTCGCTGCGGTCGACGTGGTCGCACACGCCGAGTCACCTCAACGAGACGCAGATCCAGGCGTTCATGAAGCGGTTCGACTGGGCGCTCGAGTACCGCGATCGCACGCACCGCTACCGGCCGCACTACTTCCCGGCGCACACCTATCGCCTGGGCAACGCCCAGATCTACACCACGGGGCTCGCCGTGTTGGTGCGGGACGACGAACACGTCGTCGCGGCGGTCGGCGGGCACGGCGAGATTACCCACCGTCGCAATGGCCCGTCGGCGAAGTGGAAACAGTCACGCATCTGCGCGCACGTCCGGGTGGCGACGCACGACGGTTGGGACGTCGACATCTTCAACACCCACCTGTCGCTCCCGGCGTTCTTTTCAAAGGATTTCTACCGAATCCCGGGGCGCATGGGCTGGGGCAAGAACCAGTCGCGGGAGATCGACGCGCTGGCGTCGTTCGTCGCCGAGCAGCGCTCGAGTGATCGCTACCTGATCGTCGGCGACTTCAACTCGCTCCCCGGGTCCCCGGTGTACCAGCAGATCCAGGAGACGCTCGCGGTGCGCGACCCGTTCCCGGAGGTGCTCGGCACCTCCGTCGATGCGCTACGCACCGGGTGGCCCACCGCCGGGTTCCTGCGTTACCGGATGCGCCTCGACCACATCTTCGCGGGCCCCGGCCTGAGGTGGCTCGACTTCGAGGACACCCACCCGTTCGGCGCGGAGGGGCCCTGGGACGGCCTCTCGGATCACGTCCCGATCGTCGGGCGCTTCGCGATCACTTGATCAGCGGCAGGCGGGGCCGCCGGCCTCGACTACGCACTGTTGCCCGGCTTCGCAAGGTGGGTTGCACGCGGAGCGGCACTGCCGCTCGACGCAGACGAAACCGGATCGACAAGCGGGGACACATCCCGTCGGCGCGGGCGACGGGACGCCGAGCTCACACGCGTGCACCGCTCCGTTGGAGACACAAAGGTTCATGTAGCGCCGGAGATCTTCCTCGTAGGTCGCGAATGCGTCGGCCGCGGCATCTTCCGACGACTGCCGCTTCAACATCATCCCGATGCCGCCCCAGAGGCCGCCCACGGTGACGATTCCGAGCCCGAGGAGGAGTGGGATCAGCGGAAGGTCGAAGTCGTCGGAGTCGCGGGTGAAGAGCGGCACCACCGCCACCGCCGAGCCGCCGACCATCGATCCGACGAACAACCACGAGTACCAGCTCGCCGACGACCGGTCGTCGACACTCTCCATGGCCCGCAGCGCCGTCGAGGATCCCTCGGGAACGATCGGCAGCAGGTCCTCCGGGAAGTGCACCTTCGCGCCGCCCTTGAGACGCATGTAGTCGGTCGTTCGGATCCCGGGCGAGGCCACGTAGCCGGTGACCACGTAGTTCTGCGTGCGATGCACCTGTGTCGGCGCGAGCTCTTCGTAGGCCTCGATTCGCTCTTGCGGCGTGGCCGTCGGCTTCGGCGCCTCGAGGGGGACGTGCGCGTAGCAGCTCGTGAGCGTGGTGAGCAGTGCGGTGAATGTGGCGATGGATCGTCGCATGGTTGTCACCCACCGAGCCGCGGGGCGGCCATCAGGAAGCAGTCGAGCACCTCACCGCAGGCCGCGGCGGGCACGAAGCATCCGTTGAGCTCCACGATCACGGACGTCTCGTACAGCTCGATGTTGCTGTCATTCGCGCACAGCGCGAGCGGGAACGTGTCGCCGCAGTCGGTGTGTTTCATCGTGCAGGCGTCGCGCAGCATCGTGTCGATGTCGCGCGTGCCGGCGGCCTGTGCGGCCATCGAAAAGCAGCTGTCCTCGTCCCCGGCCACCGAGCAGTCGTCCCCGACCCCGAGGCACGACGCGAGCGCGTCGATCGCCGCGGGGCGAATCAACGCGGCCCAGTCCTCGCAGTCGGCGCCGCAGTAGTCGCTGACCTCCCCGGCGTTGCAGCGCGTTTCGAAGTCGCAGCGCGCTTCGCAGAAGCTCGGCGGGGGGCCGCCGTCGCGCGGTTCCTCGACCCCCGCATCGCGGGTGCCGGCGTCCTTCACGACCGAGCCGCCGTCCCGAGCATCGTCGTCGTCGGTGCCGCCGCTGCAGGCGGTGAGGAGGAATAGGCAGAGCAGGGCGCGTCGCATGACGCGGCTGTACCTACCACGGCGCGGGTCGGAGATCCGAAACGTGCGCGATCCCACGCGGGGCTGGTCGACACTGGATTGCCATCACCTGTCCCTCGGATCTCCGCACCCTCGCAACGGCGAAGCATTAGACCGAAAGGATGCCCAAACGTTACTCGCAGGACGATCTGAAAGCCGTTGTCGCGCTCGCCGCCGACCACGACGCCGCGGCTGACCTCTCGGAAGACGAGCTCCTCGACGTGTGCCGCGCGGTGGGCTTGGAGGGGCCCGCGGTTGACGCCGCGATCGCCCAAGTCGCGCGCCGCGGCGATCGCCGGCGCGCGCTCGTCGGGGCCGTCGTCCTCGTGTCCGCGGTCGGAGGTGCCTTGGCCTTCGGCCGCGAAGGCATCCCGCTCGCACTTCACAACGAGCGCTCCTGCCCGGTCGAGATCGAGGTCTTCGTGCCGCGCGTGTCGACGGCGTGTTCTCAGGCTTCACGCCCTCCGCGGGCCAGCGACTACTGTCGCGTCGCCCTCGTCCAGCTGCAACGCGACGAACGCTCGCGCGTCGATATCCGTGACGCTGAGCGCTGCCCGTGGGTTTGGGTGCGAAGCGACCTGGACTCCGTGACCTTCCGACTCCCTGCGTCCGTCGAGCTCGAGCACGACGGCGTCTTCGACGAGAAGGGCCTCGGCGCGCCATCGAAGTTCACTGAGCCCCTGATCGATGAGCGCCAGCCCGAGGACTGCGGAGGTGTGTCGTGAGTGAGCCCGTCGTTCGTGACGTCGTCGCAGCCTTCGGCGCGCTCGCGATGTTGGCGGCCGCGTTGGTCGCAGAGCACCACGGCGTCGTGACGCCGTTGGCCGGAACCACCGTCGCGCTCGCGTTGATGGTGTGCGGGCTGTTCGGGAGCGCGCCGATCAGCCGCGTCGTGCAGACCGTCGGCGGGGTGCTCGTGTTCACGTACTTCGTCCTGACGTCGGGGCCATCCTGGTTCGGAACGTGTGGCCTGTTCGTCGTCGCCGCCGCGTTGGTGTTCCTCGTGTTCGCGGACCGTGCGTTGGAGAGTGTCACCTGCGGGATCGCCGGTGCGCTGGTCGTGAATGGCTGGTGTTTGTCGGGAGGCCTCGCGGGGCCCGAAGCGCTCGCGTTGGCCTTCGTCGGCTGGGTCGCCAGCTTCGGCGCCGCGTTGACGCTCACCGGTCGCCAAGACGACGCTCCCCCCTACCGAAGCGCCGTGGTGTCCACGGTGCTCACCACGCTCGCGATGGTCTCCGTGGCCTTCGACCGCGGTGGTGTCACCGAAGGGGCCATCGCCGCGTCGGCGTGTGTCTTCGGCGGCGCGCTGCTCTTCAGACGAGCGGAGGCCCTCGGCGTCGGGCACTTGCTCCTCTTCGCGGGTGCATTCTTCGCCATCGTCGGAGCTACCGCGTACTACGACGACGTCGATCTCGCGTTTGCGCTCGGCACCGTTACGCTGGGTCTCGCCGCGGCCGCTCGCATCGCGCGCGCCGGGCAGGCCTGGGCTCCCGCCGTCGTGAGCACCGCGGTGTTGTGCCTCGCGTTCGCCGTGAGCTCCCCGCGCGTCGGTGCTCACGACGGCGACTACGTTCAGCAGTGGGTCGCGCTCGCGGCGCTGTTCGTGGTCTTGCAAGCTACGTTGCGCCGGTTGTCTCCCGTGATGGTGAGACCGTGGTTCGAGATCGCCGGCGTGCTCATGGCCGTCGCGGCCGTCTCGACGGTGCTCACCGCCTGCGGGATCGCCGGCTGGGGCCTCTCAGTGTTCTGGGCGCTGCTCGGCGTCGTCTTGTGGTTCACCGAGCGCAGAGCGCTTCGGATCGTCGCGGGCGTCCTCGCGATCACCGTCGTCCTCAGGCTCGGCGCGGATTGGGCCGACCTCGGCAGCACCGCGCGGGTCGCGCTGTTGTTCTCGCTCGGCGCCGGCGCGACGCTCTGGGCCGCGTGGGGGCCCAGCTTCGCGGGCACGAAGTGCTGAGACGTCACACCGGCGCGATGGTCCGGCGCGACGTCTCCACCGTCCCGCTCGTGCGCTTCTCCACCTCCGCGCGGTGGACGTGCCACCACGCGCGTGCCTCGTCGCGCGACCATTCGCCGGCGGCGGCGCACGCGTCGAGCGCTTCGCGGAACGTGGCGGCGGAAGCGAAGCGGTCCTCTGGCTTCTTCGCGAGGCACTTCGCGACGACGGCCTCCAGCGCGGGGTCGACGCCGCTGCGTTTCGTGGCCAGCGCGGGGGCCTTGGAGTGCAGGTGGTGCCCGAGGACTTCGACGACGTTGCCCTCGAAGACCGTCGATCCCGTGAGGAGGAAGAACGCGACCGCGCCGAGCGCGTAGAGATCCGCGCGTGCGTCGACGGTGTCGGGTGCGGTCAACGCTTCGGGGGCGAGATACAGCGGCGTCCCCTGGACCGTGTTCGCGGTGGTGACGCCCGGGTCCGACGCGGTCTGGACGTCCTTGACCAGCCCGAAGTCCACGACCTTGACCATGTCCGGGATGCCGCCGCGCTCGCAGAGGATGATGTTGTCGGGTTTGATGTCGCGGTGCACGAGCCCCATCGCGTGGGCCTCCGCGAGCGCGTCCGCGACCTGCCGGAGCACGTGGATCGCGCGCGCCTCCGGGAGCGGACCGAAGCGATCCACGAGCGCCTGCAGGCTCACGCCGTCGAGGAACTCCATCGCGTAGTAGAAGACGCCGTCGTACGTGCGCCCGAAGTCGAAGATGGCGACGGTGTTCGGGTGCGTGAGTCGGCTGGTCTGCTGCACTTCACGCTCGAAGCGCGCGATGGCCTCTTCGCCGGCCTTCGCCGGCGGAAGCAACTTCACCGCGGTGGGTCGACGCAACATCGCGTGGCGCGCGCGATAGACCGCGCCCATGCCGCCCTCGCCGATCTTCGATTCGAGGGTGTACTGGCCAAGCTGCATCGCCTCGCGCACGCGCGTCTGCAGGCCGAACACCACGCGTGAGACGACCGCCGCGACGAACGCAAAACCCACGGTCGCGAACACGTTCAGCGTGAGCGGGAACATCCAGTCCGGGAACTCCTCGTCCATCGCCATCTCGATGCGCAGGTTTTCGAACCCAGCGACCGAGCACCACGTCATGACGCCGCCCCACGTCAGCACCAGCGTCGCCGACAACCACGCGGTGCTGGGAATCACCGCCGCACGGAGGAGCATGACGATGCCCATCAGGATCGGCACGAACATCCCCATCACACCGCCCGCGCCGGGCACCGGCGGGAACAGCGGGAGCGTCGCGAACACCCCCATGGCCACGAACATCCCGCCGATCTCCAACGACCGCGACTGCCAGGCCGGTCGGGACCCGCGCCGGGCCACGGCCCAGACGACGCCGAACGTCACCGCGACCGTGAACGTTGCGAGGCGGGTGCTCGACCACAGCGACTCCCCGGGCGCCGAAGGCGACAAGATGTCCACGACCCACATCACGCCGAAGAACTGCGCGGCGACCCGCGCGAAGAGGGCGACGCGTCGCTGCAGGTACGCGCTGGGGTTGCGGAGCGTATCGAACATCGCGGGCCGGGCGGCGGCATCATACGCCCGTGCGCGCGGTCGTCGACTACGGAAAGAGGAACGGATCGAAGAACGACGCGCCGTTGAACAGCGTCGTGTGGTTCATCGGCTGCCCCGGCGCGAGGAAGTCCGCCGGGAAGTTGCCGCTCTGGATACGGGGCGCGAACAGCGGCTGGCGGCGCGGGTCGTTGATCATCGGTCCGGCCCCCGCGGTGAGCGCGCCGAGCCCCAGCGGCGGTGCGCGCGTCGCGTCGTGACAACCGAGGCAGAAGTCGTTGCCGGTGGTGTCGGGCCGCGGTGCGTTGTGGCTGAACGGACCCTCCGGGAAGTGAAGCTCCGCGCTGATCCTCCGCGTCCCCGCCGCGAGGCTGGTGGCGGAGAGGGCGGGCGGCATGCCGTGCACGTCGTCGTAGTCGTGCACGCAGTAGTAGGTGTCGAACTCGTCGGTGCCGAGGAGGTTCGCGATCTGCGTGTGTGACGACTTCGGGTAGGCCGCGGCGCGGGCGGCGTTCGGGTCCGCGTCGCCGCGCATCCCCACCAGATAACCGCGCGCGTAGTTACACGCGAGCTCGGGGCCGGGTCGACGTCCGATGACCTTCAGCTCGTCGATCCAGCCGCGGAACCCGAGCACCTCCGTGTCGCGTCCAACGACGAGGTCGCCGGGGACCACGCCGAGGATCGGCGCGGTGTCGGTCGAAGTGCCAAGGAGGAAACCGTTGAGGTAGAGGTCGACCGTCCTGCCTTCGTCGCGCACGACGAAGCCCAGGTGGTTGTAGTGTTTGGGCGCGTAGCGCGCCGCCGCGGGGAGGTAGTGCAGGAACAGCGCGCCCGTCGCGGAGCGGAGCACCACGGCGTCCGCGTAGTAGAGGAAGATCGACGAGCCGTCCGGGAGCGCGAGCAGCTCGGGGACGTACGCGCCGATCGTCTGGCGCGCGTCGACGAACACGCCGAGGTACCAGTCGCGCTTCGCCAGGCTCTGCTGTCCGGCGGACTCCGCGGGGATCGTGTAGCGGATCCCGCTCACGCCATCGAGCCACGCACCTTTGCCCTCGACGCCGCCGAGCGCGACGGGCTCCACACGTACATTGGGATCCGCCAGCCCGTAGGACGGCACGTTAATCGTCGGGGAGCTCGCGCCGTTCTGGAACCGCACCTCGTCGATCGGACCGAGGCCGTAGAGGGTGCCGCTGATCCGCGTCTGCGCGAAGCCGTCGCGGTAGCGCATCGTCCCGAACGAACGTGGGTGCGGCGCAGCGTGCGACAGCGACGCGGTCATGTTCGAGACGATCAGAGCGTCCTTGTCGATGTAGTCGTCGAACTCGACCTCCTGCGTTCCCTTGCCGTTGCTCACCAGCCAGACCACGTCGCGCGGGGATGCGACCTCGAGGTTGGCCGAGTAGTTGAAGCGGTTCTCGATCGAATCGATGACGTTGATGTTCCCGGACCCCACCGGCGGGCGCTCCAGGTGTCCGGTCGGATCGTGGTTGCCGTCGGCGCGTCCGTTGCCGGCGTCGATCCATCCGCTCGTCGGCGCGCCCGTCGGCCCCGAGTTGTCCTGATACAGCTGCACCTGCCGGCGCATGTCCTTCCCGACGTAGAGGTTGTAGTCGATGTTGTTGAGGACGCCGTCGACGGTGACGACCTTGCCGTGCGTCCACAGCCCGGCCATCGCGACGCCCTGGTAGTGGAACGTCGCCTCCACCGTCTTGTCCTCGACCTGGGTGTGGCTCGGGTAGAGCAGGCAGTTGTAGCCGGGGAGGCAGCGCGCCTTGTAACGCGTGAACAGGTTTCCGCCCTGGTCGTAGTAGTGGAAGCGTTCGTTGAGCGTCGTGAAGAAGAGGTTGCGGCCCTTCGCATCCATCCACTGGTAGGTCGCCTTGAGCTCGGCGCCGTCCGGGATGAGGTTGCCCTCGGGGTCGCGGAACGGGTGCTGCGCGAGCCCGTAGCGACCCTGCATCGCGGGGTCGTAGGGGGCGTGGGAGATCGGCTGGAACGTCGTCCACTGCGTGACGTCACACGGGCTGTTGGTCGCGGTCTCCGGGTATACTGAGTAGACGATGTCGTACGAGCCGGTGCCGCCGGTCGGGTTCGGCATCTGCGAGAAGCTCGCGCGCCCCACGAAGAGGTAGCCGTCCTCCGTGGTGATCGGCTCCCACAGCGACTTGATCGCGAGCTGCGGCGTCGACACCGGCGGCGACAGCGCGGTGACGCTGGAGATCTGCGGATTCGCGGTCTTCGGCTGGTCCACGACGACGCGGATGTCCGCGCCCCAGATCTCCATGTTCTTCACGCCCGGCGATACCTCGCCTTCCACGGTGCTGACGATCGTGAGGTCGTAGCAGTCCTGCTGGTTGTTCGCGGCGCACGGGTAGGGGTTGCGGCGTTTGCTCACCGGCTGGTCGCGCGTGCCGTCGCAGATCGTGTGCATCTGCACGCGCTTCATCGGCATCGTCGAATTCTCGAACGCGGGGAGCGCGGTGTGCTGGTGCGCGAGGCTCGTGATGGAGACCCCGTTCGGCCCGCTGAGGAACCGCCCCGACATCATCTCCGGCGACATCAGGTACATCTTGCGCTGCCCGAGGATCACGCCGATGCGCCCGTCGGTCGTGAGCCGGAACGGCGGCAGGTGCGGGTACGTGAAGTCCGGGCCGCCCCCGTTGTCGCCGAAGTTCAGGACGTCCCGCCGCACCGCAGGGAGCTCCGGGAGCCCGGTTGGCGGTGGCGGCGGCGCGTTCGTGGTGGGCGGCGGCACCTGCGCGACGGGGGGCGCCGTGGCTTCGTCCGTGGTGACCGAAGTGGGTTCGGGCGCCGAGCAGGCGGCGAGGATCGGGAGGAGGAGGAGGCGACGCACGACACCCCATACGACGCGCGTCGAGCAGATCTGTCGCCCGGTCAGCGCTCCACGCAGGCGGCGACGGCGTCCCCATCTCGGCACAGCGCGAGGCGCCCGAGGAGATCGTCGTCGTACGAGCGGAACGCTTCGGAGGCGCTTCGGGAGGCCGACGCCTGGTTGCCGAAGCCGAGGATGCCTCCTGTGGCCATCATGAGCACGGTGATGGCGAGGCCCGTGACGAGCAACGTCGAACGCCCGGTGCTGTCCGGTTCGAACGCAAGACCCGACACTGCGGTCGCGAGGCCCAAGACCGGTCCGCACGCCGCGATGGCCCAACCCATGTCAGCCCGGTCTCGCGCTTCGATGCTCCGTCGCGCGCTGACGGCCGTCGCGGAGTCCCACCACACGACCGGCAGCAGGTCGTCCGGTGCGCGGATCTCTCGGCCGTCCTGCAGGAGGAGGTGAGGCGGCAGCTCGATTTCTCGCTGCCCCCTCCCGAAGGGCTGCGCGGGGAGTGTCTTCAGCAAGGATGGCGTGGCGCGCTGCGCCGACAGCTTCTCGTACGCAGCGAGCCGTTCCGCGACCGGGGCGTCGGGTGCGGGGACGCTGAGTTTGATCCGAGGCGGGCTCGCGCAGGCGGTCGCGACGAGCAAGACCGCCGCCGCGCGCGCGCCCCTCACGCGTTCTTGCGCATCGCGCGCATGTCCGGGAGGCCCGAGCCGGACGTGTCCACGTCCAGCGCGTGCAGCAGCCCGGCGTAGATCTCGCGCTCCTGCATGTTGCGCCCGACCTCGGGCGCGCCCGTCTGCGGGTCGAAGCCGTAGGTCAGCGCGGTCGTCGGATCGACGCCGCCCAGCACGTTGTTGCCGTTCACGAACGGCGAGAGCACCGCGAAGCCGTTGTTGAGGTCGTGCGACGAACCGAAGCTCTGCGAGTTCGACGGGCGACGCTTGGTCCGGCCGAAGTCACTCGCGAAGAAGATCATCGAACGATCCCACAGCGACTCACCGGCCTCGAACTCGGTGGCCTTCAGCAGGTCCACGAGCCGGTCGGCGATGCCGAGGATGCGCTGCCACATCACGGCCTGCGCGTCGCGGTGCGACTGGTGCGAGAAGTCGAACGCGAGCGGCGGGTTCGTCAGCGCCGGCGGCGACGTCGTGAGCAGCACGTTGAACGACGGCGAAATCGTCACCGTGCACGACACCCGGTTCTTGATCAGCAGGTACGCGAGCATCGCCTGCGCCTCGAGCGGATCCTGCGTGAACTTCGGGAACGCCTGGCGCACCGTCTCGCCGTCCGGCGACTCCGCGAGCCCGTACTCCGACAGCGGGATGCTCCCCGGCACGTCCGGGTACGCGTTCAGCTTCGTGATCAGGTCCTGCATCTCCAGGCCCTTCGCGAGGCGACGCTGTTCGATCCAGCGCTGAAGCCGCGGGCTCTGTTCGAACGTCTTGAAGAACGTCGACTCCGCGTCGAGCTTCTCATCGCGAAGCGCACGCGCCAGCTCCAGGCGGGTCCGCGAAGGCAGGTCCTTGATCCCGCGCGCGCCGTCCAGCGACAGCGGCCAGAAGTCCGGGCGCGCGACCGGCTCACCGACGGCGAATCCGGGGAGTGTGCGGTCGATGCCCGGCTCCAGGTAGCCACCCGCCGCCATGTTGACGTTCGGGAGCGTCATCGTCGCGCCGTACTCGGCCGCCACGGCCTCCTGCAGCGTGCGCCCGTTCCAGGCTTCGTTCCCGGTGATCGCACGCTTCTGCGCGACGGTGTGGTTCACGCTCGTGCCCGTGTGCGTGACGACCATGAGGTCGTTCATGTGTTTGCGCACGAACGCGGACTGGTTCGTCCGGTACGGAATCGGGATCGCGCCGACCTCGCTCCGCGACAGGTTCACCGCGCGGAACGGCGTGTCGTTCCAGGACTCGACCTCCGCGTCGCGGAAGCAGTTGAGGGTCGACGCGCCGGCGCCGGCCTCCGACTCCCGGATCGCGAGGAAGCTGTCGATGAGCGAAGCGCCACCGGCGCCCGCCACCACGATCAGGAACTTCGGTTTCTTGGCGTCCTGCGCACCGACGGTGCGCGGGGTGAGCAGGGGAGAGACCGCCCCGCCGACGGCGGCGGCGCCCATGCCCTTGAGGAAGTGTCGTCGATTCGAACGCATCGTCGGGGCTCCTAGTAGAACAGCGATTCCATCGAGGTGAGGACGGCGTGGCACGACAGGACCGCCCAGTCGCGGGCGGCGTTCGGCTGCCCGTCGGCTTCGATGTCGCGATAGAGCTGACGATGGTGCTCGACCTCGTCGGGCGTGGGGACGCGCAGCAACGCGCGCTGGTAGAGACGCTGGATCGACGCGGCGACCTCTTCGGCCTCCACGTCGGCGAGCGCGCCGTTGGCGAGCGGGAGGTTCAAGAAGATCCGACCGCTGCTCGGGTTGCCGAAGTCCGCGCTGACCCGCTCGCGGCACGCGAACAGCGCCATGCGCTCCACCGCGAGGGGCGTCGTCACCGAGGTGAACGGCAGCGGCTCGTTGAGGCCCTGCACGTACGCCTCGACGCCGCCGAGCGTGATGCGGTGGATGAAGTCCGAGCACGAGTACTGACCGAGCTCGGTGCAGACCTCGGACAGACCGAGCGCCGTCGCGAAGTCGGCTTCGATGCGCTTCGCCTTCTTGAAACGAACGCTGCCCTTCTCGGAGGCGAGGAACGAAGGCGTCGTGACCGTCGTGCCGCCGTCGCGGTTGGGGTCTTCGATGGAACCCGGTCCGCCGTCGCGCGTCGGTCCGCCGTCTTCGGACGGCTCGGACGACGGGCAGGCGAACAGGAGCGTGCAGGTGGCGATGAGCAGCGTCTTACGGAACACCGTAGGCCTCCGTGTCGATGAGGTCGTGGAGCATCTTCTCGATCTGGTAGCTGTGGCGGCCCTTCAGCGTGTTCCACAGCGCGTTGAACTCTTCCTGCTCCGACGCGAGCGGATCGTGTCCGAGCAGGAGGCGCCAGTACTCGAGGACGGACGCGGCGGCGAAGGCGTCGCTGTTGGCCGCGACGTTGGCCCACTCGGTGAGGTTCGAGACCGGCTGTCCGAGGACGTAACCTTGCTCGGGCATCGCCGTGATGTTGACGCCCTCGTTCCTGAAGTCGTCTTCGATGCGGTTCGGGTCGTACGTGCCAACGCTCCCGGTGAGGCCCTGATAGTTCTTGAAGGGGTACGACGCCGGGTCGAGCGTCGAGTGGCACACCGAGCATGCGTCCGCCTGCACACCCTTGTCGTCGTAGTCGACGGGCTCGCCTTCGACCGGGTCGAGGCCCTGCAGCTTCGCGATGTCCATCCCGAGGAAGGACCGGTACGCCTGCGCGGCCGCCGTGCGCGGGAGCGCGGTGAACATGACGTTGAGCACCAGGTTCCAGCGTGTGGTCATCATCCCCGCGCGGCGCTCGGTGACGATGTCCTGCCGTCCGGTGCGGTCCGCGCCGGTCGCACGTGCGTAGTGCGTCGTGTTGCCGTCGCTGTCGGTGCGCGCGACCGCGAAGAAGTCCGCGGTGAGCACGTCGCGCGCGTCGTGGTCGTCGGTCTGCGCGTACACGAAGAGGCGGTAGTCGTCGTAGTAGTCGGCGAGCGGGATGATGCCGCCGTCCTCACCGGCCTTGATCGCCTGGATGGGGCGGATCTTCTTGTGCGCGAGCTCCCAGAGCTGGCCGTCCTGTCCGATCCAGAACGGGCTGTCGAGGCACGCCGTCAACTTGGCATGCACCGCGGCGCGCGGGTCGGCCTCCGCGTCGAACGCCTGCATCTCTTCCCAGGTGGGGGAGCGCCCGCAGAAGTCGAGGCTGACCTTCTTGAACGCGTAGCGTGCGTCCCAGTTGCAGACGTCGAACTGATCGTTGATGCCCGTCTTACCGGCGCACTCGATCTCGTCGGGCCGCGACAGGTCGTCGCCCGGGTGTGTGCCGGAGAGGATCTCGTCGAGGTTCGAGTAGCCGTCGCCGTCGCTGTCGTCGTCTTCGATCTCTTCGAGTGCCGTGGGCAGCGCGCCGAGGAAGTCGTTCACGTCGAGCGGACGTGTCATCGCCGGGAGGATCTTCGCTTCGAGCGCTTCGCCGAACCGGTTCCGGGTCGGCGGAGTGCCGGCATGGCAGAACGTGCAGGCCGGGAGCCCGGCGAGGCACGTCGGTGCGTCGGGGTAGGCGTCGCAGAATGCGCCCGGGGCGACGGGCAGAGCCCACGCCTCGGACGTCAGCAACACGGCCGCGAGCGCGGCCGGACCGAGGGTCCACTTCATGTTGGTCACAGCGGACCGCGCCTGGCGGGTTCGTACCATCGGTCAGCCCGTGGAGGGGCGAGGGTAGGATACGAGGATCGTGGGGAAATCACGCGAGGGCGGGGGGTTCCTCGACCTCGTCCTCGTCCTCGTCGTCGTCCACGAACTCTTCGTCGGGCTCGCCCTCTTCGTCCTCGGGCATCGTGGCCTCCCGCTCCGCCCGGCGGCGCTTGAAAAAGACGATCTCCTCGCCCAGCCCCAGCGTGATGTAGCCGATGAACAGGGTCGCGAGGGCGAAGGTGGGCTTGAGCTGGGCCGAGAGCGCGGCGAAGACCAGGCAGACCACGAAGGCGATGGTGATCGACTTCTTCGAGGGCCGCAGGTCCTTGAACGTGCGGTAGCGGACGTTCGAGACCATCAGCCCGGCCAGCACCAGCGCCACGGTCGCGACCGCCGGCGGGCCGCCGTACTTGGGCTCGCCGAACGGGTAACTCGCCATGACCATCGCGACGACCGTGCCGGCGGCGAGGGGGATCGGCAGTCCGACGAAGTACTTCGACGACCCCGGCTCGCGGCTCGCGAGCACGTTGA
This sequence comes from Deltaproteobacteria bacterium, assembly GCA_040218735.1. Lineage (GTDB taxonomy): Bacteria > Myxococcota > Kuafuiibacteriia > Kuafuiibacteriales > Kuafuiibacteriaceae > JAUHYN01. The sequence goes on from JAVJQW010000042.1 coordinate 160,943, forward strand.
ACCGCGCGAGGCGCAGCGCGCCGCACGCGACGTAGAGGAACGCGACGAAGAGCCCGATGAAGTCGAGCTCGTACAGGCACCACCGCCACAACAACACGCCGGGCGCGGCGCCGAACGAGACCTGGTCCGCGAGGGAGTCGAGCTGCATCCCGAACTCACTCTGCGTCTTCGTCAGCCGCGCGACGCGTCCGTCGAACATGTCGAAGAACATGCCGAAGAAGATCGCGATCGCCGCGCGATATAGATCGCCCGGCTCCGCGTCTCCCATACAGAGGGTGATGGCGTAGAAGCCGCAGAAGATGCTGGAGACGGTGAAGGCGTTCGGAAGGACGAACATCGCCTTCTGCAGGTCGAAACGTATGCGGCGCCGGCGGCGCCGCGTTTGGCCATCACGTGCCAAGCCCGACCACGCTAGCACGCTCGACCGGGCATCGCACGACAAGACGTGCGATGATGAATCGCATGACGGGCGACACGCTCCTGTACGTGGTCTTGGCCGCGGTGGCAGTCCTCGTCGCCTACGTCTTCCTCTCCGAGGCGCTCACCGCCTCGTTCCGGCTGGACGACGCCGGGACCGTCGAAGCGCTGACCATCGAGCTGTCCGATGTCGGCCATCACATCGCGCTCTACCACCACCCGCCGGAGCTGCAGCGCTACAGCGAGCCCGTCATCCTTTGTCACGGGCTGGGCGCGAATCGTTTCAACATGGACTTCTTCGACGACGGGGTGTCGGGCGATCGCATGTCCCTCGCCCGGACGCTCGCGCGCGCGGGGTTCGACGTCTGGGTCCTCGAGACCCGCGGCCACGGTCGCGCGACGGTGCCCACGGGCGCCGACTGGACGATCGACGACGAGGTCCAGCAGGACGTCGCCACCGCGATCGAGACCGTGTTGGATCTGACCGGCGCCCAGAAGGTGCTGTGGGTCGGCCACAGCTGGGGCGGGATCCTGCAGTACTTCTTCTTCGCGATGGCGCACCCGCTCACGTCGCGCGTCGCGGGCGTGGTCGCGATCGGCTCGCCCGGGACCATCTCGCACCAGCTGTACCTGAAGCTCCTCCGCGGGCCGGGGTGGTTGCTCGCGAACCTGTTCCGCACGCCGCTTCCGGTGCGGCGCCTCGCGAAGCTCGGCGTGCCGATCAGCGCGTGGCTCAACCTGTTCCCGAAGATCGTGTTGTCGCGGATCGCGCCGCTGGATGACCCGCTCCTGCGTCGTCTGTTCGCGTCGCTCGCCGAGGACATCCCGCCGGGCATCCTGCGGTTGATGCTGTCGTGGGTTCGCTCGGGTGGATTACATTCGAAAGACGGCACCCCGCTCGAAGACGGTCTGGAGAACCTCGTCGTCCCCACGCTCCTGGTCGCCGGCTCCGCCGACACCCTCGCGCCGCCCGACGCCGTGAAGTTCGTCGCGGATCGGGTCGGCAGTGATGACGTCCAGTACGTCATCATGGGCAAGGAGCGCGGGTGCGACGTGGAGTACGGGCACGGCGGCCTGCTCCTCGGCCGCCAGGCCCCCGACGAGGTCTTCCCGGTCGTCGAGCGTTGGCTCGTGCGCCACGCGACGAGCGAGGTCACGGAGATCTGGTCGCGCTCCGCCCCGAAGAACGGCAAGCCCAACGGCCACGTCTGAACGTCAACGCCCGTAGTACGTCGGTCGGTGCGAGCGCACCGGCAACGGCGTCCGCACCAACGTGCCGATCGACGATAGCGCCGAGACGAACTCCGGCTCCAACCCCAGCACGACGAGACGCGCCTGCTCGGGGACGAGCGCGGCCTGCGCTGCCTTCGTGACGTCCGCCGCCGTCACGTCCACGAGACGCGCCTCGATGGTGTTGGCGTAGGTCGGCGGCAGCCCTTGCGCGAAGACGTCCCGCAGGTAGCTGGCGACACCGCGGGTGCTCGCGAGTCGCGCGTGCAGGCTCGCGCGCAGGCGCGCCTTTGCGTTGTCGAGCTCGGCCCCGTCGAGCGGGTGCTTCTGCAGGTCGTCGACGACGTCGAGGAGCCCCTGCGCGCCCTGCGCCGCGCCCTCGTGATCGAACCAGCCGCCGAGCATCGCGTGTACGTTCCCCGTGCGCGCGCGCCGCTGGGTGTACACGCCGTAGGTGAGGCCGCGCTCGTGTCGCAGGCGACTCTGTGCGCGCGAGACGAACCCGTTCGACAGCGCCGCCACCATCACCTCGTAGTCGATCGCTTCCGTGGACTGCACCGACGGGCCATCGAGCAGCAGGCCGACGTACGCTTGGGTCCTGCGGCCCGGGACGAAGCGGATGCGTCGCCCGCCCTCGCTCGGGAGGCGACCGATGGGCGCCGAGGCCTTCACCGGTTCGCGGGAGCGCCAGCCCGCGAAGGCCTCCGCCGCGCGGGCGTGGATCGTCGCGGCGTCCACCGGACCGACGACGATCACCGCGCAGGACTCGGGGCGGTATGCGCGTTCGATGAAGGCCGTGACGTCGGCGCCGCTGACGTTCGTGAGCGCGTCGGTTCGGACGCGGGGCACCTGCGCGAGGGGGTGGTCGGGCCCGCCGCGTTCCATCCGGTCCACGAGCCACGCGGCGTTGGACGACGAAGTGAACCCGGCTTCGTTGTGCAGCTGCGTGCGCTCGCTTCGGAGTCGTGCGCCTTCCACCGGGCCCGCCGACAGCGCCGTCATCAAGCGTTCGAACACATACGTGACCTGTATGGGGTCGCCGCGCTTGCGCACGTAGGCCGACTCCGAAGCGACGCCCGCTTTGCCCTTGATGCGCGCGGCGAGGACACGCGCGGCGAGCGTCGCGGCGTCCGGCTCATTCGCGAAGCGTCGTCCGCCCTCGCGGTTCACGAGGTACACGATCGCGTCGTGGGATTCGCGCCGCGCGACCCAGACCGTGAGCCCGTTGTCGAGGGTGCGCGCGTCGACCTCGGGTGCGACGAGCGGGCGCGCGTCGGTCTCGACCGGAGGCGGCGTGGCGCGGAAGGGTTCGTCGGGCGTCGGCGTCAGCGGCTGCGCGAGGGGCGGGAGCGTCGAGCGCCCGCCGCACGCAAACGTCAACGCCACGCTAACGGCAATCGCGGCCGACCGTACGTGCGACATCCGTCGTCTCCCCCTTGGTGTCGAGGACGGCGACGAATCGCCGCGTCGGCGTCAGGTGCTTCCTCGTCGCGGCTTGCACCTCGACCGCCCCCTCCGGAACCGCGCCGCGGACCGGAACACCGAGCTCCGCGAGCGCGAGATCACGACCGACGTCGAGTGGGTCGTCCTCTTGTGAGCGCCGACCGCCGCGGACGCTGCGGATTGCGTCGACGACCGGTTGGGTGCCGAACCGCAGATCGCGCAGCTGCCGGACCTCGTCGAGGACGAGGCTCTTCAGCGCGTTGGCGTTGGCGTCGCGGGCGCCGACGATCCGAACGTACGCGTGGCTCTCGAGTCGCTGCCGCTGCACGCCGCTCGCGACGTACACCGCCGCGCCGTACTGCTTCTGCAGCTGCTCCGAGAGCCGCTTCTCGATCACGACCGTCGCGACCTCGACCGCATCGAAGTCACCGTCGACGGCCCACCACACCTCCACCACCGGGCTCGCGACCCGCGCCGTCACCCAGATCTCACGGCACCGCTCGGAGCGCTCCGGTGCGGCGGGGCGCGCGCGTTTGGGGATAGCCGGCGCGACGACGGTGCCGAGGTGCTTTCGCACCATCGACTCCGCGCGTGCGGGATCGAAGGCGCCGACGAGCGTCACGACGGCGTTGTCGGGGCGGTAGGTCTGCTGGAACAACCACCGCGCGTCGTGCGCGGTGAGCGCTGCGGTCTGTTCGAGCTCGTCTTCGACGCCAGCGTAGGGGTGCCCGTCACCGAAGAACGCGCGGCGCGCGTACGCGAAGAATGTCCCGCCGATGCCGCCTCGTCGTCCGCGCATCTCCCGCATCACGACGGGGTGTTCGTCCGCGAACGTCGCATCACTCATCACCTCGAGCGTGAACGCCATGCGATCGGCTTCGCTCCACAACGTACGCTCGAGCGCACCGGTGGGGACGACCGCGTAGTAGGCGGTCGCGTCGAGGAAGGTCGAGGCGTTCATGTCGCGTCCACCGACCGCCTCCAGCGACGACAGCACTTCGAACGGCTTCGTGTGTTTGGTGCCGCGGAAGGTGAGGTGCTCGACGAGGTGCGCGAGCCCCGCGCGGTCCTCCGGATCGTCGGCCGCCCCCACGCCGTAGGCGACGGTGACCGCGACGACGGGCTCGCCCGGCATCTCGCGGAGGATCGCGACCATGCCGTTGTCCATGACGAACCGCCGGTCACCGTCGGCCGCCGCGAGCGCGAGCAGGACGAGGAGCGCGTTCACGGCTCGGGCTCCGAGAGCCAGGACACCAGCGCGCCCGCGCCGGTCGTGATCCCGACGATCAGCGCGACGTCGGCGACGAAGAAGAGGGTCTTGGCGGAGCGCGTGTCGTCCGAGGTGCAGGCGCGGAGGCGACCGCAGGCGCTCGACTCTACGCGGTTGTACTCCGCGACGCCGAGGCCGCCCGCGACGGCAAACGTCACGAGCGCAAGCCCACTTGCGGCGGTGAGCGCGATGGAGGGGACGTCCACGCCTTCGTCCGGAGGCGTCGGCTCGGCGACGATCGCCGGTGGCGGAGGCGGTGGCGCGACGACGATCTCGACCGCGTGGTCGCGTTGGCCCTCCGCGAGCCGGAGCGCGCCTTCGTGGGTCGTGCCGTTCGCGGTGACCTTCACGCGGTGCTCGCCGGGGTCGAGCGGATCCCCGTTGGTGTAGCTGCGCCCGTCGACCTGAACGCGGGCTTCGAGCTCGCGCCCGTCGGCGTCGACGACGGTCACGACGGCCGAGGCGAGTTTGTTCTGCGTCGCCTTCAACCGCGCCCGACAGTCGCGCCGCACGACGGCCGGACACGACGACGCCACACAGACTTCGAACCCGTCCCGCGCCGCGAGGTAACGACCGCCGCGCAAGGCGACTTGCGCGCGCTCGCTCGCGTTCAGACAGGCCTCGACGGAGGGGGCTTGCGCGAGCGCGAGGAGCAGGAGGATCAAGGCAGCACCTCGACGTCGTCGATATGGACCATCATCGCTGGCCACGGGCCGAGCACCTCGGTGATGCCGACCGCGAGTCGTATGTCACCCAGCGGGAACGAGGGTGACCACGCCGCGACGCCGCGCTGAATCCCGTCGACCCGAATGACCGTCGAGGCACCGCCGATCGTGATCTCGGCTCGGTGCCAGTCGGTGCCGGAGTTGAACGGTCCGCCGACGCCGACATTTCCGCTGTCACGGATGCGCAGCTGCGTCCCCGAGATCTCCAGGTAGACCTCTTCTGGCGTAGGGGGAGGCGGCGTCAGCCGAAGGACGGCCGCCCACTCCGTGGGGCCGAGCGGGGAGAGTCGATAGCGCAGCGCGATGGTTCTTTCGAGGTCGCCATCCGCAAGATCAACGAAGACGAAGTGCGCTGCCGCGTCTCCCCCGGCGCCGCCGGCCGTATCGGCCCTCAACGACGCGGGAGGGCTGAACGCGTCCATCGTCGTGCGCGTGATGGACACGAGTGACGTGTTGACGCCATCGGTGCCGTCCCATTCGTCGAAGCTCGTGCGGTCGTCGAAGCTCGCGCAGAAGATCCGCCCCGCGTTGACGCCGCAGAAGGGGCCGCCGTCGCGCGGGCCCGCGTCCCGGAGCGGTCCGCCGCCGTCCCGGGGGACACCGCCGTCACGCAGCACGCCGCCGTCGTGTCCGGGGCCCCCGTCGCGGCCCACGCCGGCGTCCTCGGCGCCTCCGTCGGGCCCGATGCCACCGCCGTCCCGGCGGACCGAGGCGTCCGGGGCGATGCCCTCCAGATCCGACGCCGGGAACGCGAGGCTGCACCCCGTGGCGAAGACGAACCCGGTCGCGATGAACCAGCGCGGCACGTGGCGGGGAGGGTACCCAGGACGGCCGAAGAATGGGAGTCGGCCTATACTCGGCGTGCGTGGCTGGACCGACCGAACCCTCGCGTGATGGCGAGTCGCTCGTCGCCGGAAGGATCCGGATCGGCGAGCCGCTCGGGCGCGGCGGTCAGGGCGCGGTCTTCCGCGGCGAGATGGTTGGGCCGCAAGGTTTCTTGCGCTCCGTCGCGATCAAACGTGTGACGGGCGCCGCGCCGGGCGCGACCCTCAACGAAGCCCTCCTCGACGAGGCGCGGCTGGCCTCCGCGATCCATCACCCCAACGTCGTCCAGACGCTCGACGTCGTGGAGGACGGCGATGAGTACGTCATCGTCATGGAGCTCGTGGACGGGGTCTCGCTCGCGAAGCTGCAGCGCGCGGACCGGAAGCTCCCGCCGCAGATTGCGGCGGGGATCCTGGAGGGGGCCCTCCGCGGCCTCGACGCAGCGCACGAAGCGCGAAGCCCGCAGGGGGTGCCGCTTCGGATCGTGCACCGCGACTTCTCGCCGCAGAACATCCTCGTCGACCGGTTCGGGATCGCGAAGGTGCTCGACTTCGGTATCGCCAAGGCCGCGGATCGTGCGCAGCCGATGACCCGCGTCGGTGCGTTCAAGGGCAAGGTCCCGTACGCCGCGCCGGAGCAGGTGCAGGGTGAAGGGGATCGGCGCGTCGACATCTGGGCCGCGGGCGTCGTGCTCTGGGAGACGATCCTCGAGCGCCGCCTCTTCAAACGCGACACGCCGGTCGAGACGCTCCGGTGCATTCGCACGCTACAGATCCAGCCGCCGATCGCGCTCGACCCGACGCTGCCCCACGGCCTGAGCGTCGTGGCGATGCGTGCGCTCGAGCGCACGCCGGACCGCCGCTTCCCGACGGCGCGCGCGATGGCCGACGCCCTCGTCGCCGCCGGCGCGGCGTCGGCGCGGGAGATCGCGGCGTGGGTCGAGCCGCTCTTCGACACTGCTTCGTCGCCGGAGGGCGGGGCGCCGACGACGCGCATCGGTGCGTGGCTCACGCCGTCGCACGAGGCGCGGCCGGTGGACCCGGACTTCGCCGCGTCCGAATCCGACGCGACCGGAGGGCCGCCGCCAACACGGCTCGTTCGACCCGCGCCGGGGCCGCCGTCGGCGACGAGCGCCGACGCGGCCGTCGACCGTGATTTTGCGGAGGCCCCGCCCCGGACGGTGCGGCTCGCGGCACCCGACCTCGACGAAGCCGGGCCCACGGCCGGTCCGACGCGCGTGCCGCTCGCGACGACCGACTCCGACGTGGTCGCGGGGGCAGGAGGTCTCGACCCGGCGGACGCCACCGCGCGGGCCGACGCGCCGGCCGCCGAGAGCGTCGAGGAGGGTGCCCGGCGGGTGCCTCCCCTCTGGATCGCGGGGGCCGCGCTGTTCCTGGCCGCCGGGGCGACGGTGTTCTTCCTCGACGGGCCCCCCCGCGGGCCGACGCCCGCTCCGCCGCCCTCCGTGCCGGCCGCCGCGGTTGCACCCGAACCCGAACCCGAACCCGCGGTCGAGGCGGCGCCGACGGAGATCGAGCGTGAGGTCGAACCCGAACGCGGGGCAGCGGTGGAGACGGAACCGCCGCCCGAGCCCCCGCCGCCGAGGCGACGCCGCGCGCGGCGCGCGAAGAGGAAGCGCAAGAAGGCGCCCGCCCCGGAGGAGCTCGACTGTGCGCAGCCCTACGTGATGCGGGATGGCGTGAAGGTCTGGCGACGAGAGTGCTTCGCAGCGCAACCGGAACAGCGGTAGGGTCCCCGGCATGGCGGATGTCACCGTCCCGCATCGACCGTTCGAGGTCTCCGTGCACGGCCTCGAGGTCGAAGTCGTTCGCGGTCCGGACACCGGCAAGACCGTCCGGGCCGACGAGGACACGATCACCGTCGGCGGCGCCGACGGCAACAACCTGGTCCTCCAGGACGACACCGTGTCGCGGTATCACCTGGAGCTGAAGAACGTTGGCGATCGCATCCTGGTCGTGGACCTCGGCTCGACCAATGGCACCAGCGCGCAAGGGGTGCACATCGAGCGTGCGTCGGTCGCGCCGGGCACCGTGCTCACCGTCGGCAAGACCGCGCTGCGGGTCGACAGCAGAGCGCCGGCGAAGGTCGAGCTCCTCGATGGGGATCGCCTCGGAGATCTGCGCGGCGTCTCGCCCGTGATGCGCAAGCTGATGAGTCGCCTGCTGCGCGTCGCCCAGTCCGACGTCTCCGTGCTGTTGATCGGCGACACCGGCGTCGGCAAGGAGGTCACGGCGCGCGCGATCCACGACGCGTCGCCGCGTAAGGATCAGCCGTTCGAGACGGTCGACTGTGGCTCGCTGTCACCGACGCTGATCGCGAGTGAGCTGTTCGGTCACGAGAAGGGCGCGTTTACCGGCGCGACGCAGCAACACGCCGGCGCGTTCGAGCGCGCCGACGGCGGGACGCTGTTCCTCGACGAGATCGGTGAGCTCCCCAGCGCGTTGCAACCCAACTTGCTCGGCGCGCTGGAGCGGCGCTCGTTCCGTCGCGTCGGTGGACAAGAGCCGGTGCGTGTGAACGTGCGGGTCCTCTGCGCGACGAACCGCGACCTCCGCCGCGAGGTGAACAAGGGGCGCTTCCGCTCCGATCTCTACTACCGCATCGCCGTCGTGCTCCTCTTGATCCCGCCGCTGCGCGACCGGCCCGAGGACATCGAGCTGCTCGTCGAGCACTTCCTCCGCGAGGCGGGGCACTCCGGACCGGTCGAGGACATCGTGCCCGAAGCCGCGATGGAGGCGCTCGAGCAACACACCTGGCCGGGCAACGTGCGCGAGCTGCGCAACTTCGTCGAGGCCGCGCTCGCGATGGGCGAGATGCCGGCGCTGATGGACGACCCGGAGATGACGCCCCCCGAGGATTCGGTGCCCTCCGCGCGGAGTCACTTCCCCACGAAGCCGCTCGATGAGCTCTACCGGATGACCTACAAGGACGCGCGCTCCGCGATCGTGGACGAGTTCGAGGGCATGTACCTGCGCGTGCTGTTGGAGCGCTGCCGCGAGAACGTCTCGAAGGCCGCGCGTGAGTCCGACATCCACCGTTCGTACCTCACGCAGATGCTCAAGAGGCACGGCCTCAGGTGAGCGCGAAGGTCCTCCGTCGCCTCAAGCGCGGATCGCTCTGCGAGATCCTCGAGGCGCGTTACGTCGAGCCCGACGGTGTCGAACGTCCGGTCGTGGTGAAGCGGCTCCTGAAGAAACACACGAAGGACGCACGCGCGCGCGTGTCTCTGGCGGAGGAGGCGCGCCTGTGCGCCGTGCTCGACCACCCGAACATCGTTTCGTTCCTCGACTCGGGTGAAGCCGAAGACCGCCCGTACCTCGTGCTCGAACGCATCGACGGGCTCGACCTCGCGGACATCGCGGCGCAGACGTCGATCCCGCGCGAGGTCGCGTTGCACATCGCCGCGGAGATCCTGCGCGCGCTCGGTTACGTCCACGCGTTGACCGACGAGGACGACAACCCGCTGAACATCGTCCACCGCGACGTCACGCCCGGGAACGTGCTCGTGTCTTGGAACGGCGACGTGAAGCTCACGGACTTCGGGATCGCGCAGCAGGTGGAGCGCGCCGACGTGACGTTGGCCGGTCATCACAAGGGCACGGTGGCGTTCATGTCGCCGGAGCAGTCGCGCGGCGACGGGTGTGACCGCCGCGCGGATCTGTTTGCGATGGGGTGCCTGTTGCAGTGGATGCTCGTCGGGGAGTCGCCGCTCGATTCGCCGCAGGCGCGCCGCGCGGTGTTCGCGGGGGAGGACGCCGTTGTGGCCGAGTCCCTTTCCGACGACGTGGCGACGATCGTGCGGCGTGCGACGCGCGGTGCGCGCGAGGAGCGGTACACCAACGCGGCGGCGATGGGCGTGCACATCGCGTCGGTCTTCGTCGACGACGGGGTCACGGATCCGCGCGGGCGACTGCGCCGGTTCATGCGCAAGCTACGCGCCGCGTCGGCCGTCGCGGCGCCGCAGGCGATGCGGGATCTGTTCGACCCGTCGCTGCTCGGCGAGTCGCCCGGGGTGAGCTTCGACGACCAGACTCACCTCGTCGAGGAGGACCTCGCGACCGACGCGGCGCAGACCGACCGCGCCGAGGTCCCCATCGCGGCGACGGTGCCAACCGCCTTCCCCGTCGACACCGGGCCCACGATGGCGCCCGCGGGTCCGACCGTCGCGACCGCGGCGCCCGTGGACATGATCTCACCCGGTCAGGATCTCGCGGCGGCGCCGACGGTCGCGCAGCGTCCGGTGGCGATCGGCGAGTCCGACGCTTCGTCGCCGGGCCTCGCGTCCTGGTCGCTACCCTCCGGTGATGCTTCCGGGGCGTCCGCGCCGTCCGAGCCCGTCGACCCGTTGCCGACCGACGCGTCGTTGGAGAACGACACCGATCCGGTGACGACGGGCGGACAGCAGACGGAGCTCGAGCTTCAACTCCGCTCCGACGCCGGTCGTGTGATCCACGGCTACCGACTCACGGAACGCATCGCGCGCGGATCGAAGAGCACGCTCTACGCCGCCATCCACGAGACGCTCGGCTTCGAGTACTGCGTGCGGATCGTCGCGCGTCGCCCGAATGATTTGCAGGAGGCGGAGCGCATCCGCGACAACGCCCAGCGTGTCGGCCGCCTGCGCCTGCCGCACATCGCGCCGGTGATCGACTTCGGCTTCCTCGAGGACGGGCGGCCGTTCTCGACGATGGCGCGGATCGACGGGGCGACCCTCGCGGACTACGTCGGGCGATCGATTCCTTGGCCGCAGCTGCGAGTGTGGGTGCTCGACCTCGCGCGCGCGTTGGCTGCGGCCCATTCGGCGGGAGTCGTGCACGGGGACGTCGAGCTATCGAACGTCATCGTCGTCGCCGAGGAGCCGCGCCTCGTCGGCTTCGACATCGCGCAGCCCGACGGCGTGACCCCGGAGGACGACGTCTTTGGGTTGGGGTGGATCGCGTCGTACCTGCTCGACGGCGCCCCGCCCGAGAGCTTCCCCCCCGAGGCCGCCGTGCCCGAGGCCTTCCGGGAGCTCGTCTTCCGCATGTGCGACGAGCAAGAGGGGCGCCGGCCGAAGCTGTCGGAGGTCGTCTCGACCCTGGAGAGCATCCCGAGCGCGCCCCGCGATCCCGCGAGCGTCCTGCCGAAGCTCACGGAGGCGGGGGCGGCGCCGACGCAGGTCGGACAGCTCGTGGAGCAGAGCGCGGTGATCGAGCGCGCCGGCCCGCCGTGGGGCTGGTTGCTGCTGTTCATCGCGCTCGCGACCGTGGCGGGCGTGGTGACGTTCGAGATCCTCGCCTGACGAGCCCAAGAGACGATCTGTCGAGCCCGCTCGACAGGCGCGGCCGCGGATCACGGCCTCGACGGTGTCGCTTGGGCCGGCACGGGGGTTGCGTTAGCCGGCGCGCATGAAAGCCGCCAGCCTCGCGATGACGCTCCTGACCCGCTCGAAGAGCGGCCAGCTCGTTTGGATGCGACGCGCCAAGAACGTGCTGCCGATGATCATCGAGATCGCGGCGACGCAGAAGGATCCGAAGACCGCGCTCGAGGAGGTGATGTCGCTCGTCGCGCTCGCGAAGTCGCTTCAGACCGACGGCGCCGTCCAGGCGGCGGGGGTCCTGGGTCGCGCGATCGCTTGTGACGAACGCGCCGTGAAGGTGCTGAACGACGCGGACCCGCAGCGCAAGGCGATCCGCGCCGTCGAGCGACTGGCGCGCGCGACGCCGGAGCGCATCAAGCGGGCGCCGCACGTCGCCGCGGTTTCGACCGGCCAGATGAAGATCAAGGACCTGTTGCGTCCCGGCGCGGAGCGACCGCGCCAGCCGCGGATGCGGCGCTGAACCTATTTTTTGAGAACCACCAAGGAAAGGGATTCGATGCAGAACACGATTCATGGCTCAGGAGGGCCGTCTTTTCTCAACCTCTTCGGCGGCAGCGGGCAGGACCCGTTCAGCAATTGGCTGGACGACACGCTGTCGAGCTTCACGCAGGGCTCCGGCGCGCCCGGCGCCCAGAACCTCACCCAGTCGATGCAGGGCATCGAGCCGGGGATGGGCGCCCAGGACATGCAGCAGCTTCAGCAGCAGATGATGCAGTACATGCTGCCGATGCTGCTTCAGTTCATGCAGCAGTTCCTCGATATGTTCGAGCAGATGCAGCAGCAGGCCGGACAGCAACCAGGCGAAGGCCAGGGCGGCGGCTGCGGCGGTGCGGGGTCCCCGAGCGGCGCGGGCTCGCCGAACGCGACGCCCCCCGCCGACTCCGGCTCCACCGGCACCAACGCCGACGGCGGTGACTGCGGATGCAGCGGCTCACCCTCGGACTCGGTCGACACCGCGCCGGACACGAGCGGCCCGGACGAACCGGTCGACACGGCGCCCGACACGAGCGGCCCCGGCTGCGGCGCGGAGGAGCCGGTCGACGCGGCGCCGGACGGCTGTGACGACGTCGAAGCGCCGGCCGACACCGATGGCCCGCAGTGCGACGCCGAGCCCGACGTGGCCGAGGACCCCGCCGACTGCGCGGCGCCCGACGTCCAAGAGGGCGGCGAGGTCGCGGGTGAGTGCGACGGCCCCGACGCCAGCGCCGACGCGGACGCGGACGCCAGCGCGGACGCGGACGCCGACGCGGCGGACGCGGGCTGCGAGGCCGCCGACGTGGGCGAGGGTGACTACGGCGGCGACCAGGCCTGCGGCTGGTAGTCCGGAGCGCGTCGACGTCCTGAGCCACCGGGTGCTACCAACACGCGGTGGCTCCGTTCACGTGCAGCGCGCATCGAAGGCAGACCGCCGGGTGGCAGTGCGGCGCTTGCGACCGAATGTTGTGCCCGGATTGCGCGGCGCTCCGTCGGACGAACGCGCAGGCCTACGCGCACCACGCCGCGGCCGAAGCGGGCGACTCGCTCAACGCCAACATCCTCGTGCTCTGCGTGCACTGCGGCGGCGTCGCGCGCACGCTGACGCGACGCCGCGACATCCCGAAGTTCTACGAGCGTCGCGGATACACCGCCTTCCTCAACACGATGTTCTCGAACAGCGGCGTGCTGCAGGTCGCTGCCGTCGGGATCATGATGTACCTCGTCGGGTTGCTCCCCGGGAACCTCGGCCTCGGCCTGTCGCGCTTCGTCTTCGTCAGCTACTTCTTCCACGTCATCCATCGCACCGCGCACGGCGAGACCGCGCTCCCGTGGCCGGCCGACTTCCTCGGCGCCGAGAGTTTCATCGTCGTCACACGCTATTCGTTCGGCACGCTGCTCGTGCTCGGACCGGCGCTCGTCTACACACTCTGGGGCATCTCGCTCTGGGAGCTCACGCACAACGTCGAGCACGTCATTCAAACGCGCATCTTCGACCCGTTCCCGCTGACGATGCTGATCCTCGGCGCGGTCTACTACCCCGCCGCGATCATCGCCGGCGCGGTCGCCGAGTCCGTCCTCGCGATGATCAACCCGCTGATCACCATTCGCCTCATCCTGCGCATCCCCGCGCAGTACGCGATCACCGTCGCGACCTGGGCGGCGCTCACCATCGCGGACTTCCTCTGGACCCTCGGCGTGGATGCCGCCGTCGCCGCGATCCCGATCGCGTTCATCCCGAAGCTCGTCGGCGTGATCCTCACGCTCCCGCTGCGCCTCACGGTCGGGTGGATGCTCGGCCGCCTCGTCTTCCAGAACGCCGAGGAGTTCGGCATCGTGCGCGAGGAGCTCCTCGTCGAGCCGGCGCTTCCGGGCGTCGCCCCGCGCGGCGAGGTCAGCCGCTCTCCTTGAGGTAGCCAGACGTCTGGCCGAGCACGAACCCCACGAGCATCCCGGTGCTCTTCTCGTAGTGACGCGAGCCCTGCGCCCGTCCGCAGAGTCCGTCGACGCGAAACGCCTCCCAGTTTCGATACTTCTGCGCCTTGCTCACGGTGCCGCACGGCGTACGTTTGCCGGGGGCGCGCCCCTCCGGCGGTAGCCAGAGACGACCGAGGTCGTACGCGCCGATCACGTTGGTCTCCGGGACGAGTCGTTCGTCGACGCGGAGCGGCTCGAAGGTCTCGCCGGGCTCCGTCGATTCGATCGTCATCTCGTACACGTTGCCCTGCTTCGCGAGCGACACCTTGACGTCGTACTCGGCGACGTCTGCGCCCATCGGCTGCGAGACGCGATAGACCATGTAGCTGCCGTCGACGACCGGAGCACCTTCGCCCGAGCTCTTCGTGCACGCGGTCGCGAGCAAAGCGATCAACACCCAACGTTTCATGGAACCTCCGTGACCACGACGGCGCTGATCGCCGCGCGCTGCTGACTGCACACCGACCACCCGATCTGCCCGCCCCGAATGTCCACGCGTTGGAGCGGCTTGCTCATGAGCTGCTTGCCGTTCGTGTAGTACGTCATCCGGTTGCCGCGGACCTCGAGGAGGTGGCGGTTCGAGTTCTTGCCCTTGCCGACGGTCGCCGTGTGTTTGTTCCACGGCATCGGGTCGTCGATGTGGTCACCGCCGAGGTACTGCCCCGCGAACGTCCACCCGTTCCCGGAGGCGGCGAAGAAGTAGTAGTTCTTCTTGCTCTCGCCGAGCACCAGCCCGTACGCGCTGTCGTCGACGCCGCTGCGCCACGTCGTCATCCACGTGATGTCGAAGTTCGCGGGCAGCTTCATCCCGAGCGGGACGATCTCGATCGAGCAGCGATCGTTCTTCACCTGCATCCAGTACTCGCGCGCGCCGAGGCCCGCGGCGTAGTACTTCCCGGTCGTCGTCTTCCAGCCGTGCGCGTTGTTCGCGAAGTACTCGACCCAGATGTCGCGCCGCTTGGTGGGCGTCGCAGAGGGCGGCGGAGGCGGCGGTGGCGGGCTGCGCGCCAGCTTCCGCGCGGCGGCGGAGAGCGTGGTCGGGCCGACGAGGGTCTCGACGGCCTTCGAGATCGACGCCATCACCCCCTCCTCGTTGCACTTCCCCTCTTGCGTCGCCGCGTGCTCGGTCGCGGCGCTCGCCAGGTCGTAGACACTCACCGTCACGACGCACGTCTTTCCGATCCTCAGGAGCTTCGTGCTGATCGACTTCCCCGCCGCGAGCTCCTTGCCGATCTCGATCTGGCAGCTCTGGTCGTAGCAGCTCTTGTACGACTCGGCCTTCTGCCCGCGCAGCCGTCCGCGGACCTCGTCGTTCGGGATGACGTGGTAGGCGCCCGACGCCGTGAGCTTCGCCGCGAGGTAGTCGGTCAGGTTGGAGATGACGCCCGACTTCAGGCGCGCGCCGCGGTCTTCGATGTCGAACACCGCGACGATCGGCGGTCCGTTCGCGGCGAGCAGCGCAAACGCAGCGAAGGTCGGGCCCAACATCGGCCCAGCGTACCCGACTCTACGAGAGGCGGTCGAGGGCGGTGGACAGGCGACCCTTGATGCTCTCGCAGTCCGCCTTCGACACCGCGCCGACGCTCGCGCGGAACCAGCCCGTGTCCTCGCGGACGCCGAAACACGTGAACGGAACGAGCGCGACGCCGGCGGCCTCGAGCAGATACTTCCGCGTCTGTTCGTCGGTCTCGATCGTGACCCCGTCGGGGGTCTTCTTCCCGCGGAGATCGAGGCGCATCGACAGGTAGATCGCCCCCTGCGGCGCGACGGACTCCACGTTCCAGCCCTTCTCGCGCAGCGACGACACGGCCTCGTCGATCAGCTTCAGCCGCGCGAGCACTTCGCCGCGCATGAGCGTGAGGTGCTGGTCGATCGCGCGATCGTCGTCGAGGAGCGCCTTCGTCGCGATCTGCTCCGGCCGCGGCGCCCACGCGCCGAGGTGCGTGAGGATCGCGCTCATGCGGCTGATGACGTCCTGCGGTCCGAGCGCCCAGCCGACCCGCAGGCCGGTGCCCGCGAAGCCCTTCGAGATGCCGTCCACGAAGATCGTATACGGCGCCACCTCGGGCACGAGGTTCACGGGCGTGGCGTGCTCCACGCCGTCGAACACGAGGAGCCAGTACACCTGATCGAACATCAGGTAGAGCAGCGGGCGTCCGTCGGACTTGCGGCGCTCGTTCTCCTCCACCACGCGACGCGCGATGTGCTCGAGCTGGTCCTTCGGCATCACCGTGCCGGTCGGGTTCTGCGGCGTGTTCAGGCAGAGGAGCCGCGCCGTCGACAGGTGTGCCTCGATTTGTTCCACCGTCGGGAAGAAGGACGTCTCGACGGTGGTCGCCACTTCGACGCCCTTGGCGCCGGTCAGCGTGCAGTAGTGGTTGTTGTTCCAGGAGGGCGCGCCGTAGACGACCTCGTCGCCCGGATCGATCAGCGCGAGGTACGAGCCCGCGATCATCGGGCGCGCGCCGCCCGCGATCAGCACGGACTCGACGGGGTACTTCAGCCCGAGGCGTCGCTCGAACATGTCGCGCACCGACTCGCGGAGCTCGAGCACGCCGCTCGACGGCGGGTAGTTGGTGTGGCCGGCGGCGAGCGCCTTCGTGATGCCGGTGGAGAGCTGCTCCGGCACCGGGAACTCGCGGCTGGAGAAGTCACCGACGGTAAGGTTGAGGATGCTGTCGCCCTGGGCGATGCGCGCACGGACTTCGGCGGCGATCTTGAGGATCTCGCTCCCGACCAGTTTGGAGGCCATGGACGAGATGCCGCGTTCCGCGGTGCCCATCGCCTTCGTGGACTCGAGGGTCGAGGTCAGATCGATCGTCTCCATGCGCTCTCCTTCTATCGGCCGTTGTTGGTCAGTCCGCACGCCGCGTAGTCCTCGCGGTCGAGGGCTTGGCAGTCACACGTGTCGAGGAGGTTCGAGCAGCGCTCGGCTTCCTCGGTGGATGTCTCGCGCTCGCCGGCGCGCTGGATCCTCAGCAGGCAGGACTGCTCCTGCGAGCCGTTGATCTCGCAGCTGCAGATCCGCTCCGCGAGCGAGTTGCAGGGACCGTCACAGCCCACCGCGGCGAACGCGAAGATCGCGAAGAGCGCCGCACTAACCCGCCGGGACACAGACCCGCGTGTCGTCCGCGGACGAACAGCGGTAGCCGTCGCGGCAGTCGTTCTCACTCTCGCACTCGTCGAGACAAAAAGCGTCGAAACTGACATCCCTGAAAGCGATGCCCCTAACGCAGCTGGATCCGAGTGGACAAGAGCCAAGCGTGCAGTCGACCTCGGTGCAATACCCGGCCGGCCAGCGCAGGATGCACGCGGCGTTCGCCGCCGTGCCGCAGTCGTCGCCGCCCTCGCAGGGGGACCCAAGGACCTGAGCGTCGCCGCCGGAGCAGGCGAGCGCGAGCAGGAGGCCCCATACGGCGCGCCGCATCATGCGCGCCCGAGCGCCTGCCGGAACGCGCGGCGCACGAACACCGGCACCATTTCGCGGCGGTAGGCGGGCTCCGTCGCGATGTTGCTCAGCGGCTTGCAGCGCTTGTAGGCGACCTCGGCGATCTGGCCGATCGTCGCCTTGTCCAGCGCGCGACCACGCAGTGCGTCGACGTCGAGCTTCACCCGCACCGGGCGCGACGCGAGCGCGGTCACGCACACGTCGACGTCCTCGATCGCGTCGTCCACGAGCCGAGCGCGGACCGCCACGCCGAGCTCCGGGAAGTCGATCGCCGCGCGCGTGCGGAGCTTCGCGTACGCCATCACCGTGCCCGCCTCGGGGACCGGGACATGGATCGCCGTCACGAGGTCGTCGTCGGCGCGCGCCTGATTGAAGATGCCGTCCGTCGTGTAGAAGTCCTCGATCGCGACGCGCCGGGCGCCCTCCGCGTTGTGGATCTCCAGCTCGGCGCCGAGGGTCATGAGGACCGGCGCGCTGTCGTTGCTCGCCGCCGCGACGCACCGACGCCCGCCCTTCACGACGTGGCACACCGTGCCGTCGCGCTTCAGGCAGAACCCGAGCGCGCTGCGCCAGAAGTAGGTCTGGTTGATGTACACGCAGCGAGTGTCGAGGCAGACGTTGCCGCCGATCGTCCCCATCCGACGCAGCTGCGGGCCGGCGATCTGATCCGCCGCCTCGGCGAGCGCGGGGATGTGCTCGAGGACGAGCGGGTCCTTGGCGAGATCGTGCAGCGTGGTCAGCGCGCCGATGCGCAGGGTGTCGCCGTCCCGAGTCACGCCGACGAGATCCGGTATGCGCCACAGCCCGACCACCACGTCGGGCGTGGTGATCTCGTGTTTCATGTTGGGCATCAGGTCCGTGCCGCCGGCCATCGGCCGGGCACGACCCTCGTGCTCACGCAGCAGCGCGGTCGCCTCGGCGACCGAGGTCGGTTCGGCGACTTCGAACTTCGGGAGGCGGAGCATCGGCCGCCCCATCCGAGCCCAGCGACGGCACCTCGTCAAGGGTTGTGCGTTCACGCGCTCCATGGGTATGGGCGCCGCCGATGCGCACGATCGATCGCGCCACGTGGGCTCGCCGGTCACACTTCGAGCTGTTTCGCGGAATGGCGTATCCCTACGTGTCGTTGACGGCGCCGGTCGACGTGTCGCCGATCCGTGATCTCGTCGCGCGCCGCGGTGGCGGGCTCTTCAAGCCGACGCTGTGGGCGGTGAGCACGGCCGCCAACGCGGTCCCCGCGCTGCGGCAGCGTATCCGTGGTGACACGGTGGTCGAACACGAGGTCGTGCACCCGTCGTACACGGCGCTCGCGACGGACGCGGTGTTCAACTACTGCACGGTCGATCACGACGAGGCGATCGAGGCGTTCTTCGCTTCGGTGGATCGCGCGAATGCGGCCGTGGCGAACCAGACGGAGCTCGTCCCCGACGCCCCGCACCGCGACGACCTCCTCTTCCTCAGCGCGATCCCCTGGCGCCGCATCACGTCGTTCGGGCACCCGGTGCCGCTCGATCCCCCCGACAGCTTCCCGCGTATCTCCTGGTCGCGGATCGAGACGAACGGCGAGGTGTCGATGCAGGTCACCGCGAACCACGCCCTCGTCGATGGCGTTCACATCGCGCGGTTCTTCGACGCGGTGGAAGACGCCGCGCGCCGTGTCGCCGCTGCGCTCGACTGAGCTGAATAAACCGACCGTCCTCCCGGCACGAACACATCGGGAGCGTCATGAACGGTCTCGCGATGCACATCTGGTTTCCGCATCGGGCGCAGCTCCTCGTCCTGGCGCTGACCGCGCTGGCGTGTCACGCCCAGGACGAGGGCTGCCGGGCCCTGATGGGTACGACCGCCGTCCACTACCAGGGGGACGCGGTCGGTGAAGGGGAGATCACCCTGAGGTCCACGGGGGTGCGACGGGTCGAAGGCCGCCTCGCGCTGCGCGGTGAAGCCGAGATCGATTTCACTCGGCTCGAGGCGTACGGCACCTGCCAGGACGGCGTCGCACGCCTTCGGCTCGCGGGCGTCGACGAGCCGAAGGCCCCGGCGAGAGTCCTCGGCGGACGTGTGCTCCTCGTGCACGACGAGGAGCTCCTCGGTGAAGACTTCGGAACCTGGCGCGCGCGCATCGCGCCCAAGGACGGCAGCCCGGAGCAGGAGGTGCAGGGGCAACTCTCGCGACGTCCGAACACGCCGCCGATCGCGGCGCGATGATCCGGTGGCTGCTCCCGCTCGGGATCTGCGGCGTCGCGCTGCGGATCGGCCAGACCGGTCCGGCGTGGCTCGTACCCGTGGCGCTCTTCGCGGTGTTCGTCGTGCTCTACGATCGGCGTACGTTCGCGTGGGCCGCCGGCGGGCTGGTCATCGGGCTCGTCTTTGCGAGCGGGTTGCTCGTCGCGCTCGCGCGATCGGGGATCGGGTGGGCGCTCGCCGGGTGGGGGGCCGTCGCCGTGGGGCTCGGTGTTTCGTTCGGGGTGGTCGGCGCGGTTGCGTCTTCGCAGCTCGCGTCGCGTCGTCCGACGTACGTCGCGGCGGCGTGGTGCGCGGGGTTGTTCCTGGTCGATCGACTCTTCTTCGGGCCGGTGGTGTTGACCGCGCCGCTGGCGATGGAGGTCGGTGCTTACCGGCGGCTGCTGGGGCTGGTCGGCGTCCCGGCCGCCGAGGGGTTGATCGTGCTCGCGGTGGCGGGCTTGGCCTACGCCGTGCGCGCGCGTCGCGTGGCGGCGGTCGCCTACGCGGCGCCGCTGTTGTTCGCGACGTTCGTCGCTTCACGCGCGGAGGTCGCGACGTCGGGGCAAGGGAAGTTGCACGCCGTGCAGCCGAGCTTCGCGTGGTCGGAGTACGCGTCGCGCGCGTGGTCGTTGGAGTCGCGCGCGTTCCTGTCGTCGACGCTCGACGCGCTCACCGCCGAGGCGCTCGAACGCGGCGGCACCGTGGTGTGGCCCGCGCGTGGCAGTGGTGGGCCCGACGCACAGCTTGCCTCGAGGCGCAGCGCGCTGACGAAGGCGGTCCGGCGTGCGCGCGGCGCCGATCTCGTCGTGGTCGGTCCGTACGACGTGGGCGGTTTGCGTCGCTCCGCCGCGACGCTGTTCACCGCGAAGGGCCCACGCGCGACATCCGCGCAGGGGGATGCCGCGCCGGTCTTCGCGGCCTGGTTCGAGGACGGCGCGGCGGACGACTCTTCTGCGCCCGTCGTGTTGGATGCGAAGGCCGGGCGCCTCGGCGTCGCGATCGGTTTCGACGTGTTGTCGGGCGCGAAGGTTCGCGGGCTCGTCGAGGCGGGCGCCGAGCTCCTCGTCGTGTCGGCCGATCAGGCGGCGTTCGGACCGTCGATGCTCGGCGAGTGGCACGCGGCGTACGCGGTGATGCGCGCGTCGGAGGCGCGTCGGAGCCTGCTGTTCACGTCGAATCGCGGAGCGCCGATCAGCTACGACGTCCGGGACGGGGGGGTGCGTCGCGTCGGGCGGGCGCGGCGCCGGGGCGCGGTCAGCGCGGCGCTGTCGCGGACGCGCCAGTCGAACGATTGGCACGCCGTGTTCGCAATCTGGCTTGCGCTCCCGTTGATCTTCGGAGCGCGGTTCGTCGTTCGTCCGTGGCGTGGCCGCGCGCTCGCCGTCGCCGCGGGGGTGGGGTTGGTCGCGGGGCCGGTGGTCGCGATTCTTCACGTGGCGGCGCACCGCGGCGCGACACCGGTCGGCGTTGCGCTGGACACGGTCGCGCGTGCGCAGGCGCCCCGGCGCGTGGGGGCGTTGCCGCGGATGTTCGGGCCGCGAGCGCCGGACCGACGCGGGCCCGCGGCGCTGGCGTACGCGTTGACGACGCTCGGCGACCGCGTGTTCGAAGAGTCGCTCGCGAACGCGGAAGGTGCGGAGGGGCTCGGGCGGGCCGCGCGAGCGCACGGTTTCGTGACGCGGAGGATCGACGTGGATTCGCTCGAAGCGATCGAGCTCGGTGCGGGGCGCGTCGCCGTGGGTTTCGAGGCGGGCCGCTACCAAGTCATCACCCGCGCGGGTGATCGGCACTGGGGCTTCGATCCGGCGTCGGGCGAGGAGCGCGAGATCGAGGCGTTCGCGGGGGAGGTGCTGCGGATCGAGTTGGCGCCGGCCGTTCAGGGGGCTTCGCAACCCTCGTAGACGTACACGGCGCCGTTGCCGGTTTGGGTGCAGTTCGCCTGGTCGGAGCCGCAGTGTTGCGATGCACCGACGACGAGAGTTCGTCCGGACAGAGCGAGCGCTTCGCCGAAGCGCATCCCCGGGTAGAGATCCGTTGGTCGCAGGTAGCGGTGCTCGAGGCGGTTGGCGCCGGTGTCGAAGAAGATGTGGACGGAGCCAGCGGTGCCGCATCCGTTCGACAGCGGGTTGGCGTAGGAACAGCTCGGGTCGGTGTGGGCGCCGACGGCCACCCACCGCTCGTCGGCCGCGGTCGCCCGGCCCCACTGGAGGTTCGCGAAGCCGTCGGTGCCGAGCTCGTTGGGGGAGTGTTCTTCGTCGATGGTCCCGCCTTCGAGCACGAAGCCTGCGCCGACGTAGCGGCAAGGCACCTGGTCTGCGGCGCACCCGCCGGTGCCGGGCTGGGCCGGGTTGGGGTTCGTGGGATCGAAGCAGACGTCGACGCAGGTGTAGCTGTAGTGGGCGGAGATCCACGCGCGGTCGTCGTCGAGCCAGCTGATGGACGAGCCGAAGGTGTAGGTCCGCGGGGACGGAGACCGGTGCTCGCGTACGGGCGACCATCGGCCGCCGGCGTGCGCATACTCGAGGACGCGTCCGCGCTCTGGGCATCGGTCGATCCGTCCGCAGTTGGTGGGGGCGCCGATCAATAGCCGATCGCCGCGGACGGCGATGGCGGTGCCGAAGTCCTCTCCGACGATCGGCTCGTCGGGTCGCAACGTGTCGACGTACTCCGGCGTTCCGCTCTGCACGGTGAAGACGTCCACGGCGCCGGAGCGATCTCGAAAGGGTTCGGCGACGAAGAGCCACCGTCCGTCGCGGACGACGTTCGTACCGAACGTCGGGCCGCTGCTCGTCGAGGTCAGCGGTGCGCCGAGCACGTCGAGGTCGAACGATGTGTGCCAGACACGGCCGACGCCGGCGCCGTTCGGGATACCGAACCACAGGCCGTCGTCGGCGACGCTCATGGCTTCGATGACGTGTCCCGGCGCCATCTGATCGCGGGAGGTTTGGGTGCGGTCGACGCTCCAGCCCGCGGGCGTGCGCGCGAGACGCGAGAGCTCCCAGACGTGGGTCGGGTAGTCGTCGTTGGCTTCGATGTAGCTCGAGATGAAGATGTAGTCGTCGTTCGAAGCTACGGTGCCGCCGAAGCCTCGCGTCGGCCATTCGGAGCCCACGAAGCTCTCCTCGCCCCAGCACGGAGGGACGCCGGCATCGAGCCCACCGTCGCGGAAGCTACCGCCGTCGCGGTCGGAGGCGATGAGCACCGTGGCCTCCTGACAACCGACGGCGAAGGGGAGGAGCAGCGGGGCGAGTCGTCTTACTTCCATTCGTATACGAAGACGGCGCCGACGCCTCCGCTCCCTTCCTCTCCTGGGCGACCCACGCCTTGTCCAAGGTTGGCTTCGCCGGGCGCGCCGATCGCGATCCAGTCGCCGCGCAGGTCGACGGCGTAGCCGAACTCGGTCCGCGGGCGCGAAGTCGTGGGTTTGACGTAGAGGCGGCGAACCCAGTCGGTGCCCTCGGGCTCGTAGACGAAGGCTGCGCCGGTTCCGACGCCGTCGGCGTTGCAGCTCGTGTCCCAGTTCGTCGGATTGATGCCTTGTTCGCAGTTGCGTTCGTGGGGGGCGCCGACGAGCAACCGTCCGGGCTCGGCGTCGATCGCGAACCCGAAGTACGCGTCGGCGTGTTCGTTCTCGATCTGGTCCTCCGCGAAATAGTCGGCGCGGTCCATGATCCAGACCTTGGCCGCGCCGGGTTCGCCGACGAACAACCTCGTGTCCGTCACGGCGAGGCTCGCGCCGAACCAAGCCTGGGTCGCGGGGTCGTCGGCGGTGATGCGCGCGGTCTCTCGCCACTCACCGTCGATGCGTTCGAGCGCACGCACGCTGCCGGCTTCAGGGCAGGGATCCTCGCCCGCCAGGGCGCACGGGTCGTCGTGGGGGAGGCCGACGAAGATGAAGCGCTCGTCGACGGCGAGCGAGGCGCGACGCGGACGGCCGCCCGACGCCGCGAAGGGGGTTCCGTAGGCATCCGGCACGAACGCCGGTTGCTCCATCCAGCGATCCTCCACGCGCTCGAAGACGTGGACCGCGAGCTGACTCGGGCAGGCCACGTGTTCCTCGGGGCAAGCGAGGTTCGGCGCGACCGCGACGACGCGCGAGGTCGTGGCGGCGATGGCGTACCCGAGCTCCGCGTTGCGGATCGGATCGGCGCTGCGCAAGGGAAACGACCCTCCGAAGCCATCGGCGGTACGCGGGATGACTTCGAGCTGTCCGGAGCGGTGGAGTGATTCGCCGTCGACCTCGAGGGAGTAGGCCGACGAGGCGACGAACCAGGTGTCCTCGGTGACGGCCATCTGCGCGCCGAAACCGGCGTTGGTGTCGCGCGCGTCGCTCTTGAGGAGCGCGTACGGCGTGTCCTGTTCCGCGGGGATTTCGACGAGGCTGAGAATCCCTTCTCGTCGACAGCGGAGGTCGAAGCCCGAATCGGAGGGTTCGTACCCGCAGTCTCCCGACAGCGGCGCCGCCGTCGCCAGCGTGTCGTCCAGCCAGACGATCTGGCGACCGAACGCCGCGTCGACCTCGTGCGCACGTGGCTTGAGGTAGTTGATCATTCGCCAGATGGGTTGGTACTCCGGCGGCGCCGGGAGCTCACCGACGACGATCGGGTTGGAGCACGCGATGGTCGCGCATACGAGCGCGAGCTCGATCCTCGGTGTCTTCATTGCGGCGTGGGCTTCGCGGATCCTTGCTTCAGCTCGCGCACGAGCGCGCTACCGGGGTGGTTTTCGAGGAAGGCCTCGCGGAGCTGCGCCGCGCGGTCGATCGCGCCGACGCCTTCGTAGGCGCGAATCTCCAGGAAATCGCGGAGGTCTGCGAGCTGCCCGTTCGGGAACACGTCGCGGTGGAGCCGGACCTGCTCGAGGGCCTTCGACGGGGACGCGGCGAGCGCGCGTTTGCCGGCATCGAGGATGCGGAGCTCTTCGGCGAGGCCGCCGGATTTCATTGCGTTGGTGTCGTCGGCGCTGTCGGTCGGCGCGGAATTCGTTGCGTCATCGCCGTCGGCGGTCGGGGCGCCCGCGGAATTCATTGCGTTCGGTCCGTCGTCGTCGTCGTCGGTTCCGGAATTCGTTGCGTTCGCAACGGCGCCGGCCGCGTCGCCCGCGGATTTCTTTGCGTTCGCTGCTTCACCGCTCGCCGCGCCGGTGGATTTCTTTGCGTTCGTTTCTTCACGGCTCGCGGTGCCGGTGGATTTCGTTGCGCCCACCTCATCGCCAGCCACGGCGCCCGCGGAATTCATTGCGCCCGCCGGAGCGGCGCCCGCGGCGCCCGCGGAATTCATTGCGCCCGCCGGAGCGGCGCCCGCGGCGCCCGCGGAATTCGTTGCGCCCGCCGGAGCGGCGCCCGCGGCGCCCGCGGAGTTCGTTGCGCCCGCCGGGTCGCCACCGCCGCCCCCCGCGGAATTCGTTGCGTCCGCGTCGTCGCCGCCTACCGCGTCATCGGAATTCGTTGCGTCCGCCCCCGCAGCCCCCTCGTTACCCGCGAATTTCATTCCGTCCGCGCCGCGCTCCCCCGCGGGCGCCACGACCGCGCTCGGGGCCTCGGCCACTGCGCCGTCCAGGTCGAAGGCGCCGAGGTCGAAGCCGCCGGTGCTCGCGGCGAACCAGAGCGCACCCCCGCCCAACACCGTCAGCACCGCGAGCCCCGCCTTCATGGCGAAACCGCCGCCGGTCGCGGGCAGCTCCACGAGGCGCTCCGCGACGTCGACCGCCACGGGATCCGGGAGGCGCGGCGTCGGGTCGTAGGACTCCAATAGCCGACGGGCGTCGGAAGAGAGAGACGAGGATTCGAGGAGCCGCTTCGGTGCGTCCATTAGCCGGCCCTCCTTTCTTCCGTCGCGCGGAGGCGCGCGACGTTGCGTTCGAAGGTCTCGCGGGCACGACGGAGGCGACTGAAGACGGTCTGAAGCGGGCAATCCATGAGCGAGGCGATCTCGCTCCCCGTCATTCCGTCGATCTCGAACATCACGAAGACCGCGCGCTGATCGAGTGTCATGCGATTCAGGATCGATTCCATCTGTTCGCGCGCTCGGGCGCGCTCGGTGTTCTGCTCGGGGTCGTCGTCGCAGACCCGGTCGGCGTGAGGCTCCGCCTCGATCTGCTCGCGCACCCGGAAGGCGCGTCGTCGGTATCCCGCGGCGACGCGCCGCGCGATGGCGAATAGCCACGTGGTCATCGCCGCGTCGTGCCGGTACTCCCCGAGCCGTCGATGGACGACGACGAACACCTCGTGCAGCTGGTCGGGCAAATCACGCTCCGGCACTCCAAAGCGCGACAGGGCGCGGTAGACGAAGTCGCCGTGGGCCCGGTAGATCTCGCTGACGTCGAGCACCGGCTCGACCGCGGGACGGACCGCTTCGGCGCTCATGGAACCCATCTGGCCCGTGGATGCTCCGGGCCGCGTCGGATTATCTACCTAAATCGAAGAATCAGCCCGGCCGTCCCCACGAAGGCCACTGGAGACTCGTTCAGGACGATCGTCATCGTCCGTTTCTCCGCGAACTTACGGTCCACGAGCGTGACCAACGCCTCTGTCCCGAGCCTGAAATGCACCGGCCCCGTGATGGGCGCCGTGAAGCTCGCGCCCGCAGAGGCCGCGAACCACGGGTACCCGCCCGGGTCGATCGGAACGGCCTCGACCTTCGTGAAGCCCAACATCGAGCCGCCGTACACCCGAACACACCCCGCCAGCTCGAAGCGCCCCCCGGGCTCGAACCGCGAACAGCCGTGCAGCACCGCGGCGATGACCCCGAAGAAGAACGCGTCCACCGTGCGGATCGGGAGGACCAGCGCACCCACTCCGAGCTCGAACCGACGCCCCACGCGCAGCGACGTCGTGAGCCGCCCTCCGAACGACACGTCGGGGAGCGTCCCCACGTTCAACACGGCCTCGACGTCGAACGTCCCCTGCGGGGGCACATACACGACGGGCGTCGCGGTCGAAGTCGGAACGAGCGGCACCCGCGCACGCAGGGGGGCCTCCGGCGGAGCCGTGGTGCCCGTCTCGATCAATCCGATCCGCGGGAGCCGCTCCGCCACCACCGCGATCGTCAACGCCACGGCCTGCCCGAGGATCGCGCAGTCGTCGTCCTCCGACACCAACGTCTTCTCGCTGACGACCCCGTCGTCTTCGAAGCGCGTGAGCTTCGCACGCCACCCCGGCGCGTCGCCTTCGACGGCGACCTCGAACCGAGCCTTCGGTTCCGGCCCGAACGGATCACACCCCAGCCGGTCGACGATCCGCCGCGCCACCACCTCCCCCGACGGACACTCGACGGCCGTCGCCGAGCGCACCCAGTCCAGGCGCAAGGTGCTGGTCGGGCAGCTCGGCGGGGTCGCCACGAGGAGCGCGAGCAGCCACCCCGACATGCGCGCGGGCTTAACAGCCTCCGGTCCGGTTGGGAAGACCGGTCGCCCCGTCCGACGCTAACCTTCGCGCCACTCGATCCGATCCGCGTCGAGGTGAAGTCGTCCCTTGCCGCGCTCGAAGGCTGCCTTGCGCGTCTTCCCTTTCGTCAACAGGTCCTTCAGCTCGTTCGCCGTCAGCTTCTTCCCGTCGAAGACGAACGGCACGGTGAAGTCGCAGCCGTCACGCCAGTGCCCGCACCCCCAGGCGCGCCGCCCCGCGACGATGCCTTCGCGCTGACACCGCGGACACGTATAAGCGAAGCGCTCCGGGGCGCGTGCCTTGGGCGCCGCCGCCGCACCGTCCCCGAAGTCGAACGAAACCTCGCCATCGCGCAGCACCAGGATCGCCGCGAATTTGCGCTTCTTCTTCGAACGAAAGCCACGCAGCTTCGTCGTTCGCCCGCGACGAAGGAGCTGCTCCACCTCGCCCTCGCGCAGCTCCCGCCCCGCGATCCGTCCCGGGATCGACAGGTGGCAGGCACTACACTCGAACGAACGCCCCCGCCGCGCGACCTCGGCGCTGCACTGCGGACACCGCCCCAGCACCCGGCGTGGCGTCGGCGTCGCCTCCACCTTCGCGAGGTCTCCCACGACGCGCCGCGCGAACGTCTCCACGTCCTGGCTGAACCTCGCCGCCTGCTCACGGCCCGCCGCGATCTGCGACAACCGCGCCTCCCAGGCCCCCGTCAGCTCCGCCGACTTGAGCGTGTCGTTCGGGAGTCCGTCGATCAAAGCGACCCCCTTCGTCGTCGGTACCAGCGCCTTCTTGTCGCGCCGCACGTACTCGCGCTTCAGGAGGGTCTCGATGATCGACGCGCGCGTCGCCGGCGTGCCCAGACCGCACGCCTTCATGGCCTCTCGCAGCGCCTCGTCCTCCACGTCCTTGCCCGCGGTCTCCATCGCGGCGAGGAGCGTCGCGTCGGTGTGTCGCGGGGGCGGCTTCGTGCGCCCCTGCTTCGTCGCGAGCTTCGCGTCGAGCCGATCACCCTCCCGCACCGGCGGGAGCAGCTGGTCCTTCCGCTTCGGCGGCTCGATCGCGTGCCACCCCGGCGACACCACCACGCGGCCGCGCGCGACGAACGCGTCGGGGGGCGCAGGGAGCGCAGGCAGGATCGCGTCGCTCCAGCTCTTCGGTTTGTCGCACGGGCCGGTCCCCAACAACACGTACGTGGACTTCAACTCCGCCGCCGCCGACAGCGCCGCGAGGAAGCGACGAACGACGAGGTCGTAGATCTTCGCTTCGTCCGCGCCGAGTTTGTTCGCGTCCTTCCGACCCGACACCGGGACGATCGCGTGGTGGTCACTCACCTTCGCGTCGTCGACGACCCGCCGCGTGATACGGAGCCCCGCACGCGCCAGGTGCTTCGCGTGGGTCCCGTACGCCGGATCGCCCTCGAAGGTCGCCACCAACCCGGGCAGCCCCGCCTTCTGATCCGATCCCAGATACCGCGACGAGGTTCGCGGGTACGTGATCATCTTGTGGCGCTCGTACAGCGTCTGCGCCGCGCGGAGCGTGCGGTCCGCCGAGAAACCGTAGCGCTGGTTCGCCGTCCGTTGCAGCGTCGTGAGATCGAAGAGCTGCGGCGCCGGCTCCTGCGTCTTCCGCTCCTCGACCCGCAGCACCGTCAGCGGGCCCACCACGCGAGCGACGAGCGCATCCGCGAGCGCCGCCTTTGCAAGGCGGGTTGCACCGCTCTGTGAAGTCCACCGAGCGACGAACCCGACATCGGCCTCGACCTCCCAGAAGTCCTCCGGCACGAACCGCGAGATCGCTTGCTCCCGTTCCACGATCAGCGCGAGCGTCGGCGTCTGCACCCGCCCGATCGAATGCACGCCGGCGTCCCGCCCCGCGGTGAGCGTCATGGCGCGCGTCGCGTTGAGCCCTACGATCCAGTCGGCCTCCGAGCGTGCTCGCGCCGCCGCCGCGAGCGCTTCGAAGTCCCGGCCCGGCCGCAGGCGACGAAACCCATCCGCGATCGCGTCCGACGTGAGCGAAGAGATCCACAGCCGCTGGATCGGCAGCCGCGACCGCGCGCGCTCGTACACGTAGCGGAAGATGAGCTCCCCCTCGCGCCCGGCGTCACACGCGTTGACGACGAACGCAAAGTCACCGCGGAGGAGGTCACGGACGACGCGCCATTGTTTCAGCGTGCGCGGCGCCGGACGCAGGCGGAACGCGTCAGGGATCATCGGGAGCGTGTCGAACGACCAGCGCTTCCACTTGGTGTCGTAGGCGCTGGGTTCGTCGAGCTCGACGAGGTGGCCGATGCACCACGTGACGACCCAGCCGTTTCCGCGGATCGAACCGTCACCCTTGTCGCGCGCTCCGAGCGCTCGCGCGAGATCCCGCGCGACCGAAGGTTTCTCCGCGACGACCAGCTTCACGGCCCGCAGATGTTGGCGGATTCGCGATCGCTCGGCCACCGAGAACGCTCCGGAATTCGTTGCGAGCGCTACGCCGAGAAAAGTCTCACCACGAATCGCGCGCGCGGTGTATCGAGCGCCATGCGCCGCTGGATCCTGCTGCCTCTGATCGTCTCGGCGTGCGGGCGCCTGGAGCCGATTGCGCTGCGCGGCGTCGCGAGCGAGGCCGACGCCGGCGTCACCAACCCACAGACCGACGCCGGCTTCGGACGCGACGCTTCGGTTTTCGTTCGTGACGCCGGACCGCAGATCGATCCGGAGCGCACCGTCGTCGGGCGCGCGCTCGGCTGCAACCTCGGCGAGGAAGAGCAGGTCCAGGCGGCGATCCGCGTCGCCGCCTGTCAGGACGAAGACGTCCGCGCCACCGCCGTCACGTACATCGAAGCGTTCGACAGCGGGCTGTTCGGCACGTTCGTCCCGTACATCGAAGGCCTCGCAGGTTTCGAGATGCGTCAGGGGTGCGCGTACTGGCGATGTGCGGCGAGCGCCCAAACCTGCGACGCGCTCGAAGCCTGCGCGACGCCCCTCCCCGGACGCTGCCGCATGGACCAACGCTTCGAGACCCGCTGCGTCGGCACCGAGCTCGCGCGCTGCGAGTTCGGCGAGCTCGAGCGCGTGGTCGACTGCGCGGACTTCGGCGCGCAGTGCATCGATGGTGCGTGCCAGCGCGAGCGGTGCCGGTTCGGTGACTTCGAGACCATCGCGGAACCGACGTGCTCCGACGACGGCACCCGACTCGTCATCTGCCCGGGCCAGCTCGAGATGGCGTGTGAAGACTTCCGCCCCGGCTCCGCGTGTCGCAGCTTCTACGTCGGCGGCGAAGCGCCAGTGTCGTGGTGCAGCCCGACGCAGGAGGGGGTCGCGGGCGCCTACGAGGTCCCCGGCGAGTGCTCCCGCGGGACCTTCTCCTACGCGCCGGCGACCCGACCGCCGGGCGCCTACGCCTGCCTCGAAGCGGGCTACGACGGCTGTGATGAACGCAGCTGCGTCCCGTAGCCCACGATTCGATCGACAACGCGCCCCTGGCTCGCTAGATCCCCAGCCGTGAGCGAACGCGAACCCGCGCCGGAAGAGATCCCGGACGAAGACGTCGGCCCGTACGGCCTTCGCGGCAAACACACGCCTCCGCTCCACCGCATGTTCGGCGGCTACGGCATCATCTTCGGCGCCGTCATCCTCCTGCCGCTCGTCCTCTTCGTCCTCATCCGGTTCGTCATCCTCTGAACGAACGAAGACGCGCGGCGCGTTCAGTCGAGCGCGCGTCCCAACGTCGTGAAGATCGTTCGCCACGGCTCCGACAGCGCCCGGGCGTCGCGTTCGATGGTCGCTTCGTCGCCGCGGACGAAGGGCCCGGTGCGTCCCGCGGCACCGAGTCTTTGCACGTTGTCCAACGCGGCCTCCGCCAGCGGCCACAACCCACGGCCCGGGAGCTCGACGCCGGCCGCGGCGAGCTGCGCTTCGGCCCCGAGCCAGAGCGTCGCCGCGTGCCCCGCCGTGAGCACCGCGGCTGCGTGATAGAGCGCCTTGTGCTCCGGCGCGAGCTCGAACGGTGCGAAGCCGATCGCCTCGAAGGCGTCGACGAGGAACTGCGGCGGCGCACCGGTGAGCGCGAGCGGCGTCCCCGTCCAGTCGCGCGCCTCGCCGTCGAAGCTGTTGAGCGGGTGCATGCACGGCACACCCGGCACGTTCAGCGATCCCGAAAGGTGCACGCAGCGGCCCGCGAACGGCGCGGCCGTCGATGTGATCGCGTGGTCCGGGACCGCGAGCACGACCCAGCCCTCGGGCCGCGCCGTGTGCGGGTGATTGTCGACGCCCAGCGCCGAAGCCAGCGCGCGCCCGGCCTTGCCGCGACCGAGGATCGAGAACTTCACGCCCCGACCCTGGTTCAGCGGCGCGTCCGAATCAACGCCTTGACGCGTTCGGCGTCGTTAGCGTCCGGCGCGAGGTCCACGTAGCGCTGGTAGTGGCGGATCGACTCCGTGGTTCGATCCTCGCGCGCGAAGATTACGCCGAGCGAACGGTGGCACTCCGGGAGGTCGGCGAGCTCCACGCACTCGAGTAGCTTGGCCTTCGCGGCGTCGACCTTCCCTTTCGCGAGTTGCTGGTTGCCTTCGCGGTAGAGCAAGCCAGCTTGCGCCAACGCGACGTCCTCGGTGTCGGGGGCGTCGTCCGAGACCGTTTCGACCGGGCGGGTCTGGACCCAGACGTAGGCCACCACGGCGCTCACCATCATCAGGAGCAGCATTGCGACCAGCCACCTGCTCTTGGAGGGCGCGCTGGCCGGCACCGTGGGGCTGGCGCGCGAGGGGGCTGCGCCGTCCAACACACTGTCGGGGGGCGCTTCGATCTCCGGACCGGCCACGTCTTCGACCGGCACCTCCGAGATCTCGCCGCGGGGGATCGTCGTGACGACCATCGCCGCCGACGTGCCCGCGGTACCGTCGTCCATCAACGTGTCTTGGGCGTCGGTGCCGAACGGCTGGAGCTTGATCGGATCGTCGACGTGCGGGTCGTCGAACATCGTCACCGCCGGCCGTGAACGGAGCGGCTCCGTCCGCACCGTCTGGTCGTCGTAGTCGACCTCGGGAAGCTCGTCCTCCTCGGCGAGGGCGCGCACGGCCTCCTGCACGTGGGCGGCGAGCGTCGGGTCCCCGAGCGTCGGATCTTCGTTGTCCTCTTGCTCGGTCGGCGCCGAGAGCGCGGAGAGCGCCCGCTGCGAATCGATCGGGATCGTGGGGCCGTCGTTGCGACCGGGCACCTCATTTTCGGAGCTTGTGTCGCCGCCCGCGTCGGCGCCGCGGATCACCTCGGAGGGCCCCCCATCTTCGGAGCTCGCTTCGCTCGAGTCGGTGCCGCGGACCGCCGCTGAGGGCCCCCTATTCTCGGAGCTCGCTTCGCTCGACTGGGTGCCGCGGACCGCCTCGGAGGGCCCCCCATTTTCGGACCTCGCTTCGCTCGGGCCGAGGGCACGTTCCTTCGGACGGCCCGCGGCGTACCCGCCGCGGACCGCCTCGGAGGGTACCCCGAGGCCGGACGCCCAGGGCACGGGCGGGTCCGTCGGGGCGGCCGCTTCCTCCGGCCACCTCGGCCGCGGGGGATCCGTCTCGGAGTCGTTGCGGTGCACCGCGGGGAGGCGCTGGGTGCCGTTGGGCCCCTGCGGCATCGGCGTCTCGGCTTCGTGCGGGAGCGTCGCCCCGGCCGAGGGGGTCCTCGACTCGGAGCCGATCAGGTCCGCCTCCGCCCAGGAGATCGGCTCCGACCCCGGGAGCGGCTGACCGGCGTGGGGTGTCGGCGCAGCGTCCGGGGCGTCGGCGCCCGTGCGCGGTGTCTTCGCGCCGACCACGTCGATCGCCGCGTCCGTGTCGTCCGCGAGCGCTTCGATGTCCGGGTCGGTCGGCACCTGCGCGATCTGCTTCGGCGACGGTTTGTCCGGGAACGTCGCGAGCATGATCTCCGCGACCTCGTCCGAACCCATCGGGTTCGTCGCCGCGGTGAGGTGCGCCCACAGCGCCTGCCCCATGTCGCTCGCGTTCTGGTAGCGGCGATCCTTGTGCGCGACGAGCGCCTTCGCACAGATCGCGTCGAGCGACTGCGGGACGTCGCCGTTGACCTCCGACGCCGCCGGCACGACGGCGCGCGTGATCGCGCGGAGGGTGTCGATCTCCCGCTTTCGTTTGAATAGATGGCGACCGGTCATCATCTCCCACAGCACGATGCCGAGCGAGAAGACGTCCGAGCGGCGGTCGAGCGGCGTCGCCTCCACCTGCTCCGGCGACATGTACGCGTACTTGCCCTTGATGTGTCCGGTGCGCGTGAAGCTCTGGAACCCGGCGGCCTTCGCGACACCGAAGTCGAGCAGCTTCACCTCCCCGGAGAACGTGACGAAGATGTTCTGCGGGGAGATGTCACGGTGGACGAGCCCGAGCGCGCGGCCGTCTTCGCCCGTGGCGTCGTGTGCGTAGTGCAGGCCTTCGCAGGTGCACGCGACGACGTAGGCCATCAGGTCGATCGGGATCGGGGTCTTGTTGTCGAGGATGCGGCGCAGCAGTCCGGAGAGCGGGGCGCCGTGGAGGTACCGCATGACGAGGAACGGGCTCCCGTCCGCGATGCCGTAGTCGGTGATGCCGCAGATGTTCTGGTGCCCGAGGCGCGACAGGATCTTCGCCTCGTTCATGAACATCTGCATGACGTCGGCGCGGGAGGCGAGGTGGGGGTGGACGCGTTTGACCGCGTACCAGCCTTCGTCCGCCCCGTTGAGGCGCCCGAGGTACACGGAGGCCATGCCGCCGGCCGCGATCTTGCCGAACAGGGTGTAGTGGCCGAACTGTTCGACCTTGGTCGTCACGCCGGACGCCGGTGGGACCTCGGTCACCACGCAGGGAGCATAGCCCGTCGTGATACCCAGGGACCAACCGACCTGCTAATCAAGAAGGATGTCCGCGACGCTGCTCAGGAACGGGACCGTGTACGACGGCACCGGCGCGGCGCCCATCGTCGGCGACGTGTTGGTGGAGGAGGGGGTGGTGAAGGCCGTGGGGCCCTCGTTGACGCACCCCACCGCGGAGGTGATCGATGCGACCGGCCGGTGGGTCATGCCGGGGTTCGTCGACAACCACACCCACTACGACGGCGAGGTCCTCGTCGCGCCCCAGCTCTCGGAGTCGGTGCGGCACGGGGTGACGACGGTCCTGCTCGGCGGGTGCTCGCTGTCGTTCGTCTACTCGGACGTCATGGATTGTTGCGACATGTTCACGCGGGTCGAAGCGTTCCCGCGCGACATCCTCGTCCCGATCCTGAAGGACGAGAAGAAGTGGTCGTCGCCGCGCGAGTGGATCGATCACGTCGAGTCGCTGCCGCTCGGACCGAACATCGCTTCGTTCATCGGCCACTCCGACATTCGCGCGGCGGTGATGGGGATCGATCGTTCGCTCACGAAGGGCGTGCGGCCGAGCGGTGAAGAGCTGTCGCGGATGGTGGCGATGCTCGAGGAGGCGCTCGACGCCGGAATGCTCGGCATCTCCATGCAGCACAACCCGTGGGACAAGATGGACGGGCGTCACTGGTCGAAGCTGTTGCCCGCGGCCTACGCGACCATGAAGGAGCGCGCGGCGCTGTGCTCGGTGGCGCGGCGTCGCGGCGCGCACCTGCAAGGCATCCCGAACCTCGTCAACCGCGTGGGGGCGCTCTGGTATATGGCGCAGAGCGCGTCGTTCTTCGGGCTGCGCAAGAAGCTGAAGACGTCGATGGTCGCGATGATGGACCTCAAAGGGGACCCGTACATCCGCGCGGTGATCAGCGGGCTGTCCGGCTTCTTCAACAAGGTCTTCGGCGCGGACTTCAGGATGCAGACGTTCCCGGTGCCGTTCCGCGTGTACGCGCGCGGGATGGACCTGGTGATCTTCGAAGAGTTCCCGACGGGCGCGCTCGCGCGACACCTCTCGAAGGATCTCTCGAAGCGCGACGCCACGCTGAAGGACGCGGACTATCGCGCGAAGTTCAAGCGCCACTACAAGAACAAGTGGGCGCCGAAGATCTGGCAGAAGGACTTCGGCGACGCGTACGTGCTCGAGGCGCCCGACGCCGAGCTCGTCGGAAAGTCGTTCTCGCAGATCGCAGAGGAGCGCGGGCAGCACCCGGTCGACACGTTCTTGGATCTGGTCGTGGAGATGGACCAGGAGATCCTGTGGGAGACGACGGTCGGTAACGAGGATCCCGCGCGCTACGGCCCGCTCTACAACGACGAGAACGGGCTGTTCGGCTTCGCCGATTCCGGCGCACACATCAACAACATGGCGTTCTACAACAACCCGTTGCGCGTCCTTCAGTACGTGAAGGCCTCGCACGATCGCGGAGCGCCGTTGATGGACATCGAGAAGGCGGTGTGGCGCCTCACGAAGGAGAACGCCGACTTCTTCAACCTCGCCGACGTCGGCCACCTCGCGCCCGGCAAACGCGCTGACGTCACGGTGATCGATCCCGCGCACCTCACGGACGCCGTGCACGAGCTCCACACCGCGCCGTTCGTCGGTGACTCGGTGCGGCTCGTGAACCGCAACGACGACGCGGTGACGTGTGTCCTCATCGGCGGGAAGGTCGCGTGGCGCGACGGCGCGCTGTCGGATCGGCTGGGCAAGGAGCGCTACGGTTCGTTCCTCGTCGGCGATCACGAAGCGGTGCAGGTCCCGACCGAAGCGGCGCCTCCACTCGCCGCGCGCACCGCGGTCTGACGTGTGTGCGTCTGCGCAAAAAGTGATCGTTTCGGCGCCAGGCGTCACATGTAAGGTATCGACCCCGTAACCTCAGTCTTCGACCGCCTCGCCGTGGTCTTGAACCGTGCACTGGAGCGCATGTTCGTCATCGCCGACGACGTCGGACCGATCGACGATCACACGCGCGCCCACGACGAGCCGGCGCGCGAGTGCGCGGCGTGCGGTTGGGTGGGGGACAGTCGGGTGTGTGATCGCTGCGGTCAGTGCAGCTCGGTCGCGCGTGTGCCGCGTGTCATTCGCGGTCAGTTCGTCGTTCGCTCGTGCATCGGGCGCGGTGCATCGGGCGTCGTCTATCTCGCGAAGGATCGCACCCTGGATCGGTGGGTCGCGGTCAAGACGCTGGCCGACGTGCCCGCGACCGATCGCCTGATCCAGGAAGCCCAAACCATGGCGCGCGTGGTCCACCCGAACCTCGCCACGATCTACGGCGTGGAGACGTGGCGCTCCCGGTGCCTCCTGATGGTGGAGTACGTCGGTGGCGGGACCCTCGAAGACCGTTTGAAGGCGGGGCCCCTCGAGCCGACGGAGGTCGTAGAGTTTGCGCTCGCGTTGTTCTCCGCGCTCCGCGCGATACACGCCGCCGGGGTGCTTCACCGCGACGTCAAGCCGAGCAACATCGCGCGCGCCGCCGACGGTACGTGGAAGCTCATCGACTTCGGCGTCGCCCAGATGGCGAACTCGGACGACGAGACGTACGTGGGCACGCCGCTGTACACGTCGCCGGAGCAACTGTGGGGCGGACCGGCGAACGTCGCCGCGGATCTGTGGGCGGCGGCGGTGACGAGCTACGAAGCGCTGTGCGGCGTGCACCCGCTCGCGGACGACCGTCGCGCCACCGAGGTCGCGGAGGCGCTCTGCGGCGCGTGGTCGCCTGACCCGGATCGGCTCCCCGAAGGCTGCCCGGACGCGCTCGTGTCGCTGCTCGTCGACGCGCTCGACGCCGACCCGGGGCGCCGCCCGAGCTCCGCCGCCGAGGTGATCGAGCGTCTCACGAGCCATCGCTTCGCGACGGGGTACGCCGCCTAGGTTTGCATCGTTGCCCTAACGTCTAGTCCTCGGGAACAGCGCCATCAGGAACACCCAGGGACGTTAGGAACATCGAAAAGTCGGTCTCCAGCGCAATTCTCCTAGTCAAGATAAATCGGTCTACGTCGCCGTCGCCCAGACACTCCCATGCTCGATCATTAATTAGATGACTTGCGCGGTATGACTCCGATCGGAAAAGCTCGTGTTCAAACCTGACGCCGCGCCGTCTCGCTTCCAGCGCTGCAACGAAGCCGTCTTCTTTTTCCAGTGAGAGCAAGAATCTGTTTCCGGGATCTCGAGCTAGGTCACCGCCAGACGTCGCGACGCCACGAATGAGGGCTCTCGCAGCTTGTGATTCCAACCGAGATATTAGATCCTCGTCCTCTTGCTGGTACCTGAACAACTGTAACGCGAGGGCCTTGATTCGTGCGTGACGTGGGTCAGAAGTATTCGGTAGCTCAAGCGGCTCCCAGGCCGAGACTGACCAGGGCCAGGCTACATCTGCGCGCGAATCGAGCGCCTGGAGGTACCGCAGCATGCTCGACAATCGGTACCCGCTCATTCCTGAGAATGATGCTTGTGCAGTCGTCCACCAGAACCACCGGACCAGAGCCGAACGGAGGGCTTTCTTCGGTTGGCGCGGATGGCGTCGTAGCACGTCTGCGAGCAGCACGGCCTGATACGAGTATGGCAGCAAGCCGAGCCCCACGATCCCAAACTGCTTGCGCATGAACCTAGCCGTGCGCTCGAAGCCGGTAATCACGTCATCGAGAACGCTCGGGTCGCGCCTGAGTGCCTCGCCGAGCTCGCGACCCGAACTGGTATAGATATCCATATCAAGCGCGGCTCGTATTCCCGCCAGGATATACGACTCATCGATCCCGCCCCACCCCAATCGGCCCAGTCGTTCCTTTGCAGTGTCGAGCCGTTCTCTCAACGAGTAGTCTTCTTGCCAGGTGAGGGCAGCTACAAGATCCAGATCAGACATCTTCGTACCTTCTGTATTCAGAAGGCCGAACGTCCTAATCGCTTCGTCGACAGCGTCGGTAACAACAGGAACGATTGGAATCTTGTACTCGCGTACTGCCCGCGCGATTCGATCACTTACCTCAACAAGTTCGTCCGCATCATCGCCATCAAGGGAGCGCTGAAACCGAAGTAGCGCTACGCTATCCAGGATCAGTCGTCCGTCTAACACGAACTTCATTTCGCCTTGGTCTACGTCATCCAAGAACGTCCAGTTCCGTCTACGAAGGTCATAGCCGAGGGCCCACCGTCCACCGTCCCGATGGTCCCTAATGTTGGCCTCCTTCGGTGACCGGAGCGCAGCAAACAGCGTTGACAGTCGCTGAAAACCATCCAGTAGGTATTGCCTCCCCGGACTCTTGCTGCGAGGCACTTCGTAGGGGCCGATTTGCTTTCTGAAATTGACGTGGATGTCCGTGCGCCATACCATCACACTGCCGATCGGGTATCCCTTCGACACGCTGTCAAGCAGGCTGAGGCGCTGGTCGCCGCTCCACCGATCGGGTCTTTGGAATTCAGGCACAACAAGTTCGCCTCGGCCTATCTGCTCCAGTACCTGGTATAGGTACTGGATCTGAGGTTCACTTGCGTAGGAAAGTGTCGACATTAAAGTGCCCCGAGAATAAAGTGGAAAATTTCTCCTAGCTCGTCGTTAATCTTGAACTGTTCGCACATGACTTCATTGGCGTACTTACAGGCGCGCCACACCGAGTTTCCCAGTGGGACCTTCAAGTCTCGCAACTCCTTCCTGCTAACGTTGTAGTTCTCGTCTTCAGCTTTAGGGATACCGTCTTTCAGGTGGTGATGTCTCTGCACTCTTGCGGGAAGACGGCTATACACTTCGATATGTCGGTGCTGTTCCTCGGTCGCAGGCATCTCTTTCGCCCAAGTCGCGATCGCGGGAGGTGGAATGTAGTTCTCGGCCATGCGGCGTGAAAGGACTCTGATTCGGATATTCGCCGCTCTGGCGGCCTCTACAGCTTTCCTTACGGCGTCGGGAAGATTGTTCGTGCAGCGCTCATACTCTTCGCTAGACGTTAGCCATGGTGACGTTGTATCGCTATCGGTAATAACAACCGTCCGGAGACGTCGCAATCCGTCGCTCCTTTCGTCCTCCAGTCGCCGTGCGACGTTCGTCACACCACCGGCGTTGCTCCATCTTACGAAGTCCCTGCTACGTGCCGTCTTCCAGTTTCTTCGATGGGTCGGTGGAACGAGCGCATCAAGAAGCCCTCCGTCGCTCGATTCGTCCTCTACGAGAACCTCAAGCGGTGTCATCCACAGGGCAACAGCATCGTCCAAAGTCAAGACGGGGGGCGTACTCCCCCAGTCGGATCGGTCAGGATCTCCAACCTGAACGGTGAAAGTACTTGGGAACCTCGCATGCCGTCTCTTCGCGTGATTGATCGCGCGGCGGAAGGTGTCTCGTTCTTCCTCGTTTCGACTCGACAGCCAATCGTCAAACACAGCCCTTCCGTCTGGTACCACGATAAGGTTGTGCCGCCCGCGAGACGCTAGAGCGACAAGCGTCACGAGGGATATACGCCGTTCAGTGCGGCATTCGACCGCTGTTCGCAGTAGTTCAATCCGCA
Source organism: Deltaproteobacteria bacterium (assembly GCA_040218735.1). Classification (GTDB taxonomy): domain Bacteria; phylum Myxococcota; class Kuafuiibacteriia; order Kuafuiibacteriales; family Kuafuiibacteriaceae; genus JAUHYN01. Next base: position 200,099 of record JAVJQW010000042.1, read on the forward strand.
CTCGTGGAGCTCCAATTCGACCTAGCCTCGCTGAGCCGCTCCGCCAAATCAGATGCCTCCGAAAAAATGTCTGGCGGAAGATGGTGGTCCGGTACACCTTTGTCAGTGAGTTCGACTCTCTGCGCGATGCTGCGACCATCATCCAACTGATGCACCCAGTGGATCGCGACCTGACTAGGGAGTAGTTTTTCTCTCGCCACGGACAAGAGTACCGAAAGCAGGAAATGCTCCGAATGCGTCTCGACGAGGATTCTGGTCTGAGGATTTCTACGCACAGCCTTCACTATCCACGCAGTAACCTGTTCGTGAAGTCGTGGATGAAGGTGCAGTTCCGGCTGTTCCAACGCCAGAATGCGGGGGCCAGAGTCAGTCATTGACTGTGCTACAGAGACAGCCACTGGCAGCACTTGGGCGAGGCCTTCGCCCGTGTCCGCCAGATCGACGCTAAGCGCTGGCTGCGCGGGGGGCGAGATCCTAATTCGAAAATCGTCTTCCACCTCCTCAATCGAAAGCCTAAGGTTCAGGTGGTTGTGGAAAAAATCGACGACTAGCTCAAAGACCTCTGACCCATCCAACTTGGCATAGGCCAGTACGCGAGCCGCGTCCTCCCCATCCGGCCGCATTGGGCCATTTGGTCGGCCACCGAACGGAATTCGCCGTGGGACACGCGCACGTAGCGAATCGAGCCACTGAGATCGCTCGAGGTCCGCGTGGGCGGGCATGTCCCAGCGAAGATTCGGCCCGGACACTGATAGTCCCTCGATGCTCAGATCGATGGTTTCATCTCTTCCACTACCTATGAGTCTATACTGAGTAAGTCCCTGCGTAGTCCATTCAAGGCTGCTGGTTCCAGTATGGTCGGTGCGGACGATTTTCTCGACAACCTGCCTGCGCAGGTCCGGCAAGTCTCGAATCGTGTACGTCGCCTTCGACTCCTCATCCTCGACGATGACTGCGAGGGAAAGGCCGTTGTCCATGCGAGACTTGACGTCCGAGAATGTCGCTTCGCGTAGCGACGGTGCTGCAAAGGAGATTGGTGGGCCACCTTCCCGCTGCGTCTGCTGTAGGAGAGGAACAAGTCGGAGGAGCGCACTCTTGCCGGAGCTATTGTAGCCGAACAGCAGAGTGAACGGTCGAACGTCGACCTGTGTGGGGTCCACGAATCCTCGGTAGTTCTCAACGCCTAGAAGCTGCAACGACACGATGGGCCACCTTCGAGCCGATGCTCACACATCTCTTGGCCGTCGGCCAGCAGGTTTGGACGCCCGGCTCGATGCCATACCGTCCGGAGAAGTCTCGGGCCCAGCCCCCATGGTCAAGGCCGTCAATGACCTCGTTCCAAAGAACGTCAACGTGCAGGCGCGTAAGGGAAGCTGGGAACTCGAACGATGAGCGCCGATCTACTTGAGGCGGTTGCGCCTACTACGTAGAGGTTCAGGCATGTTGTGCGTGACGGGGTACGCCGCCTAGGAATCGTTGTGTCGCCCCAACCCGTGCAGGCGGATCAGGTTGTACATGTGCGAACGCGTGATCTGTAGGCGGTCGGCCGCGCGCGCTACGACGCCGTCCTCGGCGTCGAGCGCCTGCGCCACCAACCTCCGCTGAAAGGCGCGCGTCGCCTCGTGGTACGACAGCTCGTCGTCTCGCCGACCGTCTTCGGCGGGCGCGAAATGCTGGGTCTCGATCTGCATCGCGCCGTCCCCGTTCGCTCGCAGGCGCGCGCCGATGACCACGTTCTCGAGCTCGCGGATGTTGCCGCTCCACTCTTGGTTCTGCAGCCAGAACAGCGCGGCCGGCGCGATCGGGATCGGCTCGAGCCCGGCTTCGCTCGCCCGCTGATAGGCGAGGTGGCTCGCCAGCGCCGGGATGTCCTCGACCCGTTCCGCGAGGCTCGGCATCCGGATCGGGAGCACGTTGATGCGGTAGTAGAGGTCCTCGCGGAAGCGCCGCTCGCGAACGCGCTCGGCGAGGTCCGCGTTCGTCGCCGTCACGACCCGTGCGTCGGCTTCCCGTTGTTGGTCGGCGCCCACCGGGAAGTAGATCTTCTCCTGCAGGAGCGTGAGCAACTTGGCTTGCGCGTCGAGGGACAGCTCCGCGACCTCGTCGAGGAACAGCGTGCCGCCCGACGCAGCGGCGACTTTGCCCTTCCGATCTTCGGTCGCCGTGGAGTGCCCGCCGCGCACCGCGCCGAACAGCTCGTTCTCCAGGAGCTCGGTCGGGAGGTTCGCGCAGTTGACGTGGACGAAGGGGCCCAGACGCCGCAGGCTGTTGCCGTGAATCGCGCGCGCCACGAGTGACTTGCCCGTGCCGCTCGCTCCCGTCAGGAGCACCGCGATGTCCGTCTTCGCGACCAGCTCCAGCTGCTCGAAGACCCGGGCGAGGGCGGCGCTGCGCCCCACGATCGATTCGACGGACAGACGAACGCGAAGGGCATCCGTGGCGTCGTCGTCGCTGGATGGGTGCGCGAGTCGGCGCACGACCGGCGCGATGTGGAAAACGACGCGTTCGAACAGCGCGAGGTCGTCGTCGGCGAACCCTCCGCTCGAACGACCCTCGAGGTAGATCGAGCCGAGCACCGGTGCATCTCCGATCGGCGCGCAGACGACGGCTCCGACCCTCTTCAGCTGCACGCTCTTCCGTTCCCGGAATCGTGTGTCGGCGAGCGCCGACGACGTGTGGACCGTCCGCCCCTCCGCGATGGCCTCGGCGATGATGCCGCGCGACACACGTTTCTGCGCTCGCTCGCGCTCCTCGTCCGTCAGGCCGGTGTCGATCGTCTCGGCTTCGCTCCGCGTCGCGTCGCGGTAGATCTCCATGTAGCCGTGTTCGGCCCCGAGCGTCCGCGCGGCGAGCGCCAACGCGCCGCGCACCGCCTCTCGCGGATCGTCGACGTGATAGAGGTCGAGCAGCGCAGCGTAGAGGTCACGTTCGAGCTCGGTGCGGCGGGGATCGTTCGAGCTCACGCCCTCGCATGCTCCGTGACGACCAGAACCGGAATCAATCCGCGGTAACGCCGCCGTCCGCGAGGCCAGGCGAATCACTCAGTGCGCGAGCAGAGTCCACAGCGCGTCGGCCGCCAACCCCGGCGACCCCGCACCCGCGCGCTCCGCTTCGTGCACGCGTTTCACCACGCGCCGGTTGATCGGCGCGTCGATGCCGGCCGCTTCGGCGCGTCGGACGATCTCGCCGTTGAGCCAATCGACCTCCGTCGGTCGGCCCCGCGTGAGGTCTTCCCACATCGACGAGCGCGCGTCGGCGTCGACCTTCATCTGTGCGCCGGTCACGAGGCGGACGATCGGCGTCGGCAGGCGCAACACCTTCGGCATCAGGCCGACCGGTACGCCGCGCAGCTTCGCGGGCCGCACACCCGAAGCGCGCGCGACGGCGAGGCCCTCGTCGATCAGCGCGGCGACGCAGCGACGATAGCCAGGCGACAATAGGATCTGTCGGGTCGGCGCGTCCGACAACGCGCTCACCGCGTTGTTGAGGTTCACACACAGCTTCGTCCACTGGTGCGGCACGAGATCGTCGTACACGACGAGGTCGAGCTCGCCGGCGCGAATCGCGGCGTTCGATCGCGGCTCGGGTTCGAGCACGATCGGCCCGTCCATCGTCCGGTGGAATCGACCCTCGCCGCGCGACACCACGTTGTACTCCACGATGCCGGGCACCACGCGTCGCGGACCGAGGTGCAGGCGCAACCGGTCCGCGTTGCCCAACCCGTTCTGCAGGCTCGCGACGACCGCGTCCTCCCGGAGAATCGGCGCGAGCACCTTCGCGACCTCTTCGGTCTGCCCGCTCTTCACCGCGACGAACACGACGTCGCACGCCGCGAGCGCCGCGGGATCCGTGACGTACCGGATCGTCTGTGCGCGGCGGGGCGCGGCGTCCAGGTCCTGGACCGAGAGCCCGTGCTCCGCGATCTCTTTTGCCAGCCGCTCGCGCCCGACGAGGACGACCTCGGCGCCGGACAGCGCGATCTTGCCGCCGACGTAACAACCGATGGAACCGGCGCCCATCACGCCGACGGTGGGGGCCGCCACGCGCGCGATGATGCCGCTTCGCTCGTCGCCGGCAAATCGGTCTTCCCGCATCGCGCCCCCCGGTGCTACCCCACCCCCTGTGTTTCCGCGGCTGTCGTTCTTCTTCCGGCAGGCGCTCCTCGCGCTCGTCCGGTCGCTCGGCGTCACGTCGGTCGCGGTGGCGACGATCGGCGTCGCGCTCGCGGTGCTCGCGACCTTCGTGGTCATCGTCGACAACCTGCGCCGCGTCGCGGAAGAGCTCGGTCGCGACGTCGAGATCTCCGCGTACGTGCCGAAGGCGATCACCCGCGTCGACGGCGTGACCCTCGCCGCCGAGATCGAGTCCTGGGACGACGTCGAGAAGGCGCGCTTCCTCGAGTCCGAAGTCGCGATGGAGGAGTTCCGCGAGGTGCTCGCGGAGGACGCCGTGCTCCTCGAAGGCCTGCCGCCGGACCTGCTCCCGCCGTCCGTCGAGATCCGCCTCGTCCCCCGAACGTGGACGCGCGTGGAGGTCGAGGCGATCGGTCGCCGCATCGCCGAGCTGAAACCGATCGAAGACGTGCGCTTCGGTCAGGACGACATCGAACGCGTCAACGCGATGCTCGGCTTCGCGCGCATCACCACGCTGATCCTCGGCATCGCGCTCTGCCTCGGCACCATACTGATCGTGTCGAACACCATCCGCCTTACCGTCTACGCCCGGCGCGACGAGATCGAGATCATGAGCCTCGTCGGAGCGACCAACGCGTTCGTTCGCGCGCCCTTCGTGCTCGAAGGCATGATCCAGGGCGTCCTCGGTGGCGCGTTCGCCGCCATCGTCCTCGTCGTGCTCGAAGAAGGGCTCCGCGTGGGCCTCGAACGCGGCCTCTCCTACGCCTACGGGCCGGTCGATCTCTCGTTCGTCCCCTTACACTTCATCGGCTACCTCCTCATCGCGGGCGTGACGCTCGGCCTCGTGGGTTCGGTGCTCGCGGTGGGGCGCTTCCTGAAGGTATGACGCCCGCGCTGCTCATCCTCCTCGCCGTCGGCGCGCCGAGCGGGACCCCGGAGTGGTCCGCGTTGCAGCGCCGGCTCGCGCAAGACAGGTTGCGCGTGCGTTTCCTACGCCGCGAAGAGCTCACGATCAAACAGGGCATCCGCGAGCTCGACCGCGAGATGAAGAAGACCGACAAGCGGATCGACACACTCGCCGACGAAGCCGACCGCACGCGCGACCGTATCGAGGAGCTCGACCGCCGCATCACGTCGATCGAGAACCGCATGGGCAACCTCCGCGAGACCGTCGGCCGCCGCGCCGCCGCGATGCTTCGGCTGCGCCGCACCAACCTCGCGACCATCCTCGACCACGCCGTCACACCCGGCGACGCACGCCGGCTCGAGGAGCGCCTCGAACGGGTCATCGCGTTCGACGCCGATCTGATCCGGAACGTCCGCGACACGAGCGTCCAGGAGCGCGACGCCCGCGACACCCTCGAAGCCGAGCTCACGAAGCTCCAAGAGACGACCGACGCCCTCGAACAAGAGAACATCGACGCCGCGCTCCTCCGCGAGGAACGCGCGGCGCTGCTCGACGCCGTCGCGAAGGAGCGCCGTCAGTCCGGTCGCCTCCTTGCGGATCTGCTCCGCGCGTCACGTCGGCTCAAACAAGAGCTCGGCGTCGTGCGCGGCGCCCGCCCGGCGCCCGAGCGCGCCGAGGGCGGCTTCTCCGCGCAGAAGGGGCGCCTACCGTGGCCGGTGACGGGCACGGTCGAATCGATCTTCGGCAAGACCGTCGACACCGTCTCGGGGATGGTGATGGTCCAGCGCGGCATCGACATCCGCGCTCCGCAGTCCGCGTTGATCCGCAACGTGTTCGACGGGCGCGTCGCGTTCGCGGGTCGTGTCGAGGGGCTGGGGCGCGTGTTGATCGTGGAGCACGAAGGCTTCCATTCGATCTACGCGCACCTCGAGTCGTTCCAGGTCCGCAAGGGCCAGACCGTCGGGCAGTACCAAGTGCTCGGGTTCGTCGGTGACTCCGACTCCACGAAGGGCGCCCACCTGTACTTCGAGCTGCGCGAAGGGCGCGAGGCGGTCGACCCGATGACGTGGCTCAGTTCGTGAGCGCGCACGCGGCGAGCACGTTGTCGAGGTAGCCCTGGACCGCCTTCTTCTCGGCGGGGCCCTTCGCGAGGCGCTGGATCGACTTCTTCGCTTCCTCCACCGCGCCCTTGCGCACCTCGATCGACGCCTCCTTCTTGATCTCCGCGCAACGCTCGGTGAACCGCTTCTCGCATTCCTTCAGCGGCTGCGTCATGAGGCGCACGTACTTCGCCTTCTCGCGTGGCGAGTACCGCTGCTTCACCGCGTAGTCGCTCGCCTCGCGGCGCACCTTGCTCGAATCGGCGGCGCGCGTCGGGGCCGGCTTCGACATGTGCACGCCGCACTTCTCGACGCTCGGTCGCTCGAACGGGACGACGACGGTGCCGCCGAAGAGGACGATGTCCCCGTTCTCGGAGACGGCGACGACGGCGGCCTTCTGCATGTCGTCGTCGAGCGCCTTGCCGTAGCTCTTCTCCTCCGCCCGGGCCGAGCCGGCGAGGAGCAGCGCGAATGTGGTGAACAGGATGGTCTTGGTGTTCATGGTCGAAACCCCGAAGGACAGGGTGCCCCCGAAGTACGTCGACGTTCAATCGGCGCGTCGAGGCGCTATCATCCCGCCCCATGAGACGATGGTTCGAGCGCCTCGGCCTGGTCGCCGTGGCCTTCGCCGGCGGCGCGCTCGTCAGCGCCCCCCTCCACGCCCGTACCGAAGGGGACGACGCCTACCGCAGCCTCGCCGTGTTCGCGCGGGTGCTGAACTACGTGGAGAACAACTACGTCTCCGAGATCCCCGCCAAGAACCTCATCTACGGCGCGATCCGCGGGATGCTCGCGACGCTCGACGCCCACAGCGCCTTCATGGACCCCGAACAGTACGCGGCGGTGAAGAGCGAGGCGCAGGGGGAGTTCGGGGGGATCGGCGTGGAGCTGGTCAAACGCGGCGACCGGATCGCGATCGTCGAGGTCTACAGCGACGGCCCGGCGTTCGCGGCGGGGGTGAAGGCCCACGACCGGCTCGTGGAGATCGACACCATGCCGGTCCTCGGGCGGTCGCTCGCGGAGGTCGTCCGGGCGATCAAGGGGCCGGCCGGGTCGGCGCTGGTCCTGACCGTGGAGCGGGACGGGGTGAACGGTCTGATCGAGCTGTCGGTGGTGCGGTCCCGGATCCGGGCGGTGTCGGTGGACCACGTGCGCCTCGGCGACTTCGGGAAGGTTTCGATTCGGTCCTTCACGGAGCACACCGCGCAGGACGTGAAGGCGGCGCTCGACGCGCTGCGTGAGAGCGGGCCGATCCGCGGCCTGGTGCTGGACGTCCGCGACAACCCGGGCGGTCTGCTCGACGAGGCGGTGCGGATCGCCGACCTGTGGCTCGCGTCGGGGATCATCGTGAGCACCGAGGGGCGGGGGCGGGCGCCGGACGTCGAATATGCCCACCCTCGGCATACGCAGCCGGACTATCCGATTGTGGTCCTGGTGAACGGGGGGACCGCGTCGGCGTCCGAGATCGTGGCGGGTGCGCTGCAGGACCACCACCGGGGGGTGGTGCTGGGGACCCAGACGTTCGGGAAGGGGTCGGTCCAGACGGTCATCGAGCTGGAGGACCACTCTGCGCTCAAGCTGACCATCGCGAAGTACTTCACGCCGGCGCACCGCTCCATCCAGGGGACGGGGATCACACCCGATGTCGTCGTCCCGGTGTCGCGGTCGAAAAACCCCGCACCTGTCGGGCGCCCGACCGACAATCAGCTCGACGCGGCCCTGACGCTCCTGGAGCGCTGGCGGGCCGGCGCGAAGCCTTGACAGACGATGTGTCTCGTCGGGTCGCGGTCGCCTTCTTTACGCTCCGAAATCACCATGGTATCCGAACAATTCGGGGTTTAGGGGCCCGCCTGTGGCGACCATCTTCAAGCTCATCATCGAGGATGACGAGGGTAAGACGACCGTCTATCCCCTGGCCGAGTCGGAGGTCGCGATCGGCCGTCGCGACGGCAACACGATCCGGCTCATGGAGCGGAACGTTTCGCGACGTCACGCGAAGCTGAGTCGTACGAACGGCACCGTCTTCATCGAAGACCTCGACAGCTACAACGGCATCCGCATCAACGGCGAGCGCATCACCGGCAAGTACGAGGTGAAGGAAGGCGACCTCGTCGAGATCGGCGACTACCACCTCGCGCTCCAGCGCACCGAGGTGCAGGAAGAAGCCGCGCCGGCCGCGCCGCAGAAACAAGACGGGCAGTGGCCGCAGGCCGGCACCGTCCCGGACTTCCGCCTCCCCGAAGAGATCCTGCAGGACGTCCAGCACGGCCCGCGCGACACGCTGCACGACGAGCCGATGCCGCAGATGTTCGGCGCGCCGACGGTGGAGGGACCCGGCGGACAGGCGGACCCGATGGTGCGTCCGCCGCCGCGCGGTGAGGACGGCGCTTCGCGTGACCTCCCGCCGTTCCCGCAGCCGGGCGGTCAGCCGCTCGCGCGTGTGCCGCTGCAGAAGACCGACAGCGAGACGCCGACGGAGCGCCCCGCGGACAAGCCGCTCGCCATGGGCCCGGCGCGTGTGTCGTCGGTGCCGCGTCTGGTCTGCGTGAGCACGAGCTACGCGGGCAAGGAGTTCGCGCTCACACGACCCGAGCTGATCATCGGCCGCGTCGAAGACAACGACATCGTGATCGAGCACCGCTCGGTCTCGCGCAATCACGCGAAGATCCTCTCCAACGAGGGGACCCACAAGATCATCGATCTCCAGAGCGCGAACGGCATCCTCGTGAACGGCGAGGAGTACGCGATGACGGACCTCCGCAAGGGGGACCTCATCGAGCTCGGCCACGTGCGGTTCAGGTTCACGCCGGCGAACGAGCCGTTCATCCCGACCTCCGAAGAAGCCGACGAGATGCGCAACGCCGGTGTCGAGCCGCCGTCGCGGGAAGCCTCGAAACCCGCGTCGTCGCCCGCCGCGCCCGCGCTGGAGGCGCCGGCCGTGCAGAGCACGCCGTCGGAGCCGGCGATGGCTTCGTACGATCCGAGCCAGGCCGCGACGGTGACGGACACGCCGCTCGACGCGCTGCAGATGGGGCAGGCATTCGCGCCGCAGCTGCAGAAGGCGCCGTCGGCGGGTTCGAATGGCGTGGCGACCGAGGTGAAGAGCGATCCGCCGCCGAAGCGCGCGACCGCCGACCAGCGCCCGACCGAGCTCAACCACGCGACCCGTCAGCCGGCGAGCCCGCTCGCGGCACCGGCGGCGATGCCCAAGTCGCGTCGCGCGTCGCAGGAGCCGGCCACCCACCAGGCGCGCGTCGACGATCCCGCGCCCGCGCCGCCGAAGAGCAAGGCGCCCCTGATGATCCTGATGGGGTTGTTGGTGATCGTCATCGTGGTGCTCGCGGTGGTGTTGCTGCAGCCGGACTCCGGCGGACGTGACACCCGCCTCGAGGAGCTGGCGCAGCTGATCAAGCAGGACGACTTCCAGGGCGCCGTCGACTTCTACGAGGCGCACAAGGGTGAGTTCTCGAACGAGAGCGCCGCGTCGCTGTTCTACGAGCAGGCGCTCGACAACATCGAGAAGGACGAGGTCCCCGACGCTCCGCCGACGACGCCGGACGACCCCGCGCCGATCCCGGTGCCGGACGATCCCGAGGTCGACACGACCCCGCCGCCTCCGGAGCCGCCGCCGCCGCCCGCGCGTACGAAGAAACGTCAGCGGGTGCGCCGCGTGAAGCGGACGCCTCCGACCGAGAACAAGGCCGACCAGGCGTTCGAGCGCGGCAAGACGGCGCTGCTCATGGGCAAACTCTCGGACGCCGAGGCCGAGCTGCTGTCGTGCCTCAAGCTCGACCCGAAGTACGCCGACTGTCACCGCAACCTCGGCGTGCTGTACGCGAAGCAGGACGATACGCCGCGCGCGGTGAAGCACTATCGGCGGTACATCGAGCTCGCGCCCAACGCGAAGGACGCCGATCGCGTCCGCGCGATGCTCAAAGACGTCGAGACGCCGTGACCGCGAGTCCGCGTCCGCTCTTGGCCATCACCATGGGAGATCCCGCCGGGATTGGCCCGGAGGTGGTCGTGAAGGCGGCGTCGGTCGGGGACGTGCGCGCGTGCGGGGACCTCGTCGTGTTCGGGGACCGCGCGTTGCTCGAGCGCGTCGCGGCGGACGTGAGCATCTCGATCGAGATCGTGCCCGTCGATTCACCCGAGGAGGCGCGCGAGCACACCACTTCGAAGACGCTCCCGGTGATCGCGGTGTCCGATCTCGCCGACGACGCGGAGCTCGCTTGGGGCAAGCCGTCGAAGCGCTCCGACGCCGTGCAGATCCAGTACATCCGCGCGGCGTACGAGGCGGTCGTCTCGGGCGCCGCCGACGCGATCGTCACGGCGCCGATCAGCAAAGCCTCGCTCAAGCGCGCGGGCGCCGACTTCCCGGGGCACACCGAGATGCTCGCGTCGTGGTGCGGGATCCAAGGGCCGCTGATGATGCTCGCGGGGCCCACGCTGAAGGTCATCCCGATGACGATCCACGTACCACTGCGGGACGTCGCGTCGTTGCTGACGCAGGAGAAGATCGAGAGCGCGCTGCGTGTGACGGACGAGACGCTCCGTCAGTTCTTCTGGCGGCGTCGCCCGCGCATCGTGGTCGCCGGCCTCAACCCGCACGCGGGTGAGGGCGGCATGTTCGGCGACGAGGAGCAGCGCATCATCCGGCCGGCGGTCGAAGCCTGCCGCGAGGAGGGGATCGACGTCGCGGGGCCGTTCCCGGCGGACACGGTCTACCAGCGCACGGTCTCCGGTGAGTTCGACGTCGTGATCGGGATGTACCACGACCAGGCACTCATCCCGTTGAAGCTGTTCGACTTCGACCAGGCGGTGAACGTGACGCTCGGCCTTCCGATCATTCGGACGAGCGTGGACCACGGGACGGCGTACGACATCGCCGGACGTGGTGTCGCCTCCGCGGGGAGCATGATGGCCGCGCTTCGGCTGGCGTCGGAGATGGCCGAGAACCGAGTCAGGACGCCGAGCGTGTGAGCCGATGATGCGAGTACGCGCCTTCGTCGCCGTCGTCACGTTCGTTCTCGTGGGCGGCTTCGGCGCGCGTGTCCTCGCGGCCGACAAGTATGGGCGACTGATCGAAACGCTCGAGCGCGACGAATCCTACAAGGTGCGGATGCAGGCGATCCGCGTGATGTCGAAGTACCTGAAGAAGGAGAAGGGGCCGCCGCCGGAGCGGGTCCTGGAGTCACTCGGGCTCGCCTCGAACCTGGACGAGAGCTACCTCGTGCGCGGCATGGCGGTCGTCGCGCTCGGCGTGACGGGCGACCCGCGCGCGCGGGCGTACGTGGACCAGGCGATGAAGGACGACGAGGCGTTCGTCCGCAAGCAGGCGAAGCGCGCGATCGAGCGGCTCGACGCCGCGAAGCCACCGCCCCCTCCACCGCCCGAGCCTCCGCCGCCCCCTCCGCCGCCGCCCGCGGGCGTGGCGAAGCGGAGCCTGGTGGTCGCGGCGGCGGACCATCCGAACGTGGAGGCGCCGGCGGAGCTGAAGGACGCGCTGGTGAAGAAGCTGCGCGTCGGGTTCGAGGCGCAGTTCGGCGATCGCTACGCGATCGACGACGGCGCGGGCGCGAAGGGCTACCAGCTCACCGGCATCATCGCGGAGCGATCCGTGAAGCCGGAGGGCGCGAAGTTCAGGATCACGATGGTCGTGCGACTCACGATCGCGACGTGGCCGGAGAATCATCTGAGGGAAGTGCTGTCGGCCAAAGCGAGCGCCACGAGCAGCACCAACAAGGCCTCGGCGATCGGGCGGCTGGAGACGAAGCTGCTGGACGCTGCGGTGAAGCGCATCGTGAGTGATTCGATCGCGCGGATCGGGGGAGGTTGACGAACATGTCGAACGGACCGCCAAAGGGGCGCAAACAACGACGCATGACGAATCTTCTGCTGAACCGGAAGTTTCAGCTGAAGTACACGGGCATGATCGTCGGGCTCTCGACGATCATCTCGATCGCGCTGGGGTTCTTCTTGGTGGAGAAGATCCGCGAGAACTCGCGGATGCTCCAGCTCGACGCCGAGCTCGACGCCGTCTTCCAGGAGCAGCTCGCTCAGTCCGATGCGAAGGTGATCGCGTATCTCGTCGGCGCGCTCCTGCTGTTCAACGTGCTGCTGGGCCTCGGGGCCATCTTCGTGACGCACCGGATGGCGGGGCCGATCTTCGTGTTCCGCAGGTATGTCCGGATGCTCGGCGAAGGGCGGATCCCCCACGTGCGCCGCCTGCGCCGCGGCGACGAGTTCCGGGAGCTGATCGACACCGTCCAGACGGCCGCGGAGGCGATCGCGGTGCAGACGCGGGAGGAGATCGAGGTCCTGTCGCGGGTTCAGGAGGCCGTGGCCGGGGGCGACGCGGCGGTCGCGACCGACCTCGAACGCCTCATCGCGAAGAAGCGGGCGAGTCTCCCGGAAGACTGACTTGACGCCCTCCGATCACGCGCGTAGGAGTCGCAATCCGATCCCGCGGGGGTGCGGGGGCCCATAGCTCAGCGGTTAGAGCTGTCGGCTCATAACCGATAGGTCCCTGGTTCGAATCCAGGTGGGCCCAATTTGTGGAGTGTTCTGCTTGACGAGATGGCGACAGCGCAGGCCTCGACTGAAACCCCCGGCGGGAAACTGCCCGCTCTGACCGGAGGCTCGAATACTGTGCGCGAAAAGCTTCTTCTGCTCTGGGAACTCCAAAAGATCGACGCGGCCGTCTTGGAAATCGAGAAAGGCGCCGAGACCATACCGAAGAAGATTCGCGAGATCGAAGACGGTCTCGACGTCCATCGGGCGGAGCTCGGGACGCTGAACACCGAGGCCGACGCGCTTCGCCAGGAGGCGCGCGACATCGAGGCGCACTCCAGCGAGGAGTCGCAGAAGCACCGCAAGTGGAAGACGCGCCTGAACGACATCAAGTCGCCGCGCGAGTACCAGGCCCTGTCGCGGGAGCTCGAGCTCGGTGAGCGTCAGATCCGGGACGCCGACGAGAAGGCGCTCGGGCTGATGCAGGAGATCGAGGACAAGCAGAAGGTCATCGACGACAAGTCGGGCGACCTGAAGTCCCTCGAAGCCGACGTCCGCGGGAAGGTCCGCGAGCTCCGCGAGGCGCACAACCGGCTCCGCGAGGACGCCGAGGCCGCCAAGACCGGCCGCGACGCCGTCCTCGAGAAGATGACGTCGGGCATGAAGAAGAAGTACGACCGCGTCGCGCAGTACACCGGCGGCATCGCGGTCGCGAAGGTCTCGGACGGGACCTGCATGGGCTGCAACATGCGCCTGCGTGCCCAGCACGTCGTCGAGATCCAGCGCTACGACTCGATCGAGACCTGCCCGAACTGCCAGCGGATCCTCGTGCACGAGGACCTCGTGAAGTCGGCCGAGCTCGAGTAAGGCGGCCGTCACACTCGCCCTCGCCGAGGGCCCCCGCTACAATCCCGCTCGATGCGCGCCAGCTTCGTCGCCGGCACGGCTCTGTTGCTGATCGCCTGCGGTGGCGATGGCGACTCCTTGGCCGTTCCCAGTGAGGTGGACGCGCTCGCGACCTTGGTCGTGACCGAACGGCCCGATAGCACGGTGGTCGTCACGGCGGTCGAGGGGGGCGCGGTCAGTCAGCTGTTGATCCCCCTGGACGTCGAACAGACGGTCTGGGTGCTGCACTACCAGCGCACGCTGGCCGAGCTGCAGATCGAGCCAGGCTTCGTGCCGCGCGCCGCGCCGGGTGAACCGTCGCGGCCGCTCCCCGAATTCGACCTCGGTCGACGCGCCGTGGTGGCGGACGGGACCTCGCTCGGGTTCGAGGAGGTCACGGAGCTCGCGGACGGCGCTGCGGCGTTTCGCATCGCGGCGATCGGCGGCCTGGCGTGCGCGGACAGTGGGGGGTGCTTGGTCGGCGACACCTGCGAGACCCCGTGTACGAACACCCCCCCGTTGTATCCCGATCGCGTCGCGCTCCCGGCGTCCACGACGCCGCCGATCTGGGCGGAGTGCCCGACCGGGTTCGTCGCCTACGACGCCGCCGGTGTTCAGGCGTGTGCGCCGCCGGCGCGGGTGTTCTGCAGCGACGAGGAGGTCCAATGGATCGACGCGGAGGCCTGTGCGCCGATCGTCGCCTGTCCTGCGGGGCCCTGGCCCGACCCGCTCCCTGCGAACGCGCGCTGGTTCGTGCAGGCGGGGGCGACGGGCGGCGACGGATCGATGGGCGCTCCGTTTGCGACGCTCGACGCGGCGGTCGCCGCCGCGGCGGACGGCGACGTGGTCGTGGTCGCGCAGGGGGACCACGCGATCGCCGACGCGCTCGCGACGCCGCTGACGATCGTCGGCGCGTGCCCGTCCGGCACGACGCTCACGGCGGGCGGCACACTCGACATCACCGCGGAGGTGACGCTGGCGAACCTCCGCCTGGAGGCGGCCGACGTGCGGACGACGGCGCCGCTGCGTCTCGACGCGGTGATCGCTCGAGCCGGTGAGATCTACGTGGCAACGACCGCCGGCCTTCAGACGGATCGCACGCGCATCATCGGGCGGGTCGACGCCGACGGGCCGATCGGGCTCGAGCGAACGATCGTCGGAGGTGGCACGCGGTTCGGTGTCCACGTGTACGCGACGACCGGGACGCTCACCGACGTCGTGTTGGAGGGCGTCGCGTTGCACACCAATGACGAAGACGGCCGTGGCCCCGGGCTTCGGGTTCGGGCGGGAGCGGTGGTGACGGGGGAGCGGGTCTTCGTCACGCGGACGTCGGCGTACGGAGTTCAGAACGATGCGGCGTCGCTCGAGCTCACCGACCTCGTGGTGCGCGCGACACGTCCGCGCGGAGATGGTGAGGGAGGCATCGGCGTGTACGGGACGAACAGCTCCACGACCACGCTCGACCACGCGATCGTCGAAGATAGCCTCACGATCGGTGTGTACGTCCGCAACGGAGCGCACGTGGTGCTGCGCGACGTCGTTGTGCACGGGACACGCGCACGTCCGATGAACGACCTCGACGGCGAGGGGTTAACGGTGTTCAGCGAGGCGAGCGCTTCGGGAGAGCGCGTCTGGCTGGCGGACAACCAGCACGTCGGGCTGTTGATGCGCGGGACGACGGTCGAGCTGTCCGATCTCACGGTGATCGACACCCTCGGGCGCGCGACGGACGACAAGAGCGGAGAGGGGATCATCGTGGAGGACGGTGCGTTCCTTACGTTGATCCGCGCGGACGTCGCGCGGAACCGCGACACCGGGATCGTCGCGGTGCGTGACTCGCGGATCGTCGCCGAGGACGTGGTGGTGCGCGAGACGATGCCGAGCCCGGACGGACGCATCGGCGACGGCTTTCGTCTGACGACGGGGGCGTTCGCGAACGTGCAGCGGCTGCAGGCGACCGACAACCACTTCGCCGGTGTCCTCCTCCGCGAGGACGCGATGGCCACGATGACCGACGTGACCATCTCGGGCACGAAGAGCCCGGGGCCGGATTCACTCGCACCGAAGAGCCTGTTCGTCGACGAGGGGTCCACGGCTCGCGTGGATCGTATCGAGGTGTTCGACGGCGAGGGGCACTGCATCGACGTCCGCGACGGCGCGAACGCGACGCTCTTCAGCGTCGACGTGCAGCGCTGCGAGCTCGTCGGCCTCAGTGTCGGCAACGGATCCACTGTAGACGTCGACCGCGCGCTCTTCGCCGACAGCGGTCCGGAGAACGTCGCGGTCCGCGTCGGGGCGGTGGTCAGCCTGCAGAACGTGAGGGTCGAAGGCGCGCGCATGGCCGCCGGCATCGTGCCGACCGGGGTGCTGGTCGAGCCCGAGGCGCGGTTGCGGATGGAGAAGTTCGAGCTGGTCGACAACGAGGGGGTCGGCCTCCTCATCCGTACGCTCGCGGACGCGGACGTCAGCGACGGGGCGATCCGCGAACACTCCACCGGGATCCTCCTCGGCGATCCCGAGTACGACGTCGCCCGGGTCCTGGAGCGCGTCGCGTTCTCGGACAACTTTGCGAACGTGACCCTGCCATGACATAGTCTCGCCCGAAATCAATCGCCGACGGGGTGGTGCCAGGTGGCGCCTGAGAGAGTCCCGCGAACCTGATCCGGATAATGCCGGCGGAGGAATTGGCGATGCGGAAACTACCGCGTCTTCACGTCATCACGGACGAAGTCCTACAAACCCAATTCGATCACGTCACCCTCGCGCGCCTCGCGTTCGAGGGCGGTGCGGGTGCCGTGCAGCTTCGTGAGAAGCGCCCGCGTTCGACGCGTGCGTTGATCGAGATCGCGGTGGCTGCACGCCGTGACGACCGGGTCGTCATCATCGACGACCGCACCGACGTCGCGGCCGCCGCCGGTGTCGGCGTACACGTCGGCGCCGAAGATCTTCCGGTGTCGGTCGCGCGCCGCTTGCTGGGCCCGGACGCCATCGTCGGCTTCTCCACCCGCACCGTGGAGGGGGCGCGCGCCGTCACGGACGTCGACTACATCGGCGTCGGACCGGTGTACGGCACACGCTCGAAGCCCGGCCTGACCACCCCCCTCGGGTTGGAGATGCTGGCTCGGATCGTTCGTGTATCGCCGGTGCCGGTGATCGCGATCGGCGGCATCACCGCGGAGCACGTGCCCGAGGTCCTCGCGACCGGCGCCTACGGCGTCGCGGCGATCTCCGCGATCGTCTGCGCGCAGGATCCGGCGGCCGCGACCGCGAAGTTCGTCGAGGCGATCGAAGGCGCTTCGTGAGCCGCGACGTCACCGTCGTTGGCGACGGAATCATCGGCCTCGCGATCGCGAACGAGGCCCTCGACCGCGGGTGGGCCGTGACCCTCGTCGGCGAGGCACGTCCGGGCGCCGCGTCGAATGCGGCGGCCGGGATGCTCGCCCCGTTCGCCGAGGACGAGGTCGGCGCCGACGCGCTGGCGCCGCTGATGAACGCGAGCCTGGAGATGTACCCGGCGTGGCTCGCGCGTGTGGCGCCGCAAGTCAGGTTGCAGTCGCAGGGGAGTCTGTTCCTCGCGCGCGATCGCGATCGGTTGGTGCAGCTGCGTCACGAGGAGCGGCGACGTCGCGAGGGTGGCGCAGGATCGGGTGCACGTTGGCTCGACCGCGACGCGCTCTTCGACGCCGAGCCCGCGTTGTCACCGCGGATGCTCGGCGGGTTCGTCGTCGAGCGCGAGCGCGCGGTGGACCCGCGGCGGCTGCGGGTGGCGCTCCGCGAACGCTTCGAGGCGCTGCGCGGTCGTGCGGCGGTCGGTGGTGTCACCGTGCGCGCCTGCGGAGCGTGGACCGATCCGTGGGTGCGTCCGGTACGCGGGCAGGCGCTCCTGTTGTCCGGCGCACCGCTGCTGTCGCACGTGATCCGCACGCCTGACGTGTACTTCGTGCCGCGGGGCGAGCAGCTCTACGTCGGCGCCACGAGCGAAGAGAAGGCGTTCGATGTTCGCCCGACGGCGGGGGAGACGCTCGAGCTGTTGCGCGAGGCGTTTCGGCTGGTGCCGGGGATCGCGGAGC
The DNA here is from genome assembly GCA_040218735.1 of Deltaproteobacteria bacterium. Lineage (GTDB taxonomy): Bacteria > Myxococcota > Kuafuiibacteriia > Kuafuiibacteriales > Kuafuiibacteriaceae > JAUHYN01. The sequence goes on from JAVJQW010000042.1 coordinate 217,707, forward strand.
TGGCGTTGGACGAGGTGCTCGTCGGTTTCCGGCCCGCGACCCGCGATCACCTCCCGGTGATCGGACACGTCGCGCCGGAGGAGATCGTCGCGTCGGGTCACTACCGAAACGGCGTCCTGCTCGCGCCGATCACGGCGCGGCTCGTCGCGGATCTCATCGAGACCGGGGAGGTGCCCGCGTTGGCGCGGTTCGATCCCCGGCGTTTTGGAGGGTTGAAGTCATGAACGTCGTCGTGAACGGCGAGCCGGTGGTGCTCGAAGAACCCTGCTCGGTCGAGCAGGTCGTACGCCGTGTCACCGCGGCCACGGAGGGCGTGGCGGTCGCGGTGAACGGCGAGGTGGTGCGCCGCGCCGCGTGGGCGACGGCGCTGCAGCCGGACGACGAGGTCGAGATCCTCGTCGCGACGGCGGGAGGTTGAGGTCATGAGCGACACCTGGAAGGTCGGATCGCTGGAGCTGTCGTCGCGTGTGTTGCTCGGCACCGCGCGTTACCCGAGTCAGGCGATCCTGTTCGATGCGTTGGCGGCGTCGGGGACGCAGCTCGTCACCGTCGCGCTGCGCCGCGTGCGTCCGACGGGCGGGGAGGGGGATCTGTATCGAGGGTTGGTCGAGCGCGGCTATCACCTGCTCCCGAACACCGCCGGCTGTTTCACCGTGAAGGAGGCGGTGACCACCGCCGAGCTCGCGCGCGAGGCGCTCGGGACGAACCTCGTGAAGCTCGAGGTCATCGCGGACGAGGAGACGCTCCTCCCGGATCCGGAGGCGACGGTGCGCGCCGCTTCGGATCTGGTGGCGCGCGGCTTCGAGGTGCTGCCGTACACCAACGACGATCCGGTCACGGCGCGTCGGCTCGCGGACGTGGGGTGCGCAGCGGTGATGCCGCTCGCCGCGCCGATCGGCACCGGCCTCGGGATCCGCAACCCGCACAACCTCTCGCTGATCCGGAGCCTTGTCGACGTTCCGGTGATCGTCGACGCGGGGATCGGCACCGCCTCCGACGCGGCGATCGCGATGGAGCTGGGATGTGACGCCGTTCTACTGAATACCGCGGTCGCGCGCTCCGACGATCCGGTCGCGATGGCCCGTGCGATGGGCCTCGCCGTGCAGGCGGGGCGCCTCGCACGACGAGCGGGGCGCGCGCCCCGACAACACTTGGCGGAAGCGTCGACGTCGATGAGCGGCGTCGCGGCGTTCCGCGCCTACGAATCCTCGAAGGAGATGGACTGATGTCGAAGAAGATCTACGTTGAACAAGACGGTGTGCGGGTCCCGTTCCGCCGCATCGAGCTGTCGAACGGCGAGCCCGCGCTCGACGTCTACGACACATCGGGCCCCGACGGGTTCGACGCCCACGACGGCATCCCGCCGCTGCGTCGCACCTGGGTCGCGGAGCGCAAGGGCGCTTGCGTGACGCAGATGTATTACGCGCGCCGCGGGGAGGTCACCCCGGAGATGCGCTTCGTCGCGTTGCGCGAGCAGGTCGACGTCGAGGTCGTGCGTGAGGAGATCGCGGCGGGGCGCGCGATCATCCCGCTCAACGTCAAACACCCCGAAGCGGAGCCGATGATCATCGGCAAGCGCTTCCTCGTGAAGGTCAACGCCAACATCGGCAACTCGGCGGTCACGAGCACGATCGACGAGGAGGTCGGGAAGATGCGCTGGGCCGTGCGGTGGGGCGCCGACACGGTGATGGACCTGTCGACGGGTGACGACATCCACGAGACCCGGGAGTGGATCCTCCGTAACTCCCCGGTGCCGATCGGCACCGTCCCGATCTACGAGGCGCTCGAGCGCGTCGGCGGTGTCCCGGAGGAGCTGTCCTGGGCGCTATTCCGTCAGGTCGTCGAAGAGCAGTGCGAGCAGGGCGTCGACTACTTCACCGTGCATGCGGGTGTCCTTCGCGCGCACGTGCCGCACACCGCGAAGCGCATCACCGGCATCGTGTCGCGTGGCGGGTCGATCATGGCGAAGTGGTGCCTCGCACACGGCCAGGAGAACTTCCTCTATACGCACTTCGACGAGCTGTGTGAGCTGCTCGCGCGTTACGACGTGAGCCTGTCGCTCGGCGACGGCCTACGCCCGGGGTGCATCGCGGACGCCAACGACGCCGCTCAGTTCGGCGAGCTGGAGACCTTGGGCGAGCTGACGCGGATCGCGTGGGACAAAAACGTCCAAGTGATGATCGAGGGCCCGGGTCACGTTCCGATGAACAAGATCCAGGAGAACGTCGAGCTGGAACAGAAGCTCTGCCACGACGCGCCGTTCTACACGCTCGGACCGCTCACGACGGACATCGCGCCCGGCTACGATCACATCACGAGCGCGATCGGCGCGGCGATGATCGGTTGGTTCGGCACCGCGATGCTCTGCTACGTCACGCCGAAGGAGCACCTCGGCCTCCCGAACAAGAAGGACGTGAAGGACGGCGTCATCGCGTACAAGATCGCCGCGCACGCCGCCGACCTCGCGAAGGGGCACCCGGGCGCACAGGTGCGCGACGACGCGCTGTCGAAGGCGCGCTTCGAGTTCCGCTGGCGCGATCAGTTCGCGTTGTCGTTGGACCCGGAGACGGCGGAGGCCTTCCACGACGAGACGCTGCCCGCGGAGGGTGCGAAGTCGGCGGAGTTCTGTTCGATGTGCGGGCCGAAGTTCTGCTCGATGCGCATCACGCAAGACATCCGCGACGAACACGGCGACGCCGCGGACTCATGACTCGATCCAGGGGAGCTTCTCTTCGAGCGCCTCCGGGTCGATGCCCGTGAGGTCGGGGAGGGGCGCCTCGCCCTTGCGACGCTCCACCACCTCGGTCAGTCCCACGCGGGTCACCGCGCCGAGGAACCACTGCGCGAACTGCGTGTGCATCGCCTCGACGGTCTTCTGCGCGCGCGGGCTCATACCCATCGCGGAGAAAGAGGGCGCGGAGTAGGTTGCCCGGAACTCATCGAAGTCGAGATCGATCTCCTCGAAGACCGCGCGGTACTCATTCGCTTCGTTGAGCACCCAGATGTTGTCATCGAGGAACAGCGCATAGGTGATCAGCTCTTCACGTTGTTCGGGGGAGAGTGATTCGATCCCCGAGCGCAGGTACTGGATCCCGAACGCGACGTCCTGCGACTCGTCACGTTCGACGCGCATGATGGCGTCGCGGAACGTCGGGTCCTTCACGAACAGCAGGTGCTGTCGGAACGACAACAACGCGCGCGCCTCGAGGAAGAGCTGCAGACCGAGCACTTGCTTCGGCCACAGGTCACACTCGAGGAGGTGGTTCAGCATCCCGCGGAGGATGGGGCCGCACTCGAAAATCGGGCCGAGGCGACCAACGACCTCGCGCAGCGCCATCACGTGCCGCGCTTCGTCCTTGGCTTGGGTCGCGGCGAAGATGCGTGCGTCGAGGTCGTCGACGGCGCCGGTCAATCGGCCCGCGAGCATCATCGCGGCCTGCTCGCCGTGGAGGACTTGCGACATGTCGAACGCGACGAACTGGCGCGCGAGCTGTTCCTGTGTCCGCTTGGGTAAGCGCCGGACGTAGTCGGACCGACTCGCGCCGTGCCAGTCGAGGATGCGTTCGTAGGCGGTGACTCCGACGCGCTGCGTCCAATCGATGTCCCCGACATCCCACTGCGTTTTGGCCGACAGCGCGATGAGGCGCTTCAGCGTGGGGACCTCCTGCTCGTAGTCGAAGCACAGCTGAAACGACACTGTGTTCCAAACGTTAGCAGAACCGCCGGAGAATGAGTCAACGATCGGCGACTGGGCGCCGAGAATGATCTTGGAAGGTGGTTGCATGAAGCAGGTGATTTGGACCCTCGGTACCCTCACGGTGATTCTGACGGGGACGATTGCCTGCAGCCCGAGCGGTGCGCGCGTCGACGGTCTCGACTTCGTCGCGCGCGACGCCCTGTACGTGCAGGTCGAGGACACGCGTAAGCCAGGTGAAAAGAACTTGGTGCTGATCGTGTCGGACGTCGACGACCTCTGCGACCACGCCAACCGCGGCGACTCGTTCGCCGGCCGCGCGAAGCTCGAGATCGTGCACCGGTACACCGGCTCCGTACGCTTCCAGTTCATGAAGTTCGACGACGACTGCTCGGTGATGCACCACGAGGACACCGGGCAGGGGTGGATCGAGACGGGTGATCTCGGCGGTCGTCACATCGACGCGAGCTTCACGTTCGTTGGCGGTGAGACAAACGTCACGGGTGAGCTGACGGCGCGCAGCTGCACCGTTCCCGACGGCTTCTTCCACGCCTGTAAGTAGGTGATAGTCGCGCCATGACGCGTCTCTTCCTCGCCGCGCTCGCGGCGACGTTTCTCTGTTTCTCGGCTACGCCGGTGTTCGCCAAGTCGAAGGTGAACAAGGGCAGCTGCTCGCTGAAGGGCAAGAAGCTCTTCGGCAAGGTGAAGATCGTGAAGCACCACGCCGACCTGAAGGTGAAGGTCGTGAAGCACCACCCAGACCTCAAGGTGAAGAAGGTGAAGAACTTCCCGAACAAGTGCGGGAAGTGGAAGATCGTCGAGCACCACGCCGACTTCAAGATCAAGCTGGTGGATCACCACGCCGATCTGAAGGTGAAGTGGGTGAACAACTTCCCGGGCGTGCCGTAGCTGCTACTTCGCCGTTCGAGTTTGGTTACGACCGTTCTCCTTGGCCTCGTAGAGCGCAGCGTCGGCGCGGCCCAACACGGAGGCGAGGTCTTCGTCGTCTTCCGTCGCCGTCGCGATCCCGAGGCTGACCGTGATCGAGAAGCTCACGTCGTCGACGTCGATCGCATCGGCTGCCACGGCTCGGCGGATACGTTCGGCGACGACGAACGCGCCCTCCGGGCCCGTGCGAGGGAGTAGCAGTACGAACTCCTCGCCGCCGAGTCGCGACACTTCTCCCTCGGCCGTTCGGAGGAGATCTGCGGTGCGGCCGATGTCGTCGGTTAGGCGCAAGTCACGTTGCGCCCGCTCCACCACGGTCTGAATCGCGACGTCGCCGGCGTGATGTCCCCACGTGTCGTTCACCCGCTTGAAGTGGTCGATGTCGAGGATCACCAAGCTCAGGGGTTCTTCGAGTTCTTGTGCGGCGACGAATGCCTCAGCGCCCCGCTGTTCGAATGTGCGCCGATTGAACGCGCCAGTGAGGGAGTCCGTCGTCGCGAGTAGCTCGAGCCTTCGGGCTTGTTCCTTCAACTTGGTGACGTCGTGGACCAGGACCTGGACCACGGGGGTGCCGTCCCAGGGTAGCGAACCGATGATGACCTCGGCCGTGAAGGGTGTTCCGTCCGCGGAGCTCATGAGCACCTCATCGATTCGGCGGGGTTCCGTTTCGTTGAACGCCGCGGAGAACGCCTTGGCGACGGGATCGCGTGCGGACTCGTCGACGAAGTCGAGGAAGTGCTGGCCCACGAGGTTGGTGGACGCGTGCCCCAGCATTCGTGCGATCTGCTGATTCGCATAGAGCGCACCCTGCACCTGGTGGATGAACAGACCGACCGGTAGCAGGTCGAGGAGCGCGCCCATGCGCTCCTGCGTGTCGATGAGCGAAGCCTGCGTCTGCGCCGCGCTGCGTTCCGTTTCGGTGTCGTCGATGAAGAACACTTCGGCGGACATCGGTCCTGTCTCCATCGGCGCTCGATGTCCGTCTGCAAGGGCCGCGGATCGCGGTGTCTCGTCGCGAACCACTTCGCCGTGTCTCAGGGGATGGGGCGGCAGCATGGGCCGTGTTCTCGTGGTCGTGTCCCCGCTCGTCGTCCTCCTCGCCCTCGCCGCACCCACGACCGAAGCCGAGCGCATCGTCGCCGCCGCCGAGTCCTTCCTCGGTCAGCCGTACGTCTTCGGCGGGCGCGCGGGTCGGCGTGGGTGTCGCAGCGAAGGCAAACGCGTCCGCTGCCGCGAGGGGATCGACTGCCAGTCGCTGATCTTCTTCGCGTACGAGAAGGTGCTCGGCACCCACTGGACGCGGTACTCCGTGATGCCCAGCGTCGCCGTGAAGCGCCGCCGTCTGGGGCGCCCGGTCGCAGGTCTGGACGGCGTGCTGCGCGAACGCCTCGACCCGAGCGCGCTGCGCGTCGGCGACGTCCTCTTCTTCCTCCTCGCCGAATACAACCTCGACGCGGACCCGCCCCTGTGGACCCACGACGACGTGCGTTACGGCGTGTGGCACACCGCGCTGGTCCACAGCGTGGGGGAGGAAGTGCGCATCATCCACGCGCGTCCGGGTGATCGCGTCGTCATCCAGCCGCTCGATGTGATCGCGTTCGACGCGCTGTTCGTGCTGCGCCGCCCGGGTGTACGGTGATGCAGATGATCGCGTGGCTCGTACTCGCAGCGTCGCTCAGCGGGGCCGGTGACGTCGTGGACGTCCCCACGGACCGTTTTGTCTCGGGGTGCGCCGGCCTCGAGATGCAATCGCGGCGCAACGCACTCACCGTCGAGTGTCGCGTACGCGGTAGTGGCGTAGAGCTCGTGATCGACGACGGCGACATCGCCGGGCTCGCGCTTCGCGCGAAGCGATGGCCGACGCACATCCGTGTCGTGCTGCGCGCCTGGAGCTTCGAAAACGTGCAGGCGTACGTCGCCCCGACGAAGGGGGAGCCGCGTAGCGTTCGCCTGACGAACGGCAAGAGTGACGATCCGATCGTGAAGGGCCTCGGCCGCACGACGAAGAAGGTCGGCGAGCGGAAGATCAGCGAAGACGTCGTGATCCCCGAGCACGTCGTCACGGTGATCTTCGAGGTCGACGGTTCTGCGCTCGCGCCCGGCGACTCGGTGGGGGTCTCCTGGATCGACGCCTACCGACGCTGAGCGCTACGCGAGCACGGCGTCCAACGCACCGTCCGCGTCGTCCACCGTCTCTTCCAGCACTTCGAAGAACGCCGCCTGCTTCGCGCGCGCCTCGTCCGCGGCGCTTTGCGACGTCAGCAACTCGACGATCGCCTGCAGCGCCTCCTCCGGCCGCGCGACGTCCACGTGCGTCTGCATCGCCCGGTACGGGTTGTCTTCGAGGACACGCTCGATCAGGCGGAACAAACCCAGCGGCCACACGTGCCACGGGTACGGCGCGGCTTCCTCGAAGAAGCGCGCGGCCGCGTCGTCGCCGACGGGGGATGCGCCCGAGTTGTGCACCGCGCACACCGGCACCGAGAACGCCGCGGCGCGGATGTTCGTCGTCGCGATCGAGTTCGGCGAAAGCACCAGGTCCGCCGCGCCGAGGAGCCGACGGAACTGCTCGGGGGGCATCTGCGGCACGTGGCGGTACCCCGCGCGCGCTGGGAAGGGTTGGGGCCCGAGGTGGAGGACGGTGAGCGGCGTCGTCTCACGCACGATGTCGAGCCAGTCGAGTAGGAGCCCCGGCAGGTGCAAGCTGACTTGCGCTGCCTCGCGGTGGCCCGCCATCAGGTGCTGCCACGGCGACGTCGCGAGGAAGACGACCTTCCCCGTGAGTCCGAGCTCGTCCCGCACCGCGCTACGCTCCGCCTCCGAGGGGGGCGTCTCCTTCTTCATCAACGCGTATCGCCCGCGCCCCGGCGTCGACGCGGTGGGCGCGAGGTACGGCGAAGGCATCAGTCGGCGAACTCGATCGGAGGCCTGCACGCCGAAGCGCTGACCGGGGCGCCCGAACAGATCCACATGCGGGTGGTTCTCGTCCCAGTCGTACAGGTCGAGGCCGACGACGCAGCACGACGCGGCAGCGCGTTCGAGGAACGGCGTGAGGAGGTTCGGACCCCGGCGGAAGTACCGCGCGAACTCCGGCGAAGTCAGGTAGGCGAGGAGCATGTCCGCGACGAGGAGGACGTCGGGCTTCACTTCGTCGAAGACCCGCTCCACCTCGCGCACCGCCTCGTGCCCACCCGCCGCCGGGTAGCCGTGCACCGTCGCGCCGAACCACTTCGCGGACCCCTGCGCGAGGGCGTTGACGAGGACGTGGACGTCGACTTCGCGGCGCAGGCGTCGCAACCAATCGAACGTGAGCGTCAGCTCTCCGGTGCTCGCACCGGAGCAGCCGAGCACGAGGATGCGGAGCGCCATCGGGCGGAGCCTAGCGCGAGTTGAGCCCGCGCGAGGACCGTGACAAACACAAATGCGTGACGAAGCTCTACGTTCTCGAGCAGGGGCGTCGAATCGAAGTCTTCGACGATCCCGTCGCCGATGCGCTCGTCCTTGGGCGCAGGCTGTCTTCCTGGCAGGCGTACGCCGCGTCGAACGCGGGGCTCGAGCTGGAGCGTGTCACCTCGCTCGACGGGCTCGCGCCGCCGTACTTCGTGATGGACGAGGACGTTCACGTCACGACGCGCTACCTGACGGACTTCGTGGCGGCGGCGGAGCGGGCAGGCAAGAACGCGATCGCGGGCATCGCTTCGAACCCGGTGATCGACGGTGTCGCCAACGCGCACCCGCGCGCGCAGCGGGTGCCGGGCGGGGTGACGTACGCGCTGCGGTACGTGACGAACGACGACGCACCGACGCCGATCCTGCTGGCGATGGACGACCTGCAGTACTCGGCCACGCGCCTGCCCGCGGCTATTCAGACGAACAACCCGGTTTACTTCTGCGAGAGCACGCGCGCGCTCCTTCAGATCGGATCGCCGCTGCACGTCTACCAGGCCAACATGCACCAGAACTTGGAGCGTGCCTCGGGGCTGCTCGACGGCAGCAACGACATCGGCAAGAACTGCGACATCCACCCGACCGCCTACCTGGAGGGGTGCACCGTGGGGGATGGCGCGACGATCGGTGCGCATGCTGTCTTGCGGTGGTCCGACATCGGGGAGCGCGCGCACGTCTACGACAGCGTGAACATGCTGCGGGGCGTGATCGGCGAGGGCACGACCGTTCACCTGCAGCACCGCGTCGTACACGCGGTGACCTATCCGGAGTGTTTCATCATCTCCGGCGCGCTCCAGTTCTCGATCATGGGTCGGGCGTCCGCGATCTTCGCGGCCTGGATCACCGACGCTCGGATGGACGAGAAGTCGGTACGCACGGTCGTCGACGGGCAGGTCGTCGACAGCGGGATGCGCTTCCTCGGCGCCCTCGTAGGACACGGTGCGAAGGTCACCGCCGGCGTGGTCACGGCGCCGGGGCGCGTGGTCCCGAGTGGTGCGACCATCCACCCGAGTGGTCAGGACGTCTACACGGGCTGGCCCGCCGGGGCCGACGTCAACACCCCGTTCTTCTTGGGTTGAATCCTAAGTTGAGACCAAACCGGTATTCTTTCTCAGAAACTGCTCGATTCTGAGACACGGGCGCCGATGGGTTTCACATGGCGCTTGGGGATCTCACCATCGTTGGCGGAAACGCGGCGTGCCTGGTGGCCGCGCACGAGAGTGCTCTCGCGGGGGCGCGCGTGAAGCTCCTGCTCCCATCGGCGGGGCTCCACCCGGCGACGGTCACCGGTCGTCGCGTCGACACGGGGCCGCGCTATGTCGCGGTGCGCAAGAACGAGCTCCTGGATCCGGTGGAGCGTGCGTTGGCGCGCGTGGGGGCGTCGTCGCAGCACGTCGAGCGGTTCGTGACGCAGACGCTGGAGGTGCCGCTCGTCGAGACGCCGGCGCCGCAGATGATGTTCCGGGGCCACCGTTGTCCGGACCTCTTCGCGACGAACGATCCCGCGGCGCTCGCGGCGCTCCTCACCGTCGAGGAGGTCGCGTGTATGCGCGACGAGCTCGCTTCGCGAACGTGGCGTCCGACCGGAACGATCGAGCAGGCGTCGCTGTACAACCACGGCGACACCTTCACGCGGCTCTTCGTCGAGCCGCGCGCCGAGAAGGTCTACCCCGCGTCGTGGCGCATCGTGGACGTGCGCGATCGTCGCCGCCTCGACCTCCCGCTGATCGACCCCGTCGTCCTGCGCGCGGCGCTCTACGGCTACTCACCGGTGCTGCCCACCATCCCGACGTACTACTATCCGGAGTGCGGCAACTTCTCGGTGATCGCGGAGCGTCTCTACGAGCTCGTGCTCCGCAACCCATCGATCGAGGTCCATGAGTTTTCGAGGATCGAGGGGCTCGACGATTCTCGAACGAACCTCGTCACCGATCACGGTGACCACGCGATCGAAGGCCCGCTCGTCCTCGGCGTCTCGATCGATCAACTCTCGCCGCTCGCGCGCCTGTCGGACATCTGCGACCTACAGCGCTTCGACGTGGCGTGGTTCGAAGTCGAACGCGACGCGGTCTCTCCCGCCGCGTACGTCAACCTGATGGACGCGAACCACGACGCGTTCCGGGCGAGCTTCGGCGGGCGAACCGACGACCCCGCGAAGACGATCCTCTGCCTGGAGCTCGCCGCTGGCGGCGACGCGGAAGCAGCCCTGACGGCGTCCGAGCTGGTCGCGCCGGGCTCGAGCGTCGAGCGCATCGGCCGTCTGTCGAGCGTCGCGCGCATCGCTCCGTCGGTGCGCAACCGCCGCCTCGTCGACTGGGCGAAGCGTCGCCTCGCGGACCTCGACCCGATCTACGTCGGGCTGCTCCACGACTTCTCGGACGGCACGATGACCGAACACCTGCGCCAAGGCCTTCGCGCCGCGCTCATGGTGAAGAGCCGCCTCGAAGCGAACCGCACCCTCGAGTCCGACCTCCTCCCGAGCGTGCCGCTGTCCGCCTTCGGCGCCGAGACGCCGATGCCTTCGTACAACTAAGTCCCGAACACCAAGCCGCGCTCCGCGAGGAGACGCATCGTCGATGCCAACCCCTCGGGGGTGCCCACGTCCCGGAACACGCCGTCTTCCAGCTCGAGCGCGGTGACGCCGAAGCCGGCGACGCGGGCGGCTTCCATCGCGTCGCTGAGGATGCCGGGGGCGTCGCCTCGGTTTTCGTCCCAGTCCGCGCAGAACTTCGTGAAGCGCGCCGACCACGACAGCACCCCCCACGTGTTCCGCACCGGGGCGACCTTCGGTTTGTCGTGAATGCGCACGACCGCGCCGTCGACGATCTCGACCGGGGCGAGTCGCTCCGGCTCCTCCGTCGGGAAGACGCCGAGCGCGAGATCCGCGCCGGCGGCGACGCGGTGTTCGTGAAGGCGTTTGAGCGCGTCGGTCGGGAAGATGACGGTGTCGGGGAGCGCGAACAACACGTCGGCGTCGCCGAGCCAGCGCGCCGCGGTGCGGACGACGTGGGTGAGCCCGAGCGGTTCGCGCTGCACGACGTAGGCGATCGGCACGCCGACATCCTCGCCGTCGCCGAGCACGCGGACCAGCTCTCCTTTACCGTCCGAGATGACGACGAAGCAGCGCTCCGCGTTGGCGACGCGGAGCGCGTCCAGCGAGAAGCGACACACCGGCGCGGGGAGCGCGCGGTCCGGATCGCCGTCCTCCTTCAAGAGCAGCGGGAACAACTCCTTCGGGGACCGGTAGGGGCGCAGCCGCATCGCCTGACCGGCGGCGGGGAGCAGGCCGACGACGCTCACCGGTCCCCTCCCTTGCGCCAGTACACACACTGTCCGTCGACGACGTGGATCGGCGCGTCAATCTGCCTTGCACCGCGGAACTCGTCGATCGCTTGGCGGCAGTAGGTCCAGTCGTCCTCGCCGTAGTCGTCGACGATGATGAAGCCGCCGTCCGTGACCTTGTCGTAGAGCGCGAGGAGCGGGTCGCGCGTCGACTCGTAGTAGTCGCCGTCGAGGCGGAGCACGGCGATCTGTTCGATCGGCGCGTCGGGGAGGGTGTCCTTGAACCACCCCTTCAGGAACTTCACGCGGTCGTCGAGGAGCCCGTAGCTCGCGAAGTTCTTCTGAACGTCCTCGAGCGACACGGCGAGGTTGTCGAGCGGACCGGACAGGAGCGGTCCATCGTGCGCGGCGGCCTCCTTCGGATAGAGCGTCGGGTCGGGGCGTGGCAGGCCTTCGAACGAATCAGCCGCCCACACGACGCGTTCTTCGTCGCCGAGCACGTCGAGCATCGCGCGCATGTAGATCGTGACGCCGCCGCGCCACACGCCGGTCTCCACGAGGTCGCCCGCGATGCCGTCGCCGAGCGCGGCGCGTACGCAGTGGTCGACGTTGTCGAGCCGCGCGAGCGGCACACACGTGTGCGGGTACGGATTCGCGAAGTAGTGGCCGATGAACTGCTCGAGGTACTTCTCGACGGGCACGCCGGAGCGCGCGGGCTCCTCGGCGTAGATCGTCCCGGTGAGCGTTCGTTTCAGAAGATCGAGATACCGCCGCCCGAGGTCCACGGGCCAAACGTTACCGCAACCCCCGGTGCGTGCGCGCGGTGCCAGTCAGGATGTAAGCCGAGTTCTGTGCGCCCCCGAAGGGGCACCGCGACCATTCTTCTAGGCGCGCCGTTACCGACGCGCTCCAGCGGTCATACCCGGACCCCCAGACGGGCCGCCTGGTGCGCGGTCGAGCCGCGCCTGGGTCCCTATTCGACCTTGCTCCGGGTGGGGTTTACCGTGCCGCCCGTGTCACCACGCGCGCGGTGCGCTCTTACCGCACCGGTTCGCCCTGACCTCGTCCCCGCCCCGAGGGGCGGCTGAGAGGCGGTCTGTTTTCTGTGGCACTGTCCTGCAAGTCACCTCGACTGGCCGTTGACCAGCACCCTTGCCCTACGGAGCTCGGACTTTCCTCCCGCGCCGCGGACCGAAGCCCGTGACGCCGGCGGCCGCGCACCTGACTGGCACCGCGAGCACGCCGTTTGGATCTACGCGGCTTTTCTCGGCACGTCCACGGGGTTTTGCGTAGTCTTCGCTCCGATGCGAACGGCGCTCCTGCTCGCGGCTCTCCTCGTCCCGTCGACGGCGCTCGCGGACCAGATCGTGGTGCCGCAGGTCGCGACCAGCGGCGTCGACGAAGACATCGCCACGCTCGTCACCGAGCTGATCCTCGAGGCGCTCCTCAACCGCCACGGCGTGAAGGCGCTCGGGCCGTCCGACGTGAAGGACATGCTGAATCTCGAACAGCAGAAGATGCTGATGGGCTGCGATCAGAACAGCTGCATGGCGGAGCTCGCCGGTGCGATGGGGGCGAAGCGCGTCGTCGCCGGCCGCGTCGGGCGGCTCGGTTCGCTCTTCGTCGTGACGCTCAAGCTCGTCGACACCACGTCGGCGCAGATCATCGCGCGCGCGTCGCGCCGCTTCGACAAGGTGGAGCGCGTCCCGGAGGCGGTGGGGCCGCTCGTCGACGATCTCCTCCAGTCGAAGCCGCGCACCCAAACGACGGCGCCGATCCTGGAGACGTCCGCGCCGCGCGAGAAGAAGGAGACGATGCACGTCCGCGAGCTGTGCAAGGCGGCGGAGAAGTACGCGGAGCGCCTGCGCAAACAGGCGTGGGATCGAGCGCGCGTGCAGGAGCGCACCGCGATGCTCGAGGATCTGCTCTACACGCCGTTCCTCAAGGAGTTCGACGAGAAGGTCGGGTGCGTGAACAGCTGGGGCGGGCGCGTGCGTTCGGACCTGTTCCGCGATCTCTATCGTTCGACCACCGAGAAGGACGCCGACGATCGCCGTCGTCGCTTGCTCGAGTGGATCGAGATGGAGCGCGTCGTGCCGCTGCTCGTCGAGGCGTACCACGTGGGTTTCGAGAAGGAGAAACACGGCGCGGGTCGCCGCCCGGCGAAGCTGCCGTTCCGCATCGAGACCCGCGAACCGGATCGCCCCGCCGACACGGAGGAGGTGCGGCGCTTCATCGACGACTACGCGTCGGCGCAGCAGGTGCTCGGCCAGGCGTTGGCGGCCGGCAAGAAGAAGAAGCAAAAGTCGTTCGAGGGGCTGTGGACGCCGGAGGATCCGAACAACTCGCGGACCTCGCTGAAGTACGTCTTCGACTCGGTCTCGAACTACTGGAAGAACGGCTACGCGGTCGACCTGTGCCCGCTGTTCATCCTCGCCGCGTCGGAGATCGAGGACTCCGCGAAGGACTACGCCAAGGACGGCAAGCTCGACGCGTGTTTCCGCCGCCAGAAGGGCACGTACGTGACGCGTGATCGCGTCGCGATGAAGAAGGTCGGCTCGAAGTGGCGCGTGGACCGCTGGTAGCTACCCTCGGATCTGGGCTGCGCAACGGCGCCCGCTAACTCACGCGCTCCGTCGCGTAGGCCACGAGCTTCTGCCCGTCCACGTAGAACTTCCGGATGCCCTCGGCGAGCTTCTCGACGGCCATCGCGTCCTCGTTGTGCATCCAGCGGTACGTCTGCTCGTTCATGTCGATCCGCGCGACGTCGTCCGCCTTGGCCTTCTCCACCGTGAGTCGTGGCTCGAGCGTACCCTCGGTCGACTTCAGCTCTTCGAGGAGGTTCGGGCTGATCGTGAGGAGGTCGCAGCCGGTGAGCTGGGTGATCTGCCCGGCCTTGCGGAAGCTCGCGCCCATCACCTCGGTCTTGAAGTCGTACTTCTTGAAGTACGTGTAGATGCGCTCCACCGACGCGACGCCCGGGTCGTCCTCGATCGCGATGTCGTCGACGCCCTGGTCCTTCTTGAACCAGTCGTAGATGCGCCCGACGAACGGCGAGATCAGCGTGACGCGCGCCTCCGCGCACGCAACGGCCTGCGCGAAGCTGAACAGCAGCGTGAGGTTGGTGTGGATGCCTTCCTTCTCGAGCTGCTCCGCGGCGCGGATGCCTTCCCACGTGGCGCCGACCTTGATGAGGATGCGCTCGCGATCGATCCCCTCCTTCTCGTACAGGCCGATCAGGTGGCGCGCCTTGTCGATCGTGCGCGACGTGTCGAACGACAGACGCGCGTCGACCTCCGTCGAGACGCGGCCCGGAATGATGTCGAGGATGCGCCGCCCGAAGTTGACGAAGAGTTTGTCGACGAACGCGTCGGCGCGCGCGGCGACCGCGCCGCTGTCCTTCTTGCCGAACGCGAGCGCGTCCTCCACGAGGTCCTTGTAGCTGTCGTCTTGGCTCGCCTTGAGGAGCAGCGACGGGTTCGTCGTCGCGTCGCGCGGGGTGTACTGGGCGATGGCGTCGATGTCGCCGGTGTCGGCGACGATGATCGAGTGCTGCTTCAGGGCGTCGAGGAGGCTCATGACCGCCGAGCCTACAACCCGCGCCTCGGGGAGGCTACCGCCGAGGTAGAACGAACCGCACGACGCCGTCCGCCTCCGATTCGGCGGTGAAGCCGCACTTTTCGAGCACACGAATGGAGGGGCCGCCGTCGGGGAGCGTTTGGGCCACGACGCGCTCCACACGTTCGTCCGCGAAGGCGTGATCGACCAGGGCCTTCGCCGCCTCCGTTGCGAACCCATTCTTTTGAAACGATTCTACGACGGCGTAGCCGATCTCGACTTCGCCATCCTTCGGCGGACCCTTGAAGCCGCCCGCGCCGACCACCACGCGCGGGCTCCGCTGCACGAAGTACCACGTCCACCACCCGCGCTGCTCCGGGCCCTCGCCGAGCCGCGCGATCGAATAGTCGATCGCCTGGGCGTCGTAGTACTGCGGCGGCCAATCGGCCGGGACCTCGGCGTTCAACCCCGCCGCCAGGATCTCGGGGCCGCGTTTGTCGGCGTGGAGGAGATCCAACGTCGCGGCCGCGAGCTCGAGGTGCTCCGTCTTCGTGCGCTCCGGCGTGAGCGCGTGCAGGAGCGCGGCGTGTTCGGGCGGGCAGGACAGGTCGTCGCGGCTCCCCAGGCGGAAGCGCGCGAGGTCGAACCCGGGTGTCATCGTCGTCCCCATCAGCGCGAATCGTCCGCCGGGGATCAACCGCGAGCCTTGCCACACGCCGGACGGGACGAGGTGCTGCACGCGCTGCCCGGCGGCGAGGTCCGCGCCGAGGTGCACGACCTCCGCGCCGTCGTCGGTGAGCATCAGCATCTCGACGGGATCACCGAGGTAGAAGTGGTACAGCTCCGGGTCTTCGAGGCGGTGCATCAGCGAGCACGTGTCGGGCGTGAGCATGTAGAAGATCGCCGTGGCGTCACCTTCGCCCTGTCGATACGTCTCCTTGTAGAACCCACCCTCGAACCCCAGCGGCGTCAGGCCGAGGTGCGCGATGATCTCGTCCGCGTTCATCGCGCGGACCCTACGCGAGGTGGCGGGGTGCACCCAAGTGCTTGGCCCCCGCGGCGACGTGTGCTCCTGTGCTCGCGTTCGCACCCATGGTGCACGTCGAACCGCCACCGCCGCCGGACCCGATGGTGTTCCCGTTCACGCGCCCCCCGCGGCGCGCGCCGCGCCGCACGGCGCTGGTGTGGCTGATCGGGCTCGCGGTCGGGATCCTGCTGGGCCGGGAGATCGGCCAGCTGTTCATGCCGGAGTGGATCGGCGCGATCGTCGGCGCGATCGTCGGGCTGTTGATCGTCGCGCGTCGGCAACGGCAGCGCGCCGACGAACGCCCGCTCGGGCGCATCGTCTTCGACGGCCCCAACGTGGAGCTGCCGCGCGACGCGTTCTCACCGAAGACGGATCGCATCGCGGTGCGCGAGATCCTGTCGATCGAGGAGGTCGGTCGTAAGTACGGCTCGCTGCTGCTGCGCGTGAAGTCGCGGATGTACGGTTACCCGTTCGCCGTGCTCGGCGGCCCCACGGGGGCGCGTCGTGTACGCGAGGAGCTCGTACGCCGGCTCGCCGCGGAGCCCGACGGCGAGGCGCTCCTCGCCGCGCTCGAGCAGCGCGAGGACACCGCGGATCGCCTCTTCGCGCAGCAGCCCCACGCGACGCGCGCCGTCCTGCTGGTCATCGCGCTCGTCTACGTTGTCGCGACGTACCTCGGCGCGTACGGCGACCAGCTCGACGGCGCGGTGGTGTTGCTGCGCATGGGGGCGAGTGTCCCCGCGTACGTTCACGACGGCGCGTGGTACCGGCTCCTCACCGCGAACCTGCTGCACGGCGGCGCGGTGCACATCGGCTTCAACGGGCTCGCGATCCTGGGCCTCGGTTACATCGTCGAACGGTTGATGGGGACGCCGCGTTTCCTCGTCCTCTACCTGGTGTCCGGCGTGACCGGGACGATCCTCTCCGCGTTCTTCTCGGACGCGGTGATGTCGGTCGGCGCGTCGACGAGTGTGTTCGGTCTGTTCCTCGCGTGGGGGTACTTCTCGCTGCGCTACAACGCACGGCTGCCGGCGGGGTTCGCGGTGACGAACTTCCAGTGGGGTGTGCTCGTCCTGAACTTCGCGTTGCCGTTGTTGATCCCGTTCATCGACGGCTGGGGTCACGCGGGCGGCGCGATCGGCGGTGTGGTGATCGCGGCGATCATGTACCCGACGACGTCGTCGTTCGAGCGTCCGTGGGGCGCGCGCTCCGCGTGGTGGGCGGCGGCGGGCGTGTTGATCGCCGTGCACGTCGCGGCGGTGTGGATGGTGTACGCGAACGATCGACGCGAGGAACTGGATCGCTCCGACTTCGTACAGCTGATCGCGCAGCGCGAGCAGACGGATCCGGCGACGCTCAACAACTTCGCGTGGGCGATCGCGATCGATCCCAAGACGACGTCGAAGCAGCTCGACGTCGCCGAGCAGCTGATCGAGCGCGCGCTCGCAGAGGTCGGCGAGGAAGCGGCGAAGAGCGCCTTCCTCGATACCGCGGCGACGGTTGCCTACCGCGGCGGGCACGCGCGCGACGCCGTCGAGCTGGAGCTCGCGGCGATCGCCGCCACGAAGGCGGACGACGCGGACACGATGGACCGCATCGCCCGGCAGGTCGCCGCGCTTCAGGGCGAGGAGGTGCAGCAGACGTATCACACGCAGCTGCTCCGCTTCCTGGAGGCGGCCGACGGTTACGGGCTCGAGTCGACGGACACCGCGACGGTCGCCGCGTTGAAGCAGGGCGTGCGCGTCGAGGTGTCGCGCGCAGGCACCTGGTACTTCGGTGTCGACGATCCGAACGGGCGCCGCGGGGTCCTCGTGGTCGAGGTGCCGACCGAGGGGCCGACGAAGATCCCCGTCGTCACGCGACTTCCGTCGCGGTCGAAGTTCGCGCCGCTGGGGTTCGTGGACGAGGCGGACGCGGAGCGGGGTGTGTACTACGAGCGCGCCGCGCACGTGGACGCGTTGCCGCCGCCGTTAGCCTTCTGAGCGATCGCGTCGCGCGCGCAACTCTTCTTGCATCGCGACGAGCGCGTCCGACGCCTCGGTGGGGACTTCAGCGCCGTGGAAGACAGCGAGGCGGAGCGCCGCTTCCGATTCCGCGAACACCTTCGTGAGCTCTTCGGTGCTCATGTCTTGGAAGCGATTCATGCGTACCACTCCGCGGCGGAGCGCATCGAATCGGCGACGCGGCTCCGAATGAGTTTGGCGTAGTTGCAGTCCTTCTCGGATTTGTAGTCGAGCGGGACGTGGAAGAACGGCACGGCGCGATCGTCGTCGCCGGGGAGGTGCACTCGGACGTTGCCGTCGTCGAGTTTGCTCACGGTGAGTTGCCCGAGGTCGACGTCGTAGCTATTCGCGATGCGTTCGAGTGCTGCGGGCTCGAAGACCACGCCGCCCTTCGCGAGCTCGTGATCGACGGCCTCCGTGACGGCGCGGAGCGCGCCGTTGGTTCGCTCGGCGGCGGCTTCGTACATCGGGCGGAGCTCGTCGCTCACGAGCGACGCGCAGTCGATGTACGAGATGCCGCAGGAGAACGCGGAGTGCAGCACGGTGTCGTCCTGGAACATCGTGCCGGGGCCGCTCATCAGTTGGATCTTCCCGACGCCGTCCGCCATCCCGTACTGCGCCGAGTCGGCGTAGATGACGGTCATCGAGGCGTCGAACCACGGGGTGTTCGGGTCGGGGACGGGCCATTCGTGGACGTCGATCAGCGCGAGGAGCGAGCGCTCGACGTCGTCGAACACGATGGAGCGCGCGCCGGTCTCGGGATCGACGTGGGTATGATCCGGTGACAGCGGCTGAGAGATCTTCGCTTGAATGGAGTCCAGCGCGGCGACCTCCTCCGGCGAGAACTTCTCCGAACGATCCATCCCCGGGAACGAGCCGCGCTTGAAGCCGATCATCATCGGCGCGAGCTTGCCGAAGAGCCCCGGGACACCGACCTGGTGCTCCTTCGTCGCCTGTACGATCCCGGCGATGCGCTCCGGTGGCATGTCCGCGTCGCCGCGCCGCGACAGGACGAGGTCCGCCGCGATGGCGCCGTGGATGTTGTGCGCGAGGAGCGTGTCGCCGAACTTCACGGAGTCCGAGAACAGCGACGCGAGGAGGGCGTCCTCGAGCTGAACGCCGTTCATGCCCTTCGCGATCGCGCCGTCGATCACCTGCGCCGACTCGTGCGCGATGTGGTTCCAGTTCTCGTCGCTCGCCTTTGCGTCGAAGGGCCGGAGGTCCTGCAGCGAGGTCCAATACTCACCGAGCGTCTGTTTGATGCGGTTGCGCTGCGTGCGCGTGAGCGGGAGCTTCGGGTCGTCGATCTTGTCTAGGAGCGACATCCGGCCGGTGCCGTCGGTGCGCTGGACCATGAAGTCGGCGAGCACCGGCTCCACCCGCGCCTGCGCGCGCACGCGTCCCGTGCGCCCGCCGTCCGGCCACATCGAGGCGACGCTCGGGATCTTCTCGCCGATCGGCCCGTTGCGTGCGGGGTGCGATCGAACGGAGTCGAGGAGCTTCGTCGGGTCGCGGCCCTTCGTCGCCTCCGACGTGAGCCCACGGAGCTGCACGTCGAGGGGCGACCGCTGTTCGAGCCCGGGCCGCTCGTAGTGCGCGAACGTCTCGGGCCGCAGCGCGAACAGTCGCCCCGGAGGCGCGTGCTGGAACGGGCTCTGGAAGAGGTACGGGTGCTGCGCCTCGGCCGGCGCCGCGTCGGTCGCCGGAAGCTGCGTCGGCGTGCCGGTCTTGCCCGTGCGAATCACTGCTCGATGATACGGCGCGAGGGCGCGGTGTTACATGGGGTATCGGGCCGGCCGTACGCCGAGATTCGACCTTCGGTCAGGGACGCTGCGCTTCGACGCACCGCTACGGGGAGCAGACGTTCACGTACACGGCCTGGCCGTCCAGGTCGCCGTACTGCAGCGCCGTGCAGGTCAGGCCCGCGGGGCAGTCGGCGTCGGTGGAGCAGGTTCCGGCGCAGGTGTTGGTCGCGTTCAGGCAGAAGCCGCCGCGGCAGTTGCTGCCGTTGGCGTCGGCGCACGTCGTGCCGTCGGGGGCGGTGCCGTGCGTGGCCTGCACGCAGGCCTTCACGAAGTTGACCGCCCACTCGAAGCACACGCCGAAGCTGACCACGCAGACGCTGAAGTTGACCGGGGCGCAGACGTTGCCGTTCGGGCAGTCGGCCGAGCTTCCGCACACGTCGCCGCAGGTGCCGTTGCCGTAGCAGACGCCGCTGCGGCAGTCGGTGAGCGCCGAGCACGTCGAGCCGTTGGCGCCCGCGCCAAGCGGGCCGTTGCAGCTGCCGATGTAGCGGTCTGGCGTCCACTCGTACCACTGGCAGGCGCCGCCGCCGCAGTCGCTGTCGTTGTCGCAGACGTCGACGCACTGGTTGTTCGGGCAGAAGTACGACTGGCACTGGTCGTGCGCCGAGCACGCGCCGCCGTTCGGGGTCGCGAACGTCCCGGCCCCGAGGTGCGAATCGAGCACGCACATCTTCGAGCCGAAGAAGTCGAAACACGTGAACCCGCCGGGGCAGTCGGCGGTGTTGCCGCACGCCGAGATGCAGCGGAAGCCGAGCGGGTTGCCGAGGTCGAAACACACGCCGGACTGGCAGTCGGTGTTCGCGGTGCACGTGCCGTTGAGCGGCTGCGCGCCGTTCATCGTGCAGCGCCCCGTCTGCTGGTTGCAGGTCTGGCCCATCGGGCAACCGTTCGCGAGGCAGCTCGGCTCGCACTGGCCGTTGACCGTGTTGCAGATCGTCGACGGTGGCTGACAGTCCGCGTCGTTCATGCAGACCGGGCCGCCCGGATCGCAGCGCCCCGTCGTCATGTTGCAAGTCGTGTTGCCGCTGCAGACGATGCCGCCGATCTCTCCGCACCCGCCGATGCACTGCCCGGCCTCACACACCGCGGCGGGCGGGTTGCAGTCCGAGTCGATCGTGCACGGGCCCTGCACCATCACGCAGCGCCCGCTGTTGCCGTCGCAGACGGTGCCGGTCGGGCAGTTCGGCGCGCCCGGCTGCGCGCAGCCCGGGACGCACGATCCGCTCTCGCAAATCTGCGCGGGCGCGCCGCACTCGACGTCGGTCGTGCAGCCGCCCGACGCTTCGCAACGACCCGTCGCCGGGTTGCAGACGTTCCCACCCGTGCACACGAGGCCGCCGACCTGAGCGCAGCCCGGGATGCACTGCATCGATTCGCAGATCGTGTTGGGCGGTGCGCACTCCGTGTCGTTCGCGCAGGTGACCTGGCCCATCTCGCACCGGCCCGTGCCGGTGTTGCAGAAGCTGCCGAGCCCGCACGTGATCGGCGAGCCGGGCGTGCCGCAGCCGGCGACGCACTGCATCCCCTGGCACACGGTCTGGGGCGGCATGCATTGGGCGTCGCCCGTGCACGCGGTCATGGACGGATCGATGCACCGGTTCTGCACACAGGTCGTCGGCGAGAGGCAGTGGCCGGGCTCGTAGCAGTCGACGCACTGCTGTGAATTCGGGTCGCAGTGTTTGCCGGCCGCGACGCAGTCGGCTTCCGCGGTGCAGCTCCGGTTGCCCGGAACACACACGCCGGTGGTCGTGTTGCAGCGCAGGTCCGACGGACACTCGTTGTCCATCGAGCAGTTCACGATCTGCTGCTCGGCGCACGTGTTGGTCGCCGGATCGCAGAACTCGCCGATCGGGCACTCGTCATCCGTGGTGCAGCCGCCGAGCTGTTGCGCGCCGACGCACGCGCCGCCGATGCACTGCTGAGCCGCGGCGCAATCGTTGTTCGTCACGCAGCCGGTCGACTCCGAGCTGCAGCCGGCGAGGCCGCCGACGAAAACCAGAAGGGCTGCAAACCCCGTGATGTGCCCCAGGTTTTCCGCCATCGGTCGTCTCATGGTCGGCCTTTCAGCATACTCAATGCATCGGTTGATCGGCGCGTCCTGGTGCGTCGGATCCCGCCGCGTGTCTCAGCCTCTCCAAACCCGCGAAGTCAGGCAAGTTTTCGGGCCGACCGTTCGTCTTGACCGCGTTTCGGGTCGGTCCTAGGGTGGCGCCGCGTCATGGAGCCGGCCGTCTACCCTGCCCTGTTGTTCATCCCGCTGCTCCCGCTGATCGGCGCGACCGTCCTGTGTTTCTTCGGATCCCGCATGGAGCGCGGGCTGGTCTCCATGATTGCGCTGTCCACGGTGTTCGGCTCGTTCGTGCTGAGCGCGGCCGCGATGTGGACGCTCTTCAAGACCGGCGTCCCCCTCACCTACGTGCTGTGGGATTGGATGGCGGTCGGCCGCTACACCATCGAGCTGGCGTTCGGCTACGACGAGCTCGGCGGCACGCTGATGCTGGTCGTCACCGGCGTCGGCTTCCTGATCCACGTGTACTCCACCGAGTACATGCACGACGACCCGGCCTACTGGCGGTTCTTCGCGTACCTCAACCTGTTCATCTTCGCGATGAGCGTGCTCGTCATCGGGCGCTCGCTCCCCGTCATGTTCATCGGGTGGGAGGGCGTCGGCCTCGCGTCGTACTTGCTGATCGGCTTTTGGTACACGGACCCCGAGAAGGCGAAGGCCGGCAAGAAGGCGTTCATCACCAACCGCGTCGGTGACTTCGGCTTCCTGATCGGCATGTTCACGCTGATCTCCCTGTTCGGCACGCTCGACTACGCCGGCCTGCAGGACGGCGCGCAGCTCGTCGCCGGCAACCTCGACGCCAAGATGAGCACCGGCCTCTTCGTCGGCCTCACCCCGCGCGCCGTCATCACCTTTGCGTGCCTGTCGCTGTTCGTCGGCGCGTGCGGCAAGAGCGCCCAGCTCCCGCTCTACGTCTGGCTACCGGACGCGATGGCCGGGCCCACGCCGGTGTCCGCGCTGATCCACGCCGCCACGATGGTCACCGCCGGCGTGTACATGGTCGCGCGCCTGCACTTCATCTTCGACATGGCGCCCATCGCGATGGACGTCGTCGCCTGGGTCGGCGGGCTCACCGCGATCTTCGCGGCCACGATCGGCCTCGCCCAGAACGACATCAAGAAGGTGCTCGCGTACTCCACCGTCTCGCAGCTCGGGTACATGTTCCTGGCGGCGGGGCTCGGCGCGTACGGCGTCGCCGTGTTCCACCTCGTCACCCACGCGTTCTTCAAGGCGTGCCTCTTCCTCGGCTCCGGCACCGTC
This sequence comes from Deltaproteobacteria bacterium, assembly GCA_040218735.1. GTDB lineage: Bacteria > Myxococcota > Kuafuiibacteriia > Kuafuiibacteriales > Kuafuiibacteriaceae > JAUHYN01. Next base: position 240,799 of record JAVJQW010000042.1, read on the forward strand.
ATCCACGCGCTGCACGGCGAGCAGGACATGCGCCGCATGGGCGGCCTGAAGACGAAGCTCCCCGTCGTCTACTGGACGTTCGGCATCTCGACCCTCGCCCTCGCCGGCGTGTTTCCACTCAGTGGATTCTTCTCGAAGGACGCCATCCTCGCGTACGCCTACCAGGAGAAGTTCCCGCTCTGGATCCTGGGCTTCATCGCCGCCGGCCTGACGGCGCTCTACATGAGCCGCCTGGTGTGCCTCACGTTCTACGGCGAGTACCGCCTCAAGGACGCCAACGAGCAGCCGGTTCACGTACACAAGCCGCACTTCGGGATGAAGGGGCCGCTCATCGTCCTCGCGGGGCTCGCCGCGGTGGCCGGTGTGTTCAACCTCCCGCACGTCATCGCGCACCTGGTCGGCGATCAGTACGGCGTGATGTTCGAGCACTTCGTCAGCGACGCCACCAAGACCAAGGCGATGCAGCTGTCGGCGGCCACCGAGTGGGGCTTGATGGGCGCGTCCGTGGTGTGGGCGCTCATCGGCCTGTTCCTCGGCTACGCCATCTACAAGAACGGCCCGTCGCCCGCGATGGAGAAGTTCGTTCGTTCGGGCGCCGGTCGCGTCGCGCACGTGCTGCTGTACGGGAAGTGGTTCGTCGACGAGATCTACCAGTTCGTGATCATCGGCCCGCTGAGGATGCTCGCGTCGCTGTGCGCGGTCGTCGTGGACCCGTGGCTGATCGACGGCGCGGCGGTGCGCGGCTCCGGCTACTCGGTGATGGGGATCGGGCGCCTGTTGTCGAAGCTGCAGACCGGTAACGTTCAGTCCTACGCGACGGTGCTCGTCGTCGCCATCGCGGCGATCCTCCTGTGGGCGGTGCAGTAACACTGGGTCTGGCGGCGCTCCTCGCGTCCGCCTATGACCCGGTGATCGACACGGCGCTGCAGCCCCCGAGCGGGCTCTCGCTTGGCGTCGGCGTGCAGCGCCTCCAGGACGACTTCGGTCTCTTCCTCCGCGTCGCCACGCCGCGTTTCCTCGACGACCACTTCGCGGTGGCCGTCGCGGGCGGCGTCGGCTGGTACCCGGACCTGCGCGCGCTCCCCGCGAGCACCACGGAGCAGGACTTCTCGGCGTGGTCGACCTACGGCCACGCGCGGGTGACCGCGGAGGCGTCGGCGTCGATCGTGCCCGTCGGCGGTCGGCTCTACGGCCGCCTCGGTCCGTCGTTCCTCTGGTTGTCGCCGCGGCTGTCGACGACGCGGCTCGCGTTCGGCGTCTACGGTGCGGTCGGCGCGGAGCTGTTCACGGGGGACGCGCACCGCACGCACCCGTTCAGCCTGTTCCTCGAGGTCGGTGCGACGGCCCACGCGGCGGCGGCGGACGTCGCCAATCGCGCTGGCCCCATCGAGACCGTCGACCCGACCGTCGACCGGCCGATCGCGACCGGCTTCGCGATCGCCGGCGGCGTCCGGTTCTATCTGTGGCGATGAGCGAGAAGAAGGGCACTGGCGTTCCGCTCGTCGCGATCCTGACGGCGTTCATCGACCTCATCGGCTTTTCGATCATCTTCCCGCTGTTCCCGCAGATGCTGGACCACTACCTCTCGCTGGAGGGGGAGACGAGCGCGCTCGCGTCGTTCGTCGTGATGCTCCAGCGGTTCGCCGGGGACGGTGACAACGCCTCCTTCCTGGTTACGGTCTTGTTCGGTGGGTTGCTCGGATCGCTGTACTCGATCCTGCAGTTCGTCGCGGCGCCGTTCTGGGGTGGGTTGTCGGATCGCATCGGGCGGCGTTCGACGATCCTGATCACCCTCACGGGCACGGCGCTGTCGTACGTGGGTTGGTTCTTCGCGGGGTCGTTCGCGATCTTGGTGTTTGCGCGTCTCCTCGGCGGCGCGATGGCCGGCAACCTCTCGACGGTCACCGCGGTGGTCGCCGACGTCACCGACGAGAAGAACCGTTCGCGCGGTATGGGCATGGTTGGCGCGGCGATCGGTCTGGGTTTCATCTTCGGCCCGGCCATCGGCGGCATGTCCTCGTTCTTCGATCTCACCGAGTACCTCCCGTCGCTCGTGCCGTACGGCCTGAACCCGTTCTCGATCGCGGCGGCGATCGCGTTTTCGTTCTCGGCGATCAACCTGACCGTCGCGGTGTTTCGGTTCCCGGAGACGCTCCCGCCGGAGGCGCGCGGGCAGTCGATCTCTCAGCGCACCGCGAACCCGTTCAAACTACTTCGCGGGATCGATCAGCCGGGCGTGCAGCGTGTGAACGGGATCTCGTTCCTGTTCCTCACCGCGTTCTCCGCGATGGAGTTCACGCTCGTGTTCCTCACCGTGGAGCGCCTGAGTTATTCGCCGCGCGACAACGGACTGATGTTCGTGTTCATCGGGTTCGTGATCGCGCTGGTGCAGGGCGGTGTCTTGCGACGCCTCGGTCCCAAGGTCGGTGAGCACAAACTCGTCCTCGTCGGCCTGGCTGCGGTGGTGCCCGGCTTCATCGCGATCTCGTTCGTCGACCGCGCCTCGGTGCTCTACCTCGGCCTCTTCCTCATGGCGTTCGGCTCGGCGCTGGTCATCCCGTGCACGTCGGCGCTCGTGTCGCGCTACGCACCGAAGGCCCAACAGGGCCTCGCGCTCGGATTGTTCCGCTCGGTCGGCGCGCTGTCGCGTGCGTTGGGGCCGATCGTCGGGGGCCTGCTGTACTGGCGCTTCGGCGCGTCGACGCCGTACATCGCGGCGGCCGCCTACCTCGTGCTGCCGTTGCTGTTGGCGGTGAAGCTACCGCCGCTCGATCGTTAGCCGAGCCTGTCGAGCGCGGCGCGCGCTTCTTCGACGTGTTTCGACGCCGAGAACCGCGCGTCGGTGACGTGGGCGATCTTGCCTTCCTTGTCGATCACGTAGGTCTTGCGTCCGGCCATCAGGCCGAACGTCGACATCGCTTCGTACTGCTTGGCGACGACGTGGCCCGGGTCCGAGAGGATCGAGAACGGCAGCTTGTGTTTCGATGAGAAGGCGCGGTGGCGGGCTTCGCCGTCGCCGCTGACGCCGAGGATCTCCGCGTCGGCGCCCTCGAAGTCGGCGTACTCGTCGCGGAACTGGCAGGCTTCCTTGGTGCAGATCGGCGTGTCGTCGCGCGGGTAGAAGTACACGACCACGTTCTTCTTGCCGCGGAAGTCGCTCAGCGTGACCGACGCCCCTGACTGATCCTTCAACGTGAAATCGGGCGCGACCTCTCCGACGTTCGGCACGCCTCGATCCATACGCGGGTTGCCATCGGATCGCCACAGCCTCGGCCCGACCTCTTCACGCCTTCGGCCCCGGGTTCGCCACGCATCGCGCGTTCTCGTCGTCGTGATGACCCAACGTGCTCACCCGATCCGACGTGTCCTTCTCCTGGTCGCGGGCCCAACGCTCGTCGGCCTGACCTCGCTGCTCGGCGGCCACGCGAGTGGCTCCGCCGCGCTCTCGCTGCCGGCCCTGTGGGTCGGCGTCCTCTTCGTGATGCTGCCGACGCTGTACATCGGCGCCGCGATCCTGCAAGTCGCGCCCTCCGCGTCCGAGCTCGGTCGCGCGGCGGTGGAAGCGCTCGAACGCTCCAGCGTCGTCTTCCTCGGCCTCGTCCCCGCGCTCGCGTTCCTCGTCGCGACGAGCGTCGAGAGCGTAACGGCCGGTTTGCTCACCAAGGGCGTCGTCGGCCTCGGCGCCGTCCTCGGCCTGTCGGCCTTCTACCGCCTCGTATTCGACGACCGTGCGCACCGCGGGCGAATCCTCGCGCTGTTCTCGGTCTGGTCGGTCGTGTGTCTCGCGATCGGCGCCCACCTGTTCAACGCCGCGCAGGGCTGAAGGAGAACCTCATGACCACCGCCATCCACGACCAGCTCCTCGTCTCCTCGGCCACGAAGCCGCCGCCGCCCCTCGCCGACCACCCCCTTGGCGTCGTCGATCAGCTGCTGCGCAGCTCCGGCACGTTCCTCGACCAGATCGAGCAGACCGACGATCTCACGCGCATTGCGAAGACCCTGATCGTCACGATCATCCTCTCGAGCGCCGCCTTCGGCGCGGCGATCGGCGCGTCGCGCATGGGGCTGCAGCCGCTCTACGCGGCGCTGAAGCTCCCGCTCGTCGTGCTCCTCACCGCGGGCCTCACGGTCCCCGCGTTCTCGGCGCTGACGAAGGCGAGCGTGGGGGTGTCCTCGCTGCGCCGCGATCTCTTGCTCGTTCTCTCGTCGCTCGCGCTCACGTCGATGGTGCTCGCCGCGCTCGCGCCCGTCGTGCTCCTCGGCGTGATGGTCGACGTGCGCTACCACGCGCTCATCCTCCTCGTTGTCGGCTGCTGCGGCGTCGGTGGTCTCGCGGGCTTGGTGTTCTTCCTGCGCGGCGTGTCGCGTCGCTCCACGAAGGTGCCGAAGCTCGCGACGCTCATCGCGCTGTCGGTGTTCGCGCTCGTCGGTTCGCAGATGTCGTGGACGTTGCGTCCGTTCGTCTCGCGGCCGCGCGCGGAGGTCGAGCTGGTGCGCTCCATCGAAGGGAGCTTCCTCGACGCCGTCGCCACGTCGATGCGCTCCGCCCGCGGCATCTACACGCGTGACTCGGCCCCGCTGCCGGAGGACTCGCAGTGAGGACGTTCGAGTTACTCGCCGTCTACGGTGCGTTCGGGCTGACGTGCGCGTTGACGCTGCTGTTCGTCGCGCGCGGTCGCGTCGCGGACGCGGCGTTGCTCGTCCCGTTCTGGCCGCTCTACGGACCGTTCCTCGTGCTCGACGCGATGAAGCCGACGGAGGGCTTCGAACGCCTCCTCCCGGATCGCCTGACGATGGCGCGGCTGCACGAGCGCATGACTCTGGCGCGGGGCCGCGTCGAGCGCATCGATGCGCTCCTACGTCAGCCGGACTTCTCGGCGGTCGGAACGGAGGCGCGGCGCGAGGAGCTCCTCGCACGGGGCGACGATCGCGCCGCTGCGAGCACCGCGGCGCGGCTCGAGAACATCCGCCGCCTGGAGCGACTGCGCGAACGTTTCACGCGAGAGCTCGTCGAGCTCGAAGAGCTCCTCGCGCAGCTCGACGTTCAGTCGGAAGTCGTCCGCCTCGCCGGTGCGACGAACGAGGAGACGCGGCTGCTCGTCGAGCAGATCGTGAGTCGTGTGGAGGGCCTCGACACGATCCTCGACATCGACGACGCCGAGGCGCGAGTTTGAAAGCTCAGTTGCAGGCGGCCTGGGCGCGCGTGAGTTTGGCCTGGACGTTCTTGCTGTAGGTCGGCGCCTTGGGGAGCACGCTCTGGAGCGTGGCCATCGCTTCTTCGCAGCGCTCGATCTTCCCGAGATCGATCGCGTGGTCGAACGCGAGCTGCGGGTTGTCGGGGTGTTTCTTGCGCAGCTTGGCCGAGTAGATCAGCGGCTCGTCGAAGAGCCCGGGGACGCGCACCGTGAACGAACGCGCCACGACCATCGCCTCGCTCTGGTAGACGCTCTTGTTTTTCAGCAGCAGCGCCATCGCCTTCTTGCCGCGCTTGCCGTCGCCCCGCATCCCGAGGAGCGCGCAGGCGGCGCGGACGTGCCAGTCGGCGTGAGTGATCGCGAGGTTGATGAGCGCTTCGGCGTAGAAGTAGCTCGGCGAGCCCTTCTTCTTTTCGCGTCGTTCCTCGAGGAGCGTCTGCGCGCGACGCGCGGCGCGCATGGCGTCCATCTTCTCCTCCTGCTCGGCGAAGACACGCACGCGACGGAACTCGGCCTCCAGCACGAGGTCCGCGAAGCGCAGCTCGCTGCCGTGCTCACGGCCGAACTTCTCCATCGCGTCGAGGTCCGCCTGCATCTCCGCCCAGAGGTGATCGGCGTCGTCGAACAGCGCGATCTCCATCTCCTTCATCGTTGCGGAGACCCACAGCGCGCAGGCTTGGTCGTCGAGGTCCTTCGACGCCGCGAGCTCCGCGATGCGTGCTTTGGCTTCGTCGATGTGCGCGGAGTAGACGAGGTTCGCCGTCTTCATGCAGTCGGGGTCGACGTACCAGGCGGCGCTCGGAGCGAGGAGGGCGAGCGCGACGACCGAGACCACACTTCAGCGTAACCCGGAGGCGGGCTCGACGCGAACCGCCTCGCCATCACTTTCGGAACGTGAACATCATGCGGCGTGGTCCGGACGCGGTACTTGGCGCTCACGCTCGTACTCTGTGGATGTGAGGACGGAGCGCTCATCGAGACCGTCGCCCAGCTCGACGCGGCGATTCACGAGGCGCGCGTCCGGTCGAGGGTGTTGATGCAGCGGCGGAACGCATTGGCCGCCGCGCCGGGGGCGCCGAAGTCGATCGGCGCGGGCGGCTCCGGGCTCGTTCGTGCGCGGATCGTCGGGATGGGGAGCTCCGACCACGTGACCGTAGAGGAGCAGCCGGGGCAGCTCTCGATCGTGGTGCGCGGAGAGCGCGGTCGGCGACAGGCGGCGCAGGCGTTGCTCGCCTACGGCGTGGACGCGCCGCAACTCGAGTTGCAAGCGGTGAAGTTGGAGGAGCCGGCGTGGTCGATGAAGTTGTCGCTCGCGCGTCCTGCGGACGTGGCGACGGCGACGATTTCGACGACTTCGATTCAGGTCCCCGAGCCTTCGTTCTTCTCGTTCTCCGAGGGGGAGGCGCTGCATCGCCGTGCGGAGGCGAAGGCGCGCGAGCTGGAGCAGCTGAACAAGATCATCGTGGAGCTGGAGGGTCGCCTCGCTCAGCAGAAGGCTTCGGTGGCGGCGGCGGTCGATGAAGCGACGATGACGCGCTTCCGCGCGCGCCGGTACTTCGCGATCGCGTTGCTGCCCGACGTGACGAAGGGGCAGCTCACGTTCGCGGAGGATCGCGCGACGTGGAAGGGCGCGACGAGCTACACGACGCTCGACGAAGCGAAGGCGGCGCTGAGTGGTCGCGGCGAGGTGATCGGGTTTGCGCCCGGCGAGCGCGGGAGCTTGGAAGCGAAGGTGGGCGCGACCGACTCGCCGTGATCAAGGACGCAGCGACGTCCCGCCGTCGATGATGATCGTCTGCCCCTGAATCATGTTCGCGCGGTCCGAAGCCAAGAACGCGATCGTGTCCGCGACGTCCTCCGGCGCGATGTTCCGATCCACCATCGAACGCTGACGACGCTCCTCGAGGACCGCCTCCACGCCGGGCAGCGCACGCAGCGAGCCCGTATCGACGACGCCGGCCCTCACGCAGTTCACGTTGATCCCGCGGTGCCCGAGCTCCAGCGCCGCGTGCCGCGTCATCGACTCGATCGCCGCCTTGCACGCCCCGATCGCGCCATACATGGGGAGCGCGCGCTCCGCGCCCCAGCTCGACACCGTGACCACCTTCGAACGCTGCCCGTCGTTCGCGCGCGCCTCCAACAGCGGCGCTGCCTTCTGCGTGAGGAGCATGAACGCCCGGACGTTCAGGTGAATGGCGTAATCGAGCTGGCTGCCGGACGTCTCGAGCAACGGCCTGAAGCCACCGCCCGCCGCGTTCGACACCAGGATGTCGAGCCCGCCGAGCTGATCCGCGACGGCCTCGACGAGGTTCGTGGTGTCATCCTCTTCGGACAGGTCCGCGCGCACGACCAAGGTCCGGCGCCCCATCGCGAGGATCTCCGCGCCGACCTCCTCCGCGTTGCGTCGCGCGTTCACGTAGGTGATCGCGACGTCCGCTCCAGCCCGCGCGAGCGCGAGCGCGGCGGCGCGACCGATGCCGCGTGAGCCTCCAGTGACGAGTGCGAGGCGCCCCGAAAGGTCGATCACGCTGCGCTCCCGACGCGCGCCCAGCACATCGTTCGCCCGCGGTGCACGATCGATCCAACCTCGCGTCGCAAGACGGTCGGGACCTCGAGATCCGAGAAGCTACGCCTGAACCCCACGCCGAGGTACTTCGCATAGGCTTCCTTCTCGCACCACAACGTCGTCGCGCTCAGATCACGATCCGCCGCGGCCTCGATGTGGCGCCGCTCGTCACGTGTGAACGCCAACGACAGGAAGCTCTCGTCGCGAGGCTCCACCACCTCGGCGTCTACGCCGACCTGCGCCTCGGACCACGTCGCCATCGCCAGGTCCGCGGAGTGGGAGATCGACAAACACCCCACCGGCCGCGCCCCGATCCACGCGACGGGCCGCCCCGACGTCGGACCCTCCGCCTCCGCCCGGATCTCGAGCTGCGTGAACGACAAACCGGTGTGCCGCTGGAGGGCACGCTTCGCAGCCATGCGCCCCGCGAGCCAGTCACGTCGGCGCTTCAGGTAACGGAGCGCCGCGAAGTCCGCGGCCTCTCGCGCCGTCAACGCCGACACCAACCGCTCACGCGCGGCCCAGACCTCGTCGATCGACAACGCGATGATGTCGTTGGGGAGCTTCATGTCGTCGGCACCACCTGCGCGCGATAACGTCGTACCGCGACGAGCGGCCCGTGCGCCGACATCACCTCGAAGTCGGCGACCAGCGCATCGTCCGTGACCTCCACGAAACGCACCGCGAGACGAACCCGCTCCCCCGCCGCCTCGAGCACGCGTTTACTCACGTCCACACGACCGAACCCCGCGGGCAACGCGACCACGCCGTGCAGGATGCGCCCGAGCATCCCGACCGCCTGGAGGCACCCGTCGAGTAGCGCCGCGGGGAGCTGCCATCGTCCGGCGTCGGAGCCCGGAACGAGCGAGGTCGGCGCGGGCACGATCAGCTGCGCGACGCCACCGCCGTCCCCGGCGGACACGCCTTCCAGGCACCGGAACACCGGACCGTGGAAGATCATTCGCGAGCCGGGCGTGCGGTCGATGCTCTTGGGGTACGGATAGACGATCGTCTCACCTTCGGCGGCGACGTCGAGCGACGCGACGGGGGCCTGCGAGGGGACCCGCCGTCCGCGCACGAACACCCGCGCGGGCTCCAACACGACGCCGTCCTGCTTGCGCACCGTCGAGGCGATCGACAACGCGTCGCCCTCCCTTCGCGCGAGCACCGTAACGGCGCCGTCTTCGTCGACCTTGAGCGGCCGCTCGATCTGCACGTCGGCGAGCGACCAGTGCTCACCCGGATCGAGGTTCGACAGCTCGGACATGAGCTCCAGGCTCACCACCGCCGGGACGATCGGCGTCGCGCCCATGCGGTGCTGATCGAGGAATGGCTCCGTCGCGTCGAGCGTGCGTTCGATCGTCGCGCCGTCCGCGTCGGCGGTGACGAGGTGATCGATCATCGGGCTCGCCGCCGCGCGGCGCGCGCGCTCCAACCATTTCGGACGATCGCTCTCCGCCACGAGGAGTCGATCCATGTCCAACGCGTCGAGGCGCTCGCAGATCGTGATCTCCGACTCCGGGAGCCCCGCCCACAGCTCGCGCACGAGGTGATTCGCACCCTCCGCCGGCGTCATGAACGCCTGCCCCGCCTTCTCCAGGAACGCCTTCGCCGACGAGCGCGCCGCGAGGCCGACCTCGGAGAACGCCGCCCAGGCGATCGCGGTGACGTGGACGTCGTGCGTCGCACGGTACGCGGAGAGCAACCGCGCCTCGGCTTCGTTTGCGATGGCGTAGTCGGTCTGTCCGTGGCCACCGAAGCGGCCCGACACCGAAGAGAACCCGACGACGTGGGTCAGCGGATCGTCCTTGGTCAGCGCGAGCAGATGGACGAGGCCGTCGACCTTGCCGCCGAGCGTGCGCTCGAACAGCGCGTCGGTCTTCTTGTCGAACGGCTTGGCGACCTCGACGCCCGCGCCGTGCAGCACGCCCTCGATCGGCCCGCGCACGCGTGTCTTCGTGAGCACCGCGGCGAGCGCTTCGCGGTCGGCGATGTCCACCGCGTAGTAGACGACGCTCGAGCCGCGCTCGGCGATCTGTCGGAGCGTCGCGTCGATCTCCAGCGACTTGTCGATCGACTCACACCGCTGCTTCCACGCGATCGGCGAGAAGCCGCCCTCCGACTTCATCGCCTGCAAGATGTCTTGCTTCAGCTTGTCGAGCCCCGCGTCGTCGAGCGCGCGCCACTGCGCGAGCGTCGCCTCCTCCGGGAGGGGGTGGCGCCCGAGCAGGACGAGCCGCGGTTGGTAGAGCTCCGCGAGGCGGATCGCCATCTTCGCGGTCACGCCACGCGCGCCGCCGGTCACGATCCACGTCGCGGGCAGGCGGTCGGGTGAAGCCGCCGGCTCCGCGCGCCGCTCGGCCATCTTCAGCACGAGGCGCTTGCCGCGCAGCAGACCCACCTCCAGCGGACCGCCGGGCGCATCGAGCTCGGCGATCAACGCCTCCGCGACCTGCGACGGAGACTCCGAAGGGCTCGCGTCGAGGGCCTGTACGGAGAGCCCGTCGAATTCGCGGCGCACGGACTTCAGGAGGCCGAGGAGCCCCCCGCCGTCGCCGGTGCCCTGAGCGGCGTTGTCGAACCCGAGTGCGCCGCCGAGGAACGTCACCCCGAACACGGTGCCGTCCTTACGGTGCGGCGCCCACGCGCGGAGGAGCTCGAACGGAGCGAACAGCGATCGAGCGCGTCGTGTCGACCAGGTCGCGGCGTCGACCGCCCACGCGGCCTTGGCTTCGACCGTCGAGACGATCCCGATCGCGTCGACCGTGTCGATGCCCAACGTATCGAGTCGTCGCGTCGCGCGCGTCGCGTCGGCCTCGACGTGGACGTCGCTGCCTCGCGCCGTCATCGCCGCGGCGATCGCCTGGACGTGCGCGCCTTCGCCCACGAGCAGCAGTCGCTTCGGCGTGAAGGTTCGCGACGCCGAGCGCCGCGGCGCATCGACGACCCGCACGACCTGACGCCGCATCACCTCGGTGAGCTCGACGACGCCCGCGCCGCTCTCGGTGAGGTCCTCGACGCGTTCGATCCGCGACGGTGTCCGCCGCGTCCCGTACTCGACCGTGAGGAAGTCGACGTCTTCCGTAGAACCCGGCGGGAGCACGCGGTCCGTGACGTGGAGTCGACGCGAGCCCGGCTCGACGACGAGGCTCATCACGTTGTCCACGCGTCGCACAGTGTTCATCGTCGCGTGCACGACTTCGCGCCCGCGGCCGTGATCGTGACGGTCACGCAGGAGCTGCTTCGCGCGGTCCACCGTCATCGGGCCCGGCTCCGAGACGAGCTCACACGCGCGCTTCTCGCGGAGCGCGGAGTGCGCAGGGACTTCACCGCCGTCGGCCGGTGCGAGGCGAGAGTGGTTGGTGCTGGTGAGCTCGCGCCCGACCTCCTCGCGCGCGACGATCGTGTCGTCGTCGTACTCGATGTAGTGGGCGCGGTCGGTGTCGGCGTCCGAGACGAGGACGCTCCAGCGCCCCGCCTTGTGTGCGGACTCGACCATCTGCACCGCCTGCTCGATGGAGGAAGCCCCCTCCAGGATCTGCTTCACGAGCATCGGGTGCGGTCGCCCGGTCGGGAGCGCCGTGGCCTCGGGGCCGTCGAGGAGGGTGGTACTCGTGACGGTGAGGCCCGAGTCGGTCACGCCGTTGAGGCCGGCGATCTGACCGACGAGCGAGAAGTACACCGTGGTGCGGTTCGGCATCGGGCCGTCGGTGCGACGCCGAATCTGCGCGACGCGCGGGTGGACGCCGTCGAGGTGCAACAGCAGCGGGGAGTCTTCGTTGATGCAGTGGAGCATCGCGCCGTCGTTCTCGCGGGCGAGGCGCACGGTCTGCGTGCAGCCGCTCGTGAGCGACGGGAACAGCGCGGCGTCGAGGTTGTACGCGAGCAACACGAGCTCGTGCACGCCGGTCGCCTCCGCGACGCCGCGCAGCTCGTCGAGGCTGTCTTCGTCGAACACGCCGTAGAGGCGCTTCGTCGTCTCGGGGAGGGCGAGGAGCGCGAGGCCTTCGCGGCCGACGAACGTCTGGTAGCGATCGAGCACCTCGAGGATCGGGTCACGCATCGCTTCGCCGTGCTGTCGCCCGATCTCGCGCGCGGTGCCGTCGAAGCGAAGCACCGTCACCGGGCGCGCGGTGTTCGCGGGGACGGTCGTACGCGGCGCGGGGATCTCGATACCGATGGCGTCGAGCGCTCCGACCGGCGCGGGTTTGGCGAGACCGGTGAACGCCGGCTTCGCGAGGCCAACGACGGCGTCGGCGTCGATCGGGATCGCCGGCGCCAGATCACGTTGGCGGAGATCGAGCGTCGGGACCTGCGTCCCCGCCGCCGAGCGTTCGTCCTCGTGCGCGGGCTTCGCGGGCGCGGGGCGGCTGGAGGGGGTGCCGTCCGAAGCCGGGATCGACTTCGCGGGGGCCCCCTCGGGCGGCGTGTTCGTCGGCGCGCTCGCGACGGTCGGCGCCTTCGGTGCGGCCGGCTTCTGCGTGCGCTTCTTGCTCAGGTCGACCATCGGCACCGCGACGGCGGGCTTCGCGGGGGCGGGCTCGGCGCGCTGCGTGGTGAGCTGCTTGTCGACGTACTCGAGCACGTGCCCGAGCGTCGGGAAGTCACGGAGCGAGAGCTTCTCGTCGGCGCGCAGGTCGTACCTGTCGCGCACCTTGCCGAGCACTTGCGCCTGCTTGACCGTGTCGATGCCGAGGTCGGCTTCGAGGTCCGCGTCCATCTCGATGATGTCCGGCGGGTAGCCGGACTGCTCGCAGATCGCGTCGAGGAGGAACGCCTTCACTTCGTCGCGGCTCGGGAGATCCGACGCGACCGCGGGGGTCGGGAGCGGCTCGGCCGCGGGCGGCTCGGCGGCTGGGGGCTCGACTTCGGCCGTGGGGGCCTCGGCGCGTGGCGCCGCCGCCGCGGCCGGCTCGGCGCGCGGTGAAGACACCGCGGGCGCTTCGCTCACGGCCTCGGGCGTCGGCAGCTGCGAGTACCGCTTCTCCGTCGCCCACATGCTCTCGAGGAACGTGATGAGGCTCGGTCGCGTCTTCTCCCAGAACGCGTCGAAGCCGGGCTCCGACAGAAGACGCTCCGCCTCGGCTCCACTCAGTAGATCGATTCGGCTGCCGTCCCCCGCGTTCTCGGCGGCGCGTTCCAGCGTCGTGATCATCGCCGACACGCGCGCCAACGACCACGCGCCCGCGCGGTTCTTGTCGTCCACCGAGGTCACGTACGCACGGTCGCCCGCGATGCGTTTGGTCAGGCCCGTCAGCACGGCGCGAGGGCCGCACTCGACGAACGCGTCCACGCCGTCGTCGAGGAGCAGCTCGACCTGGCGCACGAAGCGCACCGGCTTGGTCAGCTGCGCGACGAGCGAGGCGCGGATCGTCTCGGGGTCCGACTCGAACTTCTGCGACACACTCGACAGGTAGGGCACCGACGGCGCCGCGAGCGGGATCTTCGCGAGCCCCTCTGCGAGCGCGTCCGCGGCGGCGCCCATGTACGTGGAGTGGAACGGACCGGGCACGTCGAGCGCCACGTGTTCGAACGAAGCCGCGGCGAACGCGGTCGCCGCCTTCGCCATGCCGTCCAGCGTCCCCGCGACGACGATCTGATCCGGCGCGTTGACGTTCGCGACCTCGGCGCCTTCGACCGTCGCCAGGATCCGCTCGACGTCTTCGAGCGACGCCGTCACCGACGCCATCGACCCCTCGACCACGTTCCGCTCGATCGCGCGCGCGCGCATCGAGGTCGCCTCCAGCGCGTCCTCCAGCGACCACGCGCCCGCCGCGACCAGCGCGGCGTAGTCACCGAAGCTGTGCCCCGTGACGACGTCCGGCGCGAGCCCGAGGGTGCGCACCGCTTCGAACGCCATCACGTCGGCGGTGAGCACGAGCGCCTGCACCGCGAACAGCTCGAACGGCACCGGCGCTCCGTCGCGGAACACCGGCGACAACCGCGCGCGGCGGTGTGCGTCGAGCCACTCGTCCACGCGCGTGACGATCGCGTCGACCTCCGGGAGCGCTGCGGCGAACGCACCCATCATCCCGGCGTACTGCGAGCCCTGTCCGGAGAAGAGCATCGCGAGCTTCGGCCCGCGCGAACGACCGCGCGTCACGAACACGCCCTGCTTCTCGAGGAAGTCACGCGTCGCCGACGTCAACCCGGCTTTCAACGCCGCGCCGATCGCACGCCGAAGATCCGCGTCGTCCGTCGCGGCGATCCCGAGCGTCACCGCGCCCTGCCCGACGTGTTCGGACCACGTCGCCGGGTCGATCGAACCGAGCCGCGCGAGGACCGCGTCCTCCGTGGCGTCGCTCAACGTGTGCACGTGCATCGTCTTCCTCTCGGGCTCGTCGCCCGCCGTACCGGGGTGCTCGACGATCGCGTGGTAGTTCACGCCCGCCAGCCCCATGCTCGAAACCGCAGCGACGCGCGCGCCCTCCCAGGGCGTGGCGTGGGCGTTCACGACGAGCGCGTCGCCGAAGTCGTGGTCCGGGTGCGGGGCCTCGAACCCGCGCGTCGGAGGGATGGTCTCCAGGTCGAGCGCCATCGCCGTCTTGATCATCGCGATGACCCCCGCCGCGCCCTGCGTGTGGCCGACGTTGCTCTTCACGCTGCCGAGCGTGACGGGGCGGTCGCGTTCGATGCCTTCGAGGTAGGTCGCGCGCACCGCGGCGACCTCGGTCGCGTCACCGAGCGGCGTCGCGCCACCGTGGCACTCGACGAACTGCACACGCGACGGATCGAAGTCCCCCTGCGCGATCGCACGCCGCATCGCGCGCGCGAGGCCCTTCGGGCTCGGCTTGTAGAGGCTCTTCTTCTCGCCGTCGCTCGACGAGCCGATGCCGCGCACGATCGCGCGGATCGGATCGCCGTCGCGCTCGGCGTCTTCGAGGCGCTTGAGCACGCAGACGCCGGCGCCTTCGCCGGGGATGAAGCCGTCGGCGCGGTGGTCGAACGGTCGCGGCACGCTGCTGCGCGACAGCGAGTAGAACTGGCAGTACGCCTCGTAGCGCTGCACGCGCATCGCGCGGTCGCCGCCGCCGTGGATCGCGATGTCGACGACGCCGGATCGCAGCAGCTCACACGCCGCCTCCATCGAAGCGAGCGACGAAGCGCAGGCCGCGTCGAGCGCGTACGTCGGGCCCATGAAGTCGAGGGTCTTCGCGGTGCGGGAGGCGAGGGTGCTGGAGGAGAAGCTCCCGCTGGAGTCTTCGTTGATCGACGGGTAACGCTTCCGCAGCGCGACGAGGATCTCTTCGATGAGCGCGTCGTCGCCGGTGCGGCCGAGGGCGTCGGCGGTGACGTCCGCGAGCTCCTGCGATCGAATCGCGAGGGCGAGGGCGAGGGCGTAGTCGCTCCCGAACACCGTGCCGACGGTGGTCGAGACGCGCTCGCGGTCGATCTTGGTGAGGTCGATCTTCGCGTCGTCGAACGCGTCGAGCGTCGACTCGAGCAACATGAATTGCAGCGGGTCGTTGCGCTCCACGAGCTTCGGCGGGACGCGGTAGCGGCGCCAGTCGGCCTCGAAGTCGGTCACGAACGCACCGCGCTTGGTGTACGTGCGGTACGGCGCGCGGTCGCCGGGTGCGAAGTAGACGTTGCTGTCCCAGCGGTCCGCCGGGACGTCCTGCGAGAGATCTTCGCCGGTGCAGAGCTTCTCGAAGAACGCGGGGGCGCTGTCCGCGCCGGGGAAGCGGCCGCCGACGCCGACGATCGCGATGTCGCAGCGCTTTGCCTTGCGGCCGGACTCGGAGAGCGCGGGGGTGGCGGCGGTGACGCGCGACGGCGCCTCCTCGACGACGACGTGGTAGTTGAGCCCGCCGATCCCGAACGCGTTGACGCCGACACGTCGCACGCCGTCGGTCTCGAACGGGCGCGGCGCGGTGACGACCTCCACGGCGAGCTCGTTCCAGGGGATCTGATCGCTTGGGTTCTTGAAGTTGCCGGTGGGCGGGATCGTCGCGTTCTCGAGCGCGAGGATCGCCTTCACGAGCCCGGCGGCGCCCGCGGCTTCGCGGCAGTGGCCGATGTTGCCCTTCACCGAGCCGACCGGCATCGGCTTGCCGCCGCGCGCTTCGGCGTAGACCTCGTGGAGGGATTCGAGCTCGGTGCGGTCGCCGAGGGGGGTGCTGGTGGCGTGGCCTTCGATCAGATCCACGGTGCCGGGATCGATCTGCCCCATCGCGTACGCGCGGCGCATCGCGAGGACCTGGCCTTCGCGGCGCGGCGCCCAGAGGGCCTTGCCCTTGCCGTCGCAGCTGCCGCCGACGCCGCGGATGATCGCGCGGATCTTGTTGCCGTCACGGAGCGCGTCTTCGAGGCGGCGGAGCATCACGAGGCCGAAGCCGTCGGAGCTGATGAAGCCGTCGGCGCGTTGGTCGAAGGGGAAGCTGCCGTTCGGCGAGAGCGCGCGCGATTGCGCGAACATGATCACCGACAGCTCTTGCGAGTAACTCGCGCCGCCGACGATCGCGGCGTCGAGGCGGTTGTCGAGGAGGGCGCGGACACCGATGTCGAGGGCGGCGAAGGACGAGGCACACGCGGCGTCGACGACCATGTGGCGGCCGGTGAGGCCGAAGCTGTTGGCGACGAGCCCGGCGAGCGCGGAGGTCATGGCGCCGACCGCGCCGTCCTCGGTGCGGCGCGGGTAGTGGGTATGGACGCGTTCGACGATCTCGGCCTTGAGGTCGGCGAGGCGGTCGAGGCCGAGCGCGGCGAGCGTGGGCGCGTCGTCGAGCGCTTGCACCATCTGTTCGACCGCGGTCGAAAACGCGATGTTGCTGGAGCGCTCGGAGCCGCGTGCGTGGCCGACGATGACGCCGACGTTGGCGCCGGTGAGCGCGAAGGGGTCGTAGCCGGCGTCTTCGAGCGTGGCGCGGGCGCACTCGAGGGCCCACAGGTGGGCGACGTCGGTGTTCTCGACGACCTTCGGCGGCATGCGGAACGCGGTGCTGTCGAAGGGGTGTTCGTCGACCAGGCCGCCGAGATCGCAGTAGCTCTTCCCGTACGCGCCGATCTCGGGATCGTAGTAACGCGCTCGGTCGAAGCGTTCGGCCGGCATCGGCGCGATCGCGTAGACGTCGTTCAGGACGTTGTCCCAGTACGCGTGTTCGTCGGCGGCGCCCGGAAATCGGCACGCCATCCCGACCACGGCGATCGCGGTTTCGTCGGCCAAGGACTCCAGGGTCGAATCCCCCCAAATCTGAGTAAATACGACGACCTGCGTGGGGGATACGCCTGTTCAGACCGGGGTGGCTGGTCAAGGCCTCCGATCGATGCTACTTACCCGTCCCTTCGTCGGGACGACTGCAGACGGTCACCGACGATGATCCGAAGACCCCACGAGAGGTACACGTACATGGCAACCCGTACCCGGAAGAGCAAGGAAGAGAAGCCGCTCTCCAAAAAGGAGCTCGAGCAGTTCAAGAAGCGGCTCGAAGACCTCCGCGACGAAGTGAGCGCCCGAATCCGGGAGCGTGCGAGCACCGCGCGCGTCGACGAAAACGACCTCATCGAAGAGATGGACCAGGCCAATCGCGCCACCGAGGAGGCCTTCAACATGCGCCTGCTCGACAAGGAGGTGAAGCTCCTCCGCGAGATCCAGGTCGCCATCGCGAAGTTCGACGAAGGCACCTACGGCCTGTGTGAAGGCACCGAGGAGCAGATCGAGCGCCGGCGCCTGGAGGCCCGTCCTTGGACGCGTTACTCCGTCGCCTACAAGGAGCAGCTCGAACGCGAGAAGAAGGGCCGCGCCGCGCGCTGAGCGAGGGCCCCGAGCCCCATACTCTCCATGCGACCCCGTCGCAGCCTCGTGCGGGCGATCCCATCGCAGCCGCCGAGTTTCATCCCCGACCGTCGTAGGCTGGGGCCCCGACGGTCGGTGAAGGTGCGCGCGAACGCACTTCGGCGGTGGGTCCTCCCTTCGGCCTACGTACTTGCCTGGATGTTCGCACCCACCGCGGCGTGGGCGCAGGCCTTCGAGCCCGCCTACGGCGTCGAGCTGAGCCAGGGGACGTTGGTCGCGCCGTCCCGGATCGTCGGTATGGGGGGCGCCTTCGTGAGCATCGCGGAGGGGGCGGGCGCGTACGAGATCAACCCG
Source organism: Deltaproteobacteria bacterium (assembly GCA_040218735.1). Lineage (GTDB taxonomy): Bacteria > Myxococcota > Kuafuiibacteriia > Kuafuiibacteriales > Kuafuiibacteriaceae > JAUHYN01. The sequence continues at coordinate 258,650 of JAVJQW010000042.1, forward strand.
GCGGCGGCGGCGATCCGGTACCCGCACAACAAGGACGAGCTGTGGGACTGGGACTTCGCGCTCGAGGGCATCGTGTCGCCGCGCGACTCGGCGGACTTCGAGAACAGCCGTCGTGAGGCGTCGCGCGTCGACAACCTCGCGGCGGCGTACGCGTCGCTCGGTTTCGTCGCGGAGCACTTCGGGATGGGCGTGGCGATCTCGGCGTCGTCGCTGCAGGTGAAAACGGAGGGGCAAGATCCCATCACGCTCACCGGCGGCACGCTGTCGTTGGTCGGCGGCTACAACCTGATGCAGGGCCAGTTGGTGTTGGGGCTCGGCGTGGCGTTGGGTTCCACGAACGCGGATCGTGCGGCGCAGCTCGAGTTCTTCGGGATCGGCTTGGTCGCCGGCGGCGTCGCGCAGCCGAAGGGGCAGCCGTACCGGTTCGGCTTCACGCTGAAGACGCGCACCACGATGAGCGCGCAGGAGGGGACGGTGCCGGGGATGCGCACGGCCGACCTGCTGGTGCCGACGTCGTTCGTCGTGCCCGCGCAGCTCACGGTCGGCATGTCGTACTCGTTCGGCAGCCGCGCGAACAACGTGACGAAGACGTTCGGCACGCGCGAAGCCGAAAAGGACGACGCGCTCCCCAAGGAACGCGACTTCGTGACCGTCGCGGCCGACGTCGTCTTCACGGAGGCCCTCGAACGCGTCGCGGGCTTCCAAGCCTGGGCCGACGACGTCCTCCAACCCGCCGGCCAAGCCGTCACGGTCGGTCTGCATATCGGCGCGGAGAGCGAGATCATCGACAACCGCCTGAAGCTACGCGCGGGCGGTTATTACGAACCGAGCCGCTTCGCGGGCAGCGGCCGCTTCCACGGAACGACGGGTTTCGACCTGCGGCTGTTCGAGTTGATCTGGGACTGGAAGTTCGCGTTCGCGGGTGACTTCGCGAAACGCTACACGAACCTGATCTTCTCGATCGGGTTCTGGCACTGACTCCGACCCCGCGGCCTGACCTCCGCTCGCGATCACGCTACTCTTGCGCCGCTGGCATGGCGCGAATCTTCGTATCGTACAGCCACCAGGATCGGGCCTGGAAATCGAGAGTGGTGAGTTACATCGACGCCGCGGATCTCGACACGTGGGACGACGATGACATCGAAGTTGGTGCCGACTGGTTCGGTCGGATTCGCGGAGCAATCGGAGCCGCTGACGCGGCCGTTCTCCTTATCTCTCCCGACTTCCTTCGGTCGAAGTTTGTCCGCGAGCACGAGATGCCGCGACTGCTTGGGGAGCGCTCGAATCGCGGTATGAAGATCTTTCCGATCATCGTTCGGCCGTCTCCGCTCGAACCGCACGTCTGGCTGCGCGAGATGCAGGTTCGACCCCGTGACCTCGAACCCTTAAGCGCCATGACCGACGTCGATGCCGACAAGGTACTTGCCGAGTTTGCGAGTGAGGTACAGAGTCTCGTCCGTACCAACGTCTCGATGGCCGCGGTCTCCGTCGACGATGTCGAACCCTGGTGGCCAGATGGTGTTCCGCTTCCGCGCCGCCCCTACCCGCTGCTGGAGCCGTATCGTAGCCCAGAGCTCTACGCCGGCCGGACGCACGAGATCGACGCCTTCGCCTCAGCCGTTCGTGAACCCAAGTTAGTGACTCCGCTGTACGGCTCATCCGGCGTTGGAAAGAGCTCATTCATAAACTGTGGTTTGGCACCACGCCTACGCGGTGATGCCGACGACCGCCAGAGTGCGGTTGCGGTGGAGCGAACGCCGGGGGCGCCGGGGCTATTGAATCGACTCCTCGTTGGCGTGCTGCGAACGCCTCTCGAACCCAAGGTCGGCGATCGCGATGTTGTTCGCTTCCTGTCAACGGTCGAACGTCTGCGCCAAAAGACTGGATATCCGCCGGTTTTCATTCTCGATCAGTTCGAGGACGCCTTCAAAGGAGACGAGAGTGCTCTTGCGCGGATTGGCCCCGTCTTGGGGCATACGGCCGTCCAGGGAGATCAACAGTTTCAGTTCGTCTGCCGGTGGGTTCTCTCGTATCGCGAGGAGTTTCATGGAGCTGTGGAGCAGTGGCTTGCCGACTATCTTCGTCCCGCGCGGATGTCCGAGGTTCTGGGGATCGACAACCTTCCCACGTCGCTTCTCACCCCGGAGTTCTACAATCGGACCGTGGCGGGTTTGCGGCCCATGGCGACGCCGCTTCCCCCGCTGGCCGGTGACGCCGCGATGGAGTGGGTCACGGACCGATTCGTCGAGGCGATTGGCCGGCCCCTCGAGGCGCGACGGGAAGATGGGACCATGGCTTTCCACCTTAAGATTGCCGGCGATGGCCTGCGCAGGCTCGCAGCAGCGTTTGCGCGTGAGCGTGTCGCTCATCCACGGGCTCCACTTACAACGGAGCTCCAGGTGGTGCTCGATGCGTTGCTGCAAGGTGTGAGTTGGACGGACGACAGGACCGTGCAGCTGACGTCGGATCTCGACGCGTGCATCGAGGGCGCACTCGAACGTCACCTGGAGCGAAAGCTCCGCGAGGCCTTTCAGGCTGATGATCACCCTCAACAAATGCGTACCCGCGGGCTGTTGGTCCTTCTGCGTCTGGCGGACGAGGCGGGCGCGTCCGCGCCGGTTCCGGTCGAGGAACTCGAGAGTTATCTCGGTAGCGAAGGAGCCGCGGTTCTGGACGGGCTCGCGAGGTCTGATGTGCGGCTGATCATGAAGCAGCGCCACGATCTCACGGCGGTTTATGCCCTTCCGCATGACCGGCTCGCGAGTGTTGTGCGTCGGGTCGGCCAAGAGCCGCACACACGTGCGCGGTACGGGCTTGATGATGAGCTTCTTCGGACCCAGGAGCTCGTCGCGTCGTTGGTGGCTCTGCACCGCAAGGCCCGTGATCTACCTGAAGAAGAGGAGAAGCTACGTCATCAGGCATGTGACCTTAGCGCCGATGTGCGGAAATCCGTCGAACGCTACGCGCCCTTTCTCGTTGTCGGAGAAGACGCTTGTCTTTGGTGGGCCGACGTGAAGGCGTTCCAGATCCGGGCGCTGGCGCGCGCCCTTCGGAATCGGAGGATCAAGGTCCTCGTTGGTCTCGTGGTGACCGTCGTAGCTATCTCAGGGATCGCAATCCTCTACGCTTCGGTCTATCACGGCTTTCGCCGCGCAATCTGGGACGCAAATAGCTACCAAAGCGCGGTGAAAGCACGTGAGAGATTTCGCGTATTGCCGCTTGCTGGGGAACAGGCAGATTCGAGCTTCCGTGACTATCTTCTTGGCAAGGCTGCCAGGATCGCGTTGACGGGTGACACGCTCGCTGCTGGGCTCGTCCGACAAGAGGCCCTCAAATTGGCCCCTGATGAAGTCGTAGAACGTCGCGACAATCCGTGGCTCATTCACTTGCGCGAGCGGCCGATCGCTGTACGAATGTCTCCACACGGCGTCTTCGTGGCCATTAGACTTCGGAGTGGCTTGGAAGTCTGGGAGGTGGCGTCAGAAGGGGTTCGACACTATGCTCACTACCCTTCTTCGCGTTCGATCTCGTTGTTTGCAGTCGATGATGCTGGCCGCCTAGTGCTGCCGGGATCGAAGCCTAATACGGTACGTTATCGCGAACACGTAGTTCCCATTCCGGAATGGGCTGTCGATATCTGGGTAGACTGGAGGTCCGAGGATCGGCTGTGGGTGTCAGAGGATCTCGGGCCGAATCTCTGCCTGAACAGGATAGACATCGTAAGCGGTGCGGAGCTTGAACGCCGGCTCGTGGGTCGGCGTGCAGCCGAGGCTCGCAAGACAATCGAAGAAAAGGTCAAATTGGCTCGTCTTCCATGCCCTGAGCGATCTGGCGTGGAGTTTGTTGACCTCGGTGATCAGAGTATAGGCGGTGGATCCGAGAGTGTGTCCGATTCCGGAGTGCTTGATTGTGTTGAACGGGGCTGTGTTCATGCATTAATGCCAAGGTGCCTGGAGTTTCGTCCAGATTCAGAGTCCGGTACGCATGGTGGAGCATCATTCATTGGTCCTGTAGGTATGACCAGTGATGGCATGGCGGCTCTCCTGAGGGCTCCGACCTCGTCCGGTTCAGCTAGCTACGAACTGATTGTTGCCGACGTTCGCCGACGGCGAATTCTTCCAGATAGGGCTCTCGGCGTTCGTGTTGACCGGAACGAAGTAGCATCTTGGGTGGAAAGTCTGAGACTGGATGAGCTTCCTCCGGCGTATCGAGAGTTTCACATCGCACTCGGCGGTGCACTTTTCTCTTTTGCGGCGCATCGCTTGCATCGTACGGAGATCGCGTCCGCAAAGATCCAGTTCGGCAACGCGGTCGAAGACGCGAACTCCTTAGCCATTCTCGGGCGAAGAGGTTTCAGCGTGTGCCGAGTTTCCGGTGGATGCCTGCCTAATGTTGAGCTTCCGCGTATGCATAAAATCGTCGTTCCTTTGTCGAACGCCCGCACACTTGCACTATCCGCTAGCGATGAAGCGCACCGGTGGTACCTTCTAGACGGGCTCGACGATACGAAAACAGAGCTGACGGCGGTTTCGGACCTCGGGATGTTTGATCTTCCGTTTGTTCTTGCCCCAGACCGTATACTGACGCGGAACATCTATGACTACAAGATCTCCATCCGCACTGCCGGCGGAAAGGTTCTGTGTAGTCTCCCGATCGAAGAGCGCGCCAAAGTGGCCCTTGGGCCTCAACGCCGTCACATGCTTGCCTACACGGAGTCTTCGACCCTACTTCACTACGATCTCGATCAGTGCACTGGGACCACCATTCGCGTTCCCGGCCCCAAGGAGCCCTTTGGCGAACAAGTCGTAGCGTTTGATCCGACGGAGGGCTGGGCTCTGCTTGTTCTTAGCGACAAGCGGCTCTACTTCCGGCTGTCGCTCGGCGAAATTCGTCTACGGGACGTGAGACCCAACGGCTTCAGGAGCCTTGAGAGGGGTAGGCGCGGCGCTCAAGGCGCGAGTTGGCTCGACCGGATCGACACCTGGGATAGGGTTCCATCCTCGCCGCGCCTAACGTTCGAAGAACGTGTAGGGTATCGACTCGATCCGGAAACGCGTACGATAGATCCCATTGGAACCGTTGTCCCGCTTGACTAGACCGGTGTGAGACTAACCCTACTTCCCCGGGTGCGACTTCGGGAGCGCCTTCAGCTCGATCCCCTTCTCGTGACATTTCAAACAGTCCGCGTACGAGAAGGCGACCTCGCCCTGGTGGCACTCGACACACGTCGCCATCTTCGGGAGGACCAGCTTCGCGACCTTGCGGGCCTTCGGGACCTCGAAGTGGCAGCGCAGGCACGGGAGCGACGCGCCGCTGGTCGGGTCGGTCTTGTGGTCGGCGTGCGAGAACTTCCGGACCAGCGAGCGCGGGTTCTTCTGGTTCTTCGGTCGCTTGTGGCAGCCCGCGCAGTCGTTGATCGACGGCTCGACGTTTTTCTTCGTGTGGCAGTCGCAGCACTGCGCGTGCGCGGGGAGCTGCACCTTCTCGCCGCCGCGGACGAACGGGTGGCAGAACGTACAGTCCTTGTCGAAGCCGAAGCGCTTCTTCACGCGCATCTTCGGCGACAGGTGCAGCTTGTGGTCGAACACCGTGCGCAGCGGCGCGCGGTCGCCGGACTGGGGCTTCAGCGCCGACTGCTTCGTGATCGTGATCTCCGTGTGGCAGTTCGTGCAGATCACCAGCGGCTTCTGGAAGAACGACGTCGGGTGGCAGCTGATGCACTTGTCGTGCGTCGGGTACGGCATCCGCGTGTCCTTGCAGATCGGGAACGCGCCCTTGTCCGCCACGTCCTTGTGCGCGTGGCAGTCGTTGCAGGTGTACTTGCGGTCCCCGGCCTTCGTCATCTGGGCCAGGTGTGTGTCGTGGTCGAACGGCTTCGACAGGTCCGCCGTTTCCTTGGGGAGGCCGGCCTGAGCGACGAGCGTCCCCGCCAGGCAACACGCAGCCGCCAGCGCCGCCAGCCCGATCCATCGCTTCATCACGCCCCGAATCTCTATCACAAACCGAAGGTTGGGCCACCGATTCGCCGACCCGCGAACTAGGGACGGACCCTCATGAGTCGAGCAGTGAAAACGTGCCGTCGAACCGGCGCCCGCAGGTTGAGACGACCGTTCCGCCCCGCCGATTCACTCCCTGCGGTCCGCGCTTGAACGAAAGCGTGCTTCGGCCGACGATTCGCCCGACGGACTCCACTTGAGAGACGATGTTTCGATTCTGAAGCGCGTTGCGCTCTTCTCCGGCGTCGACGACGAAACCCTGGAACGCTTGTACTCCGTCGGGACCCTCCGCGAGATGGCGCCCGGCGACTACGTCGTTCGCCAGGGCGAGTTCGGCGACAGCTTCTTCGTACTGCTCGACGGCCTCGCCACCGTCGAGGTCGTCGGCGAAGACGGGCGCAGCCGCGAGGTCGCCTCCATCCAACCGAGCCAGTACTTCGGCGAGCTCGCGCTCGTCGGGCGCGGCGAGCGCAAGGCCTCGGTGCGCGCGCGGACCCAAGCCGCCCTCCTCGAGCTCGGCAAGGGCGAGTTCAACCAGGTCATCAAGCGCAACAAGCTGGTGAAGGGCCGCATCCAAGAGGCCTACAACAAGAGCGCGCTCTCCACGTTCGTCCGGCAGAGCCGCTACTTCCGCGGGCTGCCTCCGGAGCGCATCGACGAGATCGTCCTCAACTCGTCCCTCGAGTCGTTCAAGAAGGACGATCTCATCGCACGCGAAGGTGACCCGGCGCAGAAGCTGTTCGTGGTGCGCAGCGGCTTCGTCCGGATCAGCCGCCTCGTCAGCCGCGGCGCCGACATGGAGAGCGGCGAAGAGATCCTCGCCTACCTCGGACCGGAGGACTTCTTCGGCGACGAGGAGGTCAGCGTCGGCGCCCCCTACGGCGCGACGGCGATGGCGGTCGAGCCTGTCGAGTGCATGGTCGTGCCGCGCTCGGTGGTGTGGAACATCTACGTCAAACACCCCGAGGTGTTCTCGTCGTTCCGCCGCTACTCGCTCGCGCGCTCGCAGCAGCAGTCCGGCATCCTGCAGAGCCAGACGTCGATGGGCTTCGTGCGCGACATGCTCGAAGCCGGCCTCGGCCAGGCGCGCTCCGCGCTGATCATCAACCTCGACACCTGCATCCGCTGCGGCAACTGCGTACAGGCCTGCGACGACCTGCACGGCTACTCGCGCCTCGCGCGTCGCGGCAAGAAACTCACGCGTCGCACCGAGGTCGCGTCGACGCGCCACGAATCGCTCTACTTCCCGACGAGCTGCCTGCAATGCGCCGCGCCCGAGTGCATGGTCGGCTGCCCGACCGGCGCCATCGCGCGCGACGTCGGCGGCGAGGTGTACATCAAGGACACCTGCATCGGCTGCGGCAGCTGCGCGCGCAACTGCGACTTCGGGAACATCTCGATGGCCAAGGCCAAGGAGGAAGACGGCTGGCTCGTCGGGCTCCTCGGCGGCGGCGCGAAGGACGAGGCCGACAACAAGAAACACGTCCCGGCCGACCGCGCGCACACGACGATCGCCGAGCCGGCCAAGGCGTCGGGGCTCCCGAAGATCGCGAAGTCGGATCTGCTCGCGGTGAAGTGCGACGTCTGCTTCGAGCGCGAGTTCGCGGCGTGTGTCTACAACTGTCCGACGGAGTCGATCCTCCGCATCGACCCGCGGAACTACTTTCACGAGCTCCGTCGCATCGCGCCGAAGCTCGCGGTGAACGAACAGTCGCCGACGGCGGCGAAGACGACGACGTCGCGCCGCAAGAGCCGCGTCGGTGTCGCCATCCTCGAGATCCTCACCTTCCTGGTCACGATCGCCGGCGGGTACGTGCTGCACGGCTTCCTCGAACCCACGCCGTGGCGCGGCGTCGGGATGTACGCGGGCGTCGCGGCGGCGGCGATCATGGGCGTGCTCTCGCTGATGGGCCTGCGCAAGCGGATGCGAACGCACGGCATCGGCTCACTCGCCGCGTGGGTGAAGGTACACGCGGTGCTGGGCGGGTTGCTCTACGGCACGGTGCTGTTCCACGCCGGGTACCAAGCGACGAGTGTCCTCACCGCGACGCTCCTGACGCTGCTCACCATCTCCTCGCTCGTCGCGATCGGCGGGCAGCTCGCGAGTGTGTTCATCCCGGCGATCCTCGCGCGCTCGGAGGACGAGGCGCTGCTGCCGGAGGACGTCGGGCCCAAGGTGCGCGAGCTCGCGGCGGCGTCGGAGGAGTTCCTGGAGGGGCTCGACGAACGCACGCGCAAGAAGGTCGAGCAGCACGCCCAGCGCATGACGCAGGGCGGGTTCGCGTACGTGCTCAAGGGCACCTCGCCGAAGGACCTCGACGGTCTCCTCGAGACCCGCGCGAAGAAGCTCCGCGCGTTGCCGGACAAGGAGCACGCGGTTGCAATCCGTGTTGCGCACAACCTGGCCGTCGCGCGGATGCACTCGGTGCGGCGCGGGTTGGAGATCCTGCTCACTTCGTGGGTGCCGCTTCACCTCGTCGCCTCCGCGCTCGCGCTGATGCTGTTGTTCGGTCACATCCTGACCGTGTTCCTGTGGTGACCGCGGCGTGTTCGTCCTGCAGATCATCTCGGGTCCGTACAAGGACCAGGCGGTGCGCTTGGAGCTCGACCGCCCGCTCACGGTCGGCCGCTCGCCGTCGTGCAACATCCGCCTCGACGACAAACACATGTCGTCCGCGCACGCCGAGGTCTCGTGGACTTCGGACGGGTTCTCCGTCTTCGACCTGAGCTCCGCGAACGGGACACTCGTCAACGGCAACAAGGTCACGGGGCGCACGCCGCTACGGCTGGGTGATCACATCCAAACCGGGAGCACGGTGTTCCTGCTCAAGGACGTCGACCTGGAGGTCGAGGGCGACCTGGAGCTGATCGAAGCGCAACAGAGCGGGGGCGGCATCCTCGCGTTCGACGCCGGCAAGACCGAAGTCGCGATGCGCGGGATGATCCCGGTCGCGTCGACCGAGGCCTTCGCGGCGGTGAAGAAACGTGCGCCCGAGCCGATGATCCTCGGCGACCGCGCCAACCGCACGCAGATGGCGGCGCACGTCGCCTCGGCTCGGCTCGACGACGCAGCGATCAGTGACATCGCGACGCTGAAGCAGCGCGTGGAGGCCGGCGGCAACGGCGCGATGGTCATCGTGCAGTGGGACGACCGGATGGATCCCTTCTGGTCGACGCCCGTCTCGATCGGTCGCGAGCACTCCAGCGGCGTCGTGCTCGAAGACAACGCGGTCAGCCTCCGCCACGCGGCGATCGATCAACGCGACGGGGGCTTCCTCGTCCGCGACGTCGGTTCCTCGAACGGCGTCTACGTGAACCGCAAGCGCATCGTCGAACACCGCGTGATGGACGGCGACATCATCTCCATCGGTTCGCACACGATGGTGGTCGTCCTCGGGCCGGGGTGTCTCGGCCTATCGGTACGCACGCCGACGCTCACCGGCGATCTCCCCGCGCACGACGCACGTGCGATCGGTGTCGTCGACCAGCCGCTCGCCAAGGACGGCAAGAAGAAGAAGCGCAAGAAGGCGTCCGAGCTCGTCTGGTACGCGACGTCCGATCTGGATCGCGGCGGCTTCCGCGCGCGCGCCGCGCTGGTGGCGCTCCTGTTCGGTCTCGGGCTCACCGGGTGGATGCTCTACGACGGTGACTCGGAGATCCTCGCCGGGCGTCGACTCGCCGAGCACCACGAGGCGCCGGAGTTCGTCGCGGCCGCCGCGGACAACGGCCTCGACCGCTGCACCGCTTGTCACGTCGGCGCTGGCCAGGTCTCCACGCTCAAGTGTCTCGACTGCCACCCGCACAACCGGCCCACGCCGGGGCACGTCGGGGCCGACCTCGAGTGCGCCGCGTGCCACCTCGAACATCAGGGGCCGAAGTTCCAGGCCTCGGCTTCGGCGGTCTTCTCGTGCGCGGGGTGCCACGAGAACCCGCACGACGCGCTCGCTCGGACGCGCCCGCAGCTCGTCGCGACCTTCGACATCGACATGCCGGGTGATGTCGACTTCCACCTGACCCACGACGATCAGGACGTCGGCTGCCTCGCGTGCCACGCGTACGAGACGACCGGTCGCGAGGACGGGATTCGCGACGCGTGCGGACAGTGCCACGCGCCCGACCACCCTGCGGCCGCGGACTGCCAGCTCTGCCACGGCGGGCACCCCGACCGGGAGACGCCACCGCGTTACGCGGAGGTCCCGCCGAACCCGCCGAAGCGCTTCGCGCTCAAGGGGTTGGTGTGGACGGTGATGCTGTTGGTGTTGTCGTTCCTCCTCGCCGCGATGATTCCGAGACGTCGCAAGGTCGCGATCGAGACAGCCGAATCCGAGGTGTGACCCGCGTCGGAACTCTCGGCTTCAGATTTCTGCCGAGCGTCCGATTCCCGTGGTCGGATGACTGTGCCCACCGCCGATCTGACGCGCCTCGATGATCCTCGGGGTGTCGCGCAGATCCTCGCGAGCCTCGAACAGGATGTGCCCACCTCGGCGGAGAGCGCGCCGGAGCCGCAGCGCCTCTCCATGTATGGCGCGTCGTTCGAGGTGCACGACGCCGGCGACGAGCAGGAGCCTCAGGTCTTCTCGAAGAACCACCGGCGGTACCCGCGCGTCCCGCTGCAGGGGAAGGTGAGGTTCGGGCTCGACGACGGGCCGCGCGCGGGGCTCGTCGACATCAACGCTTCGGGCTTCTCGGCGCGCATTCACCCGACGGCGGCGGAGCGGCTGCCTTCTTACGGCTGGGTGGAGATCGACCTCGGCCACGCGCGGGTCTGTGGGTACGCGCGGCTGCGGCGCCAGTACGCTCTGGGGCATCACGTGGTTCTGGGATTCGAGCTCGAGCCCGATCGCGAGCGCTCCGAGATCATCCGCAGCATCCTCGACCGCGCGTATCCCGCGATCATGCCGCGCGCGGACCTCCCCGCGGCGGCCGTGGCGCGTCTGTTGGACGAGAGCGGTTACCTCGAGCTGTGCGAGGACGGGCAGCTCCCGGACGATTGGCTCGGCTTTCGGAGCCCGGAGTCCTTCGACCTCGTGTCGCTCGGGGACGATGCAACTCCGCTTGCGCACCTGTCGATCACGAAGGCGTTCTCGACGACCTGGGTGGCGCACCAGCTCGCCTCGCGGTCGAAGCACCACGAGAGCTTCTGGAGTTGGTATCAGCTGCACCGCTACCTCGCGTGTATGCCCGCGATGATGGACGGCGAGAACGCGCACGTCGTCGCCTACTACAACCCGGCGCAGCCGTACCATCAGCGGTACCTGCGAGCGTTCGGGAGCTGGATGCAGTCCGAAGCGGACGTGTCGATCGCGCAGTACTCGATGTTCCACCTCGACGCCGCGTCGAACGACGTGGGTGCAGCGTCGCTGGTGTCCGGGTGGTCGGTCACGCCGCTGACCTCCGCGGCGCGGCCCGACGTGCACCGGGTCGTACTGCAGAACCTCTCCCCCCTCGTCGCGCGTGCGTTCGACCTCGCGCCGGTGACGCTGGAGAGCGTCAACCTCACGCGCGATCCGTATAGTCTACTCAATAGAAAGCGCCGAGTCTTCCTGCTGTGGCATGACGGCCGGGTGCAGGCGGTCGCGCTGTGCGAGCGCGGCGCGAGCTCCGTCTCGATCTTTGGCCTATTCGATCTCGTGCAAGTGCTCCCGACCCGCGATGGATTCGTGGCTCCGCAGGCGGCACTGGGGATGCTGATGGACGCGGTGCGGGGCTTCTATCGCGCGGAAGGCGCAGAGCGTGCGCTGGTGTTCGCGCCGATCGGTTGCATGATCGCCGAGGCCCATCCGGCCCTCGAGTACTCGCACGTCGTCGAGCGCTTCATCATGGGCGGGCGCGCGCTCCGCCACTACGAGAACTTCGTTCGCTACACCTTCGGCCGGGCGGCGCGCGCGGTGGGTCGCAAGATGAAATGGAAAGCGGACCATCAATGAGGGGAACCGAAGTGGTCGAGCCCGCGCCGAGATCCCTCGTGTCTCATTTTGTTTCACACGCGGCGCACCCGTTTTCGATTCATTTCAGGAAAGCGCAAAACCGTGTCAAACTTGTGCGGTGGCCAACCGCTCGGTCACACAAACAGGTTACAGTCGAGCGCGATGCCGCGGCTCGATCCCAACTTCTCCCGCGTCGAAGATCCGCGCGGTACCGAGCAGATGCTCCGCGCGCTCGAAGCAAACGGGCCCGAGGCGAGACACGGACCCGGGCGTCGTCGCTTCTCGCTCTACGGCGCCTCGTTCGAAGTCGATCGCGGCGAGGATGCGCTGGCTGCCGCCGAGTCCGCGCGTGTCTACAGCACGAACCAACGGCGACACCCACGCGTTCCACTGAATGGACGCGTGAGGTTCGGTCCCAAGGGGCCGGTCGCGGGCCTGATCGACATCAACGCCGATGGCTTCGCCGCGCGCGTCCACCCCGCCGCTCGACACCGCATCCCCGGCTACGCGTGGGTCGAGATCGTCCTGGGTCGCGACGTGATCGCCGGCTACGCGCGACTACGTCGAACGGAAGAACGGCAGCACCACATCGTGCTGGGCTTCGAGCTGGAACCGGAGCACGAACGCGTCGACGTCGTTCGCAACATCCTCGAACACGCCTTCCCGTCGATCATCCCGCGCGCGGATCTCCCGCCGAACGCCGTGTCTCGGTTGCTGATGGAGAGTGGCTACCTCGACCTGTGCGAAGACGGAGGTCTCCCGGAGGCGTGGCTCGCCTTTCGGGATCCGCGTTCGTTCGATCTCGTCGCCGTGGGGGACGACGCAACCCCGGTTGCACACCTGTCGATCACGAAGGCCTTCTCGACGACGTGGGTAGCGCACCAACTCGCGTCGCGCTCGACGCACAACGAGAGCTTCTGGAGTTGGTATCAGCTCCACCGCTACCTCGCGTGCCTCCCCGCGATGATGGACGGAGCGAACGCGCACGTCGTCGCCTACTACAACCCTTCGCAGCCGTACCATCAGCGCTACCTGCGCGCGTTCGGCGGATGGATGCGCTCCGAAGACGACGTCGTCATCGCGCAAGCCAACATGTTCCACCTGGACGCCGCCTCCGACGACGTCGCGGCGCCTGAGTCCCTCGATGAGTGGTCCGTCAGCCTGCTCACGTCCCACGACCGCGAGGCGGCGCACCGCATCGCGATGCAGAACATGCGACCCCTCGTCGCACGTGCGTTCGACATCACGCCTTCCACGCTGGAGACCGCCGATCTCACCCGGTCCACCGGCGACCTCGAACGTGCGCGTCGCGTCTTCGTCCTGCGCCGCCGCGGGGAAGTGCTCGCGATTGCGCTGTGCGAACGTGGTCACTCCGCGATCTCGATCTTCGGTCTGTTCGACCTCGTCTACGTGTTGCCGTCACGTGACGGCCTCGTCGTCCCGCAGCGTGCGATCGGCATGCTGATGGAAGCGGCCCGCGGCTTCTACCGCACCGAGGGCGTCGACCGAGCGCTCGTGTTCGCGCCGGTCGGCTACATGATCTCCGAAGCACACCCCGCGCTCGAGTACTCGCACGTGGTGGAGCGCTTCATCATGGGGGGCCACGCCCTCCGTCACTATGAGAACTTCGTCCGCTACACGTTCGGGCGAGCCGCGCGAGCGGTGAAAAGGAAGATGAAATGGAAGGAACGATGATCGAAGCCTACGCCGCGCGGGTCGCGGGGGTGCGCGAGCGCCTGCGAAGCTGCGCGACGACGAAACGCCTTTGCGATCCCGACCTCGACCCCGACGTGTTCCTGCGTTGGCTGATCGAGTTCAGCTCCTACGGCGTGCAGAACACCAAGCCGGTCGTCCGCTGGATGACGCAGGCCGGTGAGCACATGATGGCGCAGGGTTTCGAGGAGATCGGCGCCGCGTTCAAGGCCCACGGCAAACACGAAGGTGGGCACGACGAGCTGATGGTCGCCGACACGCACCGCCTCGTCGCGCGTTGGAACGCCAAACACGGCGACAGCCTCGACGCCGAGGCGCTGATCAACCGCCCGCCGACGCCGTCCGTTCAGCTCTACGTCGACCTCCACGAAGACCTCGCCGCCGGCGATCGCCCTTGGCGCAACCTCGCCATCGCGAGGGAGATCGAAGGCGTCGCAACGACGATCGGCCCGATGGTCCTCGACCAGTGCCGCCGCGTCCTCGGCGAGGAGGGCATGAAGGAAGTCAGCTTCATCGTCGACCACGTCGAGCTCGACGTCGGCCACACGGCCTCCGACGACAAGATGATCGACCGCCTCCTCACGAAGCGTCCGGAGCTTCTCGACGAGATGGCCGAGCGCGGCGAGGTCACCCTCGACGCTTACATCGGCTTCCTCGAGGAGTGTTTCATCGAGGCGGACGCCTGGGTCGAACGCCAGCGCGCCGCGTGACCCGCGCCTAAGCCAGTCGCGTCGAGCGGAGCGCGTCTTCGATGGCGACGCTCGGCGCGAAGTCGAACGTCTCGCGGATCTTCGCGTCGGAGATCACGCACGGGTACATGAAGAAGTTCACCATGTACGGCGGTAGCGCGCGCGACATGAGCCCCGCCATCTTCAGGTACGTGATCGCGGCCGTCGACGGGATCGGGATCTGCTGCATCCCCACCACGTCGAGCGCCGTGCGCCACGGCAGCGTGCCCTGGCCGACGACGTTGTAGATCCCGACCGCCTCCCCCGCCGCCACCGCGACGAGCGCGTCCACGAGATCGTTCTCGTGGATGAACTGCACCATCGGATCGAAGCCCATCATCACCGGCCCGCGCTTCGACCTCAGGAAGTTGCTCATCGCGTTCTTGATGTTCGGGCCGATGACGTTGGTCGGGCGGAGAATCGCCGTCTTGCACTCGGGGTGCTGGTAGGTCCACGTGATGGCCTGGTTGTCGAGCTGGATGGCGTCGCCGATCTGCGGCGACTCCATTCCGGCGCGCAGCGGCTCGTCCTCGTAGATCGGGATGTGGTTGTGCGGGTGCGCGCCGTAGATGTGGAACGTGGAGAGCACGACCATGCGCTTGGCGCCGTAGCGGCCCGCGAGGTCCATCACCTTGCGGCTCCCGATGACGTTGAGGTCGAAGCGCTTCTTGATCGTCTGCTTGAGGTTTCCGACGCGCCCGAGGTGCAGCACGTGGGACGGCGGGTGGCGCCGGAAGACGTCCTCGATCTTCGTCTTGTTGTAGTTGGCCTGGTAGACGTGGTCGACGAACGGGAGCTCGCTCCGCATCGGTCGGTAGTCCACGCCGACGACCTTGTAGCCTTCCTCTTTCAGCCGGCGTGCGACGAGGCCGGCGAGGCCGCCGGCGATCCCGGTGACGATCGCAGTCTTCATCCGTGGGCCCTCAGAAGATCGACGGCCGCTCCTGCCGTCGGTGGTCGATCATCGACTGAATGCGATCCATGACGTCGCGGACCTTCTTGTCGATCACCTCGTCCTCGTCGTCGAACGGGCCTTCGAAGTGCATCGGCTCGCCGAAGTCGATGTAGAACTTCGTCGGCAGCGGGATGTACGCGAGCGGCCCGAGGATCGGGAGCAGCGGGTGGATCGGGAAGTACGGCGTGCCGAGCAGATCCGCGAGGGTCTTGGCGTTGTGCACGCTGACGATCGACTCCTCCGCGCCGACGACGGACACCGGAACGATCGGCGCGTTGGTCTGGAGCGCGAGCCGCATGAAGCCGCGCCCGAACGGGACGAGTCGATACCGGTGGTCCCAGGTCTTGCCGCTGCCGCGTGCGCCCTCCGGGAAGACGAGGATCGCGTTCTCCTGCTCGAGCAGGTTGCGGCAGTTGATCGGGTCGCCGACGACGACCCCCGAGCGCGAGAACATCACGTTGATGAACGGGAGCGTCGGGAACCAGCGCTCGGCCATCGCGCGCGCGAGGCGCGGCGGTTTGCCTTCGAGGACACACGCCATCCCGACCACGAGGCCGTCCATCGGGAGCTGGCCGGAGTGGTTCGGTACGAGGAGCACGCGCCCCTCCGGTATGTTCTCGATGCCGCGGATCTCGGGGTGGAAGTAGCGGTAGAGGAAGTACGCGAGCTTGGTGAACGGGCGGATCTCGGCGGGGTTGAAGCCCCAGGCGTCGTAGCCGGGGTTGTCGGCGACGAGTGCGTCGATCGCCGCGTCGAGCTTCGGATTCTCGAGCCACTTCGCGAGCCGGTCGCGGATCATCGGCGCGCATGATGGCACACAACGTGGCATCGTTGGGGCGTGGCGCGGTTGTTTGTGGCGATCGTTCCGCCGGACGACGTGAAGGACGCGGCGGCCGCCTTTCCCGCGTCCGAGCCCGGTGTCCGCCTCGCGCGCCGCGAGCAGCTGCACGTGACGCTGCGCTTCGCCAGTGAGTTCCCGGACGAGCGAATCGCGTCGTTGAAGGAGCGCCTCCGGAGGATCGAGCATCCCGCCTTCGCGCTGACGGTCGGACCGTGGGGACGCTTCGGTCATCGCACCGCGTGGCTCGGCGTCGCCCCGGAGGCGCCGGTGATCGCGCTCGCCGACGCGGTCGACGCCGCCTTCCGCGCCGAAGGAACGCCGCGGCGTGAGTTGCCGTTTCGTCCGCACCTGACGGTGGCGCGTTTGACGAAGCTGTCGCCCGTGAAGGCGCGGCAACTCTTGGAGTCCGCGCCGCCGTTGCCCGAGCTTCGGTGGGACGTCGGCGCGTTCGTGCTGGTGCAGAGCACGTTGTCACCCGACGGCGCGACGCACACGCCACTGCTCGAGGTGCCCTTGCGATGAAGGCGCTCGTTCGCCGTCGTCAGGACGAGCTCCCCAAGGCGTTGCGGGTGCGGATGCCCTTCGTCGTGGAGCGCGAATTCGCGCCGCCGCCGGTGCTCCCGGAGATCCTTCGCAAGGCGGCTTACGCTCTGTCGGGTGCGTTCGTCACGGGGCTGGTGTTGCTCATGACTTCGCCGCTTCGTTACGGCCGCTACGGGTCGATTCTGCTGATGGTGGGGGCCGGGTGTGTCGGCCTGGGTTTCGTCGCGCGGAGCCTGCGCGCGCTCCCGCGCGTCGCGGTCGGGAGCGCGCGGGCCTGGGAGCGGGACTACCTCACGCTCGAGGCGAAGCCGATCGCGTCGTTGCTCGGCGAGGACGAGTACGTCCTCGACTACTGCGCGGTCTCGGGAGACCGCGCCGGCCGCTTCGGGCGAACGCGCATCTACATGCTCACGAGCTTCCGCGTCCTCGAGATCGGGGGCACGGGTCGGCGGCTCCGCGTGACGCAGAGCCTCGCGCTCCGCGGCCTGCGTTCGGTCGAGGTCGACCGCGCGCGGACCGGCATCCTCACGCTCGAAGCCGTCGAGTCCCAGCGCGACGTCACCCTCGCGTTCCCTTCCCTGACCGAGGCCTACCTCGCACGCGACGCGATCCGCGAAGCCCGACGCAACGTCCCCGTCGCCGAGCCGGGCGCGCTCGCTGTCGTCGAAGCCGAAGGCGTCGGAGCCCTCGCGCTCGCCGATGCCTCGGGGCTCGCGCTCTCCGAGGAGGACACGTGACCGACGCGTTCACCGAGCCCACGAACGTGGCCCTCGCGAAGCGGCTCGCGCTCGTGGTGCGGCGCGAGAACGTCGACGTCCCGAAGGGCGTCGCGCAGCTGCAGAAGGTTGCGATCGGGACGGTCGGGGTCTTCGTCGTCGGGATGGCGGCGCTGTTCGGGCTGCCCGAGCTCCTCCACCCCATCGCGCCGTACGTCGGCGCGTCGGGGGTCGTCGCGATCGTGCTGGGCGTCGTCGCCGTGAACACCACGCGGAGGAACGGCGCGGCGGTGCGGCGCGCGCGCGATTGGGAGGCGCACTTCATCCGTACCCACGGTGCCGGCCTCCTGGAGCGGCTCGGCGCGCACGAGCGAGTGCTCGACTACTGCGCCGTCGTCCGGGGCGACGCGCGCCGGTACGCCCCCTTCGGTCTCTTCGTTCTCACCAACGCGCGGCTCCTCGTGTTCGTCGGGACCTCGCGTCTGTCCGTCGACACCAACATCGCCCTGCGTACGGTGCAGAGCCTCTACGCCGGTCCCCTGGGCACCCTGGAGGACGCGGGTGACTTCCTCGACCTCAAGCGCGGCACCGGGATGCTGGCCATCGAACACGGTGTCCGCCGACGCCTCGTGCTCCTCTTCCCGACCCCCGGCGAGGCCCAAACGGCCTACGACGTCATCCTCGAGGTCCAGCGAAACGCCCCCGTCGCCGAGCGGGGTGCGCTGGCGATCGCGGAGCCGGACGGCGCCGGTGAGCTGGCGCTCGTGGACGCCCCCGGCCTCGCCGTCGTCGACGACGAAGACCCCTAGGCCACCGAAACGACACCGAGCTCGACGCACCGGTCACGCCATCTCGCCGATAACCAGCGCCACTATGTCCCAGGTCATCGGCGGCGCCGGGCGCGTCAAAGGGTTCGTCTTCGAGACGCCGTCGGGCGAGCGGCGCCTCTCGGCGACCGTGGACTTCGACGATCGCGCGGTCTGGGCGCGCCGCTCGGACTTCGACGGGCGCGAGGTCGTCACCGTCGAGGCCCCGGGAGCGAACGGACCCTGGCGCTCCATTCCCACGACGTACCGCGGGACCAGCCCCTCGCTGCGGGATCTGCACGCCGCCACCGTGGACCTCGGGCGCGCCGGCATCGACGTCGCGTCGCTCCTCCGCTACGGCCTCGCCGCGACCGCCACGGTCCGCGGCCCGATCCGCGGTGCGGAGATCGTTCATCTCCAGCGCTACGCCGACAACGCGCGGGTCTACGACGTCGGGCGCGTCGACGACCACGGAATCGCGTTCGCCGGGCGCCCCGCGATGAACCGCATCAGCGGAACGCATCACATGCGCCAGCCGCTCTTCGACGGCACGCGCGTCGGGTTCTCGTCACGTGACTTCGGCGTCCCCGCGAACCTCCGGTTCGAGATGGACGTGTTCGCGCCGGCCGTCACCCCGCACTACGGCCTGAGCGACGCCGACAAGGCCCAGGCGATCCGCGACATGAACCTACGCGTCGAGTCGCCGTTCGTGCCCGGCGGCTCGCAGCCCCTGCAGTACGTGAACAACGTCGGCCCCCAGGGCAACGACTTCCGCGTGATGTTCCAGCTCGCGGATCCGAACCTCCTCCAGAACGGCGGCCCGCGCACCGGCGAGTATCCGGTGCGTCTGATGGCCGGCGATCGGCAGGTCGCGAGCTTCACCCTGGACTGGCGCAACGGCTGAGTCGTCGCTCCCGCAAGGGAACTTGCACGGGGCGGACCTCGCCGTCGATCACATCGAACACCGTCGGGTCGCGTTCACACTCCCACGTCGTCACGTTCAGGAACCACGTCGAGCCGTTGGTCCACGCGCCGCCGTCCTGATGGATGTGCCCGAACAGGTGTGCGCGCGGCTTCGTGCGCTGAACGGCGGTGAGCAGCTCCTCACACCCGGTGCGCCCCGCCATCGAGACGCGGTCCCCGATCCCGAACGGTGGGCCGTGGGTGATCAACACGTGCAGGTCGTTCGGGATCCGATCCCACTTCGCGGCGAGCGCGTCCCCGCGCGGGAGGTTGAACGCCCAGCCGCCGAACTCCGGCTGCCACGGGCTCCCCCAGAAGCGCACGCCGTCGAGTGTGCACCCCGAGTCCTGCAGGTAGATCACCTCCGGACCGAGGACCGCCTCCGCCTGTTTGCGTTCGCGCGCGAAGCACCAGTCGTGGTTCCCGGAGACGACGATCTTGTGCCGGTGCGGGAGCGCGCGGATCCACCGCGCGACGCCCTCCAGCTCTTCGAGCGTCCCGGCGCGGATGAGATCGCCGGCGTGCACGAACACGTCGCCGTCCGGGACGTCGGCGAGGTCGTCTTCGAACGTGTGGGTGTCCGCGACGGCGACGATGCGCACTTGTCTATAGTAGCGCGTCGAAGTCGGAGGCGGAGTGCCGTTCCGCCAGCCCGTGGTCCTTACGGTTCACGCGCCGTCCGCGCCGAACGGCGGGGCGCTCCGCGACCTGGTCGGCCCAGCGGATGACGTGTTCGTAGCCCGCGACGTCCAGGAACTCCGCGGCGTCGTACACCTTCCCCTTCACGAGCCCGCCGTACCAAGGCCAGATCGCCATGTCCGCGATCGAGTACTCCGCGCCCGCGAAGTACTCGTTCTCGGCGAGGTGACGGTCGAGCACGTCGAGCTGCCGTTTGGCCTCCATCGCGTAGCGGTCGATCGGGTACTGGAGCTTCTCCGGCGCGTACCGGTAGAAGTGCCCGAACCCGCCGCCGATGAACGGCCCCGCGCCCATCTGCCAGAACAGCCAGTTGAGGCACTCGGTGCGTCGGTCCTTCGGGATGAACGCGTCGAACTTCTCGGCGAGGTACAACAGGATCGAGCCGGACTCGAACACACGCGTCGGCGGTGACGTGCTGTGGTCCATCAAGCCGGGGATCTTCGAGTTCGGGTTCACGTCGACGAAGCCGCTTCCGAACTGGTCCCCCGCGTTGATGTCGATGAGCCACGCGTCGTACTCCGCTCCCTCACGTCCGATGGCGAGGAGCTCCTCGAGCATCACCGTGACCTTCACGCCGTTGGGCGTGCCGAGTGAGTAGAGCTGCAGCGGGTGCTCGCCGATCGGGAGCTCCTTGTCGTGGGTGGCCCCGGCGATGGGGCGGTTGATCTTCGCGAACACACCTCCGGACTCACGGTCCCAGGTCCAGACGCGGGGCGGGGTATAGGCCGACATGTCGGCGACAACACCCCGAACGTCGATTGCCTTCCCATCCTCCAGGACGCGGTCAGGCGGTCGGTGCCGCGGGGAGCTCAACGCGGATCGCGAGGCCCGGATCGAGGTTTCGCGCCGTGATGTGTCCGCCGTGCAGGTCGACGACCTGCCGCGCGATCATCAGGCCCAGGCCCAGCCCCGTGGCGCTCTTCTTGCCGCCGGGGCTCCGGTAGAAGGGCTCGAAGAGGCGCGCCAGATCCTCTGGCGGGACCCCAGGGCCCTCGTCGCGAATCTCGAACGACGTCCCCTCCAACACGATCGTCACCTTCGTCCCGCGCGGCGCGTACTTGTTCGCGTTCTGCAGCAGGTTCTGCACGAGGCGGACGAGCCGAGGCCGATCCCCGCGGATGGCGCCGCCCTCACCCTCGATGGTCAGCTCGTGTTTCGGGAGGGGGTGGCGTTGGAGCGCCTCGTCGACGATGTCGCGTATATTGAGTGGAGCGCGCTCCAGCGTGCGCTCGCCGAGCTGCAAACGCGACATCTCCAGCAGCTCGCCGATCAGGCGGTCGACCTCTGCGAGGTCTTCCTCCATCGCATCGATCCGCTTCGACGGGACCTCGTGATCGCGGAGCATCTCCAGCTCCAACCGCAGCCGCGCGAGCGGCGTGCGGAGCTCGTGGGAGATGCCGGCCATCAGCTCGCGCTCGGTGCGAAGGAGGGCGTCCACGCGGTCCGCCATCTTGTTGAACGCGTGCGCCACCTCGGCGAGCTCACGGCCTCCGGTCTCCGGCAGACGGTGTGACAGATCGCCGCCCGCCATGCGCTCCATCGCGCCGACGGTGGTCCTCAGCGGACGCGTCGCGATCGTCGCGGCGTAGATTGCAACGAGGATCACGAACCCCGCGATCGCCAGGAGCACCCAGCCCACGCGCTGTTGCGGCTGCTCGACGTCGAGGTCGCGACGCACCACCACCCAGCCGACGCTGGTCTCGACCGCCGCCGGCGCCAGGCGTCCGCGACACACGAACAAATGACGCTCGCGGTGCGTCCGCTCTTCGCACCGCGGATGAGGACGGTCGCGCCGCGGCTTTCGACGGACGAACCGCGGCGGGCGGTGTCGGACGCGGATGTCGAGGCCGAGGCGGCGCCCCAGCTCCGCGGCGTCGCCGCCCTTCTCCAGCTCGTCGGCGACGTAGGTGACTTGGTCGAGGTGGGCCTCCAGCACCTCGCGCGCGAACGGCGCGATCACCGCGCGGCGCGTGACGAACCAGGCGATGAACAGACTCGTCGCGACCGCCAACGCGAGGAGGAGCGCGAGCCGGACGCGGACGCTCATGCCGGCGCCTTCGGCATCGTGTAACCGACGCCGCGCACCGTCTTCACGTAGGTCGGGTTCTTCGGATCGTCGCCGAGCTTCTTGCGGATGTGGCTGACGTGCACGTCGACGCTGCGCTCGAACGACGCGTACTCGTCGCCGCGCGCGAGCTCCATCAAACGTTCGCGCGGGATGATGCGCCCCGCGTTGGCCGCGAGCGTGCGGAGGATCTCGAACTCTGTCGTGGTGAGCTCGACGTAGGTGCCGTCGAGGTGGACCTCGCGTCGATCGACGTCGACGCGCAGCGCGCCGAGCTCGAGCAAACTGCTCGGCGCGGCGGAGGCGTCGGTGCGGCGGAGCACCGCCTGGATGCGCGCGAGGAGCTCGCGCGGGTTGAAGGGTTTGGGCATGTAGTCGTCGGCGCCGATCTCCAGCCCGACGATGCGGTCCATCTCGTCGCCGCGTGCGGTGAGCATGATGACGGGCGTGCGCGAGAACTTGCGGAGCTCGCGCACGACCTCGAACCCGTCGAGGCCCGGCATCATCACGTCGAGGACCACGAGATCCACCGCTTCACCGCGTAGGCGCGCGAGGCCGTCTTCGCCGTCCTCGGCGGTGACCACCGCGAAGCCCCGACCTTCGAGGTACTCGGCGACGAGCGACCGCAGCCGCTCGTCGTCGTCGACGACGAGGATCTTCTTCACGTCTTCGCGTCTTACTCCCCAATGGCGCCGCGGTCACGTCGTCCGCGTCGTTCGGCGCGGCGCTCGAGACGCTTGCCGAGCTTCTCGCGCTGTTCGGGGGTGAAGGTGGCGTGCAGCTCCAGGAACTTGTCGATCGCCGCGTGGGTCATCTTGCTCATGCGCGCGAGCATCTGGTCGGCGATGCCGTGGAGCTTCGCAGCGTCGGGGGTGGGTTTGGCGAGCTCGGTCGCGACGGCCTTCATCTGCGCCGGGCGGTCGACCTTGCCGGCCTGCATCTCTTCCTTCATCTGGTGGCGGAGGCGGACGGCCTTCACCTCCTGCTCTTCGGTGAGGTCGAGGTGTCGGACCATGCGCATCAGGCGGAAGCCGAGGCCGGGGCCGCCGCCGGGCCCGCCGCGGCGACCCTTGTGCGGGCCGGCGAGGGCGACGCCGCCGAGCGCGAGCGCGCCGACGACGGAAGCAACGATGAGGAGGTGTTTCTTGGAGGGGGAGGGGGTGCCGTTCATGACGAACATTCAACACCCAAACGCGGGCGGGAGGGGCCGAAGAAGGGCGACCGATCGTCAAGGTTTGTTAAGGGTCAGGATCTCCGCGCCGTCCGGTCCGACGTAGACCGTGTGCTCGGCCTGCGCCGACAGGCTCCCGTCGTCGGTGACGACCGTCCAGTCGTCGCCGAGGACGCGGACGTCCGCGCCGCCGAGGTTCACCATGGGTTCGATCGTGAAGACCATGCCTTCGCGCAACCGCAACCCGCGGCCCGCCTTGCCGTGATGCGGGACGTGCGGCGCCTCGTGCATGGTGCGGCCGATGCCGTGCCCGCCGTAGTCGCGGACCACGCTGCACCCCTCGCGCTCGACGAACGCCTGGATGGCGGCGCCGATGTCACCGAGCCGCGCGCCCGGGCGCACCTGCGCGATGCCGATCATGAGCGCCTCCTTCGCCACGCGGACCACGTGTTCGGCGTCCGGCGAGGGGGTCCCGACGAAGAACATGGTCGAGGTGTCTCCGCAGTAGCCGTCGAGCTCGGTGGTGCAGTCGATGTTGATGATGTCGCCGTCCTCGAGGACGACGTCGGGGGAGGGGATGCCGTGGCAGACGACGTGGTTCACGCTCGTGCAAACGGCTGCGGGGAACCCGTGGTAGCCGAGCTGCGTGGGGCGCCCGCCCCGCGCGGCGGTGTCCTTGCGGACGAGGGTGTCGATCTGCGCCGTGGTGAGGCCGGGGCGCACCGCGGCGCCCGCCGCGTAGAGCGTCGAGGCTGCGGCGCGGCCGGCGGCGCGCAGGCGGCGTCGGGCGTCTTCGGTGTTGTGCAGCTCGATCGCCACGGGAGCAGGTTCGGCGGGCGGGCGGATGGGGTCCAATACCGATGCGGTATCGTGTAGCTTGGAGCGCGTGAGCCTCGACCAGATTCGGTACTTCGTCGCCGTCGCCGAGGAGCAGAACCTCACCCGCGCCGCCGCGCGGCTTCACATCAGCCAGCCCCCGCTCACGCGACAGATTCGCGCGCTCGAAGACGAGCTCGGATCGAATCTATTCGAGCGAACGCCCCGCGGGATGTCGTTGCTCCCCGCCGGACGGAAGTTTCTCGGACACGCACGACTCATCCTCGACGAAGTCGAGCGCGCGCGTGCCTCGGTCGGATCACTCCGTGGGGAGGACGTCGTAGAGGCGGGCGTGGATCTCGAACCGCGAGACGTCGGCGCCTAGGGCGGCGATCGCAGCGCGGGTCGCGTCGATGTCTTCGACGCCGGTCAGGACGAGCCGGTACTTCGGCGCGATGTCACTCTTCGTGTACCCCGCGATCGTCCGGAAGAAGACGTCGTTCGGGGCCTGAGCGGTCGACAGATCCAGGATGGCCTTCGAGGCCCCCGCCGCGGCGCACTCCGCGAACAGGCGGCCCGCGATCGCGTCGATGGTGTCGGCGAGCATCGGGCCGACGATCCAACCCACGACGGCGCCCGGCACTCGGAGCACCGGCGTCGACGTTCGCAGCATCTTGTTCTGGCGCGTCTCGAGGCGCTCGGTCGTCCCGAGCGCGTGGGCGTCGGCGATGATCTTCACGAGCTCGCGGACCCGCCCCGCGAAGCGGTGGTCGGGACCGAGCACGTCAGCGAGGAGCAGCGGCTGGAGGATCGCCGCGGACGCCGGCCGCCCCTCCTGTCCGAGGCGTCGGCCGTGCATGGCGCAGAGGCGGTACAGGTCACCCTCGGCGCTGCTGTCACCTTCGGTCGCGCGCTCCAGCAGCTCCAGCCACCCGGCGAACTCCGAAGCCACGGCTTCGGCGCCGGCCATCGTGACCCGAGCGGCCGCGAGCCGCTCCAGCCAGGCGGTGAGGGTGAGGTCGTCCGTTGCCAACCCGAATACCCTGGCACGCACGACGCGCGGTTCCAAGCGGACTTGACCGGCGGCGGCCCCTGCGGCGACTTCACCGGGCGCCATGGGACTCGACTTCGTCTACGTGATGGACCCGATCGAGCGCATCGACATCGATGCGGACTCGACCTTCGTGCTGATGCTCGAAGCGCAAAAACGCGGGCACCGCGTGCTGTACGGGCAGATGAACCAGCTCGCGCTGAGGGGCGGGGATCCGGTCATGTCGGTGCAGCCGGCCACGCTGCAGCGCAAGCGCGGGGACCACGTGGCGCTGGGCGAGCGGGAGACGGTGCGCCTCTCGCAGTGCGACGCGGTGTTCATGCGGAAGGACCCGCCGTTCGACGTGGACTTCCTCCTCGCGACGCTCCTCCTGGATCGGGTCGACCACGATCGCGTGGTGATGGTGAACCGGCCGCAGACGCTACGGGACTTCAACGAGAAGCTCGCGGCGCTCTACTGGCCCGAGCTGATGCCGCCCACGATGATCAGCGCCGACCGCGCCGAGATCCGCGCCTTCATCGCCGAGCACGGGCGCGCCGTGGTGAAGCCGCTCTCCGGAGCGGGCGGGGCGGGGGTCCTGCTGCTCGAACACGGAGACCGGAACATCGGTTCGGTGCTCGACCTGTTGACCGTGGAGGGCCGGCGCCTGATCGAGGTCCAAGGGTTCATCGAGGCGGTGCAGGAGGGGGACAAGCGCGTCATCCTGCTGGAGGGCGAGCCGATCGGCGCCGTGAACCGAGTCCCGCAGAAGGGTGACCTCCGGGCGAACATGCACGTCGGCGGGTCGGCTCAGCCGACCGAATTGACGGATCGGGACCGAGAAATCGCTGCGGCGCTCGCGCCGGAAATGAAAAAGCGCGGGCTGGTGTTCGTCGGCATAGACGTCATCGGTG
The DNA here is from genome assembly GCA_040218735.1 of Deltaproteobacteria bacterium. Lineage (GTDB taxonomy): Bacteria > Myxococcota > Kuafuiibacteriia > Kuafuiibacteriales > Kuafuiibacteriaceae > JAUHYN01. The sequence goes on from JAVJQW010000042.1 coordinate 284,533, forward strand.
GGTATCTCACCGAGGTGAATGTCACGAGCCCGACGGGTCTCCAGGAGATCGATCGCTTCGATGGCGTGTGCCTCGAGGGTCAGATCATCGATTGGGTCGAGGCCAGGCACGCGGAGCTTCGCAAGGCCTAGACGCTTCGAACCACGTTCCTGACTCGCCGGGCGACGAACTCATTGTCGCTTAGGAGGAGTCCCCATGGAACGTATCGACCACAGGGTACCCGGCTTCGCGCTCGTCGCCGTCGTACTCACCACCCTGTTCTCTTGCGGATCCGCGTTCGAGGCCGAGCGCGCAGAAGCGGTGCCGGAGCTGCAGTCCGCCGTCACCCCCGCCGTGGGCGGCGGGACGCAGGGCCTCACGGCGATCGCGGACGTGTCCGAGCGCGCGGTCCGCAGCGTGGTCAACATCTCGACCACGAAGAAGGCCTCGGCGCCGCGCGCGAGCCCGTACTCCCAGGACCCGTTCTTCCAGCACTTCTTCCGTCAGCACCCGCGTCGCCAGATGCCGCAGGAGCGCCTCGAGCGCAGCCGTGGCTCGGGGGTGATCGTGCAGGCCGACGGCGTCGTGCTCACCAACAACCACGTGGTCGATGGCGCCGACGAGGTCGTCGTGACGCTGCACGACGGCCGTGAGGTCGAGGCGGAGATCGCGGGGACGGACCCGGCGAGCGACCTGGCGGTGCTTCGGCTGAAGGACGCGCCCAACGATCTGCAGGCGCTGGGTTTCGGTGACTCGGACGCGCTGCGGCTCGGTGAGGTGGTGGTTGCGATCGGCAACCCGTTCGGCGTGGGTCAGACGGTGACGATGGGGATCGTTTCGGCGAAGGGTCGAGCGAATGTCGGAATCGTCGATTACGAAGATTTCATTCAGACCGACGCTGCGATCAATCCCGGAAACTCGGGCGGAGCTCTGCTGAATCTGAAGGGTGAGTTGGTGGGTATCAACACCGCCATTCTCAGCCGTAGCGGTGGGTACCAGGGCATTGGTTTTGCCGTGCCGTCGACGATGGCGCAGTCCATCATGTCCGACCTGCTCGACGACGGTAAGGTCGTGCGCGGGTTCCTCGGGGTGATGATTCAGGATCTCACGCCGGCTTTGGCGCGAGCGATGAAGGTCGAGGGCACGGCGGGGGTGTTGATCTCCGATGTCGTCGACGGCTCGCCGGCCGATCGCGCGGGGCTCGAGCCCGGCGACGTGGTCGAGAAGATCGACGGCCGGCCGGTGCAGTCGGCGGCGAAGCTGCGGAACCTCGTCGCGTCGGTCGGCGCGGGGCGCACGGTGGCGATCGAGCTCAAACGGAACGGCGACGCGAAGAAGATCGACGTCGAGCTCGAGGAGAAGGCGGGCGGACAGCGCGCCTCGGCGCGAGGTGGCGACGCCTCGGACGGTATCGCGGTCGAGCCGCTCTCCGACATGCTGCGCTCCCGGTACGAGATCGACCGGCGCGTCGAGGAAGGCGTCGTCGTGACCGCCGTGAAGCCGGGGAGCTGGGCCGCCCGCGCCGGACTCCGCCCGGGCGACGTGATCCTCGGGATCGACCAGTCCCGGATCGAGGATCCGCAGGACCTCGCGGATGCGCTGAAGGAGGCTAAGGACGAGTTCCTAGTACGCGTGCATCGCCGTGGCGGCTCGCTGTTCGTCGTCGCGAAAAAGTAGGCTGCGACGCGCTTGACGCGGGCGGAGCCGCGTCTACCCGATCGAGCGAACATCACGTGCGGGTGGAGAGTCGCCATGGTGGGACACGGTGCAACCGAGGCCGCGCGTGCCGCGGTCCCCGACATTTCCACGACGACTCGCGCCGACCCTCCGTCGCTGTCTCACCGAGCTGGAGGGGCGTGTGCGAGCGACGCACAAACCGAAGGAGGAGAGTCCATGTCCAGTTTGAATACTTCACTCGCCCGCTCGACCGGGCGCCCTCGTACGCCGTTCGTCCCGGCGCGGGTCGAGACTCGGATGCGTCTCGACCCGCTCGCGATCCCCATGACGCTGCCCCTCGAGAGCACACTCGATCTTCTGTTCGAAGAAGAGGCCGACTGGGCGCTCGTCGTGAACGAGACCGAGGAGCTCGTGGGCGTCGTTGCCAGGTCGCAGGTGGAGGATGCGCTGGGGCGCGAGCCCGACGTGACGGAAGAGCTCGATGGCTACTTCGTCGAGTCGGTGTTCGTCGCCGCTGATGTGATGCAACCCTACGTTCGTGTGCTGCGGCCGTGGATGACGGCATCCGAGGCGCTCGCCCTGATGGAGGCGGAGGGGCTGGAGTTCGCACCCGTCGTCATCGAGGGTGACACTCGGGCCGCAGGAGCGGTGCACCGCTCAGACTTGGAGGACATCGTCGCGGCGTCCTCGGCCACGTGGCGATCCGAACCCCATGGGACCTACCGGGACGGCTTCGGGATCGTGGACGAAGGCATCGCGGATGACCGGCGCGATCTCGTCCGCCGGGCGTCGAGGATCGCGGACGCTTGGCTCGGAGCGACGGCGGTGGCGGCCGATGCGCCGGGAGCCGTGACATTCGCGGCCGTGATGCTCCCGGTACTTTCTGAGTTGTACGACAAGCTCGTCGAGCACTACTCGGATCTTCAGGAGCATGCGCTCGAGGAGATCGAGGAGGCGAGCCCGTCGCTGTCGGCGAGGATCGACGACCTGCGGCGTCGCCAGGGCGATGCGCTCGCGCATCTGTCTGGGCTCATGGGGGCGATTCGGCGGGAGCGACGCCCGAGGCAGGATCGCCTGCAGTCGATCCAGGCGCACCTCGAGGTGATCGACCGGATCGAGACGGACGAGAACGAGCTGTTCTACGTCGCGCACTACGTCGACGTTGGCGAGGTTTAGTGCTCAACTCCGCCGGATGAAGCTCCTCAAGAAGCTCCTCCTCGCCATCGTGGTCCTCGTGCTGTTGCTCGTGGGGAGCGCGTTCCTGCTCCCTGCGAAGTACGGGGTGGAGCGCAGCGTAGAGATCGCGGCGTCGCCCGAGAAGGTGTTCGACCACGTGAACCACCTCCAGAAGAACGAGGCGTGGTCGCCCTGGGCCGCCGCCGACCCGTCGATCAAGACGACGTACTCCAGCTCCGTCGCGAAGGGCGTCGGCGCTTGGTACTCGTGGACGAGCGAGAACTCGGGCGACGGCAAACTCACCATCGAGGTGAGCGAGCCGCCGAAGCGCATCGTGAACGAGCTCGACTTCATGGAGAACGGGAAAGGCAAGGGCTACTGGACCTTCGAGGCCACCAAGGCGGGCACGATCGCGACGTGGCGCATGGAGGGCGACGCCGGTAACGACCCGGTGGGCCGCTGGTTCGGCTTCTTCATCGATGGGTTCGTGGGTCCGATGTTCGAGGACGGCCTCGCGCGCCTGAAGAAGGTCAGCGAGAGTTAGTCACCAGGGGATCGTGGCGCCGTCCCAGGCGACGAAGCGTCCGTTGTCCTTGGGACCGACGCGGTCGACGATGTTCAGGAACTGCCGCGCGGCACGTTCTACTGAAAAGAGGCTTTCGACGCGCGGTAGGCGTACCAGCCGCCGAGGCGGTCATCGGTGATGCTGCCGACGCGCGCGGAGACGTTGGCGAGGACCGCGCGTTCGTCGTGTTGGAGGAAACGCGCGAAGTGTTTGGCGACGAGCAGGGGGCCCGAGGCGTTCACCGCGAACGCGCGCGCGAGGTTCTCGGGGGCGACCTCCGTGAGGCGGCGCTCGGGGCCGAAGCCGTCGCCGTGCAGGACGCCGGCGACGTTCATCAGGAGGTGCAGGCGCTCGGTGTGTTGGGCGACGGCCGCGGCGGCGGCTTCGATCGAGGCCTCGTCGGTGACGTCGAGCGGGATCGTGGGGACGTCGAGGTCGACACCCGCGGGGTCGCGGCAGGTTGCGATGACCTGAACGCCGCGCGCGTGGAGCTGGCGTACGAGCTCGCGGCCGAGGCCGCGGCTCGCGCCTTGGATGAGCGCCCACATCGCGGACCCGAACAAAGCAGGGGCGCGGATCACTCCGGGAGAATCGTGAGCTTCAGCTCGACGAAGCGGTCGTCGCGCCGGAGGAGGACGTCGAAGTGGTTCGTCGCGTCGTCGCGCCACTTCTTCTGGAGGTGTGCGTAGGACGCGAGCGCCTGGTCTACGTTGGGGATGGGGAGGTCGTCGATGCAGACGATGATGTCGCCGTGTTCGAGCCCTGCGCGTTCGTACGCGCTGTCCGGTCGAAAGCCGAGGATCTTGAACCCGATGGGTCGCTGGTCCTCGAACGCGGGGACGATTCGGGTCCGACACGCGACGCCGTGCACCGACGACGTCGGCATTCGGCGCATCGTTCGGGAGAGCGTCGCCGACCCTCGGTACGGACACGCGGGCAGGACGAGCACGTTGAGTTTCAGGTCGACGTAACACCCGCGTCTCCGCACGAGCATCTCCAACCGATTCGGTCCGCCCTTGCGCCAGCGCCTCGTCGTGCGGTGCCAGGTTCGTTGGGCGCTGTCGACGTCGCCGACCTTCTCTCCGTCGATGCTGATCAGGATGTCGCCGTTCTCGAACCCATAGCGCGCCGGGAGAGACTCGGGGGGGAGGTCGATGAGTTTGAGGCCCACCGCGTGGCCGCGTTCGTACACCGGCGCGAGGGTGTGGGCCCACCACGGCGCGTCTTCGATGCTCGCGTGCCGGACCGTGAGGTCGATCGTCGTCGCCACGCCGGGCGACGTTGCGCAGTACGGCGGAGGTGGCTCGGGTGTGGTGGGCTCGAAGAGGGCGAGCACGGGGGTGAGCAGGAGCTCCCAGGCGATCATGCCGTCTGCGCATCGCAAGGCACGTGCCGCGCGTGCTTTCGCATCGATCGACGCGGCGCCGCGACACGCTGTCACGAACGCGTCGTATCGGCTGCCATCGCGTCAGACGGGTCGCGCCAGGTACACCGTCGTGTCGTAGACGATCGTCACGCGTCCGTCGTCTGCGTGGGCGTCGAACAGCGCATCGATCCCCGCCTGCATCGACTTGTACTTCGGGTGGTCCGCCTTCGGGATGTACGAGCAGGACTGGATGCGTTGCCGCAGGCCGTCGCGGTCGAGGTGCTGAAGGTTCTCGAACAGCGCGGGCTCGGGCGGCGGTGCGCCGAAGACCGTCGTCATCGCGTCGGGGGATTGGTAGCTGGCCTTCACCGCGAGGTAGTCGATGCCCCACGCCACGAGGAAGGCCTCGTACGCGCGGAGGAACGCGGTGTCCTCCAGGCGGCGTTCGTTCCAGAACAGCGCGACGTGTCCGCCGGGGCGGAGGATGCGTCTCACTTCCTTCGCGAAGCCGTCCGCGTCGAACCAGTGGAACGCCTGCGCCGCCGCGACGAGGGACGCGGATGCGTCGTCGAGGGTCGTCGCCTCGGCGCGCGCCTCCACGATCCGAGCGCGGTCACCGAAACGCTCGCGTGCGAGCGCGACCATCGCGGCGTTGGGTTCGACGAGCGTCGTCGGGTGCCCCGACTCCACGAACCGGATCGTCGACAGGCCGGTCCCCGCGCCGACGTCGACCACCGGGTCTACGACCGCGAGCCCGGCCTTGGAGATCACGTGGTCGATCGCCGCGTCCGGGTAGCGAGGACGCGCGCGGTCGTAGTCGTCGGCGCGGTCGGAGAAGCGGGTGGTGACGTCGGCCATGGCGGCGGCGACTCTAACCACGGGAGCTTCAGCCCGGCCACTGAAGGATCATCGCTTCGCGAAAGGGCGTCGCGCGCCACCGACCGCGTAGGCCCCTAAGGATCTCGAGCGCCTCGCGGAGCATCGTCGGCGTGACCCACGCCGAGAGCTCAGCGTCTTGCGCAGCCGCCCCCGCAGCGAGCCGCGCGAAGATCGTCTCCGCGTCGGCCGTCGTCTTCAGCGTGCCCTGAACCTGCGCCACGACGTTCTCGATCGTCGCCATCCCCTCGAAGACCGTCTCACGATCGTTGAGCACGGCGAGCGGGGCGCCCGCGGCGAGGCGTCCGTAGAATCCGTCGCCGCGCCGCCCCGCCGACTCCACCGCGTAGTGCACGAAGTCGTGCAGGAGGAACGAGCGCGTCTCACACTCGACGCGCTCGTCGCGCGCTCCGGGTCCGACGACCCGCAGCGTGTGCGTCGCGTCGTCGATGCGCTGGAAGTGGAGCTCCATCAGGCCACCGGCTGCATCGTCGCCAAGTCGAGCAGCTCGTAGCGCGGGGCGCCGCCGTACCCCATGCCGCCGTCGACGAACACCATCGCGGCTTCGTCTTCGCCCACCGCTTCGACCGTTCCGAAGTCGTAGGTGCGTTGCGGGATGCGGAGCACGCGGAGGGGGCCGTCGATCGCTTCGCCGCCGACGCCCAGCAACGCGCGACACTTTCGGTCGCGGATGTGTCCCACGATCTGGAGCACGCCGCGCGGGAGCTGCATCGGATCGAAGCGGCGGCGGTACGGACCCGAGAACCAGCGTGTGTCCCCGTGCGGCCACGCGGGGCGGTGGTAGAGGACGCCGCCCCCTTCGCCGTCCGTCGCGTTGCCGGGGTGGTGGAGGGCGTCGATCACGAGCGGGCCGTCCGTCCACGCGTCGACCGCGGCGTCGAGGCGTTCGTCGAGCCACTCTGCAATCGAGCTTGCATCGTCGCCCTCGACGTCGTCCCGCGTGACGCCCGCGTGCACGATCAGCTTCGACCCGACCGCGCGCGCCATCCGCATTCGACGAGACCGGAGCAGGTGCGTTACGAGCTCGCGCTGCGCGACCGTGAACGCCGAGAAGTCCCGCGCCGCGACCTCCGAGCTCGGGAGCTCCGGATACGCCGCGAGGAACGCTGCCTCCGCTTCGGCGTCACCGCTGCCGTACACCCGCGCCGCGCGGTTCTGCGCGGTCGCGAACCGTGTGTCGTCGAACGCGGCGAGCTCTCCCACGCGGCCGAGGTCGTGGTTGCCGGCGATGATCGTTGCGCGCGACGGGTCGTGCGCCGCGAGCCACCCGAGGAGCAGCAGGCCATCGCGCGCTGCGTCGCGGGCGCGGTCGAGCCCGCCGTAGTCGAAGTGATCCCCCACCGAGGTCAGGTGCACACCGTCCGCGAGGGTGCCGTCCGTGCCGATCAGCCCGTGTCGGTCGAGGATCTCGAAGAAGGTGCGGATCGGCGCCTGCGGGTCACCGATCACGACGTCACGCCGCACCGTGTCACACCGCCCCGTGAACGGGCCGCCGGCCACGGCGCGTTCGAGCGCCGCGTGTACGCGCTCCGTCATCCTTCGACACTACACCCCAATCACAACTCGACGTATCCTCGCGCGAATGCTCGACCCTCGCGACATGCTCAACACCGCCTACAAGTACTTCCGCGGCCACCCCGAGGAGGTCGCTCGGCTCGTGAAGAGTGGCTTCGGGCTCCGGTTCGGCGTCCCGCTCGCGGCGTTCCGCTGGATGATCGAGCAGGTGGTCAACGACATCGACGGCCTCGACCCGCAGATCGAAGCCGTGCCTCCGGGCATCAAGCTCGGCGCGACGCTCGAGCGCATGGAGACGCGCATTCGCGTTTCGATGATCCTCTACGTCACGCGCGTGCAGATCTCCTCCGACCAAGCGCGCGTGCACCTGCGCTTCGAAGACGTCGCGCTCAAGGTGCTCAGTGAGAAGAAGACCCTCGTGTCGGCGCTGATCAACTCGGGCGCGCTCGACATCGGACAGATCGGCAACCTCGTCCGCGAGCTGCCGCAGCGCCCGCCGGTGATCGTCGAGGCGGGCAACGATCGCATCGTCATCGACCTGATGCAGTCGCCGCGGTTCTCGGACAACAACATCGTCCGCCACCTCGCCGGCCTGATGTCCTCGCTCATCACCGTGCACGGCGTACAGACCGAGACCGAGCACCTCGACGTCGTGTTCCGCGCGCTCCCGCGCGGCGGAGGTGCGGCGGTCGACGCGATCGAGAACCACTTCGTCGGGCCCGGCCTGCGTCGCGTCCGCTCGTTGCTCGGGCGCGATCAGCGGCAGCTCGCCGAATCGATCTTCTGATGGCGTTCGTCGACCTGCAGAAGAACAAACTCGTCCTCAAGGTCGTGCTCGCCGGCCCGCCCGCCGTCGGGAAGACGGAGCGCCTCGAACAGATCGGCGCGGTGGGTGAGAACCATCGTTTCGGGTCGTCGCTCATGGGGCCGACGCAGATGGCGACGCTCCCGCTCACCGCGGAGCGCGACGGCCGGCCCGTGCAGATCGAAGTCTACGAGTGGCACGGCCCCGAGAAGGCGGACGTGCGCGCGAAGGGGCTTTTCGTCGGGCTCGACGGCATCGTGTACATCGCCGACGCGCGCGAGGATCGGTACGTCGACTCCGTGCGGCAGTTCGAGTTCCTCGTGAAGGAGGCCGGCAAGTCGAAGGTGCAGCGCCTCCCCGGCCTGCTCGTGCTCGGCATGAAGGACGAGGGCGTCCTGCGGTTGTCGTCGCTCGAGAAGAAGCTGATGGGCCCGACCTGGAGTGACCGCGTCGAGACCGAGGTCGACGACGCCGAGCCGTTCATCGAGGCCTTGCGCGTGTTCGGCGAGGTGATGATGGCGCGGGCGCTCTGAGCTACGCAGGGGGGTTCGCTTCCAGAGCGGCCCGACGATCCTCGTTGTCGGCGACGCGATAGAACCTCTGGCTCGGCAGTGGCACCTTCATCCGCGCGATGGCGCGCGGGGCCTCGTCGCTGGCGGGGCCGTCGGCGTCGCGCACCACGAACACCGCGAGCGCACGCGCGTCGTCCGGGAGGTCCGACAGGTCGAACGTCGCCGTGCCCGACTCACAGCCCGCGGCCATCGCGAGGTACGCGCGCGGCTTCGGGAGATCTTGGGTCGCGAGGTAGTCGCCGACGCACTTGCCCTTGCCGTCGAGCGCCCGGATGACGACGCGACTCCCGGCGGGGGCGTCGATGTCCACGCGGCCTCGGTCGTTCTCGAACCACAACACACCCTTGTTCTCGTCGCCCGCGCAGATGTCGCGCCCGCCGATGTTGTCGTTGGACAGCGGCACCGAGAACCCGCCTTCGAACGAGTAGTCGTGGTTGCGCTGCGCCGTGCGCTTCATGAACACGAGCGGCGCGGCGAACGTCGGCGTCTCGCGGTTCCGGAACGTGAGGCCGATGCCGTCCTTCTCGTACTTCACGCTCACGTCGCGTCCGAAGTAGGTCTTCAGGAGGTTCGGCATCGCCTTCTGCTCTTCGGAGGTCAGCGCGTCCCATGCGTCCGTCACCGCGCGCAGATGCACGAGGTCCGTCTCGCCGTCGCGGTTCTCGAGCGACGTCTCGGCGATGCGCTTCGCAAGCGCGCGCAGATCCGCGTCACCGTCGCTGCAGGGCCGGACGTCCTCCCAACGCACCGACGCGAAGTTCCAGTCCGACCAGATGCGGTCGAGATCGTCGAGCGGCGTCGTGAGGTCCGTGAAGAGCGGCGCCATGCGCAGCTCCCCCTTCGTGAGGTTCTCGCCGTTGCGACACTTGATCCAATCCTTCAGCCACTGGCCCTCGTAGTGGTTGCTCGCGTTGTCCTTGTAGCCGTGTCCGCCGCGGTCCGGTCGGTTCATGTCCATCGCATCGGTGCGCGCGACGAAGCGCGCCCAGTCTTGTCTGCAGATGTCCGTGTCCGCCGGCAGCGCCGCTTCCATCGTCTTGTGTGAAACTCGGTAGTTCGTGTAGTCCATTTGGTTCTCCCTCCGTGTGTAGAGGTCTTCGTCAGGACCGCACAGGACGGTGCCCGGTCGCCCGGGGCATCGCGCCTTGATCACGATCAAGACGCTCGCTAAACGCGATGATGTGGGGATCGTCGAAGTGTTCGAAGCCGCCCGCCGCGGTCCGGAAGCCGCAGAGGCGACGCACGACGGGCGTTCGCTCACGACGCGCGCGGATCAGCTGATCTACGTCGAGCTCGATCCACCGAGCGAGGTCTACCTGCTGACGCGCGGGTGGGTTCAGCTCTTCGTCGGCGACGGCAAACAGAGACAAACGTCCCTCTTCCTGCGCGCGCCGGCGTTGTTCGGGGACCGCGACGTCATTGCGGGGTGCGCCATCACGCACGAGTCGGCGCGGAGTGTGTCGTCCGCGAACCTGCTGTGTTTTTCGCGCGAGTCGCTCGAAGAGGCGTACGCCGCCGACCGGGACTTCGCGGACGCGCTCCACCGTGACCTCGTCGTTCGCTACGCACGCTCGCTCACGTTCTCGAGCTTTCGTGCGATGAACCTCGAGAACCGTGTCTTGTGGATCCTCTGGGAGCTCGGATCCACGACGCTGCCGACCTACGAGACACTCGCGCTGCTCACCGACGCATCACAGAAGTCCGTCGGCCGCGCGGTGAAGGCGCTGCAGGACGACGGGCGCCTCGAGCTCCGCGCGGAACGACAGCTCGTCGTTTCGCAGCAGACCTGGGACGAGCTCGGCGCGCCCGAGTCACTCGGGCTCTTCCACAGCATCGGGCACTGAGCACACGCGGATGAGCGGCGCGTCCGTCGGGCCGACGACGAGCGCCGCGACGCCTTCGCGGTCGACCACCGCCAAGCCGTGGTTCGAGAGCTCGACGAGCCCCGCCTTCTGCCACGCCTTGAGGAGTCGGTTCACGGTCTCGGGCCGAACGCCGACCGCCTGCGCGAGCTCGACCTGCCGGATCGGAATCGTGCGACCGTCGTGGTCGTCCTCGACGTCCTCGAAGACCTGCAGCAGACAGGTGAGGTAGCGTGCGCAGCTCTCGGCGGGTTTGAGCGACGGCTCGTAGCGCCAGGTCTCGATCGCGCCGAGGAACCGGTGGCTGAGCTCGAGGTAGAGGCGTCGCGTCAGCGCGAGGTAGCGCGAGATCAGCGCGACGAAGTTCTTCTTCGAGAGGCCGAGCGCGAGCACGCGTGTGATGGCCACGCCCGTACCGGACCACGGCTTGCCCGCGATGACCTGCGCCTCGCCGAGGAACGACGGCGCCGCGAGGATCGCCGCGACCGGCCCCCGCGTCTCACCGCTCCTCGGGTACTCGACCTGGATGGCGCCCGAGAGGATCACGAACACCTGCGTGGCGGTCTCACCGCTCGTGTAGAGCGTCTCGCCTCGCTCCACGTGGATCTCGGCGGCGGTCTCGACGATGTGTTTCAGCGCGTCGTCGTCGAGGTCGCAGAAGATCGGGTGACGACCGAGGGCCGTCGCGAGCGCGTCGATCCGTGACACCTCAGCGCGCCTTCGGCGTGAAGCTGTCGAGGTCGCGGCGGAGCGCTACGGGGTCGTCGCCGTCGCGCGCGTCGAGGGGGCGCGGCGCGAGGAGCCCGGTCGTCTCGGCGGCGCGGATCAGCTTGGCGTCGAGCTCGGGATCGAAGGGCACGATTCCGGGTCGGTCGAGGTCCATGCACTGCAACGTGCAGGCGGTGATGCCGATGCTCGTGACCTGGAATCGGTCCGCCCACATGTCGTCGGTGAGGTTCGGCGGTTGGCCCTCCGTGAGGAGGTGGATCCGCGTGTCGCCGATCGTCAGCGCTAGGTCCGGCGTCGGCTCGCGGCGCTCGCGGGTGCGCGTGACCTCTTGGTGGGTAGCCGCCTTGCGGAGCGCCGCAGTGTCGACGCCCTTGCCGCCCGACGTCAGCGGGATCACGACGAGCTCCTCGGCGTAGTCGTGGGCGGTCTTCACGTCGAAACCGACGCCGGGCGTCGCGACGAACAGCACACCCTTGTCTTCCCGTCGGTCGGGGGCGTCGTCGGCGTGGCGCGTCGAGAACCCGAGCGACTCCGCGCGAGCGAGCACCTCCGGGTCGACGTCGATGATCGTGATCTTCGAGCGGTCCATCCCGAATGCGTCGAGCGCATCGACCACCGCCTGTCCGAGCAGACCGGCGCCCTTCACGAACACCGGTACGTCGCCGATGCGCTCGCCCAGCTTCTCGCGCGCCTCGCGCGCGCCGATCAGCGCGTACTGCTCGCCGAGGAAGGTCGCCTCCAGCGCCTTGATGCGGCTGCCCGCGAAGTCCACGCCCCACACGTGGTCCTTCACCGCGCCGAGCGCATCGACGTCGTCGCGGTTGTGCACGATCGCGCGCACCGCGCCGTTCGTGACGGCGTCGGGGAGCTCCTCGCCGAGTGACTTCAGCCAGGCGCCGCCCTTGTCGAGCACCATCGTGTCGCCGCCCCACGTCGACCAGCCGCTGAGGATCGCGTGGTCGAGGAAGCCGCCGACCGTGTAGTTTCGGTGGCGTCGTGGGTCGGCGTAGAGCTTCTCTTCGTCCGTGTGGGCGCTGAACGAAGCGTCGAGCCCTTCGAGGGCCAGGACACTCTTGGCTTCGGCGCAGCCCGTGCGGTTCGAAAGCCAGGTCACGACTTGGTCCGCCCCGAACGCACGCAGGCCGGGGAGGAGCGAGGTCATCGCCCACGTGGGGTGGCCGTTGTAGAGCAGCTTGGTCTTGGAGAGCACGTCGCCGTCGGCAGGGATCGCGAAGTGGTCGTCGAGGATCGTCATCGCCTCCGACCAGTAGTCGCCGAACAGCCCGAGCGACTGCATCGTGTCGAGCGTCGCGCGCCCGACGTCGGTGCTTCGCTTCGGGTGTTCGTGGAGGAGGCCCAGCATTAGTCGCCCCGTCTTCTGTCGGCTCGCGCTCCCGACGCGCTTGGCCCACCCGCGGAGCGCGGTGCGTTCGTGGTCGTCGAACTCCGCGTCGAGGACACGCACGAGGTCGTCCTTCAGACCGACGAGCTGCTGTAGTCGAATGCACGAGTGCATCGGCGGCGCCGCGGCGTCGACGACCTGGTCCATGCGGACGACGACGTTCGGGAAGAGCACGTCGCTCGGCCACTTGTCGGCGAGGAGGTCGCGGAGCTCGACGTCCGACTTGGGGGACGACGACTTCGCGACGACGTCGATGAACGTGTTGTCTCGGTAGCCGAGCCGCGGCGTCTCCAGCTTCGCGGAGGTGATGTGCTCGGCGACCTCGGGGTCCGCGAGGAGCGCCGCCGTGTGTCGCTCGAGCGTTCCGGGTGCGACGCCGGCCCAGGGGTCGAGCGTCGTGAACGGCATGTCGAAGCGCACCGCGTTGTAGCCGGCGCGCCCTTCGAGGAAGTCGACGTAGCGGTGGCCGCGCGGCGCGATCTCGACGTCCCGGGACGGCGTCGCGTCCGGGGCGATCGGTCCGGCCGGCGTGTTCGCCAGGTTGTAGAGGGTCGGCTTCACCGCAGCCCGCCGATTATAGGGAGCGCGTGGTGGTGTGAGCAGGGGGGCTGTCGCCCCCAACCTCTCGCATTCGAGGCACGCGACCCACCCCGCGGGTGCGGCGCTCGCGGGGCTTTGTGGTCCCTCGCCCCGGCCCGGTAGAGTTCGAGACGATGCGCCGCTCGCTCCTCCTCGCCCCCGCGCTCCTGTTCGCCGCGTGCACCGGTGACACCACGATCGACGAGACGACCACCATCGCCGGCGTCGTGATCGACGCCGACACGATGACCCCCCTCGCCGACGCGCGGATCACCGCGACGCCTCGGTTGGGCACCGTCATCACCGACGCCACGGGGAGCTTCGAGTTCGAAGGCGCGCGCTACGGCACGCTCTACCAGCTCCGCATCGAGAGCCAGGGCTACCAGGACGCGACCGTCAACGTGACGCCGAGCGTGAGCGACGACGAGCCGATCGAAGTGCGCATGTCGGTCGTCGTCGCGTGCAGCCCCGGCGCGCGCTCGTGTCTGGTTGGCGCCCAGATCGAGGGCATTCAGACCTGTAACGCGCGCGGCAACGAGTTCACCGTCAACGAGTGCCCGACGGCGCAGGTCTGCGACCCCGCGACGATCGCGTGCAGCGTCGCGCACACCCTCACGATCGAAGCGCCCACCGGCGGTGTGATCACCTCCCAGCCCGCCGGGCTCAACTGCGGTGTCAGCTGCGAGAAGGCGTTCGTCGCCGGCACGATGGTCACGCTCCGCGCCAACCCCCTCGGCGCGGCGACCTTCACGGGGTGGACCGGCGACTGCGCGGCGCAGGGCTCGATGCCGACGTGCACACTCACGATGGACGCCGCCCACACCGCGGGCGCCGCGTTCGACGACTTCTCGCTGACCGTCGAGCGGCGCGGTGACGGTGAGGGGGCCGTGACCTCGATGCCCGCCGGGATCGACTGCGGCACGACCTGCACCTCCAACTTCGACGAGAACACCACGGTGACGCTCACCGCAGCGCCGACCGCGCCGTCGATCTTCGAGAGCTGGGGCGGCGACTGCAGCGGCGCGTCCCCGACGTGCACCGTGACGATCGACGGTAGCAAACGCGCCGTCGCTCGGTTCCAGATACCGCGCTTCCCGCTCGACGTCTCTCTCGCGGGGACCGGCGCCGGCGTCGTCACTTCGATGCCCGCCGGGATCGACTGCGGGTCGGAGTGCAGCTTCGACTTCGTGATCGACACGATGGTCACGCTCACCGCCGAGCCGGCGAACGGCTCGACGTTCGAAGGCTTCGCCGGCGCGTGCACCGGAATGACTTGCACCGTCACGATGGACCAGGCGCGGAGCGTGACCGCGAGCTTCGACGGCATCGCCTACCCGCTCACCGTCACGAACGGCGGGACGGGCGGCGGCGTCGTGACGTCGATGCCGGGGGGCATCGACTGCGGCGCGACGTGCTCCGCGTCGTACGGCCCGGGGACGGTCGTCACGCTCACGGCGGCGCCCGCTGCGAACAGCCTGTTCGGCGGGTGGTCGGACGCGTGCGCGGCGCAAGGGACGATGCCGACCTGCGACGTCACGATGGACATGGCGCAGTCGGTCGGCGCGCAGTTCGACATCAACGCGGTCGCGCTCACCGTCAACGTGAGCGGCGGCGGGCGGATCGTGTCGACGCCCGTCGGGATCGACTGCCCGGGTGACTGCGACGAAGCGTTCACGCCGGGCACGATGGTGACGCTGGACGCGACCGCCAACCCGGGGAGCGGCTTCGCGGCCTGGCAGGGCGACTGCGCGGGGAGCGGCGCGAGCTGCATGATCACCGCGATGGCCGGGAGCGCCGCGACGGCGGAGTTCCTCCCGTCGACCGAGCTGCCGCTCGTCGCCGACGGGTCGTGCACGACGCTCTACCACTTCGACGGCGCGCAGCCTTACAGCTCCGCGTGTGGCGCGGGGGGCCCGGCTTCGATCGTCGGGACGTATGCGGTGGCGGCGTCGCGGAACACGTATCTTCAGGACGCGCTCGACGCGGGCGGCGCGACCGAGGAGGCCTGGATCGACACCGTGGCGACGGGGCCCGCTCCGCCGAACGCGACGGTGGAGATGACGGTGCGCAAGGACGGTCCGGCCTTCGACGGGCGGACCCGGGGCACGCTCTACGCCGACTACGACACCACCGACCCGAACCGCGTCGGCTTCTCGCTCGTGGTGGTCGACGACGGGACGCTCGTCGCCCAGACCCGCAACGCTGCGCAACAGACCACGACCGCGAGCACCGCGGTGGGTCAACTCACCGATGGGGTGTGGTATCACGTCAGCGCGACCATCAGTGATACGGGAGGGCTCGCGTTGTTCGTCGACGGAGTGGAGGTTGCGCGCACGGCCGGAGCGCCGAACTGGACGGCGTCGTCGTCCACGGCGTGGGTAGGCGCCGCCCGAGAGGGCGCCGGCGCGATCGACCGCTTCGACGGCGCGGTCGACGAGCTACGGGTAAGCAACGTTGTCCGCTACTAGTCCGACGACCGGAGATCTCATCGGCAAACGCGCCACTGCGGCGATCCATTCGATAGAAGACGCCTCGCTGCGCGAGCGTGTCCTCCGCGCCGTCGTCATCTGCGACGACGCGCTCGAGACCGTCGACGCCCTGGACCTCGCCCCCTACGAGCTCGACGACGACGGGAGCCCCGACCTGTCCGTCTGGGAGGCGCTCGCCCCCGACATTCGCAACATCCTCGTCGCGGTGCGCAACACGAGTGAAGAGCTCGCGATGTTGTTCCCGCCGTCGGAGACCCCGGAGCCGGACGACTTCGACTTCGAGCTCGTGCTCGACGAGGACGGCCTGCCCGAGCCCATCCGCGACACGCGGGACATCGAGCTCGACGCGCTCGTCGAGGGGAACCCGAACGAAGAGGTGGGGGCGTCGATCGCGGTGCTCGCGTCGATGCTCCGGAGCGACATCGTCCAGTTCGGCACGCGCCTGCGGAACCCGCGGGTGACGGCGGATCGGTGGTTCCTGCTCGGGGAGCTCCAGGAGATGCGCTCGAAGTGTTCGCAGTGCCTGACGGCGATCGTCGCTTCGATCATCTCCGCGTTCACGGAGGCCGACGTCGCCGAGGTCTTGCCGCGGTACGCGAGCGCGACGGCGCGCGCCATCAAGCTGCGGACGCGCGTCGTGGATCTGTCGTTCGACGTGAATCGTCTGAACACGGCGCTCGCCGGGAGCGGCGTCGCGCAGGCGTCGGCGGTGCGCACGGCGTTGGCGATGCGGTTGAACGAGTTCGAGAAGAGCGAGGCGTACCCGGAGCTTCGACCGCAGGACAAACGGTTGCTGATCGACTTCCGGAACAAACTCGCTTCGTACCGGGACATCTCTGCGCAGCGGATGGAGCTGGTGCGCGACGCGGAGGGGCTGTCGAAGTTCCTCGAGGTGATGCGCGCGATCAACCAGCGCGAGGTGTTGATCGCGAGCGACAAGAGTCGGCTCCAGACGATCCGAATGCTCCTCGAGTCGGAGGTCGACCTCGACGAAGTGCAGGAACACCTCGAGGCGATCTACGGTCGGTGGCCGGCGATCGACGACTTCGTTCGGCTCGGACGCAAGGGCCGCTACGCCGCGGCCGAGGACGTACTCCCGATCGTCCTCGAAGCGCAGGAGAGTCTGCGGGACTGAGCCTGCGCAGGTTGCCTGGCCGAGCGCCGTGTGCGACGACGGCGGGGCGATGGATTTCAAGCTCGACGACATCCAGCAGCAGATTCACGACATGACGCAGGACTTCGCGGCGAAGGAGATTCGCCCGGTCGCTGCGACGCTCGATGAGGAGCAGCAGTTCCCGGCGGACCTCGTGAAGCGCATGGCCGAGCTGGGCCTCATGGGCATGATGGTCCCCGAAGAGTGGGGCGGCACCGGCATCGACACGGTGAGTTACGCGATCGCGATCGAGAACATCTCGTGGGGGTGCGCGAGCACAGGCGTGATCATGAGCGTCAACAACTCGCTGTACTGCGACCCGGTGTGGAAGTTCGGGACGGACGCGCAGAAGGCAGAGTGGCTCCGTCCGTACGCGTCCGGCGAAAAGCTCGGGTGTTACGGGCTGACGGAGCCGATGAGCGGCTCGGACGCCTCGCACATGAACACGCGCGCGGAGAAGAAGGGCGACACGTACATCCTCCGCGGGCAGAAGAACTTCATCACGAACGGTCCGCAGGCGGACGCGATCGTCGTGTTCGCGGCGACGGATCCCGAGAAGGGCTCGCGCGGTGCGACGGCCTTCGTCGTCCCGCGCGACGCGAAGGGTTACGTGATCGAGCCGAAGGACAAGAAGCTCGGCATCCGCGGATCCCACTCGTGCACGATCACGTTCGACGAGTGTGAAGTGCCCGAGGCGCAGCGGCTCGGCGACGAGGGGCAGGGTTTCAAGATCGCGATGGGGACGCTCGACGGTGGGCGCATCGGCATCGCGGCGCAGGCGCTCGGGATCGCGCGAGCGGCGTACGAAGCGGCGCGTGACTGGTCGCTGGAGCGCAAGGCGTTCGGCGTGCCGATCTCTCAGCACCAGGCGATTCAGTTCAAGCTCGCCGACATGGCGACGCAGATCGACGCGGCGCGGATGCTCACGTGGCGCGCGGCGTTCTTGAAGGACAAGGGTGTGCGGCACTCGCGCGAGTCAGCGATGGCGAAGCTCTACGCGAGCGAGGTCGCGATGCGCGTGACGACGGAGGCCGTACAGGTCTTCGGCGGGTACGGCTACGTGACGGAGTACCCGGTCGAACGCCACTTCCGCGACGCGAAGATCTGCGAGCTCTACGAGGGCACGTCGGAGATTCAGCGGATCGTCATCGCGGCGAACGTCCTCAAGAGCGGGCCCTTCGGGGCGCTCGGGTACTGACCTCTCCGTGCGGCGCCTCGGCTTCGTGTTGGTCGCCGCGCTCGCGGTCGCCGGTTGCCGTTGCACGGAGACGACCTCCGCCGTCGACATCCCGATCGATCTCGACCAGCTGCGGGAGCGTCACGCGCCGCCGCAGGTCGTCGTGAAGATCGTGGAGCAGACCCGACGCCGGGGCGGCGGTGGCGGGTGCGGGCACTCTCCGCTGTGCGTCATCGTGCTCCCGTTCATGGTGTACGACGCCGTGTTCCCCGAGCGGTGGGAAGAGGTCACCGTCACGGAGGGGGGCAAGGTCACGTTCGTCGGCTCCTACGAGCGGAGCGGTCCGCTGATCGAGGCGCACGCGCAGGAGGGCGATCGTGTCCGGTACTTCGGTCGCCTGGAGTTGAAGGCGCTTCACCGTCGACTCTACGTGCAGCTCGGGGAGGCGACCCTCGCGGAAGACGGCACGGTGGGGGCGCGGCATCGGACGCCGATCCAGCCGCAGGTCGACGTCCTCGCGCTGTACGAGAAAGCGCTCGCCGAAGAAGACGACGCCGATGACCGCGCGCGGTTGATCCTCGAGGCGGTGGAGTGGCTCGGTCCGGAGGCGGACGCGTTCCTCGAAGCGCGGTTGCGCGACGCCGCAGAGCCCGACGCCTCGCGCGCCGAGCTCGTCAAGGCACGTTGCAAGTACGCCACCGACGCGCGCAAGGCATGTATCGCGGCGGAGACGTCCGGCGTGAAGACCGCGCTCGCGGTGGGCGCGTGCATCTACCATCACGAGGAGCTCGGCGATCTCGCGCACGAGCATGCGGCGGCGGTCGGCGCGCTGATCTGCGACGACCACGATTCGGACGAGCTCGTTTCGCTGTCGTGGGTCCTCGGAAACATGCGGACGCGGGGCGCGACGGTCACCGCGACGTGTCAGGCGCCGGCCGCTCAGGTGTTGGTCGACCGTGCGCTGGGGCGCTCGATCGCCGCCGAGGCCGCGGAGGCGGCGGTCCGGGGCGACGATCCCCACGGGCATGCGTTTGCGATGCGGTTGAAGGCCCGGGGGGCGGACCGGAAGATCCTCTTCGCCGCACTGGATGCACACCCAGACGACGAGTCGATCCTGAAGCGCATCGGAGAGTCGCCGCAGGCGTTCACCGATGGGGAGCTCGATCTGATCGCGAAGAGTTACCTCGCGAGCCCGCGCGCGCAGCGCAAGGCCGGCACGCTCGATCTGTTCTACCGGTCCACGCTCGCGGGCGCGAAGCGCGACGCGGCCCGGCGTCGCGTTACGGCGGCGCTGGAGGCGGAGAAGCCGAAGCGTCGTGCGCCGCTCCACGCCGCTCTGCTCGTGCTCGGGGACCGCGACCACGCGGCGCCGGCGGCGGCGATCGTGGATGACCCGCGACCGCGTGTCCCCGACCAACCCAACTTCGTGTACGACGACGAAGATCTCGTCTTGTACGCGCTGCGTCGAATGGGTTGCGACCGGGCCTCGCTGATCGCGGCGCTCGCCGAGGGGCGCCCCACGGATGAATCACGCGGTCCCCTGTGCACGAAGCCGATGCGGTAGAATGAGGGCGTGCGTTACGCGCTCCTCCTGATGATCGCGTTGGTCGCGTGTCGGCCGGCGACGTCGCCTCGTCACCCGGCGATGGCGAAGGGGGTCGAGGCGCTGGAGCGCATCACCGCGCAGACGCTGGACCAGGACTTCGGTGATCCGCAGTTCGAGACGGCGGCGCGGTACTTCGAAGCGGTGCCGGAGGACTCGCCGGATCACCCGACGGCGCAGGCGTTGCTCGCGCAGATTCGGGAGGGCCGGGCGCGACACGAGGCGCGCCAGCGCGAGGAGGCCGAAGAAGCGGTCGCGCGCGCGGAGGCCGAGGAGCGCGCAGAGCAAGTGAGCTTGCAGCGCACGATCGCGCTCGCGAAGGAGCAGCGCGCGGCGTTCGAGGAGCGCGAGCGCGAGTCGCGTGTCGCCGCAGCGCAGGCGGAGCTCGCACGCCGGAAGCGACTGGAGGTCGCGCGCAAGGAGGGCGACCGTCTGGTCGCGAAGCGCGAGGGCCTCGCCGCGAAGCGCCGCCGTGAAGCCGAGGAAGCACGGCTCGCGGCCCAGGCCGCCGCCGCCGAGCGCGCGAAGTGCGAGGCGGCGCGAAAGAAGTGCCGTTCGACGTGCGCGTGGGTTCGGGATCCCACGACCGGGCGCACCGGGGGGATCGGATCGCCGATCTCGATGCAGTGTTACGCGACGTGCCCGGAGTGCGACGGGATTGGGCGCTAGTCCGAGCGCCGGGGCCGTGCTCGACTTCGCCGAACCACGTATAATGACGGGGCGTGCCCAGCAGTGGCTCCTTCTATCAAGACGTTCTCGAGGCACTCTCGCGAGCGAAGGTACGTTTTGTCATCGTCGGTGGCGTCGCAGTGAACCTCCAAGGCGTTCCGCGCTTTACAGCCGATCTCGACGTAGCTGTCGCGCTCGACGCTGAGAACCTGCGCATCGTCGCGATGGCGATGGATGAGCTCGGACTCGTCGCACGGCTCCCCGGTTCGCTCGATCTGCTTGCTGACCCGGATACCGTTCGATCGTGGATCGACGAGCGAAATCTCAAAGCGTACACGTTCCAGGATTCGAACAACCCGCTCCGGCAGGTCGACCTCCTCCTCGACATGCCGCTCACGCTCGAAGAGCTCGAGCACGACGCGGATGTGATTACTGCCGGTGGAGTCGTGGCACGGGTCGCCTCGATCGAGTCGCTCATCCGGATGAAGTCAGGCACCGGTCGAGCGCAGGATGCCTCCGATGTCGAGGCGCTACGACGCATCCAGGAGCTCGAAGATGGACCGTGATTCCAAGCGTGGGTTCTCGCATCACCACACCGACGAGGAGCTTCGCGCCTACCGCAAGCTCAGCGCGGAGCAGAAGCTCCAGTGGCTGCAGGACGCCTGGCAGTTCACGGTCGACTTTCTCCCCGAGGAGAAGCGACGAATCATGGAGAAGATGCGCAAGGGGGAAATCTAGTTCCCTTCCTGACAGAGCTCCTGACCGGTGGGGGCTCGGCACTGTCCGGCTTCGCAGACGAGTGACTCGCACTGGTAGTCGAACGTGTTCGGGTGCGACACACACGCGGCGCCCGGTGCTTGAAATGGGCGGCACGTCGGCGTCGATAGGCCGTCGTCGGCGCACGCTTCGCCGGCGAAGACGTTGCAGAAGTTGTCCGCGTCGTTGCTCGGATCACACGTGGCGCCCGAGGGGAGGAGCTCGAGGCAGCGGCCCTGGTGGCACGAGCCGTCGCGGCACTCCATGAAGCCGAGGTCTTGGGGGAGTGCGCCGCACGACGCCCCGGGCGGCAGCGTGCCTTCGAACGCGCCGAGGCAAAGGTAGAGCTGGGAGAGGGGAGGACGCGTGCAGCTCCCGGCGGCGAGCGCGTCGAGGTCGGCGCGACATTGCGCGAGGCGCTCCTCGTTCAGGACGGTGACGCCCGAGTCGAGGAGGTCGTCGAGGCCGGACTCTGCGGCGTACTGCCGGAAGCTCACGAACTGGATGGTGCAGTCGTCGACGGATCCGCCGAAGCTGTCGAGGACCCTGATGTCGGTACAGCACGCGAACAGCGCGTCGCAGGTGGCGCGCGCCACGGTGTCGACCCAGCGGTCGATCGCGATGGTCCCGATCGAAGATCCGGCGTCGCGTGCGCCTGCGTCGCGTGGGGTTCCGGCATCCGAAGCGCCTGCGTCCGAAGCGCCCGCGTCGGCGAAGCCTGCGTCGCGAGGTCTTCCGGCGTCCGTGGCGACGGACGCGTCGCCGACGCCCGCATCGATCTCGCGCGTAGGCGCTTCACAGGCGAGGAGTGTGAACAGACAGGCGCTGATGGCAGAGTTTCGTAGCATCACGACGGTGCTACGCAAGGCGCGTACCGGTGCGCGCAGGGGTCGACCTGACTCGCGATCCGACGCGCCGAGCGCGGACGGCAGCGACAGTCGCGTCAGACCGGCTTGAGCAGCTCGGTCTCGACGAGCACGTAAGCCATCGTCAGGTACAGACGCTTCTCTTCCGGCCACTGCCGGATGAGCGCGCCGATCTTCTTGCCGTTCGCGAGATACGACGCGACGGTGAGCTGCGTGCGGGTCAGCGCCATCTCGTCGATGCGGCGGCCGAAGTTCTCGCAGGGTCGGAGCTCGGCGTCCATCACCGAGCGCAGCGCGTGTTTCAGCGCCTGGTTGTCGATCGAGCGGTGCACGAGCTCGGGCAACAGCGCGTTGAGTGACTTCGCGAACGGCCGCTTGTGTTTGACGTCCGTGCGCTCCTCGAAAGTGAACTTGCCGGCCGAGCGCGCGAAGGCCTCCACCAGCCGCTCCTTCATGAACAGCGGCACGTAACGCCCGAGGTCGGTCGCGAGGTACGCGCTCGCGAGCGACGCGAGGGTCTTTCGCTGCTTCAACGCGTCGTGCACCAGCCGCCCGATGAACGTGGGGGGCACCAGCTCCTTGTCGACGAGCAGGTCCGGCAGCTGCAGCCGCGGCACGTTCGCGTACACGTACGTGGGGCGGCCCTTCACGACTTCGATCTCGCGGAAGTCCGTCGACTGGCTCAGGCGCTCCACGACGAACAGCCGGCCGGTCGCCTGGTTGCGGGAGAGCATGCCGAAGACGGACGCGAGCGAGCGACGACCCAACGTCCCGACGAGCAACCCGCTCTTGGGGACGAGCTCGTCGTCGTGACGGAGCATCGACTCCATCCCCACGAGGAGCGCGAAGTCACGGAGCGTCGTCCAGTGCGCGCCGTCCGGTGAGATCTCCGAGGTCGCGGACAACCGCGCGCGCAGCTCCGAGCGTGCGATCTGCGCGGCCTTGTCGTACGCGCAGGGACCGATCTTCGCCTGGTCGTTGTCGCGCAACCAGAACGGGTGCTCGCCCTCGTACGCCATCTCGTCGAGGCCGAAGGATCCCCACTTCCGCAGCGCGTGATCCGAGACGCGGTCCGCGTGCCGCCGGACGTCGAAGCCCGCGATCATCGTGTCGTGCGGGACCAGCTCGAGCTTGGCCTCGGGCATGTTGCGGACGTCCGAAACCGCCTCCGCGACCAACGCCTCCATCGCATCGTCGGCCGGCGTGTTGTCCGGGATCGGCGTGAGTGCGTTCGGGCCGAGCGGGAGCGGCGCGCTGGGACGTCGCGGTGGCGGGAGGCGCGACGGCGTCTGGTTCAGCGGGGGCAGGTCCGAAGTGATCGCCTCGAGGCGCCGCATCGAATCGTTCGGCGTCGACGACCGTAGCGGCGCGGCCTTCGGCGGGAGCGGCGGCGCCGACTGCGGGCCCCGCGCCCACGCCGACGGACGCGGCGTCCCGCCGGGGGGCGTCTCCACGGTGTTCGGTGGCGTCACGGACTGCGAGAGGCCGCGTTGGATCTCGGCGTCGGACGCCTCGACAACCGGTGGCGGCGTCGGCGGCGGCCCCGCGGGATCGTCGAACACGTGCGCGTAGCCGCCGTTCACCGCCTGACGGCTCGCGGCCGGCACGGGCGTCGAGTCGCCGACGCGTTTGTAATAGAGCGGGTCTTCGACGAGGCCATCCGGGATCGGCGACTGCGTCCCCGTCGTGGAGAAGGAGCGGAAGCCGGACGTCGAACGCGAACGTGCGTTGGGGTGGCTCCCCGAGCCGGTGGGTTTCTTGGCGTCGTCGATCGAGCCGACGCCCGCGGTCTCGGCGGCGGCGCGCCCGCACATCACTTCGATGACGGAGCGCATCGCGTCGTCGTTCGGGGTCGTGCCGAGCTGCGCGCCGAGCTCCTGCACGGCGGCCTTCATCTCTCGCGCGGACTGGAAGCGTTGCTGCGGGTCGACGGAGACCGCTTTGAAGAGGAGCTGATCGAACTCCGCGGGGACGTCCTTGGCGTAGTGCGTGACGGCGCGACGCGGGCCGTTCACGATTCGGTTCATCACCTCGATGTCGGGCCCGCCGCCGAAGAGCCGGCGTTGCGCGAGGCCCTCCCAGAGGACGACGCCGGCGGCGAACAGATCGGTGCGGGCGTCGATCGCTCGGGTGTAGAGCTGCTCGGGCGCCATGTACGCGACCTTGCCCTTGAGCTGGCCGGCCTGCGTCTGCCACGGGCGCGCGGTGTCGTGCGCGACGCCGAAGTCACCCAGCTTCACTTCACCGCGAACGGACAAGAAGAGGTTCGACGGCGTGACGTCGCGGTGAACGATGTTGCGCAAGTTGCCTTGCTCGTCGCGCAAGCCGTGCGCGTAGTCGAGGGCGTCGAGGAGCTCCGTGACGATGCGGAGCGTGAACCACGGCGGCACCCGGAGTTTACGGCGCGCGGCGATCTTGAGGAGCTGACGGAAGTCGAGCCCCTCGATGAGCTCCATGACGATGAAGTACTCGCCGCTGTCGAGCTGCGACAGCTCGAACACCTGCACCACGTTCTTGTGTTGCACCTGCGCGGCGAGCGTCGCTTCGGCGACGAACATGTCGACGTACTGCGGTTTGCGAACGAGGTGCGGAAGCATTCGCTTCACGACGACGGTCTTCGAAAAGCCCGCGACGCCGACGAAGCGCGCACGGAAGACCTCGGCCATGCCGCCATCGCCGATCCGTTCCAGGAGCTCGTACTTGCCGAACTTCACCGGCAGGTCTGAGGCGTCGTCCGCCATGGATGGGGCGAAAGCGTAGCGAAGAAACGTCGCGCCGAACTACCGCCGATGTAGCCGTAGAGGGGACTTTCCGACGGGACGACCACACTTGCGTATGCTATCGATACACGCGTGGACCTCGAGCTTTCGGAAGTGCAAACCCGCGTCCGTGAAACCGCGCGTCGCATCGCCGAGACCGAGCTTCTCCCGCGTGCGAAGGAAGCGGATCGAAACGCAAAGTTCCCTGCGGAACAGATCCGGGCGCTCGCAAAGGAAGGGTTCCTCGCGATGCTCGTCCCGGAGGCGTTCGGCGGTACCGATCTGGGATCCGTTTGTTACAGCCTTGCGATGACCGAGATCGCACGTGCGTGTGCGTCGACCGCCGTCACCATGGCCGTGACGAACATGGTGGGCGATGCGATCTGCGCGTGGGGCAACGACACACAAAAGAAGAAGTACGTGCCCCGGCTCGCGCGCGCAGAGCTGCTCGCCGGGTCGTTTGCGCTCTCCGAGCCGGGCGCGGGCTCCGACGCTGCGGCGCTCCAGGCGAGCGCGGTGTTGGACGGGGATCACTATCGGCTCAACGGCAGCAAGTGCTGGATCACGAGCGGTGATGTGGCGGGGGTCATCCTCGTCATGGCGAAGACGGATCCGGCGGCGGGTGCGCGAGGGATCTCCACGTTCCTCGTCGAGCCGTCGATGCCCGGCTTCTCGGTCGGACGGCACGAAGAGAAGATGGGCATCCGCGGTTCGAGCACGGTGACGATCAACCTCGACGACGTCCGCGTCCCGGTCGAGAACCGCCTCGGCGAAGAGGGCGTGGGGTTCAAGGTCGCGATGCGTGCGCTCGACGGCGGGCGGATCGGGATCGGCTCGCAGGCGCTCGGGATGGGGCGCGCCGCGCTCGAGACCGCCGCCGAGTACGTGCGGGGGCACGAGACCCTCGCGAAGAAGCAATCCATTCAGTGGAAACTCGCCGACACCGCGACCGAGCTGGACGCCGCGCGGATGCTCGTGCTGCGCGCCGCCACGATGAAGCATGCGTCGATCCCCTTCTCGAAGGAGGCGTCGATGGCCAAGGTCTACGCGACGGAGGCCGCGAACCGGGCCACGCACGCGGCGGTCGAGATCTGCGGGGACGCTGCGCTCTCGGACGACCTCCCCCTGGAGCGCTTCCTGAGGGACGTTCGGGTGACGACGATCTACGAGGGCACCAGCGAAATCCAGCGCTTCGTCATCGCCCGACAGCTCCTCGCCGAGGCTTGACCGCCGTCACGACTGCGTTGGGCGGGGGCCCAACTCCGTATCTACACTGAGCGGCATCTGCGTTCTTGACCGGCGCGGGGCCCGACTCTTAGTGGAGAGCCCGCATGCGTGGATGGATGACAGCCTGTTTGATGACCGGCGCCCTCTTGGTCGGTTCCCCCGCGGACGCGGCGATGAAGGTCGCCGTCGTCGACGTGCAGAAGGTCATGGAGGCGACCGGGCACTGGAAGGAAGCCGTGCAGCGCCTCGAGACCGAGCGCACCGCGCGCCAGGCCGTCCTCGAGAAGAAGCAGAAGGAGCTGCGCAAGAAGAACGAGCAGATCGAGGCGAAGGCCGCGGTCGTCGCTCCGGACGCGCTCCTCGCCGAGAAGGAAGAGCTGCAGCGCGACGCGGCGCAGCTCACCGAGGCGTTCATGCAGAACCAACGCGCGCTCACCGCCCTCGAGCAGGAAGTGACCGGCATGATGCTCACGCGTGTGAACGCGGTCGTTCAGCAGATCGCGCAGCAGGAAGACTACGCGTTTGTCTTCGAGACCGGGCCCGAGACCGCGCCGAACGTGCTCTTCAGCCAGCGTAAGATCGACATCACGAAGATCGTCACGCAGACCTACGAGAAGGCCTACAAGGGCAAGCCGCTCGACTTCTCGCGCGTCGGTCTGGACATGCCGGGCAGGAACAAGTGAGCGCGGCGGTTTCGACCACCGTCGCCGAGCTCGCGGCGCTCGTGGACGGGGAGCTCGTCCGCGGCGACGGTGCGCTCCCGATCCTCCGCGTCATGCCGACGGATCGCGCCGACCAGGGCGCGGTCACGTTCGTCACGCGGCCCGAGTACCTCGCGATGCTCGCGGGGACGAACGCGTCGGCGGTGATCATCGCGCCGGACGTCCTCGAGCGGGACGACGTCTCGATCCCCGAGCAGGTCGCGGTTATCGCGGCGAAGAAGCCGTACGTCGCGTTTGCGAAGGCAGCGCAGCTGCTCGCGAAGAAGGTTCCGGCTCCGGTCGGCGTGCACCCTGCGGCGGTAATCGAGGACGGCGCAGAGCTCGGTGCGGACGTCGCGATCGGTGCGTTCTGCGTCATCGGGCGCGGCGCGAGGATCGGCGACGGCGCGGTCCTGTACCCCGGCGTGCACGTGGAAGCGGAGTCGACGGTCGGTGCGGGCTCGGTGCTCTACAACCACGTCGTCGTTCGGCACGGATGCCAAGTCGGCGCGCGCTGCATCCTCCACCCGGGCGTAGTGGTCGGCTCCGACGGCTTCGGCTTTGCGTTGTCGGTCGACGAGTCCGGCGTCCCGGCGCACCACAAGATCCCGCAGGTCGGCGACGTGGTGTTGGAGGACGACGTGGAGATCGGCTCCAACAGCTGCATCGATCGCGGCGCGTTGGGCAGCACGACGATCGGCACGGGCACCAAGGTCGACAACCTCGTGCAGATCGGACACAACGTCACGATCGGACGCGGGGCCATCCTCGTCGCGCAGTCTGGTGTCGCCGGATCCAGCACACTCGAAGACGGCGTGATCCTCGGCGCGCAGTCCGGGATCTCGGGCCACCTCACGATCGGCGCGGGCGCGGTGGTGCTCGGGCAGGCCGGCGTGATGAAGGACCTCGAGCCGAAGGCCCAGGTCGCGGGGACTCCCGCCGAGCCGAAGGGCGACTTCTTCCGCAAGGTCGTTCGGTTGGGAAAGCTTGACTCACTCTTTTCGCGGGTGAAGAAGCTCGAAGCCCTCGCGTCTCGCGAGGGATCTTCGTCATGACCCTGCTGAACCTGAGCCAGATCAAACAGTACCTCCCCCACCGCTATCCCTTCCTGTTCGTGGATTCGGTCGAGGAGCTCGTGCCCAACGAGTACATCATCGCCAAGAAGGGCGTGACCGGGAACGAGGACTTCTTCAACGGCCACTTCCCGGGCAACCCGGTGATGCCAGGGGTGCTGCAGATCGAGGCGATGGGGCAGGCGGGTGCGCTGCTCGCGATCATGTCCGGCGCGAAGCTCGACGAGGAGACTTCGATCTACGTCACGAGCATCACCGACTGCCGCTTCAAGAAGCCGGTGGTGCCGGGCGACATGCTCGAGCTGCGGTCCAAGGTGATCCGACAGCGCATGGGCGTGTGGAAGCTCGGGTGCGAAGTGCGCGTCGGCGGCGACATCGCGTCGATGGCGACGGTGACCGCGACCTCCGGGCCGAAGGTGAAGCAACCGGAGCTTCCGGCCGACTTCCGAAAGCCGATCTTCAACGACTGAAGTTCCAAGGAGCAAACGATGGCCGACACGAACATCCACGCGAGCTCGATCGTCGACCCGAAGGCGGAGCTCGGCGAGGGCGTGACGGTCGGACCGTTCTCGATCGTCGGGCCCCACGTGAAGCTCGGCGACGGCGTGAAGATCCACTCCCACGCGGTCATCGACGGGCACACCACGCTCGGCCGCGAGGTCCAGGTCTATCCGCAGGCCGCCGTCGGGCTGCCGCCGCAGGATCTCAAGTACGACGGCTCGGCGACGACGCTCGAGGTCGGCGACCGCACGGTGATCCGCGAGTGCGCGACCCTGCAGCCGGGGAGCATCGGCGAGGGGTGCGGCGAGACCGTCGTCGGGAGTGACTGCCTGATCATGGCGTACTGCCACGTCGCGCACGACTGCCGGATCGGCAACCGCGTGATCATGGCGAACGCAACCCAGGTTGCGGGCCACTGCACGATCGAGGACTTCGTGATCCTCGGCGGCGTGACGACGGTGCACCAGTTCGTCCGCATCGGGACGCGCGCCTTCACCGGCGCGTCGACGCGCGTGGTGATGGACATCCCGCCGTTCACGACGGCGGACGGGCACCCGGCGCGCCTCGTTGGGCTGAACCGCGTCGGGCTGGAGCGCGGCGGGATGCCCGAGCCGGTGCGGCGTGCGATCAAGCAGGCGTACCGCGCGATCTTCATGCGCGGTCCGTACGCGGACGCGCTCGCGGAGGTCGAAGGGACCCTCGCGAAGGAGCACGAGGAGGTCGCGTACTTCTGCAACTTCCTGCGCGGCTCCGAGCGCGGCGTGACGCGCGGACGCAAGAAGTAGTGCGTGTCTTCATCAGCGCGGGGGAGGCCAGCGGCGACGCGCTTGGCGCCGCGCTGGTTCGGGAGCTCAAGGCCCGGCGGCCGGATCTCATCGCTTACGGCATGGGCGGGCCGCGAATGCAGGCCGAGGGGTTCGAGGTCGTGAAGTCCTCGAACGAGCTGAACGTCGTGGGTTTGTTCGAGGTGCTACGGCACCTGCCGCGGCTGTTCCGCTTGCTCGACGAGCTCGCGCGCGCCGCCATCGCGGGGAAGCCGGACGTCGCGGTGCTGATCGACGTGCCCGACTTCAACGTGCGCCTCGCCCGGCGCCTCACGCGCGCGAAGGTTCCGGTGGCGGGCTACGTCGGACCGTCGGTGTGGGCGTGGCGCGCGGGGCGGACCAAGACGTTCAAGCGGTGGATGAACCGGATGCTGGTGCTGTTCCCGTTCGAGGTCGACGTTTGGCGCGACGCGGGGATGGACGTGGAGTGCGTCGGTCACCCGCTGCTCGACGAGGTGGCGCCGGCGCCGATCGCGCTCGCGAAGCCGCGGGTGGTGGCGTTGCTGCCGGGGAGTCGGCACTCGGAGATCAAGCGGCACCTCGAGGTGATGCTGCGGACGGCGAAGCGCCTGCGCGACGACGGGTTGGTGGATCGCTTCGTCCTCCCCGTCGCGCCGACGCTCGACCTCGACGCGCTCGCCGCGCGCGTAGACGAGCACGGGTTGTCGGAGGTCGTGACGCTCGTGGAGGCGGACGCCGAGGCGCGCCGGAAAGCGATCGCGGAGAGCTCCGTCGCGTTGGTGGCGAGCGGTACGGCGACGCTCGAGACCACCTTGGTCGGTCGCCCGCAGGTCATCTTCTATCGCGTGAACTGGCTGTCGTTCTGGATCGGCCGGATGCTGATGAAGGTGAAACACTTCGGCCTCCCGAACATCATCGCGGGGCGGGAGATCGCCCCGGAGCTGCTGCAGGGGGAGCTCAACGTCGACCGGCTCTACGGTGAGGCGCAGAGGCTCCTCGCCGACGAGCAGGCGCGGCAAGTTGCCTTGCAAGGGGTCGAGGAAGTGCGCGAGCGCCTCGGCGAGGCGCGTGCCGCCGCGCGGGCGGCGGAGGCGGTGCTGGCGATGGTGCCGGAAGCCCTCCCGGCCGGGGATCACTCCGGACCGTAGAAGCTGATGTTCAGCCGGTGCGCGGCGACGCGATGACTTCAGATCATCGCAGGCCTTGGATCTCTGCGGCGATCCCGGACATCGAGAAGGCGACGGAGAACGCGTCCTGCGCCCGCGGAGACTGTACGCAGCTCTTTGGATCGTCGGGATCGACAGGGAGGATCGTGTTGGCGGGGCACGATGCGGTCGCGCTCGGGCAGACCGGGTTACCGGTGCCGTCGCAGCAGAGATCGACGAGGCCGTCGCCGTCGCGATCGAAGAAACACTCCCGCCCGTCGCCGTCCACGTCGATGTCCGGGTCCTGGAGTCCCTGGGAGCGGACGAGGGAGTACAGGTCGTCGGCGAGGGCGACCGGACACCGTGGTGAGACGGTCCTGCAGTAGGGGTTCCTGTTCGACGCGAGGTTGCCCACCGGCATCGCGCCGGCGAGGACACCCGCAGTCAACGTGAACATGCCCTCGTCGATCACGCCGGTGAAGGACGCGTTGAAGAGATCGACCACGAACGTCGGCGGCTCACACGCCGAGGGGATCACACGCGCGTTCACGGCGTGTGTGGTTTCGATGCGGTAGTCGACGATACGCGCGGGGATGCGGGCGGTCGGCTGTCCGTTGCCGTCCAGTCGGCTGCTCCGCACGAGGAACTGGCAACAGGTCGTGTGTCCCGGCGGGACCTTGAAGTTGTTCGCGGGGAAGAACGGATCGTCGGCGTCGGCGAGGACGTAGATCTTGATCGTGACGGATCGATCGTAGCCGCGGAACGGGGTCGTCAGCCCCGCGATCTCCACGCCGATGAGCGTCTCGCCGCCGAGCAACCCTTGTCGGATCTGGTCGTTCGCGAGGTCGCCCAGCGGTGCGAGCGCATTGTCGAGGCACACGCCGTTGCGGCACTTCCCGTCGACGTTCGCGCCGACCGTCGCTGGCGCGATGGCCACCGTGTTGATCACGAACGTGGGGCCCGACGCGACGGGGTCGTCCCAGCCGTCGGGCGGGAAGGGCGCCTCGCCGGTGCACTGTTCGAGCGGGATCTCTTCGCGAACGCAGCGGCCGTTTTCGTCGCAGAAGGGTTCCGTCGAACAGCACACGCTGCTGCCGTCACACGCGAAGGACGCGCAGTCCGAGGCGACGGTGCAGTCGCTCACGCACGCGCCGCCTTCGCAGTAGGTGCCGGACGGGCATGACGATTCGGTGCAGGTGTCGCTGCAGGCGGCGGCGAGCAGCAACGCGAGGACGGCTCCGCGGACGATCGGCGGCACGGCCGCAGTATGCCTCTACTCGGGCGTTGGCTGCGAGGCGGGCTGCGAGGCCGGAGGCGCGGGTCGGGACGACGGGTTCTTCGGCGCGCCGAGCTCCGCGAAGGGGTCCTCGTCGAACATCATCGAGACGTCGTTGGCGCCGGCGAGGCCTTCGATTTCGAACGGGATCAGCCAGTCGTGCTTCGTCGAGATCTGCGCCCCCGTCTGCAGGGTCTGGTAGCGCTCCCAGGTCACGGCGAGGCCGCCGACGGGGATGATGTCGACCCACATCTTCCAGCGGTTCGGTTTCCAGCGGCCGTCGTGGAAGAAGAGGTACTTGTCGCCGGGGGTCACGCCGCCGGAGCCGTAGCTCACGAGGAGCGCCTGTTTGTTGCCTTCGAGCTCGACGATCTCGCGCGTGACACCTTCGTTGAAGAAGGTGGCCATCGGGTTGAGCCAGAACGTGTCGTTGACGAAGCGGACGTTGGCTTCTTCGAGCGCCGCCTTCGCTGCGTCGCCCTCGACTACTTCGCCCTTCACGCGCACGATCCCGCTGCGGTCGTCGAGGCGCATCAACACCTCGGTCTCACCCCAGCGAATGCGCGCGTAGCGGCGGTTCCGATCCCACACGTGTTGGAAGCGCCCACCGAAGTCGAAGCGCACGATGCCGGTCGCGTTCCACCGGTCCATCTCCACGGCGCCCTGCATTCGGCGCGCGAGGAGGTCGGCGAAGGGGCCCGCCTTGCCGGTCGGCGGTGCTTCGTCGGCGACGACGATCGTGATGACGAGCGCGGCGACGAGCACGAGGAGGAGGGCGGCGATGCGAACGAGCCAACGTTTCATCGGGACCTTCATCAACCGCAAGGGGCGCCGCATGTAAACCGATGGCGCCGGTGGCGCTCGCCGGGGGCGTCTGGTAAGCGGGCGGGGTCGTGCGCACCGTCATCTGCATGCCCACGTACAACGAGCGCGAGAACCTCCCGTCGCTCCTCGAAGAGATCTTCGCGACCGTCGAGGGCGTCGACGTCATGGTCCTCGACGACAACTCACCCGACGGGACGGGCGCCGCGGCGGATGGGTTGGCCAAGAAACACAAACGCCTGCAGGTCGTGCACCGGCCGGGGAAGGCCGGCATCGCCGCCGCGTACGCGGACGGGTTCGCGCGTGCGATCGAGCAGGGCTACGACCGCATCTTCCAGATGGACGCGGACTACTCCCACCAGCCGCGTTACCTGCCAAAGCTGATCGAGGCGCTCGACCGCGCCGACATGGTGATCGGATCGCGTTACGTGGAGGGGGGGCGCGTCGAGCAGTGGTCGGCGCCGCGTCGCCTGCTGTCGCGCGCCGGAAACACGTACGCCAACACGCTCCTCGGGCTCCCCTACCGCGACGCGACGGCCGGGTTCTGCGGGTACCGCCGGCACGTCCTCGAGGCGATCGAGCTGGGGTCGAGCACGAAGGACAACCACGCGTTCCAGGTCGAGCTGAAGCTCCGCGTGCACGAGAAGGGCTTCACGATCGTCGAGGTGCCCATCGTGTTCTGGGACCGCGTGGTGGGGGCGTCGAAGCTGCCGCCGCGCGCGGCGCTCGGGTCGGCGATGCGGATCCTGCGCCTGCGTATCAAAGGCACCGACTGAACCGCGACGTGGACAAGAGGGCCGGTCTCGTCGTCGTCGGCGCGCTCATGATCGCGGCGGCGTACTGCCTCCCGCCGGCGTTCGACGAGGTCTACTACTGGACCTGGGCGTCCGCTCCGGGGTGGACGTACTACGACCACCCGCCCGGCGTCGCGTGGGCGATCGCCGCGGCGCGTGTGGTGTTCGGCGACGGGCTCCTCGCGCTTCGTGTGGTCGGGCTCGGTGGTGCGGCGGTCGTTGCGGTCGCCTCCGTCGCGTCGGCGCGGCGCCTCGCAGACGATCCGCGCGATGCAAGCTACCTTGCGCTGCTCACCCTCGCGGGCTCGATGATGTTCGTCATCGGCTACCTCCCGGCGACGCCCGACGTCGTCCAGGGGGCGGTGCTCGCGCTCGCCACACATGCGTTGATCCGGTCGCGGACCTCGCGCGTGGCGGCGGTGGTGGCGGCCGCGCTGTTCGTCGGAGGCATCGTCGTCAAACACTCCTCGGCGCTGGTGTTGATCGGCGTGGCGGCGACGCTCGTGATGCGCCGGCCGCGGGTGTTCAACTCGCCCTGGCCGTGGTTGGGCGCTGCGCTCGGCGCTGCGCTCCTCGTGCCGTGGTGGCTCGCGGACACCGAGGGCTCGACCGCGTTCCAGGCGGCGCGCGTGTTCTCGGCGGCGAAGGTCCGCGGCGTGGTCGGGGTGCCGCTGACGGTCGGCGCGATGTTGCTGACGCTCGGCGTGCCCTTCACGGTCGCGTTCTTCGCGCTGCCGATGCGCCGCCTCTCGGTGGTGGAGTCCGCGCTGACCGCCGGCGCGTGGTGCCTCGTGTTGGCGTGCGCGGTCGCGGCGTGGCTCGGGACGGGGGAGATCAACTGGGTAATGCCGGCTCTGGTCGTCGCGCTGCCGGTGGCCGTCGCGCGCCTGTCGGCGAAGCGTCGGAGGCTCTACGTCGTGGTGACCGCGGTGACCGCCGCGGTCTGGGCGGCCGGGCTCCTCCACATCGTCACGCCGTATCTCCCCCTCGAGCCCGCGAAGGACCGGACGCTCCGCTCCGCGGGGTTCGACGTGATCGCCGCCGAGGCCGAGGCGCTCGCCCGGACCCACGGCGCCGACACCCTCGTCGCGCGTCGCTACCAGATCGCGAGCATGATGCGGTTCTGGACCGCCGACCGGCTCGCCGTCTACGAGCTCGGGACCTCCCGCGAGAGCCAGTACGACCGGTGGCCGCGACCGCCGCTTCGGGCGGGGGACCGCGCCGTGGTGGTGCTCCCCACCCAGCGCCTCCCGGACGGCCTGACGCCGATCGGCCCGGCGACGCGGGTCGAGCAGACCCGAGCCGGCCGGGCCCTCGGCACGTACGTGCTCACTCCCGTCGTAGTCTCGGCGGAATTTACCCGGCAGTAACGCGGGGCGTCACGTGCGTGGGGCGCTGAATCGCCTGCGTGTCCAGCGGATGGGCCACAAATCCCCGTTCTGACCGCGTCTTGGGCGCGGAAGCGGACAACAACTGACGTCCGCGCGCCGATATCCTACATAACCTGACAAGGTGCGAAGGTGTCGTACCAGTTCAGGTGACGGGCGGCACCGATGGGATTCTTGAACCGAGCGCTGGGGTGGAGGCCGATTCGAACGTCGGCCGTCGCGCCGACGCACGCTCGGCCCGCCGACCAGACGGCCGCCACGCCCGTCGCCCCGGTCGTCGTCGAGGGGGCGCCGTCCGAGCTGATCAGCCCGCACCGCCTGCGGCTGACGAACGACGACGGCGAGATCGTCACCCGACCGGCGAGCAACTACTACGTGCACGAGGACGGGAGCCGGCGCCCGATCGTCGACGACCTCGCGAAGCTCGTGCTCAGCCGCCCGGCCGAGGCGCAGCGAATGTTCGCCGACCGCATCACGCGGGCGCACGCCGACGCAGAGATGTCGTTCCGCGTGAAGGACCCCGAGACCGGCGCCTACGACAAGGTGTTCGAGGTCCCGTGTCACCCGAACCCCATCCCCCTCGAGCAGCGGCACTTCGACGCGCTCGTGGAGTCGACCGGCCCCGTGATGCGCTCGCTGCGCGAGCTGCTCCAGGTCTTCTACTCGAAGCCCGACGCCACCGCGGAAGACCTCGGCCTCGCCGACCTGCCCGCTGAGGAGCGCGACCGGTTGATGGAGACGATACGCGGGTCGGTCTACTTCGAGCCGAAGCTCGTCGACGCCAACATGGCCGACTACCCGTTCCTCTCCGTCGCCGGGTTCGACGCTGCCGTCGGTGACCTCGACGATCCGGATCCCATCTTCTTCGAGTTCAACCTCGGGACGCCGAGTGGACTGTCGAACAACATCCAGCTCCTCGAAGTCCTGCGCGAGCAGGACCCCGAGATGTACGAAGTGCTCCGGCAGCGCCTCCCGAAGGACGAGACGTTCACGATCCTCGCGGATGCGATCCGCTCCAACGCAGAGGCGTGGACGAAGCGCCCCGACGGCATATCCGTCGTCATCGGCCCCGGCGTCGCGAACGGCGCGCACCCTGACGTCGCGTCGATCGCACACTACTCCGGGATGCCGCTCGTGAACCCGAGCGACCTCTACGAAGACCACAACGGCGACATCCGGCTCAACACGCCGAACCTCGAGCCGCACCCGTACGTCACCGGCATCTACGGGCGCATGGAGGAGTCGTACTTCCTGCAGGACAGCGACGCCGGCTACCCGATCCGCGACCCGCACCTCGTCGACTCCGAAGCGCTGTCGAAGCGCCTCGGTGTGAAGCTCGAGCCCGGCATCCTCTACGACTTCGTCTACGACGAGCAGGACCCGGAGAAGATCGTCGACGTGAAGAAGGACGCCGAAGGGCGCCCGCAGCTCGCGAAGGTGTTCGAGTCGATCGGCCAGGACCCGGCGCGGCCCGACGCGAAGCGCGGCAGCTTCGCCGACGCGATCAAGAACCGAAAGCTCTACTACAGCGGTCTGGGCGGGCGCGTCGTCGATGACAAACGCGTGTTCCAGGCGATATCGCGCTACGTCGCTCCGCGCCACTTGCGCTCGGACGGTGAGCCCATCGCCCGGCCGCCGCGCACGC
Organism: Deltaproteobacteria bacterium; assembly: GCA_040218735.1. Lineage (GTDB taxonomy): Bacteria > Myxococcota > Kuafuiibacteriia > Kuafuiibacteriales > Kuafuiibacteriaceae > JAUHYN01. The sequence goes on from JAVJQW010000042.1 coordinate 320,486, forward strand.
TCGACGTCTCCGAGTACGAGCAGTTCTATTCGAGCGAAGACCTCACGCGCTTCGTCGTGAAGGCGCCCGATCGCTCCGGCGGCGACGGCGTGATGTTGATGTGCAACCTCACCGAGGAGAAGCGCCGACAGGTCGTCGAAGAGGTCCGCGCGAACCCGTCGCAGTTCATCGTGCAGGAAATGGTGCCCTCGGCGGTGACGCTCTCGCCGGAGCGCGGTGAGGACGGCAAGCTCGGGCTCGGCTCGCTGATGACCGACTGGCGCATCTTCTCCGCGATGGACGCCAACGGTGATGTCCGTGCCGGTGCGAACTCACTCCTGCTGCGCGTGGCGAAGGCGGCGTCGGCGTCGACGAACACCTCGCAGGGTGGCGGCTACGGCCTCGGCACCGTGCTCGCGCCGCCCGGAGAAGGCGCGGTTCGCAAGCCCGGCGAGTCGCTGCTCCCCACGCCCCCGAAGCACGCGTTCCTGACCCAGTCGAAGGTCGACGAGCTCGACGAGTGGCTGAAGCTCTTCGCGTTGGTGCTCCAGTGGTCGGACCCGGAGGCGGGTAACGAGCTTCAGCCGATCGGGAACGCGACGTTCCTCGCGGATCGGCAGCGGGGCGTGATGGAGCTGCTCGGCCGCGACTTCGCGGACGTGATGCCGCTGCTGCGGCGCTACGACAAGGGCGAGGAGACGCAGGAGACGGTGCACCTCACCCTGCTCGAGCTGCGCAACCGGCTCCTCGCGCACGACGACTTCCCGGTCGACGGGGTGCAGGCGATCATCCGCAACCACCTCGGCACGTACCTCCCGCCGCAGACCGCCAAGGTCGAGGGGCCCGCGCCGCAGCCGCGCACCGAGAGCCTCGCGAAGCTGAAGCTGACGGAGCTCGACTCGCCGCGCGCGATCTTCGAGGCCAAGTCCGGTGATGTGACTTCGGTTGTCTTCGAGACCGCGACGTACGCGGCGCCTCCCCCCGCGATCGTCGCGGCGAACGAGCGCCTCGCGAAGTTCGGCGGCGAGGTTCGCTTCGTGCGCGAGAAGATCGACGGAGCGTGGAGTGACTTCGCCGCGGCGCCGCACTTCCGGGTCGAGGACGGCGTCCCGTTCGTCGGGCTCGACGTTACGCAGCCGAACGCGACGTCCGCGCTCGCACACCAGATGGCGTACTTCGAGGTGTTCGAAGAGAGCGTGCAGTCGCTCGTGCGCGACGGGGTGGAGCCCGACCTCGCCGCGAAGATGGCGGGGGTGATGACGAAGGACGTGAGCCTGTGGGCGCGTGCGGAGCGGCGCGGCATCAAGGCGGCGATCGCGACGGACCTCGCGGACACCTCCGAGCTGAACCGCAGCGACTACTTCCGTCCGACGACCCCGCGCGACCCCGGTTACGCATCGCGCGTCGGGCACGTCGACGTCGAAGCGATTCGTTCCGTGCTGTTCGCCGGGAAGGTCGACGGCGACCTCGACGTCAAGCTCGCGAAGGAGCACCTCAACCGCCTCGTTCACACCACGAAGAAGGCGAACGCGGCGCACCTCGACGTCCTGAAGGCGCGGGTCGCGACGGGGCGGCGCACGGCGTCTTCGTCGGCGCGGCTCCGCCGGATGCGCGACGAGGCCTCGATCCACGCGCTCGAGACCACGCCGCTGTTCGAGCTGTGCTTCGACGGCGCGGCGCGCGCGCGCTTCGAGGAGAACGGGACGCTCGACCAGCTCCGTCAGCTCTTCGACGAGGTCGTCGCGGAGCGTTCGCGACCGGCGCGGACGCGGGGCGCGATGTTCGAATCTCCGGCGTCGGTGCGGAACGGCCGCGACTCGATCGACGAGGCGCGTGACAACGATCCGACCTCCGTCGCGAGCCGCGTGCTGCTCGCGGGGATGAGCGTCGCGACCGGTGTCCAGGGTTACCAGTTCATCGCGGCGCCGCTCGTCGAGCAGACGATGTTCCAGAACGTGTCGCGCGAGCAGCGAGGCGAAGCGAAGCAGCACGATGGTGGCGCCATCCAGGTCGACCGGCACCTCGCGCAGCGCGAGAACGATGGGGGGCACGACCATGGGCCATGACGTCAGCCGTCTGAAGAGCGCGCGCTCGATCCCGGTCTCGTCCGCTACGGGGGAAGCGCCCGCGAACGCCTCGAAGGTCCTGCAGATGCCGGACGCGCCGGTGTCTCGACCCCGTCACGTCGGTTGCTCGACCGATCCGTCGTCGCCGAACGGCGTCATCGGCGTGCGCGGGAAGAACCGCGGGACGCTCAACGGCAGCCGTGCGCTCCGCGCGCTCACGGGTTTGGAGGGGCACATCTCGCGTCGCGACCTCGTCGCGCTCGGGGCGGTGCGCACCAAGCAGTCCGCGCTGGCCGGTCTGTCCGAGGCGCAGCTCCAGTCGCGCTTCGCGGAGCTGAAGTCGTTCGTGCGCGGTGACCGCAAGCGGATGGAGAAGGTCCTGCCGGAGCTGATCGCCGTCGCGACCACCGTCGCGCGCAAGACGCTCTCGCTGCCGGCGCGCGACGAGCAGATCGTCGCCGCGATCGCGATGGTGCGCGGCTCCGCCGTCGAGCTGTCGACGGGCGAAGGCAAGTCGCTCGCGGTGGGGCTCGCCGCGGCGGCGCTCGCGACCGAAGGCAAGGGCGTCCACGTGATGACCGCGAACCACTACCTCGCGGATCGCGACAGCGGTCAGATGCGGGCGTTGTTCGACGGTCTCGGCCTCACGGTCGGCCTCGTCGCGGACGACCAGGGGCCGCAGCGGTACGAGAACAAACGCGTCGCGTACGCCGCCGACGTCACGTACGGCGCGGTGTCGACGATGGCGTTCGACTGGCTCGAGGATCAGACGTGGTGGCGCAAGGAGTCGCGCGTGATGCGCGGCCAGCCGTCGGCGCTCGTCGACGAGCTCGACCACATCCTCCTCGACACGGCGGTCGAGCCGCTGGTCCTCAGCCGCTTCCCCACGGAGCACGAAACGATCGACCCGGTCGACGAGTCGCTGCTGAAGACCGCGAAGCAGATCATCGACGCGCTCGACGCCGACGATGTCACTGTCTACCTCGAAGGTGACATTCCGCGCCCGCAGCTGTCGGAGTCCGGCCTCGAGAAGATGGAACACGCCGCGCGCGACGTGCTCGGCCTCACGGGCGGCGAGTGCATCTGGGAAGAGCAGCACACCGAGCTCCTCGCCGAGCTTCGCCTCGCGCTCGAGGCGCGGTTCTCCGTGCGCCCGGGGCGCGACTACATCAAGCAGGACGGCGACATCGTCCTCGTGAGCCAGTCGACGGGGCGCCCGAACCCCGCCGCGCGCCTGCGGCACGGTCTCCACAACGCCGTGCGCGTTCGTGAGGGGCTCCCGCCCGAGAACAACGCCGTCCCGATCGCGATGGGGTCGTATCACCACTTCCTCCGCGCGTACGACTACATGACCGGGACGACGGCGACGGTGCACGGCGCGCGTCAAGAGCTGCGCGAGCTGCACGGCCTGACGATCACGCGCATCCCGACGCACCGGGAGAACAAACGCGAGGACCTGCCGGATCGCATCTTCTCGCACCCCGCGGTTCGCGACGCGGCGGCGATCGCCGATCTGTTCAAGCGCAACGCGGACGGGCAGCCGGTGTTGATCTCGACGGTCTCCGTCGAAGCGTCGAAGCGCATCGCGAACCTCACGCGCGATCCGCTCGCGGCGCTCGCGGCTGCGGCGTGCTCTTCGTCCAAGCTCATGGCGATCGCTGGGGAGCTGATCGACGACGCCGACGAGCTCCTCGGTCGACCCGAGGCCCGCGGCGACGACGAGCTGCGGTCGACGCTCTCCCACTCGCTCGCGGAGCGGATGCGGGAGGACCGCGCGGGCACGTCCAAGTTCGTCGCGTTCCTCGCCAAGCAGGGGCTCGATCTCTCGGTTCTGCTCGACCGCTCGGAAGGCCTCGCGCCGCAGGTGCTCAACGCCGAGAACCACGCCGCCGAGGCCGACATCATCGGCAGCGCCGGCGGGAAGGGCGCGGTCATCATCGCCACGCAGATGGCGGGCCGCGGCGCGCACATCCACGTCCCGGACGAGGTGCTGGAGCTCGGTGGTCTGCACGTCATCGGCGTCGAACGCAAGGAGAGCAGGCGGCTCGACCTGCAGGTGATCGGACGCTCCGGGCGTTGCGGCGAGATCGGCTCCAGCCAGTTCTTCGTGTCGCCGGCCGACGCGTTCCTCACGCACCTCGCGGCGAGTGACCGGCGCGCCCTCGCGCGGCGCCTCAGCGGCGATGAGCCCGAGCTGACGAACGGCGTCCGTCGCTTCTTCTTCTCGCGTACCGTGAAGCGCGCGCAGGAGCACGCGGAGATGCGCGCGGCGTCGATTCGCTACACCACGGCGCCGCTGGACGAGTCCCTCGAGCACCAGCGCGCCGCGGTGCAGAAGTTCCGCAACGAGACGATCGAACACGCCGACCCGCTGGATCTCGTCCTCGGGTGGGTCCGCGAGCTGGCCATCGACGACGAGGCGCGGGTTCGCACGATGTTCGGGCTGGGCGACGCTCGGGGCGACGTCGCAGCGCTGATCCGCGCGCGCGTCGAAGCGCACGACGCCGCGAACGGCACTTCGTCCGAGGCGTCGGCGGACTTCGTCCGCGACATGATCCTCAGCCACGTCGACGTGTGGTGGCTCGCGCAGCTGCACGAGCACGAGTCGCTACGCAGCACCGCGTTCATGCGGACGCGGATGAACACCTGGGCGGACCACACGTTCGATACCGCCGAGGCGTTCGCCGAGATGTGCTTGCAGTTCCAGGATCAGACGCTGGAGCAGCTGGCGTTTCATCTGACCGGCGTGGCTTGACGCGGCGAAGCCGCGGACGATTCGAATTCTCATCCCCTGGCCCCGGTCTCGGCTTTCCGAGTTTTCGGTCTTCGGTGTTTGCGTTCATGGACGGACGCCCTAGGGCGCCCGCTTCAGTTCGCAGGATGTAGGAATTCAGGAAGTTGGAAAGCCGCGATGAGGGCCGGGGGGTGGGAATGGGAACGGGACTTCACCCGGGATGCGGCGACGTATCGTCGCGCGGCGCATCCTGCGGCTCCGTCGGCGTCTCCGCCTCGCGCTCCGCCGCCGCCGCCGCCGCCGCCGCGCGCTCCGCCTCGACGTGCGCCTCTACGTCCGCGTCCGACACGATGTACGACGTCCAGTTCGACGGGAGGTTCAGGCGCTCCGCGATCTGCAGCCCCTCTTCGGTCTGGTTCCGCAGGTCCGGCACGCCGTTCACGAACAGTGCGATGCGGTACTGCGGGTCCATCGCGCTGCCGATGTACGTCGACGGCGCGTGCCAGTTGAGGCGCACGTCGTGGGCGCCCCACACGAAGTCGGGCTCGCCGTACGTGAAGCCTTCGTTCAGGACGCGGCCGGTGCGCTCGTCGATCTGCATCCAGCCCGCGAACACCTTGTTCGTCCCGCCGAGGCCGGCCTGGAACACCATCTTGTCGCCCGCCTGCCGCTCGAGCGGTCCGCGGATGCCGACGAGGTCGGCCGACCCGCTGAACGCGGGGCGGTCCGCCCCCTGCGTCACGTACGTCTCGATCGAATCGATCCACTTCCGCGCGTTCGAGATGCCTCGCGCGAGCGAGCCCTCGTTGACGTACACCCCCTCCGCGCGCTGCACGAAGCTGACGTAGTGCGAGAAACGCACGTCGTGCGGCGTCTCGCCCTGGATGTAATCGACCTCGTCCGCGCGGAACGTGATGTTCTTGCCGGTGGTGAGGTTCATCTGGAACTCACCCGCGAACGGCGCGTCCGCGGAGAACGAAAGGAAGCGCTCGGGCACCACCAGGTTCTCACCCGACTGCACCCACCCCGCGGGACGCTCGGCGACCGCGGCGTTGCTCTCCTGCACGGCCTCCAGCGTGTACCCGAACGGCGCGAGCTCCGGGCGATCCAACGCCTGCGCGATCGTGCGCGGCGCTTCGCCGCCGACCTCGACCTCGTGGGCCGGGATCTTCAGATCGAGCGTCGCGCCCTCGGGGAGCGCGACGCGATCCCACATGCGGAAGAACGAAGGACGCGCCTCGCGCGTCGCGGCGTCGATCGCAGCCGCGTCGTGCTCCGGCGTCGCGTGCGCCTCGAGGACCGAAGCCCAGGTGTCGCCCTCCGCGACCTCGTGCTGGACGTCGCCGTCGCCGATGCGGAGGTGCACCGTCGCGCCGACCTCGAGCTGCGGAATCACGATCGCCGTGAGCGCGTCGCGGTTCGCCTGGGCGACTCGGTTGTTGCCGACGATGTCGAACACCGCGAGCTGCTCCGCCACGGTGTTCCCGTCGGCCGCAACCGAAAGCGTGATCTCCGGAAGCGAGAGCTTCTCGTCCGGCAGCATCGTGTGCGCCGGGCGCGCGAGCACGTCCGGGTTCGCGCGGAGGAACTGCGACACCGTGACGTCGAGCTCGGCGAGGCCGAACTTCTCGTACTGCATCTGCAGCGTCTCACCCGGCTGCACGTCCTCGGCGGCGCGCTTGCGCCCCGGGTTCGCCGCGTCGGGATCCGAACCGAGCTCCGCCGCCGACCAGTCGAGGTGCGACAGATCCGTCACCGGCTTGCCGGACTTGCTGATGAAGTTCGTGCCGCTCTGGTAGATGACGCGAACCTCATCACCCTGGTTCATGATGAAGCGAACCTGGGCCGCGTTGATCGTCTGACCTTCCAGACGCAGCGAACCGAGGATCGGCTCACTCGGCGTGTTGTGGATCCGCAGCACGTCTTCGTCGATGAACCGGTGGTTCGTCTGCGTGAACGGCGATGGCGTGAACCCGACGAGCTCACCGAAGTTGGTGTAGATCGTCGTGCCCCGCTGCCAGCGCACTTCGGTCGCGTCGTAGCCGAACCGATAGCCACCATCGACCGGGTTCTGCGTTCCGCCGATCCCGGGCAGGTCCATGTACACGAGGTCGCGCGCGTCGTTCTTCGGGATCGCGACGAGCTCGCCACCGACGCGGATGTACACCTGACGGTCCGTCTGACCGATGAACTCACGCGGCAGATCCGGGAACCGCCCGAAGAGCTGGTCCGACCCACCGTTGTCGTCGCACTGGCCCCAGTACCCGGTCTCGAGCGTCTGGTTCGCGTGGCCGTCGCCGAGCACACGGCCCGACGGCGTCTTCAGCAGACCGACCACTTCACTCGCCGGCACACTTTGGCCGGCGACCGGATCCGAGAACTGCAGCGACCAGTGCGCGGGCTCGCCGTCCTCTTCGTGAATCACGACCTCGACGTCGAGGCGCTGACCGTTGTCCGCGCGGACCACGTGTAGCTGCGTCGAGCTGTTCGCTTCGACCGCCTGACCGGTCGCGGTGATCGCGTCGATCGGGAACGTGAACCCGGGCTGCACGGGGAGCTCGCCGAGTCGAACGTCGTTCGCGAAGCCGTCGGCTCGCGACCCGACCTGGATCATCTTTCCGTAGTTGAGGCGGTCCAGCGGCGGCGACGCTTCGTTGAACGTGATCTTGTGGTGCCCGGAGGGCTCGCCGACCATGTACCCGAGCGACGGGAAGCTCTTGAGCTCCACCGCCGCCGGATCGCGACCGTCCGCCACGCGGATCCGGTCGAGCGCGACCATCCCCGAGGCGAGGTTCGACGTGCTCATCGACAGCCGCGTCGGGCTGGAGCGGTTGTCCGCCGCGCGGAACTCGGTCGGGAAGTCGTTCGGCTCGAAGCCCTTCGCGATCGCCTGCGCGAGGCCCATGCCGGAGCCGTTGAAGTCCGTCGCGAAGAACTGGAGCAGCGCGCGCGCGTCCGCGCCGAAGCGTCGCTCGTCGAAGACCGGGAGCTTGAAGAACGCGTCGAGCAGCTCCTCCTGCACCTGATGTTTGATGCGATCGCCCGTCGCGAGCGCGGTGTCGTCCCACGCGTTGAGCGCGCGCCCGAACTGGTAGAGCAGGCAGGTCATTTCGTACTTGCGTTGCTCGAGCGGCGCACGCTCGTAGTGCCCGACCTGAGTGCCCAAGCCGTACTCCGTGCCGATGCGCTCGGGGAGCCAGCGGATGGGCCAGGTGTCGATGATGGAGCGGTCGGTGCCCCACCACTCGGCGTCGGAGCACACGCGCACCTCGCCGGCGTCGACCGGCGCGTGGTTCGGGTTGGCGCCGATCTCGACCTCGGGGAGGTTGAAGCCGGCGCGCAGTAGTGGCACCGCCTCCTGCGTGATGAACGCGGAGTGGCGCGGGTCCTCGAGCATGAAGCGAATCAGCGCGGAGTGACCGGCCGTCACCTGTATGGGACCGGCGCGATCCGAAGCGGAAGCGAGCCGCGTCCCGTCGAGGTCGTGGGTGCGTGCGTACTCGAGTAAGTGACCGACGCCCTCCGGCGTCAGCCCGTCGACCCCGCGGTGCGAAGTCCCGGGCGTGTCCGAGTCCCAGAAGATCTTGAAGAGCGGATACTCCTCGGCGCGGCCCGGCTCGAACTCGACGCCGGTCTGCTGGATCGGCGCGGTCAGCTCGGACTCCACGACGACGGGCGTCCCCTGGTCGAGCCGCACGTAGTCCGCGTACGCGGGGACCGTCGCGCTCATCCCGGCCAACAGCGCGAGCCCCGCGCCCAGCCTTCGGAGCCGACCGCCGCCGAGCGCTCCGAAGATCGCCCCGCCGCCCGAGCCGGCCTTGCCGACCTGACGCTGCGCGTCATGCGTCGCGTTGCGACCCTTCCGGGTCGTGCCCGCCGAGCCCATCGGGGCCTGAGGCAACGCGCTCCCCTTGCGCTCGAGGCGACCGGGTGCGGAACCCTTACGGAGGTCCGTCGAAGCGGGCGTGTAGCCGCCGCGGGGGGAGTTGGGGACGATCGGTGATGCCATGGTGTGCCGCCACGGGTCCGTGACGTGGGGTTGTCCCGCGTCACCTGTAACCCTGTTTCAGTTATCGGACCGAGACGTTCAGCGTTGCGCACAAGGTAGTCAGGTGTAGCTAGACATCTGACCTTTCTCCGGCGCACCGGACTTGTCCGCCGGGCTGGACATCGACTAACGGGCCGTATCGTCGTTTCGGTCCAGAGGGGGGCGCGCCCTTGAGCGCCTGGCGCCGTCTGTTCGGCTACCTCGCGCCGTACCGCGGCGCCCTCGCCGTCGCCGTCGTCGCCATGGGCGGCCTCGCCGTCACCAACGCGACCTATCCCATCCTCCTCGACCTGTTGACCACGATCCTGATCGGCGGCGACCGCCCCGAGGCCGTCGCTTCGACGTTGGATCGCGTCGTCGCCATCGCCAAGACGCTCGGCTTCGCGATCGAGACGAACCACGTCGCGGGTGTCGTCGCCGCGAACATCGTGCCGCTCTTCGGCGGGGTCGTCGCGGTCAAGGCGGTGTCCCAAGCGGTGCGCTTCTACGCGATGGGTTACATCGCCCAGCGCGTCATCCGTGATCTGCGAACGCAACTCTTCGATCGCATCGTGAAACAGGGCGCGACGTTCTTCGGTGACTCGGCGACCGGACACCTCGTGTCGCGTGTGATGAACGACGTCGCGCAGGTCGAACGCGCGACGACGTACGGCATCCCGATCCTCATCGGCGACGCGCTCCGCGTGGTCACCCTCGCGACCGCGTGTGTCGTGCAGTACCCGCGGCTGTCCCTCGTCGCGTTCGTCGTGCTCCCGGTCGCGGTGTTGCCGATCGTTCAGTTCGGCAAGGCGCTCAAGCGCTACGGCAAACGCGGCCAACACGCGCTCGGTGTGCTCACGAACCGCATCACGGAAACCCTCGGCGGCATCCGCGTCGTCCACACCTACGGGCGCGAGGGTTACGAAGTGCAGCGCTTCGATCGCGAGAGCGACCAGTACCTCGGCGTGATGATGAAGAGTGTCTTCGTGCGCGCGGTGCAGACGCCGCTCATGGAGCTCATCGGCGTCGTCGCGTTGCTCGCGACGATCGCCTACGCCGTCGACGAAGTCGAAGCCGGCACCCTACGCCCCGGCGCCGTCGTCGGGTTCATGCTCGCGCTGATCCTGATGTACGAGCCGGTCAAGGCGATCGGTCGTTTGAATGGAATCGTGATGCCGGGTCTCGCGGCGGCGGAGCGTGTCTTCGAGATCATCGATCGCGAGGCCGACGTCGTCGATCGCCCCGAAGCGAAACCCCTCGCCAAGGCCCCCGAGCTCGTCCGGTTCGAGAGCGTCTCGTTCAAGTACCGCGAAGACACACCGCTGGTGCTCGAGGGGCTCGACCTCGACCTCCCGCGCGGCCAGGTCGTCGCGCTGGTCGGGAGCTCCGGCGCCGGCAAGTCCACGGTCGCGGCGCTGCTCCCGCGCCTGTTCGACGTCACCGACGGCCGCATCACGGTCGACGGCGAAGACATCCGCGACGTCACGCTCGAGAGCCTCCGCGCGAACATCGCGATGGTCGGCCAGGAGACGTACCTCTTCAACGACTCGGTGCGCGACAACATCCGGTACAGCCGCCCCGACGCGACCGACGAACAGATCGAAGAAGCCGCGCGCCGCGCCTACGCACACGACTTCATCACCGCGCTCCCCGACGGCTACGACACCATCGCCGGCGAGCGCGCGGTGCAGCTCTCCGGCGGGCAGCGCCAGCGCCTCGCCATCGCGCGCGCGTTCCTCCGCGACGCTCCCATACTGATCCTCGACGAAGCGACCAGCGCGCTCGACGTCGAGAGCGAGCGGGAAGTGCAGCGCGCGCTCGACGCGCTCCTCGAGAACCGCACCGCGCTCGTCATCGCGCATCGCCTCTCCACCGTGCAGCGTGCCGACGAGATCCTCGTGCTCGAAGGCGGCCGCGTCGTCGAGCGTGGCCGCCACGAAGCCCTCCTCGAGAACGACGGTCCCTACCGGCGCTTCGTCGAGATGAGCGAACACGCCTAGCCGTGCACCTGTTCTATCAGCTCCTCAGCTACGTGGTGTTCGGCGCGCTGTGGCCGGTGCTGCTGCTGCACCCGAAGATCCGCCGCGGCATCAAGCGGCGCCTCGGGTTCTTCGACGTCCCCGAGCGACCGTGGCCCGCGTCGCGCTCGGCGGAGGGGCCTCGCGTGTGGTTCCACGGGGCCTCGGCCGGTGACCTGCTCGCGCTCTTCCCGGTGGTGAAGCAGATCCGCGACGCGCGCCCCGACGCGACGTTGATCGTGTCGACGATGACGAACTCCGGGTACGCGATCGCCGAGACGAAGCTGATGCCGATCGTCGACGCGATCACCTACGTCCCGTACGACTTCCCCGGCTCCACGCGCCGCACGGTCGAAGTGCTGCGACCGGACGTCCTCGTCCTCGAGTACGCGGAGCTGTGGCCCAACCTCATCCACGCGTGTCGACGCGGCGGCGCGCGCGTCGCGCTGACGAACGGGCGGCTGTCGGAGTCACTCGTGCGTCGGTACCGGCTCCTCAACGCGGTCGCCGGCAACCAGCTCGACAAACTCGACCTCATGATGATGCGCGAGCCCGTCGAAGCGGAGCGCGCGCTCGCGCTCGGTGCGCCGCCGTCGCGTGTGAAGGTCACCGGCAACACGAAGTTCGACAACCTCCCGCAGGCGCCCGACGACGCGGCAATCGACGACCTGAAGCAGCGGCTCGGTGTCGACGATCGCCACGTGCTCGTCGCGGGCTCCACTCACGAAGGTGAGGAGAAGTCGATCCTCGGCGCGTTTTCCGGGATGCGCGAAGTCGACGCGACGGTGCGTCTGTTCATCGCGCCGCGCTACATCGAGCGCGCGGCGAAGATCGAAGCGCTCGCGCGCGCGGAGGGGTTCACGGTCGCGCTGCGGAGCGCGGCGGATCGTGATCCCAAAGCGATCGCCGCGGCCGATGTGTTGGTGCTCGACACGATGGGTGAGCTGTCGCGCGTGTACGGGCTCGCGACGTTGGTGTTCGTCGGTGGCTCGTTCGTCCCGCGCGGCGGACAGAACATCCTCGAGCCGGCCGGTCAGGGACGACCCGTGCTCTTCGGACCCTACATGATGAACTTCCGCGACTCGGTCGAGATCCTCCTCGGGCGCGGCGGTATTCAGGTGCAGACCCCCGCGCAGCTCGAGAAGATCGGACGCGAGCTGTTGTCGCGGCCCGACGAGATCGAGCGCCTCGGGGTCATGGCGCGCTCCGCGGTCCAGAAGGCGCGCGGCGCTTCCGCGAAGAACGCGCAGATGATCCTCGCTCTGCCGACGAGGCGTGACCGCTCACAGCCCTCGTGATACGGGCTGCCGCATGGCAACCGAGCGATACGACGTCGTAGTGATCGGCGGGGGTCCGGGGGGCTACCCGGCCGGCATCCGCCTGGGACAGCACGGTAAGAAGGCGCTGGTCATCGAGCGCGAGAACCTCGGGGGCGTCTGCCTGAACTGGGGCTGCATCCCCAGCAAGGCGATCATCCACGCCGCGAACCTTCGCCACGAAGTCGAGGCGATGAAGAACATCTACTCGGCCGTACCGGACGTGAACGCGACGGAGCTGATGGCGTGGAAGGACGGCATCATCAAGAAGCAGCGCACCGGGATCGCCGGGCTGCTGAAGGCCAACGGCTGCGCGCACAAGAAGGGCGACGCGACGATCGTCGGCCCCAACGCGCTCTCGCTGAAGACCGGCGAGGGCGAGGATCGCATCGAGTTCGACCAGCTGATCATCGCGACGGGCGCGTCGATCATCGAGATCCCGCCGTTCCCGTTCTCGGAGCCGTTCATCGGCTACGCGCGCGACGCGGTCGCCTACGATCCCATCCCGAAGGACCTCGTCATCGTCGGCGGCGGCGTCATCGGGTGTGAGCTCGGCATGGCGTACGCGAAGCTCGGCGCGAAGGTCACGATCGTCGAGATGCTCGACAGCATCCTCCCCGGCACCGACAAGGATCTGCTCCGCCCGATCACCAAGACCATGAAGAAGGTCGGGATCGAAGTGCTCACCAAGGCGAAGGCCGCCGGGTACGAGAAGAAGGGCGACGGCTGTGAGGTGAAGGTCGAGGTCGGCGGCGAGACGAAGAAAATCCCCGCGGACCGCGTGCTCGTCGCGGTGGGGTTCCGTCCGAACACGAAGTCACTCGGCCTCGACAAGATCGGCGTCGCGCTCGACGAGCGCGGCTGGGTGAAGGTCGATAACACCTGCCGCACGAGTGTGAACCACGTGTTCGCGGTCGGCGACGTCACCGGCCCGCCGCTCCTCGCGCACCGCGCGACGACGATGGGCGAGGTCGCGGCCGAGGTCATCTGCGGCAAGCCCGCGGCGTTCGACGTCGTCGCGATGCCGCTCGGCACGTTCACGGATCCGGAGGTCGCGGTCGCGGGCCTCACGGAAGAAGCTGCGAAGGAGCAGGGCTACGACGTCCGCACCGGCCTCTTCCCGATGGCCGCGCTCGGTCGCGCCGGCGCGATGAACGCGACGGAGGGCGTGGTGAAGGTCGTCATCGACGGCAAGACCGACGTCATCCTCGGCGTGGGCATCACCGCGTTCAACGCGTGTGACCTCATCGCGGAGGCGTGCCTCGCGCTGGAGATGGGCGCGCTCGCGGAGGACCTCGCGCTCACCGTGCACGCGCACCCGACGCTCGCCGAAGGCCTCATGGAGGCGGCGAAGGCGGCGCGCGGCGAGGCGTTGCACATCCTCAACAAGAAGCCGCGGAAGTGACGCGCCGCCTCGAAGTCATCGAGCTCGACCGCGTCCGCTACGCGGACGGGCTCACGTTGATGGAGGACCGCGTCGCGGCGCGCATGAAGGACGAGGCGCCCGACACGCTCTTCCTCCTCGAGCACGACCCCGTCATCACGATGGGGCGCCGCGCAAACGCCGACAACATCGTCGTCCCCGCCGAGGCGCTCGCCGCGCGCGGCGTCGAGGTGTTCGAGACGGGGCGCGGCGGCGACGTCACCTACCACGGGCCTGGGCAGATCGTCGGGTACCCGATCGTGGACCTGAAGCCGGACCGAAAGGACGTGAAGAAGTACGTCTGCGATCTCGAGCACGTGATGATCGACGTGTGTGCGTCCTACGGCGTGAAGGCGGGGCGCGTCGACGGGTTGATCGGGACGTGGATCGACGGCCGCCGAAAGATCGGCGCCATCGGCGTGCGCATCTCGAAGTGGGTGACGAGCCACGGCTTCGCCTTCAACGTCAGCACCGCCCTCGACGCCTTCTCGCTGATCGTCCCGTGCGGCATCCGCGACAAGGGCGTGACCTCGCTGTCGCTGGAGCTGGATCGGGAGATCGATCCCAAGCAAACGCGCGGGCGGATCGTCGAAGCGTTCGAAGCGCGCTTCGGCGCGAAGCGAATCGTCCCGTCCGAAGTGTGAGTCGGGCGCCTACCGGAAGACGCCGTCGAGCACGCGCTTGAGATCACGTCGATCCGTCGCGGGCACCGTCTCCGGCTTCGCCGTCTTGGTGCTCGGCGCGGTGCCGAGCTTCGCGAGATCCTGCGGGGCGCGCACGAGGGTGATCGCGCGCGACGGCGAGTACTGTGCGAGGGCTTCGACCGTCGCCTTCACGACGTCGAGCCGCGCGCCGCCGATGTCCGCCTTGATCCGCGCGTGCGCCATCGTCGGCGTCACGAGCGCGTCGAGGTCACGCCCGAGCGTGGCGAACCGATCGCCCCATGCGCCGTCCTTTTCGAACGGGCGCGCGATGGTCGCGAGGTCGTTCGGGTGCGGGACGAAGCCGTGTTTCATCGCCCACGCGGCGGAGTGCTGCGCGTCGCGGACGTGCTGGTTGTCGGCGTCGTGCAGCTCCTCGAACATCGCCATCAGCTCGGCGTCGTTCACCGCGATGATGGCGGCCGAGGCGACCGAGACGCCGTCCGGGATCGACGCGCTGACGTCGTAACCCGCCAGCGCCTGCTGCATCTGGTTGTAGAGGCGCTGCTCGGCGTGCGACGAGGCGATCGCGTCCGCGGCCATCTGGGCCTGGATGCGCTGCCGCTCGCGCGCGGCGGCCTCGTTGCGCTGGTCCGCCTGCAGGAGCGCGATCTCGTGTTTGCGGTCGGCGGCGGCCTCCGCGGCGGCTTCGATCTGCTGGTTCCAGGCGTCGAGGAGCGCAGCCATGCGCTTGGCCTCGGCCTCTTGCAGCATCCGACGTAGCTCGACGGAGGTAGACATCACTTCGACGGGCACTCGGGCCCATCGCGGTTATCGGCGCGCGGCGCGAGATGGTGCGCCCAAGATCTCGGACGATCGACGGACCGGTTCAGTTCAGGTGCAGGGCCTTGGCGAGCTGCGTGATCTCCCGGATGGCTTCGGCTTCGTTGTTGCTCGTCCCGACCGTGCGCCCGCTCCCGGTGTAGCGGCGCTTCGCCTTCGAGATCAGCGACCGGGTGATCTGCCCCGTCCGGCGTTTGTCGTCGTGCACGAGGATCTCGATCGCGCGGTACTTGAGGTTGTCGGGGAGGTTCGCGTCGCGGACCTGGGGAGGGAGGTAGTCGAGGCCGTCGGCGCCCACCGCCACCATGTCCTCGAGGATGCGCTCGGCCGTGCGGATGTTCAGCTCGAGCATCTGCGGCGACGTGTTGCGGTCGCCGCCGCGGTCGTACTTGTCGTGGAGTCGCTCGACGTGACGCTGCAGCTCGGCCCGGGTCAGCACGCCGTCGGGGGGCGGCGTGCCCGCCTCGGCGTCCAGGTCCATCACCTCGCTGCGAACGACGCGTGGGAAGGTTTCGACCGGGATGACGGTACTCACAGGTGGGACTCCAACCGACGTTATCGGAGGGTGTGTGACAACCGTTGCTTGGAAAGCGCGCGTGCTGTGCGCGTCGGGGTGAACGATCTCGGTAGGATACGGATCGTCGCAGGCTGGATCAGACCAGGAGCGCGGCGGCGGCGCCCAGCGCGAGGCCGCCCACGGCGAGGGCGGTGACGGCGACTTGGCGCTTGTGCTGGCCTACGGCGGCGTCCAGGAGCACGTCGTCTTCCGGGACGGCCACCGGGACGGGGAGCGGTCGGGCGCTCACGTCGAAGAAGCTCGCGTGGCCGAGGTCGTCCATCGCCGGCGGGTTCGTATACCCGAGCGCGAGCGGCGGGACGGCCGTCTCTTCCTCCGAGTCGAAGAGGGGGAGGGGATGCGGGAGCTGGCTGGCGACTTCGAGTGACGACTGCATGACGGAGCCGGCGACCTTGGACCCGGTGACGCCCCAAGTCCAGTTTTTCTCGCGCGTTTGCGAATCGTTGACCGCCGCCCAAGGGGCCCCTAACGTCCCGCGCGAACATGGCATTCGAGTTCAAGCTGCCGGACATCGGAGAGGGCGTCGTCGAGGGCGAGATCGTCAAATGGCTGGTGAAGCCGGGCGATCAGATCGAGGTCGATCAGCCCATGGTCGAGGTGATGACGGACAAAGCGACCGTCGTCATCCCGTCGCCGAAGCAAGGCGTCGTGAAGGAGACGCGCGGCAGCGAGGGCGACATCGTCGAGGTCCACTCGGTCATCGTGGTGATCGAAGAGGGCGGCGGCGGCGCGCCGGCCGCGGAGGCGCCGAAAGAGGCTCCGAAGGCCGAAGCCCCGAAGGCCGAAGCGCCGAAAGCGGAGGCACCCAAGGCCGAGGCGCCGAAGGCCGAAGCACCCAAGGCACCTGCGCCCGCCGCGCCGGCCGATCACGGCGGCAAGGTGCTCGCCGCGCCGGCGACGCGTCGGCTCGCGCGTGAGCTCGGCGTGAACCTCGGCGCCGTGCAGGGTACGGGCCCCGCCGGTCGTGTCACGTCGGACGACGTTCGCGCGGCGGCGTCGCAACCCGCAGCGCCCGCGGCGCAGGCCCCCGCACAGACGAAGCGCCCCGCGGCGCCCGCGCCGAGCCCCGCGCCCGAGGCGACCGACGCGGACGAGCGCATCCCGGTTCGCGGTCTTCGTCGTCGCATCTGGGACAAGATGGCCCAGTCGGCGTTCACCGCGGCGCACTTCACGTTCGTGGAGGAGTGTGACGCGACGGACCTGGTCGGCGTCCGCAAGCGCTTCAACGCGAACCTGCGCGACGACGAGGAGAAGCTCTCCTACCTGCCGTTCATCGTGAAGGCGGTGGTCGCGTCGTTGAAGAAGTTCCCGCAGATGAACGGGCACGTCGACGACGACAACATGGATTTCATCCGGCGCGCGCACTACCACATCGGGATCGCGGTCGCGTCGGATCGCGGCCTCATCGTGCCGGTGATTCGCCACGCGGATCGGCGTTCGCTGCTGGACCTCGCGGCGGAGATCCTGCGCCTCGCGAACGCGGTGCGGACGAACTCGCTCAGCACCGACGACCTCGGCGGATCGACGTTCTCGATCACGAGCCTCGGCAAGGAGGGCGGCATCTTCGCGACGCCGATCATCAACTACCCCGAGGTCGCGATCATGGGCGTGCACAAGATGGCGAAGCGCCCGGTCGTGCGCGGCGACAACGACGAGATCGTCGTGCGCAACATGATGAACCTGTCGCTGTCGTTCGATCACCGCCTCATCGACGGCCACGTCGGCGCGGCCTTCGCGTACAACGTGATCGGGCTGCTCGAGAACCCGGACCGCCTGATGATGGAGATGGCCTGAGGTGTCGATCCTGACCCTCGAGCCGCCGTTCGCGGAGCCCAAGCTCCATCAGGTCATCGGCCCGGACGGCAAGCAGGTCGGCGTGCTCCCGGACGTCGACGTCGACACGATGCTGCGCATGTACCGCTACATGCTGCTCATCCGACTGCTCGACGAGCGCATGATGATCCTGCAGCGCCAGGGCCGCATCGGTTTCTACGGTGCGTGCACCGGCCAGGAGGCGCCACCGGTCGGCACGGCCGCGGCGCTGCACGCGACGGACTGGATCTTCCCCGGCCTGCGCGAAGGCGTCGCGATGTTGTACCGCGGCTACCCGCTCGAGCCGTACGTGTGTCAGGTGTTCGGGAACGACGGCGACGTGTTGAAGGGGCGGCAGATGCCGTCGCACTACGCGGACAAGTCGGTGCACCAGGTGTCGTGGTCGAGTGTGATCGGCCCGCAGATCACGCAGGCCGTCGGCGCGGCGATGGGTGCGAAGATCAAGAAGGACGACACGGTCACGGTCGGCTTCATGGGTGACGGCGCGACGTCGAGCGCGGACTTCCACACCGGCCTGAACTTCGCGGGTGTCTACCAGGCGCCGTGCATCCTGATCTGCCAGAACAACCACTGGTCGATCAGCGTGCCGACGAAGCAGCAGACCTCGGCGCGTACGATCGCGGAGAAGGCGATCGCCTACGGCGTCCCGTACGCGCGCGTGGACGGCAACGACATCCTCGCGGTCTACGGTGCGGTGCGTGAGGCCGCGGATCGGGCGCGGCGCGGCGAGGGCCCGGCGTTCCTCGAGATGCTGACGTACCGCATCGGCGCGCACTCCAGCTCCGACGACCCGCGGGTGTACCGCGACGAAGCGGAGGTCGAGGTCTGGAAGGAGCGCGACCCGCTCCAGCGCTACAAGGCGTACTTGGTCGACAAGGGGCTGTGGAGCGACGACCGGGACGAGGACGCGCGCAAGTCGTTGAACGAAGAGATCGTTTCGACGGTGGACCGTGCGGAGGCCCGCCCGGCGCCGACGCAGGCTACGCTGTTCGAAGACGTCTACGCGACGCCGCCCTGGCATCTGGAGGAGCAGCGTCGCTCCGTGCTCGGCGAAGGCTGAGGATCGATCGCCTTCGATTGTGGTACTTTTGCCGCCTATGGCGGACAAACCGGGAGACCTGACGGAGACGCTGATCGCCGTCGCGAAGGGTGACCTTCCTCTGTCGATGGTGGCGGGGTTGAGCGCGAAGGAGCTCGCCCAGGTGTTGAGTCAGGCGTTGGCGCAGATGCAGATCGGGCGCGACGACAAGGCGTTGCCGATCCTGAAGGTGCTGGTCGCGCTCGACGAGAAAAACCCGATCTTTCACGAGTATCTGGGGCTGGCGTACGAGCGGCTCGGTCGGCACGACGAGGCGCTCGAGGCGTACTCGCGGAACATCGAGGCGTTGGGTTCGTTGACTTCGGCCGAGGATCGGCTGTGTGAGGGGTACCTGCTGCGCGCGCGGTTGAATGCGCAGCGCGGGGAGCTGTCGGACGCGAAGCACGACGTCGAGGCGGCGAAGCGCCACAGCAAGGGTGTGGACGCGGAGATGGCGCAGGAGATTGCGGTGCTCGAGCAGGTGCTCGGGGAGGCTCGGCCATGACGGTGCGATCGAATTTTCCGGTGGGTTCGCCGCAGTACAACCAGGTGATTGAGGAGACGGCGACGCGTGGCGCGGAGGCGCTGCAAAAGATGTCGCAGCCGGAGCAGAAGGCGATCCTCGATGCGTTGCCGGGGCGTCTGCCGGACATCACGCGGACGCTGCAGAAGCGGGTCTTGAGCCGTAGCGCGGCTCAGCTCACGAAGATGATCGAGGCGGGTCAGCACGCGGAGCCGACGTTCGAGGCCGGCGATCGTCTCGCGGATCTTCGGGATGCGGTGACCGAGGAGAAGGCGCCGCGAATCATGGCGGCGCTTGAGGAGATCGCGCACGCGGGTGAGGTGAGCCCGGGGGTGTTCGGCAAGCTCGTGGAGCGGCTCGAGCTGATCGCGGAGCTGTCCGGTAAGGACTTGGCGATGGTGCCGGCGCCGACACGGGCGAAGATCCAGTCGCTCGCGAACGGCGACATGGCGGCGTTGCCGAAGCTGATCGCGGACGAGCTGGGGCACTACGCCTACAAGCCGCTGGGCGACGCGGTGAATCAGGTCGGTTCAGGCTGAGGCGCGCCCGCCACATGGGAATCGGTGCTCCCTGACCGTGAAGTAGGGCTCTGCACATACGCGGTGAGGTCGAAAGTCCGCGTCGAGTCGGCGCAGGCTTTGGTTCATGCGCCGGGTGTTGTCATCGATGTTCGCTTTGTTGGTGGTGCTCGCGGGGACGGCGGCTTGGTCGTCGACGGCGGGGACCTTGGTGGTCGACGCGCGTCCGAGCAGCGCGGTCTTGGTCGACGGTGAGTCGATCGGTGAGACGCCGGTCCGTGTCTCGCTGGAGGCGGGTGAGTACGAGGTTCGACTGCGAGCGCCGGACGGGCGCGAGCGCGCGTTCGTGCGTCGTGTCGATGCGGGCCGCGAGACGCGGTTCAGGTTTCACTGGAAGTAGTGGGCTCGACGGCTCCTGCGGAGAGCAGGAGCGCGTGGGGCATCCAGCAGTCCGACTTCTCGGTCCCGACCTCGTGTCCGTTGGTGCAGAGGGTGTTCAGGCCGTCGCACCCGTCGAGGCCGCAGCACCCGTTGAGGCGGCTCGGGTCGTGGTGGTGTTGGGTGTGGATCGTGTCCTCGAGGTGAACGAGGTAGGCGCCTTCGGAGTCCGTGAAGAAGCTGCCGTCGGAGACGATGTATCGGCCGCGCGGGACGTGGGGTTGGGCGTCGCGTTCTTCGAGTTGATCGGGGTCGGTGAGCTCTTCGAGTCGAACGGTGACGGCGACGCCGCAAGCGCGGCACCGGAACGCGGTGGCGGTCATGACTTGTGACCCTCGGTGAAGATGAACGGCAGGAGCGTGGCGATGTTTCGGGCGTCATCGATGGCGCGGTGATGCGTGCCGTCGAGCGGGAGCCCGACGTGGCGCAGCGCCTGAGCCATCCCGAGCTTCTTGCGGAGTGATTGGGCTTCGCTGAACTTCCGCTTCAGGTTGATGTGTCCGAAGGGGAGTGGGTTGGCGACGTCGTGAAACGTGACGTCCTGTCGGAGTTGTCGACGATCGTAGTCGCCCCAGGAGCAGAAGATGGGTTGTTCGGCGTTCTGGGTGACCCAATCGTGCCAGCGCTCGGCGACCTCCGGAAATGACGGCGCCGTCGAGACGTCAGACTGACGAATTGTGGTGAGTCGGGTGCAGAACGGGGTGAGTTGGGGATGGCGGACGGGGCGGACGAACGATTGGAACTCAGCGAGGGGGGTCACGAGGTCATCTCGAACGAGGCAGGCCCCGACCTCGATGATCTCCATCTCGTCCCGCGGCACGGCGCCGGCGTCGTCGCACGTCGCTTCGAAGTCTACGACGAGGTACATGATGCGGAGTCATAGTGCCCGCGACGGGAGCGTCCAGGCGGAGGTTCGAAAGGAGGCTACTTCGGATGGGCGCTAGCCGTCTTCGGTCGAGCTCGCCAGCTGGTCCTGGAGCTCGAACTGCCCTTCGAGTGCTTCTGTAGAAGGTACGGGACGGCGCGAGCGCTCGGCGATCGAGGGTCCTTGGGCCCAAAGCGGTGGGTAGATACTGAAGGTCTGGTCGCCTTGGAGTGCTCGGACCTCGGACGCCCAGTCGTCCCATCGCTGCGCGGCGTAGAATCCATCGAGGTCGCCGTGCAGGAGCCAGGAGAGGAAGTCTCCAAAGCCCAACGACGTGTCCTCCCACCGAAGACTGTCGGGCGCGAAGTAGGCGACGTGGCCTGCTTCTCCGGGAACCCCACCGCCGTTCAGGACGAAGATCCCCCCGAGCACGTCGTCCGCGATGTGCAGACAACCGACGGGAAGAAGCCGGACGCGCTCCCGCGCGTTCGCGGAAAGGAGGCTCCTCGGGAGGCGCTCGTGTCCGGAGCCCAGCAGCCTCACCCACCCGTGCTGAACCAGCACACCGCCGGTCTCATACGCGATAGTTCCGAGCGGAGAGCGAGTCGTGACTTGGAGGTGCAGAAGACAAGCTTCGCGCATCGCGGCCGACGGCGTGAGTACCTCGACCTCGTTCGTTGCTTCGTCCGTCCACCGCTGAAAGTCGCGCAGGAAGGGCTCACTAGAGAGCAGTTCATTCAGGGGTCGCATTGCACTCACAACGCGTGACCGAAGGCCCATCAGACTCATCCTCATGTTGGACTGCTTGTGTCATTAGTGCGTCCCAGTCGTGTTGTAGGAAGTTCTCGAGCCTCGCCCTCTGTCGTGCTGCCTCCGGCCAGGGACTCGTTTCGAGTGCCTGAAGCATCGGTGAGATCTGCTCTGCTGTAGCCTTCGCCTGGATTGCGAGCTGCGTGACGAAGTGAACAGCGGCGTCGCGGACCATGCTTTCACTGTCGGCAGCTAGCTTCGCAGCAGCAGGTATCTCCGATGGTCCACCGATCTGCGCGAGGAGCGAGATCGCCAGGTAGCGTTGACTAGCGTCCGGCGTGGTCAAGAGCTCGACGCAACGCCTGATAGCGTCAGGCGGTCGAATCTCGCGGAGTGTTTCCTCGGCGAGTGTTGCACCCGGCCCCATGGCTACGACGACGTCCACGGCGTCGATATACACACCAGGGCCATAGGTGTCGCGCAGGTATCGGTCCGCCCACCGGATGATGACTTGCCGACCGCGTTTGACGAACGACGAGTCGTCTTCCTCCACGGCTTGGATGAGCTCTTCGTTCAAATCTACGGGACTCATTGCCAGCCTTGAGTTCGTCCAGCACCCGATGATAAGCGGCGGGGCGAAGCCCCGTCAGTCTTCGTCATCATGTTGGGCTGCCTCGGCGTTGGGCCGGGCGCGCGGCTGTCTGTGCTACCCCGTGCACTTTAGTACCCTGAATTCGCAGTAGGTCTCACGCTCAGCTTGCGCGAGCACTTCGTATACGAAGTACAGTCGCGCAGCTCCGAAGATGCATGGGAGCTTCGAGAGTCTCTCATTGAGCTCCGCGCGAGCTATCGACCGGGGGACTCGCCAGACCACGCCGGCGCTGTATGAGAGGTCAACGTCGGAGAGGCGGAGCTGCTCAAGGAAGTCGAGGGTAGCAGAGCGCTCGTTCACGGACGTTATGACGAGATCGTATAAGTCGAACTGGTACCCGAGGTCATAGAACTTTGCGTCGGTCTCCGGCGTTCGCCTCGAGCCCAGTGTCTTTACGGCGCCCGTCGACTTGTTAATGATACATCCGTTGGAGCCCGCTGGGATGTCGAGTGGATCGGCATCGGGTAGCCCGCGGTAGGGAAAGAGCCAGCCCGACTCCAGCTCCTTGACGCGATCGCGGTCGATCATCAGGCCGTCGGGCGTCTGTCCGCCGGCGATTCGGAGAGCCTGATTCTTGTCGATCATGTCTTCCTCCGCGGTCACTCGTCAGCCCAACACCCGATGTTCAGCTGCGGGCGGCGTAGCCGCCCGTCAGACTGCAACATCCTGTTGGGCAGCCGCGAGGCCGATGTGGGTGGCTAGAATCCGGGACGTAGGGAGGGGCGAGCAGGATCTCCTGCCTGTCCACATCTAGCGCTCGCTTGGTGGAGACCATCATCGTTGAGTTCCTATATTGCTTGCGCACGAGTCCACGTCCCGCCGTCGAATCGGAGGTAGAGGCCGTGCTCCTGGTCCCAATACGGTACGAGCACTACTCGAACGGAATAGCGGTCGCGGTCGTCTGACCACCTATACACGGAGAGAAACCGATCCGAGATGTAGGGCCGGAGGGCGGAGACAGACAGGTCGCCTGGCATTGCGTCGGCTGGATTGACCCACTCGGAGTTCTCAATCGCATCTCGGTATTCCTCGTGCACGAGCTCCGCAAGCTGCTCCGCATGCTGCACGAAGCAGACCTTGAGCTCGCCTGCGAGGCGGAGTGACTCGTCGGAAGGGGTCGGGTCGACGAATGCACGGGGGTCCGAGCTCAGGCGTACTTGGAATGGGCCAAAGGGCGAAGG
>JAVJQW010000044.1:0-10736 GCA_040218735.1 Deltaproteobacteria bacterium
GCACAAGAGTCGGCTCGGACGCGAGCTTGTCGGCCAGGACGACGTCGAGGGCTACGCCTTCGAGGAGCTGGTCGCAGAGCTCGGGGCCGCGTTCCTGGCGGCGCAATGCGGGCTGCCGCCGGACGACCGGCACCACGCGGCGTACCTGCAGAGTTGGATCGCCGTCCTGGAGAAGGACCCGGGCGCTTTCGTGCGAGCCGCATCCCAAGCACGCAAGGCGAGTGAGTTCCTCATGGCGACCGCAGCGATCGAGCAGGCGGCGTAGGGGACGCGACGAAGGAGGGACTTCACGATGAACGCTTCGAGTTCACGACCGCCCAAGCCGAGCCTCGAGGTTGGCGACCCAGTTCGGGTGCGCGGAGAGCTGCGCACGATCGCCCGCGAGCCCTTCTGGCTCGATGACATGCAACGATGGCGCGTCCTGACGAACAACCCCGACCGCACGCAGCAGTTCGTCGACTGCGACGTGCTCGTGCTTTTGGCGCAGCTTTCACTCTTCGGGGAGCAGGAGGAGACCACCGATGCCTAGCGACGACCGGCTCGACCCCAAGCTGGCCGCGACCCTCGACGTCATGAACCGCCTCGGCAGCGTCACCGTGAAGCGAACCATCTTCGGTGACCGGTGGTGTCCGGAGGGCGCTGGGCGACAGCTGACGCGACTTCGACTCGACCGACCCGTTCAGGCCGGACGGCTTCGTCGCGAGGTCGACGGTGAAGTTGTTCGGTACACCACGAAAGAGGCCGCGGACTTCACTACACGAACGCGCCATCGCGATGTTCCCCAGCATGTCGTGCAGGCCGAACGCGTTGCGGACGCCGAGCTTGACACCCGCGCTTCCATCGAAGAGCGTTGCAGCGTGCAAAAGCACGTCGTGTTCCTGCTGCTCCTGGGTATGACGCCCAGTATCGAAGTGGCCGAAAACGCCGTGCATCTGGTGCTTGAGGGCCACACCGCCCACGCCGTGGACGACGAGCACCACGACACAACCGGTGAACACGGCTGCACCGGCATATTCCACGCTTGCGTTTGCCACGCTTCACCGCTGTTCGTCGCATCCGAGGCTGGCATCGTCGAGCCCCAGACTCGACCGGATGCCGTCCCGGGACACGCCGGCGCGACGCAGGCTGACGGACACGGACGCGCTCTGCTGCGACCTCCGATCACCTGATCGAACCGAACATTCTGAGTCGTTAGCGGGTGCTTGAGCGATGCACTCGCGGTCGGCGGATCGTGGCGCCCGTGCGCGCTCGCGATCCACAGGAGTCGTTTCTTATGCTGCGCGCATGGGTTCTGCGGGCCGTCTGGCTTGCGGTGCCCACGGTCGGGCCGTCGTCGGTCCAGGCCGCGGGCCCAACACCAATAGACCTCGAGAGCGCGATACGGCGCGCGCTCGAAAACGGGCCTGCGCTGACGATCGCCCGGGCTCGGGTCCAAGAAGCGTCGGGACGTCTGACGTCTGCACGGACGTGGCCGATCAATCCGACGCTCGGAGGTTCCGCCAACGCTCGAAGCACCGGTGCAGGCACAGGGCTCGACTTCGAGATCGGTATCGCGCAGCAAATCGAGATCGGCGGACAAATCGGCGATCGGACAGAGGCAGCGAGTGCGGACCTCGACTCGGCAGAGCATGTCCAACGGCGCGCGCTGAAAGCAACCGCAACGGCTGCCGGTTTGGCCTTCGTCACTGCACAGGCGCAACGCGATCTCCTCGCCGTTCGCACACGCGACCGGTCGCTCACCAAGGAGCTGTTCGAGCTCGCTCGACGCCGAATGGAGCGCGGTGCCGGGACTCAGCTCGACCTCAGCGCAGCGGCAAGCGAGCTGGCCAGGACCGAGACGGCCATGCGACGCGCAAGCGCATCGCATCGAGCGGCCCTCGCACGCCTCGCCGAGGTCATGGGAGCGGACCCCGCCCTTCCGATCGAGGTCGCAGGCCCCTTGGTGACGCCAGCCGTTTCGTTCCCGGACGACATCGTCAAGACCGCCCTCGCCGCACGGGCCGATCTCGCTGCCGTACGCGCACAGGTGGCTCGCGCACGAGCTGAGTCTCGGCTCGCGCGGGCCCGACGGTGGCCAAACGTCACCGTTCGTGTGTTCGCCGGCCGTGAGAACGACGTTGAGACGCTCGTGGGCGGGGGGCTGTCGATCCCAATCCCTCTCTTCATGCGCAATCAGGGCGGTGTCGAGGTCGCGGACGCTGTCGTGACCCGCTCCGAAGCCCAGCTCGGTATGGCCGAGTTGCGCGTCCGAGCCGAGGTGATCGCGGCCGCCGCGGCGAAGGACGCTGCGGTCGAGAACGCGAACACGATGAAGACGCTGGTCAGCGGGACGCTCGAGCCGAACCTCGACCTACTCCGCCGGGCCTTCGAAGCCGGAAAGGCGACGTGGCCCGAGGTCCTCTTGCTCCGACGAACGTTCGTTGAAGCGGAGGCCGAAATGATCGCGTCCGAGGCGGACGCAGCTCGGGCAACGTTGGAACTCCAGCTCGCGTGCGGCACGACGCCGATCCCGGCCTCGACAGGAGACACACCATGAAGCGCGTCATCGCGACACTACTCTTCACCGGGCTTTTGGCCTGTCCGAAGGAGGACCATCGCCACTCGGAGGACGATGAGCAGGTACAACAGGGCGCTTATGACACACCCGACGAAGAGGACCACCACGACGAAGGTCATGATCGGATCGTCGAGCTCACACCGGAAGCGTTCGCACGGATTCGAATTCCGACCGCTGCCGCCCAACTTCGAGCTGTCGGGCACGTGCTTTCGACGACGGGGCGCGTCGACTTCGATCAGGATCATTTCGCGCACGTCGCGCCGCGGGTACCGGGCCGAGTGCATCGAGTGGACGTGTCGCTGGGGGCCAGCGTGAAGCGCGGGCAGATCCTTGCGGTCATCGACTCCCTCGAGCTAGGCCGAACCAAGAGTGTGCTGCTTCGCGCGAGGTCGCAGCTCGAGCTCGCCGAGAAGACGCTCGCACGCGAGCGCGAGCTCGCGGCCGATCGCATCACCAGCCAGCAATCCCTGCTTGAGTCGAAGGCGGCGGTCCAGGCCGCCCGAGCGGAGTATCAGGCGGCTCGCCAGAGCCTGAAGCTCCTCGGGCTGACCGACGCTCAGCTCGATCGAGTCGACTACGACGACCCCGCGGCAGCGCACTTCCCTATCCGTTCCCCGATCGCGGGCACGGTCGTCGAGAAGCACGTCAACCTCGGCGAGGTGGTCGCACCGGACGCCAATCTGTACTCGATCGCTGATCTGTCGCGAGTCTGGATCTGGATCGATGTCTACGAACGCGATCTCGGACGCGTCCACCTGGAAGACCACGTCGTCGTGACGGTCGCAGCGTATCCCGGTCGAACTTTCGAGGGTGCCGTCGCGTACATCCGAAGTCAGATCGACCCGGCGACCCGAACCGCACAAGCCAGGATCGACGTCCCTAACGAGGACGGCGCACTTCGACCCGGGATGTTCGCGAAGGTCTCCGTCGCGGACACGCACCCGATCAGCGGCGAATTGAAGGTTGAATCGATCGTCGTCCCTGCCTCCGCCGTCCAACGAGACGGCGATGCGTCGATCGTGTTCGTGAGCCTGGGTGAGCGACGATACGAACGCCGGGAGGTCGCGCTCGGACGGCGCGCCGAGACGTACATCGAGATCCTGTCGGGCCTCGACGCAGGCGAGACCGTCGTGACGGGAGGGACGTTCTTCCTCAAGTCGGAAGCCGCCAAGGGTGCGATGGGCGGCGGACACAGTCACTGAGGTGCGGCAATGATCAAACGAATCATCGACCTCTCGTTATCGCATCGCGTCCTCGTGATTTTTGCGTGGCTGCTGCTGTGCGTGGTCGGCATCGACTCGATGCGTACGCTCCCCATCGACGCCGTACCCGACGTCACGAACGTACAGGTGCAGGTCTTGACGAACAGCCCCGGCCTCGCGCCCGAGGAGGTCGAGCGCTTCATCACCTTCCCGGTGGAAACAGCGATGAGCGGTCTGCCGAAGGTGGAAGAGATCCGCTCGGTCTCCAAGTTCGGCCTCTCGGTCGTGACGATCGTCTTCGAGGAGGGCACCGACATCTTCTGGAGCCGCCAAATGGTGGGCGAACGTCTCGCCGCCGCGCGCGAACAGATCCCGGAGGAGTACGGCGAACCCGAGATGGGTCCCATCTCCACCGGTCTCGGAGAGATCTACCAGTTCGAGGTCAAAGGCGAACCGATGTGCGGCGCGAACGCGCCGGACACGGATGCCTGTTACACACCGATGGAGCTGCGGACGATCCTCGACTGGTATGTGAACTACCAGCTCCGCTCCGTGCCGGGCATCGTCGAGGTCAATGCGTTCGGTGGCGAGCTCAAGACCTATCAGGTGACCCTCGACCCCGATCGACTGGTGGCGCACGGCATCAGCACGGGCCAGATCCTCGCGGCGCTCGAAGAGAACAACCGCAACGTCGGCGGCGGCTACATCGCGCACCAGGGCGAACAGTACCTCGTTCGTGGCGAGGGGCTGGTTCAGAGCCTGGACGACCTGGCCACCGTCGTCATCTCTCACGACGAGCACGGCACGCCGGTGTACGTCGGCGATCTCGGGCGCGTCGAGCTCGCGCCGGTCATCCGGCAAGGCGCGGTCACGAGGGACGGGCGCGGCGAGGCCGTCGTGGGGATCGTCATGATGTTGATGGGCGAGAACTCGCGCACCGTCGTCAATCGCGTAAAGGAGCGGATCGGACAGATCGAAGCGACGCTCCCACCCGGTGTCACGATCGATACCTACTACGACCGGACCGAGCTGGTGAACGCCACGATCGTCACCGTCGCGCGAAACCTCCTCGAAGGGGGCCTTCTGGTGGTCGTCGTGTTGCTGCTGCTGTTGGGCAGCTTCCGCGGGGGCCTGATCGTCGCGTTGGCGATCCCGCTTTCGTTCGTCGTCGCCATCATCGGCATGCGGATCTTTGGCCTGTCGGCCAACCTGATGAGCCTCGGAGCCATCGACTTCGGCATCATCGTCGATGGGGCCGTGGTCATGATCGAGAACGTCGTGCGCGTCGTGCACGAGCGCCGCGGGGATCCGACGCCCCATCGCGAGAAGATCCGCAGCGCTGCGCATCAAGTCGGGCGTCCGGTCGTCTTCGCGGTGGGTATCATCACGATCATCTACCTTCCGATCCTCGGGCTCCGAGGGATCGAGGGAAAGATGTTCAGACCGATGGCGCTGACCGTCGCGTTCGCGCTCGCGGGGTCGCTCGTCTGCGCGCTGACGCTGATGCCGGTGCTCGCCGACATCTTCCTCCGAAGAGTCTCGGAGAAGGAGCCATGGCTGTTTCGGACGGCGCGGCGGCTGTACGAGCCACTTCTCGAGCGCGTGATGGGCAGCAAGAAGCGAACGGTCGGCGTTGCCGCGGCGCTGTTCTGGGCGAGTCTCGTCCTGGTTCCGTTCCTCGGTGCGGAGTTCATTCCGCGCCTCGACGAAGGCTCGATCGCGATGCAGATCTGGCGACTACCGAGCATCTCGCTCGAGCAATCCAACGAGATAAGCACGATCGCCGAGCAGGTTCTCCACGACGAATTCCCCGAGGTCGAAACGGTCGTCTCGCGGACCGGGCGTGCGGAGATCGCGACCGACCCGATGGGGGTGGAGATCAGCGACACGTACATCGTTCTGAAACCGCCAGAGACGTGGCGGTTCGACACGAAGGAGGAGCTGGTCGAGGCCATCAACCAGACGATGACCACCCACGTGCCCGGCGCGATTTTCAGCTACTCGCAGCCCATCGAGCTCCGGGTTCAGGAGTTGATTTCCGGGGTTCGCTCGGACGTCGCCGTCCATCTGTACGGCGACGACCTCGGGATGTTGAAGGAGAAGGCGGACGAGATCGCCCGCGTCGTCCAGGAGATTGATGGTGCCGCCGACGTCAAGGCAGAGCAGACGCAGGGGCTTCCGATGCTCCGCGCCGAGGTCGACCGGAAAGCGATCGCACGCTACGGGCTCAACGCAGCCAACGTTCTCGACGTCATCGAAACGGTCGGCGGAAAGCGCGTGGGTACCGTCGTCGAGGGTCAGAAGCGGTTTGCGCTCCAGGTGCGATTCGACCCGGGACGCATCGTCCGACCCGAGGCCATCCGTGACCTCCGCGTCGCGGTGCCGCGGACGGACGGACCGGCCTTCCAGATTCCGATCTCGCAGCTCGCCAATATCTCGATCGCCGACGGGCCCGCGCAGATCAGCCGCAATCGCGTCAGCCGTCGGATCAACGTCGAAGCCAACGTGCGCGGTCGCGATCTCGCATCGTTCGTCAGAGAAGCCCAGGCGGCGGTCTCGAAGGTCCGCCTTCCCCCCGGCTGGACGGTCGAGTGGGGCGGGCAGTTCGAGAACCTGCAGGCGGCGGCGGAACGCCTCGCGGTGCTCGTGCCGCTCGCGCTCCTTCTGATCTTCATGCTGCTCTACTCGACTTTCAACTCGGGACGCCTCGCCAGTCTCATCTACTTGAACGTGCCGATGGCGATCACCGGGGGGCTCGTCGCGCTCGCGGTCCGCGGCTACCCGTTGTCGATCTCCGCGGGCGTCGGGTTCATCGCGCTCTTTGGCGTCGCTGTGTTGAACGGCGTCGTCTTGACGGCGTACATCGTTGAGCGGCGCGCCGCCGGCGACGATCCAGAGCAAGCCGCACGACAGTCGGCACGGGCGCGTCTCCGCCCCGTGCTGATGACCGCTCTGACCGACATCATCGGATTCGCGCCGATGGCGGTTGCGACGTCGGCCGGCGCCGAAGTGCAAAGCCCGCTTGCGACCGTGGTCATCGGGGGACTCGTCACATCAACACTGCTGACCCTGCTCGTCCTGCCGGCGGCCTACGCCGGTATCACCACCCTCCATACTGAAAGGAACAACGACGCGTTCTGAGATCCGTCTTCCATGTATCGCGGGCGCGACTCCGGTCTATGGCTGCACCTACGCGCAGCCGCCGACATCTCTCGTCGCGGCGTTGTTTGCTCTGGCACGATTCCGTCGACCCCATCGAAAGGCAACCATGATGAAACGAGTACATACGATTCTCACATTCGGAGTCGCACTGATTTGCGCGTCCTGTAGCTCGCCGGATCCCGCCATCACGGCGGTTACCGTCAACCCGAGCGTGGTTGCACCTGGAGGCGAGATCATCGTGAGCGTCACCGTTGCGGACTTCGAACTCCGCGACCCGCGCGACGTCGGCGGTTCGCACGGATTACGCGCTGCGGACGACGGAAACGAACATGGCGACGCTACGGACTATCCGAGCGAAGGGCACTTCCATGTGTACTTCGACACGATCGAGGCGAATCCGCTGCAGCTCGACTGTCCGGACTATTGCATGCATCCGGGGTTCACGCCGAACGTGAGAGCAACGATTTCGTCGTCCGCAGCGGTCGGCCTGCACGAGGTCATCGTGCTTCTGAACAACAACGCACACATGACTTTGATGCCGCACATTCGAGGTACCGCGGATCTAACGGTTCAGTGAGTGTGTCTTCGAATGACCACATCCGCCGGTAAGCGAGCCAGACCGACGCCGCAGCCCGAGCGCCTCATCGAGGATCGTGTCCACGTGTTGTACGAGGCCGACTGCACGTGTGCCGAGTGCGGCGGCAGGTCTCGCCCTGCTTCCCCCAGACGACGATGCGGTGCCAGTCGGTCCGCTCCTGCATCTCGCCATCGGCGTCCTTCCAACGCTCTGTCGTTGCGATGCGGAAGTTCGCGACGGCTGTCCCGCCCTGCGGGTAGCGCATCTCGGGATCCGCACCGAGGTTCCCCGTCAGCATCACCTTGTTGAAGTTGCTCATCCGTAGCTCCTTTCGGTCCTTCGCTCCGTTCAGAGGCTCGTCTGGTAGACGAGCCCGGCTTCACAATCCGGCGCCAGCACTACGTCGACCTCGAGGTCGACCAGCGACTCGCGGCGCGCCGTCGCGACGATAGGGGCACTTTCGATCTCGAACGCGCTGATGTACGCGCGCGAGACCCAGCGCGGGTAGTCGACGGGGTCGTTGTTCGTGATGAAGTCGACACCCTGCCCGTTGTACGTCGGTAGGCGGTACCGCGGCGGCTGCTGCGTTAGCATGTAGCCCGCGGGCACCGTGACGGCTTCTGACCAGTCGTAGGCGACACCGCCGAAGCGAAGCGCGAGAGCACTGGGCAGCTGGGTGAACAGGACGTTCCTCCCCACAGCCGGCACCGCGAATTCGCCATCGCCGTTCTGCATGACCGCCGTGTTCGTCGAGTCACGCACCACAACGTCAGGCACGACGGGGACCTCGTCGTTGACCGGGCCATCCGCCACGCGTGTCCAGAGCACGTCGACCAGGGGTTTCACGCCCGCAACGCAAGCGTCGCTCCACGATCCCATGACGTTCATTCGTCGATGCGCCGGCGCTGGGCACACGTCGCCGAGTCCCCCCGGCACGAACTGCGGTCCGTAGTGCAGATCCTCGGAGAGCTCCGTGATGCGGCTCGTTACCGGAGCCGCGATCTGCACGCGGACCGGATCCATCGGCATCATGCTGATGCCACCGAGCGCATCGAGCCCATAGCGCATGTAGGCGGTCAGGACGTCGACCCCTGGAGCGCCCGGAGGCCGGGCGTACGCATCCCGCAGCGTTCGGCCGGGAAGCGTAAACTGACTCAGTCCCGGCGACAGCGCACAGCCACCGATCCACACCGGCGGCGACAGCAGCTCCACGTTGAACTCCACCACGCGCGTGGTGACGTTGCCGGCCTCGTCGACGGCGCGTAGCTCGACGCGATGCACGTCCGCCTCGCGCCCCTCACCGAGGCGCGCCGACAGCGACTGGTACGACAGCACGAGCTCGTAGAGCGACTGTCCGGGCACGACGTTCACGGGCGTGACCTCGGTCCAAGCCCGATGCTCGGTCCCGTTCACGAGGTAGCGATACGCGGAGACGTGCGTGCCGGCGGCATCGTTCGCGACCCAGACGAGGCGCGGCAGGTTCGCGGCAAAGTCGTCGAAGCGGGTGAGGTACTTCGCGAGCGCGATGGGCGCGCCGCTGTCGTCGAGCGTCACCTCCGTCCGGTTCGTCGTCCACTGATAGCTCACCGACGACCCGTCCGCGGCGTAGACGACCTCGAGGTCGCTCTCCTGCCGATACACCGTCGGCTGTACCGACAGAGTCGGCGGCACGTCGTCGCAGCGCACGTCCATGCTGTCCGTTCCCGTGTTGCCGGCGGCGTCCGTGGCCAAGACACGCACCGGAACGATCGCGCCGCACGGGATGTCGAGCTCGACATCGAACGCCCCCGTCTCAGGATCTTCGACGTCGACGCGGCCGTCACCACCGCGGACCACGATGCTTTCGATCGGACCGACCGCGTCCGTCGATGTCCCGACGACACGCACGGTGCCCGTCGCGACGACGCCGGCGGCGCTGAAGGTCGATACCGGCGGTGTGTTGTCCGCGACGAAGGGCTTGTCGACGACGGTCGTGTTCCCGAGTGCGTCCGTCACCGTGAGTCGGATCGAAACCGGTCCGTCGCCCGGCAGCTCGGCCGAGTCGAACGGCCAGCGCTTGTAGTTGTCATCATCGACGATCAACGCGCCGAACGCGAAGTCCGGCACCTCGACCACCTCCACGCCGAACGCCTCGACCCCCGAGCGATCCTCGGCCCGCGCCTCGACGTGCCAGGAGCCCCGCAGCGGCCGCGACGTGTCGATCACGTCGCCGTCGCGCTCCGTCCGAAACTCGAAGTAAGTCACCATCGGGCCTTCGTCATCCACCGGCGGCGCTTCTTCGTCGGGAAAGATCTCCGACCGGTTCGCGCCGATGGCGTCCGCGAGCGCCGCGAAGTCCTCGGCGACGAGGCCGGTCGTGTTCACATCACTGCGGAGCCAGCTCAAGATCGCTCGGCCGTAGTCGGTGCGCAGCGTGAAGCCGTCGAGTTGGACCGTCGAGGCGCGCACCGGCCCTTCGTCGCCCTGCCCGTCGAACACCCCGTCCGCGCTGATGTCCAGCGCTAGCGCGGACATCAGCACCCACGGCGTCAGCAACGTCTCGTTGTTCGCGGCCGCGAGCTCCGCGGCGAGCGCATCGAAGCCGAAGAGGAGGACGCCGACCACAACCGCGTCCGTCACGCGGCTCGGGTTCGTGACGAGGAGGTCCTCGGGGGCGAGGCGCCCGTGGTCGAGGCGCCCGAAGTGCGCGTGAAGCAGGCGCCGCGCCTTCGCGAGCGCGGCATCGCTCTGTAGGCCGGCCTCGAGGAGCTGCTCGGCGTACGCCGTCACCAGGTGCGTGACGGGCGAG
This sequence comes from Deltaproteobacteria bacterium, assembly GCA_040218735.1. Taxonomy (GTDB): domain Bacteria; phylum Myxococcota; class Kuafuiibacteriia; order Kuafuiibacteriales; family Kuafuiibacteriaceae; genus JAUHYN01. Next base: position 10,287 of record JAVJQW010000044.1, read on the forward strand.
ACCTGCACGCTCGTTCGACCCTGGCCCAGCGCGACGTCGTCGACGAGCGCCTCGACGTACGTCGTGTCGTCCACGCGGACGCGCACGAGGACCTCGCCGGCAAACGGACCCACGTCGCACGACCACGAGCGGTCGCCCTCGGTTTCGGTCGTACACAGCAGGTCGCCGCGGCGACCATTCGTCCAGTCGTGCATGTCCACCTGGCGAGGTTGATCGCCGAAGCCCGCGTACAGCCGACCGGACACCACGGTTTCGATCACCGGCGGCGCCGGCGTAGGCTCGGCACAGCCGAGCGCGATGCTCATCGTCGCCACGCTCAGCGCGACGACCTTTTCGATCCGACTCAACGATTCCATCTGATTCCCCTTCACTGCTGCAGCACGTAGCGCTGCATCGCCGCGCAGCTGTCGTCTCGACGCAGCGGCACGGCCAAGAACGACCACCCCAGCG
>JAVJQW010000045.1:0-13957 GCA_040218735.1 Deltaproteobacteria bacterium
GCACAAGAGTCGGCTCGGACGCGAGCTTGTCGGCCAGGACGACGTCGAGGGCTACGCCTTCGAGGAGCTGGTCGCAGAGCTCGGGGCCGCGTTCCTGGCGGCGCAATGCGGGCTGCCGCCGGACGACCGGCACCACGCGGCATACCTGCAGAGTTGGATCGCTGTCCTGGAGAAGGACCCGGGAGCTTTCGTGCGAGCCGCATCGAAGGCGCGCAAGGCGAGTGAGTTCCTGATGGAGACGGCGGCGACCGAGCAGGCGGCGTAGTGGACGCGACGAAGGAGGACTTCACGATGCACGCTTCGAGTTCACGACCACCCAAGCCGAGCCTCGAGGTTGGCGACCAAGTTCGGGTGCGCGGAGAGCTGCGCACGATCGCACGCGAGCCGTTCTGGCTCGACGACATGCAACGATGGCGCGTCCTGACGAACAATCCCGACCGCACGCAGCAGTTCGTCGACTGCGACGTGCTCGTGCCCGCAGCGCAGCTGCCGCTCTTCGGAGCGCAGGAGCAGGCCACCGATGTCTAGCGACGACCGACTCGACCCCAAGCTGGCCGCGACCCTCGACGTCATGAATCGCATCGGCAGCGTCACCGTGCGGCGGACCGTCTTCGGCGATCGATGGTGTCCTGAGGGCACGGGGCGACACGTGACCCGAGCTCAACTCGACCGCCTTGTTCAGGCCGGACGGCTTCGTCGCGAGGTCGACGGTGAAGTTGTCCGGTACACCACGAAGTAGGCCGCGGACTTCACCACACGAACGCGCTGTCGCACGACTCGCATCGAATCACTGTGGCCTCCAGCACCTTGCGGCTCGCGCGGATGATGTGCTCGCACTGGCAGGTCGCCTTGACCAGGCGCGAACCCGGACGCTCGTCCTCGCCGCCGCCGGCGTCGTCGCTTCGGTCGGTACCGCGTGCGCTCCCGCCTTGGACACCCCGCGACTTGCCGCCCTTCCCTCCGCTCCGCTGCGCCCGGCCAACGCGCGCGACGAGCGCGGACCCGAGCCGATCGATCTGCGTGGCGTAGTGCTTCTTGGTCGCGCGAAGCAGGCTCGTCTCGGAGAAGCCGTAGTGCTCGGTGCGCTCGACGCGCAGCCCGAGCTCCTCGGCGGCGCGTTGGAAGTGCGCATTGTGGTACTGGCTCGCGGAGCAGTCCGAGACGCCGCGCACGTGGTTGAGCGCGTGCGCCGCTTCGTGCAGCAGCGTCTCGAACACCGCGTCGGGCTTGCGGTCGAGATACTCCGCGGTCACCACCACCTCGTGCAGGCGCTCGCCGCCCTGCGGCACCCAGCGCAGCGCGGCGAAGTGGCCGAGGACGCCCGCGCGGTGTGACGGCGCGGGCAACAGCATCACCGGCGGGACCTCGCGGTGCGTGGTGCTGATCGCTTGCCAGGCGTTGCTCAGCGCCTCGACCAGCTTCACGGCCTCGGGCTTCTTCGCGGTGCTGCGAGGCATGGTCGGTGTTTAAACACTGATTCGGCTCCGAAAGCCAAGAGGAAGCTGATGCGCGACGTCCCGCTCGTCGGGCGCGTCCCGCGCCCACTCGCCTGCGAAGCCTGGGGCCCGCTCCGTGGGCCTACTGCCCTTCCAGAGCTCGACCTCGGGCAAGCCGGAAGCCGACGACCCCGCCGCGATCGTCGCGGAGGTCCGCGCGGCGGAACGCCGCGCGGACGTACCTCGCGCCGTCGTACCACGAGCCGCCACGCAAGACGCGGGACGGGCGCTCCCCGGGCGCGAGGTACGGATCATGCTGCGCGTCCGTTGTGTACTCGCGATGCCAACCGTCGGCGCACCACTCGTCGACGTTCCCCAGCATGTCGTGCAGCCCGAACGCGTTGCGACGCCGCGTCTTCACCCTCCGGGTGCCCGCGCGCTCGTGCGGATACTGCTTCTCCGGCCAGCTCGACGAATCGTGCGCCTCCTCGAGATCGTAGCCTTCGCCCGAGTTTCCGCCGTACCACGCAAACAGGTCCAGCATCGGCGCGTTGTTGTTGCCCAGCAGCTCGATGGGTCCGTCGTACGGCGGCGCCTGCATGTTCGCGCGGCACGCGTACTCCCACTCCGCCTCCGTCGGCAGCCGCAGCCCAGGCACGAGCTCGGACGCCTTCGCCAGGAACGCGTTCGCGTCGTCCCACGAGACGTTCTCGACTGGCCGCCGGGGGTCGACGAAGTGGCTCGGGTTCGAACCCATCACCGCCTCCCACAATGCCTGCGTGCACGGCGTCTGCCCGAGCCAGAATCCCCGCGAGATCGTGACCGAGTGCTGCGGCCCTTCGTTGTCGCGCCGCACCGGCTCGCCGTCCGCCGAGCCCATCGTGAACGTCCCGGGCGGGATCCACCGCAGGATGTGCTCCACGCCGCCGATCTCGAACCCAACCCAAACGCCCTGCCGATCCTCGCCCCACGAAGAGGCCCACTCAGGCGGGATGCCGTCGTCGAGCGGGTTGAGGCGATCTTCGTTCACGCCGGCACCCCAACGTCGAGATGGCCGGTGCGCTCTCGCCGCGGCATCCACACGCGGGTACGCACGCACCAGCCTCCCACTTCCTTTTCGCTCCGCCGCACGATGCGACGAAGACAGGATGAAGATCGGGTCGAGCCCGGGTCGCCTGACCCACGCTCGCGCTCGGGCAAGCCGGAAGCCGACGTTCTCGTTGCGATTGTCGCGGTGGTTCGCGTTGCGGTACGCCGCGCGGACGTTCCTCGCGTTGTCGTTCCACGAGCCGCCACGCATGACGCGGTTCGGGCGCTTCGGACCTTCACCCCGGCGGGATTGTCGAGCCTGCGCCGCCCCACGTCTACGCCTCCGCCGTCGGCGCGCGCTCGAGGTCGGCGCGCCGAAAGCCGCTGGCCTCCGCGTGGGCGGTGATGGCGAACGCCGCGTCGTAGGCGCGCTGCAGCGCGAGCGCGTCGAGCACTCCTTCGCGGTAGAGCGCCTCCCACGCCCTTCGGGACCGTGCGTAGCGGCGCATGCGCCGGCGCGACAGCTTCAGCACGCCGGGATAGATACGAAAGCCGAGGAACGAGAGCCCCGCGTGGCTCCGCTGCACGAAGCCTGGCCCCTTCGGGCGGAGATCGAGCACCTCCTGCAGGAGCATCGCCGCCATCGTCCGAACGCGCTCCGCCTCCGCGCGCGTCTGCGTCCACGCGACCACGTCGTCCATGTAGCGGACGTAGCCTCGCACGCGGCCGTCCTCGGCGAGGCACCGGTCGAGCGGCGCGAGGTAGAAGTTCGCGAAGCTCTGCGACGTCAGCGACCCGATCGGGAGCCCGCGCCCCGCACCGAAGCCCCGGACGATGCGGCGCACCAGTGCCCGCACTTCGCGGTCTTTCAGCTTGCGATCCAACGCCGTGCACAACCGGTCGTGGGGGATGCTCGCGAAGTACTTCGCGACATCGAGCTTCACGTACCAGGGCCAGCGCCGCGTGTGCACCTGCGCGCGCTGGACCGCGGCGAGGCTCCCCTTCCCGACGCGGCACGCGAACGTGTCGTCGACGAGGGCGCGGTCGAGCGTCGGTCCGATCGCGGCCATCAAGGCGTGGTGCACCACGCGGTCCTCGAACACCGGCGCGTGGATGACGCGCGGCTTCGGATCGCGAATGGAGAACCGTCGATACACATGGCTCGGGGCCGTTCCTTGGCGGAGGCCGTCGCCGAGCGCGGCCAGGTTGTCGTACGGCCGTCCGCGGAAGCGCTCCACGTCCTCGCGGCCCGTCTTGCCGCGCGCGGCGCGATGAAAGGCCGAGGCGAGCGCGCCGAGGTTCGCGACGTCGTCGAGCGTCGCGCGGCAGCGCTGTACCATCAGGACACCACCGTCGGGAGGAGGAGCTCGCGCAGCAGCCCGAGGAACGCGGCGCCGTACTTGTCGACACGCCGTTCGCTCACGCCCGAGATGCGTCCGAGCGCCGCCTTCGAGGTCATGCGGTCCGTCACCATCTGCGCGAGCTGCTCGTTCGTGAACACGGAGTAGAGAGGCACGCCCGCTTCTGCGGCCTTGCGCTTTCGCAGCTCGCGAAGTCGCGCGAACACCGCGAAGTCCGACTCCGAAAGCACCTCGCGATAGTCCACCTTCGGTGACCGCGACGTCGTCGTCGTCGTCGTTTCCTCCGCCCTCGCGGCATCGGCGTAGGTGACACAGATGGCCCACGTCGCCGCGCCGTGCTCCGTCACGAGGTGACGGTCGACCGCCAACACGTTGCGCTGCGCGAGGAACTTGTTGAGGGCTTCCCAGCCCGGACGTGGGTCGAGGACGGGGATAGTGAAGAATTCGAGTTTCATCGGCAGCCATAGCGAATCGCGGACCGTGACGCCTCCGCCGGCGCGTCCCGCGCCGGCGCTCGGGACGGCTCCGCCGTCGGTCCTCCGAGCGACCCAGGAGCGTGTCCATGCATCGCCTCAGCCACGACTGTTCTTGCGTAACCCCTCCGGGCTCGGCGGCTCCGCCACGGGGACTCCCCCTCCGGGGGCTCGACCTCGGGCAAGCCGGAACCCGACGCCCGCGTGGCGAAAGTCGCGGTGGGAGGCGCGGCGGTACGCCGCGCGGACGTACCGCGCGCTGCCGACCCACGAGCCGCCACGCGAGACGCGGCTCGGGCGCTCCCCTGGCTCCGCCAGGGGGTCAGTGACAGGAGCGTCCGGGTACGGATCAGGCCTGCCATCGGCTCCGTCAGCGCACCACTCCCAGATATTCCCCAGCATGTCGTATAGGCCCCACGGGTTCGGGATCTTGGTTCGCACGGCACGCGTCCCAGCCTTCGGGGTCGGGTACTGCATTTCGCCCCAGTCCGAGGTGTCGTGCCCCTCCTCGAGGTCGTAGCCCTGGCCGCTGTTGCCTCCGTACAAAGCGATGGCGTCGAGCGCCGGAGCGTTGCGATCGCCGAGAATCTCGATCGGCCCGCCGTAAGTCGCCGCCGTGGTCCCTGCGCGGCACGCATACTCCCACTCCGCCTCGGTCGGCAGCCGCAGCGCCAGCTCGACGTGCTGTCGGTTCAGCGCCGCCATGAACGCCACCGCATCGTCCCACGACACGTTCTCCACCGGCCGGTCGCGGGTTCGAAAGCGACTCGGGTTGGCCTCCTTGCCGAGCACCGCCTCGTAGAGCGCCTGCGTGCACGGCGTCTCCGCCAGCCAGTAACCCTGGGTCAGCGTGACTTGGTGCTGCTTCTCTCGATTGAAGCGCCCCGGTTCGTCTTCGGGCGAACCCATCATGAAGCGGCCCGGCGGAATCCAACGCATCCGGATCACCTCCGGCACCACCCGCGTCTCCACCTCGACGTCCGCGAACAGTCCGAACCGATCGCGCCCGACTCCCGAAGCCCACTCGGGTCGTTCGAAGGGTTCAAGATCGAGCGACACGAGATCGGTCTCGAGCCGAACCGGCGCGCGCAGATCGATCGGGATGCGCGTGTCGGCGTCCAGCCGAACGCTGCGGATCACGTGCGGCTCGGTCTCGCGCGTCCCGCGCGGCCCGGCCGAGCTGGAGCTGGAAGCCGGCTCCGCCGGCCCCGGACTGGACTGGGCTCGACCTCGGGCAAGCCGGAAGCCGACGTGCTCGAGGCGATCGTCGCGGTGGAACGCGTAGCGGAACGCCGCGCGGACGCTCCTCGCGAAGTCGAGCCACGAGCCGCCACGCATGACGCGGTACGGGCGCTCCCCTGGCTCCGCCAGGGGGTCCGTGACGGGGCCGTCGGGGTACGGATCAGGCTCGCCCCAGCCCTTCGCCCCGTCGGCGCACCACTCGCGGACGTTCCCGAGCATGTCGTGCAGGCCCCATGCGTTGGGCTCGCGGGTCTTGACGTCGTGGGTCTCGCCCTCGCTGTTCTCGGCGTACCAAGCGACTGCACCCAACGGGCCATAGGGCGCCTCAGCGGAGCCGGCGCGACACGCGCGCTCCCACTGCGCCTCGGTGGGTAGAACGAGGTCGAGCCCCGGGACCTGCGCGTTCAGCGTCGCCAGGAAGACTTGCACGTCGTCGAAGCTCACTTGCTCGACGGGTCGCTGAGGCCCCTTGAAGCCGGACGGCTCGTCGTTCATCACCGCCGACCAAAGCGCCTGCGTGCACGGCGTCTCGGCCAACCAATACCCCTCGCTCAACGTCACCTCGTGCTGTGTCTCGCCTTCGTGGCGCTCCTCCTCGTCCTCGGGTGAACCCATCAGGAACGTCCCGCCCGGGATCCACCGCATCACCTGCTCAACGCCCGCGACCTCGAACGATGCCCAGCGGCCGAACTGGTCGTTGCCCCCTCGGCTCGCCCACGCTGGCGCGAGCCGCTCCACGCGGAGCTTCGAACGCGTCGCCCGAAGGTCGATCGGCGAGTCCAGCACCGAGCCCAGCGACGTCAGGAACCCACCGCGCACATAGAGTCGGTGCGTCGCGCTCGCCGGCACGCCGGAGACCCGTCGCCCGTCGACGAGGTGCTGGAGGCGCCGGACCCATCGGCCCATGGCCTCGTCCGCCTCGAAGTCGATCTCGCCCTTGCGCTCGTCGAGGTGCTCGTACCACGCCAGGGCCCGGTCTCTGTCGGTAGCGCCAAAGGTGCCGGTCTCCAGCGCCCGCGTGAGCTTCTCCAGATGGAGGTGCGCGGCGCGGCGCGCGTCCTCGGGGACGAGGTGGGCCTGGCCCATCGCGAGCAGGCCGAGGTACGTCTCGACCCAGACCTGCGCTGCGGTCGCGGACGCCGCCAAACGCTCGACGGCGGCGCGGCGGACGCCTACATCTCGCGCGAGGAAGCCAGCTCGAAGCGCGGCACGCGCCTTGTTGCCGATGCGCGCGCGCCCGGTGATGGTGTGGCGGACACGTGTGTCGTGCCAAGCGGCGCACTCCACCGCTGTGCTCCGTTCGCTCGTCGCCGCTCGGAGTCCGACTGCGTCGAAGACCACCGCGAAGGACATCAGCTCCAGAACGGCCGTGACCTCCTCGTGCGATACTGTCTCTACATCCGAGACCGACCGCCAAGGTGGCGGCACGCGACGCCGACCGAGCGATAGCATCAGCGTAGGTGTTCGATGCCTCGCGAGAGACCGACCCAACGCGGACCACGGAGACCGTCGCCTTGGCTCGGCGAGCGCCAAGAAGCGGTCGGGCGAACTCGCGACCGCCGCGACCGCCTGAGCCGTGAGCCCACACGGACCGTCCGGCAGGTACTCGACGACAACGCGCTCATGACCAAACGCACGAACGAGGCCGTCGAGGATCACTTCGTAGTCCGCCGCGAAGGGGCGCGCGTCCGAGGTGTCGTCGACGAGCACCCAAACACGACCCTCGAGGTGCCGGACACGCTCGCGCGGAATTGGGTCGATCGGGCGGCACGTGGCGTAGCGATCGACGAGCTCAATCGTGTCCACGGCTCCCCACGAAGCGTCCCCCGTGAGCAGACGACGAAGCTTCGACGCCCAATCCTCCCACCGCACGCGTGGAGGCGGCACCGCGGGCGGGGGAGACGGGGCATGAAGCTCACGGGGAGTCATCGTCGGACCATTCCGACCGGCGAGCGGTTGAGAGGGATCCTCGAACTCGACGCGGCGAACGACACGTACGAAGGTCGCAGACGGCAACCGCTCCGACTCTGGCTCGAGCCCGGACGATCGGAGGTGCTCCACACGAGAATTCGGAGCCGGGAGGACGACGCGGGGGTGATGGCTCATCCCGAGCATCGGCGCCACCCGGATGACCTCGTCGCGGTCCATCCGCACGAGCATCCGGAGGAGGTCCGCTCGCCCGATCGTCTTCACGTCTCGTGTTTCGCGTTCTTATCGAAGAAGAACTCGCCAACGTCGTCGAGGAGCTCCTCCCGCGCCTTCGACACGCTGACGCCCCGCCTCTTCGCCTCGACGGGACCCAGGACGACGAGCGTGCGAAGGAGGTCGATGAGCTCGGCTTGTCCAGGAGCCGCAAGCCCGAGATCCGACAAACGCTTGCGGTCCGTGGCGAGCTGCTTCGCCGCCGTGCGTACGAGGTCGTCGCTGAGGATCGCCGCGTCGGGGAAGTGCGCGCGCCCCCTGTCGAACAGCCAATCCTCGTAGCCGTCGCCCTTCCCCATTCGGTGCACGACGCAGCGACGGAGGAACGCCTTGGGCAAGGTCCGCTCTTCGTTCGTGGTAATGACGACGAGCGGCGGGACGCCGGGCTGGGCCACCTCTTCGAAGCCCAGCGCATCGAAGCGACGTTCACCCAATGCTTCGAGCAAGCCGTTGGGGACGGACTCCTCGGCCTTATCGATCTCGTCGATCAGGACCACGACGCCGTCGCGCTTCGCGTCGAACGCGTCCGGGTGCCAGGGTCGTTCGAGCGTCTCCAGTCGCTCGTCACCCGCGCTCGGCGGCTCCCCGAAGCGCGCACGAAAGCGCTGCTCCGTAGCTCCTTGCCAGTCGAACGCCCACCACAGCACCCCCGGCTCCACGAAGTAGCGCTCCTCGAGCAACACCTCGTCCTTGAATTTCGGCGTCGCCTGAAGCTGCGCCCTCGCCAGGCGTCGAACGGCGTCATACGTGTACAGGAGGTCCCGCGACTCCGTCCGGGCGTCGACGACCTTCGAGACGAAGGCGCGACCCGTGTGCACCGCGGCAGCGCGGGCGAGCTGGCTCTTGCCGACGCCCGGGAGTCCACGGAGCAGGAGTGGTCTCGAGGCTGCGAGCGCGGCGTTGACGGCGCGGATGTCCTGCGCGTCGAAGACGTGTGGACACGCTTCGCGCCCGCCAATGGGAGGCAGCGCATAGCGCTCATCGGGCTCGACCTCGAGCAAGCGGGGGGTATCGGTCACGGTGGGGCCTCGTCGAACAAGGGCGCGATCGTCTCGAGCATATGCGCCTCGATCGTCAGGATCACGTCATCCTCGGAAGCACGCAAGAACAGGACGTCCAGATCGATCTCAGCGGCTTCGAGTTCGGCTTTGAAGTCCTCTGCGAACTGCGCATCGACCCGGTCTTCACGAAAAACGACGAGGTATCGGCGCTCTCCACGCTTCGCCTGCTTCTTGGTCGCGCGCGCCATGGCCCTCTTGAGAATTCCCTGATGCTGGCTAGCTCGATACTGCTTTCGCTGCGCATAGCTCGCGACCGTCTGCGTGACCGCGGCGATCACTTCCTTCGCCTGCGCACCGCCGGTCATCGCCGTGACGTCCACCTCGAGGCGATGGACAGAGTCGAGCTCGTTCTTGTCCCGTACGAAGTCGGCAGGGCGACCCATGGCAGCGGCCGCCATGCACTCCGCGATGGCATTCGAGTAGCCACTACATACGAGAATCGGAGATCCCGCGACGAGCGATTCGGTCACCTCTTCGCCTCGATCTCGCAACCCCACAACCCCTGGCAGGAGCGCGCATACCCACCGCGCAAGAACAGCTCGACCTCCGGCTGGTGGGTTCTCGGCGACCTCCTCCACGGTCTCGAGGAGGTCATCCGGCGATTGCGACTCGCAGGCCTTCCCGAGGTCGACGGGGGTCGTCCTGTCGTCGAGACCGAACGTCTGGCACAGGCGGAGGCGAAGCCACGCGGCCTCCGCGCCGGAGAGGGCCGCAGCGATCTCGTTGCGCTGCTCCTCGCGGATGCGCGCGTACCGCTCACGACGGGCGTGGCCCAGCTCTTCGGCGGACAGCTCCGTCGGCGCACCGGGCGCTTCGGAGTCCAGCGCACCGGCACCCGCCAGGAATGGGTGACTTGGCACGGCCCCTCGCAGCGTTCCGACAACGTGGGCGATCGGAATGATCCAACCCGACTTCGGCTCGGACCTCTCGCGGGAGACGGTCAATCCGGCGAGGTAGAAAACGCCAGCTTCCTCGATGAACACCGGGCCGCCGCTGAACCCCTTCGCCGTCTCGGCTGCGAGCTGCCAGACCTGCCGTTTCGGGTCGTAGCTGGACAGCTGTGTCGGGTGGGACTCGTAGGATCTGGTCGCTGTTCCGCGATACCCATGGAGTTGAACGGAGTCTCCGAACGACAAGCCTCGATCCCAGCAGGTCGCCGACAAGCCAAACCTCAGCGGCGCCGCGAGCTCGAGGAACACGAAGTCATCTCGCTCGGGAGGCTCATCCATCGGCATTTCGGGCAGGACACGTTGGACTGGGCGCCAGAAGTCAGGCTGGTCGCCGCCCTGAACGTGTACGGTCAGGTCTTTCGGATCGCGGCCGACGATGCCGTGCGCGCAGGTCAGAGCGAGGCCGTCCGTGAGGAACACGGCGGAGAGGATCGGTGTGCCGTTCGCCCGGACTCGGCCGACGAGCAAGCTAGGCCTCTTCGTCACCGGGATCGCCTGCCGCCGGGCCCTTGGAAGGCTCGTTCTTCCAGAGCGCTTCGATCTCGATCGCCGCCTCTGCCGTTCCTTTCGTCACGATGGGTATGCCAACCTCACCGGCGAACTTCAGCCCGAACTTGACCTTCAACTCGTCAGGGCGGTTGGCCTTCGTGAAGGCCCCGAGCACGACGTCACACGTCGACGCGATCGATCCCCGGAGTTCCTCGACGGCGTCGATGATCTTGTCGGTGGCGTCGGTCCGTTCGGTCCCCGAGGAATCGTCCCCAGGGAGCTCGGCGACCCCCTCCTCCACCTCAACGAGGAACTCTCCAACCTTGATGACTCTCCCCACAGCACCCTCCCGAAGAGCCCGAAGGGTATCACGACGTACGTCGCCACATCTCCAGGACGCGACCGCTAGAAGGGGATTTCGTTCTCCCCCGGCACCGGCTCGTGCGGCTCGCCGCTCGTCTTCGAGCCCTCGGCCAGGAACAGCACCCGGTCCGCCTTCACCTCGGTCGTCCAGCGCTTGTTGCCGTTCTTGTCCTCCCACTCGCTGTTCTGCAGGCGCCCCTCGACGAGGACGCCGCGGCCGCGACGCAGGTGCTCGCCGCACGTCTCGCCCTGCTTTCCCCAGACGACGATGCGGTGCCAGTCGGTCCGCTCCTGCATCGCGCCGTCGACGTCCTTCCAGCGCTCCGTCGTCGCGATGCGGAAGTTCGCGACGGCCGTTCCGCCCTGCGTGTAGCGCATCTCGGGATCCGCACCGAGGTTCCCCATCAGCATCACCTTGTTGAAGTTGCTCATCCGTAGCTCCTTTCGGTCCTTCGCTTCGTTCAGAGGCTCGTCTGGTAGACGAGCGCGACTTCGCATTCCGGCGCCAGCACCACGTCGACCTCGAGGTCGACTAGCGACTCGTGGCGCGCCGTTGCGACGACCGGCGCGCTCTCGATCTCGAACGCGCTGATGTACGCGCGCGAGACCCAGCGCGGGTAGTCGACGGGGTCGTTGTTCGTGATGAAGTCGACGCCCTGCCCGTTGTACGCCGACAGGCGGTACCGCGGCGCTTGCTGCGTCAGCGTGTAGCCCGCGGGAACCGTGACCGCTTCCGACCAGTCGAAGGCGACGCCACCGAAGCGCACTGCAAACCCTCCCGGCGGCCGGGTGAAAACGCCGTGCCGCCCCACCGGCGCCACCGCGAACTCGCCGTCGCCGTTCTGGGCGGCGAGCGCATTCGTCTCGTCACGAACGATGACCAACGGCGCCACCGGCGTCTCGTCGTTCACGGGGCCATCGTTCGCGCGCGTCCACCGGACGTCGACCGGAGGCTTCACGCCTGCCGCGCAGGCTCCGCTCCACGCGCCGGTGGCCGTCATCCGTCGGTACGCCGGCGCAGGACACACGTCGCCCAGCCCGCCGGGCACGAACTGCGGTCCGTAGTGAAGATCCTCCGACAGCTCCGTGATGCGACCGGTGACGGCCGCATCGATCTGCACCCAGACCGAACCCATCGGCATCATCGAGATTCCACCGAGAGCGTCTAGTCCGTACCTCATCGACGCGCGAAGGAGATCGAACGCCGGCGCCCCAGGGGGCCGCTCGTACGCATCACGAAACGTGCGACCAGCGAGCGTGAACTGACTCAGCCCCGGCGACAGCGCGCAGGCACCAATCCACACCGGCGGTGACAGCAGCTCCACGTTGAACTCCACCACGCGCGTGGTGACGTTGCCGGCCTCGTCAACGGCGCGCAGTTCGACGCGATGCACGTCCGCCTCGCGCCCTTCGCCGAGGCGTGCCGACAGGGACTGATACGACAGCGCGAGCTCGTAGAGCGACTGCCCGGGGACAACGTTCACGGGCGTGACCTCGGTCCACGCCCGATGCTCGGTCCCGTTCACGAGGTAGCGATAGGCGGACACATGCGTTCCGGCGGCATCGTTCGCGACCCAGACGAGACGCGGGAGGTTCGCGGCGAAGTCGTCGAAGCGGGTGAGGTACTTCGCGATCGCGAGGGGCGCGCCGCTGTCGTCGAGCGTCACCTCCGTCCGGTCCGTCGTCCACTGGTAGCTCACCGACGCCCCGTCGGCCGCATAGACGACCTCGAGGTCGCTCTCCTGCCGGTACACCGTCGGCTGCACCGACAAGGTCGGCGGCACGTCGTCGCAGCGCACGTCCATGATGTCCGTGCCCGTGTTGCCGGCGGCGTCCGTGGCCAGGACGCGCACCGGAACGATCGCGCCACAAGGGATGTCGAGCTCGACGTCGAACGTCCCCGTCTCAGGATCTTCGACGTCGACGCGGCCATCGCCGCCGCGAACCACGATGCTCTCGATCGGCCCGATGGCATCCGTCGAGGTCCCGACGACACGCACGGTGCCCGTCGCGACGACGCCGGCGGCGCTGAAGGTCGACACCGGCGGCGTGTTGTCTGCGACGAAGGACTTGTCGACGACGCTGGTGTTCCCGATGGCGTCCGTCACCGTGAGTCGGATCGAAACGGGTCCGTCGCCGGGCAGCTCGGCCGAGTCGAACGGCCAGCGCTTGTAGTTGTCATCATCGACGATCAGCGCGCCGAACGCGAAGTCCGACACCTCGACCACCTCGACGGCGAACGCCTCGACGCCCGAGCGGTCCTCGGCCCGCGCCTCGACGTGCCACGAACCGCGCAACGGCACCGACGTGTCGAGCACGTCGCCGTCCCGCTCCGTCCGAAACTCGAAGTACGTCACCATCGGGCCTTCGTCATCCACCGGCGGCGCTTCTTCATCCGGAAAGATCTCCGACCGGTTCGCGCCGATGGCGTCCGCGAGCGCCGCGAAGTCCTCGGCGACGAGGCCGGCCGTGTTCGCATCGCTGCGGAGCCAGCTCAAGATCGCCCGTCCGTAGTCCGTGCGCAGCGTGAAGCCGTCGAGCTGGACCGTCGAGGCGCGCACCGGCCCCTCGCCGCCCTGCCCGTCGAACACGCCGTCCGCGCGGATGTCCCGCGCGAGCGCGGACATCAGGACCCACGGCGTCAGCAGCGTCTCGTTGTTCGCGGCGGCGAGCTCGGCCGCGAGCGCATCGAACCCCACGAGCAGGACGCCGACCACGACCGCGTCCGTCACGCGGCTCGGGTTCGTGGCGAGGAGGTCCTCGGGCGCGAGGCGCCCGTGGTCGAGCCGCCCGAAGTGCGCGTGAAGCAGCCGCCGCGCCTTCGCGAGCGCGGCATCACTCGACAGGCCCGCCTCGAGGAGCTGCTCGGCGTACGCCGTCACCAGGTGCGTGACCGGCGTGACCTGCACGCTCGCCCTGCCCTGGCCCAGCGCGACGTCGTCGACGAGCGCCTCGACGAACGTCGTGTCGTCCACGCGGACGCGCACGAGGACCTCGCCGGCGAACGGGCCCACGTCGCACGACCACGAGCGGTCGCCCTCCGTCTCGGTCGTGCACAGCAGGTCGCCGCGGCGACCGCCCGTCCAGTCGTGCACGTCCACCTGGCGTGGTTGATCGCCGAAGCCCGCGTACAGCCGCCCTGACAATGCGGTTTCGAGCACCGGCGGCGCCGGCGTAGGCTCGCCACAGCCGAGCGCGATACTCATCGTTGCCACGCTCAGCGCGACGACCTTTTCGATCCGACTCAACGATTCCATCTGATTCCCCTTCACTGCTGCAGCACGTAGCGCTGCATCGCCGCGCAGCTGTCGTCTCGACGCAGCGGCACGGCCAAGAACGACCACCCCAGCG
>JAVJQW010000050.1:0-404170 GCA_040218735.1 Deltaproteobacteria bacterium
TTGCTCACCACGTCGACGAGCTCCTCGATGAGCTCCACGCTCACCTCCAGAACGATGAACCGACCAGGAGAGGCTGCATTGTTTTTTCTGTTCATACCTCCCCCCGGCGCAGGCGGCGTGACGAACGGCCCTCCGTTCGGAAGGCTACTTTCAGTGGAATCTATTCGATGGCTCGGTCGTGCCGGGGAATCAGAATCACAAGCCGATCGGCACGACGGTTGCGCCGCACATAAGGGATGAACAGAAAAAACAATGCAGCCGTCGCCCGGTAGCTCGGTGTGTGCACCTCAACCCAGAAGACGGAGAGAGAGTCCTCCCTCCGATCGAAGCGCCTCGCTCATGCCGAAGAAAGAACCTCTCCCGTCAAAGTGCCTTAGGGAGTTGAAACCATCCCCAGTGCCACGACCCCCGGCCGAGTTCTTGGTTGGGTTCACACCCATGAAGCGGCGCAACAGTCGCGCCAAGGACCGCAGACGGCCCTTGTCACGCCTCCTGCGCCGAGAGGGGGGCATGAACCCAACCAAGAACTCGACCTACCGCTTCGTGGCGCTCGATGTGGCGCTGGAGATGATTCGTCAGCTCCGGGAGCCGCTTGCGAAGATTCGGACGCACGATGCGGATTTGGCGAAGCAGATCAGGAAGGCGGCAGCGTCGGTGCCGTTGAACGTGGCGGAAGGAAGCCGGCGCGCCGGGGGCGACAGAGCGTATGCGTTCAGAGTTGCGCTCGGGAGCGCGGATGAAGTGCGCGCCGCGCTGATGTGCGCGGATGCGTGGGGGTACGCGGCGGCGGATGAGGAGCTGCTGGCGACGCTGGATCGCTTGATGGGGCTCATCTGGGGCCTCGGCGGTAGGCGGTAGCTGAGGACGCTCGGCGCCGTCGCGAGGCGGCGCCGAGCCTCTTCGATCGCGAATCGGAAGCGGAGACGGAGACGGATTCGGAAGCAGAGACGGATTCGGACTCCGACTCGGATTCGGATTCGGATTCGGGATCGGATTCGGACTCGGACTCGGACTCGGAAACGGGATCGGACTCGGATTCGGGATCGGACTCGGATTCGGAAACGGGATCGGAAACGGAAACGGACTCGGACTCGACCTCCGCCTCAGCCCCGCCGCCCCCTACTCCTCCTCGCCAGCCTCGCCCCCCTCCTCATCGCCGTCCCGCACCTCGCGCAAGATCGCCTCGATCTTCGCGCCCTCCCGGATCGACTCGTCCGCGAAGAACTTCACCTTCGGCGTGAACCGCAGCGCCAGCCGCGAGGCCACCTCGCGCTGCGTTGCCCCCGCGGCGGACTCCAGCCCCTCGAGCACGTCCTTTTGGATCTTCGCGTCGTCCGGGAAGATCGAGACGTACACGCGCGCCTGCTTCAGGTCCGGGGTCATCGCGACGTCCGTGACCGTCACGATCGAGGCCTCCTTCACGCGCGGGTCTTTGATGGCGCCCTCCAGCAGCATGTTCGAAAGCGCCTGGCGCATCTGTTCTCCCACCTGCGTGGGCCGCGCCTTGTTGGACGCCTTGGTTCGCTTCTTCGCCATCAGGACACCGTCATGATCTCGAGCTTCGTATCGAGCACGTCCGCCCGACCGATCGCCATGTCCTCCAACGCGTCGAGCACCTTGTCGAGCATCGAGTTCGCGAACGCGTGGTCATTCGCCACCACGCTCACGCCGATGCGCGCACGGTTGTGGATGTCGTTGTCACCGACCTCCGCCACCGACGCGTTGAACTTGTTGCGGGTGCGCTCGATCAACGAGCGCACCACCTTCCGCTTCTCTTTGAGGGAGAACGCCCCCGGAATCGAGAGCGTGACTTCCAGGACGCCGACGACCACCTAGACCCGGGTCTCGGCGTGCTCCGGCTCGTCGAGGACCGCCTCGGTCATCACGATCTCGTAGGCCTCGATGATGTCGCCTTCCTGGATGTCGTTGAACTTCTCGATGCCCATGCCGCACTCGAAGCCTTCCTTCACCTCGCGGACGTCGTCCTTGAAGCGCTTCAGGCTCGACAGCTTGCCGTCGTAGATCGGCTTGTTGTCGCGCAGCAGCCGGACGTTCGCCGAACGCTGCACCACGCCGTCCACAATCGCACAACCCGCGACCGTCCCGACCTTCGGGACCGAGAAGGTCTGCCGAACCTCGGCGCGACCCAGGTAGCGCTCCTTCTCGACCTTGTCGAGGAGGCCGGTCATCGCACGCTTCACCTCGTCCACGGCCTCGTAGATGATCGCGTAGGTCCGGATGTCGACGTCCATCGCACGCGCCGCCTTCAGCGCGTTGGTGTCCGGACGCACCCCGAAGCCGATGATGATCGCCTCCGACGCGGTCGCGAACTCGACGTCCGACTCCGTCACGCCACCCACACCGCTCGAGATGACCGACACACGCACCTTCGGCGTCGACAACGCCGTCAGCGCACCGGACACGGCCTCGACCGAGCCCTGCACGTCCGCCTTCACGATGAGCTTGAGCTCCTTGTGATCGCCCGCGTTGATGCGGCTGAACAGATCCTGCAGCGAGACCTTGCCCTGCGGCGACACCTCGGCCGCACGCCGCTTGTCGCGGCGGTGCGCCGCCAGCGCACGCGCGTCGTCCAGGTCCTTCGCCACACGAAGCTCGTCACCCGGGTTCGGCACACCGTCCAGACCGAGGATCTCGACCGGCATCGACGGCCCAGCTTCCTTCGTCTTCTTGCCGCCGTCCGACATCATCGCGCGGATACGGCCGATGTTCTCGCCGACCACCACGATGTTGCCGACCTCGAGCGTGCCCTCCTGAACGAGCACCGTCGCCACCGGTCCGCGCCCCTTGTGCACGTGACCCTCGACGACCACGCCGATCGCCGGCGCCTCGGGGTTGGCCTTCAGCTCCATGATCTCGGACTGCAGCGCGATGAGCTCGAGGAGCTCCTCGACCCCATCACCCGTCTTCGCCGAGATGTTCCGCGACAGCGTGTCACCACCCCAGTCCTCGACGAGGATCGAGCGGTCGGCCAACTGCTGGAGCACCCGGTCCGGGTTCGCCTCCGGCTTGTCGATCTTGTTGACCGCCACGATGATCGGCACCCCGGCCGCCCGCGCGTGGTCGATCGCTTCCTTCGTCTGCGGCATCACACCGTCGTCCGCCGCGACCACGAGCACCACGATGTCCGTGACGTTCGCACCGCGCGCACGCATCGCCGTGAACGCCGCGTGACCCGGCGTATCGAGGAACGTGACCAGCCCCTTCGAAGTCGGCACCTGGTAACCCGCGATCCGCTGCGTGATGCCACCGGCCTCGCCCGCGGCAACGTTGGCGTTGCGAATGCGGTCGAGGAGCGACGTCTTGCCGTGGTCGACGTGACCCATGACGGTCACCACCGGAGCACGCGGCTTCGAGTTCTCGTCGTACGTCTTCTTCGTCACCGCGAGGGTCTTGCCCTCGAGCAGGTCCTCTTCCACCAGCTGGCGCGAATCCACCTCGTACTCGAAGTGCTCGCAGACCATGACGGCCGTGTCGTGATCGATCGGCGCGTTGATGTTCGCCATGATGCCGTTGCGCATCAGGAAGCCGATGATCTCGGCCGCCTTCTTCGACATCTGCTGCGAAAGCTCCGCGACGGTAATCGTATCTCCAATTTGCACAGGCTGTTTTGCGACGGGCGTCAGCGGCTCCGTCTTCTTCGAAGGCCGCTTGTTGCGGATCCGCTTGCGGTTCGGCGACGGGTAGTACACCTGACCGCGGCGGTGCTCGAGGAGGTCCTTCGCGGACATCTCCTCGCGACGCCGGCCCGCGTTGCGCTTCCCGCGCGACGCTTCCTTGCGGACATCGACCAGCTCCTTGCGCTTGCCGGTCGCGTCCGTGCGGACCTCCAGCTCGAGCAGCGGCGAAGCCGGGACTTGCTTGCCCCACTCCTTGGGCGGCTCGGGCCGCTTGCTGGCCTTGAGGCGCGCCTTCAAGACGTTCGGATCGATCTTACGAACGATCTTCGTCTCGGGGACGTCCTCCTTCTTGGGCGCAGCCACCGCCGAGGGCGGCGGCGGAGCGACGCGCGCCGAAGCCATGCTCTCGTCGCGCGCGGCGAAATCGAACTCGGAGATACCGATGTCTTCCACGTCGGGCTTTTCGTCCTCTTCGTCGTACTCTTCTTCGCGCTTGTCGGGACGCGCGGTCCGCGCCTCACGGCGCTCCTTCTTCGGTTCCTCGTCCGCCTTGGCCTCGACCGTCTCCGCGGCCTCCTCGGCGGGCGCCGCCTCGGCCTCGGGCGCGGCCTCCGCCTCGACGGCGGGGGCTTCCTCAGCCGGCGCCTCGGGCGCGGCCTCGGCCGCCTCGGGCGCTGCCGCCTCCACAGCCTCGGGCGCGGGCTGCGCGGCGGCCTCCTCGGTCGCCTCGGGCGGCGTGGGCGGCGTGGCGTCTTCGGCCGCGGGCTCGGCCGGCGTCTCGGGCGGAGTGGGCGTGGCTTCGGCCTGGGCCTCGCGGCGCACGACGGTCTGCGTCGTGGTGGGCTCGCCGCCCGGCTCGGCGGGCGCAGCCGCGCGACGACGGATCACGGTCGCTGGCTTTTCGCCCTTGCGACGACGACGGATCACGCCCTTGCTGACGCGACGCTCGTCGGTCTTCGCCTTGCGCTCGTCCTCTTCCTTCTTGAGGGCGCGCTTCACGTCGTCTTCGTCGACGGTCGACGAGTGCGACTTCACCTCGAAGCCGAGCTTCTGGAGCTTGTCGATCAGGTCACGGTTGTTGGTGTAGCCCAGCTCCCGCGCCAGCTCGAAGATTCGCTTCTTGCCCATACGTCAGTTCACCTCGCTCCCCCCGAGGCCGCCCGAGCCTCGAAGTCCGGTGCTTCGAACCACCTCCGTCGCCCAGCGATCCGCCAGGCTCGAAGGTCGGATAGCCACCACCGAGACCGTCTCCCTACCGAGACGCGCCCCGAGGGTCGCCTTGTCGTGTGCGAGCACCGAGCACGTCAGGCCCGCGCGCTCGGCGTTCTGTACGACCCGATGTCGGGTCCGGTCGCTCGCGTCCTGCGCGACGACCACCACCGCGTTCTGCGGGGCGTTGTTCAGCAATCGAAGGACGGCGTCCATTCCCAATTCGAGGACCCCCGCGCGTCGCGCCAGCCCGAGCAGCTCGAGCAACCGCTCGTCCAGGCGACGCACTGCGTCCTCGACGTGCCGCATTGCCTCATCCGGGGCCAGAGGTCGAGCCTTACCTTTGAAGACCCGACCCGACCCCTTCTCGGTCAGCGCTTCGACCAGACGGTCCCGGTCCGCGACGACATAAAAGCCCCGCCCGGGCGCCCGCCCGACCAGGTCGATGTACGGCGTTCCCTCGGGCCCGATCGCCAGACGAACCAGCGTGTCCTGAGGGGCGGCGGTCCGCGTCAGCGCGCACGTACGGGTGCCTGGCGGGGACTTGCGCCCGCCCGCCACCGACGCGGTCGTCTTCTGACGCCGCGCCGCCGCGCTCTTCTTGGCCGACCCCTTCGGGCCGGATGTCCGCTCCGCCACAGCCGTCACCATCTCGTTACGCCGTCGCCTCCTGGCCGGCCTCGCCCTCGGCCTCCGCAGGACCCGTCAGCAGCTCCGAGGGCGTGTAGCCCTCCTCCGGCCCGGCGTCGTCCGAGGAGACCTCCAGGGTCTGCCCGGCCTTCTCCTTCTCCAGGTAGACGATCGCCGCGTGGCGCAGCTGGTCGAGCTTCTCCTTGGCCAGGTCGGTGCGCTCCGCGGCGCGGTCCAGGTCGAACATGCCCGCGACGTCCTCGACGCAGAACACCCCCGCGCTCTCGACCGCCGCGATGGTGGAGGGCCCCATACCTTTGACGCGGGCGAGACGATCGGCCTCCGACATCAGCGTGTGCTTGTAGTCGTAGTAGTCGAACATCTGCTTCGCCTGGACGCGGGCCTTCTCCTCCTCGCTCTTCTTCTGCTCCTCGAGCTCGGCCTGCTCCTCGGCGACGACCCGCTCGGAGTCCTTCTTGAGGTGCTTCGCGAACTCCTCCCCGATCCCGGGGATGTTCGAGAGGAACGTCTCGTCGATGTCGAGGATGTCCTGCGCGCAGCGGACGCCGTAGTTGTAGAGCGTCTGCATGTGGATGTCGTTCACGCGCTCGAGGCGGCCGAGCGACTTGAACGCCCGATCCTTCACCTCGCGCACCTTCGACTCCGAGATGATGTCCAGGCGCCAGCCGGTGAGCTGCGACGCGAGCCGCACGTTCTGACCACGACGTCCGATCGCCAGCGACAGCTGGTCGTCGGGCACGATGATCTCCATCGCGTGGTTCGACTCGTCGACCAGCACGCGGCTGACCTCCGCCGGCGCGAGCGCGTTACAGACGAACCGCGCCGTGTCCTCGTCGAACGGGACGATGTCGACCTTCTCGCCGCGCAGCTCCTGCACGACCGCCTGCACGCGCGACCCCTTCATGCCGACGCACGCGCCGACCGGATCCACGTCGCGATCCGACGAGCTCACCGCGATCTTGGAACGGGCGCCCGGCTCACGCGCCGCCGCCTCGATCTTCACGATGCCCTCGTAGATCTCCGGGACCTCCATCTCGAAGAGCTTGATGAGCAGCCCCGGAGAAGTACGGGAGAGCACGATCTGCGAGCCGCGCGCCTGCTTGTTCACGTCCAGCACGTAGGCCTGGATGCGGTCCCCGGCGCGGTAGCTCTCCCGCGGGCACTGCTCGCGCAGCGGGAGCACGGCCTCGGCGCGGCCGAGGTCGACGATGATGTTGCCGCGCTCGAACCGGCGCACGACGCCCGTCGCGAGCTCCTCGGCGCGGTCCGCGTACTCGTTGAAGACGTTCTCGCGCTCCGCCTCGCGGACACGCTGGATGATGACCTGCTTCGCGGTCTGCGCGGCGATGCGGCCCAGGTCCGCCTTCTCGCGCTTGATGCCGAGCGAGTCACCGACCTCGCACTCGGGGTCGAGGTCGCGGCCCTCGTCCAGGAGGATCTCCGTGGCGGCGTCCTCGATCTGGTCGACGACGGTGCGGAACTCGAAGATCTCGACCTCCCCCTTGTCCTCGTCCCAGTGCGCCTCGATGTCGCGCTCCAGGCCGTAGACCTTGCGGGCGGCCGTCAGCATGGCCGCTTCGAGCGCCTCGATGAGGATGTCCTTACTGATCCCCTTGTCCTTGGCGACCTGATCGATGATGGCGTTGAGTTTCTCCAGCTCCATGGTCAGTCCTCTCAAAAGTCCAACTCGGGCTCGAGGTTGGCTTTGGCGACGTTGTCCAGGTTCAGCGAGAAGTCGGTGCCGTCGATGTGCACCGTCAGCTCGCCGCCTTCATGCGCGGTGAGCGTCCCCGTGAAGACCCGCCGGCCGTCGAGCTTCTCGAAGGTCTTCACCTTCACGCGCTCGCCGACGACGCGGTCGAAGTGGGCCGGCTTCGTCAAAGGACGGAACAGACCCGGGGAGCTGACCTCCAGGTGGTACTTGTCGCCGATGATCTCTTCGACATCGAGGATGTCCCCGACGGTCCGAGACACAAACGAACAGTCCTCCACCGTGACCCCCTTCTCGGGCGTTCCGGGCGGCACCGTGTCGATGTACAGGCGCAGAATCATACGGCCACGGTCGCTGACGTACTCGACGTCCAACAGCTCGTAACCCTCGCGCTCCACGACGGGATCGAGCAGGGTCTTCACCCGCTCCACCGTCTGCCTGAGCTGCGTCTTCGCCGTCATCCTTGGGTACCACCGGCCTCCCCACGAGGCCTACAAACGCAAAAAGGTGGAACACCCCGAAAGGCGCCCCACCTCTTCCAACGGCTCTCGCCGATGAGAAAGGTTGTCGGCGACAGGTTGTGTCCGAACCGCCGCGGTGTTGCAAGGAAAAACAGACATGGACCTCTTCGACGCCCTCCGCCTCCGCCGCTCGATCAAACCGGAGAAGATGAAGCCCGACCCCGTCCCGCGCGCGCTCCTCGACCAGCTCCTCGACGCCGCGAACTGGGCCCCCTCCCACGGGCTCACCGAGCCGTGGCGCTTCGTCGTCCATACCGGTGACGCGCGCCGCGCTCTCGCCGACGCCATCTGCGAGACCTTCGAGGAGGGCCACCTCCCCGACGACGACCCACGACGCGCGAAGCTCCTCGTGAAGACCTCGACCGCGCCGGTGATCATCGCGATCGTCTGCGCGACCTCGTCGAATCCGAAGATCGTCGAACACGAAGAGATCGCCTCCACCGCGATCGCCGTCCAGAACATGCACCTCGCCGCGCGCGCGCTCGGGCTCGCGGGCTTCTGGTCGTCCGGCAAGAAGGCGTTCCACCCCGCGGTCGCGAAGCACCTCGGCATCGAGGCGCCGCACCGCTGCCTCGGCTTCTTCTACGTCGGCTTCCCCGCGGTGCCTTGGCCCGAGGGCACGCGCGGCGCGATCGCCGACAAGGTCGAGTGGCGCGACTGATCGGCGCGACGATCACGATCGAACATCGAAGATCGATCACCGCGTGGGGTCTTCGATTCGTGCCACGCGCGACGCGTGAAACGCGCGCAAGTGCACTGTTGATTTGCAATTCGAGCGTTTAGCGCTAAATTAACGTCACCGAAGTTCTTCGGATGGCTCGAACAGCTTCGAAGCCCCACTCGGTCTCGCGCTGAGTGGGGCTTTGTTTTTTGCTGCACCGACCGACGAAAGCCGCGTTGCAGCTACGACGAACGCAACGCTTCCTCGTCGACGCGCGACCTCCCGATCGCGAAGTAGTACACAAAACCAACAACGAGGATCGCCGCGAACACCGCCGCGATCTCCGGGTTCGTCACGACGAACGCGATCAGCGTCAACACGCTCAAAACCAGGGCTACGAGCGGAAATACGGGGTACGCGATCGCCTTGTAGGGGCGCGGCAGATCCGGCTCGTTCCGGCGCAGAAGCACCAAGCTGATCATCGAGACGATGTACAGCGACACGGCGCCGAAACACGCGAGCGTGATGATCTCACCGGTGCGTCCCGAGAGGATCGCGACGACGCCGAACACGAGGTTCACGAACAACGCGACGATCGGCGTCTGCGTCTTGGCGTTCACGCGGCCGAGCGGTCGAGGCAGGAATCCGGACCGCCCCATCTCCATCGTGGCCCGCCCCGCGGCCAAGATGATGCCGTGAAACGAAGCGATCAACCCGAGCAGCCCGATGCCCAACAGCATGGTGTACAGCGGCGACTCGACGGCGACGACCTGCGCGAGCGCGAGCGGTAGCGGCGCGTCCGACTCCACGGTCGAGCCCGGCGGGTAGACGATCGCGCGCCACCCTCCCACCGCGGTCGCCGTGAAGAACACGCCGAGCGCGAGCGTCACGAGCGTGAAGATGGCCGCGGAGAACCCGATCGCCACGTTCCGCTGCGGATCCTTCGCCTCCTCCGCGGCGTTCGCGACCCCTTCGATCGCCAGGTAGAACCACATCGCGAACGGCAGGCACGCAAACGCCCCGCCCCACCCGTTGGGCAGCGGGTCGATCGCGAGGTTCGCGGGCTCGAACGACGGCGCGACCACCGCCATGAACACGAGCAGCTCCACCACCGCGAGGATGGTGACGCCCAGCTCGAAGATCGCCGCCTGGCGCACGCCCCACGCGTTGATCCCCGTGAAGACGAGGAACGCGACGATCGCGATCATCTCGCGGTTCAGGCCCCCGTACTTCTGCGCGATGTACGCCGCGATGGCGCTCGCGATCGCGGGCGGCGCGAACACGAACTCGACGATCTGCACGAGCCCCGCGAAGAACGCCCCGACCGGCCCCAGCGCCCGCCCCGCGTACACGAACACGCCACCCGCCTTCGGCATCGCGCACGCGAGCTCCGTGTAGCTGAGGATGAACGTGACGTAGAGGACGGTCATCACGACCGTCGCCGCGAGCATCCCGTAGGTGCCCCCGAGCGGCAGCCCGAGGTTCCACCCGAAGTACTCGCCGCTGATGACGTACCCGACGCCGAGCCCCCAGAGCATCACGGGGCCGAGCGTCCGCTTCAGGCCGGGGTTGTTCGTTTCGGCGCTCACGGGGCGAGAAGGTAGCAGGAGTGGGCCCCGGTATTCACTTCGCGGCCCCATCCTTCGCGCAGCGGAAGGGACAGCTCGGCCCCGTTGCCCGCGAAACGCGCCATCGCAAGACCGCTTTCGTACACGCGCCGCGGTCACCCCCCATAGGTGACAGCTATGGCGGCCATCGGCCGTGCCTATACCCGGGTTGGGGCGCGATCGCGCATGACCCGACATGCGAACCCTTCTCGCGAGCATCCAGACCTCCACCCCTTGTCGGATCCCCTCCTCGTGGGGGGGCCTCGGCCTCTTGGTCGGCGCGCTCCTCGCGGTGACACCCGCCCCTGCCCTCGCCTTCGACACCGGCGTCTCCGACGACCGCGTGAGCCTCCCCGAGGGGCCGGGCGCCCTGGAGGGCGTCGGTGAGAACGTCAGCGTGGACGACAACATGGGCCTCATGCGCTACGGCGTGTCGGTCGAGCTGCCCAACGGCTTCGACGGCCTGACCCCGGACCTGTCGTTCACCTACACCTCCGGCGGCGGATCGTCGGTCCTCGGCATGGGCTGGTCGATGGAGCTGCCCTCCATCGAGCGCATGACCATGCGCGGCGTGCCGCGCTACGACGAGACGGATCGCTTCGTCGCGGACGGCGGCAACGAGCTGGTCCGAGTCTTTGAGGGCGTGAGCGCCTCCGCGCCCGCAGTGTACCGGCAGCGCTTCGAGTCGAGCTTCACGCGCTACACCTGGCACGACCGCGACGGCGGCAAGAGCGGGTACTGGCAGGCGGAGTACGCAGACGGCCGCGTCGGCTTCTTCGGCGCGGACCGAAACGGAACGCGCGTCCCCACCGCCGTCGAGGCCAACGGCGACGAGACGTTCAAGTACCACCTCGTCGAGCTCGTCGACGTCTACGGCCACCGCACGCGCTTCGACTACGTCAAGGACGGCGCCGTCTCGCTCGTGTCGACCGTCGCGTACGTCTTCACCGACGGCCAACCCACGTACCGCGTCGCGCTCACGTACGAAGGTCGCAGCGACAACGTCTCCGACGCCAAGGCCGGGTTCGATCGCATCCTCACGCGGCGGCTCGCGGGGGTCCGCGTCGAGACCCGCGGCCAACAGCTTCGCCGCTACGCGCTGAGCTACGAAGACGACGCGCAGTCCGGGCGACGCACCCGCCTGCGTCGCATCGAGTCGTTCGGCAGCACCGACACCCGGTATCCGGTCGTCCACGGCTTCGGCTACTCGCGCGGCCTCGGCGCCCAGTGTGACGACGCGGAGTGCGGACGGCCGCTGCTCGTCGACATGACCAACGCCAACGGGCTCGGCGTGACGTTCCAGAGCGGGACCGCGAACCTCGTCGACATCAACGGCGACGCGCTACCAGACCTCGTCGACGCCTCCACGACCCGGCAGCGGCACCGCTTCTTCGTCAACCAGCTCGCCTCCGACGGCGCGCACACGTTCGCGAACCCGACGGACTCGGTGAACGGCCAGGTCTCGGCGTTTTCGCTCAACAACCCGCGCGTGCAGTTCATCGACGTCAACGGCGACGGCTTCACCGACCTCCTCAGCGGCGGCACCACGGACCAGCAGGTCCTGCTCAACGACGGGTCCGGCGACTGGGCCCCCGTGCGCGACCTCGCCGGTTCGGCCGTGTGGACGGGCGCCGACGCCGAGCTGCGCTTCATGGACTACGACAACGACATGGACGTCGACCTCCTCCGCAGCACCGCCACCGAGACGTTGGTCTTCGAGAACGACGGTGCCTTCGGCTTCACGCGCCGCGACCTCGCGCCGCTCGGCGTCGCCTTCTCCGAGAACATCCAGTTCACGGACATGAACGGCGATGGCCTGCTCGAGATCGTCCAGCTGCAGGCCGGCGTGCTCCGCTACAAGACCAACTTCGGACGCGGGCGCTTCGCCGCGCAGTTCACCACGCTGAGCCACCCCTTCGACGAGGCCGACGCAGCGCTCGCGCTGGTCGAAGACCTCGACGGCGATGGCTACGCGGACATCGTGGTCGCGACCGGCGACACGGTTCGCTACGTGCTCAACCGCAACGGCGAGTCGTTCGAACCGCTTCAGACCCTCGACGAGGCGAGTGGCCGGAGCCTGCCGAACCGCGAGTCGACGACCACGGTGCTCGCCGCCGACATGAACGGCAACGGCTCGGTCGATGTGGTCTGGGTGAGCGCGACCGGGGTCGTGCAGTACCTGGACCTCTTCCCGGTGCGATCCCACCTCCTCACGCGCATCGAGAACGGGCTGGGGCGGGTGACGGCGATCGAGTACCAGCCGTCCGTCCAGCAGCGCGCGCTCTCCGCCGAGGAGGGCAGCCCGTGGATCCATCCGCTTCCGCACCCGATGGTGGTCGTGTCGCGGACGGACGAGTTCGACCTGCTGACCGACGTCCACGACGTCGTCGAGTACCGCTACCGCGACGGCTTCTACGACGGCGTCGAACGCCAGTTCCGCGGGTACGGCGAGGTCGTCCGGCTGATGCCCGGCGACGCTTCGACCGGGACGGGACGGATCCTCAGCCGCTACGACGTCGGTCGGACCGAGCCGCACCTCAACGGAACGCTGCGCGTCGTACGACGTGAATCGGACGACGCCGTCATCACCGAGACGACGAACACCTATGGCGACCCCGAGGCGTGCCCGGTGGCCGAGGTCCCGGACAACGCCACGCTGATCGAGCTCGGACGACGCCCGATCGGGTTCGCGTGCATGGTCGCGACCGAGACGGTGGTGCAGGAGGGCCTCGCCGCCAGCGAGCACGTCACGACCCGATCCACGATGGAGTACGGGGACGGCTACGGCAACGTCACCAAGAGCGCCAACCTCGGCGTCATCGCCGTCGGCGGCGGCGCGTGCAGCGCGTGCGCTCGCGGCGCCGCGGAGTTCGGTGCGCCCTGCGGCAACCAGTGCCTCGGCGACGAGCGGTTCGTCGAGCGGACCTACGTCGACGAGACCTCGGGGCGCTGGATCATCAACGTGCCCGCGACGGAGCGGGCCTTCGGCGTCGAAGGCGGCTCGCCCCTCTTCGCGCAGACCGACTACTACTACGACGGCGACGCCTTCGTCGGGCTGCCGGCCGGCCAGCTCACGCAAGGCAAGTTGACGCGCACCGAGGTGCGCGTCGACGACACCAAGACGATCCAGAGCCAGCGCCAGCGCTTCGACGCCCACGGCAACGTCATCGAGACGCTCGACCCGCTGGCTTCGATCGAAGGCCAGACGCACCGGCGTCGATACCGCTACGACGACGACGGACTGCGCGTCGTGCAGACCGAGGTGCTCAACCGCAAGCCGGACGGGACGCCGTACCAGCTGCGCCGCAACTACCAGTACGACGGGCTCTTCGACCGCCTGACGCTGGCGTCCGCGTGGATCCTCGTCGAGGGTGACACCGAGCGCACCGCCGCCGACGCGACGGCCTACACGTACGACGTCTTCGGGCGACGGGCGAGCACGCTCTTCCCCGGCGACAACGGCGCGACCCCGACGTTCGAGTACACCTACGACCTCGGCAATCCCACCACCCGCCTCATCGAGCGCCAACGCTCCGTGGCCGGGGGGACGCTCGACCTCGAGACCATCGTCTGCGTCGACGGACGCGGGCGTACGTTCCAGACCCGCACGCGCCTCGCGTCGGGGCGCTACATCGTCGACGGGTTCACCGTCTTCAACCTGCGGTCGCAGCCGCTCGAGACGTTCCAGGCCTACGAGAGCTCTTCCGCGAACTGCGACGAGGCGCCGCCGACCGGCGTCGTCTCCCAGCAGTACCGCTACGACGGCGTGGGACGTCGCACCGAGACGATTCACCCCGACACGAACACGGCCGGCGGCGCCACCACCGAGCGCTACACGTTCCAACCGCTGCGGACGCTGATCTTCGACGGCGAGGACGGCGACGCGGCGAGCCCGCACCACGAGACGCCGACGGTGGAAGTCGTCGACGGCCTCGGCCGCATCGTGCGCGTGGAGCGCAACCTCGTCGACGCCACCGCGGTCACGCACCTCGAGTACGACGCCCTCGGGCACAGCGCCGGCTTCGTCGACGCCGACGGCAACGTGAAGAAGCAGACGTACGACGCGGTCGGACGGCTCTTGTCGATCGTCGATCCCAGCGCGGGCACTTCGACCTACGGCTACGACGACGCGAGCAACGTCGTGGAGCACACCGACGCCCGCGGCGTGACGGTGGCGTTCCGCTTCGACGGGCTCAACCGTGAGGTCGAACGCTTCGACGCCGCGAACCCGGAGGCCACCCGCATCGCGACCGAGTACGACAGCTCCGAGAACTGCGAGGCCAGTCGGTGCGCCAACACCGCCGGCCACATGGTGATGCGCACGTATCCGGCCGGCGCCGACTTCTTCGGCTACGACCTGCGGCGTCGCCCCTTCACGCAGGTGCGCGTGATCGAAGGGAAGACGTACGAGCTCGAGACGCGCTTCGACAACGCCAACCGCGCCGTCGAGCGCATCTACCCGGACGGCCGGACGTTGGGCTTCGACTACGACGGTGCGTCGCGCATCGTCCGCATCGACGGCGTCCTGGACGAGGCCACCTATTCGGAGCAGGGCCTCCCGACCACGCGGCGTCGTGTGAGCGGTGTCGTGGACACGATTCGCTACGACCAGCGCCTGCGCGTCGTCGGTGTGGACGTCGAAGGCCCCTCAGGGCTCCTGCAGGCGATCGACGTCGGCCGTGACCGCGCGAGCAACGTCCTCCGCGTCGACGACGCGGCGCCGAACGCGATGCGGCCCGCGACGAAGTACACCTACGACGCGTGGTACCGATCGACCGAAGCCGACCTCGGCGGCGGCATCGAGACGATGACGTTCGACCTGGTCGACCGCATGCGGACCAAGAACGACGTCGCGTACACGTACGGGGACCGAATGGCCCCGACGTCCGTCGGCGACGCCGCGATGGACTACGACCCCGCCGGCTACGTCACGCGCGGCTACGGCTTCGACAACACGTGGGACTTCCTCGGTCGCATGGTCAGCAGCGCGGGTCAGCGCACGGTCCGTTCCGTCTACGGCGCAGACCATCGGCGCGTGGCTCGGCACGACGACGGCGGCGTCACGCACTACGTGGCTTCGGACTTCGAAGTGCGCGACGGGATCTCGGTCATCTACGCGCGCATCGGTGAGCAGCGGATCGCCCGCCTGGAGTCCGCCGACTTCGCATCGACCTGGCTCGGTCGCCCGAGCGAGGCCGTGAACGCCGGGACCGCGTACCGCGAGCGCCTCGCCGACGTGTCCCAGGGCGACGCGTGGCTGGCTGCCGCCGCGCGACGCATGCTGACGGCGGGACGTTCGAACGTCGTCGCGCTGCACCACGATCACCTCGGCTCCGTCACGCTCGCCACGGGCGCGGACGCCGAGCTCCTCGGACGCCGAGCGTTCGGTGTGTTCGGCGCGGTCTCGGACGAGACCGGCTGGGTCGACCGCTACGGGTTCACCGGTCAGGAGCACGAGCCCCACACGGGCTTCATCCACTTCGCGCATCGGTTCCTCTCCACCGAGAGCGGCCTGTGGCTCAGCCCCGACCCGGCGTTCGCCGCGGTGACGTCGGCCGAGCTGAACCGGCTCCCGGAGGCGATCGCGCGCTACAGCTACGTGCTCAACAACGCGGGAACGCTCGTAGACCCCGACGGCCTCAAGATCGAGAAGCCGTCGTTCAAGGGCTTCGTGAAGAAGGTCCAGGGCCTCGGCAATCGAATCGCTCGGATTTTCCGGCGCGGTAACCAGGGCCAGCCCCGTTTCAGCGTAGACGTGGACGACATCGGTGGCATCCAGAACGTCCGCGGCGGTCAACCGCAGGGCGGTGACCGGGCAGCCAACGACAACGCAAGCGTCGCGTCGCGCAACTCGAGTCGCCAGTCGAGGCCGCTGAGCGTGCGGTCGTTCGACAGCGCGGCCACCGGGGCGACGCGGATGTCCGCGCTCATGCTCGCGTTCACGCCGGAAGCCATGGAGGATGTGTTCCGGGCCGGCGGAGGTCACTCCGCCGAACCTGGCGGTGCGCACATGTCGCTTCCGGCGGCCCCACCGCCCGCCGCCGCCCCGCCCCCGGTGGCGCCGCCAAACCCCGCCGCGCAGGCGCCGCGCCCGCGCGGCAACCTCCCGGCGAACTTCCGCCCGCACACGCCCCGGGGTCCGGTGACGCCGCCGGCGAAGATCTCCTCGTTGAACTACGACATCGAGCAGATGCTCTAGAGACGCGCGACGGGGCGGCGTTCGCGCCGCCCAATCCCCCTCGTGTGTTAAGGCTGCCGCGATGGCGTCCTCTACGTTGCTCGGCAGGGGCCTCTCCGAGCGATTCCTGATCGACCTCACGCGCGGCGACCTCGAGCCGTTGCTCGAATCCGTGAAGGCCCGCCGGCTGGATCTCCAGATTCGCGGCGGCTACCTGAACGTCTACGATGGCCGCGCTTCGCTCCTGAAGCTGGAAGAAACACCGGCTGGCTATCGCGCGACGATTCACCACAAGTACGAGCCCGGCGATTTGGCGAGCGACGGTTCGGGGGACTATCGGACGAGGACGATTCCGGCCGACGAGGCCGCCCGTTGGGCGAACGACTTCGCGCAAACGTTGCCGCGACTGCAGGAGCAAGCGGCGGAGTTCGACAAGGACGAGGGTCGAGACGAGTTCGAGATCGCGATGGCGAATCGCGCCCCGCCGATCGTCGTCATCGACCGGCAGACCCGGCTGTCCGGTCACCGCAGATCCCAGATGGATCTCTACGCCGCGGCGATCGAAGGCGACGTCGTTACGCTTCTCCTCGTCGAGCTGAAGCGCCAAGCCGCGGCCAACCCGACGGACGTCTACGCCGCGGTCAAACAGATCGCCGACTACGCCGAGCTGCACGCACCGGGTGGCCACCTGAGGGAGGACATCGCGACCTCGCTGGAGACGATCGCCGAACAACGCGCTCGGCTCGGACTCATCGAACCACTCCCCGCGGACACCCGGCTCGCTTCGGTCCCGATTCGGGCCGTCGTCGCGATCGAGCTCCCCGCCGCCGAGCGCTTCACCCCGCCCGACGTCGTGGCCCAACCGCAAGAGGTCTGGTTCGCGCGCGTCGACCAGGAGACACACCGGTTCCAGCCGACCTCGGCGTGGTACCGGTGCGCGCCCGCCGCCGGGCGCTGACCACCGCGGATCGCGTCAGGCCTGGCTCGAGCCCCTCGGCTTCGGCATCACCTTCACGTCGATCGTCACCTTCTCGCCGTCGATCTTCACCTCGACCGGCTCGCCGCCGACGGCCTCGCCGAGTGTGAGCTTCGCGGTGAGGGTCTCCTTCTTCAGCGCGGCCTCGCGCGCCGCGCACAGGTCGAGCACCGATTGCGCGCCCGTGAGGCCGAGCGAGATGCGGGCGTCGAAGTCGAGCTTCAGGTCCTTCCTGCGCGCCTGGATCTTCGAGAGCACCTCGCGGAAGCGGCCGTCGGCGATCAGCTCGTCGGTGAGCGTCGTATCGAGGAGCACCACGCCGGTCGCGGCGCTCGCGGCCGCGAAGCCCTCCTTCGCCTCGACGTTCACCACCAGATCGTCCGCCGTGAACGTGAGCTCGGAGCCGTCGACGTCGAGGGTCACCTCGCCGCCGTTATCGAGCGCCTGCTTCAGCGCGTCCGCGTCGGCCGCCATGATCGCCTTCTGGGCCGCCTTCATCTTGCCGCCCAACCGACGCCCGAGCGCCTGGAAGTTGGGCTTCACGACGTACGACACCAGGTCGTCCGCCTGCTCGAGGAGCGTCACCTTCACGACGTTCAGCTCCTCCTCCATGATCGACACGTACGGCCGGATGGCCGCCGCGAGATCCGCGTCCGACACCACCACCTTCGCCTCCGCGAGCGGCTGGCGCGTCTTGAGCTTCTCCTTCGCGCGGACCTGCAGCCCGAGCGACACCAGCTCGCGGACCTCCTTCATCGCGGCCGACAGCGTCTCGTCGATCCGCGACGCGTCGCCCGTCGGGTACAGCCGAAGGTGCACGCTGTCCGGCGGCCCCTCCCCGTACGGCACGACGACGAGGTTTTGGTACATGTCCTCCGCCGCGAACGGGATGAACGGCGCGAGCATCAGCGACAGGTCACGGAGGCACTGGTACAGCGTCCAGTACGCGTCGAGTTTGTCCTGCCCGCGGCCCTCGGCCCAGAAGCGCTCCCGCGACCGGCGCACGTACCAGTTCGAGAGCCCCTCCACGAAGTCGGTCAGCAGCTGCGTGGCCTCGTACGACGCGTACTCGTCCATGCGCTCGACGACCTGCATCTTCGTCTTCTCGAGCTCCGACAGGATCCACCGGTCGAGCAGCGGGCGCTCCTGCACGCCGCGCTTCATCTTCTCGTCCGCGACCGGATCGAAGTGGTCGATGTTCGCGTAGGTGACGAAGAACGAGTAGACGTTGCGGAGCTTGATCGGCAGCTCCTTCTGCAGCGTCCGCACGTTCGACAGCGAGTGGCGCGTGTTGTTCCACGGCGGATTCGACGCGTAGAAGAACCACCGGAACGCGTCCGCGCCCGGCGCCGGCATCCCGCCGTACTCCACCATCACGCGCTGGTCCTCGGGCAGGTCCGGGACCTCCTTCGGCTTCACGTCCGTCGGCCCGAAGGCGAGCCCCAGCGCCTCGCGATCCTCCTCGGTCAGACGCAGCACGCGCCGCGGGAGCGACTGCTTCTCCGGGGCGAGCCCCTTCTTCACCTTGTGCACCACGAGCTTCACCTCGCGGCGCACGTCCGGGTTCGCGGTCCGGTACAGCGTGACCTTCGTGCCCTCCTTGAGGTCGAGCCCCTCCAGATCCTCGCGACCGATCCACGCCGTGCCCGGCTTGGGCGCCGCGATGCCCTCGGCGTACGGCGCGCTCGCCTCCACCGGGGCGAACTGCATCCGCACGTGGTCGAGGATGACCTCCGGCGGCGTGTAGTTGCCCTTGCTCTTGCTCTCCTTCTTGCCGTCGCGGTCGAGCACCAGCCCCAGCACGATGCAGCGCTTGTAGGGGTGTGGCGCCTCGCGGCCCTCGAAGATGAGGTTCGAGATCATCATCAGCGAGTAGAACCAACCGCGGGTCTGGTCGATCGCCTCGGAGATGAAGTCGGCCGGGAACGCGCGCTCGAACTCCGCCTTCGAGCCGTCCACGTGCGGGTAGCCGAGCTGCGCGAACGGCATGCAGCCGGAGTCGAACCAGCAGTCGATCACCTCCGGAACGCGCCGCATCGTGCCCGCGCACTTGCTACACCCGAACGTCACCGCGTCGATCCACGGCTTGTGGACGATCAGGTGCTCGGACAGCGTCGGGTCCTTCGCCTTCGCCTCCGCGAACGCGGCGAACGCCTCCGGGTTCCTCTTCTCGATCGCCGCGCAGGAGTCCGGCGCCTCCATCGTCCCGCAGCCGTCGCACACCCAGATGTTGAGCGGCGTGCCCCAGAAGCGCTCGCGCGACAGCGCCCAGTCGACGTTGCCCGCGAGGAAGTCACCGAAGCGGCCGTCCTTCACGTGCTCGGGCGACCACTTCACCTCCTGGTTGTTCTCGATGACGTTGTCGATCTTCGCGGTCGTGCGGATGAACCACGCGTCGCGCGCGTACTGGATCAGCGGGTCGTTCTCGGCGCGCTCCGCGAACGGGTAATCGTGCTCGTAGACCTCGCGGTGGTAGAGGAGCCCGCGCGACTCGAGGTCCTTCATCAGCGGCTTGTCGGCGTCCTTGACCCAGGTGCCCTCGAGCCCGAGCGACGCGAGGCGCTCGTCGAGCTGCCCGTTCTCGCGCACCGCGCAGAACATCTCGATCGCGTCGTCCTTCATCTTCTCGTTGCGCCACACGCGCCAGTCGTCGTCGCCGAACGCGGGGGCGAGGTGGACGATGCCCGTGCCGGCGTCGAGCGTGACGAACCACTGCGGCGTGCCGCCCTGCGAGCGGTCACCGCCGACGACGCGCCAGTAGCGCCCCTCGGCCGGGTCGTGGTCCTTCGCGTAGATGTCGAACGGCGGGACGTAGCGCTTCCCGATCAGGTCCGCGCCCTTCACGGTCTTCACGACTTCGAGCTCGCGGCCGACCTTCTCGCCGATCGTCTCGACGAGCTCCTTCGCGACGACGATCGTCTCACCCTCGTCCTTCACGTAGGCGTACTCGAAGTCCGGGTGCACCGCCGCGAACATGTTCGAGGGGAGCGTCCAGGGGGTCGTCGTCCACACCACCAGCGACGCGTCCTCGTCGACCAGCTTGAACCGCACGTACGCCGACGGGTCCTGCACGGTTCGGTAGGACCCGCCGACCTCGCCGGCGGACAGCGCGGTGCCGCCCTGCGCCCACCACCAGACGACCTTGTGGCCCTTGTAGAGCAGGCCCTTTTGGAAGAGCTGCGACAGCGCCCACCAGACCGACTCGACGTAGGACTTGTGGAAGGTGACGTAGGCGGTGTCGAGGTCCACCCAGAACCCGATGCGCTCGGTGAGGTGCTCCCACTCCTCGGTGTACTTGAACACCGACGCGAGGCACTTTTGGGCGAAGCGGTCGACGCCGTACTCCAGGATGGCGTCCTTGCCGCGGATGCGGAGGTCCTTCTCGACCTCGACCTCGACCGGCAGGCCGTGGGTGTCCCACCCCGCGCGCCGCTCCACGTGGTAGCCGCGCATCGTCATGTAGCGGGGGAAGAGGTCCTTGATGACGCGGGTCAGCACGTGGCCGTTGTGCGGGAGGCCGTTGGCGGTCGGGGGGCCTTCGTAGAACACGAAGTCGGGCTTGTCGCGGGATTCGGCCAGGGACCGGCGGAAGACTTCGCGCGCCTTCCACAGCTCGAGAATCCGGCCTTCGAGGGCGGGGAAGTCCGGGACGGCTTGATCGACCTTGGAGAACGCCATGGCGCGCGGACCCTAGTACGGCGAACCAGCCGAGGCCATACATTCATGGCGGGCGCCGGCGCCTCGAAAATCTGACCCTCGCGCACCGTCCGCAAAGTAGAATCCCCGAGGCCCCAACCTTGCACTCCGTACGCGCCGTGCGCCGCTCGCTCCTCGTCGCCCTCGCCTTCGCCGGCACCGCGTGCCCGGGTGAGTCGCGCCCGCCGGCCCCGATTCTCGGTGAAGTCCGGATCAGCGAAGTGGTGTCCTCGAACCTCGGCGGGGGCCCCCACGCGGGGCGCGACGAGCGCGGCGAGTGGGACGACTGGATCGAGCTTCAGAACCTGACCGACCACGACGTGGACCTCGCGGGGCTCTTCGTCAGCGACCACCTCGGCGACGCGCGTCGCTACCAAATCCCGCTCGACCCCGCGTTGGTCCTGAAGGCGGGCGCGCGCCGGATGCTCTTCGCGGACGGCGAGGTGCACCAGGGCTCGGCGCACCTGCCCTTCCTGATCGCGTCGAAGGGCGAAGGCGTGGTCATCACCACCGCCGACGGCGTAGAGCTCGACGCGATCTCGGTGCCTCCGCTCGCCACCGGCGAGTCCTACGCGCGCCTCGACGACGGCTTCACGGTCTGCGCCACACCCACGCCGAACGCCAAGAACGACTGCGTCGACCTCCCGACCATCCCCACGACCTACGACCCGTACGCATGGCCCGACCCGTGGCCCCCGGTGAACGACGCGGCGGTGCTGATCTCGGAGGTGTCGCGCACTTTCGTCGAGCTCGAAAACCACGGCCCGGCGATCGACCTCGCGACGCTGACGCTCGCCTTCACGACGCTCGTGCCCCCCGCGACTTCGGGCGAGCCGACCGCGATCCCTGTGACCGGGACACTCGCCGCGAACGCCCGGATGGCGATCGACGTCGCGCTCCCGGACGGCGCCCTCGTCACCCTCGCGGACGGGGACGAGGCGCTCGACCGCGTCACGTTCGAAGCGCTCGGCGAAGACGTCCTCGCCCGCCCCGCCGACGGGACGGACCTGCACCTGCGCTGCGGCCCCGACAGCGCCACACCCGGCGCGTCCTTCGACGGGTGTTCGACCCCGACCGGCACCTCGCGCCCCGCGTTCCTGCGCGGGCTTCGGTCCGACGCCGACATCGACCGCCTCGCGGAGCACGACCCCGAGCGCACCTCCGACGCGCGCTCGGTTAAGTTCGTCATCGATCGCCTCAACGGGAACACCGTGTACTTCATGGACAGCGAGACGTTCCCGCTGCACTTCGACTGGGTCTGGGAGGTCATCGAGAAGAAGGCGCCGTTCGATCTGTGTGACGCGCAGGAGCGAGCCATCCACGACGCCGAGTGGGTGCGCTTCTCGCAGCGCAACTACTTCAACAACGTGAACCGCCCGTACTACCTCGGCACGCTCGTCCACTACGTCGACTCCGACCTGTTCACGATCGAGTTCGCGAGCGGCGACCGCATCACGCCGCAGCAGATTCGCGAGGCGTTCTTCCTCGTCGCCGAAGCGGTGCGCGAGCCCGAGCGCCTCTTCCTCCGCCCCACCACCGCGAGCTTCGAGGAGCGGATGGGTGAGCTGGAGGGGCACGTGCCGATCGTCCCGGCCGGTGCGCCGTTCATGGGGACGCGCTTCGTCGCGCTCAACCCGGGGGTCGCGTACGGGACGCTGGTGCACGTCGAGGACCCGGCCGAGGCGGTGCTTTCGTTTCAAACGATTCCGATCTTCTCGCGCATCCCGAACGACGTCCCGCTGGTGTCCGGAACGATCACCGAGGAGCTGCAGACGCCGCTCGCCCACGTGAACGTCCTCGCGCAGAACCGCGGGACGCCGAACATGGCGCTGCTCGACGCCGCGACCGACGAACGCATCGCGCCCTTCTTGGATCGGCTGGTCCGGCTGGAGGTCTCGGGCGACGACTTCTCGATCCACGCGGCGACCTCGACGGAGGCGGAGGCATTCTGGGAGGAGCGCTTCGGGAGCCGCCCGCCGTTCACGCCGGAGCGCGACGTGTCGGTGCGGAACATCGTGGATCTGTCGACGGCGTCGATCGTCGACACCCCGCGGGTCGGTGCGAAGGCGGCGCAGTACGCGGAGCTGATGAACCTGGACTTTCAACGCTTCGGCGGCGCGTGCGCGGTGCTGAGCGGCGACAAGCTCCTCCCGATCCCGCGCCCTGCGTTCGCGATTCCGTTCGCGCGGTACCTCGACCACCTCGAGCGCCACGGCATCGACGCCGAGATCGACGCGCTGATGGCGAACCTCCCCGAGGGCGTGGCCGAGCGGCGCGAGGCGGTGGAGCGCATCGCGAAGCGCATCGAGGACGCGCCGGTGGATCCGGCCTTCCTCGCTTCCCTCGAGTCGTTGGTGTCGTCGCGCTTCGGGCCGGAGCGCGTGCGCCTACGGTCGAGCACGAACGTCGAGGACCTCGTCGGCTTCAACGGCGCCGGTCTGTACACGTCGAAGTCCGCGCAGGCGAACAGCGACGTGCGCCCGATCTCGGACGCGCTGCGCGAGGTCTGGGCGAGCACGTTCACGTTCCGGGCGTTCGAGGAGCGGCGTCTGTTCAACGTCGACGAGTCGCAGGTCGCGATGGGCGTGTTGGTGCACCGCGGCTTCCCCGGCGAGGACGCCAACGGCGTGGTCATCACCAAGAACATCATCGACCCGGCGCGCGCGGGTTACTACGTCAACGCGCAGGTCGGGGAGATCTCCGTCGTGAACCCCGAGGGGGCCTTCGTCGCGGAGCAGCTGCTGTACAAGGCGTTCAACCCGCCGGAGATCTCGGTGCTCGCGCGTTCGAGCGTGACCCAGGGCGCGCCCGTGCTGAGCCTCGCCGAGGCGCAGCGCCTCGCGTGTGTCGTGAGCGCCGCACACAACCGCTTCGCGGACCACTACACGGACCCGCTCACCCGCGCGGACTTTGCGCTCGACGTGGAGTTCAAGATCGACGGACCGAACCGCGACGTCGTCATCAAGCAGGCGCGACCGTACATCGGGGTCGCGGTGGTCGAGACGACGTGTTCCGAGTGACCGTTTCGGGCCGGTAACGTTTCGAAACGCGGAGTCCGCGGGAGGGAACCGCCTCGGCCACGAACGACGACATCGCGCGTGGCACATCCGTTGCGAGGCGAAGGGGCATGGCTGCCAAGCTCGTCAAAGACCTCATGACGACGGACCTCGAGACGCTCGCGATGCACGAGACCGTCGACCTCGCCGCGACGATCATCGCGCTGGCGCGGATCCGTCACTTGCCGGTGACCGATCACCAAGACCAGCTGCGCGGGCTTGTCACGCACCGCGACGTGCTGGAGGCGATCGCGAACCAGACCAAGTCGGGCGAGCTCGACCTGTCGAAGCTGGAGGTCCGGGAGATCATGCGTCGGGACCTGCACACGGTGACGCCGGACATGAAGCTCAGCGCGGCGGCGCAGATCATGTTCGAGCGCAAGTACGGGTGCCTGCCGGTCCTCGATGACGGCAAGCTGGTCGGCATCATCACGGAAGCGGACTTCGTCTACGCCGCGACCGAAGACGCGTGACCGCGCTTTGCGAAGGTGCGCGCCGACGTTAGGCTCGGCGCGCGAGGCAATCGTGAAGAAGATGTCGATTCCAGTCTTGGCAGTGGTTCTGCTGCTCGTGGTCGGTTTCCTGGTGTTGCGCGGCGGAGGCGGTGGTGTCTCCAGCGACGACGCCAAACAGCTCGTGAAGGACGGCGCGGTCCTGCTCGACGTGAGGACCACCGGGGAGTTCTCGCAGGGGCACCTGCCGGGGGCGGTCAACGTCCCGGTGCAGGACCTCGAACAACGGCTCGACGAGCTCGACCCGAAGAAGTCGTACGTCGTCTACTGCCGCAGCGGTGCGCGGAGCGCGCGCGCGAAGCGGCTCCTCGACGCGAAGGGGTTCTCGGCCGTCTCCGATCTGGGTGCGATGAGCCGATGGTGAAACGCGCGCTCGTCGTCCTGTTCGCGCTCGCGGCCTGCAAGCAGTCCGAGCCGAAGGCTCCGCAGGTCGACGTCGCGGCGCTGAAGGATCCGAACAACTGTCGGCCTTGCCACGCCGCAGTGGTCGACGAATGGCAAGCCAGCTTGCACGCCGGTGCACACGAGGACCCGATCTTCGTCGGCGTCCGGACGCTCCGCTCGAAGAAGGAACAGGACCTCGAGACGAAGTGCGCCGTCTGCCACGCGCCGGTCGCGGCGACGTCGGGCGTCACGTGTTTTGCGTGCCACGCGACGGCGGAGGTCCACGCGGATCGTGGGCGCGGGAAGAAGGCGCTGACATGGTCGTCGGACGGGCGGCTCTACGGGCCGTCGGACCTGCCGGCGAAGAAGACGCCGGTGCACGGGACGGGCGCGGCGCCCGCCCACCTGAAGGACGGCGCGACGCTGTGCCTCGCCTGCCACGGAGACCTCGCGAACGCCGACGGCGTCCCGCTGTGCCAGACGGCCACCGAGTGGGAAGCCGCGAAGAGCGGAAAGTCGTGCGTCGATTGCCACATGCCTCCGGCGAAGGGGCCGGCGAGCGTCGCGACCGCGAAGACCGAGCACACCAGTCACCGCTTCGCAGGGCCGCGCGGGTTGTGGACCACCGAGGGGGCGATCGCGGAGCGGAAGCTCGTGAGCGTCTCGGGGGCGATCGTCGACGGCCAGCTCGAGGTGCGCGTCGAGAACCGCACCGGGCATGCGTTCCCGAGCGGCTTCCCGGGGCGGATGGCGAAGGTCGTCGCGACGTCGGGTGATTACGCGCAGGAAGTGCTGCTCGCGAAGCGTCACGAGGACGCGGACGGCAAGCCGACCATCGCGGCCTACGCCAAGAAGATCACGGCCGACACGCGGCTGCTCCCGAACGAGACCCGCGTCGTGAAGTGGCCCGCGCCCGAGGGAGACGCACCGATTGAAGTGAAGGTCGTGTTGCGGCTGCTGCCGCCTCCGTTGGCGGAGAAGATCGGCGTCGACGGCCCGCTCGCGGCGCCGCGCGTGGTCGCGAAGACGACGGTCACTCGCTGAGGGTGTACGCCGCGAGGCGCTCGTGATCGCGACACGGGAGCTTGGTGCGGAGGCTGTGCACGCGCTCCAGATCGATCGTCGCGAGCGCGAACGAGACTTCGTCGACACACTGCGCGACGACGGTGCCCCACGGATCTACGATCATCGAGCGCCCGTAGGTGTTGCGCTTCGCGGCGTTCTGGCCGACCTGCGCCGGGGCGAACACGTAGGCTTGGTTCTCGATCGCCCGCGCGCGTAGGAGCACCTCCCAGTGGTCGCGCCCCGTCGGGACGGTGAAGGCGGAGGGGACGGTGAGCAGCTCGGCGCCGGCGCGGAAGTAGCTTCGGTAGAGGTCGGGGAAGCGGAGGTCGTAGCAGACGGTGAGCCCGATCTTCCCGATCGGCGTGGACGCGAGCACCGGACGTGCGCCCGGCTCGACGGTGCGTGACTCCAGGTGCGTCGCGCCCTCGCCGAGCGCGACGTCGAACAGGTGGATCTTTCGGTACACGGCGAGCCGTCGGCCGTCCGGACCGAACAGCACCGACGTGTTGTAGGCGCGCTCGGCGGACGGCCCGACCTCCGGGAGCGTGCCGGCGAGCAGGAAGACGTCGTTGTCGTCGGCGCACTTTGCGAGCCGGGAGAACGTCGGCCCGTCGACCGGCTCGGCGAGGGGGAGCTTCGCACGCTCGGGGCCCATGAAGCTGACGTTCTCCGGGAGCGTGACGAACCGCGCCCCCGCGGCGGCGGCCTCGCGGACGAGGCGCTCGGCGCTCGCGAGCGACGCTTCGACGTCCTCCGTGGTGGTGAGCTGGCAGACCGCCGCGACGTAGCGCATCGAGCGCGAACGTTAGCGCGCGGGCCTCATCACGTCAGCACCTTCACGAAGCAGCGGCTGAGCGGATCGTCCGCAAACGCCCCCCAGCAGGGACACGGGACGAACCCTTCGCGCCGGTAGAAGGCGATCGCGCGAGGCTGCTCGACGCCGGTCTCGAGGCGAAGGGCACGCGCACCGAGACCACGCGCGGCGTCTTCCAGCGCGCCCAGGAGCAGAACGGACGCGCCGCGCCCGCGCACCTGAGGACACACGTACATGCGTTTGACCTCGCACACCTCACCGTCCGGAACGAGCGCGGCGCAACCGATCGCGGTCGGGTCGTAAGCGACGAAGAGCTTCGCGTCGGCGGGCATCGCTTCGGGCCTGAACTCCGTCCCGGGGTTGGGGCCGTAGATCTGGTCGAGCTCGGACCACAGCGCGAGGAAGAGCGCGGCGACGTCACCATCGTCCCGATCGACCTCGCGGACGTTCATCGCCCTACGAACTTCCCGGCGCGGCGCTCCAGGAACGACATCATCCCCTCCGCGGCGTCCTCGGTGCCCATCAACGCCTTCGCGCGATCCAGCAACCGCGCGGCCTCCGCCTCGAAGCCCTCCTGCACGCCCGCGCGCGCGGACGCGAGGGTCGCCTGCACCGCGAGGGGGGCCTGCGCGGCGATGCGGCCGGCGACGAGCTCGGCGCGTTCGATCACGGCGTCGGGCGCGACGACCTCCTGGACGAGGTTCATGCGGGCCGCCTCCGCGGCGTCGAAGATGTCGCCCGTGAGGAGCCAGCGCATCGCGTTGCCCCACCCGGCCTGCGCGACGAAGCGGAGGGTGCCGCCGCCGAACGGGTAGATGCCGCGCTGCACTTCGATCTGCGTGAACTTCGTATCGTCTCCCGCGATGGCGACGTCACACGCGAGCATC
Organism: Deltaproteobacteria bacterium; assembly: GCA_040218735.1. Classification (GTDB taxonomy): domain Bacteria; phylum Myxococcota; class Kuafuiibacteriia; order Kuafuiibacteriales; family Kuafuiibacteriaceae; genus JAUHYN01. Next base: position 27,567 of record JAVJQW010000050.1, read on the forward strand.
AGCTCGACGCCGAGGGTGAAGCAGTAGCCGCGCACCGCGATCACCACCGGCTTGCTACGTCGACGCGCGCCGAGCCCGAGCGGATCCACGGTGCCCTCCGGGAACAGCGGGTTGCCGGAGGCGACCTCCGGACCGACCTTCGCGAGGTCGAGGCCACCCGTGAAATGATCGCCGTGCGGGTACACGAGCGCGCAGCGCGCGTCGGCGTCGTCTTCGAATGCGGTGTACGCCTCGGCGAGCTCGCGCAGCATCAGCGGATCGAACGCGTTGCGTTTGTCAGCTCGGTTCAGCCCGATGCGTGCGACGTGGTCGGTGACTTCGTAGGTGATTCGCTCCATCGCGGCTGACGATATCTGAGCGACGCCACTGTGCCGATGCCGAATCCAGATCCGGCACGCGAACATTCGCTTCGACGATGCTCCCCGCGCCGCGCGATCGTTTCTGGGGCCGCGAAGACGAGCTGGAGCGGCTCGCCGCGCAGCTCGACGAAGCCCACGCGGTGACGCTCGTCGGCCCCCCGGGCATCGGCAAGACCCGCGCGGCGATCGAGTACGCGCGGCGCTTCGCGGATCGCTACGACCGCGTCGGCTTCGTCCCGCTCGCCAACGCGTTCGAGCTCGGGCCGGCCGTCGCGGCGATCGGGGCGGCGTTCGAGATCGATCTCCCGCCCGTCGCGGGCGAGGCGATGCCGACCGCCATCGCGTCCTGGATCCGGGCGCAAGGTCGCATGCTCGTCGTGCTCGATAACTTCGAGCAGATCGTCGCGACCTCCACCGCGCTCGTCGACGCGATCGTCCGGCACGCGCCCGACGCCCACGTGCTCGTCACCTCGCGCCACCGCCTGCGCACCGCGGGTGAATGGGTCCAGGAGATCGGCGCGCTCCCGGACGACGGCGCCTACGGCCTCCTCGTGGATCGTGTGCAGCGCCTCCGCGGGAGCTACGCCCCCAAACCCGCCGAGCAGCAGCTCCTCCACGCCATCGCCGACAAACTCGAAGGCGTGCCGCTCGCGCTCGAGCTCGCGGCGATCCGGATCAGCACCCTCGGCGCCGCCGCCGTGCTCGACCGCCTCGACGAAAAGCTCGAGTTCCTCACCGTCGGCCTGCGCGGCGACGACCTCGAACGCAGCAGCCTCAAGGAAGCCGTCGAGCGATCGTGGCGCCTCCTCGACGACGGCGAACGCTCGGTGCTCGCGGCCTGCTCGGTGTTCCGCGGCGGCTTCGATCTCGCAGCCGCCACCGAGGTCCTCGAAGACCCACGCGTCGTCGACGCGCTGCACGACCTCTGCGAGAAGTCCCTCCTCGGTGCGCAACCCGACGACGACGGACAAACGCGCTTCTTCGCCTACGAGAGCATCCGCGAGTTCGGAGCGGCGCAGCTCGACCCGGAGCACCGCGCGGCGCTCGAACGGCGGCACGCCGGCTACTACGTGCGCCGCGGTGAACAGCTCGAGCGCCTGCAGCACACCCCCGAGGCGGACGCACGCGCGGGGCTCGACGAGCTCGCCGCCGAACGCGAGAACCTCCTCGCCATCGCCGGGCGCGGCCTCACGGAGCGCCCCTCCGTCGGGCCCGAGTACGGCGTGCGCGCCCTCCTCTGCCTGGTGTCGCTCGTGGTCGCGCGCGGGCCGATCGACGCGCTCGTGGAGCGCCTCGACCAAGCGCTCGACCAGTTCGAGCTCGACCCGCACCTGAAGGTTCGCGGGTTGCTCGGCGCGGCCCGCGGACACCGGAGGCTCGGACGCGGCGAGTCCGCGCGACGTCACCAGTCCGCCGCGCTGGAGCTCGTGGAGCAGCTCGGCGACGAGACGCTGCGCGCGCAGACCAAGAGCGACCTCGCGATGACGCTCATGTCCGAGGGGGCCTTCGAGGCCGCGCCGCCGCTCCTCGCAGAAGCGCTCGAAGCTCGCCGGCGCAGCGACGACATCGCAGGCAGCGTCCTCGACCGCACGCGCATGGGCATGGCGCTGAGGGAGCTCGGTCGCCTCGACGAAGCCGACCCGCACCTCGCCGCCGCGCTCGCGTACGCGGAGGCCGGCGGTGCGCACGTCGCCGCGGCGATCACGATCGGCGAGATCGCTCACGTCGCGCTCGACCGCGGGGACTGTGAAGCCGCCCGCCGCGTCCTGCTCCGCGCACCCGTGCTGACCGGCCCACGCGAAGACGGTAGCGCCTCTGCGCTCGCGGAGGCGGCGGTCGCGGCGCGCGTCGGGATGCTCGCGCACACCGAAGGGGATCTGGTGCGCGCAGAGGCCTATCTGCAGGCGGCGCTGATCGGTCTCCGTCGCGTCGGTTACCGGCGCTTCGAAGCGGGCGTCTCGGCGTACCTCGGCATCGTCGACCTGGAGCGCGGCGCGCTCGACGCCGCCGCGGCGCGGATCTCGGCGTCGTACGAGGCGGTCCGCGACGAGCCGCGCGCCCGCGACTTCATGGCCGGTTGGCTCGCGGTGATCGATCTGCGGCGCGGCGAGTTCGAGTCGGCGCGGCGTCGGCGCGCGATGATGTCGTCGGTGGACGAGGACGATCCGCTGAGCGTCGCCGCGCACCGCCTCGCGATCCTCTCGGCGGGCGACGCCCCCGAGTCGGGCGGCGTCACGTCACACGAGGTGCGGCTCGTGGAGCGCGTCGCCCGCGGGCTCCTGAACCACGCGGGCGCGGAGCCGACGTCGAGCGCGCCGATGTTCGTCGCGGCGTCGGGGGACTGGTTCGCCGCGCCCACCGGGGAGCGCGGGGACCTCAAGAACAAACGCGCGCTCCGTGCGATCCTCTTGAAGCTCGTCGAGGGGCGGCTGTTGTCCCCGGCCGTGCCGGTGCCGAGGGACGCGCTGATCGAGGTCGGGTGGCCCGACGAGCAGATCCTCGCGGACGCGGCGAAGAACCGCGTGAAGACCGCCATCTCGTCGCTGCGCAAGCAGGGGATCGGGACGGCGCTGCGGCACGAGAAGGGGGGCTACCTCCTCGACGCGGGCCTCCCGGTGGTCGTGATCAGCGAATGATCAGGATCTAACAGACTGTTTTACCGGACCTTTTACCCGCGCGAGCGCATCGATTCGTTATGCGTGTCGACATGAAAAAAGCGCTGCTCGTTTCGCTGACGTTTGCCCTGGGGTGTGCCGGTGCCGAGGGGGGCGCCGACGTCGACGCGGACCTCGAGCTCGCGCACGCGAGCGACGCCGTGACGTGCAGCCCGCGCATGACCCACTTCCCGGTCGGCGAAGCGCACAACATCGGCTACGACCACCGCACGTGCAGCACCGGCCGGTGCGCCGTGTCCTGCCCCGACCAGAACGCCAACTCGGACTGGGGCGGTCGACACCACGGCATCGACATCTTCGCGCGCCGCAACGCGCCGCTGGTGGCGGTCGCGCCCTCGCGCGTCGTCGCGGTGGGCGTGGTGAGCAGCACCTCGGGGCTGCGCGTTCGCCTGCGCGACGACTGCGGCTGGGAGTACTACTACGGTCACCTCGAGTCGGCCGCGGTGCGCGTCGGCCAGCGCGTGCAGCCGGGCCAGCTGATCGGTCGCATGGGCAACAGCGGCACCGGCGGCGTACACCTGCACTTCAACGTCTCGCCCGACGGCCGCTACAGCTCGGACATCAACCCGTTCAACCTCCTCGTGCAGACGAGCCCGACCGCGTGCGCCGCGCCGCCGTCGCCCCCGCCTCCGCCGCCCGCGCCGACGAACTGCGGTCGCCTCGCCGCGAACCAGGGGCTGCGTCCGTACCAGAACGTCACGTCGTGCAACGGCCGCTACAACCTCGTGCACCAGGGCGACGGAAACGTGGTGCTCTACCGCGGCGGCTCGGCGCTGTGGCACACCCACACGCACGGCCGCAACACCTCCAACTTCGTGATGCAGGGCGACGGGAACCTCGTCCTGTACGCGTCGGACAACCGTCCGCTGTGGCACACGCACACGCACGGGACCCACGGCGCGACGCTCTCCGTCCAGGACGACGGCAACGTGGTGATCTACCGAAACGGCCGCGCGCTGTGGTCGACGGGCACCGCGGGACGCTGACGCACACCGCGCGCGTCGTGTAGCGTCCGCGGCGCATGCGGATCGTTCAAGGACGCCACGGGGGCCGGCGCCTCGTCGCACCGCGGGGCGCCGGCACTCGACCCACCGCCGACCGCGTGCGCGAGGCGATGTTCTCCTCGCTCTTCGACGTCGAAGGCTGCCGCGTCCTCGATCTGTACGCCGGGTCCGGCGCCGTCGGCCTCGAAGCACGCTCGCGCGGCGCCGCGCACGTCACCCTCGTCGAGAAGGATCGCGCTGCGCTGCGCGCGATCGAACAGAACCTCGAGACCCTCGGTGACGACGACGTCGTCGTCCTCGCGATGGACGTGGGCCGCGCGCTGAAGCAGGTCGACACTTTCGATCTCGTGTTCGCGGATCCGCCGTACGCGATCGCGACCGAAGCGCTCACCGCGATCCTCGCCGCGCCGATCTTCGCGCCCGGCGCACGCGTGGTCTTCGAACACCGCGCGACCGACGAAGCGGTGCCCTCCCCCTCGGAGCGCATCACGTTCGAGCGGACGAAGCGCTACGGCGAAGCCGCGCTGAGTTACTACGTCGTCGCGGACTGACGAGGCGGCTCGGCGTCGAGCACGAGCCCGCACGCCTCGCAGCGCAGACGCGTCATCGTGCGCACCGCGACCTCGACGCGCTCGAAGTCGGTCCGGCGCTCGCCCCCCTCCAGGCACTCGGGGCAGGGACCGCCGCCGAGCTCTTCCTCGGCGATCGTCAACCCGCACCTCCGGCACTTCAGGCGCGCGTGAGTCTTCGGCGCCAGCACGGTGAGGTGTTGGTGCGGGCAGTCCTCCACGCCCGGGACGCTGGCACACCGCGGCGCGTTTCACCAAGGCTCGCGTTCCGCGTGAAAGCCGAGTAGACCGGTGCGCGATGCGTCTCGCACAGCGCCTATCGCGCGTGGCTCCGTCCGCGACCCTCACCCTCGCCGCCAAGGCCAAGGCGATGAAGGCCGAGGGGCAGGACGTCGTGAGCCTGACCGCCGGCGAGCCCGACTTCCCGACGGCGCCCCACATCATCGCGGCGATCCACCGCTCCCTCGACCGCGGCGACACCACGTACACCGCCGTGCCAGGCGTCCCGGAGCTGCGGGAGGCGGTCGCGGCGCACCACAGCCGCGACGACGTCCCGTTCGCCGCGGAGAACGTGATCGTGTCGACCGGCGCAAAGCAGTCGCTGTTCGGCGCGATGCAGTGCCTCCTCGACCCCGGCGACAAGGGCGTCGTCATCGCGCCCTACTGGCTCTCCTACGCCGACATGATCCGCGTCGCGGGCGGCGAAGTGGAGATCGTCCAGACCGACGAGGGCTCCGACTTCCTCGCGGCGCCGGACCGCCTCGACGCCGCCCTCGCGGGCGCACGAGTGCTGATCCTGAACTCGCCGTCGAACCCGTCCGGCGCGGTCTACTCCGCGGAGCGGATGAACGCGATCGCCAGTGTGCTGCGCAAACATCCGGACGTGGTGATCATCGCGGACGAGATCTACGACCGCTTCGTCTACGGCGACGCGAGCTACACCTCGATCCTCGACGTCGCACCGGATCTCGCGGAGCGCATCCTGCTGATCAACGGCTGCTCGAAGACCTACGCGATGACGGGGTTGCGCATCGGGTGGGCGGTCGGACCGAAGCCGCTCATCGGCGCGATGTCGCGGCTGCAGGGGCAGTCGACCTCGAACGCTTCGGCGCCGATGCAAGCCGGCGCGCTCGCGGCGATCACGGGCGACCAGACGCCGGTCGAAGAGATGGTGCGTGCGTTCGACGTGCGGCGACGCTTCGTCGTGGGGCGCCTGCAGGCGATCCCCGGCGTGACGTGTTTCGAGCCGGCGGGCGCCTTCTATGTGCTCCCCTCGCTCGCGAGCTACGTGGGGCGCACGCTGCCCGACGGGAGCCCGATCGACGACACGTTCCCGATCACCGCCCACCTGCTCCACGACCACGGGCTGGTGGTGGTGCCCGGCGGCCCGTTCGGCGCACCGAACCACATCCGGCTGTCGTTCGCGGCGGACATGGAGAACCTGACCAAGGGGCTCGACCGACTGCGGGATGCCCTCGTCGCGTTCTCCTGATCCCGCCCGCGGACCGCCGTTCGGGACAATTGCGCACAACCTGAGCGCGCCTGAAACCGATAAGGCACGCGTGGACGCGGTCCGAAGTCAGCGGGTGTCGACGACGACGCCGATCGTCGAGACGCCGTCGGGCGGCCCCGCGAAGAAAGACGTCGAAGCACCGCTGCCGCCGCTCCCCCTCGCGCAGCGTCGCACGGCGCCCACCGCGCACCGCCCGCACCTGCTCGCGTTTGCCTTCGGCGGTCGGCTGAACAAGACGATCGCCGCCGCCATGGTGTCCGCGGCCATGCTCACCGGCGCGCCGGTGATGGCGCAGACGACGGACGTCGCGACGCGGCCGCCGGTCGCGACCACGGCGACACCGTCACGCATCGCGCAGCACGCGATCGTCGACGAAGAGGCCGAGAAGCGTCTGCTCGAAGAGCTACGCACCACCGTCCTCGCGAACCCGAACGACTACAGCTTCGGTGAGGTCGCGCGGGCGCTGACGATCACCAAACGCATCGAACATCGGCACCAGGCGGACGAGGCGTCCGGCCAGTGCGGCGTCTACCGCGGCACGCGTCGCACCGGGAACCCGGAGGTCGCGAAGAACACGATCCGCACCGACTGCATCACGTTCCCCCTCGAGGTGCTCCGCGACGCGTTCACGCTCCGCGGTGAGTCCGACAAGTGGGACGCCGCGCTGTCGCGCGCGATCCGCGAGTCACGGGAAGCGGCGCAGGAGCAAGGGCTGTCGAAGGACAAGTGGGGCCTGCGCGGCACCGTGCTGATGCGTGTGATGATCGAGGACCTCGGGTGGAGCGACGGGATGTTGTTCTCACCCGACGTGAAGAACCCGTGGGACGGGCAGAGCTACCACCCGCAGACGCTGCGTTACACCGCCGCGCTCGGGCACTACGTCGGCGTCCCGCTCGACACGAGCCAGTCGGTGTTCGACTACCGCCTCACGCACCCCGAGGTTCGCGCTCGGGGGTACACGTCGACGCGACAGGTGAAGGATCGCATCGCCGAGTGCCGCGCCGGCTCGCCCGACCGCTGGCAGAACCCCGGCGTACCGAGCGAGACCGAAGGCCTCGCGCGGCTCGCGGACCGGCCCTTCATGCTGCTCGCGGCGAAGGAGGGCCTGCACATGGCGCTGGTCCTCGACGGCTTCGTCTACGAAGCGCACTCGCGCTCGGGCTGCTACGACGAAGAGCTCATCGAGGTCACGCCGCTGCACTGCTGGCCGTGGAACTCGGGCGTCATGACCGGGCCCGTCGACTGAGCCACCTGCCTCCAAGGGCGAGCGCCGCGAAGAGGAGCGCGAGCGGCGACCCGCGGTCGGGCGTCGACTGGCATCCGCAGCGGGTCCCCGCGCTGTCGAGCGGACCGCCGAGCGTCCCCGCATCCGGCGTGACGCCGGCGTCGTTCGGGCCCGCGTCGGGCGTGGCAGCGTCCGGGGGGAAGCCGGCGTCGGGCGGGGAGCCGGCGTCGACGAAGCCTCCGTCGCGCGGCGGCGGGACGAAGGCGCAATCGCCGAACCACGTCGGTGACGATACGTTTCCCGCGCGATCGATCGCGTCGAGGCGGTAGCAGCGGTCGGCGTCCGGCGTCTCGTCGATGCCCTCGACGATGAGCCCGATCGCCCGTTCGGTCGTCGTCACGTCCCAGTCGAAGAGCACCCCGACGATCCGCTCCGCGTCGTCTTCGATCTGCGCGAGGCGGTGGCCCGCCAGCCCGAAGTCGTCGGCGCCCGCGACGTACCCGCCCTCGATGACGAGCCCCGGACCGAAACACATCGAGTACTCGAGGCGCTCCTCGGTCACGGCGAGCGCGCCGGGCGCAGACGGCGGGGTGTCGTCGCGCGGGCCGATCGGGCCGACGACGAACGCCCGCGGCTCGCCGTAGTTGCGGAGCTCGACCTCGATCCGATCCCCCTCGGACGCGCCCGTGAGATCGACCGCGAAGTACTGAGCGCCCATCGGCTCCGGCGTGAGGTCGCGCGGACCCGCCGGCCCGTGGAGCACAACGCGCTCGACGAGGTCCGCGGAGGGGGTCACGCCGAACACCATCTGCCCGTTGGCGGGCAGTCGTTGGCCTTCCTGCGGAGCGACCTGGGTGATGCCGACGTACTGCGTGCAAGCGAGCGCGGCGGCGGGCGAAGAGACGACGCCGAACGCACCGGCGAAGAGGAGCCATCGCATGGGCATCGTCACAGCAGGTTGCGGGCCAGGCCTCGCGCGCAGCGAAACATACCGATCGGTACTGACTTCCTGAGGGTGTGCGTTTTGTGGCGGTACGCGCCGCTCAGCGCTTCCGGCGGCCGGAGACGGTGTGCAGCTTGAGCATGTTCGTGGGCTGCGAGGGCGCGAACGGCATCTTCGTGGTGATGACGACGGTGCCGCCCTCGGGGAGCAGCCCGCGGTCGAGCGCCGTCGACTCCACCGCGCTGACGAGTGACTCGACGTTGGTGGGCGGCGCGATCTTCAGCGGGCGCACGCCCCAGTACAGCCCCATGCGGCGGACCTCTTCGTCCGTCGAGGCGCACCCGAAGATCTGGCAGTGCGGGCGCCAATTCGCGACCAGGCGCGGGCCGAGGCCGCCCTGCGTCCAGGAAGCGATCGCGACCGCCGACATCTCCCGCGCCGTGACCACGGCCGCGTGCGAGATCGCCCACGCGTGCGAGGAACGGAGGTCGTCGACGAACTTCGGGACGGAGAACGGATCCGGCGCCGTCTCGGCCGCGTTCGCGAGCGCCGACATCGTCTCGACCGCCTTCACCGGGAAGTCACCCATCGCGGTCTCGTCGGAGAGCATGACGGCGTCGGCGCCGTCGAAGACCGCGTTGGCGACGTCCGAGACCTCGGCGTGGGTCGGCCGCGCGTGGTTCGTCATCGACATCAACATCTGCGTCGCGACGACGGTGATCTTGCCGTGCTCGCGCGCCATGCGGATCGCGCGGCGCTGTACGCCGGGGACCTGCTCGGCGGGGAGCTCCACCCCGAGGTCGCCGCGCGCGACCATGATGCCGTCGCTCGCCTTGATGATGTGTTCGAGGCGCTCGACGGCCTCCGGCTTCTCGATCTTCGAGATGATCGGCACGACGCGGCCGTGCGCGCGCATGTGCTCGCGGAGCTGCTCGACGTCGTGCGGCGACCGGACGAACGACAGCGCGACCCAGTCCACGCCGATCGACAGTCCGAACGCGAGATCGTCGAGGTCCTTTTCGGTCATCGACGGCGCGGAGATCTGCGTGCCCGGGAGGTTGATGCCCTTGTTCGAGGAGACCTTGCCGCCGAGGACGACCTTGCACTTCACCTCGGTGCCGTCGATCGCGATGACGTCGAGGCCGACGCGACCGTCGTTGAGGAGGACGCGCTCGCCGACGCTGAGATCCTTCGCGAGCCGGTCGTAGGTCGTCGGCATGCGATTCACGTCGCCGACGAAGCTCCCGTCGGCGGACAGGGTGACCTCGGCGTCCGTCTCGAGCATGACGGCGTCCTCGAGTTTGCCGAGGCGAATCTTGGGGCCTTGGAGGTCCTGGAGGATCGCGATCGGTTTGAGCGTCGTCCGCTCGGCGGCGCGAATCCGCTCCAGTATCGCGCGGTGATCCTCGTGTGCGCCGTGGCTGAAGTTGAGGCGCGCGACGTCGAGGCCGGCGCGGATCAGCTGCTCGAGCGTCTCCTGCGACGCGGACGCCGGACCGATGGTGCCGATGATCTTCGTGCGGCGCAGGTGTGATTCGGTGACCACGCCCCACGTCTAACGTAGACGTCAGGGCGTGAACAGGGCGTCCACGCTCGGGACCGTCACAGCGCGCTCCACGAGGCGCTGGGCCTCCTCGACCGTCGCCGCGAGGACCCGCGCGCGCACCTACTCCGAAACCTCGAAGCCCCGCTGCGCCAGCACGGTCAGCACGGACTTCGCGAGCCCGCGCGCCGACCTTCGTGGCGCCCTTCACGGCGGCGCAGCGCGAGGGCGCCGCCGAGCACGAGCAGCCACGCCCACGACCATTCGGAGCGGCCCCAGGTCGTCGCTTCACATCCGCAGCCTCCGCCGCGGCGGCTGCCGGTGTCGATCGCGGCGGTGACGAAGCGCGCGCGGACGATGACGTTGCCGGTGGCCTGCGTGAAGTCGGCGTCGAAGACACTCACCGCGATGGTCGTCGTCGCGACCTCCGTGGGCATGCCGACGATCGCGCCGCGCGTGGCGTCGAACGTGAGGCCCGGCTGGAGCGAACCGGACTGGATTTGCCAGGTGTACGGCGGCACGCCGCCACGCGCCATGAGCAGGACGTCGTTGTCCGCGTTGATGCGCACCGAGACGTCGGAGGTGACCAGCTCCAGCGCCGTCAGCTCCGAGACGTCGAGCGTCAACGCGCCCGAGACCGAGCCGCCGTCCGCGTCCGTGGCGCTGACGTTCATCGTGAAGCTCCCGACCATCGTCCCCGTCCCCGCGAGGAGGCCCGAACCGTCCACCGCGAAGCCCGGGGGCGCCGCGTCGACCGTGACGGTGTAGGGCGGGCGCCCGCCCGTCACGAGCGCCGCCGAGTACGGCCGACCGACCACCGCAGCGGCGAGCGCCGAGGTGAGCACCAGCGGCCCCGCGGCCACCGCTTCGATCGACAGCGGCACCACCGCGTTGTCCCCGAGCCCGTCGACGATCGACACCGTCATCATCGACACCCCCGCGGCGTCGGGTGTGCCCGTCGCCTCGCCGGTGCTGACGACCGTGAGCCACGAGGGCGCACCCGAGATCACCTGGAACGCGTACGGTGCCGTGCCGCCCGTCGCCTCGAGCTGGGCCATGTACGCCGCACCGACCGTCGCGGCCGGGAGCGAAGACGACGTGAGGCGAATGCCCGTCGTCGCGCCGTCGATCGTGAGCGTCAGCCCCTGCGTCACCGGCTCCAGGCCGTCACCGGAGCACTCCACGACGAACGAGCTCGTGGTCGCCGCCGTCGGCGTCCCGAAGATCAGGCCGTCGGATTCGATCGACAGCCCCGCGGGCAAGGCACCTTGCACGACCCGCCACACCGGCGTCGACGCACCGACCTGATTCAGCGCCGCCTCGTAGTACGTCCCGATCTCTCCGTTCGGCAGCGACGTCGTGGTGATGACGATTTCGTTCCCCGCGGGGACGACGTCGACGGCGCCCAGCTGCTGCAGGTTGTCGTTCTCGTTCGTCTCACTGACGACGCCCCCCGCGTCCGCGTAGAGCGCGAGGTAGAAGCGGCCCGTCTGCGACGGCACCATGAACGTGAGCGTCCCCGAGATCGCGTTCCCGGCCGGCACGGTCGACACCGACGCCGACCCCAACGCAAACCCGGCCGTCGTCACCGGCGTCGTCTCGCCGACCAAGAGCGCGACCTCGCTGGCGCCCGCCGGGCCCGCGCCGTCGTTGGCGAGCTCGAAGTCGATCGAGACCGTCGCTCCCTCCGGCACCGACGCCGGGATCGTCGTCAGCGAGAACACCCGAAGGTTCGGCGACTGCGGCGGGTTGTTGCTCGGCGAGAATCCGATCGCGGTGCCGCTCGGGACGTCCGTCAACGTGCAGGTCGGCGAGCACGGCAACGAGACACCGTTGGCGCCGGTCGCGTCCTCCAGACCGATCGTCGCCGACCACGACGAGCCCCCCACGCGCGGCCCGTAGATGAACGCGATCGTGTCGGTGCTCCCGTCGATCGCGACCTGGTAGCTCGCGGTCTCGCCGGAGAAGTTCAGCGCCTCGTTACTCACCCACTCGATCACCAGCGTCGTGCCGGTGACATACGAGTACGCCGCCGCGCCGTTCTGGAAGGTCTGGTCGAACCACATCGGCGCGAGGAACGCGTTGGGCGTCGTCGTGCTGGGGATGGCGACGTTCGAGTACTCGGTGTCCCCCGTCCCGATGGTCAGCAGACCGTTGGTCGTCACGTACAGCGGCGTCCCCGACGGGATGGTCTGGCCGAAGTAGTCGAAGCTGAACGGCAACGTGACCGTTCCGTAGTCGTCATCGCTGGCCGGCACGTTCACCGGCGTCCCCATCGAGACGATGCTGCTGTACGTGCCCGAGACGACCTGCGTCGTGTAGCTCTGGGCCGAAGCAGTGGTCGCGAATCCGGAGGCGGCTGTCGCGAGTGTGAGAATCCGTACGAATCGAGCGCGCACCAAGGAGACCTCCCCAACTGCGTCCTACGCAGCGCGGGGGCGATCCTACCTCAGGTTTCGTCAGAACGAATCGTCATCGTCGTCGTCGAAGTCTTCTTCTTCTTCGTCGTCGTCGAATTCGAAGTCGTCGTCGTCGAAGTCCTCGTCGTCGTCGTCCTCGTCGTCGAAGTCCTCGTCGTCCTCGTCCTCTTCGTCTTCGTCGTCATCCCCACTTCGGACGAGGCCGAGGGCCCCTCCGCCCTCGTCGTCCGAGGGGCCGTAGGGGGGCGGAAGCTCGTCGTTGTCGAGGTTCAGCTCGAACTGAACCTTGCTCCGCAGCGCCGCCATCGCCGTGAGCAGGTCGTCGAGTGCCTGCGCAAACGAGTGGCAGCGGTTGGAGCTCGGACGCGCGCCGCAGTGACTGCACTTGATGGCGGTCGGGCGCTCGAGGAGCTGCGTGATGTTGACGTCGAAGTCGGCCTCACAAGAGTTGCACTGGAAGGTAATGGTGCTCATGCGGCGGTCCCTGTTTCGCGGCCGGAGATTGGGGGGAGATGGAGCGGATGTCGAGGGGGAGCTCACAAAAAATGGACGCGCCCCGCTCGACTCGACAAGCCCTCGGCCCCGCGGCTACCGTCGTAGCGCGTTGAAGCTCGCCGTCCCGATCGTCCTGCTCGTCGCCGCGGCCGCCTGCGTCCCCGAGGCCGTGGAGCCGATGCGCGACGGCGGTCCGGTGCAGACCAGCACCACCACCGACGCGGGACCGTCCCGACGCCGGCACCGACAGCGACGCCGGGGTTCGCGACGCCGGCGCACGCGACGCCGGCACCGCGCCGCGCGACGCGGGTGTGTACGACGGCGGCCCCGTCGTCGACACCGACATGGACGGCATCCCCGACGACGAGGACCCGATGCCCACGTCGCCGAACACCCTGCTGTTCTCGGATCAGTTCGACGACGTCGGACCCGAGTGGATCTTCTCGTCGGTGTCGATGTCGATCCGCCCCGAGCGCAGCCAGCTCGTCGTCAATCGCCTCGAGCCGTTCGAGCGCGAGGGTTGGATCGGGCCGCAGCCGACCTGGGGGGACTACCTGATTCGTACGCTGATCCGCGTCGACCGCGTCGGCAACGACAGCTCCGCACGCAGCGGACACGCGGGCCTCATCGCCCGCGTGAGCCAGGTGACGCCGAGCCGCTACGTCACGTGCGGCGTGGACCTCAAGGAGCGCGAGCTCGTCCTCGCCGAGCACGAGGGCACCATCGCGACGACGCTCGAGAGCGTCCCCGGCACGTTCGAGCCCGGGCAATGGTTGCGCATCAACCTGCGCACCGAGGGACCGAATTACGTGTGCACGGTCGGCGGCGTCGAGCTCACCGCGCGCTCGACGACGTTCTTCGCGGGGTCGATCGGCTTCAGGACCTACGACTCGACCTTCGCGGCGGACTGGGTCGAGGTCTACGAGATCTTCTGAGCCTCGGCCGCCTTGGCCTCCTCCCAGCGCGCCTCGAGCTCGTCGAGCGAGGCCTCCTGCATCGGACGGCCCGCCGCCTTCATCGCGCGCTCCACGTGCTCGAAGCGCCGGCTGAAGCGATCCACGGTGCGGCGCAGCGCCTCCTCGGCGTTCACGTCGACGAAGCGCGCGACGTTCACCATCGTGAACAACAGGTCGCCGAGCTCGTGCTCGATCTGCGCGGGGTCGTTCGAGGCGACCGCCGCCTTCAGCTCGGCGAGCTCCTCGTCGAGTTTGTCGATGGGGCCCGCGATCTTGTCCCAGTCGAACCCGACCTTGCTCGCCTTGTCCGTCACGCGCTGCGCGCGGAGGAGCGCGGGGAGCTGACGCGGCACGCCCGAGAGCACGGACTTGTCGCCCTTCTCCTTCGCCTTCATCTCCTCCCAGCGCTTGTAGGCGTGGTCGGCGTCGTGCGCGTCGCGATCGCCGAAGACGTGCGGGTGGCGGCGGACGAGCTTGTCGCTGATGCCGTTCACGACGTCGCGGACGTCGAAGTCACCGTCCTGCCGGCGCACCTCGGACTGGAAGACGACCTGCAGCAGCAGGTCGCCGAGCTCCTCCGCGTGGGCCTTCGGGTCGCCGTCGTCGATCGCGTCGAGCACCTCGTAGGCCTCCTCGACCAGGAACGGCTTGAGCGACTCGAGGTCCTGCTCGCGGTCCCACGGGCACCCGTCCTCGCCGCGCAGCCGCGCCATGATCCCGACCAGGCGCTCGAAGGCCGCGCCGAACTGGTCGCGGTCCGCGTCGGGGGGCTCGGTGAGGCGGGCTTCGTCGGCGAGGGGCGCGGGGCGGCTCATCGGGCGCGGAGGCTACCGCAGTTCACCGGCCGCCCCGTGCACAAACTTTGTGCGTTTTGGTCGACGCCCAACGAATTTCAAAGTGTTGGCTCGGTCACACCCAGACTTGGGCACACGTTTTTCACAGCCGACCTACATTTCAAGTGGATCGGCGCGCGCGGCGCAGGACTGCCCCCAAGATCAGGGTGCCCTCCTCGATCCGCAGCACCTTCGCGAGCCCGAAGTACACGGGGATCGCGAACCCGAAGATCCCCGCGAGCCACAGCGCCCCCACGAGGTTGTCGCCGCCGAGCCAGCCTCGGGTCTGGGCCGCCCACCCGGCCAGCACCGCGCCGGGGAGGACCGCCACGAAGCACTTGAGCGCGTGCACCGCGACGCTCGGCCCCTTCTTGGGCTCCGACCGCTCACCCACCGTGGTCCGCACGCGCGCCTTCAGGAGTGCTCCCAGGACGACGACCTGTGCGAGCGCCGCGAGGACGGTCGCGATCGTCAGCCCGTGGATCCCGTAGCGGTCCATCGACCACCAGCCCACGGCCCCGGTCGTGACCATCGACGCGAGCGCCGCCGCCACCGGGGTCTTCGTGTCGCCGAGCGCGTAGTACGTCGGCACCATCACGCGCACCGCGCCGATCGGCACGAGCGCCGTCGCCATCAGCAACACGAGCTCGGCGGTCGTCGCCCCCGCCTGGGCCGTGACGCGCCCGTGCCTGAAGAGCACACCGACGATCGGGGTCGCGGCCACGACCATGATCGTCGTCGCCGGCACCGTCACGAAGTTCGTCGCGCGCAGCGCGCGGTTGAAGGTGGCGAGGAGCTTGTCGACGTCCTTGTTCGCCGCGTGCTCCGAGAGCGTCGGCAGCGCGGCGATGCTGATGCTCACCGCGAAGACCCCCAGCGCGAACTCCTGAAGGCGCGTCGCCCAGAAGTAGCAGCTCAGGTCGCCCTCCGGCAGGAACGACGCGATCTGCCGGATGATGAGGATGTTGATCTGGTAGACCGCGACGCCGAACACCGCGGGGAGCATCCGGCGCCCGAGGGTCCGCAGCGTCGGGTGTTTCAGATCCAGCCGCGGCGCGACGATCATCCCCTCCTTCGCGAGGAAGGGCAGCTGGAGCGCGAGCTGGAGCGCGCCACCGACCAAGAACCCCCACGCGACCGCCTCCACCGGCACCTCGAACAAGTGCCGAAACACGATCGCCGCCACGATGATCGCGACGTTCAGGAGGATCGGCGCGGCGGCGGGCGCCGCGAAGCGGCCCTGGGTGTTCAGGACGCCGCTCGCCAGGGCCGTCAGGGAGATGAACCCCAAAAAGCCCATCATGATGACGGTGAGGTCCGCCGTGAGGGCCGCGCGCTCGTCCTCGAACCCCGCCGCGAACAGCTTCACGGCCTGCTCCGGGAACAGCATCCCCACCGCGATCAGGACGAGCAGGATGGGGATCAGCACCGCCATCGTAGCGGCGGTGAAGGCCCGCATCGCGTCTAGGCCGCCCCGCTTCTTCTCCTCCGACAGCAGGGGGATGAAGGCGATCATCAGCGACCCCTCGGCCACCAGGCGCCGCATAAAGTTCGGCACCGTGCTCGCCATGATGTACGCGTCGTGCACGCCCTCGGCCCCGAAGATGTGCCCGAGCGTCGTGTCCCGGACGAACCCGAGGATCCGGGAGAGGAGCGTGAAGACGGCGACGATCCCCGCCCGACGCGCCATCGTGCGGCCCTCCGAGCGTCCCTTGTTGCCCTCCGTCATGCGGCCCCCTTCAAGCCACCGAAACTGTCGCTTGACAACCTCGACGGCGACCGATACCGACCACCCTCTCTATGGCCAACCACGCATCTGCCAAGAAGCGGCATCGCCAGAACCTCAAGAAGAACGAGCGCAATTCCGCTGTCCGATCGCGGATGCGGAAGGCGATCAAGGAAGCCCGCGCCGCGGTCGACGCCAACGCGGACGACAAGGCCGCGCAGGTGCAGAAGGCCGTTCGCGAGGTCTACATCGCGTCCTCGAAGAACGTGATTCAGCCGGGCACCGCGAGCCGCAACGTCTCGCGCCTGATGAAGCTGGCCGCCGCTCGGTAGCGCCGGCCCCCGTACGCGGAGCCTCCCCGTGTCGCCCCCGCTCCCTAGCGGTGCGACGCCCTTCCAGGCGGACATCCTCGCGCTCCAGCTGGAGCTGTATCGCCACAACGAAGACACGATCAACGCCGCGGTCGACGGCTACACGCCGCAGTTCGAGCGCTACGCCGCGCGGTACCGCCGGACGGTGCGAAAGGTCGACGGCCCCGCACGACTCGAGCGCCTGATCGAGGCAACCCACGACGCTGACGTCACGCTCGTCGGCGACTACCACACCCTCTCGCAGTCCCAGCGCACCTTCTACCGGTTGCTGCGCCGCCAGCCCGAGGACGGCGCGGACATCGTCGTCGCGCTGGAGATGTTCCCCGCGAGCCACGACGAAAACCTCGCGAAGTTCGTAGCGGGCCGCATCCAGGAGAAGACGCTGCTCCGCCGCGTCGGGCACGTCGACCGCTGGCCGTTCGGTTCGCTGCTCCCGCTGCGCCCCGTCTTCGAGCTGTGCCGGGAGCGAGGCTGGCGCGTCATCGGGATCGACACCGACAGCAGCGCCCCCCTCGACGAACGCGACGCCTTCGCGGCGGAGCGGATCGCCGACGCCCTCGCGGAGGGCGGACGAGCGTTCGTGCTCATCGGCGAGATGCACCTCGCGCCGGCGCACCTCCCGCGGTCGTTGAAACGAACGCTCCCGAAGAAGTGCCGCGTGCTGCGCGTCCACCAGAACCCGGAGCGAATCTGGTTCGACCAGGCCGCGCAGGGCGTCGTCGACGACCACGAGGTGCTGCGCATCGGGCCCGACGCCTTCGCGCTCCTCACCGCGTCGCCGGTGGTGTGTCAGCAGTCGTTCCTGACCTGGCTCGACCGCCTCCAGGACGGCGAGATCGAATCACCGCGTGCGCTCGACGCCGACGCCGCGGAGGACCTCTTCGTCCACGCCGCCAAGATGATCGCGCGGGCGTTGGATCTGGGGCTCGGCGAAGCGCTCGACCACGTGGAGATCGTGGGCCCGAGCGACCTGCACTTCTTCGACCGGCTGTGCCGCTCCGGCATGTTCACGCGCCAGGAGGCGAAGCAGATCAAGGCGCACATCCTCGCGAGTGAGAGCTACTACATCCCGCGCGCCCGCCTCGTGTACCTCGCGACGTTCTCGATCAACCACGCCGCCGAGGAGGCCTCGCACTTCCTGCGGCACCACGTCAGCGGCGAGGGCCTCGAGGATCCGCAGGGGATGGTCGACGCCTTCTACGGACGCATCCTCAACGAGGCGATCGGCTTCATGGGCAGCAAACTCGTGAACCCCAAGCGCAAGTGCGTCCACGTCCGTGATCTGAAGAAGCTCGTCGCCGACAGCGACGCGCCCCCCGCACCCCGCGGTCACCGGCGCCGCGCGCCGCGCCTCGCATCGACCGGCGGCCACGAGGCCGGCGGCCTCTCCGCCATGGACATCGAGACGGCGCAGTACGTCGTCGCGCACAAACGGATGGAGCGCGGCACCAAGGTCCCGTGGCTCGCGCAGGTCTTCGACAGCGACGCACAGCTCTTCAACGCCGTCACCCACGCGCTCGGCTACATCCTCGGCGACCAGCTCTATTACGCGCTCGTCCGCGGCGTCCTCACGAAGGATGACGCCCGACGCCTCTACGCCGAGCCGTTCGAAGAGGACGGCGCGGCGCTCATGCTCTACTTCGAGCTCGCCACCCGTCTACGCAACGTCCGCATACCGCAACGAACTTGATTCACTCCATTTGTGAACGGGCCGGAAGGTGCGATTCTGAGTGGTGATGAGGAATCGACCCAGGCTCGTCGTCCTGCTGCTCGCCGGAGCCGTCAGCTGCGCGGGCGGCGCAGGTGACGACATCGTCCCGCCACCGCGCGACGGCGGGTTCGTCCGTGACTCGGGCGTCATCCGCGACGCGGGCCCGGGGCGCGACGCCGGATTCAGGGACTCCGGCCGGCGACCGCGCGACGCCGGGTTCAGGGACGGCGGCCCCGGGCGCGACGGCGGCCCCGGGCGCGACGGCGGCTTCGCGTGCACGCCACCGCTCATCGAGTGCAACTCGACTTGCGTCGACCCGTTCGCGGACCCGCTGCACTGCGGCGCCTGCGACACGACGTGCACCGCCCCCGACACCTGCCTGGTCGGGGTCTGCAGCGGCCCCCCGCTCGAGATCACGACGAGCGTCGCACCGCAGCTCATCGGCTCGGGCTGCAACGGCGCGGAGTCCCAAGCGGACACGGTTGCGATCGATCCCGCGCACAACCTCTACGTCGCGATGCTGTGCGGGAACCGTGACGCACGCGTCGCGCGGAGCACCAACGGAGGCGTCTCGTACTCGCCAGCGGTCCCGATCGGTTTCGGCGAATCGAAGCAGGTGACGATCGTCGCCGACGGCCCCGGCGTATTACACGCGTTCGCGCAGACGACCACCAACAGCCTCCTCTACGCGCGCAGCTTCGACTTCGGCGCCACGTGGAGCGCGCCGCGTATCATCGACGGCGGTCCGATCAACTTCGGGTTCAACAGCCTCCGCGTGAACGCCGTCGCGCGCCGTGGCTACGTCGCCTCTTCGGTGATGGTCTTCGGCAACGCGATGCTGCGGGTGTACCGCAACGAGGCGTCGGGCTCCGGAGCCTTCCTGCGGACGGAAATCGGGTTCGGTTCGTGGGGCGGAAACCTAGCGCTGGATCCGGTGAACGACGACGTCCTCCTCCTGGTCGAGAGCATCGAGGAGGCGCGCGTGTACCGGAGCACGGACCGCGGCGCGTCGTTCGCGCCGATCTTCACGTCGGGCCCGCTCGCCACGGCGCCGGAGTACGTGTGGTCGCCGCCCTACGCCATCGCCGCATGCTCCATCTACATGTTCGGGATGAAGGAACAACCGCCCTGCTTCTTTCGGCTGGACACGACGACGATGCAGTCGGCGCCCGTCGCGATTCCGACCGGGTACATCGGCGTCTACTCACTCGGGTACGGCAGCGTGGCGCTCGGGAGCGACGGCACCGCCTATGTCGCGCTGGACGAAGGTACGGATCCGGTGGGGCCGAAGACCGGGATGGCGATCGGGCGAATCGCTCCGGGCGCGACCGCGATCTCGGACGTCCGAATCATGACGCGCGACTACCCGACCGACCTCGAAGTGAGCACGATCGACATGAAGATCGTCCCGGGCACGTCGGCGGCGGTCCTCACGTTCACGACCAACGCCGGGGTCTGGGCGGCGGTCGAAGTCTTCTGATTCAGGGGCTGCGGTAGGCGATCCGAACCGCGAGCCGATCCAAACGCACCGACGGCGAGTGGCCGGCGCCGAGGCTGGCGTTCGGTGTGATCGCCACGTCGAGGCTGGGCTCGAGCGAACGCACGAGCGCCGCGGCGTCGCTCCCCGACGCCGAGGCTTCGAAGCGCGCGGGCGCGTCGGTCGTCGCGGCATCACCCCCGAGGGATCGCCACGCTCCGCGCTGGTGATCCCAGACGCGTGACGCCACGCCCTCGACGGTCGCGCCCCCCACCGCTTCGAAGCCACGTCCACCGGCGGCAGCCTCGACGGTCACGCCGACGACGGTCCCGCGGACCGCGGCGCGCGCGAGGTCGAACCGCACCGTGACCGCGGGGCGGTTGTCGGGGTCGACGTCGAGGACCCTCAGGTTGCCCGCCCCCACTTGGCTCGGGTTGGCGATGGGCGCCATGATGCGCTTGCGCCGCGGGTCGTACGCGGGTTCGAGGGCGGCAAATCCCGTCGGTTTGGCGCCGACGGTGGCGCGGGGTTCGAAGACGAACGCCCGCAGCTCGTACAGGTCGGCTTCGACCCCGTCGAAGCCCGCTCGGTAGGTCTTGTCGCGGAGCGGATCGCGAAAGCCGACGCCCCACCCCGTCCACGGCACCAACAGCGGCTGCTGCGTCCACACGCCGGACTGGAAGACGTTCCAGAACCCGTCGAGCCCGACGTAGGTCGTCGTCAGGAAGCGGTTCGGCGTCGGCTCGTACAACAACGTGCTTTCGCCCGTCGGTTCGTCGCCGGACCAGATCAACTGCCACCGGACCCCGTTCCAGCTCCAGAGTGCCCCACCGACCCCACCGCTGGCCGTAAACGTCTCGAACGCGAGCGCGACGACCTCCTGCCGGCTCGTGTCGAAGGCCAAGATGTTCCCGGCGATGCCCGCCGGGCCCGGATCCGGGTCCTCGACGTAGCGCCACGCGCGACCGTCGTGGAGGAACAGGCCGACCAGCGACTCCGCGATTTTCGCGAACATGACGGCCTCGCCGCGCACCGGGTCGTACACCATCGCGGACGGCTGCCCGATCGTCGGCTCGACCGACACAAGGCGCCAACCTCCATCGTCCCAGGTCCACGTCTCGCCCACGTTTGCGGGCGGCACGTAGCTCGTATGCACGAGCACGGCGTCGAGCCCCGCGTGATACGTCGCGGAAGCGCCGTTGCCCGGCTCGAAGGCCGTGGTGAGGCGTGCGTCGGACGGCGTGCGATCGAACCACCCCTGTTCGGAGACACGCCACGTCTTCGACGGCGCCGCGGCCGCTCCGAGGGCCGCGCCGCTCACGACGATCACGTCGTCGAGCGCACCGTGCGTCGCGGCGACGATCCCCGACCCGCTCGGCGTCCCCGCCTGCGTCGCCGTCTGCGTCCAGCCCGTCCCGTCCCACCACCACGCGTCGTCGAGCCCCGGCTCCGCGAGGCAGCGCTGGTTCGGCTCCGAGGTGACGCCGCCGAGCACACCGACCGCGCCCGACTCGGGGTCGTAGACCATCGTGTGGCACGCGCGCGCGGACGGCCACGGCGTCGTCCGCGGCACCTCGCTCCAGGCTGCGCCGTCCCAGACCCACAGATCGTCGAGGGCGGCGCGGCCGCGCGCCGAAGTAATGCCGCCGAACATCACCACGCCCAGCCCCGGCGCGTAGACCATCGCGTGACGATCGCGCGCCGGCGGCGCATTCGCCTCGGTGCGGTCGACCCAGCGCAGGGTCGGCGTCGTCGTCGACGCGCTGACCTCCAACGTCCACGTGTCCGCGAGCCCCGTACCGAACTGCCCCGCAGCCGCGAGCGAAGACTCGTTCCCTCCGAACACGACGAGCGCGCCGACGGCTTCGTCGTACGCGACGGCGTGCCCGTTGCGGCTCGGCGGCTCGGCCCCCGGCGCGACGCCGATCTCACCCCAGCGCTCGCCGCTCCAGCCGTACGCGACGAGCCGATCGACGCTCCCCGGACCGAGCGGCGGGGGCTGGTCGGGGACGAGGCGTCGGCACACGAGCACGCTCCGCCCGTAACGTCCGTGGAACGCGAAGTGCCCGAAGGCTTCCTCACCGTCCAGGCTCCCATCCTGACACCGCGGCGCCGCGCCGCTCGTCACGAACGTCGTCCACGTACGGCCGTCGAACTCCCACGTCTCGTTGCGGACCTCGTCGCCAAAGCGTCCGCCGAGGAGCACCGTGCGTGCGCGCGCCGCATCGTACGCGGTGCCCGCGAACCGGACCTCGTCGGGGAGCGGCGTCCGCGCCGCCGCTATCTCCGTCCACCGCAGCGGATGGTCGACGACGGGACCCACGCCGTCCTCCAGCGCGAGCCCCGTGCCGTCGCCCACGGGTGTGACGCCTGCGAAGTCCCGGCGGAGCGAACGCGGTAATCTCTCCATCGCGTAGACCTCGGTCGGCGGGCCCGCGCCCTCGACCGCGGCCGGCACGGTGAGCACCGTGTTGCGCACGCGCGCCGCCGTCCCGTTGGCGTCGTGCAAGTTGCCCGACGGGTCGACGAGGAGGACGTAGACCTCGGCGCGATCGAACGGCGCGAGCGCGACCTCGAAGCTGCCGTCGGCGAGCGCCACCGCGACGCCGGCGCGATTCGCCCGCTCGACGCCATCCACCAGCGCTCGGGCCGCGTCGTAGACCACCACCCGCGTGCCGGGCTCGACGGTACCCGCCGAGCCGCGCACGACGTAGCGAGGCGCCGGATCGTCGAACGTCCCCCAGGGCGCGCGCTCGTAGACGATGCGCTCGGCGTCGTCCACGTCCGGCGCCGCGGGTGGGACGTCGTCCACCTCGTACTCGAGGCTCGGCGACGCAAACGGCGAAGCGTTGCCGGCGGCGTCCCTACCCGTGACGAGCGGTCGCTGGACGCCAGGCGGATCGTCGCCGACCGTCCTTTCGAAGATCCACGCGCCGAACTCGGTGGTCACGTAGTCGAACGGGAGCTCCGAGCCCGCGAGTCGAACCGTCGGGGTAGACGTGACGGTCTCGTTGAACGTGAACGTGAGCCGGACCGTCGTGCCGACGCCGGCGGCGGTCGGCACCACGATCGCCCCCGGCGCTTCGAACGCGACGGACGCGGATCCGCCGAGCACCGCGGGCGGCGTCGTGTCGAGCACGATGGTGGTGGAGGTGCTGCTCGACGTGTAGCCGGCGTCGTCGATCAGTCGCACGAACACCGCGCGGGTCCCGTCGGCGCAGCCGCCGGTGTTCTCGCAGTCGAGCTCCAGATCGTACGGCACTTCGTGGACGCGGGCGTCGGGCTGGAGCGCCACCCTCGCGCGACGGAACGACAGGCTCGGGTCCTGCGCCACGACCGCTTCGACCACCCGCGCGCGGTCCGCCTCGATGCGCAGCGTGAGCTGCGAGCTCGCGACGGCCCCGCCGCTGACGTCTGCGACGGACAACGCCGTGATGCGCGGTACACGACGGAGCGGGATCGCGACGTTCACCCGGATGGACCGACCGACGATCAAGTCGAACGGTTCCGACACGCCGTAGGCGATCAC
This sequence comes from Deltaproteobacteria bacterium, assembly GCA_040218735.1. GTDB lineage: Bacteria > Myxococcota > Kuafuiibacteriia > Kuafuiibacteriales > Kuafuiibacteriaceae > JAUHYN01. The sequence goes on from JAVJQW010000050.1 coordinate 50,916, forward strand.
CGCGGACGTCTCGGCCGAAGCCCCGTCGCGCACTTCGAGCCGCGCGACCCTCCCCTCGCCGTGCGCGATCGACAGCTGAATCGGCGCGTCGACGGAGGCCTCGCGCACGGCCCCGCCGAGGACCGCTCCGCTCGGGTCACGGACCTGCGTGTGGAAGTAGAGTCCGGTGAGATCGTCGGGGAGCTCGCCGCCGATCGAAAACGACAGCGACACCACGCCCTCGCTACGACAGCCCAACGTCGCCGTGAAGGCGAGCGCGGCGAGGAGCACCCCGCGAGACACCGCCCCAAGTCTTAACGCGCAGCCCAGGTGACGCCAAGCCGTCGCCTCAGCGCTGCCAGCGACCGCCCGGGAGCAGGTACTTCAGCGCACCCGCGAGGTCCGCTTCGATGCGGTCCGGGTCGGCCGCGATCTGTTTGTCCTTGGTGCGGTGGCCGCCTTCGAGGAGCCAGACCTCGAAGCCCAGCGCGCGTGCCGCTTTCACGTCCGTCTCGGTGTCGCCGATCCACAGCGACTCCACCGGAGGGATCCGGTAGCGGTTCTTCACCAGCTGCGCCTTGTGTTTCCACCGCCCGTCCGGATCCGGGCGTCGCCCCTTCTTGGGGACGCCGGAGAGGATGGTGACGAAGTACTTCGACAGCCCCATCGACGCGACTTGGCTCTCCAGGTTCGTCGGGTCGCGCCGCAACGTGACCAACACGATCGGCGTCTTCGTGTAGAGCTTCCCGAGCGCCGTCTCGACGCCGGGGCGGAGGGTGTCGAGCGTCAGCAGCTCCGGGGTCTCGAGTCGCTCCTCGAAGCGCTCCTGGTAGACCTTGTACCGCGGCGGGAACAGCCGCGACCGCTTACAGATGTCCTGCCACGGTTTGTCCTCCAGCCGCAGGCCCCAGTACTCCTTCTTCGGGATCGCCTTGCCCTTGATCTCGGTCGACTCGATCACGTCGACGTACGCCGCGTAGTGCCGCGCGCTGTCGTCGATCAGGGTCCCATCGAAGTCGAGGAACAGCACGACTCAGCTCCCCACCGCACGGTTGAGCGCACGGTGCGCGATGTCCTTGCGATACTGCATCCCGTCCCACGCGATCTCATTCACCGCGCGGTACGCGGTCTGCGTCGCCGCGAGCAGGTCGTCGCCGAGCGCCGTCACGCCCAACACACGGCCGCCCGCGGTGAGGATCTCGTCGCCCTCGGCGCGTGTCCCTGCGTGGAAGACCGTCACACCCTCGATCGCGGACGCCGCGGCGAGCCCGCGAATCACGTCGCCCTTCTTGGGGGACGTCGGGTAGCCCTCCGCGGCGAGCACGACGCACGTCGCAGCCTGGGCGCTCGCCGCGATCGTCGGACGCTCCCGTTCGTGCAGCTCGCCCGACGCCGCCGCGACGAAGAGCGCGTAAGCGTCCTCGTCGAGCCGCGGCAGGAGAACTTGCGCCTCCGGATCACCGAAGCGGACGTTGTACTCCAGCACCCGCGGCCCGTCCGCCGTCAGCATCAGCCCCGCGTACAACACCCCCGAGAACGGCGTCCCGCGCGAAGCCATGCAGTCGACGATCGGCTTCAGGCACGACTCGGTGACCTCGGCGAGCAGCGCGTCGGTCCCACGCGGCGCCGGCGAGTACGCCCCCATGCCACCGGTGTTCGGCCCCTCGTCGCCGTCGTAGGCACGTTTGTGGTCCTGCGAAGGGGCGAACAACGACACCGTCTTGCCGTCGGCCAGCGCGATCACCGACAGCTCCTCGCCCTCCAACCGTTCCTCGACGATCAGCTGCCGACCCGCTTCGCCGAACTTGCCGCCCAGCGTCTCGCGGATCGCCGCTTCGGCTTCGTCGATCGACGCGGCGACCACGACGCCCTTCCCCGCCGCGAGCCCGTCGGCCTTCACCACGGCGCCCGGCAGCGTGCGCGCGAACCCCACGGCGGCGTCGGCCTCGTCGAAGCGCCCCCACCGCGCGGTGGGCACCTTCGCCTCGTCCATCACGGTCTTCGCGAACGCCTTGCTCCCCTCGAGCTCCGCCGCCGCCCGACTCGGACCGAGCACCAAGATCCCCTCCGCGCGACACCGGTCCGCGAGCCCCGCGACGAGCGGCGCCTCCGGCCCGACCACGACGAGGTCGATCCCCTCCTGGCGCGCAAAGGCGACGAGGCCATCGACGTCACCGACCGAAATCGAGACACACGTCGCGACCGCTTCGATGCCCGCGTTGCCGGGCGCCGCGAACACCTTCGGGGCGCTCGGCGACCGCACGAGCGCGTCTACGAGCGCGTGTTCGCGCCCTCCTCCTCCGACCACGAGAACCGACGGCATGGTGGACTTGATCGGCGCTCGTCCCGACGAGGTCAAGCATCGCAAGGGTCGGCCGATGAGAGAGGTCGGCCGTGTCCGCATCGTCCCACCGCACCGCTGCGCAGCTCGCCGCGGTGAGCCACGAGCTGCGCGGCCCCCTGAGCGGTGTCGCGAGCCTCGCGACGCTCCTCCTCGACGAAGGCGGCCTCAGCGCTCGGCAGACCCAGCTCGTACGCATCCTGGAGCGCTCCGCCGAAGACCTGGTCCGCCTCCTCGACGACCGCCTGACCTTCGAGAAGCTGGCGGCGCAGGCGGTCGAGCTCGAGCCACGCGCCTTCGACCTCGCGCGGAAGATCGACGACCTCGTGACCCTCCTCGGCGCGGCGTTCGGCTCCCAACGCACCGCCCTCCGCGTCGACTACCCGGACGCCGTTCCGCGGCTCTTCGTCACGGACCCGACCCGCCTCGGCCAAGTCCTGACGAACCTCCTCACCAACGCGCTGAAGTTCACGCCCTGCGGCGCCGTCACGATCCGTGTCCGCTACACGCCGAGGCTCGACGACGAAGGCGACCTCACCCTCCAGGTGATCGACACCGGCATCGGCATCCCCGCCGATCGGCGCAGCACGCTCTTCGAGCCGTACACCCAAGCGGAGGCCGCGACGACCCGCCGCTACGGCGGCACCGGCCTCGGCCTCGCCATCACCGGGCACGTCGTCGCCGCGCTCGGCGGCACCATCGACGTCGACAGCCACGCGGGCGGCGGGTCCCTCTTCACCGTCCGCCTCCCGGTCCAGCTCGCCGACACCCCGACGCTCCCCACGCGCGACATCGCGATCGACGCCAAGCTCGGCGCCGGAACCCGCGCGCTGGTCGTGGACGACGACGCGCTGTCCCTGTACGTCGCCGAGGAGCTGCTGCTCGCCTTCGGCTGCGAGGTCTACACCGCGGACGACGCCGAGAGCGCACGCGCGCTCCTTCGCCAACAGCCCGTCGATCTGGTGTTCCTCGACGGCCACCTCCCCGACGCGTGTGGCTACGACACGGGCCGCGAGCTGCGCGCGCGCTTCGGTGACGCGCTCCGCATCGTGGCGCTCACCGGCGAACGTGAGCAGGAGGGACGCGTGCGCGCACGCGACGCGGGCCTGGACGCCCACGTCGCCAAACCGGTGACGCCCGAGAGCCTCGAAGCGGTGCTGACCCGGTTCTCGGTCAGAGCCCGGCCGCCAGCAGCGTCCGACGCAGCGTGAGGCTGTTCGGGTTCACGCGGAACGCCGTCTCCAGCTCACCGATCGCCGTGTTCCGGTTGGACCCTTCGAGGTCCATCGCCGCCAGCTCGACCTTCGCCGCGAGCAGCCCGGGGTTGCTGCGCAGCGCGGAGCCGAACTCGGTGCGCGCCTGTCGCTCCTTGCTCTGCTTCGCGAACGCACGCGCCTGCAGCAGCGAGCCGAGCGCGCTCCCGCGTTCGACCGCCTGCATCTTCGCTGTCGCCTGCACGGCCGTCGCCGCGTCGCCGCGGTCCAACGCGAGCTGCGCCTTGTACAGCAGCGCCGCGACGTTCGAGCCGTCGATCCGCAACGCGCGGTCCACGGCGGTGCGCGCCTGCGCGACGTCACCCATGTGGTAGTACAGGATCGCCATCGACGAGCTCGCGACCGAAGCGTTGCGCTCCTCCGTCGCCGAGCGCCGGAACTGATCGATCGCCTCCTTCACCGCGACGTCGAGCCACGACAGCAGCCCCTTCCGCGCCCGCGAGCGCGCCTCGTCGGGATCGACCTCCGCCGCCTGGCGCATCGAAGCGTAAGCCTGCGGCGACGCCCCCATCGACAGGAACACACCGGAGAGGATCCCGCGCAGCCGCGGATCCCGCGGGTCGTTCTGCACCGCCGTCTCGAGCGCCTTCACCGCGGACTCCCGCGCGCCCTGCGCGACGAACGCCCGCGCCTGGAGCACCAGGGCGGCCGGCTCGCCGGGGCGGGCGTTCAACGCACGCCGCGCGTACGCGTGCGCGGTGGTCGCAGAGTTGGTCATCAGCGCCGCCTCGCCCCGCACGAGGAGTGAGACCGCGTCCTTCGGCGCGTACGACAGCGCCTTATCGGCGAGCACCACGGCACGCTCCGGACGACGTCGCGACAGCTCGGCGCGCGCCCAACCACCGTACGCGCGCGCCGCGCGGCTGCCGTACATCGGTCGGTCCTGCGTCGCGGCGTCGTAAGCGCGGATCGCCTGCGTCGTCTGGCGCTCCTCCATCTTCAGCTCGGCGAGCGCGATCAGCGCGGCCTGTTTGTCACCCTCCAGGCTGCTCGCCTTGGTGTACGCGGCCTCCGCCTGCTCCAACATCGCGAGCTCGCGGTACAGGTCACCGAGGTTGCGGTTCACGACCGCATTCTCCGGGTCGACCTCCAAGCGCTTCTCGAGCATGTCGATCGCCGTCGCGTAGTGACCGACGCGCGCGTTTGCCAGCGCGAGGAAACGCTCCGCGCGCCGCAGCTCGGGACGGTACCGATGCGCCGCCGACGCCTCGGTGATCGCGAGCTGAACGTTGCCCTCCAGGTAACACTCGGCGAGCAGCAGCCGCGCGCGTGCGTCGGTGGAGTTCTTCTCGATCGCCTTGTCCGCGTTGGAGCGACAGTTCGGGAGGTCGCCCTTCGCGAGCGCGACCGAACCGAGCGCGCGATAACCGTCCGGGAGATCCGAGGCGATGTCGATCGCGTACTGCGCCGCCGCCTCCGCCACGCGCCGCTCCTTGACCGACGCGCTGTCGAAGCGCCACACCGCGAGGTTCTCGACGTACCCCGCGATCGCGCGTGCGTCCGACTCGTCGAGCAACAGCGCCCGCTCGTACGCCTGCTCCGCCTGCTGGTACCCGTTCCAGGTGTCCTCCAGGTGCCGCGTCCGCGCGGTGACGAGGTGCTCGTCCGCGGTCCCGCTCACGTCGGGGTGCGCGAGCCGCCAGTTTGCGACGTATCGTTTGAGGGGGTTGGGCCCCGTCGGACCGAGCGCCGTCGGCCCGGCCACGATGCCCTGATAGATGCGCTCGATCAGATCGCGCTGCGAGTACGCGACGAACCCGAGCCCGCCGATCACCGCGAGCACGATCAGCGGCGTGACGATGCGCGACAGATCCATCGACCGCCGCGGCGCTGCGTAGCTCCCCTTCGGCGCGACGGAGACCTGCCCGCCGACGGACAGACTCGCGAGGTACGCGATCTCCTTGAAGCGCCCGATCGGTGCGAAATTGATCCCGTCGTTCGAGAAGTCCGCCGACGGCGACAGCTCACCCGAGCGCACGCGCGCGCGGAGGTCCTCAAGCGTCAACGGCCCTTCCGTTCGCCCGTCCGGCGTTCGAACGTGCCAGTTCGCGACGGACGGTGCGGCCGGGCCGTCGTCGATGTCGGCGCTGCGGCGGTCGCGCTGGTGCGCCTCACACAGCCCGATCACCTTGTCGAACTCGTCCGTCAGCGGCGTGCCGCACACCTGACAGGACGCGTCCGGCTCGTCGAACGGCTGGCCTCCGCCGCTCGTCATGCCCGGCGGCGGCGGCGGGATGTTGCCGCTGTCGTGGGGCACGGACAGATCCGACGCGAGCGACGCGCCACCCTGCGGCGGCGACGACGGAAACGCCGCGGGCACCGTGGGCTCCTGGCTCCCCCCGAAGGGCGAGCCACCACCGAACGGCGACGCGCCGAACGGTGAAGCGCTCTCACCCCCGAAGGGCGGAGGCGCACCACCTCCGGACGGGCCACCGCCTCCGGGCGGACCACCACCGAACGGAACGGAGTCGAAGTCTCCGATCTGCCCCGGCGCCGACGGCGGCGGGGGTGGCGGCGGCGACGCCGAGGCGTCTCCACGTTTCACCAACTTCACGTGTCCGCAGTACGGACACTGGGCACCGATCGGCTGATCCGACAGCTGACTGTCGTCGATCGTGTAGGTCGCGTTACAGACCTCGCACTCGATCCTCATCTACGAACTCCCGCCTCCACCACTCAGTGGCGGAAGTGTCGCACGCCCGTGAAGACCATCGCTATACCGTGCTCGTTCGCGGCCGCGATGACCTCCTCGTCGCGCTTGCTCCCCCCGGGTTGGGCGATCGCCGTCGCGCCCGCCTCCGCCAGGACATCGACCCCATCACGGAACGGGAAGAACGCGTCCGAGGCCACGACGGTGCCCTTCAGGGCCTCACCGGCCTTCAGCCCGCAGATCTTCACCGCGTCCACCCGACTCATCTGACCGGCGCCGACCCCCACCAGGCGGTCGGCCTGCCCGAATACGATCGCGTTCGACCGCACGTGTTTGGCCGCGACCCACGTGAACGCCAGCCCGGCCAGCTCCGCCTCCGTCGGCGCACGCTCCGTCACGACCTTCGCCTCCGCGATCTCCGTGACGATCCGCGATCCACTGTCCTTGGTCTGCAACAACGCACCGCCGCGCACCAGCCGCAGGTCGACCTCCGGCCTCTTCGCGACCGCCCACGACGCCTCGTCGAGCTTCAGCACCCTCAGGTTCTTCTTCTTCGCGAGCACCGCGAGCGCCGCCTCGTCGTAGCCGGGCGCGATGATCGCCTCGACGAAGCTCTCCGTGAGCGCCGCCGCTGCGGCCTCGTCGAGCGGGCGGTTCACCGCCACCACGGATCCGAACGCCGACAACGCGTCACAGTCGCGCGCCGTGCGGATCGCCGCGGGCACGTCCTTCGCGCACGCCGCCCCGCACGGGTTGTTGTGTTTGATGAACACCGCGACCGGGTCCGACTGCACGGCCCCCAGATCGATCGCGAGCCCCAACGCGCTGTCCGCGTCGAGCAGGTTGTTGAACGACAGCGCCTTGCCCTGGAGCGTCTCGGTCGCGGAGAAGAACGACGGCGCCTCCCCCACCGGCCGGTAGAACGCCGCCGCCTGGTGCGGGTTCTCGCCGTAGCGCAGCTCGAGGACCCGCTCGTAGGACTTCGTGATCTGGGCGGGCGCCTCCACGGGACCGTCCGACACCTGACGCTCGAAGTACGCCGCGACCTCCGCGTCGTAGCGCGCCGTGTGGGTGTAGACGTCCCGCGCGAGGCGCCGCCGCGTCGACGCGTCGATGTCCTCCCCCGCCTCGAGCCGGTCGAGGATCGGCGCGTAGTCGTCAGGCTTCGTCAGGACCACGACCTGCGCGTGGTTCTTCGCCGCCGCGCGCAGCAGCGTCGGGCCGCCGATGTCGATCTCTTCGACCGTGGCCTCGAAGTCCGCGCCCCGCGCCACCGCGCCGGAGAAGTCGTAGAGGTTCACGGCGACCAGGTCGATGTAGCCGATGCCGTGCGACTCGACCTGCGCCACGTGGCTGTCCAGGTCGCGCCGCGCCAAGATCCCGCCGTGCACCTTGGGGTGCAGCGTCTTCACGCGGCCGTCCAACATCTCCGGCGACCCCGTGTAGTCGCCGAGCCGCGTGACCGGGACACCCGCGGCCTCGATCGCCTTGGCGGTGCCGCCCGTCGAGATGATCTCGGTCCCGAGCGCCGCGAGGCGCCGGGCCAGATCCGCGATGTGGGTCTTGTCCGTAACGGAGAGGAGCGCGCGACGAATGCGTGGCTGGTCGGTCACGGGCCTCGGTCTACAACATACGCGCGGCGCCGGCCACCGCCCTCGGGGCTACTCCTGGAGGACGGGCAGACGCGCCTGACCCGCAGGGGAAGGCCCACCGACCGGCAGCTCGCGACCGTCCAGGAAGGTCTCCAGCGCGACTTCACCCTCGCGTAGCTTGTCGAGGCCGCTGACCTCGACCTGACGGATCCGCTCGCGCGTGAGGTTCATGATGTCCCCCACCTCCTCGAGCGTGATGCCGCCGCGCTCCGCGACGTCGAGCGCGCAGGTCTGCGCGAGCTCCCAGACCTCTTTGTCCGGGAAGTTGATCTTGATGGACCCCGTCACCGGATTCACGTCCAGGTAGAGGTGGTAGCGGCAGGAGACGTACAGGCACGGGCGCTTCGCCTCGCGGCACTCGCTGCGGTGCCCGGGGCGGTCGTACGCCAAGATCTCCGGGAGGGTCCCCTGCGCCAACATCCGCCGACGCTCGCGGAGCATCTGCTTGCGCGCGATCGTCTTGCTGCGACGGCGATCCTTGTCGCCGGACTCACCTTCCGGGACCTCGTCCGCGACCTCTTCGGCCGCCTCGACCTCTTCCGCCTCGACCGGTTGGGGCGGCTCGGTCAGGTACTCACTCGCGGGCAGGCTGCTGTCGTTGTGCCAGGGGTCCTGATCCGCCTGGTCCACCCACTTCACCTGCTTGCCGCCCTCACCCGATGAGCTCCCCACGGACATTAGCGTGCTCCTCGGCGTTTCGTCTTGGACGCCTTCTTCTTCGCGCGCGGCTTCTTCGCCGGCGCCTTCTTGGTCGTCGCCGCCTTCGCGGACGCCTTCGGCGCGGCCTTCTTCTGCGTGGCCTTCGCCTCCGCCGCCTGGATGTCCGTCGTGAGACGGTCCAGCGCCTTCAGCCAGTCCTTCGCATCCTTCTCGAGCTTCTTCAGCTGGCTCTTGAGCTTGGAGCGGCTCGTCCGATCCAGCTCGCGGGCGCCGAGGTCCTGCTCCGCCGCTTCGACGGCTTCCTCGAGCGAGACCCGCGCGTGCGACAGCTTCGCGCGCGTCGCCTGCGCCGCCTTCGCGAGATCCTCCAGCGTCGCGCCGTCCTTCATGGCCCGACGGATCTCGTCGACACGGCGGACGACCTCGACCGGATAGATCCCTCGGGACCCGCGGTGTTTGCCCTTCTGCCCCACGCGACGGCTGCGCGGGAGCAACCCGAGCTGCACGTACTTGCGAAGTGTGGCTTCGGAGAGCTTGGCTCCGGCACCTCGGAACACTTCCAAGATCTGCTGGGACGACAGGCCGTCGGCGTTGACTCGTTCGATTTCGGCGATCTGCCGTGAGCTCAGGGACACTGAGATCTACCCTCTTGGCCAGGAAAATTAGGGCCGCCCAAAGATCAAGTCAAGCCCTCCAATGTAAAACATCGAATGGAATGGATCCAAAGGACCCCATTCAAACGAAACTACTCAGTGGATCCGAACTTCAGGGCGCCTCGAGATCGAAGAAGACGGTGTCGTTGGCCGAGGCCTTCACTTCGATCCCCTCGATGCACTTCGTCCCCATCACGTTGCCGTTCCCCTGCCGCTCGGACATCGCCTGCACGAACAGCAGCCGGTTGGATCCCACCTCGAACGACATCACCCCGATGACCACGCCGGCCGGATCCGCGCTCTCGTTCGGGAAGCGCGCAAAGCGCGAGTTCGGTGCGTTCAACCGATCGTTGTCGAGGAACGAACACGTCGACAGCAGCGCCGCGCACGTCATCGTCCCGCCGTCCGCCATCGTCGGGTTGAACGAAGTGATCGTGTAGCTCTTCGCCCCCGCCGTCGCCGGCGGGACGCCGAACTGAAACTGCACGTCGACGAGGCTCATCTCGCGGCACGCCCCCGACTCACACACGTGACTGTCGGACCGCGACGGGCACGCCGAGCAGAACTCGACCGCCGTGAAGTTCTGCGCGCCCGAACCGCACTCGCGGTTCGAAACACACTCGCTCCCCGCCGGGGAGCCCGCGGTACCGCACATCGTCGGCGTCACCGAGTCGTCACCCGAGCCGTCGTCGCCGGAGCCGCAGGCCACGAGGCCCGTCGCCAGGATCGACATCCACACGTATCGCTTCATCGCGCGCAGAGGATCACGAACCACCCCGCGCCGAACATCGGTCAGCCGCGGTCGAGATCGACTTCGATCTTCTTCGACTTGCCGGCCTTGAGGTTCACCGTGCGCACCGCGGGCGGCAGCCCGTCGACCTCGACGCGGACCTTCACCGGACGACCGCTCGGGACATCCTTGAGCACCATCGGCGTCACGCGATCCGCGACCGGGAGCTCATCGACGACGACCCTTGCGCCCGGGGGCATCGTCGTGATTCGGAGCGTCGCCGCCTTCTCGAGCACAAACGGGATTCGTCGGACCTCGGCCGCGACGCTCGCCTTCACGACGGCGTGTTTACGCGCGAAGCCGTCCTTGCGGACCACGATGCGGTACTCGATGTCGGGGATCAGCTCGACCTCGACCGGCGTCGGATCCTTCACCGGCTGTTCGTCCAACAGCACCACCGCGCCGGGGGGCGTCGTTTCGATCCGGTACTTCGAAGTCAGCTGCTTCGGCGGCGCCTCGGGCGGGGACACGATCGGCATCCACCGATCCCGATACTCGTAGGCGCCGTACCCCGCGCCGCCGAGCACGAGCAGGAGCAGCGCGAGGATCAGCGGCGCCTTCGACCGGGGCGGCTGATGGACCGGCGTCGGCAGCGGCGTGGATCGTTTGGTCTGCGACGGGCGCGGCGTCGGCGGTCCGATCGGCTCCGCGAGCGCCGGGACGTCCGATCCGCTCTGCGACAGATCGATCATCCGCGGGCCCTTCGACGCCTTGCGCTCCTGCGCCGGCGGCGGCGTCCGCTTCTCGCGGGTCTCCCAGGACTTCGGCACGGCGCGTAGCTGCGGGCGCTGCCGCTTGCCCTTCATCGTGACGCCGAAGACCTCTTCGTACTTCTGCGCCGCGTCCATGTTCTCGATCGTCGGACGCGAGCTCTTCTTCCCCGCCGGCTCCACCACGCGCCCGGACGTCGCCTGCTCCGGATTCTCGACGCGCCCCTCCACGAGGTCCTTGATGTACGCGGCGAGCGCGGCCTGCCCCGCGTAGTGCGTCATCGCCGCCTGGAAACGCTCCAGCGCGATGTGCATGTCCTGGCTGGTGATGTAGCGATCCTGCGGTTGGATCGCGAGGGAGGTCTCGAGGATCTCCTGGAACTGCCGGGGCACCTCGGAGCGGAACGTCTCGACGGATCGCACCGGGCGTGTCGGCGCATAGTTCGGCGCGCGATCGAGGTTCGGATCGTGGAGCCGCTCGTTCGTCATCAGCTCCCACAGACAGATGCCGAGCGAGAAGGTGTCGGAGCGCCCGTCGACCTGCTCGCCGCGGGACTGCTCCGGGCTCATGTAACCGAACTTGCCGACGGCGCCCTTCGCCTGCACACGCGTCAGTCCGGCGCGCGCCTTCGCGATCCCGAAGTCGACGATCTTCACGCTCCCGTCGATGGAGACGATCAGGTTGTGCGGTGAGACGTCGCGGTGCACGAGGCCGAGGCTCACGCCGTTCGCGTCGGTCAGCATGTGGGCGTAATGCAGCCCCTGGCACACCTGACTCGCGATACACGCGATGTGCTGCAGCGGCATGAACTGCCCGATCGACTTCAGCTTCCGACGGATGTCGTCCACCGTGTAGCCGGGCACGTACTCCATCGCGATGTAGTAGATGTCGTCGACGAGACCGAAGTCGTAGACCTGCGCGATGTTCGGATGATTGAGCAGCGCCGCGAGGCGCGCTTCGTCGAGGAAGAGCTGGACGAACGCGCGGTCCTTCGCAAGCTGCGGCAGGACGCACTTGAGGACGACCGGCTTGACGAACCCTTCGGGACCGATCTTCTCGCCGAGATAGACCTCGCCCATCCCGCCGACCGCGAGCCGCTTGCGCAGGCGGTAACTACCGAGCTGGTCCACGCACGTCAGACGATAGCACCAGACCTACCCCTCGTCTTCCTCGGGTGTCGCGCCAGGATCGTAGGCGAGCCGTCCGTCGTCGTAGACCACGAGGACGCGCCCGTACTCGCGCGGCCAGTAGAGCAGAATCCCGTTCATCTTCGCGCTCCCGAGCGCGCGCTCGACCCACGCTTCGGCGTACGCCAGATCCGGCGCGCGGCTGATGACGGCGATCCCGTAGTCGATCCCCCGAAGGTTCCGGCGCGTCGTGACCTCGTGACACAGCACCGCGGTGCGGACGTGGCTCGTGAGGATCGCGAGGTCCACGAACCGGAGACCGTCAGGGTTGAGCGGCTCGTCGTCGAAGTCGTTCGCGGCACGCGCGCGTGTCTGCACGAGCTCGAGGCGCGCCTCTTCGATCCGTTTGTCGACCTTCTCCAGGACCGACTTGCGCGGCGCGAGCGACTCCTCCTCGAGCATCCGCTTCGTGCGCGGGCGCGCGTTCTTCATGATCGTCTGCAGCCGCTCCGTCAGCTCCAGGACGCGGTGGGCGCCCTGCAGCACGGCGCACGCGACGATCAGGCGCGACAGGTACTCCCGCTCGTTCGGCGCGGGGCCGAAGCGCGCGAGGATCTGCGTGGGCCGCCACTCGATGTCGTTGCGGAGCGGATCGAGATCCGCCTTGGTGACCTTGCGCGGCGGGAGCTGCATCTCTCCGCGCGCGCGCGGCGGCGGCGGCGAGTGCGCCACCGACCGCATGTAGTTCCAGAGTTTGTGTTTGCGCCCGCGGCTCATGAATCGGCGGCGGGTTCCTCACGCTCCTCGTCCAGGCCCGTGACCGAGAGGATCGTGTGGTAGATGCCGACGGCGAGCGCGTAGGCGCAGCAGAACGCGACCGCGTACAGCGAGTACTTCAGGCAGAACATCGAGACGGTGGCGAGGCCGTCCATCTCGTACCAGCGGCCGAGGACGTAGCCCCCGCTCGAGAAGAGCGCGACGGTGGCGATCAGGGCGACGAGGAGGGAGATGAAGCGCGGCACGACGGAGCGTCAGACTGACGCCGCCGTGCCGCCCGAGGCAAGGAAATCAGTCGGCGATCTCACACTGCGAGCCGGCTTCCGAGTCGCAAGCGGTGATCACGAACCCGTTCACGAAGTCGAACAGACGGTCGAGCGTGGCGCCCGAGCCGAACGTGAAGACGTCCGTGTAGTTGCGATCCGTGCTCATCGTGAGCAGGTACGCGTCCGCGGCGTTCGCGACGATCCCGCGCGTGGCCGGGATGTCCGGCAGCGTGATCGACGTCTCCGTCGCCGGCGCGTAGACGAGCCACGTGTCGCCGGCAGCGTTCTGCAGCTCGACGCGCGTGACCTTCGCCCCGCTGGTGTTCGCCACGCTGACCGTGCCGGCCGACTTGGTGATCGTGCCGGTCGGGTAGCCGAGGAACGAGCCGCCGATCGTCTCGACGTCCGCGACCGCGCCGTTCACGCGGTGCACGATGGCCGACAGCGACAGGCCACCGCTGTTCGCGATGGAGTCGATGTCGAGCGCGACGGCGAGCATGAAGACGTCCGAGCCCTCGATACCCGAGTGCAGCGGCGCCATCGACAGCGGCATCTGACCGTTGTCCAGCGGATCCGAACGCTCGCCGAAGGGCTCCTCGATGCCGTCGATACGGCAGTCGGCGGTGCCCATGTCCACGACGTCCACGCCGGCCGTCACGCCCAGCGGGACGAGACCACGACCCTCGAGGGCCGCACCGGAGAGGAGCACCATGCCGCTCGCGCAGCCACCCGCCGGGAGGTCCGGAAGGTTCGGCACGTTGACCGTCGACAGGACCGAGAGGCCCGAGGCGGCCCGCATCGGGACCTTGTTGTACTTCGAGAAGTCACCCTGGCAGAGGTCCTCGTCCGCGGCCTGCGCCGGGTCCGAGCAGTCTGCGTTCTGGCCGGGCTTGCTGACCTTCGCGAAGACGTCCGTCACGATCGACGGGTTCACCGCGTGGTTCAGGCCGCGCAGGAGCGGGAGAACCGCCGTGAGGATCGGTCCGATCTCCAGGTCGCCGCCGTCGCCGCCGAGCACACCCGACAGCTCGTTCGCGATCGAGGTCACCGCCGAGATCTTCAGCTGACCAGCGAGCGCCCAACCGGCGCCGGGGCCCTCGGGCGAACGCGCGAGGAAGCAGCCGAGCTCGTTCGCGCCGGGCATGTCGCCCTGGCAGCGGGTCTCGTCCGCCATGAACTGCTGCGAGCCGAGGCCGAGCATCAGGCCCGCGGGCAGATCCTCTTCGACGTCGAGCATGAGCTGGCTCGCGTTGATGCGCGTCGGGACGAAGTCACCGATGAGCGACTCCAGACCGAAGTCGAGGAGGTTGCTCGGGATGGCCGGGCCGACGAGGCCGAGCTGGATGTCGAGGTTCTCGGTGGCCGACAGGTCGACCGATCCGCGGAAGCCGCCCGCGACCGTCTCGTCCGCGATGCGGGGCAACGGGATGAAGACGTCGTTGGTGCCGGGCGAGAGGATCGTGACCGTCTGCCAGCCCGCCTTCACGACGGTGACCGCGCGGGGCATCGTGCCCGCGCCGACGCTGACGGTGGCCGCGCCGTTCGCCGCGGTGGACGCGGTGAGCGTGCCGCCCGCGTCGACGATGACGTTCGCCTGGCCGACCGGGCTGCCGTCGTCATCCGCGACGACGACCACGCGGACGTCCGTCGCGCCGACGTTCGGGAAGTTCGAGATCGACACACTGCGCGTGCAGTCGACGCTCGTGCCCGACGGCTTCGCCGTGAGCGAGGCGGTCGCCTCGACGGTCCCACCGACGGCGTCCTGGTCCTCGATGCCGACGGCATCGGGGGCGCTGGAGGTCCAGTCGTACGGGATGCCCGCGAGGACCTTGCCGTTGCTGTTGTAGGAGACCGCTTCGAGCGTGATGCGCGCGCCCTGACGGATCGCGGTGTCGCGCGTCACGACCTCGCAGCTCGCGACGTCGCTCGTCGCGAACGGCGGCTGGCAGGCGCCGTCACGGCAGACGTCGCCGGCGGTGCACTCGCTGTCCACCTGGCAAATCGGAACCTTGCAGGTCTTCTCGAGGCTGCACACCTTGGGGGCGTCGCAGTCGTTGTCGTTGGCGCAGGTGACCTTGATGCAGGTCGAGGCCGGCTTGTCGGCGTCGTACAGGTCGTCGCCGTCGATGTTGCAGATGCTGCCCGGCTGGCAGTTGATCGTGAACACGCAGCAGTCGCCGTCCTGTTGGACGGCCGCAGCGTCTTCGTTGGCGAGGCAAACCCCGCCGTCGTCGTCGCTTCCGCCGCTACAGGCAAATCCAGTGATGGCCATCATGCCCACGACGATTGTGCGCGCGACGGCTTCGTTCCTCTTCAACCCAGTTTTGACCATTATCGATGTGGCTCCATGTGGACCGCGTGGTCGCGGCTCCCGAACGGTAGTACGAGGGGCGCACAGTTAGCTCGGGGCTGATTGCTCCGTCAACCGACCATCCGCCCGAGTACAGATCGTCAACCCCTGAGCGCGCAGGACGCCCGCCACGCCATACCGGTATCCGCGCCCGCTCCGGCGGACGTGTCCGCGCTCACCACTTCGGCTTCTTGGATTTCCAGCGATCCTGCTTGCGGTCCCCGTACCCGTAGGTCCGCGGCTTCGGGGCGTCGGGATCGTCGATCAGCGCGGTCGGCGTCGGCCGCGGGCCGGGCGGCCCCGAGAGGTCCAGCGGCGCCTTGCGGGGCATCGCGGCGAACCGCTCCGCGGCCCGGACCACCGCGGCCCGGACGTCGTCCGACGGGATCTGCTCCGCCCACGCGGCGATCCGCGCCTTGGCCTCGCGGCTGAGGGGTTTGGGTTTGGGCGGCGGCTCGGGGCGCGGCATCAGCGGTCCGAGGCGGAAACGGACCTCGCGGATCAGATCCCGGCCCAGGAGCCCGTTGAGGCGCTTCTTGATCTGCGGCGCGAGGAACGACAGCTCGGTCATCCACGCCGACTCCGCGACCTGGAGGGTGAGGACACCTTTGCGAAACAGGACGGGATCGGCCTGGTCGACGATCGGCGGCCCGATCTTGGTGAACGCCGTGAAGACACGGAGCGCGTGCGACTTCGGCCCGCGGCGCGGGTCGGGGTTCGTGGACGCGAGCACCCGGGAGACGACGTCCCCCGCCGCATCGAGCTTGCCCTTCCTCCGCACGCCGAAGCGCAGCGTAGCGAACGCTGCGGCTACTTGTCAGCCTGATCCGCGAGGTAGCGCTCGACGCCGTTCGCGACCGCCAAGAGGTTGGGCGTCATCAGCTGCACCACGAACTTCTCGACGTGGGGCGCGACCTTGCCCGCCAGGAATCGCGGGACCCCTGGGATGCCCTTCAGGCTGACCTCGAGCTCCCCGCGGATCTCGAAGATGCAGCCGTCCCCGTCCTCGCGGACCGTGTTCTTGCCCCAGCACTTCACGTTCTCGGTGAACATCTTGGTCTCGATCCGCCAGTCCACAGTACGCGCGTCGGCGTCCCAGGTGGCGTGATCGAGCCACGCGAGCATCTCCGGCTTGATGATCTTCTCCGCGATCGCCGGGATCTCCGTGCTCGCTTCCCACAGGTTCAAGATCTTGGTGGTGGATCCCTCGTCGGATCGCTCCTGCACGGTGATCGCCTTGATGTCGGGGAGATAGGGGCACAGCTCGGGGAGCCGATCGCGATAGGTCTCGAACACGAGGTCGCGCCCGAAGTTCATCTTGGCGTCGGCTTCCAGCTTCATCGCCGCGGATCATTCGTATGGGCCCCGCTTTTGGGCAAGTCGAAAAGGGCGTTGATTCGGTCGCCGCGGGCGGGTATGAGCGCCGCGTCGTGGAAGGCATCTACCTGTCCCTACTGATCTTCCTGCCCGTCCTCGGCGCGCTCGGCTGCGCGCTGATCCCGGCTTCCCAAAAGAAGCTGGTCCGCATGCTCGGGATGGGCGTCGTCACCGTGAACCTGCTGCTCTGCATCGGGCTGTGGGCGCGGTTCGACAACACGACGACGGACATGCAGTTCATGACCCGCATCGTCTGGATCGGGTCGTTCAACATCGAGTACTTCATCGGTGTCGACCAGATCTCCTTCTGGATGATCGTCATCACCGGTGTGGTCGCGTTCATGGCGGCCATCTCGAGCCTCTCCATCGACAAGAGCGTGCGCGGCTACTGGGCGATGTACCTGCTCCTCAACGCGGGCATGTACGGCGTCTTCGTCGCGATGGACTTCTTCCTCTTCTACATCTTCTGGGAGGTCATGCTCCTCCCGATGTACTTCCTGATCGGGATCTGGGGCGGCCCGCGCAAGGAGTACGCGGCGATCAAGTTCTTCCTGTACACGCTCGCGGGATCGGTCTTCATGCTCCTGTGCCTGATCGCGCTGTACTACGGCACGGACGCCGAGGTGCTCGCGGCCAAGTTCCCCGACTTCGCCGTCGCCGGGATGGCCGCCACGAAGGACGGCATGTTCCAGCTCGCGGACGGCACGCTCGCGGAGCACACCTTCAACCTCCAGGTGATCACGAAGCTCGCGGAGACCGGGCACTGGGCGAACATGTCGCCGATCCTCGGCCTGCCCTTCACGAAGATCGTGTGGGTCGCGCTCTTCATCGGCTTCGCGATCAAGGTGCCGATGTTCCCGTTCCACACCTGGCTCCCGGACGCGCACGTCGAGGCGCCCACGCCGGTGTCCGCGATCCTCGCCGGCGTGCTCCTGAAGATGGGCACCTACGGCATCCTGCGCTTCAACTACGGCATCCTCCCCGACGCCACGGTCTGGGCGGCGACGGGCATGGCGCTGTTCGGGATGATCAACATCGTCTACGCGGCGTTCGTCTGCCTCGCGCAGAAGGACCTCAAGAAGATCATCGCGTACTCGTCCGTCAGCCACATGGGCTTCGTGCTCCTCGGCTTCGCGGCGCTCACCAAACAAGGCATGGCCGGCGCGTACTTCCAGATGATCTCGCACGGGATCGTCTCGCCGATGCTCTTCCTCTGCGTCGGCGTCATCTACGACCGCGCCCACACGCGTGACGTCGAAGCGTTCGGCGGGCTCGCCGCGAAGATGCCGGAGTACGCCGGGCTGACCGGCCTCGCGTTCTTCGCGTCGCTCGGTCTACCGGGGCTCGCCGGGTTCATCGGCGAAGCGCTGGTGTTCCTCGGCGCGTTCCAGAAGTTCACCGTGTTCACGATGGTGAGCGTCACCAGCGTCATCATCACCGCGGCGTATTACCTGTGGACCATGCAGCGGGTGTTCCTCGGGAAGTTCAACGAGGCGTGGGAGGGGCACCTGCCCGGCCTGACGTTCCGCGAGCGATCCCTGCTCTACCCGCTCGCGATCATGACGATCGTGCTCGGTGTCTTCCCGATGTTCGTGTTCGACTACATGAACCAGGGCCTGTACGCGCTCATCGACAACACCGCGAACACGGCGGCGATGATCATGAAGGTCGCTGGGCTCTAGCTGGCAGCTCGCAGCCTTCAGCTCGCAGCCTTCAGCTCGCAGCCGGACGCGCGCTCGACGGCGTCCCGATCGACCTCTCCTACGCGAACCACCGCCTCGCTTTCGATCGTACCTCGACGGTCCGAAGCGCCTCGTTGCGCCCGCCCGAAGCACGCTCTGGCTGTCGGCTGAAAGCTGCGAGCTGCAAGCTCTTTTAACCTTGCCCGCGCGTACTTCTTTCGTTACGTACGCGCGCGATGAGCACTAACGGTACTGCCTCAGCCGAGGGCAAGATCTCCCAGGTGATCGGGCCCGTCGTCGACGTCGAGTTCCCGCCGGGCGGCCTGCCCGAGATCTACACGGCGCTTCGCACGTCGAACCCCGCGATCGACGATCGCGCGGACAACTTGGTCCTCGAGGTCGCGCAGCACCTCGGTGAGAACGTCGTGCGCACCATCGCGATGGACACGACGGAGGGCCTCACGCGCGGCTCCGCGGTGAAGAACACCACGTTCCCGATCCGCGCCCCGGTCGGCCGCGAAGTGCTCGGTCGCATCCTCAACGTCATCGGCGAGCCGGTGGACGAGCTCGGCGCGCTCGGCGCCTCGAAGTTCGAGCCGATCCACAAGCAGCCGCCGCCCTTCGTCGAGCAGTCGACGGAGGTCGAAGCGTTCGAGACCGGCATCAAGGTCATCGACCTCCTCGCCCCGTACATGCGTGGTGGGAAGATCGGTCTGTTCGGCGGCGCAGGCGTCGGCAAGACGGTGCTCCTGATGGAGCTCATCCAGAACGTCGCGACGAACCGCGGCGGCTTCTCGGTGTTCGCCGGCGTCGGCGAGCGTACGCGTGAAGGCCGCGACCTCTACGACGAGATGGTCGAGTCGAAGGTCATCGCGGTGGAGCGCGACGAGAGCGGCCACCCGATCACGGACGACGAGGGGAAGATCACGCTCATCCCCGGCGAGTCGAAGGTGGCGCTGATCTACGGCCAGATGAACGAGCCGCCGGGCGCCCGCGCCCGCGTCGCGCTGACCGGTCTGACGGTCGCCGAGCACTTCCGCGACGAGGGTCGTGAGGTGCTGATGTTCATCGACAACATCTTCCGCTTCACGCAGGCCGGCTCCGAGGTGTCCGCCCTCCTCGGCCGCATCCCGTCCGCGGTCGGCTACCAGCCGACCCTCGCGAACGAGATGGGCGCGCTCCAGGAGCGCATCACCACGACGAGCAAGGGCGCGATTACGTCGGTACAGGCGATCTACGTCCCTGCGGACGACCTCACCGACCCGGCGCCCGCGACGACGTTCGCGCACCTCGACGCCACCACGGTGCTCTCGCGCGGCATCTCCGAGCTGGGCATCTACCCCGCGGTGGACCCGCTCGACTCGACGAGCCGCATCCTGACGCCCGAGGTGGTCGGCGACGAGCACTACGCGGTCGCGCGTGAGGTGCAGCGCATCCTCGCTCGCTACAAGGAGCTGCAGGACATCATCGCGATCCTCGGTCTGGACGAGCTGTCGCCGGAGGACCGCGCGACGGTCGACCGTGCGCGCCGCATCCAGAAGTTCCTGTCGCAGCCGTTCTTCGTGGCCGAGCAGTTCACGGGCGCCGCCGGGCGCTACGTGGAGCTGAAGGACACGGTGCGGTCGTTCAAGGAGCTGACGGAAGGCAAGTACGACCACATCCCGGAGGGCTTCTTCATGTACGCCGGCGCGATCGACGAGGTCGTGGAGCGCGCGAAGAAGGCGGGAGCCATCTAGGTCATGCCGATTCAGCTCGCCATCGTGACGCCATCGGCCGAGGCCCTGGCGATCGGGTGCGACGAAGTCGTCGCGCCCGGCGTCAACGGCGAGATCGGCCTGCTCGCCGGGCACGTCCCGCTGATCACCGCGCTCAAGAGCGGCGTGCTCACCGTGGTCGAGGGCTCGAAGAAGCGGTTCTTCGCCGTCGCGCCCGGCTTCGCCGAGATCGAGGGGGACACGGTCACGATCCTCACGGACGCCTGCGAGGCGGCCGAGGACGTGGACGTGGAGCGCGCCAAGCGCGCCCTCCTCGACGCCGAGGCCAAGCTCGGTGACCTCGGGTCGGAAGACCCGGGCCACCACGCCGCGGTGCGCCGCCTCGAACGCGCCCGCGCCCGCATCGACGCCGTCGCCCGCCGCTCCTGATCTCGCGCGGCCGCGCTGCGCATCGCTTCGCGCCTTTGCGTGGCCTGTCGTAGTCTCCCCTCGCTTGCTCTTCGGAATCATCGTCGCGGTCCTCGTGGTCGCGATCGTCGTCTCCGGCCTCGTGCTGGTGCAGGCACTCTCGTCGAACCTGGCGGAGCACGAGCGTCTGCGGATGCGCGCCATCGCGGAGCTCGCGCAGTCGCGCGGAGGGCGGGTGACGCCGCTCCTCGTCGCCGAGCACCTCGACGTCACGCCGATGGAGGCGGACCGTCTGCTCCGCGCGATGGTGGACGACGAGCACCTGTTGATGGGGATCGACGACCAGGAGGGCGTGCTCGTATTCGAGTTCCCGAAGCTGAGCTCGGGGCGCGGGCAGTCGACGGCGCGTCGATAACCGAGCCCCGCGCGTCGAGGCCGAGTCGGCGTATGAGTCCGTAGAGCGTGGAGCGGCCGACGCCGAGCCGCTGCGCCGCGCGCTCGACGCTCCCCGCTTCTTCGAGCGCACCGGCGATGACGATCCGCTGAAACGCGGCCGTGATCGTCTCGAGGCTCCGTTCGGGCGTGGCGCGAAACGCCCGAAAGTGGCGTGGCTCGATGCCTGCGGCGGCGGGGTCGTCGTGCGCGTCGAAGTACGCGCCGATGACGGCCGCGCGGAGCTGACGCACGTTCCCGGGCCAACGCTGCGTCGTGAGCATCACGACGGACGCCGGCGACAGCTCGAGCCGACGTGTCACGCCCGGTGAACGCGCAAACGTCGCAGCGAACCGGTGCGCGAGCGCCGCGACGTCGGCGGGGCGTTCGGCGAGGCCCGGTATCTCGATCCGCACCTCGAAGAGCCGGTGGAGGAGATCCTCGCGGAACGTTCCCGCGAGCGCAGACGCGTGAAGATCGCGGTGCGTCGCGGTGATCAGCCGGACGTCGACGCGCACTTCGGCCCGGGCGCCGATCGGACGAAAGCAGCCCGTTTGGATCACTCGCAGCAACTTGGCTTGCGCGCCGGGCGGGAGCTCCGCGATCTCGTCGAGGAAGAGCGTCCCGCCGTCGGCCTCCGCAAAGACACCTCGACGATCGACGTGCGCGGTCGAGTGGCCGCCCGCGCACGCACCGAACAGCTCGCTCTCGATCAAGGCCTCGGGGAGGCTCGCGCAGTTCAAGGTGACGAAGGGTCGCTCGCGACGTTCGCTGCTGCGGTGCAGGTGCTCGGCGAGCAAGGACTTGCCCACGCCGGTGGGCCCGGTGAAGAGGACCCGTATCGCGTCGAAGCGCGCCACGCGCTCCACGCGGCTCAGCGTGTCGCGCATCGTGTCGCTCTCGGCGACCGGCGGTATCCAGCCGCCGTCGTGGTCTTCGTCGTGCACGCGTGCCCCTCGCCCGAGCCCACGCTCGGACCGTCCACGTTCCGGGTCGGGGGCCCCCGAGAGAAGTGCCGCCGATCTTCGTGACTGGGCGGGCGTTCAGCGATCGAACGTTCGATTCGCGTTGGCGAGCGCCCCGGCCGCGAGGTCCGCGACGAGCTCGGCGAGCGCGGGCGTGCGCACTTCGGCCGCGTCACCGAGGCCGACGACGAAGCGCGCGACGCCGATCAGCCCAGCGACGCGGCCCTCGACGAGGATGCCCCCGTCGACGTTCTTCGCGACGAGCGGCGGCGGGAGGTTCGACCCGACCCAGTTTGCTTCCGGAGCTCGGACGAAGAACGCGACTTCGGTGGGTTCGCTGCCGTCGTGGAACCCGTCGATGCTCGCCGCGAGGAACGCGTCGACGACGTCTCCGTCGCGAGGACGAAAGGCCTCGCTCGCCTCCCGGTACATCGCGATCCGATCCATGCGGAACCAGCGCAGCGCATCCGTGCGATGGCAGACCGCGACGACGCGCACCGCCGGCCCCTGAACGACGCGGAGCACCGACAGCGTGCGCCAGGCGAGATCACCGCGGTGCGACGAGTAGTAGCGAACCTCGATCGCTTCACCGCGGTCCATCGCGTCCTCGATGGCTTCGCGGACGCCCTCCTGCTCGGCCTCCGAAACGGGGTGCAGCACGTTTTCGACGAGGTCGTGGGAAGTCGACGGGACGCAGCGCACGAGTTTGTCGATCAACCGGTCCCGTGCGTCGCCGGGGCGGAGCCGTCGAAGTAGACGAAGGCTGGTGATGGTGTCTTCGCGTCGCAAGACGACGCCGCCGCCGAACGCGTCCTGCGGGAGGCTCCAGTACACGTGCGGGTGTTCGTGCTCGCGCTCGAACGCCCACCCCCCTTCGCTGAGCGCGTCGAGCGTCGCGCGGAGGGTGTCCATCGAGACGCTCACGTGCCGACGCAAGTCAGCTTGCTTCCAGGTACGCTGGTCGCTGAACGCTTCGATGATCTTGACGATGGTGGCGATCGATTTTCCGCGGGTCACCGGACCATCGAACGTGCGACGGTCCGGCCCCGGACGCCACCCCCGCCCCGGAGATCAGTGCGGCTGCGAAGCCGCGCCACCGGGCTGCGAGGCCGGCCGGACCGGCTGCGGCGCCGGCATCTTCGGCGGGGCCTTCGCACCGGGCGGCGCCGGCACCGGCTTGGCGATGCCCTTCTTGAGGACGAGGTGCTGCCCCTCGGTGCCCGTCTTCACGGGCTCGGGGATCGTCGCGTAGAGGTCGTCCTCGCCGCGGGTCATCGGGTCGCCGTCGCGGTCGAGGCGCGCCGTGACGATGAACGGCCCGGTGAACGGGATGCCGGGGACCATCACGTTACCCGGCCCGAGCTCGTAGGCCTTCGGGAGCTGGACGGGTGCGAAGCGCTGCACGGCGACGAGGCGGCCGGCGAGGCCGCCACCTTGGCTCTCTCGGGCCATGACGAACAGGACGTCGGTCGGCTTCACTTCGTCGGGGCTGAGGCCCTCACCAAGCTTCACGAGGCCGGAGAACGGAGCGCCAGCGGGGCCCGCTTCGATCTTGCCGTGCGGTGAAGAGGCGGCCCCGGAGGCCGCCTGAGCGGGCTGGGAGGCGGCCGGTGCTTTGGCCTGATCGGCGGCGGGCGGGGCCTTCGTCTCCTGCTTGCAGGCGAACGCGAGGCCGAGGCCGAGAACGCCGGCCACGAGCGTGGTGAGTCGCATGGACCCGTTACTGCTACATCCGTTTCGGGAAGTCGAGGGCGCCGAGCTTGAGAGAGCCCTTCGGGGCTTCGTCGCCTTCCTTGGGCGCCGTGTTCGACTCCTCTTTGGCGGCGAACTTCGAGAACTCCTTGGCGGTCTTGCCAACGTTCTCGCGGCGCTCTTCGTCCTTGGCGCGGTTGAGCGCCTTCATCGCGTCGATGACTTTGTCACGATCGACGATCGCCACGAGCTGCTTGGCAGCTCGCGGCGAGTCTTGCTCCGTCTCGAGGAGGTGCGCGACGATCAGGACCGTCTCGACGCAGTCGATGAGATCCGGCCCCTCGTCGATGAACGCGTCCACGATCTGCTCGACCGTGGACAGCGCTTCGGCGGAGAAGACAGCGGCCTCCTGGCCATCGTCGCCGTCCTCGATGAGGTTGGCGATCGCTTCCTTGACGCTGCGGTGGACGTCGGTCTCCTCGCGGAGCGCCCCGGTCTCTTCGGTCATGTGGGCCTACGCTAACGGGCCGGTGGCACCGACGGCAACGTCAGGCGCGGTAGTTTTGGATCTGAGCGGCCGCGGCCGAGTCCCCAGCCGAGGAGTTGCCCGTGAAGAGCGAGCCGGCGGTGAACGCGGTGAGCGCGGTGCGGAGCTTGGTTCCGAAGAGCCATCCACCAACCTTGCGGGCGACGCCCCCGAGGGTGGCACGAAGGCCGGTGCTTCCGGCGGCGGCGATGATTGCGGGAAGAGCCATGATGCGTTCCTTTGCTTTCTGGTCGGTGGTCCGTGTGAGGACGTCCCCCGAGTTCCAAAGACGTTATCGGGGGTCGTTCGGATTCGTTGCGCCGAATCATCAAAAAAGTAGAGCAATCTTACGCACTTAGTGCGATAAGGTGTGCATGAGTCGGTTGAGGTATGACATTCGGACGCATGCGATCCGAGGTGTTCCAACCCCTTGACTCCCGCGTTCCCACCCCCTAGAGCAGAACGTCCGCGGGCCCTGAGGGCCCGATTTTGTTGGTGGGATCGGGCACCCCAAAGCCCGGAGGTTTCGAAGATGTACGCTGTCGTAGTGGCAGGTGGGAAGCAGCACCGAGTTCGTGAAGGCGACCTGCTTCGTGTCGAGAAGGTCGAAGGCGACGTGGGGAGCTCCGTGACGCTCGACCGCGTTTTGATGATCGGCGGGGACGAGCCCACGTTTGGGATGCCCACCGTCGAAGGCGCCACCGTGGAGGCGGAGATCGTCCGCCAGGGTCGGTCGCGCAAGGTGCTCGTGTTCAAGAAGAAGCGCCGCAAGAACTACCGGAGGATGTACGGGCACCGCCAGCCGTTCACGCACCTCCGCGTCACGGGAATCAAGGTGGGCTGAATCCATGGCACACAAAAAAGGCCAAGGCTCTACTCGTAACGGGCGCGACTCCAACCCGAAGTACCTCGGGCTCAAGGTCGGCGCCGGTGAAACCGTCAGCGCGGGCACGATCATCGTGCGCCAGCGCGGCACGCGCATCCACCCCGGCCGCAACGTCGGCATGGGCCGCGACCACACGCTGTTCGCGCTGGTGGACGGCAAGGTCGAGTTCGCGTCGTACCGTGGCGATCGCCGCCAAGCGACGATCGTTCCGGTCGAAGCCGAAGCGTAAGCCACGCCCGACTGACGCGGGGTCGCCGCCGTGAAATTCGTCGACGAGGTCTCGATCGAGATCCGATCCGGCAAGGGCGGCGACGGCGCAGTCTCCTTCCTTCGCGAAAAATTCCGGCCCAAGGGCGGACCGGACGGAGGCGACGGCGGTCGCGGCGGCAACGTCGTGTTCGTCGCCGACGAGAACCTCTCCACCCTCCTCGACTTCCGCTACAACCGCCACTACCGCGCGCCGCACGGTCAAAACGGCATGAGCCGTCAGATGTACGGCAAGAAGGGCGAGGACAAGATCATCCGCGTGCCCGTCGGGACGGTGATCTGGGATCTCGACGCGGACATCCTCGTCGCGGATCTCGACCACCACGGCGCCGAGATCATCGCCGCGCAAGGCGGTCAGGGCGGCCGCGGAAACATGCACTTCGCGACGTCGACGAACCAGACGCCGCGCCGCGCCGAGCCGGGCGAGCCGTTCGAGCAGCGCTCGGTCAAGCTCACGCTGAAGCTGATGGCGGACGTCGGCCTCGTCGGCTTCCCGAACGCCGGCAAGTCCACGTTCATCTCGCGCGTCTCCGCCGCCAAGCCGAAGATCGCCGACTACCCCTTCACCACGCTCACGCCGAACCTCGGCATGGTCCGCATCGACGTCGACCGCGGCTTCGTCGTCGCCGACATCCCCGGGCTCATCCCCGGCGCGAGTGAAGGCGCGGGCCTCGGCCACCGCTTCCTGCGCCACGTCGAGCGCGTCGCGGTGCTCGCGTTCCTGGTGTGCGTCGGCCCCGAAGAGGATCGCTCGCCGGTCGCCGACTACCGCGCGCTCGTGAACGAGCTCGAGCTGTACTCGGAAGAGCTCGCGAAGAAACCTCGGCTCTTGTTCCTCACCAAGGCGGACCTCCCGGACACAAAGGACGCCGAGGACGAGGTCCGCGCGCTCGCCGAGGCGGAGGGGCTCCCGTTCTTCGTCCTCTCCTCCGTCACCGGCGAAGGCCTGGACCCGGCGCGCTACGCGCTGATGGACGTCGTCGAGGCCGAAAGAAGGGCGTGAAGACACGCCGCCGCACGGCCGCGGCGCTGATCTTCTCCAGCGTCGCGTTCAGCGTGTGCGGCGCGGAGGTCGTCGCGCGCGCGACCGCCGACGACGTCGAGCTCTTCACCACGCGCAACTTCGCCCGGTCCAAGCTGTCGCTGTTCGACAGCGCGTACCCCTCCGCCTACGACGCGACGCTCGGTTGGGTTCCGCGCCCCGACTACGCGGGACGGCGCGACAACGCGTGGAAGACACAAGTCACGATCGACGCCGACGGCTACCGCGAGAACGGCGGCGACGCAGCGGGCCCCGAGATCCTCGCCGTGGGGGACTCGTTCACGTTCGGCGACGAGGTCGACGACGAGGACACGTTCCCCGCGCACCTCGAACGTCTCCTCGGGCGCCGCGTCGTGAACGCCGGCGTCTTCGGCTACGGGCTCGACCAGAGCGTGCTGCGCGCGGAGCGCTACCTCGGCGCGCACCGCCCGTCGGCCGTCGTGCTCCAGGCGGTGCGTGACGATATCGTGCGGATGCAGATGTCGAAACGCACCGGCGTCGCGAAGCCGTTCTTCACCCTCCCCCGCTCCGAAACTTCGACCCGCGGCGTGCTCCGCCTCGAAGGCGTCCCGACCTCACCGGTGCGCCCGTCGATCGATACGATCGGTCCACTGCGCACCGTGCTCGGCCACAGCTACCTCGTCGACAGCCTCATGCGCCGCTTCGGCCACGGCGCGTGGTGGTACGTCGGCCAGTGGGACGACGCGTACGCCTACCAAGACCTCGAGCTGGCGACGGAGATCGGGTGCCGCTTGGTCGAGCGCCTCGGCGAACGATTGAAGGAGGTCAGCGCACGCGGCGTCTTCGTCGCGGAGTACGCCTCGCACGTGCTCACGCTCAGCGAGGACGACGACCCGTACATCCGGCCGCTGAAGACCGTCGCGGCGTGTGCCCGGTCCGCGGGTTTCGAGGTCGTCGACACCCACGTCGCCTGGCGCGCGCTCGCGAAGTCGGACCCCGCGTCGTTTCAGGCGCGCTACGCGCGGGTGCACTTGTCATCCGCGGGCAACGCCGCGCTCGCCGCGGAGGTCGCCGCCCGCCTGAAGTGAGCGAGGCGACGCCCTCCCCGCTCGTCTACGGCGCCATCACGTCGGCGTACACGAAGTCGATCGTGAGCTTCTTCTTCTTCGCGTACGGCTTCTTCAGGTTCTTCTTCGCGGCGGCGTGAACGTTCGGGTCCCCGACGCGCGCGAGGCACTGGCGATAGTCACGCTCGGCCGCGTCGCGGCGCCCGAGCACGTCCGACGCGCGCCCTCGCCACAGATAGAACGTCGCGATGCGCTCCGCGTGCGGGTGCCCGAGCTCGAGCGCCCGGTCGAACGCGGCGTGCGCGCCGTTGGCGTCGCCGAGGTCCAGCGCAAGGAACCCGTCGAGCGCGTGATACAGCGTCTCCTCCGGCTGGTGCGTGAGCCCCTTCTTCACCTGCGTGCGCGACGCGGCCGCGTCCTCCTCGTCGAAGTACGCGAGGTACGCGTCGCGGTACGCCTCGAACGCCGGCGTGTCGTCGCTCGACGTCGTCAGCGTTCCCGCCGCCGGGTGGTGATCCGCCTCCGTCAGCGAGAACGGAACGTAGGTCCCGATCGACGTCGGCGCCTCCCCCGTCGCGACCCACAGCGTGCGGTCCGTCGGCGAGAACACCACCGACCCCACCGTCATCAACATCCCGATCGCCCCGCTGATCCGACAGTCGATACCGCCGTGATCCGCGAGGATCGACGCCATCGACTCCGGCGACAGCGGCCCCTCGCGCTGCTCGAGCAGCTCGTTCGCGCGGCGGTGCCGGTTCGAGTTGTGACGCCAGTACGACGGGTACAGGTTCACCTCCGTCGCGCCGAGCGCCTCGTCCAAGTAGACGTTTGCGTAGCCGAACGTGTTGTCCTCGGCCTTCGTGCGCCGCACCGCCTTTCGGTTCGGGTTCTCTTCGAGGCAAAGCACCTCCTTGCGCTCGCCGTCCGTCACCACGTACGTCCAGCAGCCGATCGGCGTGTGCTCCTTCAGGATCTTCTCCGCGTCGTCGAGGTTCTCCGCCTCCCGCATCACGATGTCGCCGACGAGCCCCGTCGGGATGCCGCCGAAGCGCGTCTGATCCGTGAACAGGTGCTGGTGCACCGTGATCGTGAGGCCCGCCTCGTTCATCGCGGTGACGCCGCCCAACGGCACCCCCGCCGACGCGACCGACACGTACCGCTGCCCGCGCTCCGGCTCCGCGAAGATCACCGTCGTCTCGGCCGGCCACGGCGTCACGCCGTAGAAGTCGAAGTTGCGCGCGTGCAGCAGGCGCCCGTCCGTCGTCGCGTCACCCCACGCGATCGCGCTGGTGCACCCGAGGCCGAGCATCAAGCGGTGCGCGACCGCGGGCCCCGGCTGCTGCAGCTGCATCATCCGGCTCGCGACCCACAGGAACGAGTCCGGCATCGTGTACCCGTCGATCAACGACTCCAGCTTCAGGTTCGCGCCGTCCGCGAGCCCCTCCAGCGTCTGCCGCGCAAAGGTGGGGAGCTTCTTCTCCACCCGCTTCGCGAGGAGCTGCCGCACCAATGCCCACGCGACCGGCGACCACGCCCCCCGCAGCGGCCCCGCGACGGCGCGCTCGAGGTACTTCTTGAAGTACGGCACCGGCCCGCGGGCGATCTGCTCCGCGAGCGCCTCGCCGTGCTGGTACCCCATCTCGTAGAAGTTCCCGCGCACGCGCAGGATGTTGATGCCCTCGACGCGCTCGAGGACGGGCTTCGCCGCGCGGGGCGCGGTCTCTTTGGCTACTGCGATCATTTCGACTCCTCACTTCGCTCGGGAAGCTCGCCACTTTCGAGTAGTGCCGCTGCGAGTAGACGTGGCGTCGCCCACTCGTGAAAGGCCGCGACCAGACGCCGCACGGTGTCCGCGTCGCGGGATTCGATGAAATCGACGACGGCGACGAGCCCCTGCAAGTGCGGCGGCGTCGCCAGACGCACGTTCGAAAACAGCGTCTCGTGTTCGTCGTAGATGGCTGCGTTCCAGTGGACCAACGCCTCGAGCAGGCGGTTCTTCGACGCGCGCGCGATGAGGAGCGCCATCTCGGACAACAGGCGAGCGTAGTGCTCCGGCGCATCGAGCGCGTCTTCGATGTGGCCCAGCATCGCGCGCATCGCCGCGAGGTCCTCCTCCGTCCGACGCTCGGCCGCGAGGCCCGCCATGAGGACGTCCAGCTCCGCGCGGACCTCCAACAGGTCCCCGAGCACCGCCGTGTCGATCGCGCCGTCCGTGGGCCTCAGCATGGCGCTGAGGACCTCGGGGCTCAGCGACTGCAGCGGGTCCAGCACCTCGGTGCCGCGACGCCGCACCGGGCGCACCAGGCGGTGCACCTCGAGCAGCTTGATCGCCTCGCGCACCACGGACCGGTTCACGCCGTAGCGCTCCGCGAGGTCCGCCTCGCGCGGGAGGATGTCCCCTACCGCCAGCGTGCCGGAGACGACCTGCCCCAGCAGGTCCCGCGCGACACGATCGGCTTTGCGGGCGACCTCCATGGTCGACCACCCTATAAGTCGGACTTATTCGCGGTCAACCCAATAAGTCGGACTTTTTAGGGTGTCGCCGGCGCGGGGGCCGCCTGCAGCTCGGGGACGTCGGCGCCCACGCCCGGGTCGGGCGCGCCGGGTGCGTAGACGGCGGTGCCGAAGCGCTTCACGCCGAAGGACGCCACGATCTTCTGGCCCTCCTCGGACGTGATGAAGTCGTACAGCCCCGGGTGACGCGGGCGCTTGGTGCGGCTGGGGTGGACCTCGACGATCACCATGCGCAGCACGAGCGCCGGGTCCCCCGCTTTGTAGATGCGGTGCGGGAGCTTGCCCTCCGCGGCCGCGAGGAGCAGCGACGATCGTTTCACCATCGCGAAGGCGTTCTTTTGGATCGCCGCGCGCGCGAGGGCGAGGCCCTCGAAGTCGGTGTCGAACCACGCGCCGGGTTCGGCGGCGTCTCCACCTTCGATGAAGAGTTTGGTGTGGCGTGCGTGCTCGACGGAGCCGCGCTTGCCCTTGAGATAGCGGTAGTTCAGGCGGCTGACGTTCTCGAGGAACGCGGCCCCCGAAGCCTTGCCGTGTTTGCCGAGCCGATCGTCGTACGGCCCGATCACCATGAGCTCCTCGTGCGCGTAGGTCTCGGCGCGAATCGGGATCCCCGCTTTGTCCAATCGCTCGAGCGCCCGCTCGGAGATCACAAACGCCGTGTCGACCTTCCCGGCCGATGCGAGCTCGAAGAGTTTGTCGGTGTCCGCGTAGATGAGCTCGGTGCGTTGCTTCGACGACTCTTCATAGGAGGCCTGGATGAACTCACCCAAACCCAACTCTTTCAGCGTCGCGTCGACCCCGAATCGAATCGTGTCTTCCTCGTCCTGTGGGCAACCCATCAGAACGAGCATCGAGCTCAGAACCCACGCGCGTTTCACGTACTCACCTCGTAGAAATGCCGAAGGGGAGGCCGCATAGCGACCTCCCCTCGGCGAGCAATGACTACTCAGGTTGAACGTTACCCCAGCCTAAGCCGGGGCCGAACCCCTGGTTGCGATGTGACGACGAGTTACTGATCCAGGTTCTCGTTGTCTCTCTTCACCAGGTTCAGCATCTTGTTGAGCAGGTACTGGTTCAGCGGACCGGCCATCTGAGCGAAGGTCGGGTACTGACGCACGTACGTGCCGTTCCATGCTGGGTTCCCAGCCGCGCCAGGCGTGTACTTGGCGGGGTGGTTGTTGTAGGCCAACGGGAAGCCCGTGTCCTCAATCACGAAGTAGTCCATCTGCTGATTCACGTTGAACGCCGTCGGATCCAGGTTCGCGTCGAAACGGAACCCAGCGGCGGCGTCCACAACCGCATCCTGGTTGCTGTTGTTACGCGTAATCACACCGACATTGCCGAGCACCGCGAGGTACGCCGACACGTTCGCGAAACCGGCCGCATTTGCGCCGTAGCGCGCAAGGATGAGGTCCGTGTTATCCGCGTTCGCGTTGATGTGGCAGTTCTCGCAGTTCATGAGCGTCGGGTGCGTACGCTGCACCGTGTGCGGCATGAACTGGTTCTCGCCCTGCGGGTTCTCGCCGAGATCCATCTCAGCGAACTGCTCCGCCGGGAGACCCGCGGACGGGTAACCAAGGCCGGTCGTCTCCGTCGCGTACTGCCTCAGCCCGTAGCCCGCACGGTCGCGGTACAGGTTGTAGGCGATGTTCGCGTCGTTGTTCACGATGACCTTCGTCCCGAAGAACTCGTTGTTGTCCTTGTCGAGGTGCGCAACCTGCTGCTTCGTCTCCGGCAACATCTGAGCGATCTTGCCTTCGGAGTTGATCCCGTACTGGGTATCCAGCGGCGAGATGTACGTGAAGTCAGCCTCGGTCACGACGCCGTAGCTCAGCTCACCCGTCGAACGCATGAAGTCACGCAGGATGACGTTGCCGTCGGTGTCCGCCAAGCGGAGGTGGCAGCCGAAGCAGCCGTTGCTCCACGTGGAGTGACATGCGTAGCACTCGAGGCCGCCCTGCATCTGGTCGACCGCGCTCGTGGCGCGGGAACCGAGGTGCGAGAAACCTTCCGTGATGCGCGTTGCGTTGTTGTTCGCGTCCTGGAGGCAGTTGTTCGGATCACCCGCGATGCAGGGCCCAACGCCGTTCGCGCCGTCCTGGTCCACACGACCGTGGAAGATCGACGCCTGCAGCGAGTAGACCTCGGCGCCCGACGGACGGATCGCGCCGCCGCCAGTGCCGGTGCCGACGTTCGACACGGTGTCGAGCGTCTGCGCCACGTAGTGGTACTGACCCGTGAACTTGCTGCGCAGCCAACGACCGCGACCGAGCCGGTTGCACTCCGGATCCGCCGTGTAGTTGTCGATGACTTCACCCTGCTCGGGGCACACGATCAGGTTCTTGATCGGGTTGCGGTTGTCCGCGTCATGCGGAACCGCACGGTACTCGAGGTTGCCGTGGCAGTGGACACACTCGACCTCGGTGCTCTGATCCATGTGCGACCAGATCGCGCCGGACATGTCCTTCACCTGCGCCTCGTCGGCCCAATCCGTGACCTGCTTGACCTTCACGAACTTCAGCTCGTTGTGCATCTCGCCAGACGTGTGGCAATCCATGCACTCCAGGCCCGCCGTGTAGTGGAAGTCAGCCGGGATATCGTCGTAACCGTCGTTGTCCCAGTCGACCATGCGAAGGACCTGGTCCTGCGCCTGGCCGTGGTAACGGCCGAAGTTCTCGTCGTTGATCTCGTCCGTGAACTTGAACTGATCCGCGTTCAGGAACCCATTCGCGAACGCCGCGGCGACGGTGCGGTTCGGGTCGATCTGATAGCCACGGAACTGCCAGTCGGTGCGGTTCGAGCCGACGTGGCACGAGCCGCAACGCTGCGACGACATCTGCAGGGAGATACGGTGAGCGATGGGGTGGGACCTCTCCGGTCCGAGCCACGCGCCGTTCAGGT
This sequence comes from Deltaproteobacteria bacterium, assembly GCA_040218735.1. Classification (GTDB taxonomy): domain Bacteria; phylum Myxococcota; class Kuafuiibacteriia; order Kuafuiibacteriales; family Kuafuiibacteriaceae; genus JAUHYN01. Next base: position 83,581 of record JAVJQW010000050.1, read on the forward strand.
TCTGCAGGTCGTTGGCGTTGAAGTTCGAGATCTGCGCGAAGGCGGCCGGGTAGGTCGGCTCCTGCTTGTTGATCATCTGGTCGAGCGAACGCGAACGTCCGTCGAGGGCGTACGGCATGTGGCAGCTGGCGCAACCCGAGGTGCGGAAGTCCGCATAACGGTTGTTCGCGCCGGCGTTGCCGAGGTGGCAGTCGCCGCACTGCTTGTCGTAGACCTCACGGAGGACGTCGATCTCGTTGTAGACGATGTTGTCGCGCTTACGCAGCGAGAACTTGTCGAGGCGCTGCACCGAACCGGTGTACTGGCTGTCGTACGCGATCGCGTCCAGCCCGCCGGAGCCCGGCGTCATACCTTCGGTCGTGTCCCACTGGTACGCGCCGTTGCCCTCACGGACGATCGTGCGCGGAATGCCGTCGCGGGCCTGCGCCACGCCGACGAGGCCGACGGCGGTCGCCATGACCGAACGCTTCACGTTCTCGACGCGATCCAGGTGGCAGCCGCTCTCACGGCCACAGGTCTGGTCCGCAACGCGGAGGTCGGACGGGTTGCGGAAGCGCAGCCACTCGAGGCCACCCTCGAAGCGCTCGACGCCCGCGAGCGTCAGGTAGTTCCAGTAGTAGCGGAGGTTCGGACGGCCCCACTGCGTGGAGTTCGTCTGCCACTCGCTCGGGATCGGCACGTGGGCCGTCTCGCGCGTGTTCGCCGTCGGGTTGCCGCCGTGGCAGCCCGAGCAAGGCTCGGTGGAGGCACCACCGAACGCGTGCGGGTGCGAGATGCCGTTGTGGCAGTTGTTCGTGCAGCTCTCCGGCGGCGGCGGGTCATCTTCGATGCACTTACCGATCGCCGCGAGGTCCGTGCCGTCTTCCGCGAACGGATGGTCGGCGCAGAGCTCCTGCACGCAGAGGGGGCTCTTGTAGCCTTCACCCTGCCAGCACGCGGTCGTCTCGTCGGGAACACAGAGGTCACCCTCCTGGATGAATCCAGGAATGTTGCACTCCGGGTTCTCGCGGACACAGGCGCCGTTGGACAGCATATAGTTGTCCTGGCACGCAGCCGCGACACAGACGCACGACGTCGGGTTGATCTGCTGCGCGACCATCGAGGCCACGCCGTTCGGGAACCCGGCGTTACACGTCACGTTTACGCACGGGTCCGGAATGGCCACGCACGCAGTTTTGTCTTCATTGGCGATCTCGCCGACGCCACACAGTAGAGCCTCACAGACTCCATCCGCGTTCAGCGTCGTGCCTGGACCGCACGTCAATTTCTCCCCGCAGCCCCACATCAGGCCCGTGGAGAGAACAGTCACCAGGGCCAAGCCCCCCTGACTATTCCAACTTGGGTATCTTTTCCTCATTACTTCCGACCCCTTACCTAGTTTGGGCGTTCAACCTGTCGCGGGGCGCTCAACCCCACGCGAGTGTTATTGATCACGAGTCGTGCCAGCCGTTGGGCGAGCCTCGATCCCGAGTCAAATAGCCGATCTTTCGAGTGTGTTCGCCGACGAAGCCTGGGGTGGAGGCCCCGATCTGGGTTGTTCCGTCCCCACCCCACTGCGCCTTTGTACCTGAGGAGCCCCGGGTAGGGTCAAGCTCGGCACGGCGGCCAAGGTGGGACCAGACCCCACTTGTGACCTCGACTCCCGGTCCAGGACCGGCGCTCGCGATTGACACCCCGAGGCCAGGCCCGTAACCCGTCGGACCTCGTATGGGACCGATCGACGCCAAAGAACGCCAGATCTCGCTGTTCGAGCCCCTCGAGCTGCACCTGCTCCCCGAGGAGGGCCTGGCGTTCGACGAGCCCGTGGCGGAGGCCTGGCTCGACGCCCAGGTGTTCCAGGGCGACCCCAACGGCCTGAGCCTCGCGGCCGCGGGGCCGGGGCGCGCCCGCCTCACGGTGACGCCGGTGGGGGCCGTGGAGACTCGTCCCCCCATCCACATTCGGGGGCGACTCGAGGCCCAGGCGCGGACGACCTGTGTCCGCTGCCTGGAGGACGTCACGCTCCCGTTGGAGACCGAGCTCGAGACCACGCTGATGTTCGCCCGCGCGGCGCCTGCGTCCGAAGCGACCGCCGAGCCGACCAAGAAGAAGGGCAAGAAGAAGTCGAAGAAGGAGGACGCCCTCGAAGAATGGGACGAGGCCTTCGACGACCCGTCGGCCCTCGACGACGGCGCGTACACCGCCGAGGGCGTCGACCTCGCCTCCATTCTTAGAGAGGGGCTCCTGCTCGCGCTGGAGATGAACCCCACCTGCGAGGACGAAGCGGCCTGCGACACCCGCACCGAGGCCCTCCTCGCGGAGGCCAACCGCCCCTTCGCCGAGGCCGAAGCGGCGGGCGATCCCCGCTGGGCGGCCCTCGCCGCCCTACGAAAAGAGAACTGACCTTCGAAACTGTTTGACAGTCGAGGCAGGAAACGAAAAAGACGTCCGCTCTATGGCAGTCCCAAGGAAGCGAAAGTCCAACTCGCGTCGCAAGAACCAGCGTTCCCACGATGCCCTGAAGCGCCCCACCCTCGCGCGCTGCCCGAACTGCGACGCCCCGAGGATGCCGCACCGGATGTGCGGCAGCTGCGGGTGGTACGGCGACCGGACGGTCGTCGAGATCGACGCGGACTAGAAGCTTCGCGCACCAGGGCAAGGCAAGCCCCTTGAACTTGAACTTGCCCTTGCCCCTGCCCTCTAATTCGGCGACCGCCGTGCGGGGGCGTAGGAGCTCATCGAGGAGCTCCGCATTAAGAATATCTTCAGTGGTACGTATTCAGCGACGCCGCCGAAGGCGCTGACGTGCCCTTTCCCTGCTCTCAGGGCAAGGGCACGGGCAAGTTCAAGTTCAAGGGTCTGAGGTGGTTGCTCTACCACCTCACCAGCGCCGAGCCCCAAGTCATCCCCGCCCCGATCGCCATCATCGCGACCAGATCACCTTCCTTGATGCGGCCGTCGCGCACGCCCTCGTCCAGCGTGATCGGCACCGACGCGCTCGACGTGTTGCCGTAGCGATCGATGTTCAGGATGGCCTTCTCGCGCGGGACCTTCAGGCGCTCCAGCACCGTGTCGACGATGCGGATGTTCGCCTGGTGCGGGACGACGTGGTCGATGTCCTCGGCCTTCATCCCGTTGTGGTCGAGCGCGGTGTTCACGATGTTCGTCAGCGAGCGGACCGCGACCTTGTAGACCTCGCGGCCGTTCATCTTCACGTACTGCAGGCGCTTCTCGACCATGTCGTGCGTGACGGGGTGGAGGCTGCCGCCGCCGGGGATGTTGAGGATGTCCGTGAGCGTGCCGTCCGCCGCGAGGTGCGTGGAGAGGATGCCGTGGTCCTCGCGGTCGTCCGGACCGACGAGCATCGCGCCCGCGGCGTCGCCGAAGAGAACGCAGGTGTTCCGGTCCTCCCAGTCGAGGATGCGCGTGAGCAGCTCGACGCCGATCACGAGCGCGCACTTCGCGGCGCCCGTCTTCACGAACTTGTCGGCGATCGACAGCCCGTAGAGCGACCCGGCGCACGCCGCCGACACGTCGAACGCGGGCGCGCTGGTGCCGAGCTTCGCCTGCACGAACGCCGCGCAGGACGGCATCGGCATGTCCGCCGAGATCGTCCCGACGATCAGCAGATCGACGTCCTCGGGCTTCTTGCCCGCCATCTCGAGCGCCTGGCGCGCCGCCGCCGTGGCCATGTCCGAGGTCTGCTCGTCCTCGCGCGCCACGTGGCGGGTCGAGATGCCCGTCCGCGTCTTGATCCACTCGTCGCTCGTCTCGATGCGTTGAGCGAGGTCGTCGTTGCTGACCACCTTCTCGGGCGCGTACCGGCCGGTGCCGATGATTCGGGCGTTCATAGAAGGGGCGCGTACCCCAAATGGCGTTCGACCGACAGCGAAAATCGTTGATGTCACGGCCCGGGGGACGTATGCGCCGCTGCCGTGGTCACCTACTTGTTCCCCGGACAGGGAAGCCAATCACCCGGTATGGGCCAGGCGCTCGTCGAGGCCTACCCGAGCGCGCGCGCGGTCTTCGAGGAGGCCGACGACGCCCTCGGCTTCGCCCTCTCCAAGGTTTGCTTCGAAGGCACCGAGGACGAGCTGAAGCGCACCGAGATCACCCAGCCCGCGATCCTCACCACGAGCATCGCCGCCCTGCGCGCCATCGAAGCGGAGCGCCCCGAGCTGAAGTGCACGTTCGCCGCGGGCCACAGCCTCGGTGAGTGGTCCGCGCTCGTCGCCGTCGGCGCCCTCGCCTTCGAGGACGCGGTTCGCCTCGTGCGCGAGCGCGGCCGCCTCATGCAGGAGGCCGTGCCGGAGGGTGAAGGCGCGATGGCCGCGATCATCGGCGTCGACAGTGACGCGATCGTGACGATCGTCGACGGCATCGATGGCGCCACCGCCGCCAACTTCAACAGCTCCGAGCAGACCGTCATCTCGGGGACGGTCGCCGGCGTCGAAGCGGCCGAGGCCGCGATCGGCACGAAGCACGAAGGTGCGCGCGTCGTTCGTCTGCCGGTCAGCGCGCCGTTCCACTCGCCGCTGATGAAGCCGGCCGCCGACGGCCTCGCCGCCGCGATGGAGACGACCACCGTCCACGCGATGTCCGCGCCGGTGGTGACCAACGTCGAAGCCTCGCCCAACGAGGATCCGTCGCGCGTGAAGTCGCTCCTCGTCGAGCAGGTGGTCGCGCCCGTGCGTTGGGTCGAGATCGTCCAGCACCTCGTCGGCGCGGGTCAGACGACCGCGTTGGAGATCGGCCCCGGCAAGGTGCTGATGGGGTTGGCGCGTCGCATCGATCGCAAGCTCGGCGTGAAGCCGATCTCCGATCCCGCTTCGCTCACGAAGGCGTTGTCGAGCCTCGACGGATGACCGCTTCGCACACCGGCGAAGCCGCGGCGGAGGTGCTCTCGGAGTTCCTCGAGCGGCAGCGCCTCGCGTTCAGCGTCGTCGAGGATCCGAAGAATCCACACGCACCGATCACCGTCATCGAGAACTTCTCGAAGAAGTCGATGACGTTCTCGTACGGACAGGTCGACTGGGTCCAGGAGGCCCGCAGCCCGCAGACGCAGACGCGCTACCTCCGCGTGTCCCTCGACGACGGTCGCTCGTTCGCGCTCGCGGGGATCGGCATCGTGTTCGCGCCGTCGTTCGTCGCGACGGGACCGCTCGCGGAGTGTCCGCCGACCGCGTCGTTCCGCGACTTCGAGAAGCTCTACCGCCACGTCTCGCACGTCGTCGATGAACACCACGAAGGCCACGAGCTCGAAGCGCTTCAGGTCTTCATGGTCCTGCTCGCGTTCCTCGACGGAGCCCGGGCGATCGGCCTCGACGTCGGCGAGGAGGAGCGGCGCATGGAGCCGATCCTCGAGAAGCTGGAAGCAGCCGGCGTTTCGGTTTGACGGTCGCGCCGCGGGCGGCTTATCGGTCCGCCCGATGGACCTCGGGCTCAAGGACAAGATTGCACTCGTGACGGGCGGCTCCCGCGGCATCGGCCGCGCGATCGCCGAAGGCCTCGCGCGCGAAGGCGCGAAGGTCTGCCTCACGTACACCTCGAACGAGGCCGCGGCGCAGGAGACGATCGCAGCGATCGAAGCCGCCGGCGGACAGGCCACCGCGAAGAAGTTCGACGTCGGCGACGCCGCCGCCGCGAAGGCCGCGGTCGACGAGCTCGTGAAGGCCGAGGGCGCGTTGCACATCCTCGTGAACAACGCGGGTGTCAGCGTCGACGGGCTCCTGATGCGCTACAAGGACGAAGACCTCGCGCGCATCTTCCAGACGAACGTGTTCGGCTCGTTCTACCTCGCGCGCGCCGCGGCGCGTCCGATGATGAAGGCGCGCTGGGGTCGCATCATCATGCTCGGCTCGGTGGTCGGTGAGACCGGCAACGTCGGGCAGACCGCGTACGCTTCGACCAAGGCCGCGCTGGACGGGATGGCGAAGTCGCTCGCGCGCGAGCTCGCGTCGCGCAACATCACCGCGAACGTCGTCGCCCCCGGGTACATCGGTACCGACATGACCGCGGACATCAGCGACGAGATGAAGGAGATGATGCTCAAGTCCATCCCCGCCGGAGCGATGGGCAAGCCGGAGGACATCGCCGACACCGTCGCGTTCCTCTGCTCGGATCGCGCGGGCTACGTCACGGGTCAGGTCGTCAACGTCAACGGCGGCATGTACATGTAGCGATGATCGAGTGGGCTCTGCTCGGCGCCGCCGCGCTCGGCGCGGGCGGCTACGCGCTGCGCGTGGTGCAGCGCGGACGCGTCCACAGGCGCTGGGCGAAGATCCTCGACGACGTCGCCCACGATCTCGGCGCGCGCGCCTCGGCGGGTTCGCGCTTCGACAGCCCGCAGCTCCGCACCGAGATCGACGGCACGACGGTGACCATCGTCGTGAACGGCATCGACCGCGGCGTGCGCGATCGCCGCGGCGTCGCCACCGCGACGCTCCCCGACATCGCGAACACCGTGCGCTTCTACTTCGGCTGGGACGTCGCGAAGATCCCGGTCGCCGTCGAACACGTCGCCGAGGTCCCCTACCCGCCCATCCAACGCGTCGACGGCGACGTGAAGATCCGCGCCGACGACGCCGCGATGGCGACGCGCTTCATGCGCGAAGCCATCCTCGATCTCATCGACGTTCGCGGCGCCGCCTCCGCCCACGCGCTCGAAGTCATCGCGAAGGGCGGCTACCTCGAGCTCGTCGTCCACGGCGTGACCGAACAACCCGCCGTGCTCACCCGCGCGGCGCGCGCGTGCGCGCGGCTCGCGACCATCGTCGACACGATCAGCCGCGGCACCACCCTCCCCGCGCCCGAACCCGAGGCGCCGACGCTCGACGACGACGCGACGTGCGCGCTCTGCGACGCGACGCGCGCCGAAGACGAAGCGTGGGTCGTGTGCGCCGGCTGCGAAGCGCCGTACCACGCCGCGTGTTTCGCGCAGGCGACCGCGTGCGTGCGGTGCGGCGACACGAAGTCCCGCGAAGCGCGCTGAGGCGCCGGCACCGCATCCGCCGAACCGCCGAGGCGCCCGCGCCTCGACTCGGAGTCCACGGTGCGCGCCACTCGCACCCACTCCGGATTGTGCATAGTGGCGCTCAATGCTTCGCCGATTCACCCCCGCGCTGCTGCTCCTCGCAACCGCGTGCGGCGACACCATCGTCTATCAGCTCCCGCCGGACCACGACGCGGGACCGCCGCCGACCGGCACGAAGCTCGACGCGGGTGTGCCGCGCCCGCACGACGCCGGAACCGTCGTGCGCGACGGCGGACCGCTCGCGGCGCACGACGCCGGTACCGCGGACGCTGGCGTTCGCGACGCCGGCTTCCGCGACGGCGGGGTACCGACGCCGGCCGAGTGTTACACGGAGCCATTCGATCCGACGATCGACCTGTCGGACCTCCGCGGCACGTACCGGTCCGACGCGCTCGGCGCGATCATGGCCGCGTTGGAGCGGCGCTACCCGGCGGGGCGTGACCTGCTCTGGGAGGAACGCGACGATCCGTACACCGGCTCGTTCATCGATCGCTCGTCGTTCGGGAGCACGATGGAGTCGTCCATGACGGAGGTGCACGAAGCGACGCACGGCTGGGACTACAGCCACTCGCTGTTCTACCAACACTTCGACTACTACCTGCGCGGCGACCTGAAACACTCGCTGTCGTTCGACGTCGACGGCTTCCCGCGCTCCGAGATCCACGGGATGCTCGAAGACAACTCGACCTCGCTCTACTCCGGCCTCTACCTCACCGGCGAGCAAGGCACGCGCGGGTTCCTCGAGCTGCTCGACGAGACCAACTGTTACATCAACGGCCTCGGCGCGATCGCCGCGATCGCCGACGAGGTGCCGTACGGCATCAGCGGTCGCGACGGCGCGGTCGCGTTTCTCTACTACGTGCAACTCTACTTGCGCCGCGCGCGGACGCAGTACCCGGCGCTGTACCAAACGATGCGGAACGACGCGGCGCTGAAGGACCACATCCAGACGCAGTGGCTGCGCACCCACTTCTTCCTGCTCCACGCCGACCTCGAGCCGCACGTCGGCATCCGCGACGACGAGATCCGGGCCAACCTCTACGCACCGCACAACGTCGCGGAGATCGAGATGCTGATCGGACGCTGCGTCGACGACACCAATTGTCTTTGTGACTGAACCGCCCGAGCCGCGGCGGGGTCCACTCAATAGATCGCGAGCACGACCGCTGCGATCCCCGCGACCGCCGCCGCGCCGAACGACACGTTAGCGATCACGCCGTGGCTTTGCGCGCGCGACTCGAGGTCCGCGAGCTCGCGCCCTGACTTCGGCGCGGTCGCCGCCGCCGAACGCGCGCCGCGGCTGCTGAGACCGAACCCCACCCCCACGACGGCGGCTGCGACACCGACCCCCGCGACGACCCACGGCGCGAGTGTCGAGGGCGGTGCGTCGGGCGTCGTGCTCACGAGCGCGGGCGGTGGTGGCGCCGCCTTGGGCGGCGCAGGCAGATCGGGGAACAACTCCGCCGCGAGCTGCGACCAGGTCGTGCGCCACGACGACGCGTTGCGCGACACGTCGATGGTCTTCGTTTCGGTCTCGCCGTCGGGCGCCACATGCTCGACCAAGACCCGCACCCGCGACGGCACGGCGAGGACCCGCAGGAGCACGACGTGTTTCATTCCCGTTCGGCGACGGACGGCGGCCACGCAGTCCGCCTCACAAGCGCCCTGATCGGCGACCGCGCTGCCGGTGCGCACGTCGAGCGCCTCGACGATACCGTTCAGCACGGCCTCGGCCTCGTTAGCGGAGATCGCCCGAGCGTCCTGTACCGCGACGCCGACGCTCGCGACCGCCCCGAGCATCAACACCAGCCCCGCCGACACCCCGCGGAGCGTATCAGACTCGCGTCGAGCCGGCGCGACCGATACGCTCGGCGTGCGGCGATGCGGAGCTGTGCGCAGTGTCTCTCCCCGTACACGCAGGACGTGGAGTTCTGCGGTATCGACGGCTCCCGCCTGATCGAAACCGAAGCCGACCCGCTCGTCGGCAACGACGTCGATCGCTACCGCATCCTCCAACACATCGGCGACGGCGGCATGGCGCGTGTGTATCGCGCGCGCCACCACACCCTCGACCGCGAAGTCGCGGTGAAGGTTCTGTTCGGAGAGTTCGCTTCGAACAAAACCGTCGCGGAGCGTTTCCGCCGCGAGGCCCAGACGATCAGCCGCATCGAGCACGTGAACATCGTGGGGGTGACCGACTTCGGGCGCACGGCGCAGGGCCTCACGTTCCTCGCGATGGAGCTCGTCCGCGGTCGCACGATTCGGCGCCTCGTCAAGACGAACGGCGCGCTGGAACCCGCGTTCGTCGCGCGCACCGTGCGGCAGATCGCGCTCGGGCTCGAAGCCGCCCACGCGCAGGGCTTCGTGCACCGGGACCTCAAACCCGGCAACGTCATGGTGGTCGGCGACGCGCCCGACGAGGTCGTCAAGATCCTCGACTTCGGCCTCGCGCGCATGGCCGACGAGGACAACGAGCTGTACCTCACGCGCACCGGGCAGTTCCTCGGCACGCCGATCTACATGGCGCCCGAGCAGATCGTCGGCGCGGACGTCGACCTGCGCGCCGACCTCTACTCGCTCGGCGTCATGATGTTCGAGATGCTGGAGGGGCACCCGCCCTTCACGGCGAACAAACTCGCGGCGATTCGCGAGAAACACCTCAGCGAGCTCCCCGCCGCCGTTCGGCCCTCGGGCGGTCTCGAACACATCGTCGCGCGGCTCCTGGAGAAGGACGCGGACGATCGCTTCGGATCGGCGGGCGCCGTCGTCGCCGAGCTCGACGGGCTCACCGGTGACCCGCAGCCGACAGAGGTTCAGGTCACCCCGGTCGACATCGGCGCTACGCAGCGGATGCCGTTTCCGCAGGACGCCGCGGGCGACGCCATCGTCGTCGCGCCGTCGCTCGGTGCTGCCGAGGTCGCCGAAGCGCAGGACGGCCCGACGGAGGTCGCCGCACACGAGGCGAGCCCGACGAAGGAGATCGTCCACACCCAAGAGCGCGACACCGACGAGCGGCCCTCGGCCGTCGCGTCCGACGAGCTCGGGAGTGAGGCGGCGGCGGACGAATGGGAAGACGGCCCGACGGTCGCGGCCCGCGCCGACGCGATGGCGCAGGCCGTCCCACAGGCCGTGGCGCAGGTCGTGCCGCAAGCGGCGCCGAACGCCGTGACGACGTCGGTCCCGACGCCGGGCGACCGCGCACGGCGGAAGAGCTGGTGGGCCGCCGCCGTGACCGCGGTGGTCGCCGTGGTCGCGGGGCTGGTGCTCGCGCGGTGGATCAACCCGCCGACGCGCCGAGGCGGTGGCGCCGGGGTCGCGGGCGTGGCGGCGCGGGCCGCGGCCGAGTCCGCGTCCGAATCCGAATCCGAATCCGATTCCGATTCCGAGTCCGAGTCCGAGTCCGAGTCCGAGTCCGAGTCCGAGTCCGCGTCCGAACCCGAGTCCGAATCCGAATCCGAGTCCGCGTCCGAACCCGCGTCCGAACCCGCGTCCGAACCCGAGTCCGAGTCCGAGTCCGAGTCCGAATCCGAATCCGAATCCGCGTCCGCGTCCGCGTCCGCGTCCGATGCGAGCTCCCGGTTGGCGTTCGGCGGCCCACGAACGTCCGCGTCGGGATCCGGTTCCGGCGCCGCATCCACCGCGCGGTCCGCCACCGATTCGGGGCCCCCGTCCGGGGCCGATCCCAACGTTCGGTCCGCGTCCGCCTCCTCCGCTCCCGACGCCCCGCCCAGGCGCCGGGCCGCCCGGCGGCGGCGCCTGCGGGCGAAGGCGAGCCAGAAGCGGCTGCGGCGGCGGGCCGCGGCGCGGGTCGACGAGGCGCTCGGGGCGCGCGGGCTGGTTCGGGGGGACCTCGCCAAGTCGAACGTCACGGCGCAGGCGTACGCGCGCTGGCGGGCGGCGCGCAGCCAGGACGACGCGGAGGCGTGGGCGCGCACGACCGACGCGGTCGTCGAGGGGGTCCGCGCCTACCCCATCACGAAGGCCGTCGTGGACCGGCGCCTTCAGCGCGTCGCGCAGCGACTCGAGGCGGCGGCCGCCGTCGTGCGGCCCGAGGCGCTCCGTCCGCTCGAGGATCGCTACCTCGCGGTCGCGGCCGAGGTGCAGCCGGGCATGTCGGAGGCGGCCGCCCAGCGCGCGCTCGAGCGCGCCACCGCGCTGCTCGCCGCGGTGAACCGCACGCTTCCCCGATGACAGGGAAAGCCGCCGCGGTCCGGAAGTTCATCTTCGCGCAGGAGCGTAGTAGCTTTCGAGCCACCACCGGATGCCCCTCCGCGGCCCCATCCAGGACTTCGGTCTCGCCGACGTCCTGCAGCTGATCGCCAAAGCCCATCGCTCCGGGTACATCCGCCTGACCAACGACATCGACGAGGTCACGGTCACCGTCAAAGAGGGCCGCGTCCTCGACGTCGTGGACGAGGGCCGACCGGGCAACGCGAAGCTCGGTAACCGACTGGTTCGGGCGGGCCTGCTGACCAACGCCGAGCTCGGACAGGCGCTCAAGCGCCGCGTCGAGACCAACGCGCCGATCGCCCACATCCTCGAAGAGCTGCGGCTCGCGACGCGGGAGTCGATCGTCCAGTACGCCACGATGGAGGCGACGGACGCGCTGTTCGACATCTTCACCTGGGAGCGCGGGACCTACGAGTTCGAGGAGACGGCGGTCGCCGACCCCGACACCGCGATCGAGCCCATCCCCGCGGACGCCCTCCTCATGCAGGGCATCGTGCTCGTCGACGAGTGGCCGACGATCAAGGAACGCATCCCGAGCGAACGTTGGCGCGTCGCTCGCCGCTTCGACCTACCGCCCGAACCCGAGCCGGAAGAGCTCCCGATGTTCGGCCTCGCGGACTCTCCCGAGAACCCGACGCAGCTCGAGGTCGGTCCGAACGAACGGGTCGTCCACGAGCTCTGCGCCCCCGGCCACGCCGTCCGCACCATCGCGGACCGCGCGCCGTTCCACCGGTTCGAGACGTTCCGGTGCCTGAGCCACCTGATCGGCTTCCTCTACATCGAGCTCGTCGCGCCCTGAGGCTCGTCGATCGGCGGCACCAGCGCGACGGCGTCGAGGAGCGTCTGCGCGGTCGCGTCCTTCTTCGTCGCGTTCTCGGAGAGGTGCCGCTTGAACGCACGCGCGCCCCGCTGCCCGACGAACAACCCCAGCATGTGCCGCGTGACGGAGTGCAGCCGCGTGCCCTCGGCGATCTGGCGCTCGACGTACGGGACCATCCGCTCCACGACTTCGTGTCGCGAGAGCACCGGCGTCTTCGCGCCGTAGTAGCGACGATCCACTGAAGCGAACAGGTACGGGTTGTCGTAGGCCGCGCGCCCGATCATCACGGCGTCGACGTGCGCGAGGTGCACGTCGACCTCGTCGAGGGTCGTGATGCCCCCGTTGATCTCGATCGTCAGCTCCGGGAACTCGGCCTTCAGTCGGTAGACGTCGTCGTAGCGGAGCGGCGGGATGGTGCGGTTCTCCTTCGGGCTCAGACCGTTCAACCACGCCTTGCGCGCGTGCACCGCGAACTGCGTGCAGCCGCTCTTTGCTACCGTCGCAACGAAGTTGGCCATGTCCTCGTAACGGTCGAGCTCGTCCACGCCGATGCGATGTTTCACCGTAACGGCGATGTTCGTCTTCGCGCGCATCGCCGCGACCCCTTTTGCGACGCGCTCCGGCGTCCGCATCAGGACCGCGCCGAAGCACCCGCTCTGGACGCGGTCACTCGGGCACCCGACGTTGAGGTTGATCTCGTCGTAGCCGTAGTCCTCGGCGATCTTCGCAACCTCGGCGAGGTCCTTCGGGTCGTCCCCGCCAACCTGCAGCGCCAGGAAGTGCTCCTCCGGGTCGTAGGCCAGGAGCTTGTCGCGCGGTCCGTTCAGGATGGCGTGGGTGGTCACCATCTCGGTATAGAGGCGCACGTGGCGGCTGATCTGCCGCAGGAAGAACCGGTAGTGCCGGTCCGTCCGGTCCATCATCGGCGCGACGCTCAGCACGCCGGTACGGAATCGTTCGGCGGCCTCGATTGTCAATGATGTCGTCCGCCCGCTCATGATCCTCGTCGTCGCGTTCGTCCTGCACTGCCTCATCGCGTATCGGCTCACCCGATTCGCGCGGCCGCGCTGGTTCCGCGTCGCCCTCCCCGTCGCGCTGACCGTCCTGTACGTGCTGACGGCGCTCCTCCCGCTGTCGTGGCGCTTCCCGCTCGACTTCATCCCGAAGGGCGCGTGGCCCGCGCTGCGCTACGCGTCGTTCATCTCGATGGGCCTGTACTCGTTCGTCTTCACGCTGTTCGTGATCCGCGAGGTCTCCTGGCTCCTCGCGCGGCGCGCGGCCCCCGCCGACCCGGAGCGACGCCGCGTCCTCCAACACGCGCTCAACCTCGGCGTCCTGGGCGGCGCCGCGACGGCGACCGCGATCGGCTACCGCGAAGCACGGCAACGCGCGAAGGTGCTCCCGGTCGAGGTCCCGATCGCCGGCCTCGATCCGCGACTGGATGGCTTCACGATCGTGCAGCTCTCCGACGTCCACGTCGGCCACACGATCGGCCGCGACTACGTGCAGGCGATCGTCGACGGCGTGAACGAGCTCGACGCCGACCTCGTCGCGATCACCGGCGACCTGATCGACGGCTCCGTCCCCGACCTCGCGCCGCACGTCGCCCCGCTCGGCGAGCTGCGCTCACGTCACGGCACGTTCTTCTGCACCGGCAACCACGAGTACTACGCAGGCGCGCTCGAGTGGATCGCGGCGCTGAAGGGCCTCGGCATCCGCACCCTCGTCAACGAACACGTCGTCCTCGAAAAGGGCGGCGCCCCGCTCGCGCTCGGCGGCGTCGGCGACCACACGATGGGCCGCTACCTCGGCCACGAGCCACGCCCGAAGGACGCCTTCGCCGGCGCCCCCGAAGGCGCCCCGCGCATCCTCCTCGCGCACCAACCTCGCACCGCGTTCCTCGCCGCGAAGGCGGGCGTCGACCTCCAGCTCTCCGGACACACCCACGGCGGCCAGTTCTTCCCGTGGAACCTCGTCGTGTACTTCGTGCACCCCTTCGTGGCGGGCCTGGAGCGCGTGACGGAGCGGATGTGGATCTACGTGAGCCGGGGGACGGGGTACTTCGGGCCGCCGGTGCGGATGGGGGCCGATGCGGAGATCACCAGGATTACACTCAGAAGATCACAGCACTGACGATAGCCGTGTTGCCCTCCCTTGAACTTGAACTTGCCCATGCCCTTGCCCTCCGTCTCAGCGCGCGCCTCACCCAGACGGTGGAATCGAAGATCGAAGTTCGACCTCACCCTTGCCCTGAATCTTCGCCGCTGAGGGCAAGGGCAAGGGCAAGGGCAAGGGCAAGGGGAGCTGGCTGACTTCGTCAGCCGCTCACGGGCGCAATCGTACTATGCCTCCGCCTCGCCTTGTTCCCCGCCGTGTTCCCCGTCAGCTCCACCAGCTCCCTCAGCCTTCGCGCCAGCGTCGAGAACAACCCGTTCACGACGCCCGGCCTATCCGCGATCAGATCCAGGAACGGGTCGCGCTGCAGCACCAGGTAGTCGACGCCCTCGTCACCGGCCTCCGCCGTCACGGGGCGCGGCCCGCTGTCGAGGATCGACACCTGCCCGAACGAGTCCCCGGCGTACAGGTCCATCAGTGGCTCGTCGCCGCGGTACAGGTGCACCTCGCCCGACGCGATGATGTACATCGAGTCGCCGGGGTCGCCCTCGCGGTAGACGACCTCGCGCGGGGACGCGTGCCCCTCGGTCGTGAGCGCGGCGACCGCGGCGAGGTCGTCGACGGAGAGGCCGTGGAAGAGCTGGACGCCCTCCAGGACGAACACACGGTCGATGATGGCCTTGGGCATGAGCGGTTCTCCTTGTGTGGGCTCGCGGACCTCGGGGGGCTCCTCGCCCTCCCGCTTCAGCGTCTCCCACGCGATCATCGCGATCTGGATGTCGCGACCCTCCACCAGCGTGTACGCGCGGTGGCGCGCCTGATTTCCGACGGCGCTCGGCAGCGCCTTCTCCAAACACTCGAGCACCTCTTGGCGGAGCTCGTGGCCCGCGAGCGTCACGTCGACGAGCTCCACGGAGTCGGCGTAGCTCCCCTCCACGAACCCGCGGTAGGCGTTGTCCATCGCCTCCGGGTCCGTGACGAGGCCGAGCACCCGTAGCGCGTCCTCGAGGTTCTGCGTGACACGATCTTCCACCGCGCGCGTGAGCAGGCGGTACGGTGGCCCGCCCGCCGCGAGGTCCAACGCGATCGGCTGGTAGTGCGCGTAAGCGCGCAGGCGCCGCATCGCGGCCTCCTCGATGCGCTTCGGGTCGAAGGCGATGCTGCGGTCGTGACGACGCAAGCGGCTCGTCTGCTCGATGATGACGTGCCTCAGGTACGCATCGTCGTTCACGTTCGAATAGAGCATCGCGTTCGCGGAGTTCTGCGTGCCGATGCGCCGCAGGATCCGCGGCAGGTGCACGCGCAGCTCCAACGGCTGACGACGGTCGTCGAGCGCGCCACGCACCAGCGGCACCACCGAGTCCCCGTACGCGGCGAGCGAGTCGATGACCTGCCGCCGCGCCGGTCGATCGAACAAGCGGTAGAGCAACTTCGGCGGCAGGCTCGGGTCCTGCGCGAGCGCCGCCGCTTCGACGGCGGCGATGCGCACCGTGGGATCCGGATCGTCGAGGAACGTCGCCAACCGCCTCGCGTACGGCCCCGGCCCGAGGTGGCCGATCATCCGCGCGAGCTCGCGGCGCTCCTCCACCGGGCCACGACGCCCGTGGCTGAAGAGCTCCGCGAGCGCCCCCTCGGCGATGCGCCGCTCGCCCGCGTCGTCCGACGACAACAGCGCGCTGATCGCCGCGCACGACAGACCGAGATCGTGCTCCCCCTCCGGCGCCTCCAACACCCCGATCAACGCGCGCCGCGCCGCGACGGGATCGACGTGCTCCAGCGCGCGCGCGGCCTGCGCCGTCGGGCGAACGCCGTCGCTCGCGAGGACTCGCTCCAGCAGGGGCACGTGCGCCGGGTCGGGGCGCTCGTCCATGATCTCGATCGTCCGCACGCGCACGTGTTCGCTCGCGTGCGCGAGCAGACGCTCGTAGAACGGCGACAGATCGATGTCGGGGTGCCGGGCGAGCACGTTCAGCGCCGCGATGACCTTGCCGGGATCCGGGTCGTCGAGCGTGGCGATCAGCTTGGCGCGCGTGCTCTTGTCACTCGCGTCGATCGTCACCGCCATCGCACCCGCGCGCCTGCCGATCTTCTCCTCGAGCGCGCGCAGGTACCCGCCGCGCAGCGAGTTGAGCCACAGCAGGATGAGCACGGAGAACGCGATGACGATACCGAGCAGTAGACCGCGATCGATCCCCGCCCCGAACACCAACAGCACGATGCCGCCGACCGCCCCACCCATCTTCTTGATGGCGCCGTCGACCAGCGCGCGCACCGAGTCGCGCATCGCCGTGGGCATCGGGTTGTAGAGCAGCTGCAGCCCGGGCTGGTTGAGCGACAGGCTGCCCATCATCTCGATCGTCTTCAGCGCGAAGATCGGCAGGAACACCGTGGGCACCGCGATCGCCCACGACCCCGCGGCGAGGCAGAGGATCGGCACGACGGAGAGGAAGACGAACACCCCGAGGCGCCGCAGCAGCCGCCCCGTCACGAGCACCTGAAAGAGGATCGCACCGACACCGACCACGGCGTTCAGCACACCGAACAGCCCCGCGAGCGAGGCTTCGTCGCCGCTCTCCGCGAGCACGGCGCCCGTCCGGAAGACGTAGTCCACCGCGGCGGTCTGCACCGCGAGCAACAGCACCAGCAGCGCGACGCCGCGCGGGAATCGGTCGCGCGCGGCGTAGGTGAGGCCCTCCGAGAACGAGATCTTCTTGCGGCGAATCGCACGCGCGCCGACCTCCTTGCCGAGCAGCGGGCGAATCGTCATCAGCGTGGCGGCGCCGAAGAAACACCAGACGACGCTGGGCATCACGTCGACGAGGCCGCGCACCATCAGGCCGCCGAGCACCGCGCCCGCCATCCCGGCCGCGGCGATCGCGCCGAAGACCCGCTTCGCGCTGCGGACGTCGAAGACCTCGCCGAGGCGCGCCCAGAACAAGACCGACAGCGCCGTCGCGTAGACCTCGCCGACCACGTAGAGCACCCCCAGCGCCGGACGGAAGTCGATCGCGGCGAGTACGGAGAGCACGCCGAGGATCACCGCGGTGATGAGGATCGCCGCGCGGAGCACCGGCTTCGACGGCATCTCCACGAGGCGTTTGCCGAGGTAGATCGTGACGAGCGTGATCGCGACCGCCGTCGACAGGTAGAGGTACGGCAGGTGGGACGCGTCCTCGCGCGCGAGGTACAGCGCGTTGGTCGCGCTCTTCACGGTCGTCACGCCCGCGACGAACACGAAGTAGAACATCCCGGCGCGGATCATCGAACGCGCGCGCACCCCCGACACCGCGTACACCCGCGCCAGGTGCGCGATCATCGGCGAGTGGGCCGGGTCCATCACTTCGTCAGGCTCCGATGACCTGGGGGCGCCAACGCCTGCGCAACGTCGGCGCCGGCACGAGCCGCTCGAATCCACTGAAACGAACGCGCTCGGAAGTGGGTTTCAGCGCCTTCTTCCACGCGGCGAGCGTCGCCCCGGCGTCGGTCGCCGCGACGGCCGCGGCGGCGTGCTGGAAGCCCCCCTGCGCGAGGCGGTACTCCACGTACGCTTCACGCGCGCCGGGCCCGCGGAGCGTCACACGCGTGCCGACGAACGCGCGCTCGAGCTTCGAGAGGATCCGCCGGATCTGGGCTTCACCGGCGAACGGGGCATCAGCGAGCGGCGTGTGGAACTTCGGAACGAACGGCGACACACCGAGCACCACCGGGAGTGTCTTCGCGAGAGACTTCGCGAAGCGCACGAGCTCTTGCCGATCCTCGTCCGTCTCCCCCGGGAGGCCGACGATCACGTAGAGCTTGAGGTGCCGCATGCCGTGTTGCTTCGCGAGCGCGGCGGCGTTCTCGACGTGGCGATCCTTCAGATTCTTTTCGATGGAATCTCTGAGCCGCGTGCTGGCAGCGTCGAGCGCGACGGTCATCGACCGGTACCCGCCGCGGTGGAGCAGCCCGACGAAGGTGTCGTCGAGCCGGTCCGCGCGCAAGCTGGAGATGCCGATGCGGAGGCCCCGCTCGTCGACGAGGCGCCCGAGGATCTCCTTGATGCCCGGGTGGTCCGTCACCGCCGCACCGACGAGCCCGACACGTTCGGCGTCTTCGGGCACGAGACGATCCACGACGTCGGGCGGGACGAGCCGCATCCCTCCGTTCGTGGAGCGACGCATCACACAGAACGTGCACCCGCGGTGACAGCCGCGCTCCGGCTCGATGAGCACCATGTTCGACAGCTCGGTGTTCGCGGTGCGGAGCGTCGACACCGCGGGCAGCAAGTCATCCGGCGCTTGCGCGATCGGCGGGAGCGTCTCGCCGTGCACCGAGGGGACGAAGAACCCCGGCTCGTCCGCGAGCTGCTCGAGCATCGCGCGGCGCGCCGCGGCGTCTCCGCGCGCGGCCTCGGGGCGCTCTTCGAGCCGCGAGAGCAGCAGCGGCCAGGCGGCTTCGGCCTCGCCGAGGATCAGGACGTCCGCGAACGGTGCAGAAGGGAGCGGGTTGGAGAAGGTGATCGGCCCGCCGAGCACGACGAGCGGGTCGGCCGGATCGCGGTCCGCCGCGAGGGGCGCGTAGCCCGCGAGGCGAAGGACGCGCACGACCCCCGCGAGCTCGAGCTCGTACGCCTGCGAGATCGCGATGACGTGGGCCTCACCGGCCGGCTGCTGTCGCTCGACGGTGAGCAACGGCGTGTGGGTGTGTGCGTAGACCTCCAGCTCGTCGGGTGTGGGGAGGAACGCTCGGTCGCACCGCGTCAAAGGGCGCGCGTTGGCGAGCCGGTGCACCTGCAGAAAGCCGAGGCTCGACATCCCGACGTGGTACGGGCTCGGATACGCGAGCACGACGGACAGCGGCGCCTCCGCGCGCTTCGTCGCCAAACCGCGCTCCGCGTCGCGCAGCGCGGCGAGGCCGCGCATGAGATCGAAGTCCAAGGGATCCCCAGCCTGCACGGTTAGTCACACGTTGGACACAAATCAACGTTCTCACGGCCTATGCAGGGGGTATACTCCACGGCCCCGTGAGCGCGCGGTTCGGACATATCTTCCGGTGGGACCTCGACAAGACCTACCTGAAGACCGAGTTCGAGACGATCCGCGACCTGGTCCGCACCGCCCGCCTCTCCGCCGAGGAGCGCGAGAACATCCCGGGCTCCGCGGCGCTCATCCGGGCGATGCGCGACCTCGCCCCCGCGGACGCCAAACACCGCGTCTTCTTCATCTCCGGCTCCCCCGAGCAGCTCCGCACGGTGATCGAGAAGAAGTTCGCGCTCGACGGCTTCGTCCCGGACGGCTTCGTCCTCAAACCCACCGTGCAGAACATCCTGCGCGGGCGCTTCCGCGCCGTCCGCGGGCAGGTCGGCTACAAGCTGTTGATGCTCCTCGCGGGGCGCGGCGATGCCCCGATCGGATCGAAGGAGACCCTCTTCGGCGACGACGCCGAGAGTGACGCGTACATCTACTCGCTGTACTCGGACGTCATCGCCGGGAAGGTACCCGCCCCCGAGCTGGAGAAGATCCTCAAGGCGACCGGCTGTTACTCCGCGCAGATCAAGGAGATCCAAGAAGCGCTGGAAGCCATCGTCCGCGAGGACCCCGTGCAGCGGATCATCATCCACCTCGACCAGCGAACGCCGCCGATCGCGTTCTCGCCGTTCTTCCCGCGTGTCGTGCCGATCTACAACCACGTGCAGACCGCGATCGTGCTGTGCCTCGACGAGACCCTCCCGGTCGCCGCGGTGCGCACGGTGTCGCGCGACCTCATCGCGCACTACGGCTTCGACGAGCAGCGCATCGCCAACCTCGCGGAGGACATCCTCCGGCGCCGCCGCACGTACCTCGGCGCGGCGACCCTCGACACCTTCGCGACGGCGGTCCGCGAGCTGCCGGAGTACCCGCCGCGCGAGGACGAGGCCGAAGAGGCGCTCGACGCCCGCGTCAACGAGCTCATGGAGCAGGTCGCCGCCCGCGCCGACTACCTCGGCGCGCGCCCGTTGACCGAAGACCTCACGCCGCTCGCGCCCCGGAGCGACTACCTGGAGTTGTGGGCGCTCGAACAGGAGCGCCGCGAGGAAGCGAAGCGCGCGAAGAAGCTCGCGGCGAAGATCTCCCGCGACGAAGAGCGCGCCGCGGCCGCCGCGAAGACCGAGTCCTGATCACCAACCTCGGTCGCTCGGTTGTAGGCGTCGGCGTGCGGCGCCTCTGGTTCATCGTCCTACCCCTCATCGTCGCGTGCGGCGGTCGCTTCGGTGACGAGTGCTCCGCGCCACCGCCGGATCCCGGCGACCCCTCGGTCGTGGCGACGATCGAAGGCGTGGGTTACCGGTCCACGGACATCATCACGTGCGAGAACGGCGATCAGGCGGTCCTCCTCACCGGCACCGGGACGATCACGCCGCCCGAGAGCTGGCTGTTCGACACCCGCGACGACCTCGCGATGAGCCGCGTCCACCTGACGCAGGTCGGCCGCGGCGAGCCCTGCGACGCGGCGGCGGAGGGCTGGTACGTCGAAGCCGAGACGTGGGCCGCGACGGCTTACGTCGTGGAGCTGCTGGGTCCGCGCATCGCGAACGAACGCCTTGATCTGACCGTCGCGATCTACGCGCGGGGGCGGTTGGAGTTCTGTCCGGACCAGCAGGGGCGCTGACGAAGTCAGCCCCTGCCCCTTGCCCGAGCCCTCGCCCCAGCCCCTGCCCTCGATGCAGGGAAAGGGCTCCTGACTCATCCGTCACGCGCCATGCGCTATGACCATCCCTTGCCCGATACGGATCGTTGCCCTGGTTCACCCGCACCGCCATGACTTCGGACGTGCATGGAGGGCACGGGCTGGGGCGAGGGCTCGGGCAAGGGGCAGACCGGCTGACTTCGTCAGCGTCTGCTAACCGTGGAGGTCCTGCAACTCATCCACGTTGACGGAGTTTCGCGCGCGGAACACCGCGATGATGATCGCGAGGCCCACCGCGACTTCCGCGGCGGCGACCGCCATCACCAAGAACACGTAGATGTGCCCGGCGGCGTCGCCGTGGTGGCGCGCGAAGGTGACCAGGGCGAGGTTCGCGGCGTTGAGCATCAGCTCGATGCACATGAACACCACGATGGCGTTGCGGCGGATCAGGACCCCCGCGGCGCCGATCGAGAACAGGATCACCGACAGGTAGAGGTAGTGTTCGACCGGGATCGTCGGGGTGATCATGACGCCTTCCTCTTCTTCGTCACCACCACCGCGCCCACGATGCCCGCCAGCAGCAGGATGCTCGTGATCTCGAAGTGGAAGAGGAAGTTGTCGAAGAACTCGTGGCCGATGCTCTGCACCGACCCGAAGCCTTCCGGCAGCTCCGCGGAGCCGGCGAGCGGCGCCGAGCGGATCGCCGAGACCAACGCGTAGGCCACGACGAGCACCGAACCGAGCTTCACCGGGAGCGCCACGCGCGCCGCCAACGTCGGCCGCACCACGGGGGCGTCCTTGTTCTCCACCAACATGATGACGAAGACGAACAGCACCATGATGGCGCCCGCGTAGACGAGCACCTCCAGCACCGCGATGAGCTCCGCGCTCTGCAGCAAGAACAGACACGCGAGGCAGAAGAACGACACGATGAGCGACATCGCCGACTTCACCGGATCGGAGAGCGACACCACGAGGATCGCCGACACGATCGACACGACCGAGAACAGCGCGAACAGGAAGATTTCAGGTGTGAGTCCCAAGTTCGCCCCCTACGCCACCACGCCCGACATCGCGACGGCGCGCACCTCGATCGGCCCGTGCGGACAACGCCCGAGGCGGACGTGCTCGATGAACTCGTCGCGGAACTTCTTCAGGTAGCTGCGCGCCGGCCAGGCCAACGCCTCGCCGAAGGCGCAGATCGTGTGGCCCTCGATCTTCGACGCGATCGACTCGATCCGATCCACATCCGCGTCCGTCGCCTGCCCGGCTTCGATGCGCGTCAGGATCTTGAACAGCCAGTCACCACCCTCGCGGCACGGCGTGCACTGCCCGCACGACTCGTGCGCGTAGAACCGCTCGACCCGCTTCAGCAGCCGCACGATGCACGTGCCCTCTTCGATCACCGTCGGACAGCCGGTGCCCATCAGGCTGCCGACCGTCTTCATCGCGTCGAAGTCGTAGCCGACGTCGATCTCGTGGGGCAGAAGAATCGGACACGAAGACCCGCCCGGGATGACCGCCTTCAAGGGCCGCTCGGGGTTCCGCATCCCGCCCGCGAGGTCGTAGATGACCTGCTTGAGCGTCAGGCCCCCCGGCACCTCGTAGACCCCCGGCTTCGCGACGTGGCCGGAGACACCGACCAACTTCGTTCCGCCCTCGGCATCGGTGTACGAGAGGCTCTTCCACCAGTCGGCGCCCTTCGCGACGATCGGCCCCACCGCCGAGAGCGTCTCCACGTTGTTCACCACCGTCGGGCACGCAAACGCCCCCTCGACCGCGGGGAACGGCGGCTTCAAACGCGGCTGACCCTTGCGCCCCTCGAGCGACTCGAGCAGCGCGGTCTCCTCGCCACAGATGTACGCGCCGGCGCCGCGGTGCAGGTAGATGTCGAGCGGGTAGCCCGTGCCGAGCACCGACTTGCCGAGCACACCCTTCGCGTACGCTTCGTCGAGCGCCGCCTGCATCCGCGTGGCCGCGAGCCCGAACTCACCGCGCACGTAGATGTACGCGGTGTTCGCGCCGATCGCCTTGCACGTGATCGCGGTGCCCTCGATCAGCTGATGGGGATCGCGCTCCATGATGTAGCGATCCTTGAACGTCCCCGGCTCCGACTCGTCCGCGTTGACCGCGACGTACTTCGGCTTGGGGCTGTCCTTCGGCACGAACGACCACTTGCGACCGGCCGGGAAACCGGCGCCGCCGCGACCACGGAGCTTGGCGTCGATCACCAGCTGGATGATGTCCGCCGGCTCCATCGCGAGCGCCTTCTTCAGCGCGTCGTAGCCGCCGTTGCTCGTGAAGACGTCGTAGGTGTGGCTGTTCGGCTTGTCCCAGTTCTTGGAGAAGACGCGCTCGGCTGGCTCTACGTTCACCATCGTCACTTCCCTGCCTTGTCCTCGGACTTGGTGCGCGGCGCCTCGAACGAGGGCAGCGCCGGGCCCGGCTTCTTCGAGTCGTTCGACGCGGCCTCGGGGGCCTTCGCGGCCGCCGCCGCGTCGTGCACCTTCTCGGGCTCCGCCTTCGGCGCCTCGACGGGCTTGGCCTCGGCCTTCTCCGCGGGCTTCGCCGCCTCGACCTTCTCTGCGGGCTTCGCGGGCTCGGCCTTCGTATCCGCCTTCGCGGCCACGGGCTTGTCGGCGGGCTTCACCCCCTCGGCGTTCGCGGCGGCCTTCGCCGGGTCGGCCTTCGCCGGATCGGCCTTCGCCGGGTCGGCCTTCGCGGGCTCGGCCTTCGTGTCCGGCTTCGCAGCCTGGGCCTTCGCGGGGTCGGCCTTCGCATCCGGCTTCGCAGCCTCCGCTTTCGCGGCCTCCTCCTTCGCGGGCGCCCCCTGCGGATGCACGACCGGCAGCGCGGGGTTGTGCCCGGGCACCGGTCCGGTGTGAGGCCCGCTCTTTTGGCACAGGTACGCCTTGCCGCCGAGCGACGGTGCGAGGGCCTTGAGCTTGCCGAGGAGCGTGTCGATCGAGGCTTCGTCGAGGTGCTCGTAGTAGTCCATCCCGACCTTCATCATCGGGCCCGAGCCGCAGCTCGCGAGGCACTCCACCTCCATGAGGCTGAACATGCCGTCCTCGGTCTGGTGGCCGATCTCGATCCCGAGCCGCTCGACGAGGTGTTTCATCAGCAGGTCCGCGCCGGCGAGGTGACACGCGATGTTCGTGCACAGCTCGATGTGGAACTGCCCCTCCGGATGCTCGTGGAACATCTCGTAGAAGGTCACGACCTCGCGGACGCGCGTCGGCGCGACATCGAGCGTGTGGGCGACGAGGAGCTGCGCCTCGGGGGGCAGCGCGCCGTACTTCTCCTGCGTCAGGTGCAGGACGGGCAGCAGGGCCGCCGCCTTGTTGGGATAACGCGCGACGATCCCATCGATCGTCGCCCGCTCCTCGGCGGTGAATTCGAGGGCCATCCGGTGCCCCTCCTAGCACAAGGCTCACCCGGCAACGAGGCCCAAGATCCGGTGCGGGCCGAGCTCGGCCACCACCGCCGCGAAGGCCCCCGAGACCCCCAGGACGACCAGCACCGCGGCCAGCACCCGTCCCCGCACCGTGGCCTGCGTCCGACGGGTCGCGGCGGCCGCCGCGTGGACGAGCGCGAGGGTCGCCAAGCCCGGGAGGAGCAGGAGCGTGGCGAGGATCGCCGATCCGGTCTTCACGATCGCCGCAGCGACGACGAGGGCCCCGAGCACGACGAGCGGCTCCAGGCTCAGCCGGAGCAGCTCGCGGGACCCGCCCAGGCACAGCACGGCGAGGCACATCGCGAACAAGATCAACGCGATCCGCACGATGAAGCGCTTGGTGGTGGCCTCCGAGAGCCACTGGGCCTGGCGACGCGCGTGGACGCCCCACCCGGGGTGTTTCTCGAGCTCGGCGGCCCGGGCCTCCCCGAGGATTTCGTGGCCGAGGGCCACGTGGGCGTCCAGCTCCAGGCGGATCCGGCGGGGATCCGTCCGCGGGACGTCGGCGCTGAGCAGGACGTCGAGCGCGCCCGACGGATCCTTCGCGAACAGGAGGGTCTCCGCGCGGGTCATCGGGTCCACGGACTCGGCGGCGCGGGCCCAGTCCTGGGCGGCGTCGGGCTCCGTCAGGACCGGCGGCACCGGGGCGGCGGTGGCGACGAGGAGCAGGAGGGCGGCCGTCACGGCTCGAAACGGTACCCCCTCGGCCCGAGCGACGCGAGGGGGCCTCGCCTGCGCTCGCCGCATTTGGTATTTCAAGAGGAGGCGTGGCGGTCAAACAGAAGGACAAGGGGCTGTTCGGCGGCAAGAGTCGCTACGGTGCCGAGGATGAGCCCGCCAAGCCGAGCGCGGACGCGATCATCTCCGCGGAGATCGACAACCTCGAGAAGGATCTCAACGAGCTGCGCTCGCAGTACGAGCTGTACTTCATGGGCGTCGAAAAGCTCGAGCCCACGCAGCAGCGCGATCACCTGAAGTCCACGCTGCGGCGTTGGCAGGAAATGCGCCCCAAGAACACCGCGCTGAAGTTCCGCATCCAGCAGCTCAAGGCGCGGATGGTGTCGCTCGAGAACTACTGGAGCCGCATCACCCGTCAGCGCGAGGCCGGCACCTACCACCGCGACAAGGCGCGTGTGTCGCGCCGCGAGCAGGACCGGATGGCGCGCGAGCACGCGATGAAGCGGGCCTTGGAGGCCGAGCGCGGATCGGGCGCGATGACCGCGGATCACCGCCGTCCGCCGGGGAGCGAGGGGCAGGCGATCACCGGACAGGCGCTGCGCGACGGCAAGTCGGGCGCGTCGACGGCGGGGCACGGGCGGACGCCCGCCGCGGCGAGCGCGTCGATGTCACGACCGCGGGCCAGCTCGGCGGAGGATCTCACCGAGCCGAAGCTGCGCAAGCTCTACCAGACCTACGTCGGCGCGCGGAAACGGTGCGGCGAGAAGGTGGATCTGCGCTTCGAGGACATGGCGGCGGCGCTGCGCAAGCAGGTGCCGAAGCTGATGAAGGACACGGGCGCCAAATCCGTGGAGTTCAAGGTCGTCATCCGCGGCGGCCGAGCGGTGCTCAAAGCCCTACCCAAGTGACGCCGTGCGCGGCCGGCGGCCGGCCCGCGGCACTCCCTGCTTGACCCTGTGCTCCAGCGCGGTCATGTGTACCCCCGAAAATGGCCTACACGATCGTCGAGGACTGCACCGGCTGTACCGCCTGCGTGAAGCGCTGCCCGACGGACGCGATCAAGGGGGTCCGTAAGGGCCTGCACGACATCGATCCGGACCTTTGCATCGACTGCGGCGCCTGCGCCCCGGTCTGCGCGGACAACGCCATCTTCAACAACTACGGCGACCGGATCGAGTTCAAGAAGAAGAAGAGCTGGCCGTTCGCGTTCGTGGACGAGATCAACTGCGTCGGCTGTGAAAAGTGCGTCGACGAGTGTCCGTTCGACGCCCTTCGGATCGTCGAGCACCCGGTCGACGCCTCCTTCCACGGCATCTGCATCGTCGAGGAGAAGCGCTGCACCGGCTGCCGCATCTGCGAGTGGGCCTGCCCGTACGACGCCATCTTCATCTACCCGAAGGACGACTCCCCGCAGTGGCTCCAGGAGGCGGTGCTCCCGCGCCCCGACGGCCGCAAGGAAGAGGTCGACTGGCGTCACTGGTCGTCGACCCAGCCGGTCGGCAACGTCATCAACGACGAGTGACCACCCTCGCGCTCACGGGCGACGTCGACCGCGACATCGCCGCGCTCTTCATCGAACAGCTCGCCGGCCTCACCACGGCCGACGCCCCCCTCACCCTCGACATGGCGGAAGCCGACATCGAGGACGCCCAAGTGTGCGCCCGCCTCATCGAAGCGATCCGTCACGCGGCGCTCAAGGTGAAGAGCGTGCAGCTGATCGAGCCCCCGCAGGTCCTGGCGCACGGCCTCTACCGCGTCGGCGCGCTGGCCCCCGGCACGGCGATCCACGTCGTGGACCCGCGCACCGAGATCCCGACCTCGAGCTGACCGCGAGCGTCAGTCCTTCGTGAAGAGGCGCTTCCACCACGGCTTCTTCGGCGCGGCCTCGGGCGTCGCTTCCTCGTCCGTCTTCAGGCGCGCGAAGCCGACGATGCCGTCCGTCGCGTTGGCGACGAAGACGAGCGGCGTCAGCTGATAGCTCGGCTCCTGCTCCGCGTAGGCGTTCTCGGCGAGCGCGACCATCGTGCCGATGTGCTGCGGGTCGCAGGCCGCGATCAGCGCGAGCTGCGAGCCCGGGATCGCGACGAAGAGCATCTCGCCGTCGAGGGTCTCCGTCATCGCGCGCAGGAACGAAGGGTCGAGGAGCTTCGACGTCGCGAAGAAGTGCCCCGTGAGGGCGAGGACCGTGAAGCCGTCGACCTCGAGGCGCTCCGTCTCGACGTGGATCTGCGCGAGGCCCGCGACGGCGTGCTCGAGGAGTGTGTCGAAGCCCTCGCGATCGAGGTCCAGGATGTACGCGATCGAGCTGGGCATGTCGCGCGCGAGGTAGATCCACGGCATCGCCTCGACGTCGGGCACGTCGAGGAGCGGTCGGCGCGCTTCGTCGTGCTCGACGTCCGTGCGCAGCGGGAGCCGCAGGACGGGGACGATGGGGCCGTCCGCCTCCTCCTTGAAGTTGGCGACGATGCGCGACGGGCCCTCGTTCGGCGACTCGTGGAAGAAGCGCTCCGCGCGACCGAAGAGGTTCGCGGACGCACCTTCGACGTCGACCGTGAACGGGAAGCCCGCGAGGAACGTCTCGTCGCGGACCCAGCGCCCGCCGGACTCGCGATGCATCAACGCCGCGCCGGCCGCCGCGCCGAGCTGGAGGATCAACGTGTAGCGCTCCTCGGGGTACAGGTCGTCGAAACCTTCGAAGCGCGGAGCGAGCGCGGCCTCCAGCGCGTGCAGCCCATCGACCGTCGCTTCGAGCCCGTGCTCCGCGAAGACCTCCGCGGCGACGTTCGCGAGCGCGCCGTGCAGCGCCTCTTCGGCCACGGCCTGGTCGACCGTCTGCAGGCGTTCGAGCGGCTCCATCGCCGCGTGGACCTCGGCGCCGGCCGCCTCGACGACGCGCCGAAACGTCTCGGGGGGCTCCTGCACGAAGTCCATCCGGACGGCCTCGACGACCCCGTGCGACAGCGGCCCCCAGATGCGCGCGAGCGCCAACGCCACCGAACGATCGAAGTCGATCTCGTCGGGCCCGCGGTGGTCCGTCTGCACCCCCACGTTGCTCCCGTCGTCCTCCGCGACGACGATGTCGACCTTGTCGATGTCGCAGAACATCTAGAACTGAATGTCGATCGCCTTCTCCTGCGGTCCGAACACCCACTCCACCGGCGCCAACGTCAGGTCCGGGACGTACGTAATCAAGAGCACGGCGAGGATGAGGATCAGCAGGAACGGGATCGCGTAGCGGTACACCTTCGTGAGCGGCTCTTCGAACCGGTACGAAGACAGGAACAGGTTCATGCCGACCGGCGGCGTGAGGAAGCCGAGCTCGAGGTTCGCGAGGAAGATGATGCCGAGGTGAATCGGGTCGATGCCGAAGTGGCGACCGATCGGGAGGATGAGCGGCACCACCACGACGATCGCGCTGAAGATGTCCATCAAACACCCGACCACGAGCAGGAACAGGTTCAGGACGATCAGGAACACGATCTTCGACTCGATGCCGCCCTGCACCCACTCCAGCGCGAGCTCGGGGACACCGCCGTCGACGAGGTACGAAGTGAACCCCATCGCGACACCCAAGATGATCAACACGCCGCCGACGAGGCTCGCGCAGTCGCGCCCGACGCGAACGAGGTCCTCCTTGATCGACAGGTCCTTGTAGATCACGACCTCGACGAACAGCGCGTACGCCGCGGTGAGCGCCGCGGCCTCCACGATCGTGGTGAGCCCGAGGAAGATGCCGCCGATGACGATCAGCGGGAGCACCAGCTCCCACGCCGCACCGCGCACCGCGGCGAACGCTTCCTTCGCGTCGAACGGGACGCGCTTCACCTCGGACTTCATCCCGGTGCGCACGCCGAGCAACGACAGCGCACCGACGAGCACGAAGCCCGGCAGGATGCCGGCGACGAACATCTTGTCGACGGGCACGTGCGCCGTGACCGCGTAGAGGATCACGGGCAGCGACGGCGGGAACAGCAGACCGATGCTCCCGGACGCCGTGAGCATCCCGACCGAGAAGCCCTTCGGGTACATCTCCTGCCGCAGGACCGGATAGAGCAGCCCGCCGAGCGCGAGGATCGTGACGCCGGAGGCGCCGGTGAACGTGGTGAAGAACGCACACACCACCGCGGTCATCACGGCGGTGCCGCCCGGCATCCACCCGAACAGCGCGCGGAACGCTCGCACCAGGCGGGTCGACGCGTTCGCCTCCGCCAGGATGTACCCGGTGAAGGTGAACAGCGGAATGCTCGGCATGATCGGCGACTTGATCTGCCGCACCGTCTCCGCCGCGACCGCCGCCACCGGGACGTCGTCGGCCCAGAAGAACAACACCGCCGCGGCACCCAGCGCGACGTAGATCGGTGCGCCGAGCCCCGTCGCGATCAACACGATCACGACGCCCGGCCACAGCACCCCCTCGGCGGTCTCGTAGCCGGCGCCCTTCGCGTACCAGAGCACGCCGCCGACCACCGCGACCAACACCCCGCGCGCGATCCAGGACTTGTACTTCGCGAGGATCAGCCGCAGCGCGATCACCGCGTAGCCGACCGGCATCACCACCTGGCCGACCCACACCGGGATGCCCGGCGGGATGACTTGCGTCGACGCCATCTCGGCCTCGACGGAACCCCACGCACCCCACGCGAGCGCGCCCGTGACGATCGCCGCGATGGTCACACTCACCGCGCGCGCGACTTGTTCGGCGCGCCCCTTCAACAGCGCGCTACCGGTGGAGAGCGCGAGGTGTTTGTCGTCGCGCGTCGCGAGCATCGCGCCCGTGAAGCCGATCCACATCGTCAGCATCGAGACGTACTGGATCGACCCCGGCACGCTCACGCCGAAGATGCGCGCGACGATCTCGATCAGCGGCAACACCGCCATGACGACGAGGATGACGACGTTGAGCGCGTCCTCGGCGAAGTGCAGCTTGGCGAGCCAGCCCGCCGCTGATCGGTCTTCGGTCACTTCTTGGACTTGCGGTACGCCTCGACGAGGCGCTTCACCTCGTCGAAGAGCTCGGCGGAGACCACCTTACCGCGGAGCGCGGGGTACGCCTTCTCGGCGGCCTGCTGCCACTCGGTCTGCGTCTTCGCGTCGACCTGGTGCACCGTGAGGCCGCGCTTGGCCATCTCGTCGATCGCGCGCTGTCCGAGGGAGCGGACCTCCGTCTTCACGGCCTCGCCCTCTTCTTCCGCGATCTTCTTCAGCTGCGGCCGAAGCTCGGCGGGGATCTTCTCCCACGTGGCGCGCGAGATGATCGTCGCGCCGTTCAGCGGGGCCCACTTGATCGCGACCATGTGCTTCGCGAGGCCGAACCACTGCGACGTCAGCGCGTACACCGGCGCCGTCGAGAAGCTCTCCACCATCCCGGTCTGAAGGCCGGAGAGGACGTCGGTCGCCGACATCGGCACGACGTTGAAGTTCGACATGCGCCACGCCGCCTCGGCCTCCGGATCCCCGGCCCACACGAACAGCTTCGTCTTGCGGACGTCGTCCGGCGACACCGCCTTCTCCTTGGAGAAGAAGTGCACCCACCCGGCGTCGCCCCACTGCAGCACGACGACGCCGTTCTTCGGGTCGTCGTTGCCGGCGTCGAAGAGCGCCTTCTCGATGCGCGGCGCGATGCGCTCGCGCACGTAGTCGAGCTCCTCGTACGAGGAGAACATCATCGGGATCTGCAGCGCGACGCTGTCGCGGGTGATGCGCGACAGGCCGATGTTCGTGACGGTCGCCGCGTGGAGCTGGCCGATCCGCATCTTGCGGATCATGTCGCCCTCGTCGCCCGCGACACCGCCGGGATAGATGCGCAGCGTGACCTTGCCGCCGGAGGTCTTCTTCCAGCGTTCGCCGACCTTCTGCATGCCGTTGAACCAGGGCGATCCCTTGGGCGCGAGCGTGCCGTGTTTGACCTTAACGGGCCGCGCCTCGGCGGCGGTAGAGAGGCCCGCGACCAGCGCGAGGCCGAGCATCGAACGGAGAATAGGCGTCATCATGTGCTCTCGCTGCTTTCTACCGAGGCCGAGGAGGTCTCGGTTTCATCCGCTCCGACGTCGTCCAAGAAGAGGTCTTCCGACGACGCCTTCAGCCGCTTCGCGCGGCGCATGAAGATCGTGTTTTCGAGGCGCTTCTTCGGGTGGGCGTCGACGTCGATCGCCATCGCGGTGTTCAGCGCGCGGTGGAACGCGCGGGAGTCCTGCTCCTTCACACACACCGACTCGGCGAAGGAGACGTACAGGCCGACCGAGGTCCCCCCGGACAGCTCCAGCGCGCGGCGGTAGTGCGTCTTCGCCACCTCGAGATCCCCGCCGGGCCGCGCGGCTTCGAGGGACATCATCATCGAGTGCACCGCGCCGTCGCCGTAGGTGTCGTCGAGCTCGAGGAGCCGCCCGCCCATCGCCTGGACCGTCGGAAACTCCGCCAACGCGGCGGGATCGAACTTGGCGGCCGCGATGGACAGCGCCCACGAGGCGGTCGTCCAGTACAGGTGCCCGACGTCGTCGGGCCCGAGGCGAGCGAGCGCCGCCTGCGAATCGGCCGACACCTGCTTCGAGAACCCTTCGTGCTCCACGTCCAACCCCCGCATCCCGTACCCACGCGCCCTGAGCAGGAGCTTGCGACCGCGCGCCCGAATGCGGTCGGACTGCTCGATGCTCTCTTCGGCCACTCGGTCGGCGTCTTGAAGTACGAACGCATAGGCGTACTGCGTGAATCCCGAAGCCAGCGCGAGCAAGAGGCCGCGGTGCTCGGGTTGTTCGACGAGCACACCCTCCATGGTCTTCAGACCAAACGGCACGGCGGCGGCGACGAGCTCGGGATCGTCGTCGGTGCCGTAGCCTCCGCCCGAGCTCGACAGGGCGTCGGCCAAGATCCCCGACGCGGAGCAGCCGGCCAGCAGCAGCGCCGGCGAGAGCAGCGTCAGAGCCCGCATCGCCCGCGGTGGTCCCACGGGAGCAGATCCGAGGCAAGCCAGGACCGTGGGACGTTGTGCGCCGTCACGTACTTTTGACAGGGGGTCAGGGGGACTTCGGGACGGGGAGATCGTTGATGGTGATGGTCGGGTAGACCTTCCCCATCAAGGCCTGCACGTCGGGCCAGACCTTGGGATCCACGACGGTCACGACGAGGACGATGGTGTCGTTCTTCTCGATGAGGACCATCTCGCCGACCTCGCGCCCGGTGATGACGAACCGCGTCGCGCGCTCGCCGCGGGAGGCGTCCACGCCGGGGAGCGTCATGTGTTGGGGCGGCGACGGCGCGGCCGACGGGTGCCGGCGCTTGAGCTCGCCGAGGTAGTCGTTCAGCTCCGAGGGGTGGAGCGCGGCGGCGACCAGGAGGCGCCCCTCACCGTTGGGCCCGACGAGCTCCATGGAGCGACCGTTCGGGTGGCGATCGCCGGTCCACCCCGGCGGGATGCCGACACGCACCCGCCGGTTGATCGCCGCAAGGTCCTTACTCGCCCGGGTCATCAGGGCGAGCTCACGCATGGTGAGCTTGACGGGTTTCGCGGCGGCCGCGACCGGCGCGAATACGAGGGCGGCGAGGAGCAACCAGCGCACGTCCCCGAGGGTATCAGATGCCTGGGTTTGGTCCCGAGATTGTTGTAAGACGCGAGCCGTGACGACGCTCAAGGACGCCATCCTCACCGACGACAAGCGCCCCCGCCTGGTGGACGACACCGCCCGCCTCGTGGACGACGAGGTGAGGGCCAAGGGCGGCATCTCCGGTATGGCCATCAAGGCCGGCTACAAGACCATCAACGCGATCAAGCCGACACTGGTGCGCGACGCCGTCGACAACCTCCTCGACCGCTTCGTCGAAAAGCTCGAGCCCTTCTACGCGAAGTGGAACGACGACGGCCGCAGCGGCACCTTCGGCAACTATCTGTCGGGCCGCTCCCGCGAGGTCGCCAACGCCCTCCTCGCCGTCACGGACGACCGCGCGAAGAACGTCGACAACCGGACGATCAAGAAGACGTACGAGAAGCTCCGCCCGCAGGGTGAGAAGAACGTCGAAGCCGCGGTCCCGGGCCTCGGGCGCACGCTGGACCGGCACCTCTAGCCCTCAGGGCTCCGCGTAACGCGGGACGATCTCCGCGACCCAGAGCCGCCCTTCGTCCACTTCGACGAGGAGCTCGCGTCGCTCGGCGCCCTCCCCGATTTCGATGCGGTGGGGCGCCGCGTTCGTCTGGAAGACGAACCCCGAGGTCGGGAGCGCTTCGAACCGACCGAGCGTACGCCGATCGAGCAGGTCGACGACTTCGCCCTCGTCGACATCGACCACACTGACGAAGTAGGTCTCGGCGCGCGGGAAGTAGACGTGGCGGCCGACGAGCGCGAGGTCGAGCGACGAGCCCACCGTTTGCACGTTCAGCGGCTTCGATGACTCACCGACGGCGAAGTACACGAGCTCCGACCCTACATCGATCGCGACACCGCGCACCCCGCTGTCGTCGAACACGACCTGCTGGAACGACCGGACGAGGTTCGCGCCAGCGCCCCCCTGCAGGCTGGCTTGCACGAAACCGACGCCGTCGTGGAGGAGAGCCAGACCGCCCTTCGTCCCGATCCGCCCCTCGCGGTCGAGGGCGAGCGGTCCCCCGGGGAGATCAGCGCGCGGATGCGCCGGATCGTCCAGGTCGAACGTCGACGACCTCCGGGCGTCGGTGGACGTCACGAGATAGCGCCCGGTGTCGTCGAGCACCGGGAGAGGAACCGACCACATCTCACTCGCGACTTGTTCCGATCTTCCCGCCTGCCGTTTCCAGACGCCATCGTTCGTCGTCCACACCAAGCGTTCGCGACGTTCGTCGATGGCGACCACGCCCCCCCGACTCGAAGGTAGCGGCTCCATCTGCCCGTCGCCGGCGACCAGCGCGAAGCCATCGTCGGTCCTGACGACCAACCGCCCATCGTGCTGGCCCTCCAGCGCGAGTACCCGCACGCCGGGATCGATCCGGACCGGGGCGTCCGCTGTACCTCCGTCGAGGCCCTGCGCCCAGACGACGTAGTCCCGGACCGCGAACGCCGTGTCGCCCGCGACGAAGGACACGCGCTCGAGACCGATGCGACGCAGGGGGGCCGTCCCGTCGAGCGGCACCGCGTGGGTCCCTTCGGCGTCGAACACGAATAGCCACTCCCGTTCGACCCGCGTCGAGAAGACGCGGGGGCCCCACGGACGGCTCTGTCGTGCCACCTGCGTCTCGTCGACGACGAACACCGCAGACTCGGTGTGATCGCGCGTCGCCACGAACCCGTAGGGCACCGCGAAGGCCGACGCCCCCAGATCGATCGGTGCCCCGCCCTGCGCGGCGACGGCCTGACAATCGCCCGCCGGACACACGTAGACGTGTCCAGCCGTAAGCCCCCCGTCCCCGCACGAGACGTTGTCCGTCTCCAAGATGATCGCGGGCGCGCTTCGCCCGTCGCGCGGCACGCGCTCCACGCTCCCGCCCCGGCACAGATAGACGGCGTCGTCGTCCGCGGCGAACACGAAGTGGGGCGCCTCCTCCCAGTCGACGAGCATCGACGCCGAGCTCGTCCGTACGAGGGACTGCGCGAAGAGGGCGCGTCGCGTGGGTGCGTCGTTCGCGTAGCGCTCGTAGACGACCAGGTCCTCGTGGACGTGCCGCACGAGGACGGATTCGTCGAGCTCGTCGGGGATCCGAACGACCGGCACGAGCTCGGCGGGCCCCTCGAGCGCGAGTCGAGCGACGCCCGTATCGGAGTCCTCGAGGACGGCGTACGTGTCGTCGAAGAATCCGATGACGTTGTAGCGACCGACGTCGACCTCGACCGGCGACGCGTCCCGGCGAAGGTCGAGGATGGAGAACACGTTGCCGTTCTGCCGCACGACGTAGGGACCGACGACCCGACCGGCGTAGGGGAGGACACGCGCGGTGCCGCCCGCGACGGGGACGGCGATCGGCGGCTCCGCGTCGACGACGAGGTAATCGCCATCCCCCGAGAACTGCGCGGTGACGAAGGGTGCGTCTCGCACCACCGCCGCGGCCGGCTGTGAACCGTCGAGCAATGCAACGTACAGCGCCTCGTCGGCACGGAACGCGACGAAGGTCGAGGTCGGGTCGATCACGAACGCGGTCGGTGCATTCCGCCCGACGGGATAATCCAGGCGCCGCGCGACGCCCGCCTCCGCTCGGTGCAACGCGAACAGCCCGTCGCCCGACCGGACCACGGCGACGCTACCGTCCGGCGACACGGCCACGATGTACGGTGTTTCGTTCAGCTCGCCGGCGTACCCGCTCGCGCGCGTCGGGCCGAGCGGCACCCACGCGCGTGTCGGCGCCGACAGATCCAGCACGGCGGGGCTCTCGAGACCTCGATGCGCGACGGCCACGAGTGACCACCCGACCGCCCTCGGATCCTCCGTCTCGGCGAGCGTCGCCACGTCGGCGTCCGAGCAGGCGGCGAGCCCCATCACCGCGAGGACGCGGATGCAACCTGACGCGCCTCTCACGCGGGACACACTACCGCACGCGGCGATGGGATTGGACTGGGCCTCAGATCAGTACGCCGATCACGCACGCGGTCATGAACGCCGCGAGGGTGCCGCCGATCATCGCGCGCAGGCCCAGCCGCGCGAGGTCCGATCGCCGCTCCGGGGCGAGCGGGGAGATGCCGCCGATCTGGATGGCGATGGAGCCGAAGTTCGCGAAGCCGCACATCGCGTAGGTCGCGATGACGAAGGAGCGCTGCGAGGCGAGCTGTGGGGCCTGCTGGGCGAGCTGCAGGTACGCGACGAACTCGTTGAGGATCGTCTTGATGCCGAGGAGGCTGCCGATGATCTGGGCGTCCTCCCAGGCGATGCCCATGCACCACGCGAGCGGGCGCAGGACGTAGCCGAGGATCAGCTCCAGCGTGACCGGCTCGGTGGCGCCCAGCAGCTCCGCGACGCCGCCGATGATCCCATTCACCATCGCGATCAGCGCGACGAACGCGAGGAGCATCGCGCCGACGTTGAGCGCGAGCTGAAGCCCCTCCCCCGCGCCGCGCGCCGCGGCGTCGATGATGTTGGCGTCCTGCGAAGGTAGGTCGACCTTCAGCGTACCGAACGTCGCCGACTTCGTCGGGTCGGGCTCCGGCACCATGATCTTCGCGATCACCAGCGCCGCCGGCGCGCTCATGATCGACGCACACAGCAGGTGCCCCGCGATCCCCGGGAACACGTTCTTGAGGATGCCGACGTAAGCGACCATCACGCCGCCGGCGACGGTGGCGAAGCCGCCGGTCATCACCGCCATCAGCTCCGACAGCGTCATCTCCTTGATGAACGGCCGCACGAGCAGCGGCGCCTCCGTCTGACCGACGAAGATGTTGCCGGTCGCGGAGAGGGTCTCGGCGCCGCTGGTGCGCATCGTCTTCTGCATGAAGAGCGCGAGCACGTTCACGAGCTTCTGCATGACACCGAGGTGGTAGAGCACCGCCATCAGCGACGAGAAGAAGATGATCGTCGGCAGCACACCGAACGCGAAGTACGCGCCGATGTTCACCCACGTGAAGTCCTCGACCGGAATCACCGGCGCCATCTTCGCGTCGGCCAACCAGCCCGGCGTCGCACCCGCCGCGGGCATCGGCACCACCGACGTGCCGACCGGCATCGTGTTCTGCACCGCGAGGTTGCCGAACAGGAACTGCGACCCCTTCGCGGTGTAGCCGAGGATCGCGGTGACGGCCTTGTCGAACGCGCCGAAGAACTTCTCGCCGGGGCCCGTGCGCGTGATGACGCCGAGCGCGAGCTGCAACCCGACGCCGGTGCCGACCAGCCGCCACGAGATGTTCTTGCGATCCGACGACAGCGCGACCGCGATGCCGATCATCACGAACAGCCCGAGGAAACTCCGGACCCGTCCGAACCAATCGACGGGGATCGTCTGGTCCCCGATGTCCGCGTAGGCCACCGCCGCGAAGAGCAGCCCCGCCAGCACGACGAGCCCGATCCGCGCACCCTTCGAATGCCTCACCGGCGGACCATACCCCAGCCGGGGTCAGACCTTCACGCGCTCGGCCTGCGCGATCGCCTCGAGCACCGGCCCGGCCCCGTCGGGGGTCGGCGTCGGACCGAACCGCCACGCCTCGTACGTGAGCACCGCGCGCCGCGCCGCCGCCCGACGGGCCGCGGGGACGGACGCGAGGAGCTGGCCGAGCGTCGAGGTCTCGTCGCCGTCGGGGTCGAGCATGCGACGTAGCCTGGAGCCCAGCACGTCGGGGCGACGCCGACGACGACGCCACGACCACCACCCGCCGACGACGACGGGGACCAGCAGCAGCACGAGGCCCACCGCGCCTCCCCGACCGCCGCCGCCGCTCGGGCCGCCGCCGGTGAGCTCGTCCACGAGCGGGAGCTCACCGAGCTGCTCGCTGACCTCGCCGATGAGGCGACGCCGCTTCGCTTCGTCGAAGTCGACGACCTTGTCGTACCAGAGTTTGTCGAGCGCCTTGTAGAAGTCCGAGAACCACGCGAACACCTCCGGCTTGCGACGCGCGCGCGCGTCCGCGGGCGTCGCGTCGACCCACTGCCACCCCTCGTCCTCGTGGAAGATCTCGACCCACGCGTGCGCGTCGTCCTCGCTCATCTCGAGGTACGCGCCGGCGTCGTTCCAGCGCCCGCCGTAGTACCCGGTGACGACGCGCGCCGGCACGCCGACCACCCGCAACAGCACCGCGAGCGCGCCCGCGTACAGCTCGCAGTGACCGGCCTTCGCTTCGAAGAGGAAACGGATCAACGGGTTGTCGCTTTCGCCCTCCAGCGGATCGAGGCTGTACGCGTACCCCACCGCGAAGTGCCGCAACATCGCCGCGACCTTCGCGTCGGTGGTCATCGTCTCGGTCACGAGCCCCTCCGCGAGCTGACGGATGCGGGGATCGAGATCGTCGGGGAGCTGCCGCAGCCGCGCGAGCTGCGCCGCACGCACCTCGGGGCGCCGCGGCACGACCTCCGCCTTGCGCCCGAGGTCGACCTTGTAGGCCACCGCCTTCTTGCGCGGGAACGACTGCGAGATCCAGTTGCCGCTCTCCGTCGTGCTGAGCCCGCGCACCATGACGTAGCGCGGCTCGGTTCGTCCGAACGCCGCCACCGGATGCGCCTGACCGATGCGCGCGATGCGCTCCATCGAGACCCGCACGGTCTGCGGGCCGTCGTCCGCGGTGAACTCGAGGGGCCCGCCGTCGTAGCGGTTCCACCGGCTGTAGAGCGAAGTCGTGCGACCGCCCTCCCCCTCCGTGAACGTCTTGCCGTCGAACACGTTCAGCGCGAACAGGCGGGCGTAGAGCCCCTCGGCGACGCCGGGCCCCGCCCGCTCCTGCACCTCGATCTGCAACACCGCCGCGCCGCCGCCGGGCGGACGCACGCCGCCGACCTCCAGATCCATCGATCGCGTCGCCCCCGCGAGCTGCATGAAGTAGCCGGGCGAGAGCAGCCGGGAGAAGTGGTAACGCGGCAGCAGCGATACGGTGAGGAAGCCCGCCATCATCAACGCGAGGCTCCAGCCGGCGATCGTCCGCATCTGCCGCGGCGCCGGGCGACGGCCCACGTCGGGGTGACTCGCGAGGAGCGTCGCGGCCCACAGCGACCACATCGCGGTCGGCAAGTACGTCAACGCGATCAGCAGGAACGCCAGCCCCGGAGAGATCGTGGTCGCCGCGGCGATGAGCACCGACGCCGCGCCGATGATGATGAGGTCGTCGCGGTGCCCGGCGCGCAGCACGAACCGGTTCGCGACGCCGAGCATCACGATCATCAGCACGCCGTCGATGCGCTCCTGCCCGAAGACGATCAGCGCGCCGCCGAGGAGCACCACGGTCGACGCGTGAACGATGACACGCAGCGCGAGCGGGCTCGGGCGGTGCAGCCGCGGCGCGAAGATCCACACCAGGACCATCGTCGCCGCCGCGGCGAGCGCGAGCCGTACGGTCCCCTGGAGCATGCCGGACAACGCGATCGTCACGGCGAGGGTCATCGCCAGCCGGTGGACCTTCGCGACCGTCACGCGACCCCCACCGCCCCGTTGCGGCGTACGACCAACCGCTCCGTCGCCTCGGCGGGCGCGCGCGATCCCAGGGCCACGAGCCACGTCGACGGGAGGCGTCGCGCCGTCGCGAGCTTCGCGTTCGGCT
Source organism: Deltaproteobacteria bacterium (assembly GCA_040218735.1). Lineage (GTDB taxonomy): Bacteria > Myxococcota > Kuafuiibacteriia > Kuafuiibacteriales > Kuafuiibacteriaceae > JAUHYN01. Next base: position 122,664 of record JAVJQW010000050.1, read on the forward strand.
CCACGCGCGCCAACAGATCCAGCAAGCGATCGATCGACGCCTCACCCGGCTCGAGGATGTCCTCACCGATGCACAACCCCACGGCGCGCCCCGCAGCGTGCCACGCGAGCAAGGCAGCTTGCGCGTGCTCCAGCGTGCGCTCGACGGCGACCGGATCGCCGCCCTCCAGGGCCACGCCGAGCCACGCGACGGGGCGTTCGACGCCGGCGGTCTCGATGATGACGTCGCGCCCGAGCGCCATCGATCGGCGCGCGTGCACGCGGCGGCGGTCTTCGTGTTCCTTGCGCTCGCGCAGTCCATAGACCTCGAGGCCCGCGCCGCGGCGTTGGTGGATGTCACCGTCCCCAGCGCGGCTGCGCGGCTCCACGAGGATGGGCGCAACGTCGATCCGCCGCGGCCGCACGAACACCTCGACGTCGACGTCGACGTCACGGGTCTTGTGAATGAGATCGAACGGGAACGTCGTCGACAGCTCCAGCCGCGCGAGGCGCGCCGGCCCACGGCGGTCGAAGCGTCGCGCCGCGATGACCTTGGCCTGACCGCGCTCGAGGATCGGCACGGACGCGATGAGCACGTCGGGTGACTTCTTCCGCCAGCTCTTCCAGGGCCGCCAGATGGAGTGCGGGCGCTCGTGCACCGTGAAGGCGTAGCCGGTCTTGCCGTCCTCGCGGTGCAGCGTCACCTCCAACCGCGCGGGTTCCCCGGCGAACGCGGGTCCCACCGGTCGGATGCGCGTACGCACGCCGGTGACGTTGCGCTCGGAGAGGATGCCCGAGAGCACGATCGATCCGAGCGTCGCGCCGAGGAGCATGAACAGCAGGTTGTTGCTCGCGGTGATCGCGGCGGTGCCGAGCACAAACGGCGACAGGAACACGAACCAGCCGGCGCGCGTCGGGAACGCGCGCCGCGGGGGGTGGAGGTAACGCTGGAGGAACTGCACGCGGGCGCCCCTCAGACCGGGACGGGGATCGCGTCGACGAGCTCGGTGAGGACCGCCTCCGCCTCGGCGCGCGGCGCGCGATCGTCTCCGCGGAGCACGACGCGGTGCGAGCACACCGGGACGGCGAGGCCCTTCACGTCGTCGGGCGTGACGAAGCGACGCCCGTCGAGGATCGCGTGGGCGCGGACGGCCCGCGCGAACCAGATCGCGCCGCGCGTGGAGACGCCGGTCTCGAGCGCAGAGCTCTCGCGCGTCGCGCGCACGATCGCCTGGAGGTAGCGGACGACGTCGGGTGCGATCGTCACGTCATCGACGGCGGCGAACAGCGCCTTCGCGGTGTCAGCGCCGAAGGCCGGCTCGATGTCTTCGACGTCTTCGAGATCCTCGCCGAGGAGGAGGCGGTGCTCGACGTCTTCGCCGGGGTAGCCGATCGCGGTGCGGATCAGGAAGCGGTCGAGCTGCGACTGGGGGAGCACGTAGACGCCGTGGTGTTCGACCGGGTTCTGGGTCGCGATCACCAGGAACGGATCCGGGAGCTCGTAGGTCGTGCCGTCGACGGAGACCGAGCGCTCCGCCATCGCTTCCAGCAAACCGCTCTGCGTGCGGGGGGTCGCGCGGTTGAGCTCGTCGGCGAGCACGACGTTTGCGAAGATCGGCCCGCGCCGGAACACCAAAGCCTGTCTCGAGTCGTCGAGGACCGGGCCGCCGACGATGTCGGCCGGGAGCAGGTCGGCGGTCAGCTGCACCCGGTTGAAGGTGCCGCCGATCGCGCGGGCGAGCGCGCGCGCGAGGGTGGTCTTGCCGACGCCGGGGACGTCCTCGAGCAGCACGTGTCCGCGCGCGAGGAATCCGACGAGCGCGAGGCGGACAACGTCCTCCTTGCCGCGGACCACTCGACCGATGCGCCGGATGGCCTGCTCGAGGGCAACGTGGACAGTGGGTTCGATGACGGCCGCTTGCATGTCGGGCGACGCGGTTTGCGAACTTCGTTCCATCGCGGGACGTCGCGATTGTGGCACGAACAGTATGTCGAGCGTTACTCAGGTGGGCGCTTCGAGGGCCGCACAGCTCTCTAGAAGCCGAGCACCACCGTGCTGTTCGAGGGGGGCCCCGAGCCGTTCGTCGCGGCCACGGCGGCCACCGTCCCCGCCGCAGCCGCCGCCACGACGACGCCGCCCACCGTGGCCCAGAACCACCACTGGTCGGTGACCGGCCCGTCCTCTTCGACGGTCGGCGCGGCGGTCGCGACGACCTGGACCGCGGCGCGCTGCGCCTCGAACGCGGCGAGGATCGTCGCGCTGGCGACCTCCGGGTCCTCGACGATGCCCGTCGGCCCGATCTTCAGGGGCGCCTCGCCCGCCGCGACGAGCACACCCTCGACCTTGTCGCCGGACAGCAGCGTCGAATACCGCAGCGCCACGAGCGTCTCGACGCCGAGCTCTTCACGCAGCCGCTCCACGGCCGTCACGTCGCTGGCGAGGTTCGGCGCCAGGCCGTCGACCCGCTCGCGGACGTCGGAGGCCTCGAGCTCCAGCGACACCGAGGACGAGGCCTCGCCGCGCACCGGCGCGAGGGTGCCGTAGGGGTGATAACCAACGCGCTCCGCGCGGACCTGGTGCCACCCGTCGGGGAGGCCCGCGATGTCGAGCGGCGCGAAGCCCTTGAACAACCCGTCGACGAACACCGCACCGCCCGTGGGCACGGTCTCCACGCGCAGCGTCCCGGTGGCCCGCGACGGCACGCCCGCGACGATCGCGCGGAAGCGCTTGCGGACGTTGGACGGGTAGCGCGCGTCGGACGGCTCGAAGTCCGGGGACGTCACGGCGAGCGCGACGAAGATCGCGTTCGCGAGGACGGACTGCCCTTCGAAGAGCACCGTCGCGCCGTACGCGAAGATCGCGGTGTCGAGGACCTCGAGCTCGTTCGGCTTCAGCTCGTCGCGGTAGGAGAGGAGCTGGTTGACGCCGATCTCCAGCTGCACGCCGGCGTTTTCGAGATCGAGCTCCTCGAACGCGCGGATGCCGTCGTCGATCGCGTCCTTCGCCGACTCGATCGTGGTGCGCGCGACGTCGCGCGACGTTCCGCCGTCGAGCTGCCGCACGAGCGTGGTCGCGCGCTGCCCGCGCGCCGCGGCGAGTTTGTTCGTCACCGCGCGGGCGATGCGGTGGCCGCGCTCCATGTCCACGGGTTTGGTCGGGACCAACACCGCGAGCGAGGCGGGTGTGTCGGGGGGCGGCGGTGGCGGAGGCGGCGCGACGATCGGAGGCGCGTCGCCCTTGGGCAGCTCGTCCGGCGCGTCGCCCTCGGGCGGGGGCGGCTCGACCGCCTCCTCGCCGAAGCCGATGTCGAATGTCTGCGACTCACCCTCGGGCGTGTCTTCGCCCGACTGCGCGACCGCCAAGACGAGGATGAGGGCCCACGGCGCCATCGGCCGCGGATTCTACAGACAATTCAGACGGGGAACAGGCCGGCGCGCGCGATGATCAGCTCGACGAGCCGCTCGCGGCCGCGGATGAAGTTCGACAGCACGAAGCCGCCTCGCTTGGTCGTGATGTAGTAACCCCCGAGCGGGATGTCCGACCACTTCACGTGGACGATGTCCTCCCAAGGGAAGTGCGCGAACTCGGTGGCGCCGCGTACGGTGACCCCGTACTCGTCGACCACGTAGGCCATGCTCCAGTAGTAGAAGACGAAGACCAGGAAGAACGCGACGAAGAACGCGATCGAGACGAACGCGTAGGTGGGCATTCCACCCGCTGCGGCGGCGAGGAGGCCTATCCCCAACCAGACGATGAGGGCCAGCAGGACGGCGACGCGGATGAGCCACGACGCCCGAAACTCCTGACTGGCGAACAGACGCGGCACCTGAAATTCATTAAAGCGCCTCGCGCCAGGCCCTGGCAAGTCGGGCCGCGCCGTGTGGGGGGGTCAGCTGAAGCTGAGGAGCATCGAACGGAACTCGCTGCGCACCCGCTCGAACGACGCACCGTCGAGGTGCGACGCGATGACCGTGTACGCGATGCCGTCCTTGATGACGACGAGCTGCATCTGACGCACACGCTCACCGCCCGCGCCGACGATCACCTGCTCGGTGAGCAGCGCGGGGTGTCCGCCGGTGATCTCGACGCGCTCGTTCGAACCGATCTGCTCACGCGGTACGCCGGCCTCCTTCAGCCCCTGGACCTGCCGGTCGACGTACTTCTCGGGCGTCTCCTGCGGGGAGACCTGCTCGAGCGTCGTGATGAGGTTCCGCTGGAAGGGCTGCACCGCCTTCGTGGTCAGCATCCCCTGACCGGGCGTGTCGTCGACCGGCCCCGCGAGGATGATCGACGACAGCGTCCAAGCCTTGGGCGCATCGAGCGAGAACGTTCCGAACGTCACGCGCGTCATGAGCGGCTCAGCTCGCGCGGGCGGCGTCGTTCATCTTCGCCACCTCTTCCGCGAGGTTCTCCTTCTTCTTCTCGATGCCCTCGCCGAGGACGTAGCGCGTGAAGCGACGAATCGTGACGTTCTCGCCGGTCTTCTGCACGACGTTCGCGCGCAGCTCCTCGACGGACATCTTCGCCTCCTTCACCCAGGGCTGCTCCATCAAGCAGACCTCGGAGTACCACTTGTTGATCTTACCCTCGACGATCTTGTCGGCGATCTTCTCCGGCTTGCCCTGCTCGATGACCTGCGCCTTGAAGATCTCCTTCTCCTTGGCGACCTCGTCCTCCGGGACGTCCTCACGCTTGATCCAACGCGGCGCAGCCGCGGCGATCTGCATGGCGACCTCCTTCACGAAGTCGTTGAAGTCGTCGCCGCGCGCCACGAAGTCGGACTCGCAGTTGACCTCGAGGAGCACACCGAGCTTGCCGCCCATGTGGATGTAGGAGTGGACCGTGCCCTCGGCCGCCACGCGACCGGACTTCTTGTCCTTCTCCGAGAGCCCCTTCTTGCGGAGCCACTCGGCGGCCTTGTCCATGTCGCCGTCGTTCTCCTGGAGCGCCTTCTTGCAGTCCATCATCCCCGCGGCCGTGCGGTCGCGGAGGGCCTTCACTTCTTTTGCGGTCACCGTCGCCATTTTGATTCGTCCTTCGATATCCAGTCAGTTCTTCGAGTTGAGCGGGGTTCAGCTGGCCGGGGTCGCCGAGGCCTCGGCCTCCGGCTTGGCGTCGGCCTTCTTGTCGGTCGTCGGCCGCGCCACGACCTCGACCTCGGGGCCACCGGTCTGCTCCGGCTTGTCGTCGGCCTTGTCGGCCTTCTTCTCCTCGGGCTTCTGGTGGGAGAGGCTCTCCTGGTACTTCGTCGCGCCCTCGATGCAAGCGTCGGCGATGTTCGCCGTGAACAGCTTGATCGAGCGAATCGCGTCGTCGTTGCCCGGGATGACGTAGTCGATCAGGTCCGGGTCGCAGTTGGTGTCGACGATCGACACGACCGGGATCTGCAGGCGGTTCGCCTCGGCGACCGCGATGTGCTCCTTCTTCGGGTCCACGATGAACACGGCGCCCGGGAGACGGCCCATCTCCTTGATACCGCCGAGCGAGCGGAGGAGCTTCTCGCGCTCGCGGTTCAGCTTGAGGACTTCCTTCTTGAGGAGCTTCTCGAACGTTCCGTCGGCCTCCATGCGCTCGATGGTGCGCAGGCGCTCGATGGAGCCCTTCACGGTCTTGAAGTTGGTGAGCGTGCCGCCGAGCCAGCGGTTGTTCACGTAGAACATCCCGGCGCGGGTCGCCTCTTCGGCGATGACCTCCTGAGCCTGCTTCTTGGTGCCGACGAACAGCACCTTCTCGCCGCGCGACGCGAGATCGACCATGAAGTCGTAGGCGCGGCGCCAGAGCACGACGGTCTGCTGGAGGTCGATGATGTAGATGCCGTTGCGGGCACCAAAGATGTACGGCTTCATCTTCGGGTTCCAGCGCTTGGTCTGGTGACCGAAGTGAACGCCGGCTTCGAGCATCTGCTTCATCGTTACTGTGGACATGGGTCGATTCCTCTTTTGGTTAGGGGGTTGTTATTTTTCCGCCGCCCGCCGATGGGCCTGGATCGCGACCACGAGGCCCAACGCCTCGCAGCACCCCCGATCCTTCGCCGAGCGTGAGTACTTCCCTTTCGCATCGCGAAAGGGCGGTCCGGTTAGCACGCACAATCCGGGTGAGCAAGCCTTACTCGGCCGCGTCAGATGAGCTCGATCTCTCCCGGCGGATGTAGGGTCTCCGCCACGACCCGCCCCAGCTGGACGAGGCCCCGCCGAAACGCGTGATCCGCGCCGAAGATCACGGTCATGCGCCCGTCCGCGACCCGGTCGACGAGCGCCCGCCAAGGCGCCCGATCCATCGGGTCCTGACCCCCGACGGCGACCACCAGCGTCCCCTTGAAGGCCTCCAGCCCGTCGAGGGCGTCCGGCTCCGGGGAGACGAGGAACAGGTGGCTCACGTGGGGACGGGTGCGCGCGAGCCGCCCCGCGACGGCGGCGCCAAACCCCAACCCGACCACGGCGAGCGCGACGTGGGGGTCGTCCGGGTCGCAGCAGGCGGCGAGGTGCTCCGCGGCGACGTCGGCCGTCGCGTCGACTTCGCCCGCGTCGAAGGCGCCGCCGCTCGCGCCGACGCCGCGGTAGTTGAACCGGAGCGTGGGGTGCCCGGCGCGCGTCGCGGCGTAGGCGACCTCGGCGACGATCGGCCCCTCCATCGACCCGCCGCGTTCGGGGTGCGGGGGGACGACGAGCAACCCGGGGCGCCGCTTGCCGTGGTGGTACAGACCTTCGATCGGGACGTCGGCACCCGGGATTACGACGGCGCGTTCGAGGTACTCCCCTTTGCGAACCACGGCGCTGTGAGCGTACGCACGAGGCGTTGAATCGGCCAAGGGATCATGGGAGTGTCCGCGCATGGTGCGTCATGCGCTACCCCTGCGAATTCTCGCGTTGATCGGCGGGATCGCGATCGCCGCTCCGGCCTGGGCCCAGGACGGCGACGCCCCCGCTGAAGACGAACCCACGGCCGACACGACGGCCACCAGCACCTCCACGGAGGTCGCCAAGCTCTACGCCGAAGCGGCGCGCGAGTACTACAAGGCCGGACGGTACGTCGAAGCGCTCGAGCAGTTTCAGAAGGCGTACGCCATCAAAGAGACGCCGGCGCTGACCTACAACATCGGTCGGTGCCACGAGCGCCTGTCGCAGTGGAAGGAGGCGATCGAGTGGTACGAAAAGTACGTCACGCTCGCCAAGAACCCGCGCGACAAGGCCGAGGCGCTCGAGAAGATCGAGTTCCTCAAGACCAAGCTCGCCCCCGAGGAGCTCGGGCCCGACGCGCAGTACAAGGCGCGGCTCGAGGCCGGCCGCAGCGCGTACAGCAAGGGCGACTACGAGGCGGCGATCGAGGAGTTCAAGGCGGCGTTCGACCTCAAGGCGACGACCGGCCCGCTGTACAACATCGGTAAGGCTTACGAGAAGATGGGCCGCTACGAAGAGGCGATCGACTACTTCACGCAGTACCTGGAGCTCGACCCGAACGCGACGGACCGCTCGGACGTCGAGGAGCTCATCCGGCGGCTGAAGAAGTCGATCAAGTCGCGCTTCCAAGAGCTGTACGTGAAGTCGGATCCGACCGGCGCCGACATCTACCTCGACGATCGCAACACCGGCCTGCAGGGGCAGACGCCGTTCCGCTTCAAGGTCACGCCGGGTCCGCACGTCCTCTACATCGACCTCAACGGGTACGAGCCCATCAAACGCGAGTTCGTGATGCCGGACGACAAACCGCTCGAGCTCGACTTCAAGATGAAGAAGCTCGAGAACGTCGGCTTCCTCGACATCCAGGTCAGCGAAGACGGCGCGCGCATCTTCGTCGACGGCGCGATCATCGGTCTGTCGCCGTACAAGCAGAAGAAGGCGGTCGAGGCCGGCGAGCACCAGGTGCAGGTCGAGCTGCTCGGCTACGACCGGTGGTCCGGCAAGGTCACGGTGCTGCGCGACCAGACGCTCCCGGTGAACGTCGAGCTCAAGGAGTACGACGCGCCGGTCGAGGACTCCACGCTGTCGTCGTGGGGCCGCAACCTCATGCTGATCGGCATCATCGGCGGCACGCTCGGGTTCGTCGGGCCCTTCGCCTACCAAAAGCTCATCTTGCGGCGGCCTTACTACGACCAGCTCGGACCGTCGCAGGTCACGGGGATGCCGTTCTACCGCGGACCGCTCGACGCGACGGATCCGAACCGCCCCGAAAACGGCGAGCTGGAGACGCTCCGCCTCACGCAGTTGATCTCCCTCATCGCCGGCGGCGTGTTCGTCGCGGGCGGCCTGTCGTTCTACATCTACAAGTGGGTCCGAACGGTGCCCCCGAAGCCGGTCACGTCCGGGCTCCCCGAGGGTGACGCGCCGTGGGTCACGATCGAGAGCGTCGGCGTGGTTCCGACCCAAGACGGCGGCCAGTTCGGTATCGTGGGGAGGTTCTAAGTCATGCGTAGGCTCATCCCCGCATCCCTCGTCCTCGCCGCCGCGTGTGTGGAGTCGCGCGAGGCGCCGCCCCTGGTGGACCAGGCGACCATCACCTACGGCGAGCGGATCTACCTCGTCGACTCGACGCGCAACGAAGGGCGCAACGCCCAGTCGCCGTGTGCGCGCCTCGGTACCGTGGCCACGAGCACCGACACGCTCGGGTCGACCGACGGGCTGCTCCCCGCCGAGATCGATCCGCTCACGCCGCACAACTGCTTCGTCCAGGTCGCGCCCAAGGCGCTGACGGTGGACGCGGTCGAGGTGACGAACGAGCTGTACCAGCTGTGCATCGACTCGGAGGCGTGCCGCGGTCCGGACCCGTCGCAGGTCGAGCGCGCACAGTACTGCCGCCAGGAGGAGAACTTCGACGTCTGTCCGGTGGTCGAGGTCCCGCAGAGCGAAGCGCAGAACTTCTGCGCGTGGATCGGGCGGCGCCTGCCGACGACGATCGAAGCCATCGCGATTCGCCAGGCGGCGCTCGACACCGCGCAGCGCGTGGACCCGACGCAGCTCATGCCCTACCCGACCGGCGACACGCGGCCCGAGGCCTGCGACGACGCCGTGATGGGCGGCGGGAGCTGCATGGCGACGAAGCCGGAGGCGGTGCTGGACGACAACGGTCAGCTCGTCGGAGGCGGCGCGCGTGACCGTATCGATCCGCCGGGGAGCGAGACGCCGATCTACGACCTGATGGGCAACGCGTCGGAGTGGACGAACGATCGCATCGCGAGCCAGCGCGGGAACGCCGTGGATCTGCCGTGGTTCTGCGTGGCGGCGCTGCCGCCGATCGAGACGAGCTCCACGAGCACGACGACGCCGACCCCGCCGCCGACGTGCCCCGAGAACCCGGACATGCCGGGGACGAACCTCACGGGGCTCGCGTGTGTCTACGGCCAGTACAAGCCCGCGCCGGACCTGCCGCTCGGCATCTACCCGGTGTGTCTCACGAACGCGACCGGCGGCTTCGCCGGGGACATCGGCGTGCTCGCCGGCGGTAGCTACCGCGACGACGCGACGGACCTGAACGACGAGCGCGACTTCTTCGGGACGTGGGCGCGGCGTGTCCAGTCGCAGCCGGACGACCTCGCCGGCGAAGCGCTCGCACGACAGTACGGGTTCAGATGTGTCGACGATCGCGAGAGCGCCCCCGCGGACGGCGAGGTGCCTGCGTTCATGAACGAGCTCGAGCTCGTCCGCCTCCCCTGACCGACCTCCCTCGGTTCTACCGAATGTAATAGCCTGAGACGCGCCACCCGCGCGCGCCGTCGAGCATCGGCGTGATGGTCTCGACCGCCGACTTCTTGCTCGCAAACTCCGTCTCGATCTGAATGACGACGTACTCGCCGTCGGGCGCTCCGGGGAGCGACGACAGGGCGCGGGCGCCGATCACGTTGCGGGAGACGACCTCGCCGAGCGGGGCGCGGACGGCCTCGAGTTGCGCCGACCAGGTGTCCTTGTCGACGGCCTGTTTGAAGTACGTCGCGGCTTCGTCGTGGGAGCCGGCGTAGTCGCCGCGGTCCACCAGCGTGAGCCAGGTCTTGGCCGCCTCGATCGCCGGCTTGGGAGCCTCGGCGTCGGCGCGCGGGAGCGCGACGAGGACGCCCGTCACGAGCATGGCGATGGCGATGGTGACGGCGATCAGCTTCTTCATACCGTTAGCGGTACGCACCTGCGGGGGCCGGTGAAGCAGATTCGGACGACAATCGATCTGACCAGTTCTGTCAGACCGATCCGTAAGATCGTAGATGTGAAAAAAGCAGTTGTCGTCGTTGTCTTCTCGTCTCTCTTGGGTTGCTCGCTTGGCGTTCCGGTCGACCGCACCGGAAACGCGACGTGTCGCTCCGAGGGTCTCGTCGTGTTCTCCGGAGAGATCACGATGGTCGGTGAATCGCTCGTGGATCCGTCGGAGCTCCCGACGGTCTGGACGATCGTCGGTCAGGACATGGAGTGTGAGATCAACTTCTCGTCAGGGAAGTAACCCGTCGTCGCGCCACCGGCGGAGGACGTCGAGCTCTTCGCCGGTGACGTAGTCGCGCGGCGGTGGCGGCATGCGTTGCTGCTCCGCCGCCGCGATGATCATCTCGATCGTGATCTCGGGGCCCGCGGGGGAGAGGGGGAGCGTGGTGAAGTCGAGCGTCCGTCCAGGGTCGTGGCACTCGGTGCAGTAGCGCTCGAGGATCGGTAACACGTCGGACGTGAAACGAACGGCGTTGGGATCCGGGTTGGGCATCGGATTCGGATCCGGGTTCGGCGTCGGATCCGGATTCGGATTCGGATTCGGGTTCGGCGTCGGATTCGGATCCGGTGTCGGATCCATGTTGGGATCGGGCGCCGGAGTCTCCGTGCGCACACGTCCGTTCGGTGCCTCCGGTACACACGCCGACAGCGCGAGCACCGCGACGATCGTCACGCCCCATCGCATCGCCACGATCGCATAGCGCTTCCATTCAATGGACTGCCAGTACAGCACGTACGCCGACGACTGGACCGCGACTCTGAACGGCCGGTTGGTACAGGGATCCTGGTCCGAACACCCGATGCTGTTCTTCGCTTCGTGCGACGAGACTGCGCTTCATGCACCGTCTCTTCATCCTCTGCACGACGTTCGTCGTCGCGTGCGGCGCCGAGCCGTACGGCACGACGTCACGCGCCGTCGCACCGGACGCACCGTTGATTCTATCGAATGGAACGCTCGCGCGTTATCGCGCCGCGCTCCCGACGGTCGCGCACCGGCGGCTCCAAGAGATCCTCGAGGCACCGTCGACGATCTGGTTCGACAAGGAGACGATGATCCCTTCGTACCAGGACTCGGTGGGCGACGGTTCGTACACGCCGATCGGCGCACGCGCGAACTCTCGCGGGCGCGGTGTGATCGTCCCGGCCGGGCGGCGCCTGTTCTCCGACGACGGCGAACACTGGAGCTTCCCGTTCGGCCACACCGCGGGCACCGACCGCACGCCGAACAAGGTCGTCATCAACTTCATGAGCCTGCCCGCCGACGAGCGCGGCTTCCTCCCCGTCGTCTACGAGACCTTCGACGACAACCGCGCGCTCGGCGGCCTCGGGCTGCACAAGTGGACGTGGCTGTTCCCGGTGGGAACGATGATGGGCGAAGTCATCTTCCTGGAGGAGAGCGACGAGCTGTACCCGGTCGAGGTGCGGACGCGTCAACGTTACCTCACCGGCTGGGCGACCAACGCGTACCGCCCCTTCCCCGCCGCAACCCAACTTGCGGACGCCATCAAACGTGAAGCACCGTCCTGGGCCTCGGACGCGCAGCTCTCGGCGCTCGTCGCGCACCTCGAGCGCCCCGACACCCTCGCCGCGAAGACGCTCCGCTCGCCCGACTTCAACGACATCTTCGTCACCTCCGGCTTCGAAGATGTACTCCCGCCCGTCGGCGACGCCGAGCTCGTGAAGCACCTCCTCACCACCACCACGTTCAAGTCCGCCTACGGCCTCCCGTGGAAGATCGACGGCACCAACGCCGCCTTCTACGCGACGACGAACGAGACGTTCTCCGTCGTGCCGGCCGACAGCGACATCGCGCTGCTCGAGGTGCGGGAGTCATCGTGTGTGCGGTGCCACCAGGAAGCCGGGCGACCGATCGACGACTTCGAACCCGAAGCAATCCTCTACGGCGACATATGGGGCGAGGACCGCATCTTCTCGTTCCACCCCTGGGACCAGGATCGCTACGTCGAGTTCAACACCGAGAACCGGCGCGTGCGTCCACTCTTCGACGACCACGGGATCGTCGCGCGCCTGGATCGCGCGAAGCACCCCGACACGATCTACCGGACGATCCCGTGAAGCCGATCGACCGCCGCACGTTCCTCGCGCTCTCCGGCTCGGCCGTAGCCGCGTGTGTCCCCGACGCACCCGACGCTTCGGACTGGCGCCGCCCGAGCGCGCCCTCCGAACCCGCCTCCGACGCGGGCCCCGCACCCGCCCCCGACGCGGCGCCAACGACGGACGCCGGCTTCGTCGACGCGGGCCACACCCGTGACGCCGGTCCAACGGCGCCCCGCGACGCAGGCGTCACGCCGCCGCGCGACGGCGGCGAGTGCGACGTCGTCCTCATGCACGACACCTACGCGCAGGCGCTCTACTTCGACGGCGCCCACGGCCCGCTCACCGGCGTCATCGAGGTCGCGTTCGTGCTCGACGGTGCGCCCGTGGAGATCGAGTTCTGGCACGGCCACGGGGGCAGCAACCACCGCTACCGTTTGGAGCCCGCGCACTTCGAAGCGCTCAAACGCGGCGAGCGCGTCACGCTCGAGACCACTGAGGTCGACGGGCACCGCCACGAGCTGTTCGTGGATCCCACCGACGAGGACTACCGCGTCCCGGGCGCACCGTCCGTCGAAGTTCCGCTCTGTTGAGCGTTGCCGAGCGCGCCCCGACGTCCCTACCCTCCACCGGACGTGAACGTGTGGCTCGCGCTCCTCATCTCGACGGTCCCGGTGAACGCCGACGCCCTCGTCGAGGAGGCGACGGCGCTGCACGCCGACAACCGCTACGCCGAGGCGGGTGAAAAGCTCCTCGCCGCGTACCAGCTCAGCCACGACCCGGCGCACCTGAACCACGCAGCGCGATGCTTCGACCTCGCGGGTGAGACCGCGTCGGCGCTGACGCAGTGGCGCCGGTACCGCGCGCTGAACGGACCGACCGCCGAGGAGCACCGCTACGCCGACGCGCGCATCGAGCTGCTCGCCGCGCGCCTCGTCACAAAAGGGCCGCCCGCGCCACCGCCGCTGACGACGCCCGACCCGATCGTGGTCGCGGAGGAGCGCCCTCCGGAGCCGCCGCCCTGGCCCGCCATCACGCTCACCGCCGCCGGCAGCCTCACGGCGATCGTCGGCGGAGTATTCGTCGCGTCCGCGGCGCTGCGCGAGGAGCGGGTCCCGCTGCGCAACGAGAGGTCCCGCGGCCTCGGCAGCACGTACGAGCCGCCCGACTACTCGGAGACCTACGCGATCGGCGGCACCCTCCTCGGCGTCGGGATCGCAACCGCGACCGCCGGCATCATCTGGTGGATCCTCGACTGATGCGACGCCACTTCTACTTCCCGTCGCACGACGGCACCGAGCTCGCCGTCACCCTCCACCTCCCCGACGCCGCGTATCACCGACGTGTCCCGACCATCCTCCGCCAGACGCGGTACTTCCGCGGCGTGCGCCTCGCGCCGACCGCGGCGCGCCTCGGCGCCGACCCCTTCGACGACTACGCGCTCATCCGCCCGCGGTTCCTCGACGCGGGCATCGCGTGGGTCGACCTCGACGTACGCGGCTCGGGCGCGTCGTTCGGACACCGCATCTGTCCGTGGTCTCCGGACGAGGTCGACGACGCCGTCCGCCTCGTCGACTGGATCGTCGAGCAGCCGTGGTCGTCCGGACGCGTCGGCGGGCTCGGCACCTCCTACGACGGCACGGCGAGTGAGCTGCTCGCTTCCCGGCAACACCCCGCGGTGGTCGCGATCGCGCCGCGGTTCGCGCTGTTCGACGTCTACGAGGACATCGCGTTCCCGGGCGGCATCCACCTGACCTGGTTCACCGAGATGTGGGGGCGCATCAACCGCGCGTTCGACGAGGACGACTTCTCGAAGGTCGCCGCGATCGCAGGCCAGATCGTGTTGTCGGCGATGGTGACGAAGGAGCGCGCCGAGGGGCGCACCGCGTTCACGCGCCTGTACGAACGACTCCAGGCCGACGCCGCGCGGCGCGGCTTCGAGAGGCTCCTGGGTGTCTTCGCGAAGGGCGTCGAACCCGTTGACCCCGCGAGGCTCGCGGACGCCGTCGCGCAGCACGCCGAGAACTACGACGTCCACGCGGTCGCGCTCACGACACCGTTCCGCGACGACATCTCCGCGCTCGATCCGTTCGGTCCGGTGGAGGGCGACGAAGCCGGCGTGCTGGGCAGCATCGATCGCTTCAGCCCCCACGCGGTCGCCGCGAAGACCAAGGCTTCTGGCGCCGCGGTCTTCTCGTACTCCGGCTGGTTCGACGCCGGCTACGGACGCGCCGCCACGAAGCGCCACCGCGCGCTCGACGGGGCGCACCTGCTCCTCGGACCTTGGGAACACTGCGGACGCCTCGACTTCGGCGACCGCCCCACCACCTACGACCACGCCGGAGAGCTCCTCGCGTTCTTCTCACGGCACTTGCTGGACGCCGATCTCGAACCGCCGCCCCGCGTTCGATGGTTCGTGACCGGCGCGAACACATGGCGGCGCGGCGACACGTGGCCGCCGCCGGCCGAGACGCGGACGCTCCACCTCCGCCGCGATCGCACGCTCGGTGACGCGCCGTCCGAAGACACGTTGCCGCTCACCCTCTCGCCGAACGCGACGACCGGCGAGGCGTCGCGCTGGCGCAGCCTGATCGGGCCGCACCGCTTCATCGGTTATCCGGAGCGCCGAGCGCAGCACAGGGAGGCGGAGGTCTTCAGCTCCGCGCCGCTCGACGGGCCGCTGGAGATCACCGGCCACCCGCTGGTCTGGCTGGAGCTCGTCGGCCCCGTCGACGACGCGCAGGTCTTCGTCTACCTCGATCACGTCGCGCCGGACGGGCGCGTCACGTACCTGTCGGAGGGGATGTTGCGCCTGTCGCGCCGCAAGTACCGCACCGTCGCGATGGTCGTGGACCGCGACCACCTCCGCGGCGACGCCGCGCCGCTCGCGGACGCGGAGCTCGTGCCGATCGATCTGCTCCCGATGTCCGCGGCCGTCCCGGCCGGTCACCGAATCGTCGTCGCGATCACCGGTGCGGATCGCGACAGCTTCGCGCCACCCGACGCACCGGTGCGACTCGGGCTACGTCTCGGTGAAAGCCGGGTCGAGGTCCCGGTCGTCACCACACCCCAGGGATGAGCGCGCGGCGGCGCTCGGGGTAGTCGTCGAACTTGTCCCGGTACCACTTGTGGTGCGCGATCGCGCGCGGCGCGAGGTTGGCGATCGTGTAGACGGCAAACGCCAACCCGGAGATCGACCACGTCGCGATCGCCCACCCGATCCACTCCACGATCTCACACAGGTAGTTCGGCGCGCTGACCCACTCGAACAGGCCCCCCCGCGGGACGTGGTAGGCGGTGTCCCCCGGCTTGCGCAGGTTCCTCAGCACCGCGTCGCTGTGGAGGTTGCCGAACCACCCGAGGAGGAACAGCGCCGCGCCGCCGACGAACCGTGGGTCGACGAGCCACGCGGCGTCGTACGCGCCGAAGTGCCCGACCCACCGGCCGTTCACGTACGCGTTCAATACATTGAAGAGAACCGCCAGCCCCACCACCAACACCGGCATGCGGCGCCCCTTCGAACGCAGCCGGAACGGGTACACGTACGTCCGGTTCACGTAGTGCAGCAGCCACAGCGCGGCGAGCACCCGCGGGACGGTTTCACCCGCGTGCTGCCCGGTGAAGCAGAAGAAGGAGAACAGCAGCACGGCCGGGGACTCCATCACCACCCAGCCGACCACCGCGGGGAGCGTCGGCCCCCACCCGTCCCGTACGTGGCGTCCGTACGGCGCGACGACGAACAACAACGCGAGGACCGTGACGACCGCGAGGCCGATCTCCAGGCCGACCGCGTATTGATGCAGCTGCGGATCGTTCACGCGCTCGCCCTCCACATCCCGACGTCCGCGAACCAGCGGTACGCATCTTCGACCGACTCCGCGAGCGCACGGGGTTCGTACCCCAGCTCGCGCGCAGCTTTGTCGTGGCGGATCCGTCGCGCCAACCCGAGCGCGTCGATCGCCTCCGACGAGAACCGAAGCTCACGCTTCGCGACCCGCCCCACCACGTCGGCGAAGGGGGCCGCCGATCGCGCGACCCACATCGGCACCGTCATCCGCGGAGCACGAACCCCGGTCGCCGCCTCCGCGAGCGACGCGAGCTCACGCGCCGAGTGCCAGTGCCCCGAGAGGATGTAGCTGTCGCCGTCACGCCCGCGCTGCTCCGCCGCGATGGCGCCCGCGCAGACGTCGCGGACGTCGACCCAGTCGAACCCGCCTTCGACGAGCGCGGGGAGGCGCCGGCGCGCGAGGTCGAGGAGGACTTTGCCGGTGCGCGAGGGGCGGTGGTCGCCGGGGCCGATGACGGCGGTGGGGTGGACGACGACGCCGGACAACCCGCGCGCGAAGACGCCGCGGACGCGCCGCTCGCCCTCCCTTTTGGTCCGGCTGTACGCAGAGCCGCCCTCGAGTCGGCGTGTGGTCTCGTCGACGGCTTCGTCACCTTCGAGGTCGAAGACGTGAATCGTGCTGCAGTGGACGAAGCGCTCCACCCCCGCGTCGAGCGCCGCCTCGGCGAGCGCCTCGGCGCCGCGCACGTTGGTGGCTTCGACCGTGCCGTCCGGATCGCCGGCGAGGGAGATGACCGACGCGAAGTGGAACACCGACGTGGCCCCCTCGACGGCGCGTCGCACGGCGTCGGGGTCTCGCAGATCGGCGCGCACCGTTTCGACCCCCTCGACGTCGAGCGGCGTCGCGTTCACCACCGCGCGAACCGTACGCCCCTCGGCGACGAGTGTCTCGGCGAGCACGCGCCCGATGAACCCGCTCGCACCCGTGACGACCGTGACCACGACGGCGCGCATCGTACGGCCCCTCGTGTGCTTTGAGAACGCACGAAGCTGTGCGAGCGTCGTCATTGCGATGAGCGCCGCGAACCCCTACCAGACGCCGGACGCGGCCGGCGAGCTCCAGGGTCAGAAGTCAGAGGACCTCGCCCGCCTCGCGCGTGTGCACCGTCGCGTGAACCTCATCGTGCTCGCGAACATCTTCGCGGTCTTCTCGCTCTTCGGCGTCGGTGCGCTGGTCTACTCGAACCCGGGTCTCGCGAACGTCCTGAGCACCCTCGTCACGGTGTTCCTGGTAGTCAGCTGGATCGCGCTCGCGGTCTCGCTCTTTCAGCTAGCGCGCGCGCTCGGGTGGTCGATGTTCCTGTGTGTGCTCGCGGTGCTGAGCATGTTCATCGGGCTGGTGAACCTGATCGTGATCGTTGCGGCGATCTCCAGCGCCAACACCAAGCTGAAGAAGGCCGGCTACCGCGTCGGCCTCCTCGGCGTGTCGCCGCGCGACCTGTAGAACGTCAGGCGACCTGCGCGGCGGGCCGCGCGACGCCCACCATCCGATCCCAGTACGGCGCGAGATCCAGCCGCACTTCCATTCGCTTCAGGAGGTTGAACAGCCCACCGAGCTTGCGGTGCAGGAACAGGAGCTGGCGCGGCGGTGGTGAGTACTCCAGCGCGCGCGTGAACCGCGCGCTGATCTCCTGGGCGCGCGCCAGGTAGTCGGCGTCCGCGAACTGGAACGGCTGCACGCCGGACGCAAACGGCTCGACCGCGCTCTCGAGCATCTCGACGAAGGCCAGCATCGTAGCCGCCTTCTCGCGCTCGTCGAGCAAACCGAACGCGAGCGCTTCGTCGACGGTCTGCTGCGGGTCGCGGCTCGCGAGCGACTTCAGCAGCGCGACGTAGCGCTCCCGGAAGGTCGCGTCGTACTCGAGCGCCGCGCCGAAATCGAGGAGCACGATCTTGCCGTCTTCGCGGACGAGGAAGTTGGCGGGGTTCGGGTCGGTCTGGACGAAGCCGTGCTCGAAGAACTCCACGCAGTACAGATCGAGCATCGCGCGCGCGAAGTCGACGCGGCGCTCGAAGCTCGGGGAGCGCTTCATCCACTCACGAACCGGCGCCCCCTGCTCGAAGCTCATCGTCAGCACCCGATCGGTGCTGAGCTCGGGGTACGCGCGCGGGACGACGAACCGATCGTCGTCGGCGACCATCGCGGCGTAGCGCTCGAGGTTATTGCGCTCGATGACGTAGTCCGCTTCGCGGTGAAGGATGCGCGACAGCTCGTCGAAGAGCGTCGTCAGATCGATCTTCTTGCGCGTGACCGCCAGCCAGCTGTTCGCGAGCTTGGCGAGCATCGCGAGGTCGGCGTCGATCGACTCGGCGACGCCCGGGTACTGCACCTTCACCACGACCGGCGCCCCGTTCACGCGCGCGCGGTGCACCTGCCCGATGCTCGCCGCCGCGAAGGAGGTCTCCTCGAAGTGCTCGAAGCGGTCCCGCCAGTCCGCGCCGAACGCGTCGACGAGCACCGACTCCACCACCGCGAACTCCACAGGCTCGGCGTCGTCCTGGAGCGTCCCGAGGATCTCGACCGCCTCCGGCGGGAGGAAGTCCCCGGCGTCGATCGACAGGAGCTGCCCGGCCTTCATGACCGCGCCCTTCAGGTGCCGAAGCTGCTCGGTGACGGCGCGGGCCTGCTCGATCCGGCGCGCCACGCGCTCGACGCCGGACAAACGCCCGGCCACCTCCTTCCCCGCCACACGCGCGGCGGTCTCGAGGAGCTTGGAGGAGCGCGAAAGGACACTCGTAGCGAAGCGTTTCTTGGGCTCGGACATCGGGCGCAGTCGAAACCAAACACGCCGCGCCTCTATTTCGCTGAGGGACATTGGCGCACGGCGACACGCTCCCACCGGACATCGGGCGGACGGACGTCGCGGGGATGACCTCCCACGATGGAGGCGTGGCGTCTCCAGGAGGACACGATGCCAACACCGCGTGGAGGTTCGCCTGTCGGCACCTCACGCGCGCCGAGTTGGGCGGTTCGTTTTCGTGGCAGCCCGGTGGGCTCGCGGCGATAGAACGTCGGCTGCTCCGGCGGGTCCGAGGGCCCGACGCCGTCGCGGAGGTCGCGGAGCTGCTGAAGCTCGCGTCCGCGCTGCGGCGACGGCTCGGCTCCGTCGAAGCTGCGGATGCGCTCTCGGGGCTGCTGAAGCGAACGCCCGAAGCGGTCGCCATCGTCCGGGCGCACTGGGGCACCGGTGCGCAACGTCGGGCCATCGCGCGGTTTCGTTCGCGGACCGGACAGGACGACCGTCGACGCGCGCCGTCGGTCGGACAGCGTCCCGCGCCCGGAGCCGTTCCGTTGGCCGCTCTCCTGGATCCCACCGAACGCGACCGTCGTCGCGCGAGGACACGGCGAAACACAGGAGTGAACGATGGCGGACGGCGTAAGCGAATCTAGGGACACCAGCGGACCAAGCGGACCGAGCGGCGTCGATGCGGCGGGCGCAGCGGCCGACGTCGGCGGGCTGAGCGAGTCCGACACGCGGGAGATCGAGGCGGCGGTCGCCGCCGAAGGGCCGGGGCTCGAAGCGGGGCTCGTCGACGCCGGCGACGGGTACGAGGCCGACCTCGCCGAGCGCCCCGATGTCGTGGCGGCCAACGCCGCGCCCGCCGCGACGGACATGGACGTGGACGTCGACGTCGACACGGACGTCGCCGTGACGGAGCCGCTCCCGGAGAACCGCGCGAAGGTCGAAGAGTTCCGCGACCGCTTCGAGGCGATCGACATCTTCGAGGGCTCGTTGTCCGCGCAGTCCGCCGCGGTCGACGCGGGCGATCCGCGCAGCGCGAGCGAACGTCGCGCGGACGTCTTGGACGAGCTCACCGACTGGGTGCACGGGATCGAGGATCCCGAGGAGCGCGACAACACCCTTCGGGCGATCGCGATCGACGCCGGGCGCCAGGCGGGCAAGCTCGCCGAGGCGGATCCGTACCAGGCCTACGAAAAGCTCGACGCGCTCGGCGCGGGGATGCCGAAGGAGACCGGGGGGCTGCTCGCGTACGGCGCGCTGGAGACCTCGGACGGCGTCGACAAACTCCCGGCGCTCGCCCGCTCCGGCACCCCGGTCGGCGACGCATTGGTCGCGGAGGCGGACCGCCGCGCCGACGCTGCCCACGAAGCGATGCGCGCGGTGGTGCCGGGCTACGACGGGGTTGCGACGCTACTGGAGGGGGACGTCCTCGGCGCCGGGACGAGCCTGGCGATCGACGCCGCCGGCGGAGCGATCCTGAAGTCGGGGAAGCTCGCGGCCGCGGCGGTCGGCGCGGGCATCGTGGTCACGCCCGGCACCGCCGAGGCCGGCCCGTTCAGCAAGGTCGTCGACCTCGCGACGAACAAAAAGCTCCACATCGACGCCCACGAGCTCGTCTCGGAGCAAGCCCACACGAGGTACCCGGTCGTCACGGCGCGGATCGTCGAGGACGGCCAGGAGGTCCGGTCGCTCACGCTCATGGACCCGCGCGCGAAACACAACATCGTCGACCCCAACCTGGATCCGAACCTCGACACGTTGTCGAAACAGATGAGCCGAAACAGACGCGTCGAGCCTCAGTTCAAGTCGGCGCGCGCCAACGGCCAGTTCACCGGCCGCTGGAACACCCCCGAGGGTCAGGCCGAGCTCGCGGAGATCATCATGAAGCGCCTGTCGGATGCAGAGCTGGATGCGATCGTCCCGGGCAAGGGCTCGAAGACGCTCAAGCTCCCCTTTCCGGTCGGGCTCACGCCGCAGGGGACCAACGTGCGGGTCGCGACGTCGATCGAGATCAAACGCAACGCCAACGAACCTGGCTTCCACCTCGTCCCGAGACCCTAGGCTAGGCGGCGTCGGCCTCGAGCTGGGCGCGGCCCATCGGCTGGATGGTGAGGTCCATCGGGAGCTCGTCGAAGCTGAGCACCGAGACCTGCGGGAGGTCCGACTCGACCAGCTTGCGCACGAAGCGACGAATCTCGGCGTTCGTCAGGATGATGGGGCGCTTGCCCTGCGCGACCATGGGCTGCAGCGCAGCGGCGATGCACATCGTGAACTGCCGGCAGAGCTGCGGGTCGAGCATGAGCACCTGGCCGTTCGAGTTCGTGACGATGGCTTCGGCGATCGTCTCTTCGATGACCGGGTCGAGGAGCAGCGCGGGGAGCTTGGTGTCCGTGCCGCAGTGTTTGTACGCGAGCTGCTCGCCGAGCGCCGCGCGCACCTTCTCCGTGAGGAACAGCGGGTCGCCGTCACGCACGCCGAACTCGCCGAGGGCTTCGACGATCGTCTTCAGGTTGCGGATGCACACACCCTCGTCCACCAGGCGGCGGAGCACGCCGACGAGCTGCTGCACCGTCGCGACCTTCGGGATGGTCTCCTTCACGAGCGCCGGGTAGGCCTTCTCGAGGCGCTCGACCAACTCGCTGACCTCCTGCACGCCGATGAACTCCTTCGCCTTCTTGCGGAGCACCGAAGCGGCGTAGAGGGAGACGGCGCCGGATGCGTCCCACGTCGTGATGCCGGCGGCCTCGACGACCTCGCGGTCCTCTTCCTTGATCTGCGCGATCTTCACCTTGCTGACCGGGTGCTGGATGGCCTTCGCCTCGACGCCGAGGCGCGCGAGGTTCTCGGGGCTCGTCGTCGCGAGGAGCGTGTTCGGCTCGATGGGCTGGCTGAGCGTGGGGACATCGTTGATGCGGACGATCATCTGCTGCGGCGGCATCGTCTTGATGTGCGGACGAACGCGGACGCCGGGGAAGCGCACGCCGGTCTCGAGGTACAGCGCGTCGCGCAGCTGCGGGATGTACTGCGTCACGAGCAGCGCGTCGTCGTCCTCGTCCGGGTTCTCGAAGCCGAGCGCCTTCGACAGGCTCGCGCCGAGGTCGATCGTGATCGGGACGACCGAGGGGGTGAGGCGGTCCGAGAGCGTCTTCTGGTCCTTCGCGGCCTTGACCTTCTTGTCGAGGCGCTCCTTGAACGCGGCCTGCTTCGCGAGCGTCGCGGCGCCGGGGCCCGCCTTCGCGAGGGCCTTCTTCACGAACATCGGGAGGAAGGCACGCGAGGCGCCGATGGTGAGCGCGCTGATGGCGCAGATGAAGAACGGGATGCCCGGGAGGCCGGGGACGAGGCCGAGGATGAGCATCAGCACGCCGCCGATGTTCAGGACGGACGCGTTCTCGAAGAGCTCGTCCTTCAGCGAGAAGCCGAGGTTCTTGTCCTTGTCCTTCGCCTCGACGCGCGTGACCAGGATGCCCGCGGCGAGCGTGATGAGGAGCGCCGGGATCTGGGAGACGAGGCCGTCACCGATGGTGAGGATGCAGTAGACCTCGATGGCCTCGGAGGCGGCCATGTCGTTGCGGATGACGCCGATGGCGATACCGGCGACGAGGTTGAGCGCGGTGATGATCAGGCCGGCGATGGAGTCGCCCTTCACGAACTTCATCGCGCCGTCCATGTTGCCGAACATCTGCGACGTGCGGCCGAGCTCGTCGCGCTTCTCCTGCGCTTCCTGCTCGGTGTACGCGCCGGAGCGGAGCGACGCGTCGATGGACATCTGCTTGCCGGGCATCGCGTCGAGGGTGAAGCGCGCGCCGACCTCGGCGACGCGCTCGGCGCCCTTACCGACGACCATGAACTGCACGATCGTGATGACGAGGAAGATGACGATGCCGACGATGATGTCGCCCTGGAGCACGAAGCCGCCGAACGACTTCACGACCTGACCGGCGTCGGCCTGCGAGAGGATGCCGCGGGTCGTCGACACGTTGAGGCCGAGGCGGAACAGCGTGGTGACGAGCAGGAGGGTCGGGAACGTCGACACCTCGAGCGCGTTCTTCGCGAAGATCGCGACGAGGAGGATCATCAGCGCCGCGGCGATGTTCACGGCGATGAGCGAGTCGAGGATGAACGTCGGGAGCGGGATGACGATCATCGAGACGATGCAGGCGACGCAGACGGCGAGGACGACGTCGGGGCGGCGACCGATGGACGAGAGGGGGAGCGCGGCGAGCGGGTTCGACTTCATGGCTCTCTGTGGACCTTTCAGGAGCGGGTGGTACGGGCGGCCATCGCGGGACGACGCTTCGTCGTCTTGCGGATGTGGTTGAAGATCGCGGTGGCCTTGCGCTCGAGCGCTTCGTCACCGGCGGCGCGGGCCTTGGCGGCGCCACGCTGGAGCAGCTGCAGGGCGCGGTCGTGACGGCCGGCTTCGATCTCGAGCTCGGCGCGGTTCACGTCCGGGCGCGCGTCCGACGGGTCGAGCTTCGACGCCTGCTGGTACCAACGGTACGCCTCCTGCGGCTCGCCGAGGCGGTCGTGCGTCAGGCCGAGCGCGAGGGCGAAGTACGCCTCGTTCGGCTCGATGGCGACGAGCCCCTCGAAGAGCGAGAGCGCGAGGTCGAGGCCGCCGTTGAAGAGGTAGTTGTGGCCGATCTCGGCGATCGCGTAGAGGTCTTCGCGACGGTAGCCGCGCTGCTCGGCGAGGGTCGCGTTCGGGCGAACCGCGACGGCGCCGCCGACGTGCGTCATCGCCTTGGCGTTCTTGAGCGTGTTGAAGAACGCCGTCTTGTGGGGCTGGTAGTCCGAGATGACCTCGGGCGCGACGGCGACGTAGGCCTTGGAGACCTGCTCGGCGGTCGAGCGCGCGCGGCGAACGCGGGACGGGGTGGCCGGGCGGCCGCCGGGGATCACGGCGAGCGCGCGGGGCTCGCTCTTCGGCGAAGGCTGGCTGGGCGTCGGGCGGGAGCGGGGACGGCGTTGGCGAGTCACGATTCTGGACCTCTCGTTCTT
Organism: Deltaproteobacteria bacterium; assembly: GCA_040218735.1. GTDB lineage: Bacteria > Myxococcota > Kuafuiibacteriia > Kuafuiibacteriales > Kuafuiibacteriaceae > JAUHYN01. The sequence continues at coordinate 146,471 of JAVJQW010000050.1, forward strand.
CGACCGGGGTTTAGTAGTTGGAGACCATCATGGCGCGGCCGCGGATGTTGCCGACGACCTGGTCGAGCGCGGACAGCACCATGTGCATCCGCTTCTCCTTGGCGATGGCGTCGCGCGTCGCGACGGCCGGGCCGAGGTTCGTGGAGACGACGCGGCCGACCGCGGCGCGCATCGACGGGCCGTCGTGGTCGGTGACCTTCGCGAGGCGGAGGTGGTCGCCGGAGGTCAGCGAGCCCTGGAACTTCTCGACCGACTGCTCGAGGAAACCCGCGGCCTCGGCGGGCGCCACGGTGTCGACGTCGAGGCGGAGCGCTTCGATCTCGGCGATGTCGAGGGAGGCGTCGGCGTAGCCGCGGACCTCGGTCTGCTCGACGTCGAGGGAGACGTTCCGGATGAAGTTGGCGTCGAAGCCGTTGTTCAGGGTGGCGACCGCAGACATGCCCGAGGTTAGAGCAAGGGGTGTGCCGGGCTCGAAACGCAGGATTGTGGCGGTCGGAGCGGGCGGAGGAGGTGGAACAGTCGCGCGGGGTGCAACAACGGCAAGCGCCGCGATTGCGGAAACTGCAACCAGGCCGTTATCGGCCAGCAAGCTGGCCTGCGGCCCTTCGCTCACCTTCGGTTCGCTGCGTGGGCCCCCGAGGGGGGCCCTTTGCTGGGGAGGCACCGCCCAAGGAGTGGGCGGGCGGGGGGAGAAGGGGCGCGAAGGCCCCCGGGGGGGGGCGGTTACGCCGTGCCCGACTTGTGCTTGTCCTGCTCGCCGGTGAGGCCCTGGGTGAGGATGTCGTCGATGGCGTTCTGGTGCTGGACGGCGAGGCTGTGGGCCTCGTCACCGATCGCCTCGGTGTCGCCTTGGCTCTCGCGAGCCTTCGAACCGACCTCGCGGTGGTCCTCTGCGGCGCCGTCGAGGCCGATGCCGATGTTGCCGACGAACTGCTGGAACGCGTCCTTCCACTTCTCGTCGAAGTGCTCGCCGAGCTTCTCGGCCTCCGTCTTGCGGTTGGCCCAGATGAAGTTCGCGACGTTCTCCTGCGACAGGCCGCTCTTGCGCTCCGCGACCGCCGACTCGGCCTCCTCTCGGGTGAAGCCCTGCGTCATGAGCTCGTTGACCGTACGGCGGTCCGCCTCGGCCTCGGAGAGCCCCTCCCCGATGAATCCCTCGCGGATCCCGCTGACGCGGTCTCGGCCGATCGAGAACAGCGATTCGGCCTCGTCCTCGGAGAAGTCCATGCCCTGGAGGTCCTCGATCGTTGCTTCGCGGGCCTCGGCCGGCGTCTTGCCGTCGGCGAGGTGCCCCTCGTACATGCGGTTGATCGAGTCGGAGTCGGACAGGACCTCGATCTGGCGGTCGTTGAACCGCTCCCCGACGTTCCGGCCAGTGTCCCCGAGCTCCACGTCACGCAGCGCGGAGTCGTCGCCCCGCTGCGCGTCGCGGACGCCCTCTTGCAGCTGAGGCATCGCATCCGCGCGCTGCCCCTCTTCCTTGATGGTGGTGCCCATGTCGGCCCCGGCGCGCACCACGCTGACGGCCGAGTTCGCGACCTCGATCCAGCCCTTGGCGTCCGCGAGGCTGTTGGCCTGCTTCTGATGCGCGGCCTCGACCTCGATGGCGGCCTGCTCGGCCCGGTGCGACGCTGCGCGCACCAGGTCGCTGGTCTTCTTGCTGTTGATCCCGTGCTCCAGCATCAGCTGGGCGATCTGGGCACCCATGGTGCCGCGAGAGATGGTCATCGGGTAGCTCCTCGAATTTCCTTCGTGTCGAGAGGAGCGCCGCCCGTCCTACGACAGGCGGCGCGTCAGGGGGCTCTAGAACCGGGCTCCGGTGGAGTCGATGTCCTCGAGCAGCTCCTGGTACTTGTCGATCATCGCATCGAGGTCGTCGCCGGCCTCCTTCGACTCGTCCTTGGCGTCGTCGGCCTTCTCCTGCTCACGCTCGGCCTGCAGCTCCATCTGCGTGGCCTGCTCTTCCTTGGCCGCCGCCTGGTTCTCGAGCCCCTTGGCGATCATGGTGCCGATGAGGATGAGGATCGCGGCGACCACCGCGAGCGCCGCCGCGATGATCGGGCCGGCCGGCGGAGGCACGGTCGCAGCCACGATGGCCGCCGCCACCGACACGGCCGACGCGGCCGCCTGGAACGACGCGCGGACGTCTGCGGCCTCACCGCGGAGCGCCTGGGCCTCCGTGCGCAGGCCGGCCGCGTCCATCTTGTTGTCCTCGTACTTGCCGCGAGCCACCTTGGACTCGTCCTTCTTCATCTCGGCCCACTCTTTTTTCTCCATCTGGAGAACCGCAATCATGTCCTGCAGTTGGCCGCTGAAGCCCAATCCGTTGATGCTCATCTCGTCTCTCCTCGTCGGTCGTGTGGTGGCTCGGGGGGCCTAGATGCCCGTGTACCCGGTGCGGTTGATCTTCTGTTGAATGCTGCTGGTCGCGTCGACCTGTTCGCCCGCCTCTTCGAGCGCCTCGCGGGCGGACTCGAACTCCTCGAACGCACGGTCGGTGCGGATGTCGTTGCGCTCGATCTCCATCTCGAGGTCCCGCGCGCGGTTCTCGTCGCCGTTGTTGGCCCAGCCGCCGATGGCCTCGCCGATCGCGGTGCCGATGAGGAAGCCGCCGAAGATGCTCCCGAAGAGGGCGCCCATGCGCTTCGTCTCGGAGGCAGCGTGCTCCTTCTCGATCTTCTCGAGCCGGTTCGTGTAGCCCGCCTCGACCTCGGCCTCGTGGTTGTCGAGGGCGTCTTCCATCGCCTCGCGCGCACCTTCCTGCTTGGCGAAGTTCGCCTCCATGCGAATCGCGCTCAGGTTGCTCACTCCGTTCAGTCCCATCTTCGTTCTCCTCTTTCGGGCCTGCGTTTGCGGCCAAAGTTCGTTGCGTCAGACATGAGCAACCGGTGTGCCACCCGCGAAAACGTGGGGCCGTGAAGCGAGCGTTTTCGACGCTCCCATACAGATGAGCAAAACCGAGCTTCGCGCGGCGCGCGGATCAGCAGCTCGGGGACGTGATTGCAGAAAGGGTCACTCGGCTTCGGCGATCGAGTTGCACAAACCGCAAACCGACGACGCCTCGAGGTGCGATCGAACCGCGAACCCCCCTCGAAACGGCGATCCAGCGTTGGCACGCAGGTTGAAATACGACTCAGACATCAACAACGCGCCGGCAACGGCCACCCAGTAGGAGAAAGAAAATGAACAACGGAATCAACGCACTCATCGCCGTCACCCAGATGAAGGTCCACAACTCGAACGACGCCGCCATGTCCGCCGCCGACCAGCAGCGCGACCTCGTCCGCAAGCAGCAGCTCGTGCGCGCCGCGCAGGACAAGCTCAACCAGCTCGTGTCGGACGGCAACTACTCGACCGACGACATGAACGACAACTACCAGAACTTCCTCTTCCTCGAGGACAACGGCATCGACGTCGGCGACACGACCGCCACGAACGGCCGCTTCACGAAGTACAACGACGGCACGATCGACTCGGCCGGCGACAACGCGCAGAAGCAGCAGAGCGAGGTCGTCGACGGCCTGAAGCAGGCCCTCGAAGGCGCCATGAAGGACCTCGAGAACCAGGACCGCATGGGCAACTTCAACATCCAGCGCCTGATGTCGCAGTACAACCAGAGCGAGCAGCTCTCCTCGTCCGTCCAGAAGAAGGTCGACGACACGGCGAGCGCCATCATCGGCAAGGTGGGCTGAGCCCCTGAGGCCGAACGCTTCCTAGAGCACGAAACGGAGAACGACAATGACCAGCGGTATCTCATACGTCCAAGACATGGTGGCTCTGAGCGCTTCCGAAGGCGCGAGCATCAAGACCGAGGACGGCAAGGACAAGATCGAGACCGGCGAGAAGAAGCGCAAGGAACTCGAGCAAAAGATCCAAGCCAAGATGGAAGAGATCGACGACCTCTCCAAAGAGCTCGAGGAGGCATCGGACAAGAGCGGCTTCGAGAGCTTCTGTTGTTGGCTCGTCGGCAGCGACGGCGGCGTCAGCGACCTGCAGCGGGACATTTCGACCGCGCAGGCCGAGATGCAGAAGGCACAGGAGAACTTGAAGGTCGAGCAGGCGCGTTTGGAGATGGAGCTTCAGGAGCTGCAGGCGGCGTACGGCGAGTTCGACGACCGCAGCTCCGGCTCGAAGGAGATTCAGGACGAGGCCGACAAGACGGTCGCGATGGCCTGGGCCGACTGAATCGACGGACCGACGCCAGTCCGCGCTCTGGGTGGCGCGGACTGGCTGCGGCGTCTTTCGAACGAAGAAGGAACAACGACGATGAAACTGATCGAAGAGCTGGTGGCCCGCGCGACGGCCGCAGAAAAGAAAGCCGGCGACCTCGCCGAGCAACAGGCGAACGTGCTCGCGCGCCAGCAGGCGTATGACAAGCTGCAGTCGCTCTTCGACGGTGCCGCCGCGGACGGTCAGCTGTCCGCGGAGGAGCTCGAGAGCCTGATGAAGGGCTTCCGCGACGCGGGCCTCGACACCAGCGAGCTCGAGAAGCTCTACGACGATGTGAAGAACATGGACTCCACGCAGGGCGCGGACGTCACCAACGAGCTGCGAAACGCGATCTTCGACCAGATTCACGAAGCGCGCATCGAGGCCGACACGGACCCGTTCTTTCACTTCAACGCGCAGCAAGTGATGTCGGAGCACCACCAGGCGATGGACCTGGCGGCGCGGGTCTCCAAGGCGGAGCACGACATGTACATGACGGCGGTCCGCAACCTGGTCGCTTGAGGATGAACACGGTGTCGCCCGCGAATCACGCGGCGCGGGCGACGGAGACGATGAGAGGCACGACTCATGCTCGGTAACGGTTCTGCAGGCGCTGGATTCAATCGTACCGCGGTCGGGATCCGCGGGCTGACTACGGTCACCCCGACGACCACCAACCGCTCTCAGAAGAAGAAGAAGACCGAAGACGGCGGACGGATCGATCGCGTCGACCGCGACGACGAGTCCAACGCGATGCTCATGGAGTTCGCGGAGCCGGAAGAGGACGAAAAAGAAGAAAAGCTGGCGGCCCCGGCCGGGCACAGCACCTCGATGGTGCGGTTCACGGACGACGCGTTCCGGACCGACAAAGCCGGCCGCCAGATCCCCCCGACCTTCTCCGACGTCGACCAGGGCAACCTGGGCGACGCGTGGCTGCTCGCGTCGTGCGCGGCCGTCGCGCACGCGAAGCCGACGGCGCTCCTGAAGCGCATCCGTCGCAACCTCAACGACTCCTGGACCATCAAGCTCGGCAAGGACGAGTACCGGGTCGAGCCCGAGTTCCCGAACGAGGGTTACGCGGACCCGATGCCCAACGGTCAGAACGACACGCTGTGGGTCGCGCTCGTCGAGAAGGCGTTCGCGCAGGCCTCGGCCGAGTCGTACGCGAACCTCGAGTGCGGCAACCCCGCGCGCGCGCTCGACCTGCTCACCGGCCGGCGCGCACGTCGTCAGACGATCACCGCGACGCTGCCGCCCGAGCTCGTCTTCGAGCGCCTGCAGGAAGGCCGTCGCGCCTCCGCGCCGATGGTCGTACGCACGCACGTCGCGCGCGTCGGCAAGCCGCTCACCGGCGACCACTACTACGCCGTGCTCGACGCCTACGAAAAGGACGGCGTCAAACACGTGCGCCTCTACAACCCGTGGGGCACCAAGTCCAACAGCCGCCCGCTGGAGGAAGTGATGCACGACGTGACGCTCGACGCGCTGCTCAACGACTGCGACGCGCTGTTCATCGGCGGCTGAGGAGACCACCATGGCGATCGAACAAACCCAGAGCCAGCTCTCGACGGCCAGCGCGATCCAGGCGGCGATCTTCGCCGCGAAGGACGGCGACATCATCCACGTCGCCCCCGGCCGCATCCAAGGGCGCCTCGTCATCGACCGCCCCCTCACGCTGCGCGGCTCCGGCCCGGACAGCACGGTGATCGACGGCCGCGGCCGCGGAACGACGATCGCCGTCGAGGCGTTCAACGGTCAGGTCCGCATCGAGGAGATGTCGATCGTCGGCGGGCGCGCGCAGAGCGGCGGCGCCATCGCGATCGAGAACGGCTGCGAAGTCCACGTCGTCGGCTGCCTCATCGAGAAGAACACCGCGAAGACCGGGCGCGGCGGCGCGATCGCCATCGACCGCGGCCAGCTCTTCGTCACCGAATGCACGATCGTCGACAACCAGGCGTTCGCCGGCGGCGCGATCTTCGCGGGCGGCGACGCCAAGGTGGAGATCGCCGCGACGATCGTCGCGCACAACTTCGCGGTGCGCGGCGGCGCGCTCGCGATCACCGACGGCGCCGAAGTCGACGTGTACACCTGTCGCTTCGAAGGCAACTCCGCGGAGCTCGAGGGACACCACGTCTACACCTACGGCGCGTACCGAACGCGCCCGCTCGTGCTGCTCTCCAACGCCGTCCTCGACACGGCCCCCGGGGGCCTCCCGATCTCGAACCACTATCGATTCGCCGCGTCGGTGGCGATCGACAACTCGGCCGTCGAACGTGAAGTCGCGGCGCCGCGCGTGGTGGGCTGATGGTCAGCGTGCCGCGCGCGCCGGCGAATTGGTCTCCGACCAACGTCGGCTACATCGTCGTCGACGAGCTCCCGCAGGCCCTCGTCGGCGATCTCGCGGACGCCGGCGTATCGGAGGAGGACCTCCGCGAGCTGGCCGGACGTGACGGTGTCATCCGCGGCGCGGACGAGCTCGAGAATCTATTCAGTCGAATCGACGAACCGTCGCGCGCGCTCGTCGCCGTCAACGGCCGTTCGCTGTTCGACGCCCTCCGCGCGCAGGTCGACCGAAACCGCCAGCGCGCCGACGACCGCGGTGGCCGTCGCTTCCTCTTCGACCCCGTGCTGGTCGACGTCCTCGAAGGCGGCCCCTCGCTCGGGCCGCGCTCCAACGCGGAGTCCGTCTATCGCGTCGAACAGGCCCTCTCGGATCTCGGGCTCATGGCGTCGGCCGACGTCGACGGCGACTACGACGCCAAGACCATGGAGGCCGTCGAGCGCTTCCAGCTCGAAGCCGACCTCCCGATCACCAGCCGCGTCGACGCCCCCACGCTCGGTGCGCTGATCGCCCTCGCCCCGCCGCCCGGCTCGCGCCTCGTTCGCCTCCCCGAGTACGCGCGCATGGCGCGCGGCGACAACGTGCAGGTCACCGTCGCCCTCGGCGCAGGCGACCGCCCCTCGACGCGGATGCGCGCCGAAGCGGAGCTCGTCTCGGGGCTCCTCGAGCGCGGCTACTCGCGGGTGAGCGGCGACGACGTCGCCACGCTCGAAGCCCTCGGCCTCCCGGGCCGCGATCCCCACGTCGACATCTGGACCGCCCCCGGCACCACGCTGTTCGTGGTGATGCCCGACGACTCGGCGCCGGAGCGCATCGCGACGTCGCGCGCGGCGGAGGCGTCGGACGCCGTCCTGTTCGCGGGGAAGCGCTTCACGATCGGGGAGTCGCACCGGTCACGCACCGGCCTGCGCGCACGCTCGCCGGCGCGCCCGAGCACCAACGCACCCGACTACCAGCTCGTCTGTGTCAGCGGCTGCGGCGCCGACGCCGCGGCGGAGGACCGCCTCCTCGCCCGGACCTCCGTCGACACCGATCTGTTCAGCTCCGCCGGAGCGACCTCGGAGCGCGCGCGCGCCCGGGAGGTGCTCGGGTTCCTCGACGTCATCGCGCGCCAGGGGAGCACCGACGATCTCGCGGCCGTCCTCGGTCGCACGGCCGCAACGGAGCGCGGTTTCCTCTCGAACCGATCGAACGTGACGGAGGCCCTGTAATGGTCGCCATCGCGCCCGACGTTCGGTCCGCCCTCGCCGTGCTCCAGGACGACCGCGCCTCGGAGGCGGAGCGCATCCGCGCCGTCACGATCGTGTCGGACTTCGGGGGCTCCGGGATCGTCTTCCCCCTCGCCGTCGAGTACGCGGCGGCGGACGGGTCCCTCAAGACCACCCTCGCCTACGCGCTGGGGCGCCTGGACGCGACCTCGGTGCTCGCGTCGGAGCTCGCCTACGGCGACGCCCGCACCCGCGCGCGCGCCGCGGAGCTGTTGTCGCTGTTCAACGAAGACGCCGCGACCCGGGCGCTCGTCGGCGCGCTGCGGGACCCGGACACCGACGTGCGCATCAACGCTGCGTACGCGCTGGGGGACCACCAGGACCCATCGACGCTCACCGCCCTCACCGAGGGCATGAGGTCCGACACCGTCCCCGCGGTGCGCAGCGCATGTGCGCTCGCCCTCGCCGCCCTCCCCGGCCCCGGCGCGCGCGCCGCGCTGGAGACCGCGGCCCAGCACGAAGACGTGGTCTCCGTCATCATCCTGATCGAGCGCGCCATCCAGCGTCGCATCGACCGCGGCGAAGCCGAGTAGCGGCGCCCAACCGAGGCCTAACCGCGCACGGTCACCACCCACGCGCCGTCGGCGGTGTGCGCCGTCCCCTCGGCGAGGTCGCGATGGTCCACACACCCCCGATGCACCGGCCGCCCCACGTGACTGCGCACCACCTCCAGGCGGCGGGTCCGCATCCACAGCATCGCGGCGCGCTGGGGGAGCGCGATTCGGCTGGCGAGGCCCCGGGCCGAGACGTGGCGTTGCTGTGCGGCGCTCACCCTATCGTCTACGACGCCAAACCCACCGTTCTGACAACAAAAGCGACGTCGAGGGCGTTGAGCCACACCCGCCGCGATCTGCTAGGATGGCGCGCGTAGATGGCGGGCTCCGCGGCGAACGTAGCCCCCGGCGAGGTGATCGGGGCCTACGAGCTCGAACGCCTCCTCGGCGCCGGCTCCACGAGTAAGGTCTTCCTCGGTCGCCACAAGCTGCTGGGACGCCAGGCCGCGATCAAGGTCCTCGCGCAAGAGCTCGTCTCGAACCAGGACGTCGTCCACCGCCTCCTCACCGAGGCCCGCGTCGTCAACGACATCCGCCACCCGAACATCATCGACATCATCGACTTCGTCGTCATCGAGAAGCCGCGGCGCGTCGCGCTGGTGATGGAGGTGATCGAAGGGCCGAGTCTGATGACGCTGCGGGGGTTCAAGTTCAGCCACGAGCAGGCGCTCGGCATCGTGCTGCAGCTCGTCGACGCGGTCGGCGGCGCCCACGCCGCGGGGGTGATCCACCGCGACATCAAACCCGACAACCTCCTCCTCCAGGACGACCCGCGCGAGAGCGCGAAGGTGCCCACGCTCAAGGTCGTGGACTTCGGCATCGCGAAGCTCGCCGGCAAGAGCGGCCGCACCGCGACCGGCATGATGCTCGGGACCCCGGCGTACATGGCGCCCGAGCAGGTCGCGGGGCGCCCGCCACCGAGCACCGCGACGGACGTCTTCGCGATCGGGGAGGTGCTCTACGAAGTCCTCGCGGGCGAGCGCGCGTACCCGTCGAAGGCGATCCACGAGACGGTCCGCGCCAAGATCCGCGGCGAGCTCCCGGACATGAAGCTGCCCGACGGCACGCCCAACGCGGACCGGCTCATGCAGCTCATCGTGAAGTGTTTGGAGCGGCGCCCCGAGGACCGCCCCTCGATCGACGACGTGAAAGAGACCCTCGTCGATCTGTTCCCGTCGAACTGGCGCCCCAGCGCGTCGCTCGCGGAGCGCCTCATCGCCAACACCCTCGGCACCGGCCCGCACCCCGTCGCGCAGAGCGCCGACGCACCGACCACGCAGCTCGAGCCCGTGAGCCCCGAGCTCCCGACGACCGCGCCCCGCGAGAAGAAGATGTCGATCCTCGCGCTCCCCAACGTGGACGCGACGATGGATCCCGCCGCGCTCGGCGAGGGCGCGAACCCGACGGACATGCTGACGTCGCCGCGCGCCGACGAGATCACCGATCGCAGCGCCGACCAGGATCTGGAGTACGCGTCGACGCAGCTCGCGTTCGAAGACGACAGCGGCCTGGTGAACGCGCCAACCCTCCCCCCCGTAGCGAGGACGGAGCTCGCGTCGGCGGCGGGCCTCGAGAGCAGCGGCTCGCACGACAGCCTGAAGATCGACACCTCCGACACCGCCGTGACGATGCTCGGCGCTGACGCGTTGCTGTCGCCGGCGGGCGTGCAGGAGGCGCCCGAGACGAACCCGCAGATGCCGGCCCCGACGGCCGAGCTTCGCGGGCGTTCGCGCCTCACGCAGGAGCTGGAGCTCGCGGTCGATCAGGTCACGAGTCCACCCGACGACGAGTTCGGGGAGCCCACGCGCCCGGCCGACGACCCGGAGCTCGCGGAGATGGCCTCCGACTCCGTCATCGAGTCCGGCCACGCGGTCGACGATCCGGCGAAGCGCCACTCCCCACCGTCCGTCCTCCTCGAACCGGCGGCCCGCGAACAACGCGCACCACCGCCGCGCAAGAGCCGGGTGTGGACGCTGATCGTCGCGCTGTGGATCGTCGCGTGTGTCCTCCTCGCGGTGATCCTGCTGATGCCCAAGAAGCAGCGCGCGCCGACCGCGCCCACGCAGGGCATCGACAAGCCGACGACGCCCATCGTGGTTGGCCCGATCACCATCAACAGCGATCCGCAGGGGGCCACCGTCACCGACGTCGCGTCCTCGCGCGCGCTCGGGGAGACGCCGCTGGAGCTCACGGAGAAGCAGCGCCGCGGCGTTCGCCTCGTTCGTATCGAGAAGAGCGGCTACAAACGCGCGACGGTGGACCTGTCGTCCACGAGCGGGAACGTCTGGATGGAGCTCGACGCCGAGTGAGTCGACCTCAAGCGTCGGTCGGGACGAAGACGCGATAGTTCGAAGCGCCGCGCAGAGAGGTGATCTGGCTCTGGACGTGGTCGCTCGCCTCGCGGCCATCACCGAGCGCGACCGAGATGTGCCCGTGCGGGCTGGCCGACGTCTGGCCCCAGACCACCACCGCGCCGGGCGGGAGCTGCGTGAGGTTCTCGGGCGAGACCTCGACCTCCTGGAACCGTCCGCTCGCCGCGAGCTGGTCCGCCGCCTCGTAGGCCGAGCCTCCGGTGAGCTGCACACCCGTCGACTGCGCGACCGCCTGCTTCACGCCGCGATAACACCAACCGGTGGTGCCCATCCCGTTCGCGACCTGCTCCGCGGTGTGCGCAAGCGCTTCGCCCGCGCTCGATCCGGGCGGGGGCGGACCGACCGGCGCGGGACCACTCGGCGCCGGCGCGGAGCGGTTCGTGCCGGTGTGCTGCCCACCACCGCCGTAGCTGTTCGTCCCCCCCGGCCCCCAAGAGCCCTGCGGGGCGACGCTCGCGTGCGGCTGCGAGGCCACCGGCCCCGGGTTGTTCTGGTTCTGACGGTACTGGTCGAGCAGCGTGAAGAGGCTGATGAGGTCCTCGGCGGAGAGCCCGCTGAAGTCCCCCGTCGCGAGCGCGTGCTGGATGTCCGAGTCGGGCCGCCCCTCGAGCGGCGTCCCGTCCGCGTACAGCTCGGCGAAGAGGTCCTTGATCGCCGACTCCAGCTCCTCGCGCGACATGTCTTCGACGCCGTCGATGCCGCTGAGCGGCCCGAGGTCGCGGCCGGACTCGGGGAGGCCCATGAGCTGCGACCACATCAGGCTGGGATCGATCTCGGCGCCCGCGTGCCCGGCGGTAAACTCCGCCAACTCCGGCGAAAGGCCCTCGAGGATCGAGAACTGGTCACCCTGCGCCAGGCCGGGGATCGGCATCCCAGGGGCCGCGGGCGTCTGCTGCCCAACGAACGGGAGGTTCAGCCACGGCTGCAGGAGAGGGTTGTCTTCGGGCGAACGAACGAACCACGACATCTCGACGTTCATTGTCGTCAGCCGCTTCGCAAACGTCCCTTACCGCCGGGCTGTAATCGTTCGCGACGCGCTACTTCTTCCCGCCGCCGCCTCGCGCGCGCGGGATACCGAACGCGTCGAGCCGGTTCAGGAAGGTCCGCATCGGCATCTCCAAGGCCGCAGCGGCGTCGCGCTGCGTCGGGTAACGCTCCAGCGCTTCCAGGATGCGGCGCTTCTCGAGCGCGGCGATCTCGTCCTTGAGCGAGAGCCGCTCGCCCTCCTGAAGGGGCGGGGCCGCGGTGGGGTTCGTCTTGGCGTCGGCGATCTGCGCGCCGAAGAAGTCGACCTCCAGCGTCTCACCGGTGCACAGGAGCACCGCGCGCTCGATCGCGTTCTTCAGCTCGCGCACGTTACCCGGCCAGCGGTGACCGAGCAGCTTCGACTTCGCGTTGTCGGTGAGCTGCGGCGTCGTCGCCCGACCGCGCGCGGCCTCGGCGATGAAACGCTCCGCGAGCGGCACGATATCCGCGGCGCGATCGCGGAGCGGCGGGACGTCGATCGTGATCTGATTGAGCCGGAAGTAGAGGTCCTTGCGGAACGTCCCCTTCTTCACGTTGGCGGCGAGGTCCTGGTTCGACGACGCGATCACCCGAACGTCGAGCGCCGCGCCGTAGGCGTCGTCGAGCAGGTACCCGAGCGACAGCTGCGCGCGTGCCGAAAGGCCAGCGAGCTCGTCGAGGTGCACGGTGCCGCCCTTCGCGCGCGCGAGGAAGTTCGTGCTCGCTTCTTCGACGAACGCGTCGGACAGATCGACGCAGCTCGTCCGGACGAAGGGTCCGTGCGCCCGGTCCGACTTGTCGTGGATGATCTGCGCGACGAGGTCCTTGCCGACGCCCGTCTCGCCGAGGATCAGCACCGGGGTCGTGCTCGCCGCGACGCGATCGACCAGCTCGACGACACGACGCATCGCCGGGTCGAGCGTGATGAGCTCCTTCTTCTTGTCGGGCGTGGTGTGCGAGGGCCGCGTGGTGCGGGTCTCCGCGATCTGGAGGAGCTTGTCGCGGCGCCCCTCGTCGGTGTGCGCGACGCCGATCAGCACCTCGGCGCCGAGCCCGTACAGGTGGTCGACGATCGGTCCGAGCACGTCGCGCGCGTGGCGCTCGGTCGCGTTGGGCACGAACACACCGACCTGCTGCGCGCCGAGGGGGGCGATCACTAGCTCGGGCCGGGCGTGCTCCGTGACCGTGTCGGCGAGGTTCGAGCCCGCCCCGGTGACGCGCAGCCGTGCGACGGCGCCGTCGCGCTCTTCGATGCAGCGCTCGAGGTAGCGGCGCGTGACGACGTGGGGCGCCGCGGCCCGCGCCTCGTCCTCGACGGTGGCGAAGGAGACCTCGACGGAGCCGACGCGAATGCGATCGCCGTCTTCGAGATCGACCGTCTTGCCGACCGGGAGCGCCGACTCCTGGTCGCCGAGGAGGCGCGCGGTGTCGGCGTCGTTCACGCGGATGCCGACGCCGTGGTCCAGGTAGATCTCCAGGTGGTTGTCCGCGACGCCGGCCTCGGCGATCACGATGTCGTTTGCGATCGCGCGCCCCAGCGTGAGCGTCTCGAGCGGCGGCATCGCCATCCGCAGGGACGTCGCGCGCCCCCGCACCATCAGATACCGCGTCACGATCGCACCCACTCCGGGAGGTGTTCGACGCGCACCGAGTCGAGGCGACGGCTCGCGATCTCGTGCACCAGGCGGTTGAGGCCACGCAGGTTCTCCGGCCAGTCCTCGAGGACGAGCCGCTCCGCGGCCTCCGCGTGGATGCGCGGCGGGTGGGTGTCGATGTCGCGCTCGCCGGCCCAGATGCCGTACAGATCGTCGAGCCACCGCAGGATGTCCGAGCGACGGTCGCGCACCGCCGGCACGTGCAGCTCCCACATCGCGAGGCGTGCGTAGAGGTCCTGGCGGAACGTGCCTTCGTGCGCGCGACGGGCGAGATCCTGGTGCGTCGCCGCGACGACGCGAACGTCGATGCGCTCGCTCTTCGTGCTGCCGACCGCGCGGACCTCGCGCTCCTGGATCGCGCGGAGCAACTTGGGTTGCAGCTCGAGCGGCATCTCGCCGATCTCGTCGAGGAAGATCGTGCCACGCTCCGCGGCGCGGAAGAGCCCGGGGGAGTCCGTCGTCGCGCCGGTGAACGCACCCTTCATGTGGCCGAAGAGCTGGCTCTCGATGAGCTGCTCGCCGAGCGTCGCGCAGTTCACCGCGACGAAGTCGCCGGGCCGGCCGCTCACGCGGTGGACCTCCTCGGCGATCTTCTCCTTGCCGGTGCCGGTCTCGCCGATGATCAGGACGGGGGACACGTCGGGCGCGGCGCGTGCGAGCCGCGCGCGGAGGGCGCGGATGCCGTTCGCCTCCCCGGGGACGTTGCGGCGCGAGACCTCCGGCGCGTCCATGTGCTGAAACGTATGTGACTCCTCATAGACGAGGAGCACGTCGCCGACGCGCAGGACGGCGCCGGGGACGAGGGGGTGCCAGGTGTCGACCGCGCGCTCGCCGTCCACCGCGGAGCCGTTGCGGCTCCCCATGTCGCGGCCGACGTGGACCCCGAGGCCCGCGTCCCACTCGATCTCGAAGTGGGTGCGGGACACGGTGGGGTGGTTGATGGGCGGTGTGGCCGGGGTGTCCGGGAGGCGGCCCAGGACGGTGCGTCCGTCGGTCAGGTCGATGACGATGGCCACGTCCGGGGGGTAAGCCGAGACGAGGCGCGCGCGGTGCGGTGCGGGCGCGTCGCGGCCGGCGTCGGCGCCCATGCGGGTCGAATCGATGGTCTCATCGACCGAATACGGCAGCGAGTCGTGGGCCACGGGGACTCGAAATCCTTAGCACGAAGGCGGGATTGGGCGACAGGTAGAGACGAAGCGCGGATGTTGCCGAACGCGGCGGCGGCGAGTTGCCGAAGTTGCATCTGACGGCGGCCCGGGACCTTCGGCGGGGCTCCAAACGGCCGGATTCGAGCTGGCACGACGTTCGCACACACCATCCGCCATGGTGATGCAGCAGTCCGACCGTGCGTTCGACCCCACTTGGATTCGGGTCGCGGCCGAGGACGACGAGGCCACGCTCGTCGACGGCAACGGCGTGCCCCCCGCGCTGCGGGCGATGGTCGAGGCCGAGCTGCGGGCCATCGACGACCACACCTCGATCGGCGCGCTCGTCCCGCACCAGCCTGTCGCGCCCCACATGGACGCCGTGCTGATGACCGCGCACCTGCCGACGGACCTCGACTTCGACGAGCTCCTCGAAGAGGACGCGAAGGCCGAGGCGATCGCGCCGATGCCCGAGATCATGCCGCTCCCCGACCACGCGATCGTCGAGCCGGCGACCGTGCACGGCTACGAGGAGCCGGAGCGCCCCGACCTCCGCGCCGCGACGCCCACCGGCGGGCGCGAGAGCGACAAGTTCCTGGTCTGCCCGGTCCGCGGCGACCTCGACTCGCTGGACGACCCCTTCGACGTCTCCGCCATCGCGGGGGTGCTCGAGCCGAGCGCCCTCCCCTGCGACGCCGAATTCATCGACACGGCCGACTTCGACGACGGCGAAGTCGTCGCGCCGCTCGCGTTCCCCTTCGTGCGCCCCGCGAAGCCGCGCAACCCGAGCCCCGCCGATCTGCGCGCCTCCGCCGCGCTCCCGAGCTTCGGTGCGGAGGACGAGGGCGACGTCACGAAGACCTTCTGCCGCCCCGGCGCCGACGGCTTCGACGACTTCGATCGCAGCGCCGGCTTCGTCACGCCGCGCGCCCCCGCGACCGCCCGCGGCGTCAGCCCGCAGCGCTACATCCCGACCGTCGTCGGCAAGAAGCCGCTCCCGAAGGTCGGCGAGTCTTCGTCCGACGACGCGCTGCCCCAGCTCCCCGCGCGCGCCGCGCCCTCGCCGTTCATGGTCGCGGTGCTCGGCTTCGCGTGCGTCGCCGCGCTGTTCACGCAGGTGCTGTAACCCGAGGCGAGTTGAGCGCGACGCCGGTCCTGCCTAAGGTGCCGGCATGTCGCGCCTGGTCTTCGCCGTCCTTCCGTTCGCCCTCGCCATCGCCTCCTCGGCGTCGGCAAAGCCGCAACACTGCGCGAAGCTCGTGGGTTGTGCGCTCGCGAGCGTCAACGGGCCGTCTCACGACGGATCGTGCCCGCGGGGCGTCTACGTCGGCGGGCAGGATCGCATCCTCACGCAGTGCATCAGCCAGAGTCGCTGCGCGTGGAAATGCCTGGAGCGAACGCCCGCATCCAAGATCGACGGGAAGCTCGAAAAGCTCCCAGAGAAGATCCAAAGTCGCATCGACACGAGCCTCAGGAACGAGGCCACGAAGCTCGCGAAGTCCTACCGCGAGGACAACGACAAGCTCCGCAAGGAGATCCGCGACGACCGCGCGGCCTCGTACACCGTCTTGGAGAAGCGACTCGCCACGATGAGCGACGAGCTCGCGCGCCTGTCCAAGGCCTACGCCGAGCTGTCCAAGCAATGCCTCCCGCGGGACTGACGTCTCCGGAGCGCCCACGCGACCCCGAGCAGAATCCACAACCGAGGTGACCCTCCGCGAGGGCTCGACGCCGCCGCGCAAGCACAGCGCTTCGGGTGCACCGTCGGCGGCACCGTCGTGGTCGGCGGCACCTTCGGCGAGTCCCGATCCGCCGGAGCCACCCACGCCGCGTGAGTCTGTTCCATTGCGTCGAACAGCGCCGCGTTGGCCTCCAGCAGCTCGCGCAGCAACGGCGCACGCTCCAGGAGGAGGTAGCGATCCGCCGAAGGCGGGAGATCGAGCCGCACCACGCGCTTCGCGTCGTCGTCGTACACGTCGAGGTGAAACGCGATCCCATCCCCCTCCGCGCGCACGACCGTGACGTCCTCACGCCCCGCGATGCCCAGCGCATCGGCGACAAGATCCGCGGCGCCGACGACGTGTGCGTAGCGGTAGCGATTGAACGTCTCGTCGAGCGGGATGCCTTCGATGCCCGCTTCGCGCACGAGGAGCCGAGCGGCGACGACCTTGGCGATGTTTGCGCGGAAGCGCCGGCCAAAGGGCATCATGTACGGGTACTTCGCTTCGATCGCCGCCACGCTCTTCACATGCTCCACGACGCTCGCCTTGGCGTCGTCGTCGCCGTCGAACCACCCACGCCAGAGCCGCTGCGCCGCAGGGGCCCCCGACAACACCGCCTGCTGCGCGAGCGCGCGGTTCGTGAGGCGGTACGCGGCCGTCGAGATCTCCTGCGCCGTCGTGAACCGCGTCGTCGGCTCGCGCAACGAGCGCTCGTCGAAGTCTACGAAGCGATCGCCGGTCCAGAGTCGCAGGTAGGGGACGAGCCCGAGCACCGCCTCCGAAGCGTGAAGGACGCGCCCCGGGGAGAGCATCGTCTGTCCCAGCGACCGCGCGCAGACGGAGCGGACGCGCACCGGTCCCGCCGTCGACGTACGGACATCGGCCGCGCAATCGTCACTCGTCGAAACCACGATCGCCGCGCGCCCCCGCGGGACGAACGAACGCGCCTCCTCGATCCGACGAACGGACGCAGCATCCGCGTCGACGATCGCGGCGTCCCAAGCGGACGCGGGCAGGTCGAGCCGGCGCCACGCGCCGCCTTCGGTCGGACGCCCCGCCCCATCGACGGCCTCCAGCGTGCGAACGAACGCCATGAGCCGCGGCATCGCGTCCATCAGGACCTCCAACCTTCGCGTCGCCCCGTCCGGGTGCCGCTCGATGTCAGCGAGCTCGCTGAACGCAGGGTGCGCCGCGTTGGCCGTGCCCCCGGGGCCACCGAGCGCGAGCGCCGCGAAGAACGGCGCGTCGGGCCGCGCGCACGCGGCGAGCTTCGCCTCCTCCAGGAAGTAGACGCCGTGGTCCCCGGCGCCGAAGACGAAGCGAACACCCGGTGGACGTAAAGCCTCCACCGTCGGCCACTCGCCCTCCCGTGCGCGCGCGTACGCCGCAAGGCCAAAGTCCGCACACGGTCGCCACGAGTCCTCGATCGCACGAAGCGCCGTGAGTGTGCCGAAGACGAGCAACCGGTAGTTGCGGTCGATCCGATCCGCGAGGTCTTTGCGCGACTCCTCGATCTGATCCGACAGCGCGACAAGCGCCTCCAACGTCTTCTGCTGGAGGTCGATGACGATGGCCGTCATCCGCTTCAGCTGAGACAGCGAACGCTCGATCCGCTGCAATGACTCGAACACCGCGACGAACGGGCTCGGCTTCGGCTTTCCGAACACACCGACGAGCCCAATGATCCCCGACACCACGCCGAGCGGATTCGAAGTCGCGACCGACGAAGCAATCTGCACCAGCGCCGACCCCGCGGCGAAGCCACGCTGCAGCCCGGGGTCGAGATCGAACGCCGCCGCGACCTGTCCGAGCGTCGCAAACGCCTGCCCCGCGTACTGCAAGTTCCGTTGAACCACGACGCGCGAACGGAGCAGCGCTCGGTCCTCGTCGTCGAGGCCGGGCGGGTAGTAGCCGCCGTCGAGCGCTTCGAGCTGCTCGGCCGGCGACATACGACCGAACGCAAAATCCTCCAGGAACTCGAGGCGCGCACGATTACCCGCGACGTCCGCGCTGACCTTCGTGAGTGTCGCGTTCGTCTCGGCCTGCGCGTCCGCGATGCGCTCCACGGCGCCACCGAGCTGCTCGAGCCCGGCCGCGAGATTCTCCACTTCCTCCTGCGTGGCGAGAAACTCCGTCCGAAGCCCTTCGAACTCACCCTCGATCCGCAGGTTCAGCCGTTTGTCGCGAACCCCGTCCAGGAGCTGTCCCAACGCCAGCCGCTGGTTCGTGCTCAGGTCGCCGGCGAAGAGCGCGGTGCGAACGTACGCCGCCACCTTGTCGTTGCGCTCGAGGTCGACGCTCCGCGGGACGCGGCGCCCGTTCGACACGTAGTAGTCGCGCGCGAGCGCTTCGATCGCTCGGGTCCCGCGCGCCTCCAGCGTCTCGGCGACCTGGAGGTTCGCCTCCTTCATCCCTTCGGCGAGCGCCACGGGATCGAACAACGGAATGCTCTTCGCCACCGGCGCGAGGCCGTACTGCCAGGCCTTGTAGACACCCGCTTCGGTCTTGTACCGCTGCGCCGCCGCGTTGAAACGACGGAACTCGTCGAGCGCGGTCTTTCGTGACGGCTGCGCGGAGAGGAGCGCCGCGTCCGACGGCGCAGGCGCAGCCCCCAGCGCGGTCGGCACCACCGCGACGAAGCTCAGTCCGAACAGGGTGATCGCGTGGGCCGCGCGCCGCACGGTGCTTTCTCTACTTCAGATCGCTGACGCGTTCGCCCAGCGGATCGTCGCCGATCTTCTCGGAGGGCGGCGGAGGCGGAGGCGCGACCCGGCGACGGCACGGCGGCGGTTTGCCGTCGGCGCACTTCTTCTTCGTCTTCGTCGGCGTCTTCGCGACGGCTTCCTTCTTCAGCGTCGCGCGCACGGTGCGCTCGAAGCTCGGGGTCGCGACGCTGCGGATGGTCTCGTAGCCGTCCTTCGCGAAGACAAAGGTCAGGACGTCCTCGCCGCGCGGATAGTCGACGTGGAACGGCGTGCGCCCCTGCTCCTGTCCGTTGAGCGTCACGAGCGCGCCGGCGGGTTCCGACGTGAAGTCGAAGCGCACCGTGCGGGACGGCTCCGGCGGCGGCGGCGGAGGCGGCGGGCTCGCGCGCGGGCGGCGCGGCCGACGGTCCGTGGACGGGTTCTTGTCGGGCTGAGGATCGGGGTCCTTGGCGACGACCGCCTCGTCGGGGTCCTTCGGATCCTCCGCGACGGTCGGGGGCGCCTTCGGTGGCGGCGTCTTCTTGTCCGGCGCAGCGATGGGCGCGACCGTGGCGGCCTCCTCCTCCTGCGACATGAAGGCGAAGCCCGCGAGCGCCACCGCGGCCACGAGCAGGCCGACCCCGCCCAAGAGCAGCGGCGACCGCGACGACTTCTTCTGGTGCCCCGGGAACGGCCCGGAGATCTCGTGGCTGATCCCGCCGAGCGTCTCGACGGCGCCGCCCATCGCCGGCGTCGGGTGCGTGAGCCCCGGCGCGGTCATCTGCACGCTCCCCGGCATCGCGCCCTGCGCCGCCGTCGCCATCGCGTCGGCCGCCTGGTACTGCGCCGAGCCGGGCTGCTGCTGCTGGGTCATGTGCTCGGCGGCCTGCGTGCCGCCGGTCATGTGCTGCGTCGCCGGCTGCCCGCCGAGCGACAGGTGACTCGGCACGGCGTTCGGAGACTGCAGCCCCGACGGCGTGAACGGGTTCGAGGGGCTCTGCCCCGGGACGACCTCGGTCGGCAGGCCACCGACGCCCGGCGTGGGGTGTGTGCCCGTGCCCGGGAGATACACCGGCCCGGACGCGGTGCGCTCGAACATCTCGAGCTCCGCCGCGAGATCCGAGACCGCCTGCTGACGGCCGTCGGGGCGTTTGTCGAGCGACTTCATCACGATCGCCTCGATGCGCGGGTCGATCGTGAGGTCCGGCCGAATCTTCGCGAACGGCGCGGGCGGCTCCGAGATGTGTTTGAGCAGCAGCCCGACCGGCGTGTCCGCCACGAACGGCGGGCGGCCGACCAGGAGCTCGTACATGACGACACCCAGCGCGTAGATGTCCGCGCGGTAGTCGATCGGGCGGCCCTCGGCCTGCTCCGGCGACATGTACTTCGGCGTACCGAAGATCATGCCGGTCTGCGTGAGGGTCCCCGCGCCTTCGCTGTCCGCGAGCTTCGCGACGCCGAAGTCGAGCACCTTCACCCAGTCCGGGTCGCCGCCGACCTCGGTGAGGAAGATGTTGTCGGGTTTGAGATCGCGGTGAATGATGCCCGCCGCGTGCGCGTCGGAGAGCGACGCGCAGACCTGCCGCATGATCTTCGCGGCGCGGATCGGGTTGATGACCTTCTCTTTGCGAAGGAGCTGCGTCAGCGTGCGCCCCTTCAGGTACTCCATCACGATGTAGAGGCGCTCGTCGTCCTCCTCGGCCGTGTGCCCGAAGTCGTAGATGGTGACCGTGTTGGGGTGCTGCATCTTCGAGATCGCGCGCGCCTCCTGCTCGAAGCGCTTCACGGCGATCTCGTCCTCGGCCAGCTTGCCGAGGAGGACCTTCACGGCGACCTTGCGGTCGATCGGCTCCTGGGTCGCGATGTACACGGAGCCCATTCCGCCTTCGCCGATCTTCTTGATGATCTTGTACTTGCCGGCGAGCAGCTGCCCGACGAGCCGGTCCTTACGGACTTTCTTCTTTGGCGCTTGGCTCGTGCTCAACGACGCATTCCCCCGAGGTCGCCCACGACTCTAACGCGGGCGCGACCGATCCCCAAACGCATACGCGCCAAGGCACACATTGTATTCCCCACACCCGGTCCCGGTCCCAGTCCCGGTCCCGGTCCCAAGATCAACGAACGGGATGCAGGCCGCGGTCTACGCCGACAACGCCGAGCTCAGTCGCGGGCGCCAAACGCGTACAGCCCGTGTCGCACCACGTACGCCAAGACCTCCGGCCGCAGCGCGGTCTCCAGGAACACCTCGTCGGTCGACGCACGCACCGCGCTCGAGCTGATCGCCGTCAACCGCGGTGCATCGATTCGATCCACCCCCGCGTCCACCCCGACCCGCGGCACCACCACCACCGGCGCCCGCGCCATCAGCTCCGCGCTCGCCTTCCAGCGCCCCGCCTTCAGATCCGCGTAGGTGTCCTCGCCGAGGAGCAGCGCGAACCGTCGCCCCGGGTGTTCAGCCTCCAGGTAGCGAATCAGATCGATCGTCCCGAGGCGCTCGTCGGGGTGCGCTTCACACAACACCCGCTCGTCGTCGCGCACCTGCACGCGACCCGCTTCCACCCCCGTTAGATCGAGGAACGCCAGCTTCGCCATCGCGAAGCGGTGCGCGAACGAAGGCATGTCGCGTTTGTCGACGAAGGCGTGCCGATAGACCGGCAACACCCAGACCTCGCCCACGGGCGCGTCGAGCTCGTCGAAGCGTTCCTTGGTCGCCGCCCAACGAACGATGCCGGCGTGCCCGCCGAGGTGCGTCGGCGGGTTCGCGGACAGGCCGAAGAGCAGCGTGTACGGCTCAGACACGAGCGGCGCGCTGGTCCTCGGGGAGGTGGCACTTCTTGTATTTCTTGCCACTGCCACACCAGCACGGGTCGTTGCGTCCCGGGCGCTTCTTCTTGGTGCGGTCCGGCGCCTCCGGTTTGCTCGGCGCCACGGCGTCCGCCTCGCCCTGGTCGGTTCCGCCCTGAAGCTGCGCCGCACGCGCGAGCGCCTCGGCGGCGCGACGCTGACGCTCCTGCTCCCGGCGGACCTCCTCCGGCGACATCAGCACCACGTTGAAGATCTCCGCGAGCACGTTGTGGTCGGCCTCGCGCATCATCGACGCGAACAGCAGGTGCCCCTCGCGCTTGTACTCGATCTTCGGGTCCTTGCTCCCGTAGCCGCGCAGCCCGATGCCCTCGCGCAGGTGATCCATCTGCGTGAGGTGGTCCATCCAGTGGTTGTCGATCTGCCGCAGGTAGATCTGCCGCAGCATGTAACGCCACACCGGCTCCTTGATCTTCGCGGTCGTCGGCATCCCGTCCTTCGCGACGAGGCCGCTCGACAGAACGACGAAGTCCTTGCCGAGCTCGTCCTGCTTCTTCTTCCAGCGCTTCTCGATCTGCTCGAAGACGTAGAACTCGAGGTCGTCGTAGCGCATCGTGTCGCCCTTGAATTCGAGCGCGACGCCGAACAGCGACTTCACCTTGTTCTTGACCGTGTCGAGGTCCCACTCGTCCATCGACGCACGCGGCGGACACGCGCTGCTGCAGATGTAGCGGACGACGCGCTCGATCATGTCGAGCACTTCCTCGGACATCGCGTCGTCGCCGAGGACCTGGCGGCGCAGACCGTAGATGGTCTTGCGCTGCGTGTTCATCACGTCGTCGTACTCGATCAGGTTCTTGCGGATGTCGAAGTTGTGACCCTCGACGCGCTTCTGCGCGTTCTGGATCGACTTCGTGACCATCTTCGCCTCGATCGGGACGTCGTCCTCCATCCCGAGGCGCTCCATCATCCCCATCAGCTTGTCGCCGCCGAAGATGCGCATGAGGTCGTCCTCGAGCGAGAGGAAGAACTGCGAGCTCCCCGGGTCGCCCTGACGCCCCGCACGACCACGCAGCTGGTTGTCGACGCGCCGCGACTCGTGACGCTCGGTGCCGCACACGTGCAGGCCGCCCGACTCGAGGACCTTCTTCTTCTCCGCCGAGCACACCGCCTCGTGTTTTTCGAGGTGCTTCGCGTACGCCTCGATGATGCGGTCGACGTACGCCTTGGCTTCGGTCTTCGCTTGCGCGCGCACCTGCCCGACGTCGAGCTCTTCCTCGTCCTCGCCCGGGCCGTCCGACAGCCGGTCGTTGAAGAACTTCTCGGAGTAGTCCGAGGTCACCATCTCCACCGGGATCGACGCCGGCGACCCCGTCAGCCAGCGGAACTCCGCGAGGATGGCCTGCTCCTTCTTCGGATCGTTGGCCGCCTCGCCGAGCTCTTCGTGCGCGACGTCCGCGCGCGCGCGGTACTCGGGGTTGCCGCCGAGGAGGATGTCGGTGCCGCGACCCGCCATGTTGGTGGAGATCGTCACCGCGCCCGGCGCACCGGCCTGCGCGATGATCTCACCCTCCTGACGGTGGTACTTCGCGTTCAGGGTGATGTGCTCGATCTTGTGTTTCTTGAGGAGGCGCGAGATCACCTCCGACTTGTCGACGTTCTTGGTGCCGACGAGGATCGGCTGCCCGCGGCCGTGACGCTCGCGGATGTCCTCGATGACCGCGTTGAACTTCTCGGCTTCCGTCTTGTAGATGAGGTCCTGCCGGTCGTCGCGGATGAGCGGCTTGTTGGTCGGGATGACCATCACCTCGAGCTCGTAGATCTTGCTGAACTCCTCCGCCTCGGTGTCGGCGGTGCCGGTCATGCCCGAGAGCTTGTCGTACATGCGGTAGAAGTTCTGGTACGTGACCGTCGCGAGCGTCTGGTTCTCGCTCTGGATCTTCACGCCCTCCTTCGCCTCGATCGACTGGTGCAGGCCGTCCGACCAGCGGCGCCCGTCCATGGTG
This sequence comes from Deltaproteobacteria bacterium, assembly GCA_040218735.1. Lineage (GTDB taxonomy): Bacteria > Myxococcota > Kuafuiibacteriia > Kuafuiibacteriales > Kuafuiibacteriaceae > JAUHYN01. The sequence continues at coordinate 170,233 of JAVJQW010000050.1, forward strand.
CGGCCGGTGTGCTCGTCGATGATCAGCACCTCGCCGTTGTGCACGAGGTAGTCGCGGTCGCGTGTGTAACAGGCGTGCGCGGCGAGTGACTTCGCGACGTGGTGGAACCACTCGACGTTCTCCGGCGAGAACAGGTTCCCGACGTCGAGCATCTTCTCCACGTGGTCCGTGCCTTCGTCGGTGAGGACGGCGCTCTTGGTCTTCTCGTCGACGGTGTAGTCGCGCTCGGGGCGCAGCTTGCTGATGATGCGGTCGACGGTCAGGTACTTGTCCGTCGCGTCGGACGCCTGGCCCGAGATGATCAGCGGCGTGCGCGCTTCGTCGATGAGGATGGAGTCGACCTCGTCGATGATCGCGTAGTGCAGCCCGCGCCCCTGGACGTAGTCCTCGAGGCGGTACTTCATGTTGTCGCGCAGGTAGTCGAACCCGTACTCGGAGTTCGTGCCGTAGGTGATGTCGCAGCCGTACTGCTTCTGTTTGTGCTGGTCGTCGTAGCCGTGGACGATGATGCCGACGCTCATCCCCAGGAATCGGAAGATCTTGCCCATCCACTCGGCGTCGCGGTTGGCGAGGTAATCGTTCACCGTGACGACGTGGACGCCCTTGCCGGACAGCGCGTTGAGGTACGCCGGGAGCGTCGCGACGAGGGTCTTGCCCTCACCGGTCCGCATCTCCGCGATCTTCCCGGAGTGCAGCACCATCCCGCCGATCAGCTGCACGTCGAAGTGCCGCATCTTGAGCACCCGCCAGCCGGTCTCGCGGACGACCGCGAAGACCTCGGGGAGGATGTCGTCGAGCGACGCCCCGTTCTCCAACTTCTGCTTGAACTCTGCGGTCTTGGCGACCAGCTGGTCGTCGCTGAGCTTCTTGATTTCGGGCTCGAGCGCGTTGATCGCCGCGACGCGGGGCTGGAGCTTCCTGAGCTCGCGCTCGTTCTTGCTCTTGAAGATCTTTCTGTAGAACGGGACTGCCATGGGAAAGGGGCCGGCGGGGCCGGGGCCCCTGTATGGGTACCTCCCGGCCACGGTCAAGGTCGAGCTGATTTCAGGCTTCGCCGCGGGTGATGAGGGCCTCCACGTGCGCGCGGATGTCCTCCGGCCACCCCGCGATCAACGCGCGCAGGCCTTCGAGATCGTCGCGGTAGAGCAATCGGCTCGCCTCCTCGAAGTTTTCGAGGTTGCCCGCCATGGTCCACATGAATCGACTCGCCGCGTCGCGCGCTTTGCGCTGACGCTCCGGCGCCGCGTCCTTCTTGCGCGCCTCGTCCACCAACCGCCGCAGCGCGCCGGACATCCCGCCCGGCTGGTTCGACAGCCAGTCCCAGTGGCGCGGCAGCAGCGAGACCTCACGCGAGACGACCCCGAGCTTGGGGCGCCCCGGACCACGTTTGGGCGGGGTCTCGGGCCGGTCGAGCCCCGGGTGACCGTCGAGCTTGGCGACGACCTCCTCCTCCGTCCCCGACAAGTCGAAGTCGATCTCACGGCCGGTGCGGTCGTCGAAGATGAGCAGGGTCCTCGATTCCCCACGGTCGAGGACCGCCTTGGTGCGGCGGATCATGGACTCGACGGGGCCGGAGGCGATGCGTTGGGTGCCCGCGAACGCGGTGAAGGTCTGGGTCATGACTCCGGAAATTATACCCGGGCTAAAATGACGTCAATTGTCTCCGGGTAGAATTCGACGCAGCCACCGAAGGCCACGTCCGACGTCGTCGAAGATCGCGAGGGTGCAGGGGAGCAGCACCAGCGTCAGCGCGGTCGCGAACAACAGCCCCCACCCGAGCGCGAACACCATCGGCTGCGCGAAGCCGGCCTTGCCGCCGATCCCGTACGCGAGCGGGAACACTCCGCCGAGCGTGGTGAGCGAGGTGAGCACGACCGCCTTGAAGCGCGACGCGGCGCCCGTCTCGATCGAGGTCCGCGCGTCGATGCCGCTCCGCCGGTTTGTGTTGATCGTGTCGACCATGACCAGCGAGTCGTTCACCACGACCCCCGCGAGGCCGACGAGCCCGATGATCGCCATCATCGACAGCGGCATCCCGTGCGCCGCGAGCGCGAGCACCACACCCGTCACGCCGAACGGGATCGAGAACATCACGAACAGCGGCTGCGACAGCGACCCGAGCACGAACACCAGCGCGAGGAAGATGATGCAGACACAGAGCGCGATTACCTTCGTCACCCACTTCTTCGCCTCCTCCTCCGCCTCCGGCGGCTCGACGGTGATCTGATACTGCGGATACTTCGCGCGCAGCGCGCCGAGGCGCTCGTCGAGCGACGCCTGGATCGCGTCCGTGTCGATCTTCGACTTGTCGTACGCGACGTCGATCTCGAACTTCCGCAGCAGGTCGAGGTGCCGGATGTCCTGGAGCACGCGCGTCTGCCGCCAACGACCGATCGTCGACAGCGGCACCGCGAGCCCGCGCGGCGTGACGACGGTGATCGCGTCGAGCTCGTCCGCGACCCAGTCCCCTTCGCGCGCGAACCGCGTGTACACGGTGATCTCGTCGCCGCGGTACCGCATCTTCAGCAGCTCCTGCGGCGCGAACGTGTTCCGGAGCTGCTGCGTCAGCGCCGCGGTGTCGACGCCGTAGCGCTCCATCACCTCGGCGTTCGGCTCGAACTGCCACGCGGGCTGGAAGCGGTTCGGGTCCATGAAGACGCGCTCGACATTTTCGAGGTCCGTGACGGTGGTTCGGATCGCCTCCTGGATCTCCTCGAACGAGAGGGTGTCGCCACCGGAGACGTAGATCGTGACGACGTCGTCCTTCTTCGACGGGTCCGCGTGACGGCGGTGCACCTCGACGGACTCGAAGCCCTCGAACCCCGCGAGCTCGGTCGTCAGCTCCTCGGCGACCGCCTCCGCGAGCGCGTTCGGATCGTCGACGTGTGCGTCCACCGCGATCTCCAGCTCCACGTGTTTCTTCCCGCGCAGCGCGTGTCCGCCGGCCGTCGTGGCCTCCCCCGCCGTCAGATAGATCCACTCGTAGTCTTCGGCGGGGAGGAGCTTCTTCACCGCCGCTTCGAGGCGCGCGCCTTGCGCGAGTGAGTCGTCGATCGACTTCGGCTCCGCGACGACGCCGTGCACGAACACCCGCTTGGTGCCGAGCGAGATGTTGAACGACTTCTCCATGTCCTGAAGGATGAAGATGCTCGCGACGAGCAGCGCGAGGAACGCGAGCACCGAGACGTACCTCAGCTTCAACGCCCACTTCAGGAGGCGGCGGTAGCCGTTCTGCATCCACACGAAGACGCGGCGCTCCTCGAACCGGTACCCCGGCGGCACGAAGTGCATCAGGTGGTTGGGGAGCAGGAAGAACGACTCGAACAGGCTGAGGAGCAGCGTCCCGATCATCACGATGGGGATCGCGAAGAAGACCGCCGACATCTCGCTCTCGATGAACAGGATGGGCGCGAAGACGACGATGTTCGTGACGATGGTGCCCGACACCGGACGCAGCAGCGTGTACGCCGACTCGACCGCCGCCTCGCGCGGTGTCATCCCCTCCTGCAGCTTCTCGAGGAAGCGCTCCGCGACGAGGATCGCGTCGTCGACGAGGATGCCGAGCACGAGCAACAGCCCGATCACCGAGATGAGGTGGATCTGCACGCCGAAGGCGTCGAGCACGATGAACGTCCCGAGGTAGACGAACGGCAGCCCGATCACCGCCATCGCCGCGGTGCGAAAGCCGAGGAAGACAAACAGCACGAGGCCCACGATCCCCAGGCCCGCGAGTCCGTTGGTGAGGATCACGGAGAGGGGCTGCTCGATGAGGTACGCGGCCGACGCCTGGATGCGCGCTTCGAAGCGGTCGGGCGCGCGTTGGTTGAACTCCGCGATCTCTTCCGCGACGCGCGCCTCGAGCTGGATGATGTCGCTGTCCGTGTCCTTCCACAGCTCGAGCGTCACGTAGCGCTGCCCGTCGTGGCGTTTCTCGACGCGGCGCGCCTCCGACTCGAGCGAGATGGTCGCGACGTCCTCGAGGTCGAGCCCCTCCCCCACCCGGTTGCGCGTGATGGGGAGCTTCGCGAGGCGGTCGACGACGCCCGCGCCCTCGCGATCGATGCCCTTGTCGAGCGCGACCGCGATGATCTCCTCGTCGGTGCGCACGCGCCCGATCGGTTCGTACGCGAGCGCCTCCCGGACACGGCGCACGACGTCACGCACGTCGAGGCCGGCGGCGTCGATCGCCTCACGCGAGAACTCGACGTAGAGGTCCTGCTTCGGCAGCGACGTGTCGACGGCGATGACGTGCGGAATGTCATCGAGCTGCTCGGCGAGCGACTCGAGCCACTTGCGATCGTCCGGATCCTGGTCGTCGATCGGCTCGACGATCACGTCGACGAAGTCGACGCGGTCCTGCTGGACGTGGCGAATCGTCAGCGGCTCGAGGTCGGACGGGAACCGGTGCTGCAGCCCCGCGACGCGCGAGCGGATCGTCTCGAGCGAACGCGCGATGTCGTCGTGCTCGGGTTTGAAGATCACGTTGATGCGGAACTCACCCGACTTCGTGGTGCTGCGGATGTGCTGGATGCCGGTGAGGTCGCGCACCGCTTCTTCGATCGGGAAGGTGAGGAACCGTTCGACGTCGACCGCGGACGCCCCGGGCAGGCGGCCGTCGATGCGCACCGTCTTCGACTCCAACGTCGGGATGAGGTCGCGGCTCATCTGCGAGAAGGTCAGGAAGCCGACGACGCAGACCGCGACGGTCAGCGTGTTCACGATCAGCGAACGATCGATGAAGTACTCGAGTAGCTTTTTCACAGGCAGTGCTCCGGGAGGGTCCCGAGGAGAGGGACGAGGCGGTTTTCGGCGAGGCGGGTCTCGAGCCACAGGTCCCACGCGTCGAGGCGCGCGCGTTGGTGGCGGTCCCAGTGGTCGAGGTAGTCCTGGAACTCCATCTTCCCGTTCGAGAACTCGCGGTGCGCGGCCCGGATCTGCCCGAGCATCACGCGGCGCTGTTCTTCGAGGAGACGGTGGGCCTCCTCGGTGTGGCGCCACAGCTCGAGCTGCTCCCGGATCTGCTGCGTCAGCTCGATGGCGAGCGCGCGGCGCTCGGCGGCGACGCGTTCGAGGCGGAGCCGCGCTTCACGCGCTTGGTAGTCGGTCTCGGGGCGTTCGATCGGCCAGAGGTAGGTGAGCCGCACGAGCCCGTAGATGTCGGTGAGGTCGGCGATCTCCTTCGGCGGTACGAACAGGTCGTGCACCCGCGTGGCGCCGACGGTGAACGCGAGCTCCACGTCGTCGCGGCCGCGTTCCTGCGCGAGGAGCGCCGTCTGTTCGAGCTCGCGCTGCATCGCCGCGAGGCGGACGAGGCGCGGGTGGGTCGCGGCGATGGTCGCGGTCTTCGGCGGTGTCGCCGCGACGATCGCGGGCGGCGGAGCGAGCGGCGGCGCGGGACCGTCGAGGAACGCTTCGAGCGCGGCGTCGGCGCGCGCCTTCCGCGCGACGAAGCGCGCACGGAGGCTCTGTGCGGCGAGCCAATCCGAGCGCGCCGCGAGCAAATCGAGGCGTTGGATCATCTTTCGTTCGTAGTCGCGAATGGTCTGCGCCCAGACGCGGCGCTTCTCCTCGATGAGCTCGTCGTAGGTCGCGAGCTGTTGCTCCGCGGCGTAGCGAACGAGGTAACGCTCGGTCGCGTCGGCGCAGAACATCAGGTCCTGTTCGTCGAGCGTCGCGACCGCGCCGTCCTTCGTGGCCTTCGCGGCGTCTTGCTCGTAGCGGTTCTGTCGGCCGCCGAAGTTTCGAACGAGCGGGAGACGGTACGCGCCCTCGACGCCGTACTGCGGGTTGCCGGCGGGGAGGTTGCTGCGACTCGGCCACGCGACGCCGGCGCGGAACGAGTAACCGGTGCCGTCGTTCGCGTCGTAGCTGTACTCGGCGTCGGCGCCCGCGCTCAGAAGCGGGTCGAAGGAGCCGACGCGTGTGAGGTGGTAGCCACGCGCGCCGAGCTGCGGCGAGACCGAGAGCGTTCGCGTCGCGCGGTTCGTTCGGCGCTCGACTTCGACCTGCGCGAGACGGACGTCGAGGACCTGCGTCTGACGGCCGGGGTTGTGGTCGCGGTACGCCGCGACGTAATCCGCGAGCGTGAGCGTCGTCGTCGCGGTGGCGATGAGGAGGAGCGGGAGGGGCATTCGCGCCCCGGTCTACGCACAGGGTGTGCCTAGCTGCGGGGAACGGGGAACGTGGGCTTTGGCCGCCGGTACGTCATGAGCGGCCGACACGGGTGCAGGCGGAACGCTGCACCCGGAACGCTACTCCAAGAGGAAACGCTGCGGGTTCTGGGCGACCCCGCGCATCCGCACTTCGTAGTGCAGGTGCGGACCGGTCGAGCGACCGGTGTTGCCGACGAGACCGATGATCTGGCCGCGGCGAACCTGCGCGCCGGCCTTCACGTTGATCTTCGAGAGGTGCGCGTACTTCGTGACGAGGCCGGTGTCGTGCTCGAGCTCGATCACCTTGCCGTACGCGCCCTTCTTGCCGGCGGTGACGACGATGCCGTCCGCCGTCGCCATGACCTTCGCGCCCATGCGCGCGGAGAAGTCGATGCCGGCGTGGAACTGCGGCAGCCCGGTGAACGGGTCGACGCGCATGCCGTAGCCGCTCGTCACGTAGCCGTGGGTCGGCGAGCGCGACGGCGTCGCCGAGAGCAGCGCCTGCTGATCGCCGAGGTACGAAGAGAGGTTCTCGAGCGACGACGACGTCGCGTCGGCCGAGGCGTCGATCGCTTCGAGGTGCTGCGCGACGAGCGCGGCGCTCCGCGCGTTCGCGCCGCCGAAGAGATCGTGCCGCAGCGCGGACTCTTCTTCGCCTTCCGGATCATCGGCCGCGCGTGTCCCGCTGCCTTCTCCGCCGACCGGCCCAATGGCCAGGTGGCGATCCGGATCCGAGACCATCGTCAGCGCGCGCAGCTTCGTGTCGAACTCGCGCAGGCGCTTCACCGTCGCGTCGACCTTCTCGAGGCGCGCCGTGAACGCGTCGAGGTCCGCTTCGAGTTGTGCGCGTTCCGCGCGAAGCGCAACGTTCTGCGCCGCAGTGTCCCGATGATAGACAGCGTACGCCACCGCACCGACCGTGCTGAGCATCAACAGCCCAGCGCCGACGATGCCGCCGATGATGAGGTTCCGCGACACACGCATTCGACGCGGCTCGATCGCCGACGTCTCGGGCATGATCATCACTGTGAAATATTTAGACTTTTGCTCCGTCACGCCGCTCGACCGCCGCCTTGATCGCTCATACTTTGCATCCGAGCGCAACTGCTCGGAGCCTTCAGCCACCGGTCGAATACTAGGTCGGCACGTGCGCGCCCGCCATGAATCGACCGTGGATTTGTCGATTAACACGAGGCCCGTGGGGGTGAGGATGGGCCGGTGTAGGGACTACTCGTCGCCGTTCACGTAGAGGACGACGACGGTGATGTTGTCGTCGCCGCCGCGCTCGTTCGCGAGGCTGACCATCGCGCGCGGCGCGTCGCGCAGGAAGTGGTCGTGTAGGACATCGCGGATCTCGGTGGTCGAGACCAGGTTCGCCAACCCGTCGCTACACAGGACGTACAGATCGCCCTCTTGGGTCGGCACCACCATCGTGTCGACGGCGACGTCTTCTTCGAAGCCGACCGAGCGCGTGATGATGTGTTTGAAGCGGCTCATCCGCGCCTGCTCCGGCGTGATGAGCCCGGCCTTGAGCTGCTCGTTCACCAGCGAGTGGTCCTCGGAGAGCTGCTCGATGCGGCCGTCGCGGACCAGGTAGGCGCGACTGTCACCCACGTGGCCGAAGAAGGCGTAGTTGTCGATGAACGCGACGCCCGTGACGGTCGTGCCCATCCCCTGAAGCTCCGGCACCTCTTGCGCCTTGCGGAAGATCGCGGCGCACGCGTTTTTCACCGCCTTCGGCAACATCATCAGCGCGGGGTGCTGCTCGATCGGCCCCTTATAGGGTTTGCCGTTCGCGACCGACTCGCGCTCCTCGTGCACGGATTCCTGGATCGTCGACACCGCGAGCATCGACGCCATCTCTCCGCCGAGGTGGCCTCCCATCCCGTCGGCGACGACGTACAACTGCGCGTCGTCGTCCACCAGGTAGGAGTCTTCGTTATGGTCCCGCCGCATCCCGACATCCGTCAGGCCGAAGGACAGAATCTTGAGCTGCTTCTCTCCCACGGGCGGGTGGCGAGGATGATAGGCAGGAGAACTCATCGATTTCAATAATCCAGCTCAGCCGTAGGCCGTTTGCCCCAGGAGGCCCTCAATGGGGCCGTACGCCCCGTTCTCGCAGCTCCTCGGCCGCCTTGCGGGTCGCCTTGGTGAGCCGGGCGCCGCCGAGCATCCGCGCCAGCTCCTCGACACGGGCCCCGTCGGCGAGCGGCTCGACCCGGGTAGTCGTCCGAGCGCCGTCCTGCGACTTCGCCACCCGAAAGTGCCGATCCGCGTACGCGGCGACCGGCGCGAGGTGCGTGACGGCCAAGACCTGCGTCGCCTTCGACACGTCCGACAACTTCTCGCCGAGCACTTCCGCGACCGCGCCCCCGAGCCCCGTGTCGATCTCGTCGAACACGTAGACGCCGACACCACCGCGCTCCGACAGCACGTGTTTGATCGCGAGCAGCACGCGCGACAACTCGCCACCCGACGCCGTCTTCCTGAGCGGCTTCATCGGCTCGCCGACGTTCGGCGCGATCAACATCTCCGCCGACTCCGCGCCGCGCGCGCCGGGGGTCTCGAGCGGCGTCAACCGCACGACGAACCGTGTGTTCGCCATCGACAGCGCCGCGAGCTCCTTCTCGATCGCCTTCTCGAGCGACTTGATCGTCTTGTGCCGCGCGGCGGACAGCGCCCTGCACTTCTTCTCGTGCGCCGCGGCCGCCGCCTCCAGCGCCGCCATCAAGTCCGCGCGCCGCGCCTCGTCGTGTTCGAGACTCGACAGCTCGTCCGTCATCGCGGCCCGCGCTTCGAGCACCGCCTCCACCGTCCCGCCGTGTTTGCGGGCGAGGCGATGCAGCGCTTCGAGGCGCTCTTCGATCTGTTCGAGCCGCTCCGGATCCGAAGAGAGGTGCCGCAGGTGCTGCGACAAGGATCGCGCGAGCTCCTCGAGCTCCGCCTGCGCGCTCGCCGCCGCGTTCGCCATCGGCGCGATCGCGTCGTCCACGTCCGCGAGCCGAAGCAGCCGGTGCGCGACGCGCCCGACGATCTCCACCGCCGCGCCGTCCTCGGAGTACAGCGCCGCCTCGGCTTCGCGCACGCCGGACTCCAGCTCCGCGAAGCCGCGCTGCCGCTTTCGCTCGCTCTCGAGCTCGTCGATCTCTCCGACCTTGGGATCGACCGCGTTGATCTCTTCGAGAGCAAACGCGAGGTAGTCCTCCCGCCGCGCCTTCTCGGCCTCGTCCATCTGCTGCGCGTCGAGCGCCGTGCGGTAGCCCATCACCTCCGCGTGCAGCGCGTTCACCTCCGCGCGCAGCGCGCGGTGCCCACCGAAGGCGTCCAGGATGTCGAGGTGCGTCTCGGGGTCGAGGAGCGTGACGTGCTCGTGCTGGCTCACGAGGTCGACCTCGCCCCGCATGATGTCCGCGAGCATCCCGACCGTCGCCATCTGTCCGTTGAGCAGCACGCGGCTTCGACCGCTCCGCGTGAGCACACGACGCACGAGCAGCTCGCCGTCCGGCGCTTCGATGCCGCGCTCGGCGAGGCGGCGCTCCAGCGGCCCGCCCGGCAGCACCTCGAAGAGCGCCTCGACCACCGCCTGCTCCGCGCCGGTCCGCACCGCGTCCGACTGCGCGCGCCCGCCGAGCACCAACGACAGCGCGCCGACGAGCACGGACTTGCCCGCGCCCGTCTCACCCGTGAGGACGTTGAAGCCCTCGACGAACTCGAGCTCGATGCGTTCGACGAGCGCGAGGTTCTCGACCGACAGATGCGCGAGCATCGCCCGCGGCGGTAGCACGCTCGGACGAGCGGCGTCATTCGCAATCAACCGCGCAACGAAAACCAAACCGGGTCGGGGAGGCGCTCAGTCGAGCGGGGCGGCGAGCGCCGGGTCGCAGGTGTAGCGCGCGTCCTGGGCCGCGACCGTGAGGCCCGCCTCGAACGCTTCGTCGATCGTGTACGGCACGCCGTCGAGGACCACGCGCCCCGCTAGCCGATTACCTTCGCCGCGGAACCAACCAACCGCCGCCGACAGGTCCGCCTCCACGTCGTACTTCAGCACGAGCCCGTCGACCGCGAAGGTGATCGTCGACGGCCCGTACCGCGCGCGATCGATCCGCGCGACCGGCGTCGGCACGTCGTAACGGTCCCGCGACCCCGAGCGCTCCCCGAAGACCGGCGTGACGTCGAGCTCCAACGCGCCGCCGATCGTCGCTTCGAAGAGCGCGCCGTTTGCGTCCGACCGCCCCACGACGAAGTCCGTCAGCCGGACGTCCTCGGCGACGATGCGCGAGACGTCCGGCGCGCGCGGGTGCGGCGCGTCGATGAAGTCGGCGAGGTCACGCGCCCCCTCGATGTCGACGCACAACCGCGCGCGTACGAAGTCGTTGCCTTCCACGTCGAGGCGCCCCGCCACCCAGTCCGTCACGCCGTCGCACGACGTGAACAGCTCCGCTTCACCGTCGAACCGGCACGCGTCGTAGTCGCGCTCCAGCAGATCCCAACCGGCGTAGCCGTCGAGGTCACACGCATCGACGCCGATGTCCCCCAGCGCCGGGCTGTCCGCGTCGGGGCACGTCACGCCATCCGCGAGCAGCTGCGCGGCGTGGCCGGCGCCCGCGATCAACGCGCGAGCGACGTCGGCCGCGAGGCGGGCGTCGAGATCACAAGCCACATCCGTGGGCCCGGCGCACGCGACACGCGCGCGGTCGTAGTCGGGATCCAGCGCGCCGTCGACGCGGTACGCGACGTCGCCGGTGCGGACCTCTCCTTCGATCGCGTTTTCGTGCGACGCCCCGCGCCCGCTCTGCGCGAACACGTCGATCGCCGCGTGGCCCGAGAACGCGACGTCGGCGCGCAACGTGTAGGCGAGCTGTTCGGCGTCGACCCACATCCCCACGTTCGGCGTCGCGACGACGCAGAGCCCGCCCTCCCCCGTCGTCATCCGCGGCCGGACTTCGGCGCGGACGACGCCGCCGGTCCAATCGAGGGGTGGTGCGCCGCGCCCGGCTTCGAAGGTCACCGGGCCCGCGGGGTGAAGCTCGAGCTTCATCGCGACCGCCGTCGACGACTCCGGCGCCGCGGGGCGGAGCGGGTCGCCCGTCGTGCGTCCGCGGATCGTCTGCTCGCCCTGCACCCGCACCTCGCCGTTCATGTTCGGCGCCGCGCCGAGGCAGTCCGCTCCCCCGACCGAACCTTCCAGCCGCAAGACACACGCGCCGGCGCGCAGCGTCTTCGTCGCGACGCCGCGGCGGCCGACCTCCACGTCGTAGCGGACGTCGAACCGCGAAGGGTCCGAGAAGCAGCGCGCCGCGACCTCGGCGGAGAGCGCGCCGACCATCGCCGTCGACAACCGCGCGACGCCACCCGCGACCTCGGCGAACGGTGACGCGCAGTCGAACTGGATGGGTCGAGCGAGCGCTTCGTCGCACGCGTAGCCGCGGACGTGGGCCATCGCGTCGAACGCATCCTCGAGGGGTGTGTCCTGGGGGTGAGTCTCACCGAAGATCGTCACGGTCCCGCGGACGCGGTTCGAACCTTCGTCGTGCACGCCGACGAACGCCGACAGGCGTGCTTCGACGTCCGACGTCTCGACGACCGGATCCCCGCGCCCGCTGTCGAGTCGGATGTCGCCGTCGAGGGCGATCGACTCGAAGCGAACGTCATCGGTCGGCACTGCGCACACGCCGCTGTCCGCGGCGCGTGCGAGGCGGACACCCAGCGTGACGACGAGCGAACCGTCGATGCGGAGCTCGGCCGGATCTTCGGACATCCGCGCCGTGAACGACGACAGCGTCGCGTCGACGTGCATCGTCACCGCGTCCGCGTCGCGTGGGATCACGGGCTGCGCGGGATCACCGGTGAGGGTCCCCCAGGTGATCTCTTCGGCCGTGACCACCGCGACACCGCTCGCGTCGAGCGTCGCGCCTTCGCAGTCTTCGTCGAGCCGTGTGCCCGTGCCGAGATCGATCCGGCACGCTTCGATGCGACGAACGACGCGACCGACGCCGCCGACCTCGCCCTCCACCGTCGTCGCCACGTTCGGTGACGCCAACCCGCACACGTCGTCGCTGCGCGCGGCGATCGCGACCGCACCCGCCGACACGACCGTGAGCCGCGCGACGCCCTCGGCGATCTGTTCGCCGAAACACGACGCACACCCGCCCAGCGGCAACAGCGCGACGTACACCAGCAGCGCGCGCGCGTTCACGACGCCACCGCCGCGCGCCAGATCCCGTGGAAGGTCGGCGGGAGCGGCTGGTCGAACCAGCACCGCGCGACGGGGGCATCGTCGGGCCGGGCCGCGTCGAGGATCGTCAGGTTCGTGCGCCCCGCGACGTGATCGTACACGTGCGCGAGCAGGTACCCGTCGGCGTAGATCGGCTCGGACACGAAGTCCGCAGGACCGACGTCGTAACGGACGGCCTCGCCGCGGTTCACGTCCACGCGAACGATCGCGTCGAACCCCGAGCGCGTCCGCGCCGCGGAGTGCGCCGCGAGGTAGACGTGTTCGTAAGCGCGTCCGCAATCGCCGAGGGGGATCTGCGGGAACTCACACGAGCCGTCGAACAGCACCTCTTCGGTGGTCGCACCGGTCATCGGATCGATCCGCCGTCGGACGAGCACGCCATCCGCGGCGACGCTCGGGACGCGAACCTCGAAGAGCGCGGAGAGGTAGTCGTTCGTCGCGAAGTCGTCGTAGCGAACGAAGTCGACGACGAGCGCACCGCCCTCCTCGTACGCGTTCGCGAAGTGCCACTGGTAGAACGCCTCCGTCGTGAAGCGGCGCACCGGTTCCGTCGCGTCGAGCGGTACGACGATCACCTCGGTGCCCCGCTCCGGGCGCCACGAGATCGCGTCGAGCGGCGTCTTCGCGCCGAACAGCACCGCGGTGGTGTCCATCTCGAGCGGCGCGACGAAGAACACCGCGTAGCGCTGAGTGACCGCGAAGTCGTGCACGAAGGGCGGATGCCCATCGAGCGGGATGCGGCGCACGCGCTCCACGCGCGCGCCCATTCGGTAGAGCGACAGCGTCGTGACCCGACCGACCTGGACGCCGAAGTTGTACACGGTGCCGTCGGGCGCGGTGCTCGGGTGCGCGGAGAGCGGGGACGACAGCGCACCGTCGAGATCCGTCACGCCGATCGTCTCGAGCGTCCGCGGATCGATCTCGGTGGGGCGCCCGACTTCGTACAGCGCGAGGAGGCGATCGTCCCACCACATCACGCTCGTGTTCGCCGGGTTGCGGGCGCGCCCGGTGAGGACCGACCACAGCTGGGAGAGCCGCCCACCGGAGCGCGTCGCGAAGCCGAGCGTCGAGGTCCTCCCGCTGGTGCGCTCGCCGTCGAGGTGCCAGCTCGCGACGTGCCGGACCGCGCCGAACGCTCGGCCGCCGTCGAGGCGGATCGCGCTGATGGCGCCGTCGCCGTCGAACCAGTGGCCGTACCGCCCGTCCGCGTTGCCGAAGCGCGCGGGGCCGTTGCGGTAGAGCGTCCCCGCGAGCGCGGCGGGGATCCTGCCTTCGACCTCGAGCGGCTCGAAGCCGTGCTCACGGCGCAGGTCGGTGAACAGCCGCGCGAGCGCGGGGCGGGGGTCGTGGGGGGTTTGGGGTGCAGTGCGGGTTCGAGCGAGGACCATCTTCGAGGACTCCTTCCTAGATGTTGACGGTGTCCACATTGGATCCACAGACATGTTGACGGTGTCAACATCAGCTGCGACCCTGGTCCTGGACCGTGCGTCGCGCCGACAAGAAGAAGCCGACCTACCACCACGGCGATCTCCGCCGTGCGCTGCTCGACGCGGCGATCGCGCTGGTCGGCGAAGGGGGCATCGACGCCCTCACCCTCCGCGAGGCGGCCCGCCGCGCCGGCGTCTCGCACAACGCGCCCTACCGCCACTTCGCGGACAAGGAGGCGCTCCTCGTCGCCATCGCGACGGAGGGGTTCGAGCGGTTGGCCGACGCCCTCGCCGCCGCAGAGTCGGAGGCGCCGGACGACTTCGAGCGCTTCGTCGGTGGCGGCGAGGCGTACGTGACCTTCGCGCTCGAAAACGCGGCGCACTACCGCGTGATGTTCGGCCCCACCCTCGCGAACAAGATCGGGCAACACCCGGAGCTCGACGTCGTCGGCATGCGCGCGTTCAAGGGGCTCCTCGATCACGTCGAGCGCGCCGAAGCGCGCGGGCTCCTCCCCGGCGACCGCCCCGCCGACGCCATCGCGATGACGATGTGGGCCTACGTCCACGGCCTCGCGATGCTCGTGCTCGACGGACACCTCCCGCTCGAGGCCGACGCCGCGCGCGCGCTCGTGCGCGGCACGGCGACGACGATGACCCGGGCCTGACTCAGCGGACGAGCTGAGGTCGCAGCGAGACGGTGCGGTCGCGCACCAGCACCTGGAAGCGCACCGCGCGACACTGGTGCCGATCGAGGAGCGCCTGCTCGCTGGAGCGGAGCTTGGACCGGAACCCCTCGTAGGTGATCGAGTCGACCGGCTCCCCGAGCTGCGCCTTGCTCCCCACGAACTGATCGTAGACCGAGCGGTAGTGCGCCTCGTCGAAGGGCTGCAGCGAATCGATCTGCGCCGGCTCCGGGCGACTCGAGCTCATGTTCGGGCCGAGCTGCGGCACGGACATTCCGACCTTCGACGGCGGCAACCCACGCACCGTCCCGGACGGGCCGTGCGACGAGGTCGACGGCGCACCGAAACCATCGTTCGGAGGTTGGGACGAAAACGGGCTCGGCGCCCCGAACGGACCGGCACCCCCCGGCGGCGGTGCGCCGAGACCCGAGGTCGAAGCGGAGGACGCGGGGAACGCGGACTGCTGCGGAGCGCGCGGCGGGTGGGTGTGGTTGTCGCCGAACGCCGACGGTGTGTTGCTGCCGGGGAGCGGGATCGCCTCGCGCTTCGGCTCCAGCAGCTCCGGATCGTAAGGCGTCGGCGCGAAGCTGATCGCGGACGGCTTCGGCGGGGGCGTCTGGTAGGCCTGGCGCTGCGCTTCCGCGCGTTGCGCGGCGGCGACCTCGGGCGGCACACCGCCCTTCGGCGCGGGCAGATCGTCCGGGCCGTCCATCGACGACGCCACCGGGCGCGGCGGCGCCGACGCTCGCGCGGCCTGCGCGATCGCATCGAACGGCGACGCGGGCGGCGGAGGTTTGGGGGCCACCGGCGCCGGCGGTGGCGCGGTCGGCGCGTCGAACGGATGGGGCGCGCGGCTCTGCGTCGAGGGCGGCAGCGGGATGCCACCGTCGGGCGCCTTCGACGCCGGCATCGTCTTCTGCGCGAACTGCGCCTCGAGGGAGCTCGTCGACTGCGACGGCGACGCCGGGAACCGCACCGCGTCCGACACCGCGGCGGGTGGCTGCAGCTGCGGTTCGAGCGGCGGCAGCGGGACCTCGCCGGTCTTCGGCGGCGGGGGCGGCGGCTGCGAGGACGCCGGCGGCGCGCTCAAGAAGTCGATCTTCGGCGGCGGCTTCGTGTCGGGCGCCGACGGACCCGGCGCGGGGATGGTGGGCAGCGATCCGGAAGCCGACGCGAGCGCCGCGGCGACGTGCGCGTCGCTGTCGGGTGCAGGCGTGGGCTGAGGCGCGAACGACGGTGCGTTCGGGAGCGCCGCGAGGTCCGGCACCGAGGGCGCCGTCGCCGGCACCTCGATGGCCTCCACCGCGGCCTTCGGCGCGAAGACGCCGAGCAGGAACATCATCAACACCAGCGCGCCGAACACCACCGCGAGCAGCAAACGCACCTGCGGGATCGCGCGGGCCGAGGCACCGTCCGCGACCTTCGAGAGCCCGAACGCGGTGATCTTCGACGCCGAGTCGTCGTCCAGCGAGCGGTCGTGCATCGCGAACATCGTGCCGAGGAGCACGACGGACGACCCCTTCGTCTTCACGTCGAAGACACCGAGTGACTTGGGGTCGAGCGTCCCGGTCACCGGCGCGCCTCCGTGCGCGAGCACGACGTGGGTGTCCGTCGGCAACGACGTCACGAGGCGCTGAACACTCGCACGCGACAGCGGCATCGCGAGGACGAGCGCCGCGGGCTTCGCGGTCGGCCCGACCGGCACCGAGGTCACGAGCATGACATCGACGCCCATCCGTTCGAGGCGTGTGGAGGGCCCGCCCTCCTGCGCCGCGATCGTCCCGGGCAGGCGCGCGAGCGCACCGACGTCGTCCCCGCCGGCGATCATCTCGAGCCCCGGACCGATCAGCGCCGCTTGCCCCTGCCCGCCGAGCTGCGCGCGGGCGCTCTGCAGCGCCTGCGCGAGGAGGCGGTCTCGGCGAGTGCTGTTGCGGATCGACGCGCCGAGGTCACCCAGGACCTCCGTGTCCTGAAGCGCGGTCGCGGCGCGGCGTTGGCGATCGACGAGGTCGTCCCAGGCGCTCGCCAGCTCCGACGCCGCGAGCCGGGCGTTGGAGGTGGCCATCAGCTGCGATTCGAGCTCGGCGCTCGGGCCGACGATCGCCTCGACGGCGAACCAGGCCCCGCCGAACAACAGCGCGAGGCCCACCAAGGCCTGGAGCGGGATGGCGAATCGCTTCAAGGAGACTCCCGCCTAGACCATTCCAAAGCCCAAGCTCGGATTCCAGTCACGTCCCCCGGTTTCTTCCCTGACCACGTCGACAGCACCGCTGTAGCCGCTTGACGTACCCGCTCGTCGCGGTCGTCGAGGCGCTCCGCGAGCAGCGTGCCGTGTGCGTGTGCGGCGTCCTGACCGCGATATCCGAGCGCCTCGACGGCGAGCACACGGACCTGCGCGTCGGGGTGCAAGAGGTACCGGCGCATGCCCTCCGGACGACGCGACGAGAAGTCCGCGATCGTGGAGGGCAGCAGCAGCAGCGCGAAGACCACGCCGAACGCGATCTGGAAGAACGCCTTACCGGCCGGATAGCGACGGCGCTTCACGAGGAGCGCGCGGTCGACGGCGTACGCGAGGAGGAACGCCGTGTAGAGGATCATCGGGAGGAACAGCCAGAACGCGGGGAGCGCGCCGCGCTTCACGGCGCCGCCGAGCGCGGGCTGCAGGAACAACGCCGCCACCGCCGTGAGCGCGAGCAACACGTACAGCGCAATGCGCAGGGGTTTGGCGTTCACCGGCACGCCGGGGATGGGGTCCGTCGCTTTGGGCGGGGCGTCCTGGGCCATGCCATGCCGGAGTCCGAAGTGCTCCGTTTCATTCGAGTACCGCCGAACCGCACCTGGCGCAACATCCAGGACACGTCCGGGCCGCGCATGTCCCCTGCCGAATCGGCGTCGCGCGGACTATAAGACCTCACGATGAGAGCCTTCGCCTTCCTCCTCGCCGCGCTGCTCGCGACCTCCGCGTGCGCCGGCGACGAGCCCGCCGAGATCCAGGTGCGCTGGCGCCACACGCGCGACCGCCCCGTCGCACCCCCTGCACTGGGCCCCGAGGACCGCGTCATCGTCTTCGAGCGCGAGAACCCGGCGCAGTTCCAGATCATCGACTCGACCGGCTTCGAGCTCGAGGGCCCCTACGACACGTTCCCGACCCTGCACGCCCCGGCGGTGGTCGGCACGAACATCTACATCGTCACGTCGATCGGGCGCATCGTGCACACCGACCTCGCCGGACAGGACCTCGCGGCGCCCGACGTGATGCTCGGCGCCACCGCGCCGATCGTCGCCGCCGCGGACGGCACGCTCCGGGTCGCCGCGACCTCGGGGCGCCTGATCGCCTTCGACGACGCCGGGACGATCCTCTTCGACGTCAACGTCGGCGGCGCGACCGACACGGCCCCCGCCGTGAGCGAGGACGGCGTCACCTACGTCGCGACCGACACCGGCAGCCTCGTCGGTTACGACATCGCCGGCGACAAGGTCTTCGACGAGACGCTCGTCGGCCAGGGCTCGGGCCCGAGCGCACGTGGGCAGACGATCGCGGTCGGCGACGCCGACGGCGTGAAGGCGTTCTCGGCGAACGGCGAGGTGATCTTCGATCACCCGCGCGCCGCGCGCGTCACGGGCACGCGCATCCTCGCCAACGGCGACATCCTCGCGTGGGGCGAAGACGGCGCGGTGGAGCTGCTCGACGCGAGCGGCGCCGTGAAGTCGAGCTACGTCGCGGGCCCGCCGATCTACGTCCCGGTGATCGAGATCGACGAAGACCTCGCGGTGATCGACGACGACGGCATCGCCCACCGCGTCGGCCGCGACGGCGTCGGCCGCGCGACCTTCGACCTCGGCGGCAAAGCCGGACGACACCTCGTCGTCGGCGAGACGATCGCCTACGTGATGGTCGCGGTCGGCAACGAGGTGCTCGCCGTCGACTTCTTCTTCGGCGGCTGAATCACCGCGCGCCGATGAACGCGGCGATGGCGTCCACCACCGCTTCGCGCTGCGAGAACATGAGGAAGTGGTCCTCATCGGCGAAGTACCGCGTCGTCACCGTCGCTGTGCCGGTCCGCAGCACGTCCACCGCCTCGCGGACGTGTTCGACGGGGATGCGCCGGTCGGCGCCCCCGTGCATCACCAGGACCGGCGGACCGCTCCAGCCCCGCACTCGATCGCCGTCGATGACCGCGCTGATCAACACAACACCGCGCAGCCCCTCGCGGTCGAGGCCGGTCGCGCCGGCGCCGCCCTGGGAGAGCGCCGCGACGAACACTCGATCGGGGTCGCCGTCGAGGGACTCCACCGCGAAGCGGCGCGCGTCATCCACGACCCGCTGCGTGCGCACGTCGTCGAAGTAACCGCCGAAGCCCACCGTCGGGCAGACAACCACCGCGTCGATGGCGCTGAGCACGTGCGCGTAGCTCGCGAAGTTCCCGCCCGCGCCGTGCAAGAAGATCAGCACCGGCGCCTTCCCCCCGTCGTGACGCGCCCGCGACCAGTAACGATGGCCGTCCTCCGCCGCACCGATCACGTCGCGGTACCCGTACACGAGCGCGCTCCGCGGCGGCCCGTCCATCTCGTCGTAGATCGGTCGTGTGATCCCGCGGAGGCGCCGCGCCTGGTCGAAGTCGACGTACGGATCGAACACCGACGCCAACGCGATCCCCACCTCGACCTGATCGATCTCCGGGATGATCTGGAAGAACCCACCGTCGATCGGCCCGCTCTCGACCGTCCGCAGCGAGCCGTTCGCCGGCACCGTCACCATCAACCCCACGAACAGCGCCAGCGCGACGGCACCGAACGGCCACGCGCGCTTCGGCCGGTGATACATCGCGACGAGGAGCGCGACCGCGAGCAGCATCCCCGCGACGCCGAGCAAGAGCCCGCGCGTCGTCTGCGACGACAGCAAGAGGACGAGGGTGGGCGGCAGCCCGAAGATCAGCGCGACGACCCCGATCGAGCGCGCCAGGATCTCCACGGCCTTGGACCGAGCTCAGGACTGAATCGAGAAGCCCAGCTTCGCGCGGACCTTGAAGTACTCCTCGCTCACCGCGTACGCGAGTAGCTCGCGGATCGCCGGCACCTTGCCGAGCGTCTCCGCCGCGCCCGCGGCGTCCGGGAAGACCGGGCGCACGTCGAAGTCCTTCGCGATGTTGCGCACCGCGACCTCGATGTCGTTCGTCACCACGAGCCCCGCGCGGTTCGCGGTGTGCGTCGACGCCGACCGGTGGCGCACGACGTCGACCGGGCCCTGCGTGAGCAACCGCCCCGCCTCCTCCAGGAACTTCCGCGAGCGGCTCGGCAACACCTTCGCGATCTGACGCTGCATGGCGTCCAACGCGTTGGCGTCGACCGGCACCGAGACGTTGTTGTTCCCGAAGCGCGCCACCGACCACAGCAGCACCTCCAGGTCGCGGTCGTTCAGCTGCGCCAACAGGTGGTGCCCACCCTTGATGCGCTCGAGCTGCCGCGCGATCAGGAAGCGCTGATCCTTGTCCTGGATCCGGCGCCCGACGTTCGAACCCACGATCAACACCGGCGGCTTCTCGTTCTCGACGAACAGCCCCAGCTCGAACTTCTTCGTGATCCACAGGTCGAACTGCGGCGCACCGAGCACGGCCGCCAGCTCGTCCGCGAGCTTGCGCAGCGCGAGCGTGGACTTCGACGTGTGTTTGTCCGCCTTGTCGAGCTCGTACCGACCGAAGTCGCCGGGGAACAGACGCGTCAGCTCCGCACCGCAGACCTCGAGCGTCGCGCGGATCGCGCCGCGCTCGTTCGGGTGCGTGACGAGCCGATCGTGGTCCTCGTACGTGAGCTGCGCCGCCGCGTGCGGCGCCACCTTCGACTTGTGCTCGTGATAGTAGAGGTCCTCGTCCTGGTGCTGCGCACGCAGGAACACCAAGATCTCCGCGACCACGAACGCCTTGTCGTGCTCACCGCGCCGCTCATACATGCGGTGCATCTCGTGGTAGCTCTCCACCCGGAACGGGTCGAGCTGCAGCAGACGCCGATGCGCGTCCACCGCCTGCGGGTACATGTCGACCGACTTCGAGTAGAGCTTCGCCAGCGACAGCAGCGCGTCCTGGTTCGCCGGGTCCGCGTCCAGCGCGTACTTCAACGCGTTGATCGCCCGCGCGTCGTCCTTGATGCGGTGCTCGAAGACGTCCGCCATCTTCAAGTGCAGCGGCGCCGCCTTGTGTTTTTCGTCGGGCCCGAGCAACCGCACGTAGGCCGCGGTGGCTTCCGCGAGCGACTGCCAGTCGCCTTCCGCCTCGTACAGCCGTGACAGGCGCACGACCGCCTCGCTGTTCGACGGGTCGATCTCCATCACCTTGCGGTTCGCGAGGATCGCGTTCTTCCGATCCGAGAGCCCCTCTTCGTAGATGCGCCCCAGCTCGAGCAGCACCTTGATCTTCTTCTTCGGCTCCTGCTCCACCTCGGCGAGGCGCAGCCGCACGTTCACCGCCGAGCCCCAGTCCTCCGCCGACTCGTAGACCGACGCGAGGCGCTCCAGACACTCCGAGTTGCCCGGGTCGGCCTGCAGCGCCGCCTGGAACGACTGCACGCACTTCACCAGATCCTGGCGGTGCTCCTGATAGATGATGCCGAGCGACTTGAACGCGCCCAGCAGCACCGTCGGCTCCTTACTGACCGCGAGCGTCCGGTGGAAGATGTCCGTCGCCTCGTCCCAGTTCTGCTGCGAGAACAGCAGCGGCCCGAGCCGCACCAACGCGACCACGTGTTTGTCGTCGCGCGACAACACCTCGCGGTAGTACTTCGCTGCCCGCTCGCTGTCGTGCAGACGGTCCTGCGCGATCTGGCCAGCGGCCACGTACAGCTGACTCTGCGCGGGGACCTCCTCGATCGCACGCGCGCGCGTGTCGAGCAGGCCGATCATCGGCTCCCAGGCCTCGCGCTCCAGGTAGATCGCCTCGAGCCGGTTGAACGCCCCGAGGTGCGAGGGCGCGCGCTTCAGCACCGCCTCATACGTCCCGATCGCTTCGTCGACCCGACCGAACTGGTCCTGCTGGATCCGCCCGGCCTGGAACAACAGCTCGCGCGCGTGCTGCGCGTCCGCCGTGACCTCACCCTCGCGTCGGACCATCGCCAACGCGGTCTCCGCGTCCTGCGCGGCCTCCGCGATACGACGCCGCCCGCGGAGCGCGGCCAAGCTGTTCGGCGCGACTTCGAGCGCGCGGTCGTACAGGTCCGCCGCGTAGGTCGCGTCCTGAACGCGGTTCTCCGCGACGTCCGCCGCGCGCAGGTACAGGCTCGCCTGCTTGACCGGCGAGCGCGTGACCATCGCCTCGCGGTGATAGAACTTCGCGAGCCCGGCCCAGTTGCGCGCCTTCAGGTACGCGATCTCCAGCGCCCGCAACGCCACCGGGTGGTCGGGCACCGTCTCCAACGCGAGCCGGTAGTGATCGGCCCCCGACTCCGGCGGGTCGATCTGCGTCTCCTTCATCATCGCGATGCGGATCTGCCGCGCCGCGTACAGCCGCGGATCCGACTCGTGCTGCGCCAACTGCTTCGCGACGGAGATCGCGCGACGCCAATCCCGACGCGTCACGCTGATGCGCTCCAGCTGACTCAGGATCGTCGTGTCCTCGGGCGCGAGCTGCACCGCGTTCTCCAGGTGCTCCGCCGCCGAGTCGAAGTTCCCGAGCTTGTCACCCGCGACCTCCGCCGAGCGCACCAGGATCGCCGCCTTCGTGCGGTCGTCCTGCGCGTGGTCGTACGCGGTCTTCAACGCACGCGACAGCGCGTTCCACAGCCCCTCCGTCGAGTAGATCCGCACCAGCGCGCGGATCGCGTCGTCGAAGTGGTGCCCGAGACGCAGCACCTCTTGGTACATCTCCGCCGCACGGTCCGCGCGATCGAGGCGCTCCTCGATCTCCGCGACCCGGAGCATCTTCGACGCACGCTCCTTCGGGTCCTGCAGCGACTCCGCCTCACGCGCGAGCACCGTGACGAGTTTGTCGATGTCGTTCTTGCGCGCGTGGATCTCGGACAGGCCGCGCAGCGCCGCCAAGTTCGACCCGTCCAGCTCCAGGATGTGCTCGTACACCTCCGCGGCGCGGTCGTCGTCCTTGAGCTTGTCGACGAGGATCTCCGCCATGCGGAAGTACAGCCCGACCTTCTGCTCGTCGGACTTCGCGACCTCGATCTCCCGACCGTACATCGCGACCAGATCGTCGAACCGCTCCTTGGAAGCGTACAGCCGCCCCACGCTCCGCAGCGCCGGAAGGTACGTGGGGTTGAGCGTCAGGACCTTCTCGTACTGCGCGATCGCGCCGTCGACGTCCCCGAGCTTCTCCTCCGTCACCGCACCCGCGCGGTGCAGGATCGCGACGACCTCCTTTTGGTCCTCCGTCGCCTCGACCTCCAGGTCGTAGGCGCGCAGCACGTCCGGCCACGCCTCCCGCTTCGTCGCGATCCGCGCCAGCGCACGGATGGCGTGCAGGTGCGTCGCGTTGACGTCGAGCATCCGCTCGTACGCCCGCTGCGCGGTGTCGAGCTGCGCGAGTTTGTCCTCGGCGTACATGCCGATGCGCCCCAGCAGGAAGAGCCGCTGGTCGGCGTCCTCGATCAGCGTGAGCTCCTTCTCGTACAGCGCGATCAGCTCGCCCCACGCCTCGCGCTGCTGCAGCAGACGCTCCAGCTTCTTCTGCGCAGGCTGGTAGTCGAGCTTCTTGTCGAGCAGCTCCTGGAGCGTGGCGATCGCCTGCTCCTCGTCGGCGAGCTTCGTCTCGTACAGCTCCGCCAGCTTGAACTGCTTGGCGACGAGCTGAGACGGGTCCTCCTCCAGCCGGATCTCCATCAAGTACAGCTCGGCCAGCGAGCTGTGCCGCTCCGTCTTGGTGTACAGCCGCCCGAGGCTCTGACGCGCCGGCGTGTAACTCGGCATCAACGCGACGGCCTCTTCGAGCGCCGGGATGGCCTCCTCGGCCTCACCGAGGTGCTCGTCCAGGATGGTGCCGAGCTTGAACAGCACCGGCACGCGGTCGCGCGCTTCGGTCGTGACCTCCGCCTCGCGACGCAGCACCTTCACGACCTCGTCGTGACGATCGTTCTGCTCGTAGAGCAGCTCGATCTCCCGGAGCACCGTGAGGTCCTCCGGCGTGTGCTCGAGCGCCCCGAGTAGAGTATGGAGCGCGCGGTCCACCGCCTCGAGCTTCTCCGACTCGATGCGCGCCGCCGCGAGCAGGTGCGCCGCCGCCGCGGGGCCGTCGTCCGTCACCTCCGCGGAGCGCTTCAGCACCGCGACGAGCTGCTCGAAGCGCCCGTTCTGGTAGTGCAGGCGCCGCAGGGCATCCAGCGCGATCGCGCTGTTCGGATCGACCTCCAGGATGTTCTCGTACAGGCGCGCCGCCGCCGACGTATCGTCGAGGCGGTCCTCGGCGAGCTGCGCCGACGCGAGGAGCAGCGGCATCCTCCGCTGCGGCTTGTCCGTCACCTCCAGCGCGCGCTGGTAGACGTCGAACAGCTGCTGATACGCCTTGCGGACCAGGTGCAGCCGCTCGAGCGCGTTGACCGCCAGCGGCTCCGCCGAATAGGCCTCGAGCGCCGCCTTGTAGGCGTTCTGGGCCTCCTCGGCGTTCCTCAGCTTCTCCTCGAGGATGGCGCCCTTCTCCGCCCACAGCGTCGCCTTGCGCTCCGCCGTCGGCGCGGTCTCGATCTCGTAGCCGAGGATCTGGACGACCATCGCCCAGTTGCCGACCTCGGTGAACAAACGCCGCGACGCGTGCAGGACCGACGGGTCCTTCGGGTCGAGGTTGAAGGCGCGCTGGTACGAGGTCGCCGCGTTGCGCGGCTTCGCGAGCTGCTCCTCGTAGATGCGGCCGATCTCCAGGTGCAGCTGCGCCGCGCGCGGATCGTTGCCGAGCGCATTGGCCTCGCGCTCGAAGTCCGCGATGCGCTGCTCCCATACTTGCGACTCCTCCGCGGAGCGCGGCAGGAACGGTCCGCCGTCCTGCGGATCTCCGGGCGCATCCAGCGGCGGGAGCTCGGCGCCCTCGAGGACCTTGAAGTCCCCGGTCTGGGGGAGAGACGTAGCCTTCTCGACCTGAGCCTTCAGCTCGCTCGGGTCGGAGCTGGACGGCTGCAGCGGCGACGCGTTCGCCGCGTGCCCGTTCTCGGGCAACGCGAGATCGTCGGCCGCGCCGAAGCTCGCGTCGGCGCCGTCGGCGGAAGGCGGGACGGAGGGCGTGGCCGTCTCCTGCACCGAAAGGTCCGCGCCGGCCTCGGTCGTGGGCTCTTGGGTCGGGTTGGGCGCCGTCGCCGATGCCTCTGCGTGGGGATCCACGTCCTGGCCACCTGGCATGTCGCCTCGGCTTGTAGCATGTTCCCGAATCTGGCGTCCACGCGGCGACCCGGCGCCAGGGCCCGCTGTCCGGCCGCGGTCCGCGACACCTTCCGACCGCATCTACGCCGACCGCACCGGCCGCACAGCCGGTTGCTTCGTGACCCCACGACGTGGTTGTCAACGGCCGTGGTCAAACGGCTCGTCCCCCTCGCTCTCGCCTTCTTCGCCTGCAAGTCCGCCCCGGAGCCGGCGCCCGCCGCCGCCCCCACATCGGCCCCTGCGAGCGCCCCCGCGTCGGCCCCGGCGTCACGCCCGAGCTTCGTCGCCGCCGTCCCCGCGACGACCGCGACGATCACGGCGCAGGCCCTCCGCGAACATGTGTTCACCCTCGCGGACGACGCCCTCGAAGGGCGCGGGCCCGACACCAAGGGCATTCATCGCGCCGCCGACTACCTGGAGGACGCGCTGATCGGTATGGGGCTGAAGCCCGCGTTCGACCGTCGGTACCGGCAGCCGTTCACGATGGCCGTCGCGATCGAGGTCAAAGGGACGCCGCAGCTGTACGCCGGCACCCGCGCGCTGAAGTTCGGCAAGGACTTCGCCGTGTTCCCGTTCTCGAAGTCCGGCGACGCGAAGGGCGCCCTCGCCTTCGCCGGCTTCGGCGTCAGCGCGAAGGACTTCGACTACGACGACTACGCCGGCATCGACGTGAAGGACCGCGTCGTGGTGGTGCTCTCCGGCGAGCCGGGCGACGAGGACAACAAGAGTGTCTTCGACGGCCGCCGCCCTACCCGCCACAGCTTCCTGAGGACCAAGGCGTTGGTCGCGCGCGAGGCCGGCGCGAAGGCCCTGCTCGTCGTGCGCGAAAAGCCGCTCGCCGACACCAAGCGCTTCGCGGCCGAGAGCGACGCGGGGATCGTCGTGCTGCCGATCTCCAAGGCCGCCGCCAAGCGGCTCCTCGGCTTCGACGTCGACGCCAAGAAGAAGGCGATCGACGGCGACTACAAACCACGGAGCCTGTTGTCGAAGCGCACCGCGAAGCTGTCGGCGACGCTCGCCCGCATCGAGCGCACGGTGGAGAACGTCGGCGCGGTCCTGCCCGGGACGGAGGCCGGGGCCGTCGTGATCGGTGCGCACTACGATCACCTCGGCTACGGGGACAGCGGGTCACTCGTGACCAGCGGCGAAAAGCTCGTCCACAACGGCGCCGACGACAACGCGTCCGGGACGGCGGTGGTGCTGGAGGTCGCGCGGGCGTTGGCGGCGCGGGGCGACAAGCCGCGGCGGAGCGTCTACTTCTTCCTCTTCGCGGGCGAGGAGGCAGGCTTGCTCGGTTCGAACTACCTCGTGAAGCACCCGCCGTTCGCGATGGCCGACGTCACCGCGATGATCAACCTCGACATGGTCGGGCGGCTCCGCGACGAAAAGCTCAACGTCATGGGGACGAAGACCGCCGTCGAGTGGCCGTCGTTCGTGAAGGACGTCGTCGACCGCTACGCGTTGAAGGGGAGCTTCGGCGGCGACGGCTACGGGCCGAGCGACCACACCTCGTTCTACGCCGAGAAGGTGCCGGTGCTGTACCTCTTCACCGGCGCGCACAGCGAGTACCACAAGCCGAGCGACGACGCGGACACGCTCAACTACCAGGGCATGGCGAAGGTCGCGGCGATCGCGCACGACCTGCTCGTGTCGGTGGCGGACGGCGCCGGGCGGCCGACCTACGTGGAGATCGCCGCGCCCGTGAAGATGGGCGGCGGCCACGGCTACGGACCGTACTTCGGGAGCATCCCGGACTTCGGCGAGGGCGTGGACGGGGTGCTCCTCTCCGGTGTCCGCGAAGGGAGCCCGGCCGACAAGGCGGGCGTGAAGAAAGGTGACATCATCGTCGAGTTCGGCGGCGTGGCGGTGCACAATCTCCAGGACTTCACGGTCGCGTTGCGGCGCTGCGCGCCGGGCGACGAGGTCGAGGTCCGAGTGAAACGCGGCGAAGAGGTGATCACGGTGAAGGCCAAGCTCGAGAAACGGGGCGGATGACCCTTTCGTGACGGCCACGATCGACATCGACGCGCTCACGAAGACCATCGACATCGTCGAGGGCCTCGAGACCGTCGTCCTCTCGGACCTCCACCTGACGGACGCCGAGCCGGAGTCGGACAAACGTCCCTACTGGCGCGCGTTCCGGCAGCGACGGTTCTTCGTCGACGAGGACTTCGGGCGACTGCTCGACTACGTCGTGTCGCGGGCGAACGGGCCGGTGGAGCTCATCCTCAACGGCGACACCTTCGACTTCGACAGCATCGTCAGCATCCCGGACGAAACGCCCGGCCCGGTGAGTTGGCTCTCCCACTTCCGAGGGATGCCGAGCGAAGAGTGGATGTCTTTGTACAAGACGGACCGCATCATCGCCGACCACGACAAGTGGTTCGCGGCGCTGCGTCGATTCGTGGTCGAGGGCGACCGCACCGTGGTCTTCGTGATCGGGAATCACGACGTGGAGCTGCACTGGCCGTCGGTGCAAGCGCGCATCATCGAGGCGCTCGACCTCCCCGACGACCGCCTCGACCGCGTGACCTTCGCGCCGTCGTTCTACATCAGCGGCGAAGACACCTTCGTGAGCCACGGGCACCTGTTCGATCCGCTGTGCACGGAACCCACGCCGTCGAACCCACTCATCACGATTCGCGGTCGTCCCCGGGTGCGCATCCCGTTCGGTGACATGGCGGCGCGGTACATGTTGAACGGGATGGGTTATTTCAACCCACACTCGTCCGGTAATTTCATCATGACCGCGAGTGAGTACTTCGCGTTCTTCTTCAAATACATGGCGCGCACGCAGCCGTTCCTCCTGTGGACTTGGTTCTGGAGCGCGATGATGACCCTCTTCCTGTCGCTGCGGGACTTCTGGACCCCCGCGATGCGCGACCCGCTCGTCGTGGAGGAGAAGACGCAGATGATGGCGGAGCGGAGCAACGCGACGCCGTCGATGGTGCGGCAGCTCGAGGCGCTCGCGGTGCCCTCCGCGTGCACGGCGCCGCTGACGATCGCGAGGGTGTTGTGGTTGGACCGGGGACTCTTGTTCCTGGCGGTGCTCTACCTGGCGTTCCAGGCCACGCTCGCGGTGAACTTCGTGTGGCCGATCTCGCCGTGGTGGATCCTGTTGTTCCTCGCGCTGCTGTTCCCGGGGTTCATCATCTATTCGTTCCGCGTCGCCCCCGCCGAGGACAAGATCTCCCTCATGACCGAGGAACGCGCGCACGTCATTCACCGGGTCACGGGGACGACGCAGGCGGTGTTCGGTCACACCCATATCCCGGTTATCGAGAACATCGGCCCGCTCCACTACGTGAACGGTGGGTTCTGGTCGCCGGCGTTCCGCGAACCCACCTGTGAGAACCGCATCGGGACCCAGACCTTCGTGTGGATCAAACCGGCGGAGGGACCGCGGCGCGCGAAGCTGTTCGAGTGGCCCCCCGGCGGTGAAGAACCCGCGCCGGTGACGATCGACTGATGCACATCGGTATCGACTTCGGCGGGACGCGCGTGAAGGCGGGGCTCGTCGACGGTGACCACGTCGTGCGCCGGGCCTCGGCGGCGACGAAGAAGGACCGCGAGTACCTGCTGGGTTTGGTACCGCGGCTGGTGGCGAAGGTGGACCCCGACCGCGACGCCACCGCCTTGGGCATCGGTTTCGCGGGCATGGTCGGCGACGGTCGCATCCTCCACACCACGGACACGATGCCCCCGCTGACCGACTTCCCGCTGGCTTCGTTCGCGGCGGAGGTGACGGGGCTGCCCTGTGCGATCGACAACGACGGCAACGCCCACGCGCTCGCGGAGGGCACGTTCGGCGTCGGCGCGGGTGCCTCGCTGTTCGTGATGTTGGTGTTGGGCACCGGGGTGGGCGGCGGGATCCTCTGGGGCGGGCGGCCCTGGCTCGGCGCGGGCTCGATGGCCTCGCACCTCGGGCACATCAAGGTGCGTCGCGGCGGGCGTCGCTGCGCGTGCGGCGCGCGCGGATGCGTCGAGGCGTACGCGGCGGCCTACGCGATCGGGGGCGGCGGGCCGGCCAAGCCGGTCTTCGCGGCGGCGCGCGCGGGGCATGACGACGCCACGCGAACCGTGGCCGAAGCGGCCGACGCCATCGGGGCGGCCTGCGCGAACCTGACGAACATCCTGAACCCGGACGTCATCGCGATCGGCGGCGGAATGACACGCGCCTGGTCACAGCTGTGGCCGGGGATCTCGGCCGCCTACGCACGCGATGCGCTGGCGAGGGGGCACGCGAGCTCCCCGGTGGTGCGTGCGCGGCTGGGGAACGACGCGGGGATCGTCGGCGCGGCGTTGTTGGGAGCGCATTTGGGGTGACGGAACCGGCGCGAACCGGCCACTCAGCCGGCATGCGAACGTGGTGGTACCTGCTCCTGGTCGCCGGATTCGCCTGTGGTGAAGACAAAGGCCCCGCGCCGGTCGAAGCGCCGCGCATCGCCGTGGAGCCCACCCGAATCGACTTCGGTCGGGTCGACGTCGGCGCGGGAGAGGCCCGCGAGCTCGTGCTCACGAACCTGAGCGGCGTGGAGGCGCCCGTCGTGGTGACCGTGCCGGCGTCGTTCGAAGGACAGCTCCCCACGCAGGTCGTCCTCGAGCCCGAGGAGCGCCGAACGTTGACGCTCACGTACGCACCGACCGAACCCGGCGAGACGCTGGACGACAGCGTCACCTTCGAGTGCGCGGCGCCCGCCACGTGCTCGGCCTCGGTCGTGTTGGCGGGAGAGGCGAACGCGGGGGGACGGTTGCAGCTCGTCGCGGAGCGCGTCGACTTCACGCTGCTGGCGGTGGGCCTCGCGCGGACGCGCTCGGTGCTGATGACGAACGTCGGCGACGCACCGCTGTCGATCGACGTCGCGCTCACGGGCGACGAGGTGTTCTCGGTCGACGCGTCGTCGGTGTCCTTGGCGCCCGGAGAAGCCGACTTCGTGAACGTGTCCTTCGCGCCCGACGCGGTCGGCCCGAACGCCGCGCGTCTCGTGTTCACGGCGGGCGACGACGTCCAGGAGCTGGTGCTCGCCGGTGAGGGTGTCGGCAAGGACCACTGCGTCTACGCGACGGTGCCGCCGTCGCTGAGCTTCGGCGTGGTCATCGCGGGCCGACCGCTGCGCACCACGATCGAGATCTCCAACGAAGGCGACCTGGCGTGCCACGTCGCCTTCGAGACGTCCGGCGAGGTCATCGAGATCGAGCTGGAGCAGCAGGTCATGGAGCTCGCCCCGGGTGCGTCGATGTCGATCGTGATGGTCGTGGGCGTGGCGTGCGTGGGATGCGAGGGCACGCTCAGCGCCTACGTCAACGGTGAGCTCGCCGAAGAGATCCACGCCGTGGGCTCGACGCCGACCGCCGACGGCAACCTGATCCTCCCCACCGAGATCGACTTCGGAGAGGTCTGCGCGGGCGGCACGCCGCGCGGGCGCCAGGTGACCGTCTACAACACGAGCGTCTACACCAAGACGATCGCGAGCGTGGCGCTGAAGAGCGGCGAAGACTTCGGCGTCGTGGCGCCGCCGCTCCCGACGACGCTCGTGCCCGGTGAAGCGATGATCTTCGGCGTCGAGTTCAGCCCGTCCCGAACGGGTGAAACGGTCGGCGTCGTCGAGGTCGTCCTCGAGAGCGGCGAATCGTACTTCGTCACGCTCCAGGGCGTCGGCGAAAGCTGCTAAGGCACCGTCGGCATCTCGACACCCCGACTCGACGTCGCGTCGTTCCATTCGTGAACAGCGAGACGTTCTCGCCTCACGAACGTTCCGCTCTTGTCGACTCACCCTGGGGAAGGCCCATGCCCGCCCCGCTCCAGAACCGTCGCATCCTGATCGTCGACGACAACCCGGAGATTCACGAGGACATCCGGAAGGTGCTCGCAACCGCCCCCGGCAAGGGCGACATCGACAGCCTCGAGCGCGACCTGTTCGGCGACGACGACGACGCTGACCACGGCACCATCGACTACCAGATCGACTCCGCGTTCCAAGGGCGCGACGCCCTGCGGCTCGTCGAGGCCGCGATCCGCGACGAACGTCCGTACGCCCTGGTCTTCATGGACATGCGCATGCCCCCGGGCTGGTCGGGGCTCGAGACCATCCAACACGTCTGGCGAGCCGCGCCCGAGCTCGAGCTCGTCATCTGCACGGCCTACTCGGACTACTCGTGGCAGGAGATCTCTCAGACGCTCGGGACCTCCGACCAGCTGCTGCTCCTCAAGAAACCCTTCGACCCGGTCGAGGTTCAACAGCTCGCGCTCGCGCTCACGACGAAGTGGGATCTCGGCGAGCGCGTCCGCGACCACGTCGCCTCACTCGAGCGTCAGGTCGAGGAGCGCACCCGCGCGCTGCAAAAGGCCCTCGAAGCCGCGCAGTCCGCGAACCGCGCCAAGTCCGAGTTCCTTGCGAACATGAGCCACGAGATCCGGACACCGATGAACGGCGTGATCGGTGCGCTCGAGCTCATGGAGCTCGACGGCCTGTCCGAAGACCAGACGTCGCTCGTCGACACCGCGCGGCGCTCCGCGAACATCCTCCTCGACCTCGTCAACGACGTGCTCGATTTCTCCAAGATCGAAGCCGGGCACCTCGTCCTCGAGTCGGCGTCGTTCGATATCGAAGAGACGATCTCGAGGGTGGTCCGAGGTTTCGCCGAGGTCGCCAGCACGAAGGGTGTCGACCTCAAGGTCGTGGTCTCCGACCGCGTCCCGCGGCGCGCGATCTCGGACTCACGGCGCCTCTCGCAGATCGTCCTCAACCTCGTCGGCAACGCGCTCAAGTTCACCTCCGAGGGGTTCGTTCGGGTCGACGTCGACGCGACGCCCGCCCTGAACGGCCTCACCCTCGCCGTCCGCGTCGAGGACACGGGCATCGGCATCGCCCCGGATCGCCTCGAAGACGTGTTCAACAAGTTCACGCAGGCGGACAGCTCCACGACGCGTCGGTTCGGAGGTACGGGGCTGGGCCTCGCCATCACGCGGCAGCTCGCCTCGCTGATGGGCGGGAGCCTGACGGCCGAGAGTGAAGTCGGGCGCGGGTCGGCGTTCCTCGCGCAGATCGAAGTCGGCGTGGACGCGACGAAGCCGGCACGCCCGCGGTGGCGCCGCGTCGTCGTGCTCGACGACGACGCCGTCGACCGCGACGCGTTCACGACGCTCCTCGCGCCGCTCGCAAACGAGGTCGTGACGTCGGCGGTCCAAGAGATCGACGCGGCCGTGCTCGCGTCGAGCGACCTCGTGATCGTGGACTTCGAGTCGGCGACCTCGCACCCGGACGTGGTCGCCCGCGTCGATGTGTCCCGGCACGCGTGGACCGGACACCGCAGCGATCGCGCACGGCGCCACGATCTCTTCGCGGACCGCGCCGCCCTTCCTTGGCTCGACAAGCCCCTCATGCGCAGCGATCTGGAGGCGCTCGGGGCGCGATCGGCGGCGCACGTCGATGTGTCTTCGACGCGCACGACACGACCTCGCGTGCTCCTCGCCGAGGACAACGCCGTCAACTCGATGGTCGCGCGGCGGATGTTGGAGCTGCTCGCGTGCGACGTCGAGCACGCCGAGGACGGCGTGGAGGCCGTCGAGGCCGTCCGGACCCGGCACTACGACCTCGTGTTGATGGACTGCCAGATGCCGAACATGGACGGCTTCGAGGCGACCGCGCGCATTCGCGAGCTCTTCGGTCGAGACGACCTCCCGATCGTCGCGCTGACGGCCAACGCGACGACAAGCGACCACCAACGGTGCCTCGACGCCGGGATGAACGACGTCATCGTCAAACCCGTCACGCGCCAACAGATCGCCGACGCCGTGGGCCGAGCCCTCCCGCCGGAACGCGAGGACCCCGATGAAAAAATCAGCGCCTGAGACTCTGCGCCAACGCCTGGAGCGCGAACCCATGTCGACCGTCGAGGCGGTCGAGACGGCGCGCGCCGTGGCGGTCGAGCTCGGTGTCATCCATCAATCGGGCCGAATCGCCCGCTGTGTTTCGCCCGACCACGTCAAGCTCGAGAGCGCTGGCGTGATCGGTGGGTTGGATGGTCACGCGTGGTCCACGGAGTCTCCGGATCCGACCGAGCTCGCCTACATGGCGCCCGAGGACACCGGACGCACCGACCAAGAGCGTGACCACCGCGCCGACCTCTACGCGCTGGGCGTCACGCTCTACGAGCTGCTGACGGGACACGTCCCCTTCTCGACTCGAGATCCGCTGGAGCTGATCCACCAGCACCTCGCCGTCGTCCCCGCGGCGCCGCACGTCGTCGACGCGCGGGTCCCTCGGATCATCTCGAACATCACGATGCGCCTCCTGGAGAAGGCCCCGGAGGACCGATACCAGACCGCCGACGGTGTCGCAGCGGACCTCGCCCGCTGCGCCGCGGGTCTGCGCCGCAAAGACACGACGCCGTTCGAGCTCGCGAGCAACGAACGTCCCCCCGTACTCACCTTCCCCTCGCGGCTCTACGGCCGCGACGACGCCACGGACCAACTCACCGACACCTTCGAGAGAACGGTGCGCCGCGGTGGCGTGACCATCACCCTCGTCGCCGGAGGTGCGGGCGTCGGTAAGACCTCGTTCGTCGGTCAGCTGCTCCCCAAGACGCTCGAACACGGCGGATATTTCGCAGACGGTAAGTTCGAGCAACTCGAGAGCACCGCGCCCTATCTCGCGATCACGCGCGCATTCCGTCGACTCGTTCGTAGGTTCCTCACCGAAGACGACGCGAGCGCCGAGCGCTGGCGCCGCTACATGGAAAGTGAGTTGGGCGCCTCGGCCGACGTACTCACCATGGTGGTCCCGGAGCTCGAGGCGCTCGTCGGGCCACGCCCGCCGCTTCCTCGCGTCGGTCCTCAGGAGTCTCGCGCACGCTTCCGCTTCGCCTTCCAGCGACTCACGCGCGCGCTCGCGCGTCGGGAGCACCCGCTCGTCCTCTTCCTCGACGACCTCCAGTGGGCCGACAGCGCGAGCCTCGACGTCCTCAGTCATATCGCCGAGGACGACGAGATCGAGTGCCTCCACCTGGTGCAGGCGTACCGCGACGACGAGATCGACGCCGCGCACCCCTTCAGCCAAACGCTGGAGGACCAGCGTCGCTGCGCCGTACCCATCGACCGCATCGTGCTCTCGCCGTTCGAAGTCTCGGCCGTCCAAGACCTCTTGCGCGACGTCCTGAATCTTCGGCCCTCCGAAGTCAGATCGCTCGCCGAGCAAGTCACCCTCAAGACCGGCGGTAACCCATTCTTCGTCAGGCAGCTCGTCTCCCGCCTCTACGACGAACGCGTCATCGACCACGCCAATGGTCGGTTCTTCCTCGACGAGGGGCGCGTCACCGACTCCGGCGAGACGATCGACGTCCTGGACGTCGTCGCCCAACGCATCGCGCAGCTCCCAGCATCGACCCGCAGGGTCCTCTGCGTCGGCGCCGCGTTGGGGAGCCGATTCCGGACGGCACTTGTCGCGCGGATCTGCGACGTCCCGTTCGCCGAGGTCAGCGCGGCCTGCGAGATCGCGCAGCGTGAGGAGCTCGTGAGGCGCGACGACGGCGAGGACGACGTCTTCGCGTTCGTCCACGACCGCGTCCAGCAGAGCTGCTACGAATCACTACCGCACGACGAACGTGGACCGCTGCACGTCGCGATCGCTCGCGCGCTGCTGTCGAGGAACGACGACGAGGAGCCGCAACGCATCTTCAAGGTCGCCGACCACGTGCGACGCGGCCGCGAAGCCATCGCCGACGCCGACCGGAAGGACCTCGTCGAAGTCCTCCTCGAGGCGGCAGCGCTCGCGCGCGCGACGACGGCGCTCGCGGCGACCCGCGAGTACCTGGAGACCGCGCTCGAGTTCATGGGCGATGAGACGTGGACGACCCACGCCGCGCTCGCGTGGGAAGCGACGTTCGACCTCGCCGAAGTCATCGCGCTCGCGAACGAGCCCGAGCAGTCGTTTGCGCTCGTGGCCGGGCTGGAGACGAAGTCGGCGGACCCGATGCAACGCGCGCGACTGCTCGAGCTGAAGACGCGCATCTTCTGTGGCCTCGGTGATCTCCGCGTGGCGCTCGACTCCGCGCTCGAGGCGGCGAGCATCCTCGGGATGACCATCCCCACCGACGGCGACGCGATCGGCGCGCGGATCGGCTTCTGCGTCGGCTCCATCATGGAGCGCACCGCCGACGCGGACGACCTCCTCGACCGCCCGTTCAGAGGCGACGACCGCGTGGAGCTGTTGATGCACATTCTGATGGGTGCTGCACCGGCCGCCTTCCAGGTCGATCCCAAGCTCCTCGCGCTCATCTGCGCGGAGCTGGTGATGCTCACCCTCGAACACGGCAACTGCCCGGTGTCGGCCTACGCGTACGGAGCGTTCGGCTGCGCGTTGGCCGCGGGGCCGCGCGACTTCGCGAACGCCTACCGCTTCGGGAAGATCGGCTACGACCTCAACCGAAAGCTCGGCGACATCCCGCTGAGGCCCGCGAGCCACTTCATCCACGCCGCGTTCTGCTCACCGTGGCAGGACCCGATGGACTTCGGCATCGAGCTGTTCCCGCAGGTCGTCGCGGTGGGCCTCGAAGCGGGCGACCTGATTCACGCGAGTTACTCGGCCTGCACCACGGTCGAGCGCCAGATCCACATGGGTCGACGCCTGCAGACGATCGAGGCGGACGAAGTCCGGTGCGCGACGTTCCTGGAACGCACCGGCGACCTCAACACCATGGAGTTCCTGCGGGCGAACCGACAATTCGCACGTTCGATGCGCGGCGAGCTCCCCTCCAACGCGACGCTCGACGGACCGGACTTCTCCGAGGACGCGTTCGAGGCGGCCTGCGAGGAGTCGGGGAACTTCACGCACCGGAGCCTCCTCGAGATCGCGCGCATGAAACACCGGTACATCTTTGGCCGGTTCGACGAGGCATTTCGGTTCGCCCAAGCGGCCGATCGCCACCCCTCCGGCCGCGCCGGGTTCGCGGAGGACTTCGATCGTTTGGTCTTCGGCGCGCTCGCACACGCGCGGTTGTGGGCCGACGCGGACGCCGACGAACGCGCCGCCATTCGGCAACGACTCGCGGACGCGCTCCGGGAGGTCAGCGTCGTCGCCGAGCTGAACCCGAACACCTTCGGCTGCTTTCACGAGCTGCTCCTCGGCGAACAGCAGATCCTCGAAGAGCACCCCTACGAGGCGCAGCGTCACCTCGACCGCGCCGCTCGCCTCGCCGCCGACCACGGCCGCTTGCACCTCGCCGCGATCGCCCGCGAACGCGCCGCGCGCTGCTGGCAGGACCGCGGTCGCACCGACCTGTTCGAGTCCTATCTACGCGCAGCGCAGCGTTCGTTCGAACGATGGGGCGCCACCGCGAAGGTCGACGCGCTCGAAGCGGAGATCCGCGCGGAGTTCGGAACACGCGTCGGCGCGCAGCCGATGGACCTCGCGTCCCTCGACCTCGGCGCCGTCCTGCAGGGCGCCCAGGCGATCGCGACGGAGCTCGACCCGGACAAGCTCGCGTTGGAGATCCTCACGCTGGTCACGCGCAGCGTCGGGGCGACGACCGGGGCGCTCCTCTTGCGGGACGACGACGGCGAGCTCGTCGTCTCTTCGCGGGTAGGTTCTCACGACGAAGCGGCGCGCCCCGCCGGGACCGCGGCGACCCGCATCCCCGAGCGTATCGTCCGCTACGCCACGCGGATGAAGGAGACCCTGGTGCTCCAGAACCCGGCCGACAGCGATCGTTTCCGGGACGATCCCCACGTCGCCGCGACGCGCCCCAAGTCGATCCTCTGCGCGCCGTTCTACCTCCACGACCGACTCGAAGGTGTCCTCTACGCGGAGAACGACAAGGTCGGCGCGTCGTTCACGCCGGAGCGGCTCGCGGCGTTGGAGATCCTCCTGTCGCAGGCGTCGGTGTCCGTGAACAACGCGCGGCTGTTCGCGACCCAGCGCCGTCAGGCGGAGGAGCTCGCGCAGTACCAAGACCGGCTCGAGGTCCTCGTCGAAGAACGGACACGACAGCTCCAAGAGGTGCAGCGGCAGCTCGTCGACGCGTCACGCGAGGCGGGCATGGCGGAGGTCGCGACGAGTGTTCTGCACGACGTCGGCAACGTGCTCAACAGCGTCAACGTCGGGGTCCACACGATCCGTGATCGACTGCAGCAGCTTCGGGTCGACGGCTTCGAACGGGCGATCGGGATGTTCGAGACCGACGCCGAGCTCGCGGCGGTGATCTCGGGCGCGGCGAAGGGCCCCAAGCTCGTCGAGTACCTCGGGCGCCTCACGGGCCAACTCGAATCGGACCGCGACGCCCTCGCCCACGAGGCCGAGCAGCTCGTCGGCCGCGTCGACCACATCAAGACCGCGATCAACAAACAGCAACACCACGCGCGCACCGTCGGTTTCGCCGAGCCGTGTGACCTGCGGTCGCTGCTGGTGGAGTCGGCGAACCTCTTCGAGTCGAGCTATCGCGCCAACGCGATCGAGCTCGAAGTGCAGTGCGAGACGACCCACGTCGAAGTCGACCGCGCGCGGATCCTCCGCATCATCGCCAATCTCCTGAGCAACGCGGAGGACGCGCTGCTGACCAAGGAGGACGGCCCGCGACGCGTCGTGCTGCGCGCCTCCGTCGAGGACGGCCGCATCGTGCTCGTCGTCGACGACAACGGCCCGGGGATCCAGAGCGGCGCGCTCGAGAAGATCTTCGGCCACGGCTACACCACGCGCGAGCACGGCCACGGTTTCGGGCTGCACGACTCCTGCAACGCCGCCCGCGCGATGGGCGGCTCACTCGTCGCGGCGAGCGAAGGCCGAGGCCGCGGCGCGAGCTTCACGCTCGAGATCCCCGCCGAGCCTACGGCGAACGCCGCGCGAGCGTGAGCACCGTCTCCACGTGGCGCGTGTGCGGGAACAGGTCCACGGGCGTCACGCGCTCGATCGCCCCTGGCCACGCGGCGACGTCGCGCGCGAGGGTGTCCGGGTTGCAGCTCACGTAGACCAAGCGCTCCCACGACGCGTTCGCGATGGCCTCGCGCACGCGATCGGAGACGCCCTTGCGGGGTGGGTTCACGACGACGATCGGGGCGCCCAGCACGTCGAGGTGATCCTCGACCGCGCCGCAGCGCGCGTCCAACGAACCCTCGACCGAGGATCGCGCCGCGGTCACCGCTGCCGTACTCATCTCCACGCTCACGACGCGTGAAGCGCCCGCGGCCAGCAACGCGCCCGACAACCCACCCGAGCCGGCGTACAGCTCCGCGACCGCGCGCCCCGCGGGCCGCGCGCCGGCCACCGCGACCTCGTACAGACGCGCCGCGCCCAGCGGGTTGATCTGATTGAACGCGCCCGGCTCGATCGCTTGCGACACCACGCCGATCTGCTCCACCACCGGCCCCGCGTCGTGCACGATCCGCATCGGGCCCGACCCGAGCAACGCGTTTCCCGGATCGTCATTCACGTGGTGGGCGATCCGCGACGCGACCTTCGACAGCTCCGCGACGACGGCGTCGAGCCCCGGGGCGTCGGCCGTGTGGGTCACCAAGGTCACCACCGCCGCGCCCGAATCCAGCGACGCCCGCACGATCACGTAGCGAAGATCCAAGGACGCGGGCCCGCGGACGATCGTACGGAGCGCCGACACCACGCGCTCCACCTCGGGCGCGTGCACGAGGCACCCGTCCATGTCGACGACGTCGTGCGTGCGCGGTCGGTAGGAGCCGAGCACCCGATCCGGGCCGACCACCAACTTCGCCAACGCGCGGTACCCATCCGAGCGCGGCGACGGCACGACGGGATCGACCCGAGACAAACCCAACGCGTCCGCGACGCGCTGGCGTTTGAACGTGTGCTGCGCCTCGATCGACACGTGTAGAAAATCGCACCCGCCGCACACGAGGAACTGCGCGCACCGCGCGTCGACCCGGGACGCGCTCGGCGACACCACGTTCGACACCACACCGAACGAGGTCCCGTCGCGGCGGGTGTGCTCGACGTCGACGTCGACGACCTCCCCCGCCCAACCGCCGCGCGCGAACACACGTCCGTCGGCGTCGACCGCGGATCCTTTGGCGTCGACCCGACTCAGGTGCGCGCGGATCACGATCCGACGCCGACCCAGATGGAGCCGTCGGTGCGGATCTCCTTCTTCCAGATCGGCACGTCCTGCTTGAGGCGCTCGATGACGTGGCGGCACCCGTCGAACGCGTCGGCGCGGTGCGGCGTCGCCACCGCGATCACCACCGAGACTTCGCCGACCGCGAGCCGACCGATCCGGTGGAGGATCGCGACGCGCGCGCCGTCGTACTTGTCCGCGACCTCGCCGCCGATCTTGCGCAGGTACTTCTCCGCCATCTCGACGTACGCCTCGTATTCGAGCGCCGACACCTGGTGCGGCCCGGTGTGATCGCGCACCGCCCCGGCGAACCCGCAGACCGCCCCCGCGCCGCCATGACGCACTGCGCGCTCCACCTCGTCGATGGAGATCGGGGTTTCGCGGACTTCGAAGGGCCCCTGACCGGAGCCGCCCGAGACCGGCGGGATGAGCGCGACGTCGCTCCCTTCCACGATCGACGTGGATGGCGTCGCAAACGCTTCATCGACGGCGACGCGCACGATCTTCAGGTAGGGCGCGAGCGCGGGGTGCTGCGCGGCGATCGCTTCCAACAGCCCCTCGGTCGAAGCCGCGTCCCCCGAAAGCTCCACCTCGATGCGGTCCGCGCCGGCCTTCTCACGGAGGACGGCAAACAATCGGACCTGCAGGCGCATACGGGTTGAAACGTTCAATTTGCGGGTTGTAGAGTCAACCGCGCTGAAAAAGTCGGATCGATTTCGACCGGCGCGCCCATTCAACCGGGTAGGAAGGCCTCCAGTAGATCCCCATGCGACGACGACTCATTACACCCGCGCTCCTCTGTCTCCCGCTCGCGCTCACCGTCAGCTGCACCGGTAACGGTGACGACGACACCGGCGACGACACCCCGACCCCCCGCGACGGCGGCATCGTGGAACGCGACGCCGGCCCGCCGCGCGACGCCGGCCCGCGCGACGGCGGCCTCCTCCCCTGCATCTTCGACCAGGGCGGCTACGACAACCGCGGCTGCCCCTCCGGCATGGTCTGCAACCTCGAGATGGATCCGCCAGCCTGTGTCGCGGGCAAGGCTTGCTCGACGGACAGCGACTGCGACACGTGCTCCGACCTGAACCCCGCGAACCGCGAAGAGTGCGGGCACGGCTTCTCGCTCACCGCGTGGTGCGACCCGAGCCACGGCAACGTGTGTACGCGCTCGCGCGCACCGTGTGAGCCGTGTGAGACGGACGCCGAGTGCGGCCGCCGCCACCCCGTCCTCGCGAACGGCGCGCCGAACGTCTGCGTCGAGTTCGTGCCGGGCGGTGACAAGTTCTGCACGCGCAGCGCGCCGAACTGCCCCGACGGCTTCACCGTCGACACCGAGACCAACCTCTGCACCCGCGTCGCGGGCTGCGCCCCGCTGCCCACCGTCTGCCCGGCGAACCCGGTGATGCAGTCGTGCGGCAACGGTCAGATCTGTGAGGGCGAGACCTGCCCCGACACCGGCGGCGCGCGCTGCTCGACCAACAACGAGCCGGGCGTGCTCGGCACGTGCATCGGCTTCTGCACGCAGGACTCCGACTGCCCCGAGGCCACGCCGATCTGCAACAAGGGCAACGGCATCTGCATCAGCGGCTGCACCCCGGGCAGCTGCCCGGACACGCAGGTCTGCCACCTCGACGGCTTCTGCGCCCCGCGCTGCGAAGCGGACACCGACTGCACGGGCAACCCGGACTACGGCGAGCAGACCTACTGCAACCTGCCGGGCCGCCCGCAGCCGACGCTGTTCAAGACGTACCGCGACCCGAACTCGTGCGCGCCGCTCGGCTGCGAGCGCTCGCAGGAAGATTGCTGGGGCGGCACCAAGGAGCGCGTGTGTGACCCGACGCAGGCGCCCCCGCGCTGCGTCGACGGCTGCTACCGCGACGAAGACGACGAGAACCCCGAGCTGTCCGACTGCCGCTCCGGCCGCATCTGCCGCTCGGGTCCGCAGGGCTCGTACACCCGCGAGCAGTGCCGCGCGCTGCCCGACAAGACGAACGAGGCCGAGATCGGCGTCTGCTGTGACCCGGGCTGCCGCGACCGCAACCTGCAGTGCGTCGGCTTCGGCAAGTTCTGTTGCGCCGAGCCGGACTCGCCGTACGAGGACGACTCGACGTGCCTCACGCTGACGTCGACGGACTCCGTCGTCGCGCAGCCGGGCGAATGCTTCGAGCACCCCGCGCCCGCGCCGTTCTGCACGCAGTGCAACGTGCCGGAGTTCCCGGGGTGTGACTCGCAGTGGACGGCCGGCTTCAACACCGACCCGAACTTCAACGGCGGCATGCCGTTCCAGGAGCAGGAGTTCTGCACGACGATCGCGACGAACATGGGGATGCCCCCGTCGATCGCCATCTGCACCGTGACCTGCGATCCGAAGAAGGAAGACACCGGCTGCCCGAGCCGCTGGTCCTGCACGGCGCTGCGCCCCGGC
Source organism: Deltaproteobacteria bacterium (assembly GCA_040218735.1). Classification (GTDB taxonomy): domain Bacteria; phylum Myxococcota; class Kuafuiibacteriia; order Kuafuiibacteriales; family Kuafuiibacteriaceae; genus JAUHYN01. The sequence goes on from JAVJQW010000050.1 coordinate 211,573, forward strand.
TGCCTCTCGAACGCGGACTGCAACGAGGGCAACGACATGGGTGGCCTCGAGTGCATCGGTGAGGACACCTCGACGAACCCGCCGACGGAGGGGGTCTGCAAGTGCGGTGAGGACCTCGTCCAGACCGTCGCGTGCCCGAACACCTATCCGCGCGTCGGCATGGGCATGGTCGAGATCGAACGGCCGCGCTGCGAGCCGTTCTCGGACGACATGGTCTGCGTCGGCACGTACACCTGTCAGCCTCCGGGCACGGACCTCGACGGCACGGGCTATCCCGCCGCGTGTAACTTCATGCCGCAGTAGTCCGACTCGGATAGTAGACTCGGGCCGCCTTGCCTGCGCCCGCTCCCTCCACAGCCGGCCCTCGCCGCATCCGCGATTACTTCAAGCGGTATGCGGTGGGGTTCGCGCTCGGGCTCATCGCCCTCATCGCCACGCAAGGCTTCGCGCTCGCCGCGCCGCAGTTGCTCCGCATCGCGACCGACGCGCTGATCGCCTCCGACTCCGATCGGGTGATCGAGGCGGCGTTCATGTTGATGGGCGTCGCCGTGCTCGGCGGCGCCGCGCGCGTCGTGTCGCGGATCCAGATCTTCAACAACGGTCGGCGCGTCGAGTACGACCTGCGAAACGACATCTTCGCGCACCTGCTCCGTCTGCCGCCGGCGTTCTACGACAAGATGCCCGTCGGCCAGGTCATGAGCCGGATGGTCAACGACCTGACGCAAGTTCGCTTGCTCCTGGGTCCGGGCATCCTGAACCTGACGAACACCACGCTGGTGTACATCGTCGTGATCCCGCTGCTGTTCATCACGGACTTCTGGCTGACGGTGTACGCCCTGCTGCCGCTGCCGGTGCTGCTGATGCTCGGGCGCATCTTCGCGAAGTTCATCTACCGGTGGTCGCGCGAGTCGCAGGACAAACTCGCTATCCTGTCGTCCAAGGTGCAAGAGAACTTGTCGGGCGTCATGACGGTGCGCGCGTACCGGCAGGAGGGCAACGAAGCGTCGACCTTCCTGAAGATGTCCGAGGACTACCTCGACACCAACATCAAGCTCGCGCGGCTGCGCGGGACGATGTTCCCGATGATGGGCGTCGCGGGGGCGATCGGATCGTTGGTCGTGTTGTGGGTCGGCGGGCACCGCATCATGGACGGGCAGATGACCGTCGGTGAGTTCGTCGGTTACAACGCCTACCTCGCCGCGTTGACGTGGCCGACGATCGCGCTGGGTTGGATGATCTCGCTCATCCAGCGCGGGCTCGCCGCGATGGAGCGCGTCAACGAGATCTTCTCGGCCGAGCCTGCGCTCGTCGACGGTGACGCGACGCCCGCGGCGCTCGCCGGTCGCATCGAGCTCGACGACCTCACCTTCGCCTACGCAGAAGGCGACGCCCCCGCGCTCCAGAACCTCACCACCACCATCGAACCCGGCGAGATGGTCGTGGTGGTCGGACGCACCGGGTGCGGCAAGTCCACGCTGCTGGAGGTCCTCGCGCGCCTCCTCGAGGTCGAGCGCGGACAGGTGCGCTTCGACGGCGTGGACGTGAACGACCTGCCCCTCGCGCACGTGCGAGATCAGATCGGGTACGCGCCGCAGGACGCGTTCCTGTTCTCGCGGACGCTCTTCGAGAATGTCGCGTTCGGCGCGCCCGACGCGAGCGACGACGACGTCGAGGAGGCGGTGCGGCTCGCGTCGTTCGACGGTGACGTCGCCGGGTTCTCCAACGGGCTCGAGACGATCGTCGGCGAACGCGGCGTCACCCTCTCCGGCGGTCAACGCCAACGCACGACGCTCGCACGCGCGCTGCTCGTCGACCCGCCGATCCTGATCCTCGACGACACCCTCTCCGCTGTCGACACCGAGACGGAGACCGCGATCCTCGACGCGCTCGTGCAGGAGAAGTCGAAGCGCACGTTGGTCGTCGCGACGCACCGGCTCGCCGCCGCCGCGCGCGCCGATCGGATCCTCGTGCTCGAGCACGGCAAACTCGTCGAGCAAGGCACCGAGGCCGAGCTCCTCGCGCTCGACGGCGTCTACGCCGCGATGCACCGACGGCAGCGGTTGGAGAACGCGCTCACCGCGTCCAGCCCGGAGAAACCGGCGGCATGAGCACCCGAACGCGCCGCCGCGGCATCCGCGCCGTCTCCGAAGAGGTGACGTTCGGCAAGGCGTACGACGCGCGCCTCGTGCGCCGGCTCGCCGTGTTCTTCGGTCCGCACCGCGCCCTCCTGGTGCTCGCGGCCGCCTCGTACCCGGTCGTCGCGGGGCTCGGGCTCGTGCAGCCGTACCTGGTGAAGCTGGCCATCGACGATCACCTCGTCCCGAAGCAGCCCGACGGCTTCGCGCTGATCCTCGCGCTGATGATCGGCGCGCTCGGGTTCGAGTTCGCCGCCAAGTTCGCGCAGACCATCCTCACGCAGCTCCTCGGTCAGCGCGTCACGCGCGACCTTCGGCTCGCGCTGTTCAACAAACTCCAGGAGGTCGACCTCGCGCACATCGAGCGCAACCCGGTCGGCCGCCTCATGACGCGCGTGACCAACGACGTCGAGTCGTTGTCCGAGACGTTCTCCACCGGCGCGATCAGCATCGTCGGCGACATGGTCACGCTCGCGGGCATCGTGGTGATGATGCTCGCGCTCGACGTCCGGCTGACGCTCTACGCGTTCATGGTCGTGCCGGTCCTGATCGTCTTCGTGAGCGTGATGCGCAAGTTCGCGCGCGAGGCCTTCCGGCGGGTGCGATCGCTGCTGTCGCAGATGAACGCGTTCCTCAACGAGTCGGTGTCGGGCATGTCGCTCATCCAGTCGTTCCGTCAGGAGTCGACGATGGCGGGCGAGTTCGACGACGTGAACGACGCGTACAAACGCGCCAACTTCTCGTCGATCCGCTACGACGCGATGACCTACGCGACGGTGGAGGCGGTCTCGACCATGGCGATCGCGACCACCCTCCTCTTCGGGCTGGGGGTCTTCGAGTCCGGCGAAGCGCAGATCGGTCTGTTCGTCGCCTTCGTCGACTACCTGCGGCGCTTCTTCCAACCGATCAACGAGCTGTCGACGAAGTACACGATGCTCCAGTCCGCGATGGCCTCGGCCGAGCGCTGCGTCGACCTCCTCGACCAACACCCCACCGTCGTCGAGACGGACGATCCGAAGGCGCTCGGTGCGTTCTCGGACGCGCTCCGGTTCGAGAAGGTCCGCTTCGCGTACAGCGAGAAGGGCCCCGAGATTCTGCACGGCCTCGACCTCGTGGTGAAGAAGGGCGAGAAGGTTGCGATCGTCGGCCCCACCGGCGCGGGCAAGTCGACGATCGTGAAGCTCGTCGCCCGCTTCTACGACCCGTCCGACGGCAAGGTCACCTTCGACGGCGTCGACCTGCGCGACGCACGCATCGACGACGTGCGCAGCAAGCTCGCGGTGGTGCTCCAGGACTCGTACCTGTTCGACGGCACCATCCGCGACAACATCCGCTTCGGGCGCCGCGACCTCACCGACGACGACCTGCAGGCCGCCGCGAAGCGCACCTGCGCGATGGAGGTGATCGGGCGCCTCGAGGAAGGCTTCGACGCACGCGTAGGAGAACGCGGCTCGCGCCTGTCGACGGGCCAGCGACAGCTGATCGCGTTCGCGCGCGCGCTCGCGCTGGATCCGGAGATCCTGGTGCTCGACGAAGCCACGAGCTCGGTCGACCCCGAGACGGAGTCGCTGATCCAGACGGGCCTCGAAGCGCTGATCGAGGACCGCACCGCGATCATCATCGCGCACCGCCTCTCCACGATTCGCCGCGCCGACCGCATCATCGTGCTCGCGCAGGGGCAGGTGGTCGAACAGGGCTCGCACGACGAGTTGCTCGCGCTGGGCGGGGTCTACAAGAACCTCTACGAGCTGCAGTTCGCCGAGCAGGCGCCGTGACATTTGCGCTCGTCGCGCTGGCGGCGATCGCCGGGCAGACCGCGACGCCCGTCGTGCCGCCCGCGCCCGAGGCCGAGCGCGACGCGTTCCGCTACGCCAAGTACGCGGCGCTGATCGACGGCGTGTGGAGCGGCGCGATGACGGTCGCGTGGTCGCTGTCGGCGAACAGCCACCGCACGCCCCAACCCGAAGGGGCGATCGGCATCGTCCTCGCGCGGGTGTTGTACGGGACGACGTGGACCGTGCAGGTCGCGCTCAACACCGCCCTGCTCCGCTTCGCGCTCGGCGAGGACTTCGACGGCCTCGAGAAGGGCTCGCTCCGCAACAACTGGCTGGTTGGGCTCGACATCCCTGCGCCGTGTGAGCGCGGCGGCGGCGACACGTGCGGGCTCGGGCTCGGTGGCTACAGCGAGATCACCGTGAAGCTGCGCTCGGGGCTCGAGCTCACCATGACCGGTGGGTGGATCCAGGGTCGCTTCGACACCGACGAGCGGCGCACGCTCATACAGAGCACGTGGATCCAGGCGCCGCTGATCGTACGTACGCGACACCGTGCCGAGCTCGGACCCGTCGCGTTCGAGGCGGTCTTCGGCGGCGGGCTCTACTACGGGATGCACAATGCCCACGTGCACGAGCGCCCGGCCTTTCGGGGGGACCTCGACGTGCCGCCCTGGGAGCTCATCGTCCTGCACGCCGGCGCCGGGGTCGGAGCCCACGCCAAGGTCGCGGTGGATCTGTTCGACCTCATCACCGTCGAGGGCGAGGCCGACCTCGCCCCATTCTTGATCAACGTCCGGCCGCGCCCGCCCGACGTGGTCGCGCCCCTCGCGGCCGAACGGACCGGCCTCCCCGTCTGGCGGCGCGCGTCGGTCGGCGTCGGGCTCGCGGACGGCATCCTCCCGGTCCGCCTCTCCGTTAGGTACTACGGGCTGGAGCTGGGGCCCCGTCCGACGGACGGGTTCGGCCACCGCGGGCTCATCTTCCAGTTCGAGACGCCGTTCGAGCTCGAGGACGACGAAGACGACCCCTCCAAATAGGGGTTTTATGCGCCTCTAATCGCACGCCTCGCCACATTGTCTGCATTTTCACACACCACCTGAACGGGCCCGACCGAAAACCAAATGGGGTGCTCTACGCGCGCCCCGGTAGGAGCTCGATGGGCACGCGGCCAAGAATCGAGGTGGATCCGGCGGACACGATTCCGAACGTGCCCGCGATCCTGGCCCCGATCGACGTGTCCGACGTCGTCGAGCAGGACGGACCGCGCTACGCGATCGTCGGCTCCATCCACCGCGGCGGCATGGGGGAGATCCTCCTCGCGCGCGTCGAGGGCCCCGAAGGCTTCTCGCGGAAGGTCGTCCTGAAGGGCCTGCTGTCCAAATTGTCCCAGGACGACGTCAGCTATCAGCTCTTCATGCATGAGGCGCTGCTGATGTCGCGGCTCGACCACCCGAACATCGTCCGGGTCTTCGACCTCCCGCGCGTCGGCGGCAAGCCGTACCTCGCGATGGAGTACCTGCGCGGGCGCAACTTCCACCAGGTCATCCAGCGCGCGGCCTCGCAGGGCAAAACGGTGCCGACGAAGATCGCGCTGCACGTCGTCGCCCAGGCGCTGCGCGGCCTCCACTACGCACACAGCCAGAAGACCGACGAGGGTGATCTGCTCGGCGTCATCCACCGCGACGTCAGCCCCGGCAACCTCCTGCTGTCGTTCTTCGGCGAGGTGAAGGTCACCGACTTCGGCATCGCGAAGATCGCCAACTCCCCCCGGTTCACCGGCCCGCGTTCCATCCGCGGCAAGGCGCGCTACGTCGCGCCGGAGCAGGTGCACGGCGAGCCCGCGACGATCCTCTCGGACATCTACTCCGCCGGCGTCGTGCTCGCAGAGGCGCTCCTCGGCGAGCCGCTCTGGGAGCGCAAGACCGTCCCCGAGACGCTCCTCGCGATCGTCAGCGAGGACCGCGAGAAGACGATCGACCGCATCCTCCGGCGGCACGAGGACGTCCCCGGCCTCTCCGCCGCGCTGCGCGGCTCGCTCGCGCTTCGTCCGGAGGATCGCTTCGCGTCGGCGCTTCAGTTCGCGGAGACACTCGAATCCATCGCGCGCGCGATCGGCGGCACGCTGACCGACGTCGAGCTCGGCCTGTACGTCCGTGCCCTGTTCGTCGACGCCCCCGACGTCCCGCACGACGACGGGTTCGGCCGCTCCGGCTTCCCGGTGCCGAAGTTCGAGATGCTCGAGGAGGACACCGACTCCACGATCATCACGCTCGAACCGGACTGGATCAAACAGCACTCGATCGCGTCGACGACGCGGATGCGCCCCACGGAGCCTCGCGTCCTGCCGCCACCGCTCCCGCTGACGCCCTCCTCCCGTCCGACGCCGGACGTTCGCCCGAACGAGCCGATGGCCGACGCCTCACTCGACGTCGCGGACACCGCGATCAAGGCGGGGACGCCGGGGGTCATCAAGGCGAGCGCGCTCCCCGAGCAAATCGCGATCTTCCACGACCCGGCCGAACCGGCGCGGGAATACTCGTTCTCGGAGCTCCCGGCCTACCCGACGGCGCCGGAGGCGGCCGACTCCCCCCTCCGTCGCCCCGCGCGCCGGATGCGGTCGCCGCTCCCCCGCTCCGAGAGCCTCGCGACCCAGCGCGCCATGACCTTCCTGCTCGCCGGGATCTTCATCGGCGCGTCGCTCGCGATCGCCGGCTGTGTCATTGCGCTACTCGCGGGCCCGTAGGACTGCCGGGATTTCCCGCCGCCTGGTAACCTCCTGGACCCGTGGCGCTCGCGAGCCCTCAACGTAGCCGGTGGGTCCCGCACCTCCTGCTCGTTCTGTCGCTGCTCGTCCTGACGCTCACCTACGTCCAGCTCCAAGTGCGCGCGCGCGAAGATCGTGCAGAGTCCGTTCGACTGCACGCCGAGACGGCGGCCGGGCGTCTTCAGCTGTACTTCGTCGATCGGCTCGCCGCGTTGGAGTCGGTGCGCGACGCATGGACGGCGGGGCCGCCGACGGAAGCCCGCTTCGCGGAGCTCGCGATGGCGACCCACGATCGTTTCCGCGGGTTCGTCGCGCTCAACTGGATCGACCCGGACCACGTAATTCGGTGGGTGCATCCCAAGACGCGCAACCTCAAGGCGAAGGACCGCGACCTCGACGACCACGCGATCGCCGGCCCGCTCGTGCAGCGCGCCGAGAAGACCGGGGCTCTGCAGATTACCCATCCGATCGAGCTGCTCCAGGGCGGCCGCGGAATCGCCGCCTATCTCCCGGTGTACCGCGACGGCGAGCTGGAAGGTTTCATCAACGGCGTGCTCAGTACCGACGAGCTGCGGGGGATGGTGCCCATGTACGAACCGATCGGCATCGCGCTGCGCCTACGCGACGGCAACCGCATCGTGTTCGAGCTCGGCGAGACGATGCCGGAGGACCACGAACGTTTGTCACGGACGATCCACGTGGGGCCCCGCAAGTGGAACCTCACGGTGATGGACGTGGGAGCGGACCGCCAGGCGCACAGCTGGGCGGACGAGGCCCTCCTGGCGAGCGGAGTCTTGCTCGCGCTGCTCTTCTTCGGCGCGCTGCTGATCATGGTTCGGCGCCGCGACGCGCTCGCGGTGACCGAGGCGCGCTACCGCACCCTGGTCGAGAACGCCCCGGAAGCGATCGTCGTGTTCTACGCCGACACGAAGCGCATCGTCGAAGTGAACGAGAACGCCGCGACGCTGTACGGGATGCCTCGCGACAAACTCCTCGGGCGGCACTTCTCGGATCTCGCGCCGACCCAGCAGGAGGACGGTCGCCCGTCGGGCCTCGTCGCGACGGCGGTCATCGACGCCGCGCTTCGCGGTGAAGCGTCGCTGCTGACCTGGAAGCTCCTCGGCGACCAGGGTCCGCGCATCACCGAGCTCAGGTTGGTGCGCCTCCCCGGCGATCCCGCGCGCGTCCGTGCGAGCCTGACGCCGCTCGCGGAGCGCATGGCGCGTGAGTTCGCGCTGCAGAAGAGCGAAGCGCAGCTACGACGCATCCTCGAATCGACGCGCGACGGCGTGATCGTCGCGAACGCGCTCGGACAAGTGACCTTCGTGAACCGTCGGCTGCTCCAGATCTTGGAGCTCGAGGAGGGGATCGTGATCGGCGCGCGTCTCACGGACGTGTTGCGCAGCGAGAAGGACGCAAAGCCCGTCGCCGGGTCGTCCTCGGTGTCTTTCGAACAAGAGCTGATCCGCGGCGACGGGACGACGGCGTGGGTCGTGCTCCGGACCCTCCCGATGCGCGACGAACGTGGTCGAAGCGACGGGACGCTCACGCTGATCACCGACCTCTCCGACCGCCGATCACTCGAGGCGCAGCTCGCACACGCGCAGAAGATGGAGGCGATCGGCCGCCTGGCGGGAGGTGTCGCACACGACTTCAACAACCTGCTGATGGGCATCCTCACGTCCTCCGAGCTGCTCGAAGATCAGCCGCTCGACGACGAGAGCATCGAGCTCGTGCACGAGATCCAACGGTGCGGCGAACGTGCCGCGACGTTGACACGACAGCTCCTGACGTTCGGACGCAAAGACGTCGCGCAGCCGCGAACGCTCGAGGTCCGCAACCTGATCCAGGATCTCAAGTCGATGCTCCGCCGCGTCATCACGGAGAACATCGCGCTCGATATCACGTGCACCGACGACGTCGGCTTGGTGCACGCGGATCGCGTCCAGCTCGAACAGGTCCTGATCAATCTCGCGGTGAACGCGAGCGACGCGATGCCCCACGGCGGCAAGCTGACCATCCACACGTCACCGGTCGAGCTCCTCGAAACCGACGTCCGGCCGGTCGGCCTCCGCCCCGGGCGCTACACACAGATCATCGTCGAGGACACCGGACAAGGCATCCCGCGCGAGCACATGCAGCGGGTGTTCGAGCCGTTCTTCACGACCAAGGGGCCCACCGAGGGGACCGGCCTCGGCCTCGCGACGGCGCACGGCACGGTGACCGCGATCGGCGGGACGATCACCGTGGAGAGCACCGTCGGCAAGGGGACGCGGTTCGAGATCCACCTGCCGGAGGCGCCGCCCGGGAGCTTCGAAGAGCAGACGCCGGCGCCGCGCGGGAAGTCGCGCGGCCGCGAGACGATCCTGATCGTCGAGGACGAGGAGAACGTGCGCCACGCGCTCAAGCGCGCGCTCGCCGGTTCGGGCTACGAGGTCCTCGTCGCGTCGGACCCGCTCGAGGCGCTGGAGATCTTCTCGGCGCGGGAGGGGCCGATTCAGCTCGTGGTGTCCGACGTCGTGATGCCGCACATGAGCGGTCCGCAGCTCGCGGAGCAGATCCGAGCCTCCGAGCCCGAGATGGAGTTCCTGTTCATGTCCGGCTACGCGGGTGATCAGCTACCGGAGGATCTCGCGAGCCGCGAAGACCTGCTCCTCAAGAAGCCGTTCACGGCGGCGACGCTCACCGCACGTGTGCGACAGCGGCTCGACAAGACGCCGACCGGCGGCGTGCGCGTCAACCTTTGACGACGGCGAGCGGGACGAGCTTCGCGACCTTCGGCGCGATGCCGGAGCCCTCCATCACGTCGACCACGTTCTGCACGTCCTTGTAGGCCTCCGGGATCTCTTCGGCGACGGTGCTGCGTTTCTCGCTTCGCACGTAGACGCCCTTCTCGATGAGCTCCTCGAAGATCGGACGCCCCTGCGCGGCGCGCTTCGCCGCCGCGCGCGAGAGCTGTCGACCCGCGCCGTGACAGGACGAACCAAACGTCTCCTGCATCGCACGCTCGGTGCCCTTCAGCACGAAGCTGTAGCGCCCCATGTCGCCCGGCACGAGCACCGGTTGGCCGACGTCGCGGTACCGCGCGGGCACCTTCGGGTGCCCCGGACCAAACGCTCGCGTGGCGCCCTTGCGATGGACACAGACGCGCTTGGTGACGCCGTCGATCTCGTGCTCCTCCCACTTCGCGATGTTGTGGCAGACGTCGTAGACGAGCTCGAGCCCGAGCCGCACGTCGTCCTCACCGAAGAACTTCGCCATCGCGCCACGGACTTCGTTCGTCATCATCTGCCGGTTCGCGAACGCATAGTTGATCGCACACGCCATCGCCGCGAAGTACTTGTTCGCTTCGTCGCTCTTCAGCGGCGCAGCGGCGAGCTGGCGGTCCGGGAGCTGAACGCCGAGCTTCTTCGAAGCCTTCATCATCATCCGGAGCGCGTCGTCGCAGACCTGGTACCCGAAGCCCCGCGACCCCGAGTGAATCATCACGGTGACGCGATCCTTCTCGAGCCCGAACGCCTTCGCGGCTTCTTCGTCGTAGATCTCCGCGACGTACCCGAGCTCGCAGAAGTGATTGCCGGAGCCGAGCGATCCGAGCTGCGGTTTGCCGCGCTCCTTCGCGCGCTTGCTTACGCGCGCCGGGTCGGCGCCCGCGAACGCGCCGCCCTCTTCGATGACCTCGGCGTCGGCGCGTCGGCCGTAACCTTCGTCGATCGCCCAGTTGGCGCCCTTCGTGAGCACGCCCTCCAGCTCCCGATCGGAGAGCGAGCGTTTCTTGCTGCCGCGACCAAGCCCGGAGGGAATCGCGTCGAACAACGCGAGTGAGAGCTCCTCGAGGCGATCGGCGACATCGGCGCGATCGAGGTTGGAGCGCATCAGGCGCACGCCGCAGTTGATGTCGTAGCCGACGCCGCCGGGGGACAACACCCCCTCGTCGGGATCGAAGGCGGCGACGCCGCCGATCGGGAATCCGTAACCCCAGTGCACGTCGGGCATCGCGATCGACGCCTTCAAGATCCCGGGGAGGTGGGCGACGTTCTCGACCTGCTTGGGCGCCTGGTCCTTCTTGATGTCTTGCACCATCTCTTCGGACGCGTAGATGCGTCCGGGCACGCGCATGTTTCCGCGCGCAGGGATGCGCCAGCGGAACTCGTCTTCCTGTTCGAGGTAGACCATTCGTCTCTCTTCCTATCGCTTCACACGTCGATCACCACGCGACCGAACCATCCGTCGGCGCGCTCTTCGAGCAGCAGGTGGTGATACGTCACGCTCTTGAGCTCGGTCGCGAGTTTCTCCACCGCGCCCGACTCGCCACGGGCGGTGGCCACGATACGCTCCCGTTCGACGACGACCTCGCCGCCTTCGAACAGGAAGTCGTCGTTCACCGCCCAGTACAGAATCTCGTTGAGCCACACGACGAGGCCGTCCTCGAAGTCCGTGACCTCGAGCTCGGTCGTGCGCTGCGACGAACCTACGACCGATGCGCCTTCCGTCAACACGTCGATCACCGCGCGCGCGGCTTCGAGGAACAACGCGGGCAACGTCGGCGCCGAAAACTCCAGCGCGACGTCCGCGGTGTGGTCGAGTTGTCGGTAACTCATCGACGACGGACGAAGGCGAGCAGGCCCAGCAAGAAGATCGCGCCGAGCCCCCCGCGCGCTTGGCTCGCGTTACACCCGCACCCGCCCGTCGTGGTGGGGGTGATCGTGCCGGCGTCGGACGTCCCGGCGTCGGGGACATCGACGGCGCCCGGGCGCACGGTGATCGGGATGGAGACCGAGACCATCTCGCGGGGCGGCGCGTGCCCCAAGGCCTCCCAGACCTGCTCGAGTTTGTTGCCCTCCTCCGTCCCGTTGGCGCGCTGGAGGAGGTAACGCACGGTCTCGCCGTCGGTCGCCTGGTACATCGCACGCACCGTCACGGTGCCGGTCGTCGCCATGGGTACGTCCGGCGCGACGAGCTCGTAAGTATGGTCGTCGTAGTGGCGATACGGGCCGCTGCCGTAGTCACGCCCCGCGGGGATCATGTCGGGCCGCGAGGGGTCGGGCATGAAGCCGCGCGGCGGGAGGCGCGTGTCACTGATGATCTGGTTCATCAGGATGAGGCTGTGCTCGCGACGGCTCACGCCGTTCATCACGCGCCCGTGCTCGGTATCGTACGAGCGGAGCTGTTCGTCGCGGACGAGGTCACCGGTCGCTTGATCCCAACGACCGGAGACGATCTGTTTGTCCTGCCCGTCCATGGTGATCGAGACCTCCATGTAGACACGACGGCCCTCCGGATAGCCGGACGGGAGCTTGTGCCCCGTGAGGTTCGTCAGGCGCACGCCGAGGCTCGCGGTGTCGCCGGACTGAAGTGACAGGCGCTGCGATGACGGCTCGGTGATCTCCAGCGACGCCGCGCGCGCCAGCGACCGGTCGGCCCACTCGCGCGCGGCGCGTAGCTCGACGCCCGACGGTGAGAAGACGTTGCGGTCGAGGATCGCGACCGCGTCGAGCGCGAAGCGGTTGCCGCCGACAAAGTCGTGCACCTTGAGGTCGTCGTAGACCGGCGCGCCCTCCGCGGCTTCGCCGCGCGTCGTCGTCATGTGGCAGTCGATGCAGGTCTCGCCGCCGGCCTTCGAGAAGTCGGAGTCCAACCACTCTTCGTAGGTGCGCTGCTCGTAGTAGACGACGGGGAGGACGTTGCCGTCCTCGTCGTGTCCGTCTTCCGTAGGGTTGAAGAGGCTGTGGCAGATGGCGCACGAGTCCGCGCTCGCGACGTAGCTGGTGCGAATGACCTGGTGTCCACCGCCGGGTGCGTTGCCGCGACGCGAGCGTTTCGCGGAGCGCGAAGAGATCGTGTACTGGCCGTCGCCGACGAGCGGCGGGTCGGCGGCTTCCATGCGATGGCAGATGTCGCAGGTGACGCCTTCGAGGTCGTCGGCGATCAGCGCGTCGAGGTCACCCTTCGAACGATCGTTGAGCCAGCCGGCGGGTGCGTGGCAGCGCAGGCAGAGCTCCGACAGCTCGGGGCGATCTTCACGCGCCGCGATGAACGCCGCGCGGAACAGCGGGTCGCGTGCGGAGAGCGCCATCATCGTCGCGCGGTACGAGTGCGCCGGCCGATAGACGTCGGGGTTGTTGAAGTTGTCGTGGCAGTTACAGCTGCTCGAGGGCTCGACACCCAGGATGAGCTCGTTCGGCTGCGTCCCGCCAAGTTCGGCGCCCTGACTGGCGAGCGTCGCGCCCAGGGCGACGGCCACGAAGGTCGTCGTCACGGCCTGGGATCCTAGCGCAAAAAGCGAAAGTGCTGGGCATCGACCGGACGAAGGCCCTAGCTTCGTCGGCGGTTTGATTCAGACGTTCCACGTCACCAAGGTCTACGACCAAGGGGATCGCCCGGCGCTCCACGACGTGAGCCTCACGATCGAAAAAGGCGAGTTCGTCTTCCTCACCGGACCATCCGGCGCGGGCAAGTCGACGCTGCTCAAGATGTTGTTCGTGGCCGAGAAGCCGACCCGCGGACAGATCTTGGTGAACGGCCGAAACGTCGCGACGCTCAAGCCGCGACAGATTCCTCACCTCCGTCGCGAGGTGGGTGTGGTGTTCCAGGATTTCAAACTCATTCAAACGCGCACCGTCCACGAAAACGTGGCCTATGCGCTGCACGTCGTCGGGCTCCCCGAGCGCGAGATCCGTCGCCGCGTGATGCGGGTGCTCAAGGGGGTCGGTTTGTTCCACAAAGCGAACGTCCTTCCGCCCAAACTGTCCGGCGGCGAGCAGCAGCGCGTCGCGATCGCGCGCGCGCTCGTGAACGATCCGATGCTCCTCCTCGCGGACGAGCCGACCGGCAACCTCGACCGCGAGATCACCGACGAGCTCGTGAACCTCCTCGAGGACGCCAACGCACGCGGCACGACCGTGGTCGTCGCGACCCACGATCGCGACCTGATCGACCGACACCCGAAGCGGGTCATCTATCTCAAGAGCGGCGTCCTCGAGAGCACCGGGACGGGGCCGGGGGACCGCATCCCGGAGCCCACGCCGATTCGTCGCGCGCAGTGACCGCTCCGATCACACGTACAGAGCGCATCCGACCAACGGCCCATTTGTGCGTCAACGGGGCACCAGATCGGTCACTTCGGTCGATACTTCGCCCATGCGGCGCACTACAGGTCTCTTCAGCCTCGCTCTGATCCTCTCCGCCTGCTCCGGCGCCGAGACCCCTCCCCCCCAGAACAAGACCGCGAAAATACTCGCCTTCGTCGCCATGCCGACCACGATCGCGCTCGGCGAGGAGGTCACGTTGAGCTGGGACACCGTGGGCACGAACGGGGTCAACATCGAGCCGCGCGTCGGCCTCCAGCTCGCGAGCGGGACCGCCACCGACCGACCGTTGGTCGATACGACCTATGTCCTGACCGTTCCGGGGGGACCCGAGGATCTGCGAGCGATGGTCCAGGTTCAGGTGACCGGGACCGTCCCCGAGGTCACGACCTTCACTGCGAACCCGCGCACGATCATGGAGAACGGATCGTCGACGCTGAGCTGGACGACGCTCATGGCGGACACCGTCGACATCGAGCCCGGTGTCGTCAGCGGCGGCATGGCCAACGGCAGCATCGAAGTCACGCCCGCGGTCACGACGACGTACCGCATCGTCGCGCGCGCCGGGGATCAAGTGTCGCCGCCGCAGGAAGTCACCGTCGTCGTCGCGAGCGGCAACCAACCCATCATCAAGACCTTCTCCGCGTCCGCCCAGACGGTGCAGGCCGGCACGCCCGTTACGCTGACTTGGGACACGAGCAACGCGGACCGCGTCGCGATCGATCAGGGCATCGGTGAACAAGCGACGATGGGCATGGTCGAGGTCACGCCGAGCCAGACGACGACGTACACCCTCTCCGCGGTCGGCCCCGGCGGACAAGCGAACGCGTCCGTCACCGTCACGGTGATCGCCAACGGCGATCCCGAGATCACCCGCTTCGACGCCGTGCCCCCGCGCATCACGAACGGCGGCTCGAGCCAGCTGTTCTGGGACACGAACAACGCCGCGAACGTCATGATCGACAACGGCATCGGCACGCAGCCCGCGAAGGGCGACGTGTTCGTGTCACCCGCGCAGACCACGACGTACACAATCACCGCGCTCGGTAACGGGATGCAGGTGACGCAGCAAGTGACGGTCGAAGTCGTCGCGGGCAACGAGCCGTTGATCGCGGACTTCTCGGCGAGCCCCGCCGCCGTTCTCGAGGGCGGCGCGTCCACGCTGTCGTGGACGACGATGAACGTCGCGAGCGTCGACATCGACAACGGCGTCGGCATGGGCCTGCCCGCGAACGGCACGATCGGCGTGACGCCGATGCAAACGACGACGTACACGATCACCGCGCGCGGCATGAACGGCAGCGACGTGACCGCGCAGGTCACGGTCACCGTGACGCCGCCCCCACCCACCGTGCTCACGTTCGCGGCGCAGCCGGCGTCGGTCGTCGCGGGTGGTTCGACGACGCTGTCGTGGAACACGACGAACGCGACGAGCGTCATGATCGACAACGGCGTCGGCATGCAGTCGGCGGTCGGTCAGATCATGGTGAGCCCGGCGCAGACGACGACGTACCAGCTCACCGCGGTGGGCCCCGGTGGATCGAACACCGCGCAGGTCACCGTCACCGTCACCGGAGCGAACGCGCCGATCATCAACACGTTCACCGGATCGCCGCAGCAGATCGCGCCGGGCGCCGCCGCGACGCTCGCGTGGGACGTGACGAACTCGACGAGTGTGTCGATCGACAACGGCATCGGCATGCAGATGGCGACGGGCTCGGTGATGGTGTCGCCGTCGCAGACCACGACGTACACGCTCACCGCGGTCGGCGCCGGCGGCATGACGACCGCGCAGGTGACGATCACCGTCGCGTCGATCTCCGGCGACACGTGCGCGGACGCCTTCGTCATCACGCAGAGCGGGACGTTCACGGGCAACACACAGACCGCATCGAACGACTACTCCGCTTCGAACAGCTGCACCGGCTACGCGTCGACCGGACCGGACGTCGTCTACCGCGTCACGCTGCAGGCCGGCGATCGGTTGCAGGCCTCGCTCGCGCCGTCGTCCGGCTTCTGGGACACGTCGATCTACCTCGTCACGAGCTGCTCGATGATCGCGCAGAGCTGCGTCGCGGGGCAGGACAACGGCAACCCCGAAGAGATCGACTACACGACGCTCGTGTCGGGTGACTTCTTCCTGATCGTCGACGGCTACGCGGGCGCGGGCGGCGCCTACGATCTCGACGTGACGATCGGCCCGGCGCCGATCGCAAACGACACCTGCGGCGGCGCGATCGACGTGACCGCCGGCGGCACGTTCAACGGCAACACCACCAACGCGATGCCCGACTACAACACCGCGGGGCTCTCGGGCTGCACCGGCTTCTCGGCCGCGTCGAACGACGTCGTCTACAGCGTGGACCTCGCCGCGGGGGAGCGCCTCCAGGCCACGATGACCGCGAGCTGGGACGCGTCGCTGTACGTCGTCACCGACTGCGCGAACACCACGACCACGTGTGTCGCGGGGCAGGACGACGGCAACCCGGAGGAGGTCGACTTCACCGCGATGACGGCCGGCACGTACTTCATCATCGCCGACGGCTACAACACCGCGAGCGGCACGTTCACGCTCGACGTCACGGTGAGCCCGCCGGTCAACGGCGGCGACCAGTGCACGAACGCGGTGATGGTCGGCGTGGGTGGGGGCTCGTTCCAGTCGACGACGGTCGGCCTCGCGAACGACTACGATCCGCCGACGTCGTGCACCGGCTACGCGCAGCCGGGCGCGGACCAGGTGTACGCGATGTCGCTGCAACCGGGTGACGTCGTCGAAGGTGTCGTCGACTTCGAGATGGGCCTCGACGGATCGCTGTACGTCGTCACGGACTGCGCGGACCTCGGGACGTCGTGTGTGACCGGCGCGGACGACGGCGTCGACGGCGAGTCCGAAGAGGTCCGCTTCGTCGCCCAGACCGCCGGCACGTACTACGCGATCGTGGACGCCGCGTTCTCCTCGGACTCGGGAACACACGACCTACTGCTCGCGCAGTACGACGGCGACACCTGCGCGAACGCCGCGCCGCTGCTCACCGACGGCACCGCGGAGTGGACGACGACCGCGGGCGAGACGAACGACTACTCACCGAACTCCGGCGGGTGCACCGGCTTCACCGCGAGCGGACCGGACCGTGTCTTCTCCGTCGCGGTCACGCCCGGCGATCAGCTGCACGTGCAGTACGCGAGGAGCGCCGGCTACGACGCGTCGCTCTACGTCGTCGAGAACTGCGCCGACGTGAACGGCAGCTGCGTCGCGGGCAGCGACCGCGGCGTGAACGCAGACGAAGAAGTGGCGCCCGTCTTCGCGAGCTCCACGACGGTGTACGTGATCGCGGACGGGTTCGCGGGCGCCTCGGGCACCGCGAACATCACCGCCGAGATCCGACGCGGCGACACCTGCGCCGACGCGTACGTGGTGCCGGAGGGCGGCGGTACATTCAATGGAACCACGTTCGGCTACGGCGCCGACCTGGGCACGAACACGAGCGCGAACAGCTGCACGAACTTCACGCAGGATGGCAACGACGCGGTCTACGCCGTCACGGTCGACGCGGGGGACACGATCACCGCGGAGGTCACGTCGACCTGGGACGCCTCGCTCTACCTGGTCACGGACTGCGCCGCCTCGGCGACCACGTGTGTGGCCGGCCAGGACAACGGCAACCCGGAGACCATCACGTATACGAACAGCTCGGGCAGCGCGCAGACGTACTTCCTCGTCGTGGATGCGTGGCGGGCGAGCGCGGGTACCGTCGTGCGCGAGGGCAACTACACCCTCACCATCTCGACGATGTGACGACCGAAAAACACGTCGGGATCGGCTGCGCCTCATCCGCGGTCGAAGACGGCGACGAGACTACATACGAAGGCAACGCGCCCTCGCGTTCGTGATGTCAGGGCTTTACGGGTGCCCGAAGGCGACGCGGTGACCGAGACCGCAGAGGCGGGATCGCTCGGCGTGTTCCTCCGGCGATGCCGGAGGAACCACGCGAGCCCGTTGTTACTCGGGGAAGATGTACTGCGGGCAGTTGCCCGAGTTCAGGTGGCCGGAGATGTTCCAGATCCCGTCCACGAAGCAGAGGTAGACACTCCCCTGCGGGTTGTCCGCGCTCGCGGCGAACTCGCACGCGTCGGCGCCCGTCGTGGACGACGCGACCACGCGAAGGTCGTAGATGCCGCAATCGAGCGAGATCGAAGCCTCCGCGTCCGGCGCGAGGCTGCTGCCGATCAGGTTCTCGTAATCCCCAGAGGCCTCCCCGAAGGTCATTTCGCCCCCTTCGGAAGAGAACTCGCTGCCCTCTTCGCCCCGGTAGCGGACCGAAACTTCCTCGACGGTCAGACCGCTGTCGTTCACGATCGTCTCGGTCGGGCCAACATTCGAGCAGGCGGTAGCAAGGCCTAGAGCGGCCAGAAACGTCACTTGAGCCCTATTCATCTCAACTCCCAGGCGCCGATGCGCGTCAGATAATCCACCACCGATCCCCGCCCAAAACCCCTTGGGACGAATCCGGTCTCGTTGGCGTCCGGACGGAACGGTTATGTCGGTCCAGCGGGCGAGTCAAGACACCCATTACATACCGAACAGTTCGTACCTCGCGGTAATCACTCCGAGTTCGCGTTTGGCCCGCCCTTGACCTGATCGCCGAAGCGGGCGAGAGAGCCCCTGCGCTGTGACACCACGATGACACGCTCAACACATTGCGGAGATATTCCGCGGACGCAGCCAGGCTCGACGACGATCCGGAGGATCGTCGCGGGGAAGACCGCCCGCAGGATCGTCGCGGGTGCGATCGCCGTCGCGGCCCTCGGCCTGCCGATCCCCCACACGGAGGCGGGTGACCTCGATCGGGCGATCCAGCTGGTCCTCAAGATGAATACGGCTGCAGCGCAGTCGCAGAAGAAGGTCGACAAGCTCGACGACCAGAAGACGGACCTGCTGAACGAGTTCCGAGCCGTGCAGCAGCAGATGGCTTCGATCCGGGATTACAACGCCCAGGTCCAATCGCTGGTCGACGCCCAGGAGACCCAGGCGAACGACCTGCAGCGCCAGATCGACGACGCCACGTCGGTCGGACGGGGTGTGACCCCGATGATGCTGCGGATGATCGAGTCGCTCAAAGCGTTCGTGGACCTCGACGCGCCCTTCCTCCTCGAGGAGCGGCGCTCGCGCGTCACGCAGCTCGAGAAGCTCATGGCCCGCGCGGACGTCACCGAAGCGGAGAAGTACCGGCGGATCACCGAGGCCTACCAGATCGAAAACGAGTACGGCCGCACCATCGAGGCCTACCGCGGCACCCTGGAGGGTGAGGGGAGCGACGGTCGTACGGTCGAGTTCCTCCGCGTCGGCCGCGTCGTCCTCGTGTACCGCACGTTCGACGGCGAAGAGCTCGGCGTCTGGGACCAGACCAACCGCAAGTGGGTCCCGCTCGGCGCCGACTACAAGAAGGCGATCAAGGACGGCTTCCGGATCGCTCGCAAGCAGGCCGCGCCGAACCTCTTCCGCGTGCCGGTCGCCGCGCCGCAGAAGGCGCAGGAGGCCACGCCGTGAAACATCGCATCCTCTGCAGCAGCCTCCTCGCGCTCGGCCTCGCCGCTCCGACGGCGGCGCGCGCGCAAGCGCCCTCGCTCGACGCCCTCCTCGCGAAGGTGAAGAAGGGCTACCGCGAAGACGGCAAGGAACTCGCCGCGCGCGAGGCCGAGTTCAAGCGCGACCGCGACAAACAAGCCAAGCTCCTCGCGGACGCGAAGAAGGCGCTCGCCGCCGCCGAGGCGCGCAGCACCGCGCTCGAGCGCAAGTTCCAGGACAACGAGGTTCGGCTCACGGAGCTCGAGGCCACGCTGCGCACGCGCCTCGGCACGATGGGTGAGCTGTTCGGTGTCGTGCGTCAGGTCGCGGGCGACACGGTCGTCCAGCTCGACACGTCGATGGTGAGCTCGCAGCTCCCGGGCCGCGGGGCGAAGATCGAAAAGCTCGCGCAGAGCGAAGCGCTCCCCTCGATCCAGGAGCTCGAGCACCTGTGGTTCACGCTGCAGCAGGAGATGACGGAGTCCGGCAAGGTCGTTCGGTACTCCGCGACGGTCATCGACGACGTCGGCAAGAAGACGCAGCAGGAGGTCGTCCGCGTCGGCACGTTCAACGCGATCGGCAACGGCGGCTACCTGCAGTACCTCCCCGACGTCCAGCAGCTCGCCGTGCTCGCAAGGCAGCCTGCGGATCGTTACCTCTCCGCGGTGCGCGAGCTCGAAGGCTCCAGCTCGGGCTTCGTCCGCTTCCCGCTCGATCCTTCACGCGGCGCGATCCTCGGACTGTTGATCGAGACGCCGAGCGTCGAAGAGCGCGTGCAGCTCGGTGGTGTCATCGGCTACGTCGTGCTCGGCCTCGGCGCGTTCGCGCTGTTGATCGGCCTGCTGCGGTTCTTCGGGCTGCTGCTCACGGACATGAAGATCCGCGCGCAGCTTCGGAGCAAGACCGCCAACGACAACAACCCGGTCGGTCGTGTGCTCAAGGCATTCGAAGCGAACCGCCACCTGAGCCTCGAAGACCTCGAGCGCAAGCTCGACGAAGTCATCGTGCGCGAAGCCGCCCGCCTCGATCGGTTCCTGTGGATCGTGAAGGTCGTCGCGGTCTCCGCACCGCTGCTCGGTCTGCTCGGCACCGTCACCGGCATGATCCGCACGTTCCAGGCGATCACGCTGTTCGGCACCGGCGATCCGAAGCTGATGGCCGGCGGCATCTCCGAGGCGCTCGTCACCACGATGCTCGGGCTCGTCACCGCGATCCCGCTCGTCCTGATCCACGCGATGCTCCAGAACCTGAGCCGTCGGATGCAGGACATCGTCGACGAGCAGGCCGCCGGGGTCGTCGCGACGCGCGCCGAGGAAAACGCCGCGCCCAAGGCGCCGCCGCCGCCCGCTGCGCCGCCTGCGCCGCCGGCCGCGCCGGTCCCCGCCGGGGGGGTGGATGCCTAGCTTCGCCGATCTCTACGAGGAGTTCCTCGCGTTCATGGACCTCGGCGGTGCCGTGGCCTGGCCGCTGCTCTTCGTGACTTTGATGATGTGGACGCTGATCGTCGATCGCTTCTGGTACGTCTGGCTCAACCACCCGAAGGTCCGGAAGCGGATCGTCGGCGAGTGGACGGCCCGCGCCGAGCGCGACTCCTGGTACGCGAACCACATCCGGCGGCGCCTCATCTCCGAGGCGATGGTCGACTACAAGCGCGGCCTCATCGTGCTGCAGTCGCTCGTCGCGGTGTGCCCGCTCCTCGGTCTGCTCGGCACCGTGATGGGGATGCTCGAAGTGTTCGACGTCGTCGCGGTCTCCGGTAACGGCAACGTCCGCGCGATGGCGGCGGGCGTCTCCGAAGCCACCGTCTCCACCATGATCGGCATGGTCATCGCGCTGTCCGGTCTCTACTTCCAAGAGCGACTGCGCCGCGGCGCGAACGCCGAGCGTCGTCGTCTCGAAGACGCGCTGCCCACGACCTGAGGTCCATCGATGAGAAGCCGCAGAGTTAGGGAAGAGGAAGACAACGGGATCGACATCACCCCGATGATCGACATCGTCTTCATCATGCTGATCTTCTTCATCGTCACCGCCTCCTTCATCAAGGAGTCCGGGGTCGAGGTGAATCGCCCGGGCGCGGTGACGGCGGAGCGCAAGGAGCGCGCGTCGATCCTCGTCGCCATCGACGAAAACGATCAGGTCTGGGTCGACAAACGGCCGGTCGACGTCCAGGCGGTGCGCGCGAACATCGAACGCCTGCGCGCCGAGAACCCCGAAGGCGGCGTGGTCATCCAGGCCGACACCAAATCCAAGAACGGCATCCTCGTGAAGGTTCTGGACGCCGCGAAGCTGGCGGGCGTCGATGACGTCTCGCTCGCCGCGACGCCCATCGGAGAGTGAGTGATGGTTCGGGTGGGTGCATCAGTGCTGATCGCCGTGGGCGTGACCTATGGGTTGTTCACGTTCATGCGCCTGCTCGTCGCGATGACCGACATGGGTCTTCAGGAGTACGACAAGCGCAAGCAGATCGATCTGTTCCGCGTCCGCCAGGACAGCCGCGCCGAGACCAAGAAGCGCGAGCTACCGATGAAGGCGAAGGCCGAAAAACCTCCGGAGACACCCAAGTTCGACATGTCGAACTCAGGTGGCCCGGGCGCGCAAGCCATCGCCGTGTCCGCGCCGAAGATCGAGACGTCCGTCGCGCTCAAGGGTGGGTTGAACCTGGGGGCGGCCCCGGCGGACACCAACGCGGTGCCGGTGGTGCGCGTCGAACCCATCACGCCACGGCGTGCTCAAGTCGAGGGCATCGAGGGCTGGTGCCTCGTCAAGTTCGACATCAGCACGACCGGGGCAACCCAGAACGTGAAGGCGAGCTGCCAACCCCGAGGCATCTTCGAGCGGGCCACCGAGACCGCCGTGAAAAAATGGAAATACAAACCCAAGGTCGTGGACGGGAAGGCGCTCTTGCAGCGCGGCCTGAAAGTGAAGTTGAGCTTCAAGCTGGACTGAGATGATGCGGCTCGGACCCATTCTCTTTCTCCTCGTGGTGTCGGCGATGCCGGCACGCGTACGTGCGGAGGAGGAGAAGGAGCAGTTCGAAAATCAGTACACGATGCGGCCCGAGGTGTACGAGCGCCTCAACAAGGCGCAAGAAGCGCTCAAAGAGAACCGCTACAAGGCGGCGATCGCGGACCTCGACAAGATCCTGCGGCGGATGCGCCCCAACCCCTACGAAAAGGCGCTCTCCCTGCAGACGCTCGGTTACGTGTACGCGAACCAGGAGAAGCTGAAGGAGGCCGCGGAGACGCTCGCCGAGTGTCACGCGCTGAACGCCCTGCCCCCCTCCACGCAGATCAGCCTGATGTACAACATCGGCCAGCTCCACCTCGCCGCGCAGAACTACGCGCTGGCGGTGGCGGCGTTCGACGCGTGGATCGCGGAGTCGAAGAACCCGAACGCGACCTCGCTCTACACGGTCGCGGCCGCGAACTATCAGGCGAAGAAGTTTCAGCGCGCGACCTACTACGGCGAGCGGGCGCTGAAGATGACGAAGAAGCCGAAGGACTCGCTCCTGCAGCTGTTGCTCTCGGCGTACGTGGAGCAGAAGCGCTATCGGCCCGCGGCGAAGATCCTCACGCAGCTCATCGAGCGCCGCCCCGACAGCCGCAACAACTGGCTGCAGCTCGCGGCGATGTACGCGCAGCTCGGCGAAGAGAAGAAGGCGCTCGCGGTCATGCAGTTGGCCCACGAGGCCAAACTCTTGAATCGCGGGGATGAGATCGTGCAGCTCGCGCAGCGTTTCCTCGCGGAAGAAATTCCGCTCGCGGCGGCGAAGCTGCTCGAGGAAGCGATGAAGCAGGGCACGGTCCCGAAGAACGCGCGCACGACGCGCATGCTCGCGACGGCCTGGTACCAGTCGCGAGACAACAAGCGGGCGGCGCCCGCGATGGAGCGAGCGGCGAAGCTCGCCAAAGACGGAGATCTCTATTTCCGCCTGGCACAGATCCACATGCAGGAAGAGCAGTGGAGTCAGGCAGCCAGCGCCTGTGAAAAGGCGTTGGCAAAAGGGGGACTGCCGAGCGCAGGACAGGTCCATCTTCTGATGGGCATTGCCTTGGTTCGGCAGAACAAGAATGCGCGCGCGAAGCGTGCGTTTACGAAGGCATCGCAGTTCTCTGCGGTGAAAGGGCCCGCTAAGGGTTGGTTGAAGTTTCTGTCGAGCGCCGCTGCCTCAGCGGCGGCGGTGCAGAACTGAAATTTAGTTGGGGTTTGGTCAGATTAAGACCGGAACGAGGGAGTCGATGCGAATCAGAAGGTTAGCATGGGTGAGTTCAACCGTCCTCGCCATGGGTTTGTTCATGAGTCCGACGGGTGAGAGTGTCGCGTGGGCGCAGGAGCCCACCGAGGAAGAAGCCGCGGCCGAAGGGGCAGCGGAGGAAGCAGCGGAGGAGAGCGAAGAGGCTGGCGAAGCTGCCGCTGAAGAAGCGGGCGACGAAGCCGCCGAAGCGGAAGCCGAAGCCGCCGAGAAAGCCAAGATGGAGGCCGAGAAGGCCAAGATGGAGGCTGAGAAGGCGAAGAAGGCCGCCGAAAAGGCCAAGATGGAGGCCGAAAAGGCCAAGATGGAGGCCAAGAAGGAAGCTGCGGCAGCCGAGGCTGCAGCGGCCGAAGCCACCGCAGAAGCGGCGCCCGTCGAGGGCCCCGCCGAAGAGGGTGAAGTCGAAGAGCTGATGGTCACGGGTTCGCGCATTCGCCGCAAGGACCTGTCGACGCCGGCGCCCGTCGCCGTCATCGACACCCAGACCATCAACAACTCGGGTCTGATCACGATCGGTCAGATTCTCCAGAACCTCCCGGCGCAGTCGAACGCGATCAACATCCAGTTCAACAACGGTGGTGACGGTTCGACCCGCGTGAACCTCCGTGGTCTCGGTGCGCCCCGCACCCTGGTGCTGCTCAACGGTCGCCGCGTGGTGCCCGGCGGTACCGGCGCGAACGCATCCGTCGACCTCAACATGGTCCCGATCGAGATCATCGAGCGCGTCGAAGTCCTGAAGGACGGCGCGTCGGCGGTCTACGGCTCGGACGCCATCGGCGGCGTGGTCAACATCATCACGAAGAAGGACTTCTCCGGCGTCGAGGCCGGGACCTACTTCGGCGCGGGTCAGCACGGCGCGGAGCAGTTCCAGGCGTCGATCACCGCGGGTGAGACGACGGACCGTTCGGCGTTCTTGATGTCGTTCCAGTACTTCCGCCAGGAGCCCATGTTCGCGGGCGCCCGTGACTTCTCGAAGTCCGACCTCGCGTTCGACTGGCCCAGCGGCGACGAGTCGACGCTCGGTTCGAGTGCTCCGCCCGAGGGCCTGATCATCGCCGGCGGCGGTGGCGGCAACGACGCGTGGAACGAGCTCACCGCGAACAACGACTTCGTGTACTTCAACGACCCGGAGGACGGCTGGCGCACGGCGCAGCTGACCGGTAACTCGGACGTCGGCGAAGGCGACTTCTACAACTACCAGCCCGAGAACTACCTGGTGACGCCGGCCGAGCGCTACAGCATCTTCGGCCAAGGCCACTACGACCTCACCGACAAGGTGAAGCTGTACGCCGAGGCGCTGTACTCGAACCGTCGTTCGGACCAGCTCCTCGCGCCGACGCCGCTCTTCACGGCGTTCACCGCCAACGGCTTGGTCGCGTCCGCGGACAGCGTCTACAACCCCTTCGGTGTGGACATCGGCGACGTCCGTCGCCGCATGGTCGAGGCGAGCAACCGCCTCTTCACGCAGGACATCGACACGTACCGCATCGTGCTCGGCCTCGAAGGTGACTTCCCCGACGACCTCGGTGTGTTCAGCACCTGGAAGTGGGACTTCAACTTCAACTTCGGCCGCACGCAGGCCACGTCGACCAACGAAGGTCAGTTCATCGCCTCGCGCGTGCAGAACGCGATCGGCCCGTCGTTCTACGACGCGGGCGGCGTCGCGCGCTGCGGTACGCCGGGCAACGTGATCATCGGCTGTGTCCCGCTGAACCTGTTCGGCGGCGCCGGCACGATCACGCAGGACATGCTGAACTACATCTCGTTCACCGGCACCGACCGCGGCTACTCGGAGCAGCGCCTGTTCTCGTTCGAGACCGGCGGTGAGATCTTCGAGCTGAACAACCGCCCGGCGAGCATCGCGCTCGGCATGCAGCAGCGTCGTGAGTCCGGTGGTGACCTGCCCGACCCGATCACCCAGATCGGCGACAGCACGGGTAACAACCGCACCCCGACGGACGGCGCGTACAACGAGCTCGCGTTCTACGCCGAGCTGTACGTTCCGCTCCTCGCGGACCTGCCCGGCGTCGAGCTCTTCGAGCTGACCGCGGCCGCCCGCGTGTTCGACTTCGACACGTTCGGTACGGACTTCATGTGGAAGGTCGGCGGCCTGTGGAAGATCTACAGCGACGTCAGCGTCCGCGCGACGTTCTCCCGTGCGTTCCGCGCGCCGAACGTCGGCGAGCTGTTCCAGGGCGCCACGGACTCGTTCCCCGGCGTGACCGACCCGTGTGACTCGAACCTCGGCCGCACGCCCGACGCGCAGCGCAACTGCGCGGCGGACGGCATCCCCGACACGCTCGTCACCGGTCAGACGCAGCTGCGTACGATCATCGGCGGTAACCCGGAGCTGAACCCGGAGACGGCGAACGTCCTCACGGCCGGCGTGGTCTGGGAGCCGAAGGTCATCCCGTCGCTGAAGGGCCTGAGCTTCACGGTCGACTACTTCAACATCAGCATCGACAACTCGATCCAGCCGGTCGGCGCGTCGGTCATCCTGAACAACTGCTACCAGAAGGGTCCGGACGAAGAGCGGACGAACTGCGACCAGATTACGCGTAACGCGAACAACATCATCACGCAGCTCAACGACCTTCAGCAGAACACCGGTGGTGTGGATACGTCGGGTATCGACTTCGCGCTGCGTTACACGCGCGGCACGAGCGTCGGTCGCTTCGGCGCGAGCTTCGACGCGACGTGGATCAACGCGTACGACGAGGAGCAGCCGGACGGCACGATCATCAGCGGCGTCAACCAGTACGACCTCACCGGCACGGGCGGCATGTTCCCGAGCTGGCGGTTCAACGTCACGGTGCAGTGGGCCAAGGACGGGCTCGGAGCGGGCACGAACTTCCGCTACATCCGTCCGATCCGCGAGTGTGAGGACAACGGCTGTGATCCGGGTTCGCTCACGCGCCAGATCGACGCCAACCTGACGGCGGACCTGTTCGCGTCCTACGCGTTCTCGACGTCGGCCGGTTACACGTCGATTCGTGCCGGTATCAACAACATCACGGATCAGGCGCCTCCGAAGATCTACAATGGCTTCCTGGCGAACTCCGATGCGGCGAACTACGACTACCTCGGTCGTTACTTCTACATCGGTCTGAACCACAAGCTGTAAGGAGGGATGAACATGCGACAAGTCATGAGAAAATCCGCAGTTTCCGTCGCGTTCTTACTCGCGGCGGCGGGGTGCGGCGATGCCAATCGCCCGGTCTACCCGTCGTACGACCAGACGCTCCTGGAGCTCGCCAAGGCCAACTCGAACCTGAGCACCTTCGTGGAGCTCGTGGGGACGGCCGAGCTCGAGCCGGCGCTGGACGACACGACGGGCGTCTACACGGTGTTTGCACCGACCAACGCGGCGTTCTCCGCGCTGTCGGGCGTCGACACCACGATGAAGGACGTCGTGAACCCGATCCTTCGGTACCACACGTTCGGCGGCACGCTCCCGTTCTCGCTCATCGGGCGCGGCGGCGAGTTCAAGACGATCACGGCCACGGTCGTGTCGTTCGTGCCTTCGCCGGCGATGCTGCCGGAGGGGACGGACGTGCGGGCGCCCGGGAACACGACGCTCGTGCTCCGGAACTCGCTCGGCACCGCGAACTACGTCGAGGGTGACGTGTACGCTTCCAACGGCATCCTGCACATCATCGACGCGGTCATGATTCCGCCGACGGAGCCGGACGAGCCGGACCCGCCGGGGCTCTTGCTCGCGGAGGCCGAAGAGGCCGGCTTCTCGGCCGTGGTCAGCGCGATCATGGGTGTGGGTCTGCAGGCCGCGCTCGACGGCGCCGGTCCGTTCACGCTGTTCGCCCCGTCGGACGCTGCGCTCGGCGCGGTGGACCTGTCGATGGCGGACGACGCGATCGTGCAGAACATCCTGCTCGGCCACGTGGTCGCGGACGACGTGGACTCGGACGCGGTGCTCGCAGCGACGTCGCTCGACACGCTCAACAACCTGTCGGCCGCGGTCGACGGCGCGATGATGACGGTCGGGGGCGCGGCGCTCGACGCCGACGCGCTCGACATCGAAGCGAGCAACGGTCGGGTGCACGGCCTCGACGATGTGATCGTGCCTCCGACGGCGGCCGAGCTCATCGCGTCGGACGCGTCCCTGAGCTCGCTCGACACCGCGCTCACCCGCGCGGCGATCGCGGCGGCGGACCCGGACACGCTCGGCGGTGACACGCCGATCACGCTGTTCGCGCCCACCGACGCGGCGTTCACGGCGGCGGGGATCGACACCTCGATGGTGGACACGGCCACGCTGACGGCGGTGCTCGGTCACCACCTCGTGACGTCGGGTCAGGCGCTCGCGGGTGACCTCACCGACGGCCAGACGATCACGACGGCGAACGGCGACCTCACGGTCAACGTCGACGGCGAAGGCAACGTCTCGCTGACGGACGGCGCGGGCGGCACGGCGAACGTGCTGCGGAGCGACCTCCGGACGCTCAGCGGCGTCGTGCACACCATCGACGCGGTCCTCCTGCCGCAATAGTCCTGCGGGACCTTCGGCGCGCGGGGTTGCGATCCCGCGCGCCTCTCCTTCACTGTCAAAGGCGTGAAACGTCGCGCCGCCTTCCTGCTAACCTCGATGATGGCCCTGGCGCTCGGCGCCTGCGCCTCGTTCCAGCCCGGCTCGACACCGAACCTCAACTACGAGGGTCCGGTCGCGACCGGGTCGAAGCTCTACAAACATCAGAGCGGGCGCACGACGAACGCGACGCCCTCGAAGGTTCGGGTGCTCACGGCGTGGGAGCTCGGCACCGCGGGGAGCCCAACCGTCGGCCGCGCGCTCTCGCGCCCCGGCATCCAATAGTGCCTTCCGCTAGGCTGAGGCCGGTCGCGAATGCGGCCGGTCCGAAGACTGTGCCAAGGCGGTCCGCGAAGCGGAGCGGCGTTATGGCTTAAGAGGCGCTGTCGTCGGCCTGCGTGGCGGTCTGCGCGATCGTCTGCGCCGGTCGACCCGGGAGATCGAGCGCGGGCATCTCGATGCACGTCGGGACGTCGATCCGCGCGACGGGGTGCGGTGTCCGGATGTCGACCTTGCCGGTCGACTGGCGCCACAGCTCGTGCTCGAGCTCCGCGCGGGCGAGCGCGGCGTCGCGCGAGCGTGAAAGCTCCGCCGCGATCTGACAGCGCGCCGAGTAACAGGCCGCCTCGGGGGGGACGAGCGCGGGAGGCGTCAGTCCGAGCGCCCAGACCAGGGGGTGAGCCGCGAGCATCGCACCGAAGAACATGGTGTCAGCGTACGGATCGCCTCTCATCGCCGAATCACGCGCCGGTCACGGTTCGGTCATGCCGGACGATTTTCGGGCCGTGATACTTCCGTGACATGGACCGCGATATCATCGGTCCGTGAAGCTCGACTCCCAGGGGCGGAGGGCCCGCCAGGTCGTGCTTTTAGTGATCGCCATGATCGCCCTGCCCTCCGTCGCGCTCACCGCGCTGGCGATCGCGGCGATCGAAAACGAGGAGGCCGCCGCGCGGAAGCGGCTCGAGGTCGCGTACCTACCGGTCCTCTCCGCGATGGCGAAGCGCTTCAACGATCGCCTCGACGGGATCGTCCAGGACACACCGCCCGCGCTGCACGCGCTGCTCGAATGGTCGGAGTACGCCGCCGACGTCTCCGACCTCGCACCGCTGGACACGTTCCGAGAGGAGACACCGTTCGCGACGAACTACTTCGTCATCGACGACGACGGGAACGTGCTCTTCCCTCGAAACCACGGCGCGAGCTGCGAAGCCCCGTGGTCACGCGTCGCGAACCGACACATCGAGGCCTGTCAGGGCAGCGCCTGTGACTGCACGGCGATCGCCGACCTCGCTGCGCACCCCGATCTGTACGGCCGAAACCACTGCGCCGCACGCTACGCCGCCGCGCTCTGCCGCGCGGAGCAGGACGGCGCGCTCGCACCGGTGCCGAGCTGCCTGAAGGACTCGAAGCTCGCCGAGGCCTCGATCGCGCTGTCGTCGCGTTGGCTCAAACACCCGGACGATCAGATGCGCGCCAGCGCGGCGCTGCAGCTCGCGAAGAAGATGTCCGCGCCGCAGGCCGAAGCCGAGGACGTCATCGGCCAGGTGAACATGTGGTGGTTCGTGCCGCGGCTGCGGCAGCTCGACCGCCCCGACAGCGACTCCGCGCTCGGCCTCCTGCAGGCGATGGGCACACGCGCGCCCTTCCTCGACGCGATGGCGACGCTCTCGAAGAACCGCGACGGTCCGCCGATGGTGTGGTCGTGGTCGGTCGACGGGCTGCGGCGCGTCGTCGTGCTGCAGAGCGTCGAGGGGTACCTCACCGGGTACGAGCTCACGCCGGAGGGCTTTCAGGACTACGTCGCGCAGGGCCTCGCGGAGCTGGAGCTCGAGACGCGTACGCGTGTACACCTGCTGCCGATCGAAGCGCCGCGGAACGCCTACCGGGCGTACATGGAGCGCTACAAGGACCAGGTGGCTTCGTGGTCCCTGCTCGCGAAGACGCAGCTGGCGTGGGAGCTCGTGATCCTCCTCGACGACGAGGGGGTGTTCTTCGACCTCGTGCACCAGCGCGCGACGCTCTACATGTGGGGCCTCGGTCTCGTCGTCCTCGCGCTGCTCGGCGGCATCGGCTACACCGTCAAGGCGGTGCTGGCGGAGGCACGAGAGTCGCGGCTGAAGACGGACTTCGTGTCCAGCGTGTCGCACGACCTGAGGACGCCGCTGACCTCGATCCGCATGTTCACGGAGAGCCTGTTGATGGGGCGCGTGGACGGGGAAGAGGACATCCGCGAGAGCCTGACGGTGATCGCGTCCGAGACCGAGCGGCTGTCGCGGCTCACCGAGCGCATCCTCGACTTCTCGCGGATGGAGGCCGGGCGGAAGGCGTACGTGTTCGAGCCGACGTCGGTGGCCGCGGTGGTCACCCACGCGATGAACGCGTGTGCGCCGATGATCGCGTCGTCCGACTTCGAGGTCGCGGTCGAGGTCGAACCGGGGCTACCGGACGTCCTCGGCGACAAGGACGCGCTCATCGAGGCGCTCATCAACCTGATCACCAACGCCGTGAAGTACAGCGTGGACGACCGCTCGATCACGGTCGAAGCCAAACACGAAGATGGTGAGGTCGTGCTCGCCGTGTCGGATCGTGGGATGGGGATCTCACGCGCCGACCAGCGTCGCATCTTCGAAAAGTTCTATCGTGTGGACTGCCGTCGAACCTCAGAGGTGGGGGGCTGCGGGCTCGGGTTGAGCCTCGTCCGTCACATCGTCGAGGCACACGACGGGATGCTCTCGGTCGTCAGCACGCTCGGGGAAGGCAGTACGTTCACGATCCGGCTGGCCAAGTTCGAGCGCCGGCCGCTCGTGGAGCTCGTGGGGGAGAAGTCGTGGAATCAATCCTCGTCGTAGAGGACGAGCCTTCGATCGCGAAGGGCCTCGTTCACAATCTGAGATTCGAGGGGTACTCGGTCCGCCACGCCGCGGACGGGGAGACCGGGCTCGACTGGACCATCTCGCGCCCGCCGGACCTCA
This sequence comes from Deltaproteobacteria bacterium, assembly GCA_040218735.1. Classification (GTDB taxonomy): domain Bacteria; phylum Myxococcota; class Kuafuiibacteriia; order Kuafuiibacteriales; family Kuafuiibacteriaceae; genus JAUHYN01. The sequence goes on from JAVJQW010000050.1 coordinate 242,671, forward strand.
TGCTCCTCGACGTGATGCTCCCTCGCCTCAACGGGTTCGAGGTGCTGCGCGAGGTGCGTCGGTTGGATCTCGACGTCGCGGTCATCATGCTGACCGCGAAGGGTGAGGAGCACGAGAAGGTCCGTGGCCTGGATCTCGGCGCGGACGACTACATCACGAAGCCCTTCGGGCTCGCCGAGCTGCTCGCGCGGGTGCGGGCCGTCCTCCGCCGGCGCAAGGCCGGGCCGGACGAGGAGGACCGCGTGCGGTTCGGCGAAGTGGAGATCGATTTCAAGTCGTTGTCGGTACGGGTACGCGGTGAGCCCATCGACGTCACGGCGCGCGAGCTGGAGCTGTTGAAGCTGTTCGTGACGCGGGCGGGCGAGGCGATGTCGCGGGAGGAGATCGTGTGTCGGGTATGGGGGTACGACTACGAAGGAACGGATCGGACACTCGACAACTTCGTGAGCCGGCTCAGGAAGAAGCTGGAGCCGGACGCCGCGAAGCCTCGTCACTTCTTGACCGTGCGCGGGATTGGCTACCGCTTCGTCGCGGAGCCCTGAGGCGGTCGCCCGCCGGATGCAGCGAAGGGCCTGCGGCAGTGTCCGAGCGAACGGACAGTCGGGGCACGAAGCGGCGCCGGTTCCGAGGCCGTCGTGTTGGCACGCCACGCGCAGTGGTGGCCGGCATGTCGCTGACCCGCTTTGTCCCTCACACGTTGATCGTCGCCTCGATCGTCGCGGCCTCGCTCGTGATCGTCGCCCCGACGACGTGCGCCCCGCGCGCGGGCGAGCCGATGGCCTCGGCGCCGAAGCCGCAGAAGAAGAAGCTCCCGCGTGAGTGGGTGTGGAAGGTGAAGGCCCGCAGCTACGACCAGATGTTCCGGTCTGCCATGTAGCTGTCAGCGTCCAGCTCCCAGCAGGCAGCCAGAGCCCTCGGCGTGAACACAATCGCGGCGCTCTGACTGAAGGCTGTCAGCTGCCAGCTGCCAGCTACCTCAGTTGACGTACAAGGCGCGCTCGAAGTCGGCCGGGTTGGTCGCGGCGCCCTTCGCGGTCTCGAGGCTGATGATGCCCGCCTGGTACAGGTCGATCAGGTGCTGGTCGAAGCTCTGCGTGCCGTACATCTCTCGGCCACGCTCGATGTAGTCCTTGATCTCCGGCGTTCGGTTCGAGTCCTTGATGAGCTCCAGGACCGTCAGCGTCACCACCATGATCTCCATGGCCACCACCCGGCCGCTGCCGTCGGCGCGGCGGAGGAGGCGCTGGGAGATCGTCCCCTTGAGGTTTTCGGCGAGGCGCAGGCGCACGGCGTTCTGCGCGTCGTGCGGGAACACGTCGATGATGCGGCCGATCGTCTTGGCGGCGTCGTTCGTGTGGACCGTCGAGAAGACGAGGTGGCCGGTCTCGGCGGCCTTGAGGCCGGTGTCGATCGTCACCGCGTCGCGCATCTCGCCAACGAGGATGACGTCCGGGTCCTGACGCAGCGCCGCGCGCAACGCCATCGCGAACGACTCGGTGTCCGCGCCGACCTCGCGCTGCGTGACGCGCGACAGTTTGTCTTCGTGGAGGAACTCGATCGGGTCCTCGATGGTGACGATGTGTTTGCGGTACTCGCCGTTGATCTCGTTGATCATCGCGGCGAGCGTCGTCGACTTACCCGAGCCGGTGACGCCGGTGACGAGCACCAACCCACGCTCCTCGCGCGCCAGCTTCTTGAGGACCGGCGGAAGCCCCAGCTCGTCGAGCGTGGGGATCTTGCGCGGGATGACCCGGAGCACCGCGCCGTACTCGCCCTTTTGCTTGAGGACGTTCACGCGGAAGCGTCCGACGTTCTCGACGAAGTACGAGGTGTCGTACTCCTTGAGGCGGTCCAGGTCGTACTGGAGGTTGTTGCGGTCCATGATGTGCCCGACGAGCTGGCGCATCCCGTCCTTGGTGAGGGGGTCGAGCTTGACCTCCTTGAGGACGCCGTGGACCCGCAGCGTCGGCTGGGCCTCCGCTTTGATGTGGATGTCGGACGCGCCCGCCTTGACCGCGGCCGCCAGGAACTTGTCGAACATCCGCGGTTCCATCGCCCTTGCGATTTCACCCGGGCTGGCGATCCAGTCAAGGGCCACCCCCGGGCGGACCCCGCTCGCCCGATTGATCTGAACGGGCGAGAGCAGGTACCTCATGTGGATCGTGCGACAAACCGCGCTTTCGTCCGTTTGGGTGCTCCTCCCCCTCCTCTTCGCCTGCGACGGTGACAATCTCGTCGGCGTCGAAGATCGTGACGGTGGCCCCGGCCCCTGCATGACCGACGAGGACTGCCCGGACCGCTTCGCCTGTAACGCCCCCCTGCGGCTCTGCTACGCGCTCGACGAGTGCGGCCCCGACATGCCCTGCCCCGAGCCCGAGGTCTGCGTCGAGGCCGACAACGGGTACCGTCGATGCCGCTTCGAGCGCTGCGAAGACGCGAGCGACTGCACCGAGCTGAGCTGCGGCTCGGACCTCATCCCGACTTGCACCGCGGGCAGCTGCATCTGCGGCGAGCCCTGCAACGGCGGCTGCCCGCCGGGCCGCGGCTGCTGCATCCCGACCGAGATGTGCCTGGACCTGCCTCCGGAATGTATGGGGCTCGAGTGCCCGCCGGGCCAGTTCGTCTCGGTGACGTCGAGCGGGGCCTGGAGCCGCCGCGAGTGTGAAGTGACCGGCGAGACGTGCGCGTGTGAAGTGCTGCCGCCGCTGCCGATCGGCGACATCGGCCTGTACAGCGCGCTCGCGGCCGACGCGACCGGCGCGGTGATGAGCGCCTACAACCTGGACTACGGCGACCTGATGTTCGGGTTCGTGCAGCCGGACGGCTCGGTCGATTGGTCGTTCGTCGACGGCGTGCCGACCACCACCACTTCGATCACCGGCGACGTCGAGGGCCCGCGCGGTGGCAACAGCGATCCGGGGCTCGACGTCGGGCTGTACACGGACATCGCGACGGACAACGTCGGTCAGCCGCATATCGTCTACCAGGAGCGTGAGCGCGGCGCGCTGCGCTACGCGCGGCGTTCGAACGCGGGGTGGACGATCCACACCGTGGACGGCGACGGGATCGGCTCCACGGGTCTGTACTCCAGCATCGCGTTCGACATGGGCGGCGTGCCCCACGTCGCGTACCTCGCGGCGCGCGAAGAGCGCGCGAACCAGCGCAGCTCGTCGCTGCGCATCGCGTGGGCGAACGGAGCGGAGCCGTCGGCGCGCGGGGACTGGAGCTTCCGCGACGTCGACACCTACGACCTGTCCGGCGAGAGCTGCACCCACCGGTGCAACATCGACGAGGTGTGCCTGGCGTCGACGGACACGTGCGTCGTGCCGGATCCGCGCAACGCCTGTAGCCCGACGTGTGGCTCCGGCGAGGCGTGTGTCTCGGGGGCGTGCGCGGCGATCCGCTCGGGGCCCGCGTTCTACGATCTGCCGCTCGCGCGCGGCCTGTGGCCGTCGTTGGCGGTGCTCGGGGACGGCACGGTCCTCATCGCGTACCACGACCGTGTGGAGCAGAACCTGAAGATCGCGCGGATCACGGGCGACCTGAGGAACGCGCCGATCGAGATCGTCACGCTCGACGGCGCGGGCGCTCCGAACGGGTCGACCGACGAGACCGGGCTGTTCCCGTCGCTGTACGCGACGCCCGGCGGCGAGCTGCACCTGACCTATCTCAACGCGACTCGGCAGGCGCTCGGCTATCTGCTCCTCGACGCGAACCTCGACGCCGTGGTGCGCGAGGAGGTGGAGTCAGGGCTCGGCATGGGCGGAGGCCCGGACGGCGCGCTTATCGGCGCGGACTCGGCGCTGGTCGTCGACGCGTCGGGGGTCGCGCGCGTGGCGTACCAGGACGCGACACTCGGCGACCTCAAGTACGCGCGGCGTCAGGGCCCGAACAACTGGGTCGTGATCACCCTGGCCGGCGACGAGGACCCGTACCGCGGTAGCTTCGGCTTCTACACGGATCAGGTCCTGGATTCTGGGCGCTTGAACCCGCAGGTTTCGACGTACCGGTACTTCCTGAGCGCGCCCGGCGGCCCGATGAACGGCGTCGATCTCTTCTCGCCGCCCTGAGGTTTTGTGATGTCCACCACCTGACGGATGTGGACATCGCCGACCAATCCTGTATTGAACGCAATCGAATGGTCCTCTCTTGCTTGGTCGAGCCGCTGGTGGCGCCCCTCGTGGGCGCGCAGCGTAGTCGCATCAAGCGGAGCCGCCTCGCTGCCACGGCCCTCGCCTGCAGCGCGCTGATGGCGGCGGTGTGCCCGAGCCAGGCGAGCGAGCTCGCCAACGGGAGCAACGGCGGCACCGAGAAGACCGTCGTCCGCAACGCCCACGCGAAGCCGGCGCCGATCCCGTTGCGGGTCGTGGTCGAGCAGTACGCGGTGCGACGAGACGAGCACCTCGAAATCGCTGCGCCCGGTGAGGCGGCGTCGTTCGAGCAGGAGGCGGTGTTCGGCCATCGGCTGAGACACCAACGCTTACTCGATCCCAACGCCGGACCACCGATGTCGCGCGCGCGTTCTCAGCACCGACGTACGAGGTCGGTGGCTGCTTCCTTCCGTCTGTTCGGCTCCGGCCAATTACGCGCCGGTGCACCCGCACTGATCTGATCTTCCGCGGAACTTTTTCGCGGAACCTCTCGACACCCTCGGCTGTCTGCTAGGCACCCGAGGTTTCGATTCAAGCCCTCGTGGGGGCGACCTCAAAGGAGTCAAAGAATGTTCGAAGAAATCGCACACCGGTACCAAGAGGGCGGCTGGGGTATGTACCCGATTACGCTCTGCTCGATCTTCATCTTCGCGATCGCGATCGAGCGCATCCAGTACCTGTACTTCAAGGCTTCCATCTCGAAGGACGCCTTCGTGCAGGCCATGCGTAAGTACATCCTCGCGGGCAACGTCGGTAAGGCGCTCGCCCTCTGCAGCCAGACGCCGACGCCGCTGTCGAACATCATCAAGAGCGGCCTGGTGAAGGTGAACAAGTCGGACGCCGAGGTTCAGGCGGCCATGGACGAGGCCTCGCTCCGCGAGACGCCCCGCCTCGAGAAGCGCACGGCGTACCTCGCGATGCTCGCGAACGTCGCGATGCTCGCCGGTCTCCTCGGGACCATCGCGGGTCTCATCAAGTGCTTCGGCGCGGTCGCGACCGCCGACCCGTCCGAGAAGGCGACCCTGCTCGCCGCCGGTATCGCAGAGGCGATGAACTGCACCGCGTTCGGTCTGCTGACCGCCATCCCGGGGCTGCTCTTCTTCTCGATCCTCCAGGGCAAGACGCAGCAGCTGATGGACGACATCAACGAGGCGTCGGTGTCCGTGCTGAACCTGATCGTCACCAACCGCGACAAGCTCGACCTCTCGACGCTCGGCGCGGCGCGCGACGACTAATTCTTAGACCCGAGATGCCTTCGCGGGCGTTAGGCCGCGCGAAGGGGAAAGGAGACGAAAATGGCTGGTGGTGGAGCCCCACAACCATCTGACTCAGGTGGAAAAAAGTCGGTCGACTTTCAGCTCAACCTCGTGCCGTTCATCGACCTTCTCTCGGTGTTGATCTCGTTTCTGTTGATGACCGCGGTCTGGACTCAGATCGCGAAGATCGACGTGAAGCAGACGCCGAACCTGCCGTCGGACGAGCCGACCCCTCCCCCCGAGGAGGAGAAGCTCTCCCTGACGGTGCTGATCAAGTCCTCCGGGTACACGGTCAGCAAGAAGGGTGCGGTCGTCAAAGAGATCGAGAAGAAGGGTGACGAGTACGATCAGACCACGCTCGCGGAGGTGCTCAAGCAAGTCGTTGCCGAGCATCCCGAGAACCACGACGTGACGGTGACGAGTGAGGACCGCGTGCCTTACCAGGAGCTGATCACGGTGATGGACACGTGTCTGATGCACAAACTGGACGGCATCTCTGTCGCCGGTGTGGACACCTAGGAGGGCCCGATGCCGATCAAGAAACCAGGCAAGAAGCCCTTCGCGCCGTGGCTGAAGAAGCACCGTGCGCTCACGGGTGGCAAAGGCAAGAAGCAGGGGGTGGCAGATCTCCTGCTCACGCCGCTCATCGACATGTTCGTGATTCTGGTCGTGTTCCTGATCATGAACTTCTCGGCGAGTGGTGAGCTGATCACCATCTCGAAGGACATCCAGCTGCCGAAGGCGACTTCGACGGCGGAGCTCGACCGGGCGCCGATCATCCAGATCTCCGCGAACACGATCGCGATCGAGGGGATCAAGGTGGGCGACTCGGAAGAGATCCTCAAGGATCCGGACCTGCGCATTCCGTCGCTGACGGACAAGCTCCAGGAGATGCGCAAGGTCGACGAGATGATGCACCCCGGTCAGCCCTTCAAGGGGCAGATCATCGTCAACTGCGACAAGGACATCGACTTCAAGCTCGTGCGGAAGGTGATGTTCGCCGCGGCGGACGCCGGGTACTCCAACTTCAACTACGCCGTGCTCGTCATCGGGGCCGGCGGGGAAGAAGGCGGAGAAGGCGGGGGCGCCAGCGAAGGCTGACGTCTCGAGCCTCACCGGCTGAGCTACTTCGAGCGGCCGCCTCGTCCCGAGTCGAATCGGGACGGCGCGGCCGCTTTGTTCTACACTGACCCCGAGCGCCCATGGCTGGCCCAACCCCGACCCTCGAGCCCGGCGAACGGCTCGGGCGTTATCAGCTGCTGCAACCCCTCGGTGAAGGGGGCATGGCCAAGGTCTTCATCGCGCTCAAGGACAACGCCCACGAGGTCTGCGTCCTCAAGCAGCTCCACCTCCAGCTCGAGGGTCAAAACGAAGCCGTCGTGCGCTTCACGCGCGAGGCGCACATCGCTTCGCTCCTGAGGCACCCCAACATCGCGACCATCTCGGACGCCGGTATCGAGGGCGAGAAATTCTGCATCGCGATGGAGTACATCGCGGGCGAGACCGTCGAGGCGATGGTCCGCGCCGCGCGCAAACAGGGCGGCGTGCTCCCGTTCGAAGTCACCGTACCGATCATCCTCGCGGCGCTCGACGGCCTGCACTACGCCCACGAGCTCGCCAGCCCCGACGGCAAGGCGCTCAAGCTCGTCCACCGCGACCTGTCGCCGCGAAACGTCATGCTCAGCTACGCCGGGGAGACCAAGCTGATCGACTTCGGCATCGCGAAGGGCGAGGTCGACGAGTACAAGACCGCGATCGGCAGCCTCATGGGGACGCCGTATTACATGTCGCCCGAGCAGGCGCGCGCGGTGGCGGTCGATCGACGGAGCGACGTCTACACGCTCGGCGCCGTGCTGTTCGAGATGCTGTCGGGGCGGCGCCTCGTCCAGGCCAAGGGCCGCGCGAAGATCTTGATGACGGTCGCGCGCGAAAAGGCGCCACCGGTCACCAAGCTGAACCCAGCGGTGCCGCCCGAGCTCGAGGCGGTGCTGTTCAAGGCGCTGGAGAAGAACCCGGACGACCGCTACCCGACCGCCAGGGCGTTCGCGGACGCGTTGAAGGAGGCGGTCGGTCACCTGACGCAGACCCCCGAGGCGCAGCTCGGCATGTTCATTCAGGAGCTGTTCCCGCAGGGGAAGGCGAAGGCGCAGGAGATCGTCGCGCTCGGGCACCGCGCGAACGTCGGGCCGCCGGTCGAGGCGACGCGTGTCGCGACCACCGACGAAGACGGCGAGCTGGTCATGCCTTCGGCGCTCTCGCCGGGCGGCACGAGTGAACGCACCCGCACCGGGTTCGTGGATGCGACGGCGATGACGCCGCAGGACGTCGGGCTCCCCACGCGCACCGGCTACGTGGCCGCGCCCCAGAGCACGCCGGACGCAATGCCGATGCCCCTCGCGGAGCCGACGGCTGCGCCCGTCTTCGATCCGGCCTCGACGCACCCGTCCGCCCACTACCCGTCCCAGACTTACGCGGACAGCCACGACGCGCTGGTTTCGCGGTCGTCGATGACCCACGCGACGCGCACGAGCCCGGTGCAGAAGATCGGCGTGGGCTTCACGCTGCTGCTGTTGTGCATCGTGGGGTACGTCGCCTACGGGCACCTCACCGCGCCGGTGGGGATCAGCGCCGCGCCGCCCACGTCGACGCCGCCGCCCGTCGGCGTCGCGACGGCGAAGCCCACGCCTACGGCCGCACCCAACCCGGTGCTGGTCGAGTCCGAACCGCCGCCGCCCGTGCGTCGCGCGCCGCCGCCGCCCCCACCGCCGCGACGGACGAAGGCGCCGCCACCCGCAAAGCGGGTGAAGACCGCCCCGACGAAGACGGCGCCTCCACCTCCCCCGCCGCCGCGCGCCAAGGAGCCGAGCGGCCTCGAAGGCGCGCTCGCATCCCTGAAGCGCTCACGCGCGAAGAGCGACGCGGTCGCGCTGAACCGCCGCGTCCAGCGCGCGGTGGATCGGCTCCCCGAGGGGCGCGAGAAGGACGCGGCGCAACGCGAGCTGGACCGCTTCGCGATGACCAACGAAATCAACGCGATGATCGACGCGCTCTCCGGCGCAATCTCGGTACTTCGCCGTTAGCGGCCGGCAAGCCGGACCTGCGGCGACTACGCGCGCCGGGGCGCGCTGCGCGCTACGGGCTGACGCCCTTCGCTTGCCCCACTACGCCGTTAATGGCCGGCAAGCCCCACTGCGCCGTTGACGGCCCAGACGAGGTCAGCCGGAGGCGGGGGCCGTGCGCTCCTCGGCCCAGGCGCTCTTGTGGTTGGCCATCGCGAGGTGAGCGTCCCAGCAGTCGACCGTGCAGAAGACCAACGCGGTGCGCTTGCGGTTGCACGTGGAGACGCTGCAGACGTAGTGCGCTCCGCCGTGCTGAATCTCTTTCTTGCAGATGGCGCACTTCTTCCAGGTCGATGCCGTCACGGACGCGACGGTACGAGGGCCGTGCGGAACGTTCAAGATGCTACGGGAGCGAAAGCGGCTCGTTGCAGCTGCCGTGGACCACGATCCGCCCCTCCGACGCCGGAGTGATGGGCGAGTTGGCCTCGATGTCCGCGCGGATCGACGCAACCCAGTCCATCTCGGCGTGGCCGATGAAGTAACGATCCGTGACCTCGCCGAGGGCGAGGAAGCCGTCACGGCCGTCCGCGAGGAAGCTGTTCAGGCCCACGGCGATCGACACGTCGGCGAGTAGGTCGATGTCGTTCTCGCGGTCGAAGATGACCTCGCCGTGCAGCTCGATACGGCGGATGCGCGTGCCCGGCGTCTCGATGGCGTCACCTGTCGCGTTGATCACCTGGCGCTGCCCCGCGCAGTCGATCTCGTAGTGAAGCCCCGCCGAAGGGTGGAGGAGCCAGCCGCCGCCGAGGTTCGCGAGGTCGGCCGGGAGCGCCGAGGCGCTCCGCTCGAGGACCTCGAGGAGGACGACGCCGTCGATCTGCATGACGACCTGGTCGTTCGAGAAGGGGAGCCACCCCGCGACATCGATGTCGGTCAGGTCACCCGCCGGATACACCTGCCCGCGCGCCGCGCCCGGCGTGAGGAACGTGAACGTCGTCTCGTCGACCGGACCGCCGCGAATGGCGCCGGCGTTCACGAGCGACACGTCGACCGGGTGACCGTGCGCCGCGAAGTCGGAGCCGAGGACGTCCGCGATGTAGTTACCGATCGCGGCCTCGCCGGCGTGGGTCGTCTCGACGCGTGTGTCGATGTCGACGCTCGTCTGACCGATGACCGTCCCTTCGACGACCGGCGCTTCGCCGCCGCTGCACGCGCCGAGCAAGAGAACCGAGATGGGTATGTATTTCTTCATGGCTTGATCTCCTCTTTCTTCGCGTCACTTGAAGCGTACGGTCGCTCCCAGGTACGCCCACCACGAGCTCGCCGGAATCTGGCGCTCACCGTACGCGCGCCAGACGGGCAGTTTTTTGTCGATCGGCACCGCGACAGTCGCCGCGAGCGCGATCTTGTCGTCCAGCAACCGGTACGTGGCGTTGCCGCGCAGCTCGTGGTGCGCGGGGCGGACGTACTGGAAGACGAAGGACTCGAATTGGAAGCGTGAGTTGTTGCGACTCTCGCTCATGTACGCGTGCGACAGCCCCACGGTGAGCGGCGTCCACGGCCGCATCACCAAAGAGGTGTTCACGCGCAGCTCCGGCAGATCGGTGAGGTGTCGGTTCGTGAACTTCAGATCGTTGAACTGCTCGTACCCGTCGAGGCCCTCCCCCGTCTGGCGACGGTAGGCGTAGCTCACGTTGGTCTCGAGGTAGTTGTCCGCGTCGAGCAGCAGACGAATCTCACCCTCCGCACCGAAGATTTCCTGACCCGGGAAGTTCTCGACGTCTCGGAAGTTCAGGTTCGACGTGGGGTCCGGCGCGATGACGTCGTTGGTCACCGTGTAGAACGACGCGACGCGCAGCTGCACACGATCGTGCGGCCGCCAGTCGACACCGAGCTCGACCGCGTTCGTGACCTCGGGCCTCAGATCTTCGTCACCGCGAACGCGGTACCCCGTCGGAGTCAGCGACGTGTAGTCGTACAGCTCCGCGAACGTCGGCGCGCGGAACGCTCGGCCGTAGAGCGCCTTGAGCGTGAACCGCTCGTGCGGCGCCCAGATCAGCGCGATGCGCGGGTTCAGTGAGCTGCCGAAGTCGCTGTATGCGTCGAACCGAAGGCCCGCCGTCAGCCACAACGCATCGAGGAGCGCGACCTCGGCCTGCACGAGCGGCGCCACCAACGTACGCGTCGCTCCGCGCTGCTCCAACGGGAGCCCGTCGTGGTTGGCGAAGGTGTCGCGACTTCCGTCGGTCGCGAAGTTCTGTCCGTACGTGAAGCTCGGCAACCAGTCGTGCTCGACCTGGAAGCCGGCGAGCAGCCGCAGGCGATTCACGACGCTCCCCTGGTACTCGCGCGTGAACACCAGGTGGGAACGCGCCGCCAACCGCATGGCTTCGTACTCGCGACGCCGAATCTTGCCGTCCGCGTAGCGTTCGATCGCCGACACCTCGCCGTCGCCGTTGGCGTCGAAGAAGTACCCGTCGGGCTGATCTTGGATCCGCTCGTCGACGAGCTGCACGTCGTAGCTCAGGCGTGTTCGGAGCTCGACGTCGTCCGCGATGTCGATGTCGTGCGCGACGTAGCTCGATGAGATCATCCGCTGCACGTTCGACTCCGGCGTGAGCGTCGCCGACGCGCCGAAGTACGGGCCGTGCCGATCGAGCACGAACACCGAACCCAGCTGCACCGTGTCCGCGTCCGCGAACACGCCCGTGCGACTGGCCACGATCTGCGCGAGCCCCGTGGCGAGCGGGAGCGAAGTCATACCGGGCGTCGCGCCGTACGGTCGGCCCGACGCCGCGTCCTCTTCGACCTTCACCTTCGGACCCGTCGACTCCCGGTACTGACCGAACGTCGAGAGCCGCCACTGTCCGCGCCGCGCGCGATATTCGAGGCCGATTCGACCGCCGTACCCGAGCTCGTCGTCGACGTTGGCGTCACCCGCGGCGGTGAGCACACCGACGCTCCCCTCGTCCGGCGCGCCGCGCGTGACGATGGAGATGACCGCGGAGAAGGCGTTGGTTCCGTAGAGCGCCGAGCCCGGGCCACGGATGACCTCGATGCGCTCGACATTGGCGAGCAACAGCCGCGGGACGAAGTGTCCGTCGTAGAAGTCGTTGAGGGGCTGACCGTCGAGGGTGACGAGGATGTTGGCTTTGTTCTGAACGCCGCGGACGGCGACGATCAGATCGCCGAACTGGTCGTCGAGCACGGTCATGCCCGGAACGAGGCGGAGCGCATCGGCGAGGGTGAGGAGACCGAGCTGCTCGATCTGCTGGGCCGTAATCACGGACATCGTGGACGGCGCACGATCGATCGAGCGCTCGCCGAGGGTCGCCGAGGTGACGCGCACCGAGGTGAGCTCCTCCAACGACAGGTCCATGAGGTCGTTCACCTCGTCATCCAGGGATTGCGGATCGCCGGCGCCCGCCAGCGCCCATGCGATGGCGAGCAACGGCATGGCTTGCACCGTCCTCATGACGCTGCCCTCCTCGTTGCCTCGTGTGCCGCCTCCGCGATGCGCGTGAGCGTCTCCAGGAGCGCTGCGCGGTCGATCGGCTTCGAGAGGTAGTCATCCATGCCCGCGTCGATGCAGCGGCCACGATCTTCAGGCAGCGCTTCGGCGGTTAGCGCGACGATCGGGATCGAGGCCCGGTCGTCTTCGAGCGCGCGGATGGCCGCGGTCGCTTCGTACCCGTCCATCTGCGGCATCTGGCAGTCCATCAACACCAGGTCGTACGCGCCGACCTGCACCGCCTCGACGGCGAGCCGCCCGTTGTCGACGACGACACACACACAGTCGATCGCCTCCAACATCCGCAGAGCGACCTGCTGGTTGACCTTGTTGTCCTCCGCGACGAGCACCGAGACCTGACGCCCGCCGTCGATCCGCGGGACCGTCGCCACGCGCGGCCCCGCGGCGATCTCGCCGGTGGGCTCCGCGACAAGAGCATCCGCCACATCACGGCGACGCGGCGGCGCGACTACGGTGCTCTGCGCCCACGGCCGCTTCGCGACGCTCTCTCCGAGGCGCACCAACGGCACCCACCGCACCGCTTCGAGGTCGGGGTCCGACGCGATTCGCGCGTCGAGCGCGGCGAATCCGCCGACGGCCGTCGGCGCCACGAACACCGCGCGCGGCGTCGCTACGCCTTCGTCGAGCCACGAACGCAGCGCATCCAGGTCACCGAAGCCGACGGCTTCGCAGCCGAGCGAGATGAGATCGTCGAGCAGCGCCTTGCGTGCGACGGCGTTGTCGTCGAGCACCGCTGCCCACCCGGACCGCAGCGCGCGCATCCCCGTGCTCGACTCGAGAGAGCCCTCCGCCATCGGGAGCTCGACGATGAAGCGGGACCCCTCACCGACGTTCGACTCGACATCGATGCTCCCGCCGAGGCCCTCGGTGAGCTTCTTGGTGATGGCGAGCCCCAGCCCCGTGCCGCCGAAGCGGCGCGTGTTGGACACGTCGACCTGCGTGAACGCCGAGAACAGCGCTTCGATCCGGTCCTCGGGGATGCCGATTCCGGTGTCTTCGACGATGAATCGCATCGAACGGCCGTCCGACGCGCGCTCGACCGCGAGGAGGACGTGGCCTTCATGCGTGAACTTGATCGCGTTGCCGACGAGGTTGATCAGGATTTGACGCAGACGCGTTGGGTCCCCGACCAGCCCCTCCGGCACCGACGGATCGATCGAGACGATCAGTCGAATGTCTGCTTCCTGAGCACGCGTGATCACCACGTCGCGCACCGCTTCGATCGAAGCGCGCACGTCGAACGCGATGCTCTCGAAGACCATGCGCCCGGCGTCGATCTTCGAGAAGTCGAGCACGTCGTTGACGACCGTGAGGAGGAGCTCGGCCGACTGCAGCGCGGTGGTGGCGAGGTCCCGCTGGTCCCGATTGAGGTGGGAGTCGAGGAGCAACGTCGTCATGCCCATGAAGCCGTTGATCGGCGTCCGGATCTCGTGGCTCATGTTGGCGAGGAACTGAGCCTTCGCGCGCGCCGCCGCCTCCGCATCGTCGCGCATTCGAACGAGCTCGACGTCACGCGCCTGGAGCTGGTCGAGCATCTCGTTGAACGACCGCGTGAGCGCGCCGATGCCGAGCTCGTCCTCGCCGGTGTAGACCGCGCGGATCTGGTAGTCGCGCTGTTCGGAGATCTTCTTCGCGGTCTCGACGAGCTTCGCGACGGGCTTCGAGAGGATCGTCCGCAGCCGAGCGGAGAGGAAGTAGACGATGATCGTGAGGATCAGGACGGTGAGCGCCGCGATGAGGCCGTACCGCTGGATGCGTCCGTGCAGCCGGTCCGAGAAGTCACAGCGCAGGTAGAGCGTGCCGACCTCCTCGTCTTGCGAGTGAATCGTTGCGCCGTACTCCGCACGCGCGCTTTCGATGGACCAGCCGAGGGCCGGCGGGTTCGGCGGGCACGCGCTGCGTTGGCTGTGCGGGTACGCGCCCACGAGCGCACCGTCCCGATTGTAGAGGCACCCGTACTCGATCATGTTGCCGCGCGAGAGCGACTGCATGCCGTCCTCCGCCGCGAGGGCGTCGTCGAACGCGAGGGCCGCGCTGAGGTGCTCGCCCATGATGTTCGAGACGAGCTCGAGCTCGTCCATCACCGCGCGGCGTGCGACGAACCACTCGTACGCGAGGAACCCACCCGACGCGAACAACAGCGCGCCCATGGACACTGCGACGATCGCCACCGTGAGGCGTCGGCGAACCGAGGAGCTGTCATGTGTATCGACTCGATGCACGACTACTTCCTCAGGTTGGCCGCGAGCGCCAAGAGTTTGGGGTTGAGGGACAGGCCCGCCGCGCGAACGCGATCGAGGTCGACGTTGAAGCGAACCTGGTCACCGCTCTGGAAGAGCTGGACCATGCTCGGACAGTCGCGGCGGTCCGTGACGATCAGCGCGTCACTGCGTTCGAGCCCGCACACCTTGGGGAGCGGGACGCCGGAGCCGACGAACAAGACGTCGCAGCCGGACGTCGGTGCGTCCGACGCCAACTGAGCGACCGCGATGTCGCGGGAGCCGACGCTCCGCTTCTTCAGGACTTCGAACGCTCGGAACTGGTCGGTGCGACCAATGACGCAGATGCGGAGCGCGCCCGACGCGTGTGCCTTGGACCACCGGGCGTAGCGCGCAAAGTTGAACGTGTACGCGACCTTGATCGCCTCGCTGCCGTACCCCGAGCGCTCCGCCGCATCGACGTCGAGAGGTCGCGCCACGAGCGAGCAGACAAGCGCTGAACAGCACAGCGCTACGAGGTGGGAAGGGCGCGACAATTCACACAGATCGTCGGAACCCCTGACGCAGAAGAGAGCCCGGGAGCACCGAGTGTCACACCCTGAGGCGTGTTTCAGCGGGCGCGGGCCTGGATCAGCGCGCCGTCGGAGGCGAGCAACACCCACACCCTCCCGGTGCGGTCCACGGCGACGTCGGCGACCGGCCCGTGGCCGATGTCGACGACGCGCGGGAGGAAGCGCGCGCGCTGGACGTCGTAGATCGTGAGCCCCACTTCGAACGGCGGTGTGGGGCGCGCCACGGCGACGACGGCGGTCGACGCGGACAGCGGCGCGAGGCGGACGGGCACCCGCTCGTCGAGATAGAACCGCGCCGCGGCGAGGTTCAGATCGACGTCGATCTGGTGCACGCCCCCGCGCTCGTTGAGGCTCGCGGAGACGACGGTCTGTCCGCTGGCGAAGTACACGAGGGCGTCGACGTCGTTGCTGACGCCCTCCCCCGTTCCGAGCGCGAGATCCTGGACGTACGCCTCCGTCGACACGTCCCACAGCTCCACGCGTCCGCCCTGCCCGACCACGGCGAAGCCACCGCCTTCCTCGACGACACGGCCACGACGATCCGGCAACATCGTGTGGCGGCTGATCGCGAACGGCTGCATCGTCACGAACACGATCATCGCCGGGAAGCGCTCGGCCTGCGCGACGAGGACCACCTTGCCGTCGTCTTCGAACGCCGCGAGGTCGAGCGGTTCGTGCGGCGGCGGTCCGACGAGGATGTCGAGCGCGATGCGTCCGATCTCTTGCGCGTTTGCGTCATACCGAACGAGGGCGCGCACGCTGCGCGCGTAGTCGACAGCGACGAACCCCGCCCCGACCGGATCCCGCTCGAGCACGAAGAGGCATCCGTCGACCCGACGCACGACGGTCCGCGCTCCGGTTTCGGTCGAATAGAACGTGAGGTCCGTCGCGCGCGGCCCCTGCGCACATTCCTCGCGGGTGCTCGCGCCAGCGTAGGTGGCGACGATCGCGACGTCGCCGTCGACGAGCAACGCCGGCGCAGCCGTCTTCCTCAGATCGATGAGTTTGTCGACCGTGGTCTGGACCGCGACGGTCGTGGTCTCCACGTCGAACGGCACGAGCTCGTCTTCGGGGATGGAGTAGAGGTCGGTGCGGCAGCTCCCGCAGTCGAACGCAAACGCGCCGAACGGCGGCGGATCACCGAGCCGACACGTCTCGCCCTCCGCCTCCAACGTGCGCACATCGCCCGTCTCGGTCAGCTCGACCTCGTAGCCGCCGATGCCGCACTCCGAGACGTCGACCGAGAGACGACATCCGCTCTGCACCGGTCCCCGCAGGCAGGGGCGCGGGATGCATCGTACATCGGCGAAGTGCCGCTCGCCGGGCTTCAGCACGAGCGGACACGCGTCGAGCCAGTCGACGGTGAGCGGCGCTGGCGCCACGCTGCGGCGTTCGAGCGCCGTGGTCCGGTCCGCGGCGGCACCCTCACCAATCCAGCCGGGTTCGGGGAGGAGCGGCTCGCGGCCCGACGCGTTGCGGACGATCGACTGCGCGCGCGCTTCGGGCGTCGGTGTGTTCACGACGCCGAGGTCCGCGTCGGTCCAGCCGTGCACGAACAGCGTCGAAGCGCTGCGACCGACGTCGGCCTCGAGGCTCACCCCCGGCGCGTACGGAACCATCGGCGTGCCCCCGAGGTAGGTGCCCGCGTCGTCTTCCCAGGTCGCCGCGACGAACGTGATGTCGTCCGGGAGCGCGCCGATCGCGTCGACGTCGGATGCGCCGCACGCGCTGGCGAGCAGCGCGACGACGGCGACCCGCTTCACGTCGCCGCGTCCTCCGTGAGCTCGACGTCGATGCCCACCGCCTTCATGAGGCGCAGCGCGTTCGTCGAGACCACCGGCCCCGTTCGGAGCTGATAGTCGAACTGGATCTGGCGCTGGTTCACGTCGTCGGAGAAGTGCGCGTTCGTCGCGAGCCCCGGCGGGAGGTCCTCCGCGACCTTCGCGAGGGAGAGGTCGTGGGTGGTGACGATGCCCGTCGCACCGCTCTTCGAGAGCCAGCGAATCACCGAGGTCGCGCCGATGAAACGCTCGCGGCTGTTCGTCCCGTGGAGCATCTCGTCCAGGAGGTACAGGCAGTCCTCCTGGTGCGCGGCCGCCTCGTCGACGACGTACTTGAGACGTTTGAGCTCCGCGTAGAAGTGCGACGTCCCGGACGCCAGCGAGTCGACGATGCGCACCGACGTCGCCAGCGAGAACATCGACACACGCAGCGACTTCGCCGCGACGGGCGCACCCGCGCGCGCCAGCACGAGGTTGATGCCCACCGAACGCAGCAGCGTGCTCTTCCCGCTCATGTTCGACCCGGACAGCAGCAACACGGACCCCGCGCCCTTCAGCGTGAGGTCGTTCGCCACCACCGCGCGTCGGTCGAGGAGCGGATGCGCGATCTGCTCGGCCTCGAACGTCGACGCCGTCTCGACGAGCTCGGGCATCGTGTAGTCGGGGCGCTCGTAGAGCAGCGCGGCGAACGACGCGAGCGCCTCCGCCTCGCCGATCGCCTCGAACCACCCGCGCAGCCGCGGCCCCGCGGAAGCGCGCCACTGGTCGGCGCGCAACACGAAGTTGAGATCCCACAGCAGCGCCGGCCCGAACGTCAGCGCGAAGAAGACGTTGAGGCGCGCGTCGAGGCGGTTGACGATCTTCTCGAGCGCGACGATCTGCTGCGACGCCGCGACACCGTCCGCCGACAGCCGCGACTTCAACGCGGACATACGCGGGCTTTGGTACTGCCCGGACTCGATCGCCTCGATCAGCCGCGCAAACCGCGACAGGAACCGCTCCGGCCCGGAGATGACGTGCGCGCGCTGCTCCACCGCCTTGCGCGTGAGCACCAGCGTCGCCGCCTGCGTGATGATCGCCACCGCGAGGGGCCAGCCGTTCGCGGTGAAGTAGTAGAACAAGTAGGTCGCGAACAGCGCGATGGGCTGCACGATACCGAGCACCCGGAGGACCTTGGCGTTGGCGAGCGGTGCACCCTTCTCGGCCCACTCCAGGAGCTCGGAGTCTTCGATGCGCCCCAGCTCTTCCCCCGCCGCCGCCGCGACGTAGCGCTCACGGAGATCGAGATCGGCGGCGAGCTCGGTGACGGCGGCCTGACGCGACAGCGCCTCTTCGCGATCCGCCATCTCCCCGAGGTAACGCCCCAGCGTGCGCCGGCCCTCGGCGGTGCTCACGCGGCTGATCAGCTGGAAGAGCGACGCGGGTCCGTACAAGTCGAGGTCGCCGGCGTAGTGCGTCTCGGCGTCGTAGGGCGCAGCGAGGTCGGCCCCGTCGTCGGCGAGCTCACGCCACTTCTCCTCGAGGCGCATGAGCCCCTCTTCGTAGAAGCGCACCGCAGCGGCGGCCTGTCGGCGCCGCGCAAACGCCTTGTCCTGCAGCACGCCGAGCAGGACGAACGCACCGGCGATCGGGACGAGGCCCCACCACGGCCCGCCGTGCCGGATGAACAACGGCAACAACAGGAGCACGACGGTGACGAGCGCGAGCACGAGCCGCACGTTGCCGAGCCGGTCGGCGCGCGCCGTCGCCTCGGCGAGGGCTTCGCGACGAGCGGTGAGCCGCTCGTGGTAGGTCGTCTCGGCGGACACGTCGGCCCCCGCGACTATTCGTTATCGGAACGGCCGCTCTCGTCGGCGGGCGGCGGGACGTCCGGCGTCTCGGGGACGATGTCCGGCGTCTCCGGCACGGTCGCCGGTTGGGTCTCGGTCTTCGGGCGCGCCCCGACGCCGATCTCCACGTCGTAGCGGACGTCGAGGCGGTCACTCGTGTCGAGCGAGATGTCGGAGCGTTCGTACGCGACGATGTTCAGGCGCGTCTCCTTGCCTTCGGGGACGTTGAGCGAGTACCGCGAGTCGACCTTGAACTTGTAGCCGTCGAGGTACGTGAACACACCGACGGACTTGCCGCGGTAGACGAGGCTGACTTCGATGATGTGCTGCCCGGGGGTGATCGGGCCGTTGTACAGCTCGAACGACTTCGCCTCGTCGAGCGAGCCGTCGGTGTTCTCCTTGGAGAAGATGACGCCACCGTCGAGCGTGTAGACCGCGCGCTCGAGCTCGAAGTTGGAGCTCATCGCGTTGTCGTGCTCGATGATGGCCCGCGTGCGCGCGATGATCCCGCCGAGCGCGCTGTCCTTCAGCGAGGCGAGCAACCCCTCGGTCTCGGCGATCCGGCGATCGAGATCGTCGATGCGCTCGTGGAACGTCGTCAGCAGCGACTGGTGACCTTCGAGCGACTCCCCCGCGACCGAGGACGTCGAGGCCTGCGCCCAAGCGTTGGTGCTGAACAGGAGAACAGCCAGAGTCAGGAGCCACCGCATCATCGGAGTTGGATTAGCACCCTTTGCGCTCGAGTGCACAGGGTGAGTATCGACCCGAAAGCGCGCATCTTGAGGCCGAAAGTGCGGCTTCGAAACCGCACCGCGCCGCGCGGTTGACGGGTCCCACGGCCTGTTCGTAGGTCTCGAAACATGAGCGGCGCGCCGGACGAGCCCCACGTGCCCGCAAGCGCGAACCTCCCGGAGATCACGCTGAAGGCGGTGATCCTCGGGCTCGTCCTCTCCGCGCTGCTGTCCGCCGCCAACGCGTACCTCGGGCTGTTTGCGGGGCTCACCGTGTCGGCGTCGATCCCCGCCGCGGTGATCTCGATGGCCGTTTTGAAGGTCCTCGGCGGAAACATCCTCGAGAACAACATCGTCCAGACCGCGGCGTCCGCCGGCGAGAGCATGGCGGCCGGCGTCATCTTCACGATCCCCGCCCTCGTCATCCTCGGGACCTGGGCCGAGTTCGACTACTGGGAGACGACGATGATCGCGGGCTTCGGCGGCCTGCTCGGCGTGCTCTTCACCATCCCGCTGCGCCGCGCGCTCATCGTCGAGACGCCGCTCGAGTTCCCGGAGGGCGTGGCGACCGCGGAGGTGCTGAAGGTCGGCGAG
The DNA here is from genome assembly GCA_040218735.1 of Deltaproteobacteria bacterium. Lineage (GTDB taxonomy): Bacteria > Myxococcota > Kuafuiibacteriia > Kuafuiibacteriales > Kuafuiibacteriaceae > JAUHYN01. The sequence continues at coordinate 262,395 of JAVJQW010000050.1, forward strand.
TCCGGCGGCGGCGGCGGCATCAAACACATCTTCACCTCCGGCGCGATCGGCGCGCTCTTCAAGCTCGGCGAATCCGGGCTGCGCCTGTGGCACGGCACCATCGAAGAGGCGCGCTACGCCGGTTCCACGATCCTGTACTTCGGTTCGAACCTCTCCCCCGCGCTCGTCGCCGTCGGCTACATCGTGGGCCTGGAGATCGCGGTGCTGGTCTTCATCGGCGGCGCCCTGAACTGGCTCGTCGCCATCCCGATCCTCGCGGTCGTCGAAGGCGTGCCGGAGGGCGTCGGCGCCGTGGAGGCGGCGGGGGAGCTGTGGTCGACGCAGACCCGCTACCTCGGCGTCGGATCGATGGTGGTCGGCGGTCTGTGGGCGCTCGTCAGCCTGCGCAAGTCGCTCGTCGCGGGGGTGCGCTCCAGCTTCGAAGCCTACCGCCGCATGCGCGACGGCGGCGACGGCGCGACGCTCCGCACCGAGCGCGACATGCCGATGCAGTGGGTCGGCGCTGCGCTCGTCTTCTCGCTGATCCCGCTCGGGCTGATCTTCTTCCACGTGACCGGCGTGTGGTGGGTCGCCGCGATCATGTCGGTGGTGATGCTCATCGCGGGGTTTCTGTTCTCCGCGGTCGCGGGGTACATGGCGGGGCTCGTCGGCTCTTCGAACAACCCGATCTCCGGGGTGACGATCGCGACGATCCTGACCTCGTCGCTGATGCTCCTCGCGCTCCTCGGGCGCGAGAGCAAGGTCGGGCCGGCGGCGGCGATCCTGATCGGCAGCGTGGTGTGCTGCGCGGCGGCGATCGCGGGCGACAACATGCAGGACCTCAAGGCGGGCCGCATCGTCGGGGCGACGCCGTTCAAACAACAGATCATGCAGGTGGTCGGCGTGCTGGGGGCGGCGGTCGTCGCGGCGCCGATCCTCACGCTGCTCCTCGAAGCCTACGGCATCGGCGTCCCGACCGAGGCGCACCCGGATCCGCTGCGCGCCCCGCAGGCGACGCTGATGGCGAGCGTCGCCGAGGGTGTCTTCGCGGGGGGCCTACCGTGGACGATGGTCGCGATCGGGATGGTCGTCGCCGTCGCGGTGATCGCGCTGGACCAGTGGCTCGCGCGCCGCGGCAGCACGTTCCGCACGCCGGTCCTCGCGGTGGCGGTGGGCATCTACCTGCCGTTCGAGCTGTCGGTACCGATCCTCGTGGGCGGCCTCGTCGCGCACCTCGCGAAGCGCGCGTTTGCGAAGCGGCTGGCGGCGGCGAAGGGCGATCAACGCGAGGCGATCGAAGAGGCGCAAACGGAGGGTTCGCGGAACGGGTTGTTGTTCGGGGCGGGGTTGATCACGGGGGAGGCGTTGGTGGGGATCGCGATGGCGGTGCCGATCGTGTTGACGGGGGACAAGAACGTGTTGGCGGTGTTCGGGGCGAGTGATGCGGCGTGGCCGGGCGCCGTCCTCCTCGGCCTGGTCGTCCTCCTCACCTACCGCGTCGCCGCCAAGGCCCCGAGGGAAGCAGAACGTCCCTGAAATTCGAATTCACCGTTGGCGGCCTTCGCCGATCTCCGCCTCTTCTACTCCGACAGGTGCGCAAGCGCCGGCGCATCCGAGCGCACCGGCCACGGCACCTCCACCGCCTCGTGCACGTTCACGCCGCGCGGCGTGCCCATGACGTCGAGCATCACCTTCAGGTCCGCGAACTCCCACGCGTAGCGCGACTGCGTGTACAGCGGGAACGCATCGGCGCTCGGCGCGTCGGGGAGCGGTCGCTTCACCATCTTCGGTTCGCCGTAAGTCTTGGTCAGCGCGTCGAGCGTCGCCTTCGCGTCGTGCCATGCGGCCTGCGACGTCTTGTGGTTGCGGCGGTACGAGGCGTGGCGCACCGGGTGCTCCGGCGAGTCGAGCACGAAGAGCACACGTCCCACGCCGTCGCGTTCGCGATCCGCGAGCTGGGCGGCCTTCGTGTCCTCGCAGGAGTAACGAACCTGTGGGTTCTTCTCCATCGGGCTCTTCTTCTTCGCCGACGCGCTGCTCGTCGCGTCGACCTCGATGCCCTGCGCCATCTTCTCCTCGCGCTCCTTCTTCTTCATCGCGCGCATCTGCTTCATCAGCGCGCGCGCCGACGTGTCCTTGCAGTCGAGGCCACGCGCCGAGGCGAGGCCCTTCACGTCGTCGAAGGTGCTCTTCCCGACTTCGACCCCGAGCAGCGCCGTGGTCGGCGCGCGCGGGCCGGGCCCGAGCTCGGCAAAGTCAGGGAGGACGACCTCATCGGCCGCACGACGCATCATGATGCCGCGCCAGCTGTAGTACGCGCCGGCGGCGACGATCGCGATGACGGGGACGAGGAAGAGGAGCTTCTTCTTCATGGCGATCTCTTTCGTTTCGTTCGGGGTTCGTTCGGATTGTCGGGACAGGTTGGCCCGGAGTCGGTGCCCGGCGAAAGGGGTGCACCGAACACCGACTCCGAGACCGAACAGGCCTAGTTACACGACGCGCTGTCCGCGACGATGTCGGGGCACAGCGGCGCCAGCGCGTTCACGATCGCCGTGCGATCCGCCATCGTGACCCCCGCCTGCGTCATCGCGTCCACGAGGTGGCCGACGAGCTGGTTGAAGTCCGCGATGGTGATCGCCGCGCCCGCGCCGCCCGGCGGGTTCGTGGCGTTCATGTGCGACGACAGCATGTCGCGACACTCGACGACCTGGCCGTTGATCATCAGCTCCGGCTCCACGCCCGCGCCGTACACACACGGCCCGTCGATCGAGCAGACCTGACGCACGAGGCAGGTGCTGAGTCGGTCCGCGTCCGCGAGGCCGAAGAAGCCGACGAGCGTCGGGTCCATGACGATGCGCTGGACGAGGTCCGCGACCACCAGGTCGATCGCCGGCTTGCGGCCGACGCGCTGGTAGACCGTCGCGTTGCTGTCCGGGTCCTCGACGACCGTCGCCACGAAGGGTGCGTCGGTGAGGGCCGCGACGATCGCGTCGATGTCCGCCTGCAGGACGCCCGCGTCGGTGAGCGCACCGACGAGGTGCCCGGCGAGGTCGTTGTAGTCGTTCTGCGAGATGCCGAGGCCCATGTGCACGGACGTCATGTCGGCGCACGGCTCGATCGTCCCGTCCATGCCGCGGTCGAGCTCGGTCTCCACGCCCTCGCCGTAGATGCAGGGGCCGCCGGTGAGGCCGCAGACCTGACGCACGAGGCACGTGGTCAGCCGCGCCGCGTCGACGCTGTTGTTGAGGAAGTAGCCGTTGATGCGCGGGTCCGCGACGACGCGACCGACGAAGTCGTTCACCACCGTGGCGACCGCGGGCTTGCGGCCGGCGCGCTGGTAGATCGTCGCGTTGCTGTTCGCGTCCTCGACGATCGTCGAGACAAACGTCGGCTCGGTGAGCGCGGAGACGATCGCGTCGATGTCCGTCTGCGCGACACCGGCGTCGGTGAGCGCGCCGACGAGGTCCGCCGCGAGGTCGTTGTAGTCGTTCATCGAGATGCCGAGGTTCTCGTGCACCGCCAACATCGACGCACACGGGTCCGCCGTGCCGTCGCCGTCGCGGTCGAGCTCGGGCTCCACGCCCTCGCCGTACACACACGGGCCGCCCGTCAGGCCGCAGACCTGGCGAACGAGGCAGGTCGTGAGGCGCGCGCCGTCGACCGAGCTGTTGAGGAAGTAACCGTTGATCGCGGCGTTCGAAACGACACGGCCGACGAAGTCACCGATCACCAACTGCACGGCGGGCTTGCGGCCGGCGCGCTGGTAGATCGTGTTGTCGCTGTTCGGGTCCTCGACGATCGTGTTCACGAAGGCGGGGTCGGTCAGCGCGGCGACGATCGTGTCGATGTCCGCCTGCGCGACGCCCGCGTCGGTGAGCTGCGTGACGAGGTGACCCGCGAGGTCCATGTAGTCGTTCGACGAGATGCCGAGGCCCTGGTGAACCGACGTCATGTCGACGCACGGCTCGGCGGTGCCGTCGCCATCGCGATCGAGCTCCGGCTCGACGCCCGCGCCGTACGCGCAGGGCCCACCGGTCAGACCGCAGACCTGGCGTACGAGGCACGTCGACAGGCGCGCCGCGTCGACGCGGCTGTTCAGGAAGTAGCCGTTGATGCGCGCGTCCGCGACGACGTCGCCGATGAACCCGGCGATGACCGTCTGGATGGCCGGCTTGCGACCGACGCGCTGGTAGATCGTCGCGTTGTCGTCCGCGTCCTCGATGATGATGTCACCGAGGGGGGAGATCGCCGTGACGACCGCGTCCACGTCGGAGGCTGCGACACCCGCGTCGTTGAGCGCGTCGACCAGGTGCGTCGCGAGGTCCGTGAAGTCCTGCGTCGAGATGCCGAGCCCCGCGTGGGAGTCCGTCATGTTCCGGCAGCCGTCCGCGTCCGGGCCCTCGCCTTCGGCGGGGTAGGTCTGCGGCCCGCCGCTGACGGCGCCGACCTGCTTCACGAGGCAGAGCGCGAGGCGGGTGCCGTTCACGCCGTCGTTGAGGAAGTAGCCGTTGATCGCGGGATCGGCGACGACGCGCCCCACGAAGTCCTGGATGACGGTCGTGATGCCCGCCTCGCCGCCGAGGCGGTCGTAGAGCGTGCCGACGACCTCGCCGCCGTCGCGTTCGGTCCCGCCGTCGCGCTGCGCGGCCGGTCCTCCGTCACGGGGCTCGCCGTCGTCCCCGTCGTCGTCGTCGCCGGAGCAGCCCACGGCGAGCGCGAGCGCGCTGGCCGTCAGGGCGTTGAATAGAAGTGATCTGGAGCGTTTGCGAAACATCGTACCTCCTGAGCGTTCGCGTGGGATCGGAGCGGATACGCCGGCCGCTTCGGATCGGATCACTTTCGAAAGGACGTTTCGGGTGTGTGCGTACCATTGCCCACCGCGCGTCTTTGGCGCTATGCCCTCCCCGCCGTGTTAGATTCGGGACCGACACCATGACCGAAGCCGATCCGGCGTCTGGGCTAGGGCTGAAGCTGGCCCTGACCGCCATCTTCGTCGCCCTCAATGGTTTCTTCGTCGCCGCCGAGTTTGCGCTCGTCAAAGTGCGGCCGACGCGCATCGAGGCGCTCGCCCGGACGGGCGACAGCAAGGCGATCGTCGTCCAGTCGATCCTGAAGAACCTGAACGCCTACCTCTCCGGGTGCCAGCTGGGCATCACCATCGCGAGCCTCGTGCTCGGTTGGCTGGCCGAACCCGCGATCGCCAAGCTGCTGGTCGTCGGCCTGCAGGCGGCGGGCGTCCAGGTCGGGGACACCGGCGTCCTCCACATCGTCGCCCTCGCCATCGCCCTGACCATCGTGACGATCCTCCACATGACGATCGGCGAGCAGGCGCCGAAGATCTGGGCGATTCAGGAGCCGGAGAAGCTCGCGCTGTGGTGCGCGTACCCGCTCAAGCTGTTCTTCTCGCTGTTCCGCCCGTTCATCTGGCTGGTCGACCGCATCTCCAGCCTCCTCCTGAGGATGGTCGGGCTGCAGGTCGCCGACGAACACGGCGGCGTCGAGGACGTCGAGGAATTGCGCGCCATACTGAGGGCGGCGTCCGAGGCCGGACACATCTCCGGCCGACAGCGCACCCTCGGCGAGAACATCCTCGGGCTGATGCGCCTGGAGGTCCGGCACATCATGCTGCCGCGCGTCGACGTGGTGTACCTGTCGACGTCGAAGACCGACGACGAAAACCTCGAGATCATCAAGTCGGCCGGGCACTCGCGGTACCCGTTCTGTAACCCCGACCTCGACACGGTGACCGGCCTCGTCCACACGCGCGATGTCGTGCGGAGGCTCATCCAGGAGGACACCGTCGACCTCGAGCAGCTCGTGCGCCCCTTCCCGTCGGTGCCCGACACCCAGCCGATCGCCCGCCTGATCCTCGACATGCAGCGCGGGCAGGCGCACTCCGCGCTCGTCGTCGACGAACACGGAACGAGCGTCGGCATGGTGTTCCTGGAGGACGCGCTCGAAGAGATCGTCGGCCCAATCCACGACGAATTCGACAACCGCGCGCCGTGGATCGAAGCCAAGGGTGACAGCTTCGAGATGGCCGGCAGCGTGCCCCTCCCGGACGCCGCCGAGACCCTCGGGCTCGACCTCGGGACCGAGGAGGACACGATCGGCGGCTTCATCGTCTCGCGCCTCAAGCGGCTCCCGGTCGAAGGCGACGAGGTCGAGGTGCTCCCGTTCCGCGCGAAGGTCATTTCCATGTCGCGGCGCCGCGTGACGCGCGTGCGCTTCGAGCGCCTCCCGGAGGAGTCGCCAGGCGCCGAGCCGGTGGCTTCGGCCTGAGGGACCCGCCCCTTGCGGACGGCGAAGCGCACCGCCGCGGTGCTGGTCGCCGCGTTCGCGGTGTTCCTCTTCGGCTTCGCGGCCTCCCTCGCGGACCGTCTGCTGAACCCCACCTTCGACGCACCGATCGCGACGTCCACGACGGCCGCTGCGCTTCACGCCTCGTTGCGCGTCGTCGACCTCCACGCCGACTCGCTGGTGTGGGAGCGCTCGCTCGCCGAGCGCGGGACGACCGGGCACGTCGACGTCCCGCGTTTGATCGAAGGGCACGTCGCGCTGCAGGTGTTGGCGCTGCCGACGAAGTCGCCGCTCGGTCAGAACTTCGAGCGCACCGAAGACGGGTGGATCGATCAGATCACCGTGCTCGGCGTGGCGCAGCTGTGGCCGCTCGACGCGTGGACGAGCCTCGAAGCGCGCGCGCACCTGCACGCCGCGGAGCTCGCGGCGCTCGACGCCGAGCGGGACGACCTGTTCGTGGTGCGCAACGTTCAAGATCTCGATCGTGTCGGCGAAGGCGGCGTCGCGGCGCTCCTCGCCATCGAAGGCGCGCACTGCCTGGAAGGTGACGTCGAGGCCGTCGACCGTCTGTTCGCCGCCGGCTTCCGGATGTTCGGGCTGACGCACTTCTTCGACAACGAGCTCGGCGGCTCGGCGCACGGCGTCGACAAGGGCGGCCTCACGGACTTTGGCCGCGCGGTGGTCGAGCGCATGGAGGCGCTGTCCATCGTCGTCGACCTCGCCCACGCGTCCCCTGCGGTGATCGACGACGTCCTCGACGTCGTGAAGCGCCCGGTCGTCGTCAGCCACACCGGCGTCCGCGGCGTCTGCGACAACGACAGGAACCTCACCGACGCCCAGCTCTTCCGCATCCGCGACAACGGCGGCGTCATCGGTATCGGCTTCTGGCCGGCCGCGGTGTGCGGCGACGATGCGGCCGCGATCGCGAAGTCCATCGCCTACGTCGCCGATCGCATCGGCGCCGACCACGTCGCGCTGGGCTCCGACTACGACGGCGCCGTCGGCGTACCCTTCGACGCCTCGGGCATGGAGGCGCTCACCCACGCGCTCCTGGAGCGCGGCATGGACGACGAGACCATCGCGAAGATCATGGGTGAGAACACCCTCCGCGTCCTGCGCGCGTCGCTGCCTAATTGAAGTTCAGGCTGTACGGGATCGACACCGACGACAGCTCCTTCGAGCGCACGCGCGGATACCTGAAGCTCCCGACCACGTCCTCGAGGCAGGTCTTCAGCTCTTCGGCGTAACGCGACGGGCGCACCGCGACCTCGTCCGGGCGGCCCTTGGCGCCGACGACCCACGAGATGGTGAGGTCGGTGCCCGCGAAGCGGTCCATGTCCTGACGCGCGACGTTCAACACACAGGACTCCAGCCACGGGAGCGCCTCGTGGTGCGTGCGGTCGAGCTCGTCGGAGGACAGCGGTCCGCGGCGCTGCGAGTGCCGCGAGTAGTCGGTGAGGAACACTCGCTTCGCCACCGCGAGCTGACGACGTGCACAGGTGCCCGCCTCGTTCTCGGCCTCCAGCTTTCGACACGCGCGCTGAAGCTCGCGCGTGCGCACGTAGAGCCGGCGCGCCTCGTCGTGGGAAGACGCTTCGAGTCCATTGAAACGAATCGCCGCGTCGAGCGCAGCTTCGTGATCGTCCTTGTCGGCGTACGCGTAGTAGAGCGCCTGCTGCGCCACGGCGCGCGCGCGCCACGACTTCGCCGAGGTGGCTTCCTTCGCCGCCTCGATCGCGGCGTCCGGCTCCCCCGACCGCGCGAGCACGAGCGCCTTCACCGCGCGCGCGAGCTCGACCCGCGCCCCGTCGCGATCGGCGCGGTACACCCGCTCCGCCACGGCCAAGTCCTTGAGGGCCGCCTTGCGCTTCGCCTCCGACCGGCGCGGGTAGCGCTCGAACAAACGGAGCCGCTGGTCGTGTTTCAGGAGCTCGGTGACGCGGTTCGCTTCGTTCTTCCGCTTCGCCGCGAACAGCGCGCGACGACGCCTCGACAGCGCCCGCGCGCGACCCCGTCGATCGTCCAGCGCGGCGTGCGCCGCGTCGCGGTAACGACGCGCCGCCTCGACGTCCTTGTCCTGCACCTCGGCGATCCGCGCCCGCAGCATTTCGGCCGCGTGCCGCTCGGGGCCCCCGACCTTCGGCTCCTCGCTGGCCCCGAGGGCCTTCTTCGCCGCCGCCGCCGCCTCGTCGTACGCGCGGGCGCGAAGGTGTTTCTTCGCATCCGCCATCGCGGCGGCGTAGTCCGGGGCCTCACCGGGCGCCTGGACGAGGGCGAGCAGAGCCGGCACCAAGAGCCGCACGGGCCGCATGGTCGCCCCGACCGGCCACCGCATCAACCCGACCCCGAGGATTGCCCCCCACGGCCCGCTAACGCCCATGACACGGGGCCATCGGTAGGCTACAACGCGCGGCGATGATCCGCCGAGTGCTGGTCGCCAATCGGTCCGAGATCGCGGTCCGCGTCATGCGGACCTGCCGCGAGCTGGGTATCGAGACCGTCGCCGTCTACTCCGAGGCCGACCGCACGGCGCTGCACACCGTGTACGCCGACGAGGCCTACCCGATCGGCCCCGCGCCTTCGACTGAGAGCTACCTGGTCGTCGACCGCATCATCGACGTCGCCAAACGCGCCAAGGCCGACGCCATCCACCCGGGGTACGGGTTCCTCTCCGAGCGCGCCGAGTTCGCCGAGGCGTGCAAGGAAGCCGGCATCATCTTCATCGGTCCGTCGGCCCACGCGATCCGGACGATGGGGAGCAAGACCGTCGCGCGGCAGACGATGATCGCCGCGGGCGTCCCCGTCGTACCCGGCACCGCCGACCCGATCGCCGACGTCGAAGAAGCCAAGAAGGTCGCCGTCGACATCGGCTTCCCCGTGATGCTCAAAGCCGCCGCGGGCGGCGGCGGCCGCGGGATGCGCCTGGTGCGCGACCCCGCCAAGCTCGGCGCCGCGTTCACCGCCGCGCAGCGCGAGGCCCTCGCCTCCTTCGGCGACGACGCCGTCTATCTCGAGCGTTTCATCGAACGCCCGCGCCACATCGAGGTGCAGGTCTTCGGCGACAGCCACGGCAACGTCGTCCACCTCAACGAACGTGAGTGCTCCATTCAGCGCCGCAACCAGAAGGTCATCGAAGAGGCGCCGTCCGCGGTCGTCGACCCCGACCTTCGCGCGCGCATGGGTGAGGTCGCGGTGCGCGCGGCGAAGGCCGTCGACTACGTCGGCGCCGGCACCGTCGAGTTCCTCCTCGACGAGGACAAGAACTTCTACTTCCTCGAGATGAACACCCGCCTGCAGGTCGAGCACCCCGTCACCGAGCTGACGACCGGCTACGACCTCGTGAAGGAGCAGATCCGCGTCGCCGAGGGCGAAAAGCTCACCGTGCAGCCCCACGCCCCGACTGGGCACGCGATCGAGGCGCGCATCTACGCGGAGAGCCCGGAGAACGGGTACCGCCCTTCGCCCGGGAAGATCCGATTCATCCGCGTCCCGGGCGGCTACGGCGTGCGGCTCGATACCGGCGTCTATCCCGGCTACGAGGTGACGCCGTTCTACGACTCGCTGATCACGAAGCTCGTCGTGCACGCGGCCGATCGCGAGACCGCGATTCAGCGCCTCGACCGCGCGCTCGCGGAGTACGTCGTCAACGGCATCGACACCAACATCCAGTTCCTGCGCCGCATCGCGCAGCACCCCGGCTACAAGGCGGCCGAAACCACGACCGGCTTCATCGACGAACACGGCCTCGACCAACCGCCGAAGCCGTCCGACGCCAACGTGGAGGTCGCGATGATCGCCGCGGCGATTCGTCAGTACGAGTACGCGCACGAGCTCGCGAACCAGTTCGTCGGTGACGACGACGACGGCGAGCAGACCACTTCGCGCTGGCGTCAGCTCGGTCGCATGGACGCCTTCAATCGGTACGAGTTCTAGACATGAGCACGCATCAATTCATCGCGCGTCACGACGGCGACGAAAAGAAGATCTCCGTCGAGCGCACCGCGCCCGGGCACTACCGCGTCGTCGTCGACGGCGTCGCGCGCGACGTCGACGCCCGCGCGTTCGCCGCCGGCACCCTGAGCCTGTTGATCGACGACCGAAGCTACGACGTGGAGCTCGAGGTCGCCGGCGACAGCGAGGCGAAGGGCTCGTACAACACCCTCGTCCACGGCGAGGTCGTCCGCCTCGACGTCCTCGACGAACGCAAGGTGCGCATGGGCCTCACCAGCGCCGCGTTCGCCGTCGAGGGCCCCCAGACCGTCACCGCCCCGATGCCCGGCAAGGTCGTCGAGCTCGTCGTGAAGGTCGGCGACGAGGTCGAAGAGGGTGCGCCTTTGGTCATCATGGAAGCCATGAAGATGGAAAACGAGCTGAAGAGCCCCAAATCGGGCAAGATCTCGGCCGTCTTCGTCGAAAAGGGCGCGGCCGTGGAGGCCGGCGCCAAACTCATCTCCGTCGAGTGAATAAAACTCCGTTCCGAAAGGTCTCAGCGTCATGAAGTTTCGCCTGCTGCTCACTGCCTCCGCCTTCGCTCTCGCGCTCGCCGCCACGTCGACCCCCGCGTCGGCCGCCAAGAAGTTCGAGAACCTGAAGGTCCTCAAGGACAACGGGAAAGACCTCGAGAAGGGCATGAAGAACATGTCCAAGGGCCTCGGCGTGAAGTGCACCGCGTGCCACGTCAAAGGTGACTTCGCCTCCGACGAAGTGAAGGCCAAGGACGCCACCCGGAAGTTCTTCACCGCCACCGTCGGCAAGAAGGACGGCCGCGACGCCGCGCTCAAGGAGCTGCTCGGCGTCCTGAAGGTCGACAAGCTCAAGAAGGCCGACAAGTTCTGGGCCGGCGTCGACAAACTCGCCAAGAAATAGGGCTACCCACTGTCCGCCGCGGTCTCGATACACGCGGCGCACACCCCCTGGTCGCCGTGCAGCACCAGGGCCTCGACCTCGCTCCCCGATCGACCACACGTGATGCAGACGCGTCGGCTCCACAGCCGTCGCGTCACGTCGTTCGCTTGTCGTGCGCGCGGCAGCGTCGCTTCGAGCAACGCGACGCACGCCCCGCAAGCCAGCTTGCGACCGATCCGCTTCGGCGCTTCGGGGGGCTCGCCGCAGACCGCGCACTGTTCCTTCGTCATCATCAGCCTCCGAACGGTTCGTAGAAGCTCGGGAAGTCTCGGACGAATGCGTCCATCCCGTCAGCCCCCGCAAAGATCGCCTCCCAGAACGGCTCCGTGTTCGTGCGCAACGGCGGGAAGGTGACGCCGAAGCGCTCGCGGAGGACCGCGTCGTTCAGCGACGACACCACCGCGGGCGTCCCGCGGACGTTCGGGGTGTAGTGGTAGAGGAGGAACGACGCTTCCGCGATCCGTTCGAGGCCCTCGTCGAGCGTGAGGGTCGGGTCGTTGAGGACCTCCGCGTACAGGTCGAAGGCGTGCTCCTGCACGTGGGCCGGGTCCGTGACCGCGACGTTCACGTCGAAATCCGGGTCGCCCTCCACCCACGCGAACGGCGGGTGGTGAATCTCGATGTTTCCGTCCGCGTCCCGCGTGACGACCGACAGCGGGACCTCGCGGCCGTCGACGGTGATCGTGTTTTCCGCCTGGCCGCGGAACGGACGGCTCCACAGCGGGGAGTCCTCCGGGAGCGCATTCGCGCGATCGAAGTAATAGCGGTGCCGGTTGCCGGGGTTGATGAAGTCGACCGGCGGGAGCCCGGCGCCGGCGTCGGTGATGAACAGCTCGGCGTCCGGCGTGTTCGAAGCCTCCGCGAGATCGAAGCGCGTCTGCGTGATGTCGTCAAAGGCCGCGCGCACGTCACCGCCGTCCACCGGACCGACGTGCTCGCCGAACGTCCGGACGCTGCGCTGAATCGCCGCGCTCATGCCGTCGAGGAACGCCTGCTGGCTCGGGCCGACCTGCACTTCGTTGTAACCCGGGATGTTCGGAGGGAGGTGCTGTGCCGTGGGGTCGCCGTCCGCCAGCGGGAAGCGGTGGCTCGGCGCGTCGGCCGCGGTGACGTGGGTGTCGAAGTCGAACGGACGTGTCGCGCGCCCCACCCCGAGCGTGCCGGCGCCCCAGAACCCGATCTGCCCGAGCAACGCGAGCCGCTGTCCGCCCGACAGTTCGTCGAAGTTCGCGCCCAACGTGTACGCCGCGTCGCTCGCGGCCGCGGTGTCGGCGAGCGTCGCGGTGATGCCGAGGTAACGCTGCGCCGCGGCGACGGGGACGTGCAGGTGACTCGTCCCGGGGAGGCTCGCGGCGAGCGGCGTCTGGAGCGCGCGGTTCACACCCACCGCGCCGATCGCCAACGTCGACGCGGCGCCCGCGCCCACGTTCAGCCACGCCGAACGAACGCTCGGGTCCGAGAGGTCGGTCCAGTTCTGTCCGTGCTCCGCACGATCGATGAGCACCTGAGCGCCCTGCCCGGCCTGCCACGCACCGGACGCCGCGACGACGCCGAGCGCGACGCCGCCGGCCACACCACCGGTACCGGCGACGAGCAGAAAACCGCCGGCGACCGTTCCGCCGACCAACGCCGCGGTGTTCACGACTTGCTGCGCACGCTCGGCCGGCGTGTCGGCGGTACGCGGGGTGTTCGCGCGGACGAGGCGACCGTCGAGCGCGCCGCCCTCGGGCCACACCATGCTCCCGGGTTCGAGCGCGTTGGTGTGTCGCCAGTCGTCGAAGTCGTCGTAGGTGCGGCCCTGGTGATCGACGAAGCGGACCTGGCTCGGGTCGTCGGCGTCCTCCACGCGGAACAACGGGTACGTGACGGTGCCGATGCTCTCGTGGCTGTACTGAATCGGGAGCACGGTGATCGCCGCGGTGTCGATGCCGTTCTCCGGATCGTCTTCCACCGCGCGGATCGCGTCGGCGACGTCCGTGACACGATCTTCGGAGGCCTGCGACGCTTCACGCTGCGCTTCGTACGCCTCGATCGCGCTCGCGCTCATGGTCGCCCGCTGCTCGGGGGACAGCGGTGGGAGCGCTTCGTAGAGGAGCCCCTCCCCCGCCGCGATCGCGGCCTCGCGCTCCGCGAGCTCTTCCTCGGTCGCCAGCGGGCTCACCGACACCGCCTCGTTCATCGCGCTCCCGATCGTGTTGTCGAGGTCGGTCCCCTCGAGCACCACCGGGCCGTCGGTCCGCGCCGCGTAGTCGTCGAGCACCGGGCGCGCGGCGTCGAAGAGGAGACGCGGGTTGTCGTAGACACTCGCGGTCGCGGTGAAGAGCTCCGCGTCCCATTCGTCGTGGTCGTGCAGGCGGCGGAGGTTGTCGAGGCGTTCGACCGGCGACACGTTTTGGTTGAAGAGGAAGTCGCGGCCCTGCTCGGTGGCGAGGACCTCCTCCAAGCGCGGCGCGACCTCGGCGGCGGCGGCGGAGTCCTCGGGGTACCAGTGGCTCGCGAGCGCCGCGGCGAAGTCATCCTCCGACCCCCGCACAGCGTCCGGCGTCATGGTGAGGAACGCGGTGTTGAGCACGGCGGCGGAGACGTCGCTCGGCGCGCCCATCGCGACCGCCTCGACGATACGCCGCTGCATCACGGCGCGGTCGTCCGGATTGGTGGCGTCTTCGTACGCGAGCGACGTCGTGATCGAGACGGCGTCATCGACACCGATCGCCTCCAACGCGCCGCGCAGCTCCTCGGCGTCCGAGGTCATCGCGACGAACCCGGCCGACAGGTTGGCCGCGTCGCGGTGGCGCCCCTCTTCGGTCGCGAGGACGGAGGTGCGCGCGAACGCGTCGAGCAGCTCCGCGGACAGCTCGGGTTCGTCCGCGAGCGACGCCGCGAGCGCGTCGAGATCGGCCTGACGGTCCGGGCGATCGGAGGTCGCCCAGTCCGCCGCCGCTTGGTCGAAGAGGTAGGCGCGCTCGTCGTCGTCGAGCTCGCCGAGCGGCGAGTCGCCGCGCGCGATGTCGACCGCGTCGAACAGATCCGTCGCGCCCGCACCGCCGCTCGGCTGCGGGTTGGGCGTGTCACTCGGCCGGTCCGCGTCGCCCGCCTCGAGCAGCGCGTCGATCTCGGCGGCGCGCTCCGGGAGCGCAAACGGATACCCCGCCGCCTGGACGAGCTCGGGGTCGAAGGTCCAGGCCTGCTCCGGGTCCGGCTCCGGCGCGCGCGTGCGCTCCTCGTCGACCGCACCCTGGAGCATCCACGCCGTGTACGTCCCCGCGAACGCCAGCTCGGCGCGCGGCGCGACGGACGCACCCGGGCTCGCCCGCCGCGGCGCCCCGCTCGCGGGCGCGCTGCCCGACGTCCCGGACGACGACGACGCACCGGACGAGGAAGACGCCCCGGACGACGACGACGCCCCGGACGACGATGATGTCGTGGACGGCGCCGCCGGCTTCGCGGGAGCCGAGCCGCCCTTCAGCGCCCGTAGCTGCGAGGGGGACAGATCCGACGTACGCCGAATGGATTTCGTACCCATCCAGCGACCACGGTCGCAGCCTGGCCCGCGGGGCGCAGTTACCTAGGAATTACAGACACTTAGTGACTCAGCGCACGTGCGCCAGGTCACCCTTCGAGCTCGGCGAGGTAGAGGGTCTTCATGCGCTCCAGCGACTTGGTGGTCTGGTCGACCCACTCGTTCTTCTCGCCGACCCGCTGCGCCATCTGCAGCGACTGCTCGTAGACCTTGATCGCCTTCACCACGAGCACACTCACACGTTTGCGCAGCTCCTCCAGGTAGACGTTCTTCGCCTCCTCGTCGAGGTCGGGCGGCACCGGGACGTCGAGGAGATCGTCGTAGAGCTTTTCGTACAGGTTGCCGATCCGGAACCCCGCCGCCGTCGCCCAGCCGGTGTGGCCGACGCGAATCGTGCGGATGAAGTTGTTCTGCGCGCGCAGCAGGAGCTTGCACTTCGCCTCCAGCTCCTTGCCCATCATCTCGACCCACTTGTCCTGGTCAGCCTTGGGCGGCGACAGCTTCGTCTTCTCGAACTCCCGCGCGTAGATCTCCCCGAGGTAGAAGCGCGACTGCCCGACCCAGTAGTCCGCCGGCAGGTACTCGAGCTTGCTCTGCGATTGGTAGAACGTAATCGCGCTCATGAACTCCGTCTCGGCCGTGACGTAGTCGCCCTGCATGAACATGCCGACGCCCTGCCCCACGCGCGCCTCCAGCTCGTCCATCGGCGTGAGGTCGTCGAGGTGCCGGATCGCCCAGAACGTGTCCGCAACCTCGACCCAGCGCGACAGCTTCCCGAGCACGAAACACTTCCGGAAGTAGGCGTCCTTGAAGCTCTTCGACCCGCGGTGATCCGCGATGATCTTCTCGTAGCGCTCGAGCGACTTGTCGTATTCGACGAGCGCCTCGAACGCGAGGCCCGCGTTGTACTGCGCCGCGGGCACGTGCTTCGACTCCGGGAACTCGGCGACGAGTTTGTCGTAGATCTCGATCGCCTTGTCGTGATCACCGTTGGCGTACAGCCGGTTGCCGACCTCGAGGAGCGCCTCGGCGTCGTACCCGTCGAGCCCCGTCAGCGGGTCCTTGTCCGCCTTCACGAGGATCGGCTCCATCGCCACCTTCTCGGGCTGCGGAGCGGTCGCGGTCTTGGTCGTCGCGCAGGCGCCGAGCAGCAGCGCCACGGGGAGCAGATCGAGCCTCTTCAAACCACCGGTCCTTTCGCGCGCGCGCATCGACACCATTATGATGTTCGGACGCCCGCCTCGAAAAGTGGACAACGGAGGGAGGCAAACTGTTTCGGAATCCGCACGGTCCGACCGCTTTTTTCGCGTTCGGTCAGCTCGGTCGCGCCGGTCAGCGGGCGCTGCGGGGTTCCCTCCTCCGGTCGGCGTGCTCAGTCCGTCGAGCTCTCGCCGAAGAGGTGACGCCGGAGCTGCTCGAGGCCGAGGAGGTCGTGGACGTCGCGGGGGAGCTGCGGGATCAGCACGACGGGGACGTCGAGCCGGTTGTCGAGTGACGTCCGCGCCTCGACGTGGGCCACGGCGCGATCCCGCGTCAGCTCCGCCTCGCGGTGCAGGCGGGCCGCGAGATCGGCGGTGCCCCCCTCGGCCACCACCGCCGCCTCCAAGGCGTCGAGGGCCGGGCACGGCTCGCCGCCGAAGGGGTCGGGCGTCGCGCGGTTGAGCACCGCCGCGCCGACGTGGATCCCGTGGGACGTCAACCGCTCGTGGAACTGTCCGGCGGCGTCGACGCCGGACGTGTTCGGCGTGGAGATCACGAAGAACGTGGTGTCGTCCGCCTCGAGGATCTTGCGCACCGCCTTCGCGCGCTCGCGGAAGCCGTCGAACATCCCCGAGAAACCCGCGAGCAGCTCGGCGAGCTCCTGCAGCAGCTCCGCCCCCGTGAAGCGCGAAATCGTCCGTAGGAAGAAAGACGACCCCGCGTCGAAGAGCTTCCTCGACGTGCGCTTCTTGTTGAGCGCGGGTTCGAGGAGCCAGCGCGTCGCGTCGTTGTCGAGCGCGTTGAGCATCCGCGACGGCGCCTCGAGAAAGTCCATCGCGTGGTTCGACGGCGGCGTGTCGAGGACGATCAGATCCAGCGGGTCCTCGTCGCGGCAGGACAGCTCATAGAGCTTCTCCATCGCCATGTACTCCTGCGAGCCGGCGAGCGCCGTCGACATCGTCACGTACATCCGGCTCTCGAGGAGCTTCTTCTTCTTCGCCGGGTCGGGGTGATACCGCGTGACGACGTCGTCCCAGGTCTGCTTGATGTCGAGCATCATCGCGGTCATCCGCCCCTTGGGCGGCGGCAGGCCCACGGCTTCGAACGCCGCGGCATCCACGTCCCGCTCGACGTTGCCGATCTGCGGCATCCCCAACGCGTTCGCCAGGCGGCGCGCCGGGTCGATCGTCAACACACAGGTCCGACGCCCCGCGGCCGCGCCCTGCATCGCGATCGCGGCGGACGTCGACGTCTTGCCGACCCCGCCGGGGCCGACGCAGACGACACACCGCGCGCGCGACAACGGCGACGCGAGCGTGTCAGCCACCCTGGGCCTCCTTCGCGGACGACTCCCCCGCGGCCTCGTCGAGGATCGACACCACCGTATCGAGATCGAAGCGGCCGTCGGGCGTGGTCTCGGCGACGTCCGGGACGACGAGGGTCGGCAACGCACTGTCCTCCGCGAAGCGCTCGGCGTGCTCGGACTGCCAGCGCTCGCGATCGCTCCGGAGCTGGGCCACGCTCGCGAACGGCGCCATCGCCTCCGGCAGGCGACCGATCACTTCGAGCGCCTCCGCGTCGAAGCGCTCTTCGAGGACGCGGTTCACGAACCCGAGGCCCGGTCGCATGCGGACCCGCTCGACACCCATCTTCAGCACGTCGAGGCCTTCGTTCACCGGCATCTCCTCCGGCAGGCAG
Source organism: Deltaproteobacteria bacterium (assembly GCA_040218735.1). Classification (GTDB taxonomy): domain Bacteria; phylum Myxococcota; class Kuafuiibacteriia; order Kuafuiibacteriales; family Kuafuiibacteriaceae; genus JAUHYN01. The sequence goes on from JAVJQW010000050.1 coordinate 279,997, forward strand.
ACCACGTGCAGGCAGGCGTCGTCTTGCGACTCGAGGAGCGCGGCCATCTTCTCCGCGAAGTCGCGCATGACCCCCTTGGGCGCGACGTTCGCGACCGTGCGCGCCACCGACAGGAAGGTGATCGCGTGCCCCGTCGCTGGCGCGTCGATCACGATGCGCTCGTACTTGAGCGCGCCGTCCTCGCGCCGCTCCTCGGAGTGGTACCAAGCCTTGCCCGACATCGTGAATTCACCGAGCGACGGGATGGACCGCAGCAGGTACTTCACCAGCCGGTTCTCGAACACGAGGTTGTAGAGCGCCTTGAACTTGAGGACGAGGAGCGCGTACTCCTTCATCGATCCGGTCGGCGTCATCCGGCACAGCCACAGGTTGTTGAACGCCTCCCGCGGCGAATCGACCGCCGGCTGCACACCCATCGCGCGCGCGGCGTCGTCCGGGGCGTCGACCTCGAGCAGGAGCGTCCGGTAGCCGGCCCGCGCGAGTTTGTGCGCGAGGCCCGCCGCGATCGTGGTGCGCCCCACGCCGCCCTTCCCGGCCACCACGTGCACACGCCGGGCGAGGTGCGCGCGGACGACGGCCGGATCCGGCGTGGGGATGGACGGCCCCATGCGAGCGGTCATTGCATGTTTGATTCGGTTGGTCGATCGCCAAAAGTGCTGCATAGTCCGCCGCCATGGCGCTGGATCCCGCCTTCGTCGCGGACTGTCCCTACGGTCCGGGCGGCCTGCTGATCGACGACATCATCGAAATCGACGAAGCCAACAGCCGCGTCGTCGCGCAGTTCCCGACCCGCGATTCACTCCCGCTGACCCGCGAGCAGCGAAACCACCCCGTGCGACACCCCGCCCACGTCTCGGGCGGGCTGATGGTCCACATGACCGGGATGGTGGGGTTCGTCCACGCCTACTACGTGCTCGGCCTGCGTCACGCCGACGGCTGGATCGGCTACGGCGTGCGCATCCACGACGCCCGCTTCGCCGCGCTCGCCAGCCCCGGAGCACCCATGCTGCTGGAAGCCCACGCGACGCGGGTGCGCCACATCCGCGATCAGTACTTCGCGCGCTACCGGTTCCACTTCACGCAGGACGGGACCACGATCTACGAGGGCGACCAGACCGCGATCTGGCAGCGGGTCACCGAAGAACCCTGACCGTCTCATTCTTCAACGGTCCACCGTGCATCCTTTACCCTTGGGATCAGGTGGCCGAACGACCCTAGCGTGGTTCTCAAGAAGGCTAGGACGCTCCGGGGTGCGATCTTCGCGGCGGTGGCCCCGTCCGTGGCGCTCGCCTTTACCGTCGCGTGTGGCCTGCCACTCGCGCACTACGTGTTCCGGGCGCGGCTCGCGCAGGCGTCGCACGAGCTCTCGGCCGCGCAGCTCGCGCGCGTCGAGCGGCTCGCCAGCGTGGCCGAGGTGCCCGTCACCGTCATCAGTGTCCTCGCGGTGATCGTGGCCGTGGTGTGTGTCCTCCTCGCGCACCGCGCCGGAAAACACATCGAGCGTCGCGTCACCGGCGTCGCCGAGCTCGCCGAGTCGGTGCTGACCGGAGGGATGCTCCCGCTCGACAACGACGAAAGCGACGACTCCCTACGCCACCTCTCCGACGAGCTGTGCCGCATCGCGGGGGCGCTCGCGGAGCGTGACGCCTCCGTGCGCGAAGACGCGTTTCGACAGGAGCTCGACGCGCGCGTCCAGAACGCCATGATGATGGCCGAGTCCGAGCCCGACGTTTACGAGATCACCCGCCGCGCCGTGGACACACTCATCCCCGGTCGCCCCGCCGAGCTGTTGATGGCCGACGCGAGCAACGCACACCTTCGCAGCGTCGCGACGTGCGGACCACACGCGCCCGCGTGTGGTGTCGCGTCCCCGCGTCTCTGCCACGCGGTTCGCCGCGGGCAGACGATCCACTCGACCGACACCCGAGCCATCGACGCCTGCCCACGTCTCACGGACCGCGACAGACCGGTGCAGGCCGCCGTGTGTGTGCCTGTCAACGTCATGGGGAAGACCGTCGGCGTGCTGCACGCGACGACCGAACACAGCAACCCGCTCTCCGCACCCGCCATCCGCGAGCTCGAGCAGGTCGTTCGCCACCTCGGCGCGCACACCGGCATGATCCGCGCGCTGGAGACCTCGCAGCTGCAAGCGCAGACGGATCCGCTCACGGGCCTGCTCAACCGCCGATCGCTCGAGACACGGTCGAGCACGATGCTCGTCGACGACCAGATCGGCGCGGTGCTCGTCGCCGACCTCGACCACTTCAAACGCCTCAACGACACGCACGGGCACGACGCGGGCGACCGCGCGCTGCGACTCTATTCGCAGGTCCTCCGCCAGACGCTGCGCCCGACGGACCTCGTCGCGCGCTTCGGCGGTGAAGAGTTCGTGTGTGTGCTGCCGGGCGTCGACGCGCAGACCGCAGCGAACGTCGCCGACCGCGTCCGCGAAGCGCTCGCCCAAGCGGTCGACCGTAGCGGCGGCCCGGCGTTCACGTCGTCCTTCGGCGTCGCCGGCTTCCCGCACCACGGCGCCACGCTCGAAGAGCTCGTCCAGGTCGGCGACCAAGCGCTCTACGAAGCGAAGAAGAACGGGCGCGACCGTGTCGAGGTCGCCGGCAGCGCACCACGGCCCGTGCCGGACACCTCCGCGAACGACGAGGCGGCCTGAGCTCAGCCCCAGCCGATGTCCCGGCCGCGACCCTGACCGAACATCCCTCCGAAGGGCATCCGGCTCGGCATCTGTGACAGGTGCGGCGCGCGTTGCGCGACGCGACGCGGCCGAGGTGCCGTCTCCTCCTTCGGGGCACGTTCGATGACGACACCCCCGAACCCACCTTCGGGGTGGAGATCCACGAGCAGCGCCCGCACCGGGTACTCCGTCTCGATGCGCGAAAGCACCCGCGCCCAGTCGGCCCGCACCGCGTCGGGGCCGCGCCGCAGGTGCACGCCGCCGGTGAGGACCACGCGTGCGTCGTCGCGACTCCAGTCCACGACGCGCATGACCTCCTTCGCGAGGTGCTCGATGCCGCGCCGGTCGTCGGGGAGGCCGCCGCAGGTTTGCGCGGAGCCGGAGCAGTTGCAGATGCCCTTGCCGAGGTAGACGCCGCTCATGCTCCCGTCCGCGAACGGGAACGGCGCGTTGTTGTCCATGACCACGTCCTGCTGGTCGCGGAAGAACAGATCGGCGCGCAGGGCGTTCCGCGGATACTTCCGCCGCCCCAAGAAGTCCTGGCTGGGCTCGGGCCCCGCGCTGAGGACGAGGAGCTGGCCCTCCTGCGAGAAGTGCTTGAAATTCCCGTGGATCGCCTCCCAAGGGCCGCGGGCCGGGTGGACCTGAACCGGGAAGCGAGGAGCGGTCGGCCCTCCATATTGTGGGCCTACGCCTACAGTGCGCACACCTCTTTATCGCGGCGCGCGGACCTGGGTTGTGCGATTCGAACGTCCAGGTTCGGCCCCGGGGGAGGCCGAATGACCCAACCGCCGGTCAGATCATGACGCTGGCGTCGTCGATCGAGATCTCGCCGGTCAGCTGACCGCGTTTCTTGAGGCGGTCGTCGCTCATCGCGTCGAGCGCTTCGCGGACCTCGGGGTGCGACGCGAGCATCTGCTGGAAGTCCTCCTTCGGGAGGAACAGCACCTCGCCCACGGATGTCGCGGTAACCGTCGCGTTGGTCGGCTGCGCACGCAACAGCGAGATCTCACCGAACACGTCGCCGCCGCGCAGCCGCGCGAGCTCGGTGACCCCGGCGCCTTCCTTCGTCGTGACGCGGTGCTCACCGCGGAGGATCAGGTACAGGCCGCGCCCGGCTTCGCCCTCTTCGATGAGGATGTCGTCCGGGAACACCTTCTGCGGCTTGAACTTGGACATCAGCGCGCGCCGGTCCGGCTTCGACAGCGGACGGAACAACGCGCTGGTCGCCGCGAGGTTCGCGAGGAAGCGTCCGCGCGTGAACTTCTTCAGCGCGAGCTTCACGCTCTCGAGCTCTCCCGCGTGCTCCTCGAGATCACGACGCGACAGCTCCAGCAGATCCACGTCGCCCTGCGCGACCACCGTCGCGGCGCGCGGCGCGTTCGACACCAACGCCATCTCGCCGAACACCGCGCCCTGGTGCAGGTGCGCGAGGACGGTGTCCTGCCCCTTCACCTTCTTCGAGACGATCACCACGCCGTCGGCGAGCATGAAGAACGAGTCGCCCGCCTCCCCTTCCGTGATGATGTGCTCGCCGTTGGTGTGGCGCTTCAGGCGCAGGCTCCCGAGCACACGGATGAACGCGTCCTCGGCGAGGTGCGAGAAGAGCGGGATCAGCGGGAAGCGCGCGGGCACCTCCGTGATCGCGTCGGTGTCGGCCGCGATCTTCGCCGCGGTCTCGAGCAGCGAGGGCGCTTCGATCGGCGGGATGTGCGGCGCCGGCGCGCCGTCCGGGAGCGGCAGCGGCTCCGGAAGGTCGATGTCCCCGACGCGGTCCGACTCCGACGAGTACAGCTCCGCGAGGATGTAGAGCAGGTCGTCGTAGGACGGGTCGAGCGCGAGCACCATCTTGCAGACCACCAACCCGAGGAGCGGATAGCCGGCCTTGATGTAGTGCCAGGCGAGGCCCTTGTAGACCTCCTTCGCCCGCTCCTTGTCGCCGAGGTTCAGCAGCGTATCCGCGACGCGGTACCGCGCACGCGTGAACTTCGGCGCGACCTGGATGACCGCGAGGTACTCACGCAGCGCGTCCTCGTAGCGTCCGGCCGAGAACATGGACTCGGCGCTTGCGTACAGCTCCGGGAGGGTCGTCGCCATCGCGACGGACTATAGATCTAGCTCGTAGCGCCGTACACCCGCGTCAGAAGCTCTTCGATCACCTCGTCTTCGACCAGGTGCGGCTGCACCGGGCGTCGCACGGACGTCATCAGGAGGATCAGCTTCGGCACGGTCACGCGACTCGTCGCGATGAATGCGGTCTCGTCCGACACGAACACCACCACCGCGCGCTCCCGACGCGCGAGGTGTTCGTCGAGGGTCTTCGCGTCCTCGACGCACAGGTTCAGCGTCGCGAACTCCCGCGCGACCGCGCGTTTGTACGGGGTCGACGGCAGCTCCGACGTCTCGAGCGGGTCCTTGCCGAGCGACTCGATCTCGTCCTCGACGCGGCGCAGCTCCATCAAGAGGCGCGGCACGTCCTCCCGCCCCGGCGACGGCTTGAACGCGTCTTCGCGCACGAACGCGTGCGCGCGCCCGCGGCGCCCGCCGCCCAACGCGAGCTCGCCGATGCGCGCTTCGCTCCCCGCCTCCAGGCTCACCGTGTCGCCGACGGACACCGTCGTCCCCACCGCGAGCGGCACCGCCGCCTTCTGCGACTGCGGGACGAGGTGCCCGCGGCCGACGAGATCCACGACCACCACCGGCTCCGCGATCCGGTGCAGGTCGACGATCGACGTGTCCGGTCGTCCGGTCATTCGAGCCACCCCATCGTCACCAGCTTGTTCTTCGCCATGCGGCGCAGCTTGGTGTCCTTCTCCCCTTCGGCGATCGCCATGAGGATGTCGCCGCCGAGCCCCTGCCCGGCGGAGTCGCCCTCCGCGAGCGAGAAGCCGAGGTAATACAGCTCCTCCTCGCCGAGGATCGGCTCCTGCTGCAGACGCTCGAGCAGCGGGAAGTCACGCACCTCGAGCAGACGCGCGAACGTCGTCAGGCAGGGGTCCGACTTCTTGCCGCGCGAGATCACGCGCCGCGACGACTTGAGCTCACAGACACCGAGCTGGAACCGCGCCTCCGCGTCGTCCTTCGACCGGACGATGCGCTTGAACAGCTCCGTCGCGTCGCCGTACTGGCCGCGCTTCTTCAGCTTCGACGCGCGGTCGAACAGCGTCTCGTTCACCCGCCCCGCGCTCTCGCCACCCACCTGCTTCAGCAGATCGATGATCACCGGGGACACGTTCTCGTCCGCGTCGATCACCGCCTCTTCCAAGAACGCGAGCGTCGGCGGCATCAGCTCCGTCGCGCGGGTCTTGAGCCCGTTTGCAACCTGCCTTGCCTTGTCGCCGTCCGTCATCGCCGCGAGGGTCTTCGTCAACGCGGTGCGCCCGTTCGGCGTGGTGAGCGCGGCCTCCAACGCGAGCTCGCGGTCCGTCGGGTCGCCGTTCGCCACGACCTCGCCGAGCACCTTCGCGGCCGGCGCCATGTCCACGCCGCCGAGCGCCCGAATCGCGAACCGCCGCACTGGTGTCCGCTCGCTGGAAGTCAGCTTGCGCACGCGCGGCTCCAGCGCGATCGGGAGCCCCATGTGCACGAGGGTGTCCGCCGCGGGCCCGAGGATCGCGGTGGGGGTGTCGTCCGACTCGATCACGCCGAGCAGCGTCTCGTACGCCCGCTCCGAGGTCTTGCGACCCTGCACGATGCCGCGCAGCAGCTCGAGCGCACGGATGCGCGCGTCGTCCGAGAGCGGCGCCGCCGCGATCCGCACCAGCGGCGCTGCGCTCGCCTCGTGTTTCACCACCCCGATCAGCTCCGCGAGCGTGATCGCGAGGTCCTCGTTGTCGGCGAGCTCCGTCTCCGCGACACGGCCGAGTCGATCCACCGCCGACTGCGCGTCACTCGCGTCGAGCGCCTCGAGGATCGGCGTGAGCGCGCGGCGCGCGGCGTCGAGGATCGCGCCGGTGCCCGTGGGCAGCTCGCCGATGATCTTCTCCTGCGCGGCCCGCGTGCCCATCGCACCGAGCACCGCGATGGCGCCGATCTTCTGCTTCTCGTCGCGGGCGAGCATCGTCGCGACGTCGTCTTCCGTGACGCCCCGCCCGGACGCGAGGACCTGCTTCGCCTTCTCGCGGACGTTTTTGTTCGGGTCCTCGAGGAGCGGGCGCAGGTCGTCGACGATCGAGCGCGGTGCGATCTCCCCGATCGCCTCCGCGGCCGCCGCGCGGAGCTTGGCGTCCTCTTTGTTGCGCGTCGCGCGACGTAACCCGTCGAGCACGCGAGTCTCGTCGATCGCGAGCACGCCGAGCACGATCGCCGCCGCGGTGCGACGGTCACTGGCGCTGTCGTCGAGCAGCGCGAGGATCTTGTCGACGTGGTCCTTCGATTTCTTGCCGCTGGCCATGGTTCGTCCTCACGCGATGAGCGGTTCGCCGATCTCTTCGAGATAGGTCCAGGTGTAGATGCCGGTGTCGTGTCCGTCCGAGAACGCGAAGCGCAACGCGTACGTCCCGGACTCGGCGATGTTCGTGACCACCACCCCCGACACGTTGGGCGGCTCCACCTCCCCCGGCGCGTGCCCACGGCACCCCGCGCACGGGCAGGCGTTCCTAAGATCGTCGTACACGTAGGCGCGACCGGAGTCGTCGTCCCACTTGATCGTCACGCGTCCGTTGTCGCGATCGTTCTTCACCTCGACGGGTGTCTTGCTGCTCATCGCTCGTTGGCCTCGATCTTCTCGAGGATCCGCTGCTGCGCCTCGAGCTTGTCCTGCATTTGCTTCGCCGCCTTCTTGGCGTCGTCGATCATCGCGGTGGGGCTCGACAGCTTCGTGTCGCCCAGACCCGCCACGCGCCGGATCCACGCGAAGTACGATCCGGCGACGAACGCGACGATCAGGAGCACGAGCCCGATCTTCGCGAGCACACGCCCCGTTCGGCGCATCACGGAGAGCACGAAGACGAAGACCAGCGTGAGCCCGACCCCGAACATCATCGATGGGATGTCGAGGTCCTTCACGAAGGGGACGACGTCGCCGACTTCGCGCTGCGCTTGTTTCGCCTTCGCGAGCCCGCCCTTCTTCGCCGCGACCGCCTTCTTCTTGAGCTCGGCCACGACCTTCGCGGCGTCCTTTTCGTCGATCTTCTTCGCGACCTTCCGAAACTTCGCCGGGATCGCTTCGAGGGAGTCGGCGATCAGCGTGTGGCCGTCGCCGTCTTCGAAGGAGAACAGGTCGAGCCGCGAGCCCTTCGCTTCGACCTTCTCCGCCTCGGATCGATACGCCTTCGGCACCGCTTCGAGACGGTCGACGATGTGGACGTGCCCGTCCCCGTCGGTATAGCGATAAAACCCCGGAGGGGCTTGGATTTCAGGCTTCGCCATATTTCGGGCCGAGACGGGGCCGAGCGCACCTCGACGTCAGCGAGGGCGGCCCGCGGATCAGGCTGAAGCTAGCAGGCGCCCCGAGCGGCTTCAACACGCGGCGCACGGAAGGCGACAGGTGGGTCGGAGCCGGGTAGGATACTCGGCCGAAGCAGCCTCATGGCGAGCGGATCCACCAGACCAGCGCAGCTCGGCGGCGACAACGTCATCCGCTTCCTCGACTGCGCACATTTCCTCCAGGAGCTCGCCGGGAACCTCGGTCGAGGACGTGCCCTCGTGCGCACGCGCCGGAGCTTCGAGCTGGGCGAGCGCTTCACCGTGGACGTCGAGGCGCCGGGGGTGGCGTGGCGCGTCGAGGTCGACGTGCGCGTCGTCTTCTCCCGCAGCGGGTTCGTCGGTCTGGAGCTCGAGCGCTTCGACGAGGCGCTCTCCGCGCTGGATCGGCTCGGGGAGGCCGCAGAGCGCGCGGACGACGACGTCGAGGACGAACGACCGCCCGTACCTACCGCGCCCGGGCCGGCCGTGCTCAGCGCCGAGAAGACCCTCGTCGCCCCCAACCCGGTGATGAACCTCGGCGATGCGTTCACGCCGCTGGGCGATCCACCGCGGACCGGCGAGGCGCAGATCCACATCCGCGAGGAGGACGAAGCCGAGACCGGTGAGTTCCCCATCCTCCCCGGTGATCCCGTCCCGGATCCCGCGGAGACCGGATCCGTGCGGGTGCCCAACCGCGCGGCGACGATCGTCGAGACCGACCTCGTCGCCGCACCGCCGACGAACCGGCGACGACGCCCGCGGGTCTCGACACCCCCGGAGCGCGGCCTCTCGGATCCCGCGCCCGGCGGTCGGCCGCGCCCCCGGGATCGGATCGACACTTCGACGCAGGACTCGGTCGACATCCCGACCGGTGACGTCCCGGATCCCGCGGAGCACGCGACGCGTTCGTTGCCGGCCGCGCGACCGGACGCGCCGGCGGCGCCGTCGTCTCGACCCGACGTCCCCATGGCGCCCTCGCTCGCGCTCGACACGAGCGTGCCCATCGCCCCGTCGCGCAGCGCGCCGCCGCCGGACAGCACCACGGTCGCGTCGGAGAGCTCACGTCCTCGCGCCGCGACCGTGCAGGCGCGGACGGAGTCGCTGTCGAACTACGAGATCCCTCCGCCGGAGCTCGGCGGATCGGCGATCGTGATGAACCCGCTGCTCGAGGCCGCGCCGGCGGAGGCCACCGCCGACGACGTCGACGCGCGCATCATGGAGCCGCCATCGGCGGACGCGGACGTCACGTCCGACGACGTCGACGCTCAAGCCCCGACCCCTGAGGCGACGCCGACGCCCGCGCCGAGCCTCTCGGACGACCTCGACCTCGACGTGCCGAGCCTCCCCGCGCCCGACGCGGTCCCCGTCGACAACCTCGAAGCGCTCGAGGACGACGACGTGCGGCTCCCGCGGGTGACCGAGGATGGCCGGGTCGATCTCGCGGACCCCGCGGACCTGCTCGCGCTCTACCTCGGCCAGATTCGGCACGGCACGCTGACGCTCTACGGGTCGCTGACCAAGGACGCCGGCGACACGGTGCGGCTCACCATCGAGGGCCCCAACGCGGTCGAGATCGAGGCCCTCGTGATGGCGCGCGTGGGGCCGTGGTTCACGTTCGCCGTGCCGGACCCTCGCCCGGTCGAGGCCGTGTTGAGCGCGAACGTCGTCCATTGGAAAGAATCCATTGAAGCGCTCGCCGAGAACTACCTCGAGGAGAGCGACGAACGGCGCCGCGAAATCGCCGAGCCGGAGCCCGAGCCGTCGCTCGAGGAGAGCGCGACGGCGGACGACTCCGCGCCGCCCCCGCCCGAGGACCCGATCGTCCCGCCGCCGCCGATCGAGGTGACCGCGGACGACGTCGAGGAGGAGGAGCCGGTGGTCCTCGTTCCGGCGGCGCCCCCGGAGCCGGAGCCGGAGCCCGAGCCCGAACCCGAGCCGGAGCCCGAGCCCGAGCCGGAACCGGAGCCCGAGCCCGAGGGGGATCCGGATCGCGCGCCGCGCGTGCCGAAGCTCGACGGGACGAACGTGCGCTTCGATCACACGATCGATCTCGAGCACGAGCTGAAGGTGAACCTCGCGAACGGCGGGCTGTTCGTCGAGGCGGCCCCCATCCCGATCCGCGAGCGGCGGCGCCTGAAGATCCACATCGGCGACAAACCCACCGGCGTCACCATCGAAGCCGACGTCGTGTTCGCGAGCGGCGGCAAGGTCGGCTTCTCCGTCCCCGCGTCGGCCGAGGCGCAGACCCAGCTGGAGGAGTACCTCCGCACCGGGACCGCGCAGCCCAGCTCCACGCCGCTGCCGAGTGAGTCCCCGGTGCCCACCTCCGGGACCCCCGAGCCGCTCCCGCCCGAGCGCGAGGCCTCGGTCGGTGGCGCCTTCGGTGGTGACCTCCTCGCGCCGCTGTCGATCTCCCAGATCCTCGGGCTGGAGCAGAAACGCGCGTCGTCGACCGCGGACCTCGAGAAGACCTCGGCGGTGCAGCTGATCGAGTACCTCGTCCGTCAGGGCGAAAAGGGTGTGCTCATGATCCGCGGCCCGCAGCGCACCCAGACGATCTGGTTCCACGGCGGCAGCGTCGCGTACATCCTCGACGAGCCCTTCGACGAGGCCACGAGCCTCGGCCGCGTCCTCATCACCCAAAAGAAGCTCAACGACGCCGCGCTGCGCGAGGGCCTCGAGAAGGCGAAGGCGAGCAAGAAGCCCCTCGGCCGCACGCTCGTCCTCCTCGGCACGATTCGAAAAGCGGAGCTCACCGCGGCGCTCCGCGAGCAGGCGCGCCTCAAGATGGACTACACGTTCGCGACGAAGTCCGGGCACTTCGAGTTCGGCCCCTGGCAGGAGCCGCCCGGCAACGCCGACCTCGTCGTGACCAAGGGCCTCGGTCTCCTCGCGCGGTACCTCCGCAGCCGCTACGACGAGTACAACTACCAAGAGCTCGAAGCGATCTTCGGCGCCAACATGAACCGGCGCGTCGAGCACGAGACCGACTTCGAGAGCATCGCGACGAGCCTTCAACTCCAACCCAAGGAGCTTCGATTCCTCGAGCTGTCCCTCGACGGCCACCGTACGATCCACGACGCGGTCCTCGGCAGCCCCGCCGGTCGCCTCGGCTCACTCCGCCTGGTCGGCATGTGCCTCAGCATGGCGCTGATCCGCTTCTCGGACGGCAACGCCGTTCGGCGCGAGAAGACGCAGGTCGGCCGCGAGCCGAGCGCCTTCGTCCGCGTGAAGAACGAGCTGGACGAACGCCTCACGCTGCTCGAGGGCATGAACCACTTCGAGGTGCTCGGCGTGCACTGGTCCGCGCACCACCGCAACTACCGCGAGGCCTACGACAACGCGAAGCGCGAGTTCAACCTGCGCCGCTCGCCCTACAAGGACGCGCCGGACGACGTGAAGAAGAAGGTCCAGCGCATCGTGCAGATCCTCGACCAGAGCTACACGACCCTCAACGACGCCACCCAGCGCGTCTCCTACCGCAAGCAGCTCTTCGACAAGACCGAACGCCAGTACGCCGCCGAGATGCTCGTGAAGCAGGGCGAGGTCGCGCTCATGCGCGGCGACCGCGTCGGCGCCATCGAAGCCCTGGAGACCGCGGTCGAGCTCGACCCCTCGACCCGCAACCGCAACCTCCTCATGAGCGCCCGCGAAGGCCGCCGGTAGCCCACGGCGCCCGACATTCCCTCCGCTACAGCTGCGCGAGCAGGGACGTCTCGAACCACCCGCTCGTGTCGCCCTTCACGGCGTCCTGCAGCGACTCGCCGTACATCGCCTCGTAGGCCTTGGCCGTGGCCGCCAGCTGGCCCTTGCTCCGCTTCCCGAGGATCCGGATCAACGCCGCCTCGTCCGTGCCCCACCCGTCGATCGCCTGGTGCAGCGCGACGGCGTCGCGCGTCGCCTGGGCCTGGTCCACGGTGCCGCTCTCGTCGCGGTTCCCGCTCGCGAGCGTGAGGAGCATCGTCTCGAGGTCGCCGCTCGTGTCGCCCTTGATCGCGTCGTCGAGCGACTCCCCGAACATCTCCTGGTACGCCGAGCGAATCGCGCGGATCTCCCGGTTCGTCCGGTTCGAGAGCACGTCGATCAGCTTCTGCTCGTCCGTGCCCAGCCCGTCGATCGCCTCGTGCAGCGCAACCGCATCGCGCGTCGCCTTGCCCTTGTCGACCCGCGGCGCACCGCCGGCCGTCATCTGCCCCTGCAGTCGCCCGTTCGAGCGGCGCGCCGCGAGCTCGGCGCGCAGGTCGACGCGCTTCGGCGCCGCCTTCTTCGGCGCGGTGTCCGCGCGCTTGAGCTGCGCCAGCAGCGAGTCCTCGAAGTCACCGCTGGTGTCGCCCTTGATCGCGTCCTCCAGCGACTCGCCGTACATCTCCTGGTACGCCTTCGCGATCGCCTTCAGCTGCGGGCCGCTCCGTCCGCTGATGATGCGGTTGAGCGTCGCCTCGTCGGTGCCCCACCCGTCCATCGCCTCGTGCAGCGCCGCCGCGTCGCGCGTGGCCGCGTTCTCGTCGACCTTCCCCGACTCGTCCCGGTTTCCGCGGAGCATCGACAAGAGTGAGTCCTCGAAGTCACCGCTGGTGTCGCCCTTGATCGCGTCCTCCAGCGACTCGCCGTACATCTCCTGGTACGCCGCCTTGATCGCGTTGATCTGCGTGTTGCTGCGGCCGCTGAGGATGCGCGTCAGCGCGGCCTCGTCCGTGCCCCACCCGTCCATCGCCTGGTGCAGCGCGACGGCGTCGCGGGTCGCCTGCGCCTGGTCCGCCTTCTGCGCGACCTTCGCTTGCTGCGCCTGCGCGGCGACGGGGATCGGCGCCGCGCGCACCGCGGGGCGCTGCGCCGGCGCGCGGCTCGGCGCCTGACGCTGGTACAGCTGCGCGAGGCGATCGAAGTCGACCGCGCCCTGCCCGCCGATCGACTGGTAGAACGGTTGGTAGAACTGCGCCGCGGTGATCAGCTGCGTCAGCATCTCGGCCGCCGCCTGCGCCGTGCGCGGGTCGACGCCGAACGCGATGAAGAACCGCGCGAAGTCGGTGGTGTCGAGCGCGCCGAGGCGCGGGTCGTAGAACGGGATCTGCTGATTCGGACGCGGCGCTCGACCGCGGAGGTCGCGCGCGATGGCGTCGCCGAGCGGGGCCGCCTCGATCTGATCGAAGCCGGACTGCGTGAGGATTACGACGTAGTGCTGGCGCTCGGCTTCGGAGCCACCCATGCGAATGCGCAGGTCGTCGGCGCGCGCGGGGGAGCCGGCCAGGCGCGCGTTCGCGGCGGAGTGGCTGGAGCGGGCGTGGACGCTGCGAGGGTTGAGTGCGGTGTGCGTTTCGATGGCCATGAATCCTCCTGGATGGTGTGCCCGATGCCTTTACAAGGTCCGGGCCAAGCCGCAGGAGGACGCGCGGCGACGCTCGAGATCCCCGGTCGGGAGCCCTCTAGGGATCGCGGGGGCTCCCGAATTGGGAACCCCTGCGCGACAGCGTGGTCGGCGTGGGCGGCACCCCTCCACCGCCGGTCCACAGCGCGCGGCGAGGTGCCATCGCCTGCTATGTTAGTGCCGTTGAGCTTCGAGACGTTACCGCCGACCGAGCGCGCGCCGGTGTCGGCCGAGCGCAAGACGGACGCTCCGCTCTCCCTGCTCGTCATCGTCGAGGAGGGCGTGTCGACGCACCCGCTGACGGTGGGAATGCAGCTGTCGATCGGGCGTGAGCCCACCGTCGACGTCCACGTCGACGATCCGCTCGTCTCCCGCGAGCACGCGCGCCTGTACGTGCGCGACATCGTCGAGCTCGAAGATCTGGGGAGCGCCAACGGCACGAAGATCCGCGGGCAGCGCGTCGTCGCGCACGAGAAGACGCCGATAGGCGCCGGGCAGGTCGTGGAGATCGGCTCGGCGATCCTCGTGCTGCAGGAGCAGAGCACGGTCGCCCGGAGACGCCGCCTGTGGTCCCACGGCTACTTCGAGGTTCGCCTCGAAGAGGAGTGCGCGCGCAACGCACGCGGGCGTCGTTCGCCGTTCGCCGTGCTGCGCGTGCGCGTCGACGCCGCGGACGACGAGACGCTCGTGCAAGACACGTTGACGAAGGCGCTCCGCTCCTCGGACGTCGTCGCGAGCTACGCCCCCGGTGAGTACGAGCTGCTCCTCGTCGACACCGCCGCGTCGCGCGCGGAGCGCATCGCCGATCGCATCTCGGACCGCTTCGTCGAGGCCGGCCACCGCATCGAGATCGGCATCGCGTCGTTCCCCCGCGATGGCCTCACCGCGGACGCGCTGATCGCCCACGCGGGGATCGACCTCGCGCTCGACGAAGACACGGCGCCCTCCTCGGCCGCGGTCGTCGAGGACCCGGCGATGGTCGATCTGTACCGCGTCGTCGATCGCGTCGCGCAGGGGACGATCAGCGTCCTGCTCGTCGGCGAGACCGGCGTCGGCAAGGAGGTCGTCGCCGAGGCGCTGCACCGCCGCTCACCGCGCGTCGACGCCCCGTTCGTGCGCCTCAACTGCGCCGCGCTCACGCAGACCCTCGTGGAGTCGGAGCTGTTCGGCCACGTCCGCGGCGCGTTCACCGGCGCCGAACAAGACAAACGCGGCCTGATCGAAGCCGCCGACGGCGGCACGGTGTTCCTCGACGAGGTCGGCGAGCTCCCGCTGCCCACGCAAGCTACCTTGCTCCGCGTCCTCGAGCGCCGCGAGGTCCAGCGCGTGGGGAGCCTGGAGCCGCGCCCGGTCGACGTGCGCTTTGTCTCCGCCACGAACCGCGACCTCGAGGAGGAGATCGCGCGCGGGCGTTTCCGCGAGGATCTCTTCTACCGCCTCAACGGCGTCACCATCGCGATCCCTCCGCTCCGCGATCGCCCCGGGGAGATCACATTGCTCGCGAGGATGTTCGTGGATCGCGTCAGCCACGAGCTCGGCGTGGAGGCCCCCGCGCTCTCCACGCGCGCCGAAGCGCTCCTCGGCGGCTACCACTGGCCGGGCAACATCCGCGAGCTCCGCAACATGATCGAGCGCGCGGTCCTGCTCTGCACGGGAGACGTCCTCGACGCTGAGCACCTCCCCGTCGACAAACTCTCCGCGACCTGGTCGAGCACTCCCGCGCGCCCTCGCCGACCGCGTGCGACGTCGGCGAGCCCGGAGCACGACGAGCGCAAACAGCGCATCCTCGACGCGCTGGACGCCTGCGCCGGCAACCAGACCCGCGCCGCCGAACACCTCGGCGTCTCCCGACGCACGCTCACGAAGTGGCTCGGCCGCTACGACATCCCCCGGCCCCGCAAACGCTGAGGTATGATCGCCGCGCGTGCGGCGCTTCGGTGAGTTCGCGCTGCTCGAGCGCCTCGAGCAGGGATCGGGCGGGACGGTCCACCTCGCCCGTCGCATCGGCGCGCCCCAGGACCACGACCCGCTCCTCGTGGTGAAGCGCCTCCACTCGGACCTCATGGAGCACGACACCTTCGTGCGCCGCTTCTCCCACGAAGCGCTGATCGCGGTGTCGGTGAAGAGCCCGAACGTCGTGGTCGTCGAGGACGTCGGGCGCGTGGGCGACGAGCCGTACATCGCGATGCACTTCGTGGAGGGGCTGTCGCTGTACGAAGTGCTCGAGCGCGTCACCGCCGCGGGCTACGGCATCCCGCTCGACGTCACCGTCGCGATCGTCGCGGGGTGCCTGGGCGGCCTCCGCGCGCTGCACGACGCCATCCACCCGGACACCCTCGAACCCCTCGGCGTGGTCCACCGCGACATCTCCCCGAAGAACATCGTGCTCGCGTTCGACGGGCACCCCGTGCTGATCGATCTGGGCCTCGGGAAGTCGAATGTCGCCGACTGGCAGACCGCGGCCGGCGACGTCCTCGGGTCCCTCGGCTACATGGCGCCCGAGCAGGTCCTCGGCGACCGCGTCGATCACCGCGCGGATCTGTTCTCGCTGAGCGCCGTGTTCTACGAGCTGCTCACGCTCGAGCCGTACGTCCCGCGCGGCGCGCGGCGCGACATGCTGCGGCGGATGGAGTCGCCGCCCCCGGCCCGCCTCGACCGCGAAGACGTGCCGATGCCGATCCGCGCCCTCCTCGAGTCGGGCCTGTCCTACGACCCGAACCAGCGCCCGGCGAGCGCCGCGGAGATGTACGATCGGCTCACCTCGGTCATCGCCCCCGCGACACCGAAGCTCGTGGCCGCGTTCGTCCGTGACCTCGTCGGCGAAGACCTGCGCTCGACCGCGAAGAACGTCGACGACCTGAAGTCGCAGCCGATCGCGTTCCCCGACGACACCCCCTACGAAGGCACGGTGGTGATCGCGCGACGCGAGTCCGCGGTGAACACCATCGACGACCTCGAACCCGAGAGCGACGACCCGACCGCGCTCGTCGTCGCCCACGATCGCCCCAAGATCGCGGACGCCACGCTGCGTGCGCCGCCCGACACCGTCCTCGGAGACGACACCGACAGCCTCCTGCAGGCGCAGACCCGTATCACGGCACGGCCGCGAGCGACCGGAGTACCGTGGGCGGTCGTGCTGCTGTTGATGGTGCTCGTGGCGGCCGCGACGGTGTTCGTGGATCGCTTCGTCATCGGCGTCGAAGCGCCGGCGCCGACCGCCGAGCCTCCGCCCACCGTCTCCGCGACGCCGCGGTGAAGCGTCACATCCCGGACTCGCCGGACTTCTTCATGGTGTTGGTCTGCACCATCTCGCTCTCGAGCTCGGCGACGCGCTGCTTGGCCTTCTTCGCCTGGTCGGGCGACGGGCGCCCGGCGAGCACGTCGTTCCACGCTTCGAGCTTCGTCTGACGATCGATGCGCGCGATTTTGTCGACGGACATCGCCTCCGTGTAGAGCTGCTTCTGGAGGTCGTTGATCCGCTTCAGCGCCGCGCGAGCCTCCGGCCCCTTCGCGACCCAAGTCAGCACCTGCTCCCACGCGCGGATGCGATCCACCTTGGGTTTGCGAGCGCGCTCGACGCCCTCCGCCTCGGCGACGAGCCGCTTGGTCTCCATCGAGGTCCAGTGCGCGACGCGCTGCTTCGCCTTCCGTGCTTCCTTGCTCTTCGGGTAGAGGTCCCTAACCTCCGTCCACTTCGTGATCTTGTCGCGCGGTGACAGGTCGTCGTCGGAGTCGGCGCGTGTCGCGGCGTCGACGACGCGCAGGCGCGCCGCGTTCTTCCAGCGATCCATCGCGCGCTTCGCGTAGCCGATCTGCTCCTGCGCGCGATCGATGAAGGCCTTCCACTCGCGGAGCTTCTCTTCGTCGGAGACCTCCGGATCCTGTTCGAGCTTGCGCAGCCCGTAGAAGGTCAGGACGGTGCCCGGCTTCTTGACGACCTTCTTGGCGTCGCCGTCTTCGCCGGCGGCCAGCGCCGGCGTGGCGATCGCGAGGCTCAGCGCGATGACGAGCGTTCGATTCATGTTCACTCCTTGGGGCCGCGGAACGAGAAGTTCGGCTGGAACATGATGAACCCGTCCGGCTTCTTGGCCTGGGGTTCCTTCGGCTTCTCATTCGGCCCGGGGATGTAGAACTTGCCTTCGACCCCGACGGGGATCTTCAGCGAGAACTCCTGGTCGACCTTGTTGGGCCGCGGGAACTTCCAGCGCTTCGCGACGCTCTCCAGACACAGCCGGAGGTGACGCGCGCCCTCCAGCGAGGTGTCGATGCGTGTCTTGGTGACCGCGCCCGACTCGCCCACCTTCACGACCACCGTGGCGACACCCTGCGTCTTCGGGTTTTCGTTGTGGTAGCGCGCGTTGCACGCGTCGATCGCCGGCCCGGTGGCGTTGAGCGTGCTGCGCACCTTCTCCATGGCCTGCTCCTTGGTCATGACCTCTTCGGCCGGAGGTTCGGCCGCGACGAGCGCGAGCGTGACGAGCAAGGCGGAAGCGTTCACGCCGAAGAGGCTAACCCCGCGGTGTCCGGAAACAAAAGCCCCGCGGGCCCGAGGGCCTCCAGATCCGCCGGGAGGGGCGCGTCGAAGGTCCGGCCTTCGGGGAGTATCAGGCGCGCCGCGTGGAGGAGGGGCCGAGAGAAGTCCACGATCGTCCCGCCGAGGCTCCCCGCCGCGTGGCCGCCGTAGAGCACGTCCCCCGCGATCGGGGTCCCGACGTGGCTCAGGTGGACGCGAATCTGGTGCGTCCGGCCCGTACGCGGGCGCGCGACCACCGCCGCCAGCCCGTCGACGGTCGCCACCACCTCCAGGTCGGTCTGCGACGGCTTGCCCTTGGGGCTGACCGCCTTCGCGCGCGGGCGGCGCCGATCCGCGCCGATCGGGGCGTCCACCGTCCCCGGCGGGGGCGCACCTTCGGTCACGGCGAAGTAGACCTTGTGGACGCGCTGCTCCGCGAACGCCCGCGACAGGTCCGCCGCGGCCTTCTTCGTCTTGGCGAACGCCAGGGCGCCCGTGGTGTCGACGTCCAGGCGGTGCACCACGTGGACCTTTCGCTCCGATAGAATCCATTCGAGTGAACGACGGGGGCTCGTCTCCGTCTCGTTGACGTGGACGCCGGCCGGTTTGTTCACCACGACGATCGTGTCGTCCTCGAAGAGGATGGGCACCTCGACGGGCGCCTCGGGCTCCGCACCTTCGTGGACCACGACGCGCGAGCCGGCCCTGAGGCTCCTGCCCGCGACGCGACAGCGCTTTCCGTCGACGAACACCGCGCCGTCGCCGATCAACACACGGGCGCGGCGGCGCGAGATGCCCTCCACGGCGGCAGCGATCGCTTTGTCGAGGCGGTCCGTGTCCGCCTCGACGCCGAAGACGTGTTTCACTCCTCGGTGGTGCTCTTCTTCACGAGCACGCCCTTCTTGCCGAGCATGTACTCGTCCTTCAGCTCCGGCGGGAAGTCGCCGAAGTACGGCTTCACGTTCCAGCCGAGGTCCACGAGCGCCTGCGCGGCGCGGCGCTGCACGCGACCGGAGTGCTCGTCGCTGGTGCAGACCTTCGCGAGCGCCTCGGTGGAGTCCGGGTTCTCGAGCTTCTGGAGCGCCTCGATGGTCTGGAACTGCACGTCGTCCGCGTGGTCGCCGAGGTAGGGCGCGAGTTTGTCGGCGTCCTCGGGCGCGGCGACCTCGGCGATCGAGAAGATCAGCGTGGTCTTCGCCTGCGTGGTCCGGTGATCGAGCGGCTCGTACGCGAGGAGCGTCTCGAGCAGGAAGTCGAACGAGTCCTGGCGCCCAAGGATCTTCTGCAGCGCCCGAATCGGGAACGCGATCGTCTTCTCGGAGCGGATGAACTGCTTGAGCGGCTCCACGACCGGGTCCCCGAGCGACACGAGCTGGTCGACGAGCTCACGCTTCTCGGACTCGTCGGCGATCTGCCCGTTTGCGTTGATCGTGAACCGCCCGAGCAGCGCGGTGTACGCCTCCGGCGTCGCGATCTCGAAGAGCTTGTCCATCGCGGCTCGCCGGTAGTCCGGCTGCGCGTAGACCTCCTTCACCTGCTTGGCCGCCTTCTCGAGCGGGGATTTGGGCTTGAGCTTGTCGAAGAGGCCCATGAGGGGCCCTTCGATAAGACCTCGACACGGGCGCGTCAACGAGAACGAGGAACGAGTTCCCCTTGAACTTGAACTTGCCCGTTCCCTTGCCCGCGAGCACTGCCGAATTCATGGCGGTGCGAGACGGACCGGGGCAACGAATCGGTCCGGGCAAGGGTTCGTCATTGCCCAGGGCTCGTGAGCGATGCGCCAGGAACCCTCGTCCATTGAGGGCAAGGGAACGGGCAAGTTCAAGTTCAAGGGAACGCCTTCTGCGGTGCGGACGCTTTGATATCCTCCACCACCACAATGCCTCCCCGACGCCCTCCGGGCCCCGTCGACGACGGCGCCTCGCTCCTCACCTCGATCCGCTTCTACCGCGACATGACCCGCGACTCCCTCGGCACGATGCGCCGACGGTTCGAGCGGTACGGGGACCTGTACTTCAACGTCAGCCGGGGGGATCCGCTGTTCGTCACGCGGCACCCCGATCACGCGTACCAAGTGCTCGTCGCCGGGGCGAAGGCGTTCGGGAAGCGGAGCGACCTCGAGCCGTTCCTCGGGCAGGGGCTCCTCGAGGCGAACGGCGCGGTGTGGCGGCGGCAGCGGCGGCTGATGCAGCCGTCGTTCTCCGCGCAGCGGATCGCCGCGTACCGCGACATGATGATCGAGGAGACCGAGAAGCGCATCGCGACGTGGGCGGACGGCGAGACGCGCGACATCGACGCAGACATGATGGCGCTGACGCTCGCGATCGTGTCGCGCGCCCTCTTCTCGCACGAGGCCGACGACGCCGAGACGGTGTCGAAGGTGATGACCGTGTTCCAGGAGGCCGCGACCGGGCTCGACCTGTTCCCGTCCTGGCTCCCCACGCCGCTGCACCGCCGTCAGGCTGCCGCGCTGAAGGCGATGGACGACCTCGTGTACGGCGTCATCGACGGGCGCGACATCGACCAGGACCACGAAGACCTGCTGCAAGATCTCTTGCACGCGAGTGACGCCGAAGGCGGCATGTCGCGGAAGCAGGTGCGCGACGAGCTCGTCACGATGTTCCTCGCAGGACACGAGACGACCTCGCTCACGCTGATGTGGACGTTCTACCTGCTCGCGAAGCACCCCGAGATCGAGGCGCGCGTCTACGAGGAGGTCGCGGCGGCGGAGTCGTTCGACCGCCTCCCCTTCACCGCGAACGTCCTGAAGGAGTCGATGCGTCTGTACCCGCCCGCGTACGTCGTGCCGCGCGTCGCGATCGAGGACACCGAGCTCGGCGGCTACACCCTCGAGCGCGGGGCGGAGGTCGTGGTGTGGATCTACTTCTGCCACCACGACGAACGCTGGTTCACGGAGCCGGAGCGCTTCGACCCGGATCGGTTCGCAGAGGGGAGCGACCGCGTGAAGCACCCGCACGCCTACCTCCCGTTCGGCGCCGGGAGCCGGACGTGCATCGGGCGGCACTTCGCGTCGTTCGAAGCCCAGCTCCTCCTCGCCACGATCGTGAAGCACTTCTCGCTGTCGCTGGCGCCCGACGCCAACGTGGCGATGAATCCGCGCATCACACTCGGCGCGAAACACGGGATGAAGATGGTCGTGCGCGATCGGGGTTGACGCCCCGGGCGGAGATCGATTAGTTGCTATAGCAACAAAGTGCGGAAGGTTCGGATCACCGACTCGCTCGCGTACCACGTGTACCGGAGCGCCCGGCTGCTACGGCGGCACTTCCTGTCGATGGCGACGAGCCTCGACATGGAGCTGACACAGGAGCAGTGGTTCGTGCTCAACAAACTCGTGCTGGAGGACGGGCGGAGTCAGGTGGATCTGGGCGAAGAGATCTTCGCGGATCGCCCCAACCTCACCCGCATCCTGACCACGATGGAGCGGCGCGGGCTGGTGCGGCGGCGGCCGGACGAGGAGGACGGGCGGCGAATCCGTGTGTTCCTCACGGCCGACGGGCGACGGCACCACGACGAGTTCGCGGCTATCGTGCCCAAGGCGCGCAGCCAGCTGTTCGCGGGCATCACGAAGGAAGACCTCGAGACGGCGATTCGAGTCCTGGCTCGGCTCGAATCCAACCTGGTGAAGGACGACTGAGCCCCGTCCCAAAAAAATTTGCAGCATTAGTTGCTATAACAACAAAAGGAATCGAACGAAGATGAAGACCTCGAAAGCACAGTTCCTCGTGACCACGATGATGGCTGGCGCCTGCGTCAGCTCGACCACCCCGGCGACCGCGGGTGCGCCGGACGACGCCATCACGGCGGCCGTTCGCGCCTACGTGAAAGGCGGCGACGCGCAGGATCGCGCGCAGGTCGAGAAGATCACCCACGCCTCCTTCCGCGTCATCGCGTCGATGGGCGGCGCGGGCGACGCCTCGTTCATGTCGCGCGACGACTACCTCGGTCTCCTCGACGCCAAGAAGATCGGAGGCACCCCGCGCACCGTGAAGGTCGAGTGGACCAAGTCGCTGGGCAACGTCGCCAACGTGAAGGTGCAGCTCGAATCGAAGGCGGCGCGCTTCGACTCACTCTTCACGCTGGTGAAGAAGGACGGCCGCTGGGTCGTCGTCGAAGACGTCGTCCGCCTCGACAAGAAGGGCTAGCGAGGCTGCGCCTCGAACCCTCCAGGCTCCGCCGAAACGCAGTGCGGCGCATCCTCGCGCTGGCAGCCAACCGCGGGCAGCCGACAGCTTGGGTGCCACGATCGTTGCGCCGGCTCATTGGCGGGCTCGATGCGCCGACGGAACGTGTAGAGCATCCGGCTGCCGGCTGCGACCTGCAGGCCCCCGCGGTCGATCTGCGCACCGAGAGTCGGCCTCTTCGCCACGGTTCTCTTAGAGCAGACTCCTAGAAGACCAACTGCATCGTCGCGGTGGTCGCGAACATCGTGACGTCCGGTCCGTGGTGCATCGACTTCGGCGACACCATCGCGCGGAGGCCGAAGCCGATGCCGTTCAGGTCGAAGCCCATCGCGAGGCTCGGCGCCCAGCCCGAGTAGCCCTTGTTGTCCGCGGGGTCGAAGAAGATCACGTGGCCGAAGCCGCTGTCGCCGTGGAGCGTCAGCCCGCCGACCTGGTGGCGGTACCCGCCGGAGACGCCGGTGTGGATCGTGGTGATCGAGCCGAGCGGGCTGCCGAGGTAGAGCACGCCCGAGATGAACAGCGTCAGCGTCAGGAACGTGTACGCGAAGATGCTCACGAGGGCGCGCGCGACCGTCGTGCCGTTTTCGTTGCCGCGCCCGACCCACGACGTGACGTCCTTGAAGCCGTTCACGCTGAACTCACCGACGTCGTAGCCGGCCTTCGCCCACTCCGTCGTGCGCTCGAAGTCGGTGAGCGTGACGTCGCCGACGAAGCGAAGCGTGAAGCCAGACTCGTGGTGCACGTGCACCTCGCCCGCGACGCCGACGCCGGGTTGCACGACGTCGCCGAGCACGTACATCGCGGCGCCCGCGCCGAACGCGCCGCCGCCCCGGAAGCGCGTCTGGCCGAACGCCGTGCCCGAGTAACAGAGGATCAGGAGGCCGGCGATCGAGGGGGCGACGCGCATCGCCCGCCATCATACGGCGGGTTCGGTGCGGCCGCCGATTTGTGATCGCAGTCAGTCGGTCTTCATCGTGACCTTGGCGACGTGCGTCGCACCGAGGATGACGGTCTCGCCGCCCGTCGGACGGAGCCGCGCCTGCATCGAGAAGTCGCGCTGGTCGGAAGCGCCGTGACGCTGCGCGGTGACGTTCACGGAGAGGAGCCCCCTCGCCTCGCGGCAGACGTCGAGCTCGTAGCGGTCGTTGGGCGTGCCTTGTTTCATGCGGCTGCACTCACCTTCGACGCGCACCGTGAGTGGGACGTCGTCGACCGTAACGGTCACCGCGAGTGGTCCGCCGATGCGCGGGCCTTCCGTGGACGCGTCGCAGAGGGTGGCCGCCGCGGCGGCCGTCGCGCCGAGCGCGATGAATGCAGAGAGGATGAGGTACTTCATGGCGCGCGTCGAAGAGCAACGCGCGTGCCACGAACCCCCGCAGAGCTCTCCTCGGGCCGCGCGACAGAATGTCCGAGCGGAAGACGCCGCGCCTGTCACGCCGTCACGGCGTGTGCTGCGACCAGTCGACGATCACGCCGTGGTAGTGCTCCTTGTCGTCGAGCATCCCGCGGTAGGCGGAGAGCAGCGCCTCGGGCTGGATGACGTGACTGACGAGCCCTTCGGTCTTCAGCGCGCCGCTGCGGATCCAGTCGTGCACGCGCTCCAGGTTCTCTTCCACGCTCGGGCCGCCGCCCGGCACGCGGTACGGTGGCAGACGCCACTCAAGCGCGCCGCGCACGGTGAGCCACTGCATGTGGATGCGGTTGAAGACCGCGGTGAGGTTCGTCTCGAACGGCGGGCGCGGCGACCCGAGCAAGACGACTTGCCCGTACGGGGCGCAGGCTTCGACGCACATCGCGCAGACCGGCCCGAGCCCCGCGGCGTCGACCGCGATGTCCACGCCGCGGCCGTCCGTCGCGTCGCGCACCGCCTGGATCGGGTCGTCGCCTTCGAGCACCTCGAGGCCCACGCCGCGCGCGACGTCACGGCGCCCCGCGACCGGGTCGTGCACGAACACCCGCGCGCCCGCGATGCGGTACAGCTGCGCCGCGAAGTTTCCGACGAGCCCCATGCCGAGCACGAGCACCGTGTGGCCCGGCCGCACCTCGCTCATCTGGAGCGCCGTCATCGACACCAACGCGAGCCGCGCGACCACGGCGGCCTCCGCGTCGAGGTCCTCGCCGATCCGAAACGCGGCGCGGAACGGCTTGGGGCTGTCGAGGTCGTAGATCTGAAGCGACGCGTGTTTGCCGAAGCAGAAGATCCGATCGCCCGCCTCGAGCCCGCGCGTGCGCTCCGGCGCCGCCGCGACGACGCGCCCGACGAGCCCGTAACCCGGACGCCACGGGTACGCGTTCCAGCCGTCCTTCTTGTAGACGCTCTTCGACAGCGCGGTGAACGCCGCGAGCTCGGTCCCGCCGCTCATCACGGTGCGCTCGGCCTGCACGAGGATCTGCCCCGGCGCGAGCATGGATGCGTCGAGCTCTTCGGTGTCGAGCGTGGCCTGCGCCTTGTCGGGGATCAGCGCGAACGTCGCCTTCATGTCGTCGCCTCTACCATCGGCACGAATGCGTTCGAAGCTTCCGACGCGATCGCCGCCTCCAGGATCTCGAGCTGCAGCACCACGTCGTACGGATCGATCGGGCTGGGCCCACCGTCCACGATCGCGTCGCGCACCGCCGCGTAGAACCGTCGGTAGTCGCCGCGCTCGGTCGGAACGACGACCTCCCCCTCGGGGCCGATGCGCTTGCCGTACGCTTCGGGCGTCTCCACGCCCCAGTCCGGCGTCTCGTGCGGGAGCGCCCCCGATCGAATCTGCGCCTCCTGCGCTTCCACACCGTACTTCACGAAGCTCGCGGCGTCTCCGCACACGAAGAAGCGCGGGCGCTCGACCGGGTCGAGGTGATCCGCACCGACGCGCACCGTGAGCTCGCCGTAGCGCAGCTCGATGACAAACGCGTCCGTCACCGGTGAACCCGGGCGGCGCGTCTGAACCCGCGCCGCGACGTGCGTGGGCCGCCCGAAACACACGATCGCCTGGTCGACGAGGTGCGGGCCGAGATCGAACATCAACCCGTGCATCGGATCCGACTCGGCCTTCCACGCCGAGCGCTGCGCCAGCGAGGGACGGTACGCCGGCCACATCGATTCGAAGCGGTGGATCCTGCCGAGGTGCCCCCCTTCGATCTGCGCGCGGGCCGTCGCGAAGTCTCCGTCGTAGCGCCGGTTCTGGAACGGCACGAGCAGTCGACCCGCGCGCTGCGCAGCGGACGCGAGCTGTCGCATCGACGCCGCGTCGGGCGCCACGGGTTTTTCGACCACGACGTGTTTGCCCGCCGCGAGCGCAGCCTTCGCGTGCTCGACGTGCAGCCGATTCGGCGACGCGACGACGACGAGATCCACGTCGTCCCGCGCGATGAGCGCCGCCGCGTCCGCGACCACCGCGACGTCCCCGAAGCGCCCCGCGTCCACCTCGCGCGAGGTCGCCACGGCGCGCAGCGCCAGCCCGTCGACCCCGAGCACGAAACCTCCGTGGAACCCGCGCCCGGCGAGCCCCCAACCGATGATCCCTACGCCCACCATCGGCCCTCGATAACACCAAAACTCCGCGCTGGCAGGTTGGGGCTCGGCGTAATAGGTTCGGCTCCGTGCAAGACGTCTACATCCTCGACGCGGTCCGCACCCCCATCGGGCGCCACCGCGGGATGCTCTCCGCGGTCCGCCCCGACGACCTCCTCGCCACCGTCATCCGCGCCGCGCTCGAGCGCACGGGCATCGCCGGCGCGTCCGTCGACGAAGTCATCATGGGCTGCGCGAACCAGGCCGGCGAAGACAACCGCAACGTCGCGCGCATGTCGCTGCTGCTCGCCGGGATGCCCAACAGCGTCCCCGGCTTCACGGTCAACCGACTCTGCGCGTCGGGCCTCACCGCGGTGAACCAGGGCGCGCGCCTGATCGCGACCGGCGAGGCGGACATCGTGCTCGCCGGCGGCGTCGAGTCGATGACGCGCGCGCCGCTCGTCACGCACAAGGGCGACGACGGCTTCGCGACGGGCAACCGCACGATGTACGACACCACGCTCGGGTGGCGCTTCGGCAACAAACGCATGGAGGACCTCTTCCCGCTCGAAGGCATGGGCGAGACGGCGGAGAACCTCGCCGAGCAGATGGCGATCTCGCGCGAAGACCAGGATCAGTTCGCGCTCGACTCCCACAAGAAGGCGCTCGCCGCCGAGGCCGCGGGGCGCTTCGAGGACGAGCGCATCCCCGTCACGATCCCGCAGAAGAAGGGTGACCCGCTGATCGCCGACCGCGACGAGGGCCCGCGCCCCGACTCGTCGATCGAGAAGCTCGGCAAGCTGCGCACGGTGTTCCGCAAGAACGGAACCGTCACGGCCGGCAACTCCAGCCCGCTCAACGACGGCGCAGCGTGTGTCGTGCTCACGAACGAAGCGATCGCGAAGAGCGCGAAGAAGCGCCCCCTCGCGCGCTGGCTCGGCGCACAGTCGGTCGGCGTGAACCCGCGCATCATGGGCATCGGTCCGGTGCCGGCGGTGGAGCGGTTGATCAAACGCTTCAACCTCAAGCTCGACGACATCGATCTGTTCGAGCTCAACGAAGCGTTCGCCGCGCAGTCCCTCGCCGTGCTGCGCCGCCTCGACATGGAAGACCTCCACGATCGCGTCAACGTGAACGGCGGCGCGATCGCGCTCGGGCACCCGCTCGGCGCGTCCGGCGCGCGCATCCTCACGACGCTCGTCCACGAGATGTGGCGGCGCGGGAGCCGGCGCGGGATCGCGACGTTGTGTGTCGGCGTCGGCCAGGGTGTGGCGACGCTCGTCGAGGGGATCTAGATGCGGGACCGCCGAAATCGCGCCGAGACGCTGATTCGGATCCAGCAAGAACGCATCCCGCACCTGTTCGTCGGCGGCCTCGACGTCGAGTCCGAGAGCAACGCGACGATGCCGGTCATCAACCCGGCGACCGGCGAGCCCATCGGGCGTGTGCCGGCCGCCAACGTCCGCGACGTCGAGAAGGCGGTGGAGAGCGCGCGTCGGGCGCACGAAGACTTCGCCGACACCACCCCGCAGGAGCGCGCGCGCCTGTTGATGAGCCTCGCGGAGGTCATGCAGAACGAGGAGGCGGACCTCGCGATCCTCGAGACGCTACAGACCGGGAAGACGTTCCGCGACGTGCTCGACAACGACGTGCACGAAGCGATCGACGTCGTCCGTTACTTCGCCGGGTGGACCGACAAACGCGCGGGGGAGCTGTACGACCTCGGCGACCGGACGATCGGGATGTTGCAGTGGGAGCCGTACCCGGTGCTCGGCGCGATCCTCCCCTGGTCGGCGCCGTTCGCGGTGGCGATGCGCAAGGTCGCGATGGCGATCGCGCTGGGTTCGACGCTGGTGATGAAGGCGCCGGAGCAAGCGCCCCTCACCGTGCTTCGCGTCGGGGAGATGCTGCGCGACGTCGGGCTGTCGCCCGGCGTGGTGAACATCGTGACGGGGCACGGCAACCAGGCCGGAGAGGCGCTCGCGTTGTCGCCGCACGTGTCGGTGCTCTCGTACTCGGGCCCGACGGAGGGCGCGCGTCACGTGCTCGTCGGCGCCGCGAAGAGCAACCTCAAGACGGTGCACTTCGAGCTCGGCGGGAAGGCGGCGTCGATCATCTTCGAGGACACCGACCTGTCGCGCGCGGTCGACGCCGCGGTGCGTGCGATCTTCTCCGCGCGCTGCGTCGAGCCGACGGCGTGCTCACGCGTGCTGGTGCACGCGTCGATCTACGAGAAGGTCGCGCAGTCCCTCGCCGCGCGCGCGCGGGAGATCGTGCTCGGCGACCCGCTCGACGAACACACGGAGCTCGGTCCGATGATCACCGAGGACCACATGCGACGCGTGCTCAAGTACATCGAGCTGGGGCGCCGCGAGGGGGCCAAACTCGTCGCGGGCGGATCCCGCGAGACGGAGGGCACGCGCAGCCTCGGCTTCTACGTGCGCCCCACCCTCTTCGTGGAGGTGAAGCCGTCGATGCGGATCGCACAGGAGGAGATCGCCGGCCCGGTGCTGTGTGTGATGCCGTTCAAGAACGAGGACGACGCCGTGCGCATCGCGAACGAGACCGACTACGGGCGCCTCGCGTCGGTGTGGACGCGCGACCTCGCGCGCGCGCACCGGCTCGCGCGGAAGCTCACGGCGGGCGTCGTGCAGATCAATCGCTACCAGGGCTCGAGCGTGCAAGTGAGCCAGGGCGGCGCCCGCTTCTCCGGTCAGGGCCGTGATCTCGGCCGCCTCGCGCTCGACCAATACTCCCGGACGAAATCCGTCTTCCTCCCCACCCGCTGACGGGCCGCCCAATTCGACCACCCGCGCGCCACGTTCTGGCGGCGGGGTGCATCCGTTCGGGCGTTTCGGTCGAAATGTCGAAGGCGGGTCCGTCCGGCGCCGATCGATGCTACGAACGAGGGCGACGGAGGCGTCCAAGTGGGCCGATTCGGCCCCGCGGACGTACGAGGTTCGAGAGAAACGATGCGAATCCTACTGGTGCAACCCACGCCGTTCGAAGAGGGCCGCCTCGGCCTGGAGAACATCATGTGGCTCTCAGAGCCCGTCGCACTGACGGCGGTGGCCGGCGCGGTGCCGGAGCACGAGATCGAAATCCTCGACCTGCGCCTCGAACCCGAGAACGCCCTCGCCCACACCATCAACCGATTCCGGCCGGACATCGTCGGCACCACCTCGATGACCACCGACGCGTATCAGGCGAAGGCCGTGCTGCGCACCGCGAAGCGGATGCGGCCCAACGTGCTGACCCTCATCGGCGGACACCACCCGACGCTTTCCCCTGAGGAGTTCCGCGAGCCGTACATCGACATCATCGTGAAGGGTGAAGGTGAACTGACGTTCGCCGAGATCTGCACCGTGCGACAGGCGGCGATCGACAACACACGGGCGGAAGTCGTGGACGCGGAGGCGCTCGCGAACCAAACCGCCGAGGGGCTGTCTGGCGTCGACGGCATCGAGTTCTCGGCCGGCGATCGTGGCTGGCTCAGCACCGAGAAGCGCAACCAGCAGAAGGCGCTCGACGACCTCCCCCGCCCGCGGCGCGACCTCGTGCACAAGTACTACGGTCGCTACTTCTTCACGGTCGCGCAGCCGATGGCGTCGATCTTCACGAGCCGCGGCTGCAGCTTCGACTGTAACTTCTGTGCGATCTGGGAGTTCTACGACCGGCGCGTCCGCTACCTCTCGGCGGAGGGGATCGCGGACCAGATGGCGGCGTGTGAGGAGCCGTTCATCTTCCTCCTCGACGACAACTTCCTCACCGACCACAAACGCCTGCGCCGCCTCGTCGAGGTCCTGCGCGAGCGCAAGATCGAGAAACACTGGATGACGCAGGGGCGCACCGACTTCATCGCGAGCCACCCCGAGCTGATGGCGGACCTCGCGAGCGTCGGGCTCATGTCCGTGCTCTCCGGGTTCGAGTCGAACGACGAGGACGCGCTCGCCGCGCTCAACAAGAGCAACACCGTCGAGAACAACCGGCGCGCGATGCAGATCCTCCGCGACAACGGCATCCAGTCGACCGGCATCTTCATGGCGCGCACGGACTTCGAGAAGGAGGACTTCGACGCGCTGTACGACTATATCAACGACCTCGGCGTGGTCGCGCCGATCGTCACGATCCACACGCCGCTGCCGGGCACGCAGCTCGAGCGCAAGATGAAGCAAGACCTCCTCACCGAGGACCGCCGCTTCTTCGATCTGCTGCACGCCGTGACGCCGACGAAGCTCCCGCGCGAGCAGTTCTACGAGCAGTTCGCGCGACAGCTCTGGGCGACGATGCCGAGCACGATGAAGGCGCTGTCACCGTCGCAGCTGTGGAAGCGCAAGGCGTTCTGGATGCGCGCGCTGCCGAACGTCCCGCGCTTCGTCTACAACGCGCGACGCAACCGCATCGTGCACAGCGATCCGAAGTCGTACCTGAACGACGAGGTCGGCGTGCTCGACGGCAAGGCGCGCACGAACTTCGCCGACAAGGCGAAGGTCACCGCCATCCCGAGCGGCAGCAAGAAGCTGCCGATCCTCGCGAGCTGAGGACCACCATGGTTGCTACGCCGATCGAACGACCGCACGCGGTCAACACCGACACCACGCTGGGCGCGCGGCGCTTCCTCAAGGACCTCCGCGAAGAGATCCGTTGCCACCCGGGCGTGAACCACATCTTCCTCAACCGCCTCGCGACGATGCCGTTCACGCGCGAGGACTACCTGGTGTTCGGACTGCAGCACTACCCGCTGATCAACTGCTTCACGCACTACATGGAGAACCTGTTGATCCGCGCGCCGGGCAGCGACGCCAAGCTGTGGATCGCGAAGGTACTCGTCGACGAGTACGGCGAAGGCAGTGACGGCGACGATCACTCGACGCTCTACCTGAAGTTCCTGCGCGCCGCGGGCGTCCGCGAGAACCAACTCTCCCGCACGCACCTCAACCCGTTCACGATCGACTTCGTCCGGACGCACGTCCACCTCACGACGCAGCGCCCGTTCCTGGAAGGGCTCGGTGCGATCGGCCCCGGTCACGAGTGGGCCATCCCGGCGATGTTCGAGTCGATCGTCCCCGGCCTGCGTCGCGCGGGGTTCGCGGAGGACGAGATCCTCTACTTCTGGTTGCACCAGGATCAGGACGAGGACCACGGCGCGTGGCTCGAGGAGGCGCTGGTCGACCTCGCCGTCACCACCGAGGCCCGCGATCAGATCCGGCGCGGCGCTCTCGCCTCGCTCGACGCACGCGAGCGGTTCTGGACCGGCGCGCAGCGCGAGGTCGTCCGGTGGCGCCAGCCGCTGTCCGCCAAGAACGCGCTGCGCAAGCTCCAGCGCGGCGCGCACACGATCCTCTCTGAGGCCGAAGACCGCTCGCGGGTCTCACTCGGCAAACGCGGCCTCGCCCGGCTCCGTCGGCGCCTGACGCCCATCTACCTCGACGACGTCCTCCCGCGCCCCGAGCTCGCCCCGCACAAGTAGCCGCCCGCCCGGCGCGTTTGTACGATGCGGCGCACGTGATCACGCTGGTCATCGGTGGCGTCGTCGCCGTTTGGGTCGTCGTCGGCGGCGTCGCCCTCGTCAAGCTGCGCGGCGGCGGGAAGCTCCAGCTCGAAGCCGACGGCTGGGCGTCGGCGGCGCGCGCGCTCCAGCTCGAACAGCGTCGCGCCTTCTTCGCGCCCGGGCTCGTGCTGGTCGGTCACCACGGCGAGCACGAGGTCAAGGTCACGCGCATCGCGTCTCAGAGCGGCACCGGTTTCTCGGCGGCGATCCGCATCGGCGGCGTGCGCGGCGACGTCACCGTGAGCCCGACGTGCGACCCGTTCGCCTTCGAGCTGTCCGGCGTCATCCAGACCGGCGACCCCGACTTCGATCGCACGTTCGAGATCGCCGGGCCCGAGGAGCTCGTGCGCGCGACGTTCGACGACAAGACGCGCCGGACCGCGTTGGAGCGAACGCCGCGCATGGCGATCAGCAAGGGGCAGATCGAGCTCCCCCTCCGCGACGCTCCGGACGGTGCGACGCTCGAGATCCTCACCCGCGCCCTCCTCGTCCTCGCGCGCCGCCTCTCCATCCGTGGCGACGACTTCGACGGTCCGATCTGCCGCGTCGCCGCGACGGATCCCTGCGCGGGCGTCCGGCGCCGCTGCCTCGCGTGGCTCGTGGCCTGCGGCGCACCCGACGCGGCCCACGTCGAGGCGCTGAAGCCCCTCCTCGACGACGAGGATCCCGAGATTCGTCTCTTCGCCTCGCAGGTGATCGGCGAACAGGCCTGCGCCACGCTCGAAGCGCTCGCGCGCGACGCGACCTGCGCCGACCGCATCCGCGCCGCAGCCTTCGACGGGGCCGTGGACTTCCTCGCGAGCGCGCGGCGCGTCGCGCTGATCGCCGACCTCGTCGCATCCTCGCCGCCCGCCGCACTGGCGACCGAGCTGCTCCGCGCGATCGAACGCGACCACCTGAAGCGGCACGCGCCGTTCGTGCGTGCGCACCTCGCCCACGCAGACCTGCACGTCCGCATCGCCGCGGCCGGCGCCGCGGGCCTCGTCGCCGACGCGAGCTGGGTGGCCGACCTCATCGATCGCCTCGACGACCAGGAGAGCGTGGTCGTCGAAGTGTGCGCCGCGCTCGGCTGCGTCGGCACGGCCGAAGCCGTGAACGCGCTGCGCGCCGCAGCCGACGCGAGCTCTCGCCGCGCGACTCGGGAGGCGGCGCTCCAAGCGATCGCGTCGATTCAATCCCGCGCGGGAGAGCCGGGGCGGCTGTCGGTCGTGGGCGAGGACGACGCCGGCGCGGTGAGCTTCGCGGGCGACGACGGCGCGCTGTCCCTCGAACGTCCGGAGGACTGAGGGACGGTTTCTTCCTCTACGAACCGACTTCTGCGGTTACAACCAAGGATGTGTTCGAGCTCGTCGTAGGGGCCCTCGCATTGACGACCATCGGCCTGTGCGCGAAGCGGCTCCTCCGCGCCCCACTCTTGCTCGCCGCAGCGACCGACCCGCGAATCCTCGCCATCGAAGCGCTCGGACTCCAGCGGCGCACGGCATTGTTCGACCTCTGCTTCGAAGGAACGTTCGACGGACAGTGGATCCGTCTGGTCGTTCACCACAGCAGCGCGACGCAGTTCGTCTATCGGTTGCGCGTCCGCAACGTCCGAGGGGACGTCAACGTTCGCGGCGTCCACAACTTCGGCGTCATGGTCATCGGCCGTGAACCTCGAACCGGTGACCCGGTGTTCGACGCGGAGTGTCGAGTGTCTGGCCCCGAGCCTCTCCTTCGTGCCGCGCTCTCGGCCGACGTCCGAGAGACCATCGCGCGCTACGCGCAGAGCCTGACGGTCTATCGCGGACGCCTCGAGCTACACGCGACGACGGACCAGGACGCGACGCAAGTGGTCGCCGAGATCCGCAGGCTCGTGCGGTTCGTCAGCCACCTGCGGATGCCGAAGGACGCGATCGCCGCGCACCTCCGCGAGAACGCGACGGACGATCCCTGCTTCGGCGTTCGCCTCGCCTGCGTTCGAGCCTTGTCCAAGCTCGGACACCCGACGACCGCGTCGGCGATCGAATTGTGCAACGTCATCGAACGCGATCGTCTCGTCGCGCACGCCGACTTCGTCCGTTTGTGCCTCGATGACGAGGGCGCCGAGGTCCGTCACGCGGCGCTGACCGCGAGCGTCGTCGTCGGGGACGAGACGTGGACACCCACGATCGTCGCGCGGCTCGGAACCGACGAGTCGGAGGAGGTCCTCCTCGCCGCCTGTCGCGCGCTCGCGCG
This sequence comes from Deltaproteobacteria bacterium, assembly GCA_040218735.1. Taxonomy (GTDB): domain Bacteria; phylum Myxococcota; class Kuafuiibacteriia; order Kuafuiibacteriales; family Kuafuiibacteriaceae; genus JAUHYN01. The sequence goes on from JAVJQW010000050.1 coordinate 313,439, forward strand.
CTTCGGGAGCGCAAAGGCCATCACGCCCCTCGCGAACCTCGAACGACGCGGGCCGAGCCGCGCCGTCCGCGAAGCCGTTTCGGGCGCGGTCGCCGAGATTCGCTCCCGCGTCGAGGGTGTCGAGCGCGGCCGTCTATCGGTCGCCGCGGACGAGGGCGGCCACCTAGCGATCGCGACGTCGCCCGGGGCGCTCAGCACGTCCAGCACGACCGGGTCCTCGGACGCCGACGAGTGAGCACGCGTCAGCCGAGCCGCGGCCCCTCGGCCGTGAACTCGAGCGGCGCCACGACGAGGCGTCGCGCGCCGCCGACGTCGTAACCCGGCCGGTCGGGGTGCCAGGCGTGAAACGCCATCCACGTGCGGCCGTCCTCCGTGCTGAAGATCTCCTGACCGCCGGGGCCGGCCCGATCGCCGTGCGATCTAAGCCACGGTCCAGGCGCTCGGGTGAACGGGCCGTGCAGATCGTCGCTGGTCGCGTAGTTGATGCCGTAGTGCTCCGAGTGCCAGTCGTTCGCGGAGTAGAACAGGTAGTAGGTGTCGCCGTGTTTCGTGAGCGTCGGGCCTTCGATCAGCGGGCGCGGCGCCGTGTAGCTCGCGACCTCCCACGCCTCGTGGCCGGCTTCGCCGAGGAGCGCGACCGGGTCGCCTTCGAGCGCGCGGCCGTCGGGTGACAGGCGCTGCATCCAGATGTTGGTCGCGCCGCCGCCGGAGTTGCCGTCGTTCTTCCACACGAGGTGCACGACGCCGCCCTCCGTGAACGTCGCCGCGTCGATCGCGCCGCCCGCGGCCGTCGCGCCGTTGGCGCCGACGGAGACGAGCGGCCCTCCCGTGTCGACGAAGGGTCCGCGGGGATCGTCGGCCTTCGCGACGCCGACCGCCATGAGGCCGGTGGAGCGCTCCTCGGCGCTGTAGAACAGCGCGTACTGCCCGTCGCCGGTCTTCGCGACCGCGGGGGCCCAGACGCGGTGCACCCCGGGGCGCGCCCACGCGCCGAGCTCGGGGAGCGCGTCGACGAGCTCGGCGCCCGGCTCGAACACCGGCACGTTCATGCCGTGGGCGTTGGTCGCGTACGCGAGCCAGGTGTCGCCCTCCGCGAGGACGAACGGATCCGGGAAGTCGCGGTCGAGGACGGTGCCGCCGTGGCGGTCGGCGATCACTTCGAACGCCGGGGGCGCGACGACCTCCGGCTCGGGCGTGGCGGTCGGCGGAGGCGGAGGCACGGGCGTCGAAGGAGGCGCGGGCGTCGAAGGCGGCGCGGGGATCGAGGCCTCGACGGTGGCGACCGGGGCGCCCGCCTGCGGGGTCACACCCGTCTCCGGCGCCGCGCACGCGGCGAGCACGGCGAGCGGGAGCGTCCCGGCCGCGAGCGCGAGGCGCGCGCGCGTGAATCGTCGCCCGCGCGCCGCGGGCACGGCGGCGGGCGCCGCGGGCACGACCGCGGACGGCGCCTCATCGCGCCGCGACGATCGGCTCGCCAGGCACCTCAGCCGATAAGTCGAGGCGATCTTCACGAAGAGCAGCGTGCCGCGTCGCGCGCGACGGCGCACTTACCGCGCCGACGTAAGCGCGCGTCCGCCACACGCCGACGGCGCCGAGCAGCACGATGCCGGACAGCGTGCACGCGAGATCGCCGAGGTCGAAGGTGCGCGCGGGCGAGAGGGACTGCGTCCACTCCTCGATCGCCGCGAGCACGAACAGCGCGCCGAGCACCTGAACCTTGTGCCGCGTGATGAACGCGGAGAGCAGGAACGCGAGCAGACCGTACAGGCCAAAGTGCATCACCTTGTCGACGCCCAGGGACGCGAGCCAGTCGAACTTCAACAGGCGCAGGTAGGCCGCGAACGTCGCGAACACCACGACGGACAGCTGCGGCCACAGCCACCACGCCCACCGCGGGCGACGCGTCGCATCCGCGTAGAACGCACCGTAAGCGAGGAGCCCGGTGGCCGCGCCGACGGTGAGCCCGACGACGACGTCGGAGAGGAAGTGGTGCGCCAGCCCCAGGCGCGACGCGGCGATCAAAAGCGCCCAGACCGCGAAGCCCCAGCGTCGCGTCCGCAGCGTCTCGAGCGCGGCGACCGCGGCGACGATGACGGCGTGCCCGCTCGGGAACGACGGTGTGCTCGGGGCCGCCCAGAACACCTCGGCGACCTCGGGGCGCGCGCGCATGAGCGTGAACTGCAGGAGCACGCCGAGCAGCCCCGAAAGCACCGCGGTGAGCAGCACCACGCCGCGACGGGGGCTGCGCCAGGCGGCGAGCAGCACAAACGGTACGAGCGACCAGGTCAGCGTGCCGCAGACGAAGCCGAAGAGCGGGTGGTCGGCGGGGGTGAGCGCGAGGAGCAGCGAATCCACGAGAACACGGTACGTGCGACGCGCGGACGCGGGGTGTTGCGCCGAAGGAGAGGTTGTGGCGATTTCGTGGCGCCGATGCGGGCGCCGTTTTCATGGGCCGAGCTGCCCGGTCCGGGCCGAATCACGATTCGCCCTCGCCCGCCCGGCGGCGACCAGCTCGACGACGCGATGCGCGCCCTCGCCGGACAGGGCGCCACCGTCCTCGGCTCGATGCTGACGGACGAGGAGGTCACCATCCTCGGGCTCACCGACGAGGGCGCGGCCGCCGAACGCCAGGGCATTCGGTTCGTCCGCTTCCCGATCGTCGACCACCGCACGCCGACCTCCCTCGAAGACGCGATCGTCTTCGCGGACGAGCTCGCCACCGCGTACCGCGGCGGCGGGTCGATCGTGTTGCACTGCTTCGCGGGGATCGGGCGCTCGGCGCTAATGGCGATCGCGACGCTCGTGCGCGCCGGGGTCCCGCTGGAGGACGCGACGCTCGCGCTGAGCGCGGCGCGTGGGCTGCGGGTCCCGGAGACGCCGCAGCAGTGGGCGTTCGTGCAGGCGATCGAGGCGGCTACTTCGAAGCCGCCGTCGTCTCCATGAAGCGCTCCTCGAGCCGCTTCCCACGCTCGACGCCCTTCACCGACGCGCCGCTCGTGATGAGCGCCTGCAGCACCGCGTTGGTGACGTCGTCGACCTTCTCGGCGTCCGTGCACTCCACCGCGAAGCGATCCTTCTCCGGCGACGGCGTCACCTTGCCCACGGTCTCGATCGCCGCGAGCGCCGCCGCGAGCTCGTCCGCGTCGTCCACGGGCTTCGCGAGGTTCACGAACAAGAGCTGCCCGGTCCCCTTGATCTCGTCCATGGTGCCGGCGGCGACGAGGCGCCCCTTGTCGAGGATCGCCGCGTGGGTGCAGAGCGACTCCACCTCCGCGAGGTTGTGACTCGACAGCACGATCGTCCGCTCCGCGTGCAGCGACTTGATGAGCTGCCCGAGCTCCAGCGCGGTGCGCGGGTCGAGCCCGGCCGTCGGCTCGTCGAAGAGGATGACCTCGTTGTTGCCGATCAGCGTCTGCGCGATCCCCACGCGGCGACGCTGGCCGTGCGAGAGCGCGCGGACCTTGCGCTCGCTGAGCTCCGCGAGGCCGACCTTCCCGAGCGCGTCGCGCGCCTTCGCCGTGGCCTCGTCGGTCGACATGCCCTGCAGCCGCGCGAGGTGCACGAGCACCGCGATGACCTTCTTGTTGTCCGGCAGCTGCGCGTCCTGCGGGAGCGCGAGCACGTGCCCCACGGGCGGGCGCGTCGTCGTCAGCAGGTGGCCGCGGACCCGCACCTCGCCGGTGGTCGGGCGCAGGAAACCGGAGAGCATCCCGAACGTCGTCGTCTTGCCCGCCCCGTTCGGACCGATGAGCCCGTAGAGCGAGCCCTCGGGGATCTCGAGGTCGAGCTGCTGGACCGCCTGCACCGAGCCGTAGCTCTTGCTGACGCCTTGGAGCTGAATCGCAGCGCTCACAGGTCCCGCCTCCGTAGCACGAGGTGCGCGAGCGCGATGAACACCGCCGCGTACCCGAGATAGATCCCGACGGCGATCGGGTCGAGCGCGTACAGCTCCACGTCCCAGCTCCCCATCCACACCTTGCCGAGCGGCTCGTACATGAGGCCGAGGAAGAACTGCACCACGCGGATGCCCATCAGGAAGATGACCCCGAGGAGCAGCACGAGGATCGGCGGGTTGAGCGTCGCCGAGACGAGCGTCGTGTACGCGGAGTAACCGAGCACCAGCAGCAGCAACGCGAACCAGATGCGGGGCATCGCGGCGATCGTCGACTCCATGTCGTACAGGTCGTTGATCTTCGCGTAGGAGAGCAGCGCGATGTGCACGATCACGATCGCCACGAAGCTCACCAGCCAGTGCCCGATGAGCTTCCCTGCGAGGTAACTCCCGCGGTGTACACGCTGCAGGAGGTAACGTGTGTAGCGCGTCGAGACGTCCTCGCTGATGCGGTTGAACCCGACGAGGAGCATCAACAGCGGGATGGAGAACGTGGAGAAGAACAGGACGCCGAACACCATCGGCGGCAGGTCGCCGTTCAGGATCGCCTCCGCGAGGTACGTGCTCATGCCCTGGTCGGCGAGCCCCTCGACGATGGCGGTGCGCTCCGCCTCCCCGAGCCCGGCAGCCCCCATGAGGAGCTTGCCCTCCATCTTCTCGTTCACCCACAGGAGCCCGGACCCGACGATGCCGGCGGCGAACGCGTAACTAATCACCAGGAACGCGAAGCGGATGCTCTTCACCATGTCGAAGATCTCCGCGCGCGCGACGGCGAACGTCTCGGCGAGCACGCGGTCGAGCGCGTGCGCGTTGTCGGTACTCATGGACGCGCGCACCGCTACCAGGCGCGTCGGGGATTCAGCAACTACTCGAGGGCGGAGCGCTTCACGACGGATGGAATTGCCGTGCGGTACGTGCCTTCGACGTGGGCCATCAGCTCGAACAGGCTGTCCATGTACCGCGGGCCGTTCCCGTCGATGCCGGGGTGGTTCGTGTTGAAGTTTCCGTCCTCGCAGGCGTCGTTGCTGCAGGTGGAATCCGGGAACACGATGATGAACTTGGACCAGTCACTCTGGCGGCGCGCGACCTTCTCCTCCTGGGTCGAGCTGGACTGATAGCCAAAGAACAGGATCGCGGAGGCCAGCAGCTGGTCCGACTCCATCCCCTGCCCGTGCATGAAGTACACGACGGGATAGCGGCGGTCGGCGTTGTCGGGGAGGTGGTAGCCGGGCGGCAGCACCACGCCGAACTCACGCTCCTCCTGCAGCGCCTCCGAGAAGAACGTCCCCGGGAGGATGAGGTCCCGGGTCTCACCGACGTTGTCGAGGTCGGTGACATCGCGGTCGAGGAAGCGGTTCTCGGCGAACGCGAGCGCGACGAGGAAGCGGTTGAGCACCTGCGAGACGGTCCCGACGTGGTGCCCGTCGCCGCGGTTGATCTCCCGCTCGGAGGCGTCCGGGTCGCCGTAACGCACGTACGCGTGTTTGCCGATCCCCTCCTCGGAGTAGTCGACCTGCAAGAAGTCGAGCTTGCTCAGCTCGGGGGTCAGCGTCTTGAACGCCGTGTAGTCCGGCGCGAGCTCGGGGCCGACGCGGTGCTGCAGCGATCCCCACAGCCAGTTCGTCGCGGCGGCGCTCATCAGGAAGTCTCGGATGCCGGCGTCCGCGTAGATGTTCATGCGGTCGAGGTGCCCCTCGGGGATGGTCTCGATCAGCGTGCGCGGGTTCTGCGCGAGGTAGTTCTCGATGTTCGGGTTGTAGTCGAACTTGCCGTTGCCCTCGCCGTAGTCACCGGTGCCATCGACGCCGTCGAGGCCGTAGTCGAGGAAGGGCTCGCCTTCGTCCCACTTCCAGTTGCCGGCCTGGCCGCCGGGGTTGTCGATCCAGTCGTAGGCGTCGTCCGGGCCGCGACCGACGTCCTCGTAGCGCTCGTGCATGAACTTCAGCACAGGCTCGGCGAAATCGCGGATGCCGTTGCCGTTGTAATCGACCGACAGACCGATCTCCATCGCGACCTCGCTCGGCCGCTCGGGGTCGAAGTCACCGCTGTTGGTGCGCGTGTCGCAGAAGACGAGCACGTCGTGGGTGCCGTCCGGGTTGTACTCGTGGTGGTAGACACCTTCGAGCTTCATAGGCGTTTCGCACTTCTCCTGCGGCGTCCAGGTGCGGAAGTCCATCGGGACGCCCGGCGGGAAGTACGGGGAGTCGGGGTTGTAGGCGACCGGGTTGCCGAACGCGAGCGCGATGTCCTGGAACGACTTCCGGAGTTTGTCGCGCCCGAAGGAGCCGCCGCGGCCCTCGTCGATCCAGCGGTACCAGTGGTTGTAATCCTGCAGCGGCTCGAACATCCGGCCTTCGCGGTCGAGCTGCACGACGGCCTCCGCCGGTCCGCAGAACGCGGGGCCGGTCGGATCGTCGACGGCGTCGAGGTTCGCGAGGATGGTCTCGCGATCGCAGAAGCCGCCGAGGTAGCTGCGGTCGATGTTCCGCAGCATGTAAACCCAGTCGACGATCGGCACGCCGAGCATGCCGATGCTGTCGAACAGATCGGGGCGCAGCAGGCCGAGCATCCCGGCGCCGCCGGCGCCCATCGACACCCCCATCACCGCGCGCTGCGTGAAGCAGGTCTCGTCGGCGTTGGCTTCGGAGCAGGTGATGAGGCCCCACTCGTCGGTCTCGGTGCGGAGCGTACGGTCTTCGGTCGCGACGTCGTCCTTCGGGCCGCAGGCCGCGAGTAAGAGGAAGGTCGTCAAGGTGGCGGCGAAGCGGGACATTCAGGCCACATCTGAAAAAACACCGGCACCTGTGTCAATCGGTCCACACCGCCGTAGGAGCGGCGGGGGCGGTGTCGCACCCCATCGAGGGGGTTTCAGCTGCGGTGGAAGAACAGCGTGATCGTCAGGCAGTGGAACTCGTTGTCGCTGGACTGCGTGACGATCTTGTCGACGATCTCCACGCCCGGGTTGGCCGCGAGCCAGGCGGTGATCGTCTCGCCGAGCTCTTCGCGCTCGCGGGCCTTCGTCGCCGAGAAGACCTTCACGCCGTTGAAGCTGTTCGTCGTCATCCCCGTCTCCCCCGTTCCGTCCGCGCGCGCACCGACGCGATCCGCACGAGAATCATTCTACCGAGAAAACGCGCGGGTCGGAGGCATTAGTCCACGCGCCGCGACCGACTGTCCCAAATCGGCGCGGTCGACCCCGCGCCTCACACCGTCTTGCGGACCGGGGGCGCAGCTTTGTCGTCGCTCGGCGGCGGACCCGGTGGCTCCTCGTCGATGATCTCGCGACTGACGAGCTTGTAACGACGGAAGGACGAGTCGAGGTAGACGCGGTTCGTGATCGCGGGCGGGCGATACGTGAACTCGATCTTCTGCGGCGTGAACGTCCCGAAGATCGCGCGGCTGTCCGCGGAGAGCGTCAGGCGCAGCTTCGCGGTCACCGTCCCGTCGATCTCCGGGACGAGCTCCTTCGGGAAGCCTTGCGAGACGATCAGCTCCTGACCGTGATCGCGTCGCGTCATGAAAATCGTGCGCCCGCGCAGGATGCCCGTGTACTCCTGGAAGCCGCCGCGCATGAGGCGACGACCGCGCACGAACGGACCGAACTGCACGAGCGTGATGCGCTCCGGTTTGCCGCCGCCCAAACCTTCGTCCACGCGCGTCCAGGTCCCCGCGACACGTATCGTGAAGCCGCGAATGATCCACACGAGGATCGCCACGCCCACGCCGATCAGGAGCAGGTGCCAGAACGCGAGCTCGATCGGTCCTAGACGAAGCATTTCGAGGCTGGTCCGGGGGGTTTTAGGCGAGTTTGGGCTTTTCGGCCATCCCGCCGTCCTCTATGGTCCTCGGCCCATGGCGCCGAAGGCTTCCAAGATGTCGAAGGTCCGCAACATCGGGATCGCGGCCCACATCGATGCCGGAAAGACCACGGTCTCCGAGCGCATCCTGTTCTACACCGGCCGCATCCACAAGACCGGTGAAGTCCACGACGGCGAAGCGACCATGGACTGGATGGAGCAGGAGCGCGCGCGCGGCATCACCATCACCGCGGCCGTCACCTCCTGCCCCTGGCGGGACCACGACATCCACCTGATCGACACCCCCGGCCACGTCGACTTCACGGTCGAGGTCGAGCGATCCTTGCGCGTCCTCGACGGCGCCGTCGCGGTGTTCTGCGCCGTGTCCGGGGTCGAGCCGCAGTCCGAGACGGTGTGGCGCCAGGCCGCGCGCTACGGCGTGCCGCGCCTGGCGTTCGTCAACAAGATGGACCGCATCGGCGCGGACTTCGCCCACGTCGTGGCGGACATCGAGAAGAAGCTCGGCGGCGCCAACCCCGTCCCGATCCAGATCCCGATCGGCGCCGAGTCGGCGTACGAGGGCATCATCGACCTCGTCGACATGCAGGCCGTGCGTTTCTCCGGGCAGCACGGTGAGGTCGCCGAGCGCGGGGACATCCCGGCCGAGCTCGCGGACGAGGCCGCCGCCGCGCGCGAGAACCTCCTCGAGAAGCTGTCGGACCTCGACGACGCGCTCGCCGAGAAGTACCTCGGCGGCGAAGAGATCACACGCGAGGAGATCGTCGAGGGCCTGCGCAAGGGCACCATCGCCAACGCCCTGCAACCCGTGTTGTGCGGGACGGCGCTGCGCGACAAGGGCGTGCTGCCGTTGCTCGACGCGATCGTCGACTACCTCCCCTCCCCGCTCGACGTGCCGCCCGTCGTGGGCATCGATCCCAAGACCGAGGAGAAGCTCACGCGACCGCCGGATCCGAAGGCGCCGCTGTCCGCGCTGTGTTTCAAGGTCGCGATGGAGGACGGGCGTCGGCACGTCTTCATGCGGATCTACTCCGGGAAGATGGAGGCCGGCGCGCCGGTGCTCAACACGACCAACGGCAAGACCGAGCGGGTGGCGCGCCTGTTCAAGACCCACTCACACAAGAAGGAGCGCCTCAAGGAAGCGGTCGCGGGCGACATCGTCCTCGCGGCGGGCCTGCGATTTGCGCGCACCGGCGACACACTCTCGGACTCCAAACACCAGATCCGACTCGAGGAGATGAGCTTCCTCAAACCCGTCATCTCCATCGCGGTCGAGCCGAAGCAGAACAAGGACCTCGAAAAGCTCGGCGAGGCGCTCGGCAAGCTCGCGGACGAGGACCCCACGGTGATGCTGTCGGAAGACGAGAACACCGGGCAGACGCTGCTCGCGGGGATGGGCGAGCTGCACCTCGAGATCCTCTGCGACCGGCTCGAGAAGGAGTTCAACGTCCCGGTGAGCTCCGGCAACCCGAGCGTCGTGTACCGCGAGACGGTGCGGAAAGTGGCGCGCGCGGAGGAGCTGTTCGAGCGGATCATCGACGAGGAGAAGAAGGAGAAGGTCTTCGCCCGCGTCGTCATGGAGGTCGCACCGCGCGACCGCGAGAGCGGGACGCGTTACGTCGACCAGCGCACCGACGCGAACAAGGAAGCCAACTCGATCAACGACAAGGACTTCGCCGAGATGCGCGAGGGCACGCTCGAAGCACTGCAGGCCGGACCGATCGACGGTTACCCGGTGCAGGACATCGAGCTGCGGTTGATCGAGGTCGAGACGCGCCCCGGCGAGACGACGACGATCGCGTTGCGGGTCGCGGCGGCGAACGCCGTGCGCGCGGCGCTCGAGCAGGCGGACCCGGCGACGCTCGCGCCGCTGATGAGCCTGGAGGTCGTCGTGCCCGAGGCGATGACCGGCGCGGTGGTCGGCGACCTGTCGTCGCGCGGCGGGCGCATCGAGGGTGTGGACACCGAGGGCGACCGGGGCGTCGTACGCGCGACCGTCGCGATGACGTCGATGTTCGGGTACTCGACCGACCTGCGAAACCTCACCGAGGGCCGCGGCAACTTCTCGATGCGCTTCTCGAAGTTCGACACGCTGGATTGACTCGGCGCGTCAGGCTGACGCCAGGACATGTCAGATATCATCGGACGTCAACCCACAGGTTGTCCGTTGACCCCTTGGCCATCGATCCGGAGATTCGCTAACCGGATATGTCCCGTGTACGCGTATATCTCCCCTTCATCGCCTGCCTCGCGCCGGTCGTGAGCTGCGCGCAGTGTGCGCCCGGGAAGGTGGGCACCGGCGTGGCCCGGCTGTCGGTCCGGAACTTCGGCGCGATCGTCGAGCTGGTCAGCTCGGACACGAGCTGCGGCTTCGAAGCGCAGCACGTGAAGGACGCGGTGCTCCTCTCCGGTGAGCCGGGGTCGATGGGGACGGCGACGTACAACGTCCAGACCTGCACGATCGACATCCCCGCCTCCGAGCCGAAGACGTCGATGGACTGCAACGGGACGGTCTTCACGATCCACGGCAAGGTCACGGTCACCGCCAAGAAACAGATCGGCGGCATCCTCACCGGAGACGTCGGCACCCCCGTCATCCCGGCGGGCCCCGACGCCGCGACCATCTACGTCGAGGACGCGGTGTTCGAGAACTTCTTGGTCGAAAGCTCCATCAGCCCCAACAAACTCACGATGATCTCCGGCGGCATCTCCGGACAGCTCGCGCCCCGCCTCGGCGTCGACACGGCAAACGGCGCCTGCTCCATCCCAACGAAGAACGCGATGATCTCCGAGGTCATCTACACGCCGGGCTCGCGCGTGAACGTCGTGACCGACAGCCGCGACTTCGAAGTCCCGGTCGACGGCTCGCTCATCTGGGCGGTCAACGGCAAACACTCCGGCCACGAGAACGCGTTGTCCGGCACCGTCGTGGTGTGGGGCGGCGAGCAGGAGGTCCCGAACGACGACGACGGCCTCGACCCCGACTACGACCCCGCCCTCTTCGAGAGCTCGTTTGCGTGCAACGCCGAGCTCGCGCAGCCGACCTCCTTCGAGTGCCAAGGATTCCTCGGCCCGCGCCTCGCGCAGAACGCCGCACGTCTGACGGTGCGAACGTTGGGCCGCATCGCCTCCGCGCTGGAGGCCGACACCGCGTGCGGCTTCTCGAGCCCCACCGCGCAGGCCGCGGCGACGATCGACGGCGCGGTCGGCGGCATGGGCTCCGTGACCGTCACTGCGGAGGAGTGTGTGCTCGACTTCGGCAAGTCGACGGTCCTGCAGACGAGCTGCCAGGGCTCGGAGACGATCGGGTCGGGGCGCGTCGTGGTGCGCGGTACGAAGCGCCTCACCGGGCGCATCACCGGCGACGCCGCGACCCCCGTCGTTCCGACGACGTCCTCCCCCGCGGAGATCCAGGTGGAGATCCTCGCGTTCACGGACCTGCGCATCGCGGAGGGGGACTCGGCGCTGACGATCGAGACCGGCGCGCTGTCGGGCACCGTGCGGCCGATGGTCGTGGCCGACACGGCGCAGTCCGGGCTGTGCGCGTTCACGACGCCGATCGTTCGGTTCTCGGACATCCGCTACACCGCGCCGACGACGGCGAAGATCGAGTCCACGTCGGGCACGTTCGGCCTGACGATCGAGGACAGCAACCTGATGGCCGTGAACGGCAAGTGGGACTCGGACGAAAACCTCCTCGACGGGACGATCGTCGTCGACGGCGAGTCGTGGTCACTCCCCACCGACCCGGCCGACGACGGCCTCGACCCCGCGTACGACGCCGCGAAGTTCGACGCCTCATGGCAGTGCGGGACGGTGCAGCTCCCGGTGAGCACGCAATGTGATCCGACACCGCCGCTCGCGCAGGGCGCAGCGCAGCTGTCCATTCAAACGCTCGGCACCCTCGCAAAGGTGCTGGAGGCCGACACGACGTGTGGCTTCTCGAGCCCGTCCGTGAACGAGGCTGCGGTGGTCACCGGCGACCTCGGCTACGACGGCGGCTCGGTCGTCTATTCCGTGGGCTCGCCGTGTGCGTTCGACTTCGGCGAGCGCACGGTGGTGGCGACGGACTGCAACGGCAAGAACGTCTACGCGAGCGGGCGCGTTTCGCTCACGGGGACGAAGACCATCCTCGGCATCGTCTCGGGCGACCCGGCGCAGCCCGTGGTTCCGACCGACTGGGAGCCCGCGGAGCTCGACCTGCGCGCGACGTTCGAAGGCTTCGCGATGTGGGCGGATCCGGAGGCGAACATCCTCGAGATCCAGCAGGGCGCGTTGTCGGGTGTCGTGTCGCCGCGGGTCGCGATCGACACGGTGACCGGCGCGTGCAGCATCTCGACGCCGACGGCGCGGATGCGCGACGTCGCGTACGAGGGCGCGTCGTTGACGATCGTGAAGGACGGGTTGCGCTTCGACCTGTCGGCGGAGCGGTCCGCGCTCGACGCGCAGAACGGCGTCGGCGAGGCGAACACGAACTACCTCGCGGGCTCGATCGTCGTGAACGGGACCTCGTTCACGGTGCCGGTCTCGGGGCAGCCCATCCTCGATCCGGAGTACGACCAGGCGGTGTTCGACGCGAGCTACGCGTGCACGCCCGACATGGTGGTCCCGACGGACGTCGAGCAGTGCAACATGAAGCACGTCCTCGCGGAGGGCTTCGCGCGGCTGTTGGTGATGTCGACCGGACAGCTCGCGAGCCAGATCAACTCGGACGACGAGTGCGGCTTCGAGGACTTCTGGGTGAAGACGGATCCGATTCGCGTCGAAGGCGACTCGGGCGACCAGGGGTTGTTGGAGTGGGAGATCGAGGACTGCCGTCACCAGAACAACGGCAGCAACCCGGTGTACGTGGACTGCTACGGGCGGCAGCGGTTCATCGACCTCGACGTCACCGTCGACGCCGGGCGCATCGTGACGGGCGAGCGCGAGACGATCCTGGTGTTCATCGACTCGATCGTCCCGAACACGCACGACGCGGTGCAGATCATGTTCAACGACGTGGAGGTGCAGTCGTACGAGCTGTGGGAGCGCGAGGGGGACCTCGCGGATCCGTTCCGCGGCATCATCATGAACGGTGGGCGGTTGTCCGGGGTCGTGCAGCCGATCGTCGGTGAGCGCGCCGACGAGCCGGGGACGTTCGACGTCCCGACGCCGGTCATCCACGCGCAGAACGTGACGCTGAACGCGTCGGCGGTGACGCTCCACTCCGGGCCGAAGACGTTCAAGTTCAACGTCGACACCTCGGCGATCGAGGCGTTCAACGGCTCGTGGATCGGCAAGAACATGACGAACTTCCTCACGGGCTCGGTGACGATGAACGGTGAGGTGATCGAGCTCGGCGTGCTCCCGCTCGACCCCGCGTTCGACCAGACGGAGTTCGACGCGCGTTACGCCTGCGTGAACCAGTTGGCGTACACGATCCAGCCCGAGTAGTAGTCCCTTCGCGTGGACATCGACAAACTCGAGCTCGCCTTCGACCCGGAGTCGCTCCGGGTCCTGGAGATCATCCTCGGGCTCGTGATGTTCGGCGTCGCGCTGAACCTGCGCGTCGAAGACTTCGTCCGGATCTTGCGTCGGCCCCGTGCGCCGCTCGTGGGCGTGCTCGCGCAGTTCGTGTTGCTCCCCGGCGTGACGTTCGGCGCGACGTTGCTCCTGGACGTCCCCGCGAGCATCGCGCTCGGGATGATCATGGTCGCGGCCTGCCCCGGCGGGAACGTGTCGAACTTCATCACGCACTACGGGCGCGGCGACACCGCGACGAGTGTGTCGATGACGGCGATCTCCACGACCGCGGCGATCGTGATGATGCCGCTGAACTTCGAGCTGTGGGGCGGCCTGCACCCGACCGGGTCGGCGCTGCTGTCCGAGATCGCGCTGTCACCGTGGACGATGTTGCGCGGCGTCTTCATCTTGCTCGGCGTCCCGCTCGTGACGGGGATGCTCGTCGCGCGGTTCTTCCCGCGGGTCGCGAAGAAGCTCGAGCGGCCGTTTTCGATCCTGTCGCTCGCGTTCTTCGCGGTGTTCGTGATCGTCGCGTTCATCAACAACCGCCACGTGTTCCTGGAGGCGATCGGCTACGTGCTCGTTCCGGTGTTCGTGATGAACGCGCTGGCGCTGTCCGTCGGCTACGGTATGGCGAAGCTCGCGCGGCTGTCGGTGCCGGAGTGCCGCGCGGTGAGCGTGGAGGTCGGCATCCAGAACTCCGGGCTCGCGCTGGTGCTGATCTTCGCGTTCTTCGGCGGGCGCGGCGGCCTCGCGGCGGTCGCGGCCTGGTGGGGCATCTGGCACATCCTCGCCGGCCTCACGGTCGCAACGGTATGGCGCCGACGCGATCGAGCGAGGGCGTGATGGAGATTCGACCGGAGGAGCCGACCGACTTCGACGCGATCGACGCGGTGGTGGCGGCGGCGTTCGGCCAGCGCGACGAAGCCGACCTCGTGAAGCGGCTGCGCGCGCTCAACGCGTACCGGGCCTTCGTCGCGGTCGACGGTGACGTCGTCGGGCACATCGCATTCACGCAAGTCGCGCTCGACCCGGAGGTCGGCCTGGTGTTGATGGGGCTCGCTCCGCTGTCGGTGCGCCCCGACGCGCAGCGACAAGGCGTCGGCACCGCGCTCACCCAGCACGGCCTCACGTCGCTACGCGGTGTGGCCGACGCCTGCGTGGTGCTCGGGAGCCCGGCGTACTACCCGCGCTTCGGTTTCGCGGCGCGCGACGGCCTGACGTGTGTGTACGACGTGACGCCCGAGCACTTCATGGCGGTGGAGCTTCGGCCCGGCGCGCTCGCGGGTGTGCGCGGCGTCGTTCAGTACGACCCGGTCTTCTGACTCAGAGCGCGTGCTCGAAGAGCAACGCGACGGGGAGCCCGAGGCCGGCGACGACACCCGCGACGGTCCCGACGAGGTGTGCCTTCCGATCCGTGTTGCCGTGCCCGGCGATGACGTGCAGGAGCGCGCCGCCGAGGAGCGCTTCGAACGCCGCGAGCGGGAGCGCGTCGATGGCGACGTGCGCCATGCCGAAGAAGCCGACGAGGGTGGCGATGGCCAGCGCGACGAGCGCCAGCGCTGCGCTGCGCGGACCGAAGCGCGGCTTCAAGAGCCACCACACGAGGACACTCGCGGGGATGCGGTGCAGGACGATGGCGACGGAGAGCGCCTCCTCGCCGTGGGCGATGCCGGCGCCGTCCATGGTCGCGTGCGCAGCGACGGCGAAGAGCCCGACGCCAACGACCCAGCCTTCGCTCCGCGAGTGGGCGAAGCGGTGGAGCGCGTACGGGAGCAGGAGGCCGACGAGGAACGCGACCACGGCCCAGACCCCGGCGGCAGGGAAGACCCGAGGCAGCACGTGGAGCACCACGAGGCCCCCTACGCTGCCCAGGACGAAGCCGTCGAGGAGCGAGCGCGCCCGGGGGGAGCCGTCGAGGGCGCGGTACAGGAGCGGGCCGAGGGCGAGCGCGCCGACGCTCAGCGCCAACGCGAAGGCTTGCTCCTTCGGCACGTCGTATCGAGTCCTACCGATGCAGCGGTTAGGCAACGACAATTCAGGGACTTGCGGCGCGCTGCGCCCAGGGTGGGACATCCGCGCTAAAAGTAAGTGATAGTGCGCAACCAGGATACCACGCGGTCGATAACGATCTTCGTACGGGGCGCCCGAGGGACGCGCCCCGCCAAGGGGAAATCAAGATGACCAGTATCGATATTCGCGCGTTCGCGCAGCAGGCGCTCGAAGCGTCCAACCTCGACCACAACGACTACAAGGCGTTCTCGGGCTGGAACCCCAGCATCGCGCTCGGCCAGCAGTACACGTTCGGCGCGACCGAAGCGAAGGAGCTTCGCTACGAGATCGATCGCACGGGCTGGTTCCAGGACCCCATGCTGCCGGACTCACCGCCCTCCGACCTGCGCGGCGCCGTCCTCTCGACGTTCCAGAGACTGACCACGCCGGAGGCCGCGCGCGAGATGCCGAAGGGGTCGGTCCGGCTGACGAAGGCGGCCGCCGACATCCTGAACAACTACGCGAAGGACCTCGGCGCCGAAGTGCACTTCGAGGCGCATCAGCAGCGCCCGAACCACCCGGTGGGCTGAACGATGAACGATCGGGAGAAGAAGTTCGTCGACGAGGCGGTCAAGAACCTCCTCGCGAAGCTCGGCAAGGTCGAAGACGCACCGGCCGCGACGCCGGCACGACGCCCGGCTTCGTCGGACGGGTTCACGCGTTCGTCGGTCTCGTGGATGGAGCGGCTCAACGGTCGCTCGACGCGGAAGGCCGGATGAAGACGCTGCCGCTCGGGTCGGGTGCGCCGGGGTTCTCGAAGCTCCGTCGTCGGCTCGAGGGGCAGCCGCTCGCGCCCGACGTCGGGGCAGAGGCGCTGCCTTCGTGTGAAGAAGCCCGGCGCTTCTGGAGCGAGCGCGCGTGGAGCGAAGCAGCGGCGGTGCCCGCGATCTCGCAGCTGTCGCTCGCGATGATGCGCGAGCGCTTCGAGCTCGACGTGTTGGGCGCGCTGACGCGCATCGCGAGCGACGAGGTCCGACACACCGAGCTGTCGCGCGACCTGGCGAACGGGCTCGGCGGCTACACCGAGGACATCCCGCCCGAGGTGCCGTACGAACCGGCGCGACTCGCGGAGATCGAGGCGTGCGGCGCGGCGAGCTGGGTGTTGTCGATCGCGGTGAGCGAGACGGTGTCGGCGGCGCTGATGCAAGCTCGCTTGCGCTACACGACGCACCCCGCGGTGCGTGACACGCTCCAACGCATCTACGACGACGAGAAGGCGCACGCCGCAACCGCGTGGCTGATCTGCCAGAACCTCGTGCCGCTCGTGGCGCAGTCGGAGCGCGACGCGCTCGCGGAGCAGGCGCTCGAGATCTTCGAGGCGATCGGCCAGACGTTCATCACCGCCGGCCTCCCGACGCTCGAGAGGGCGCAGGCGCGACGCGTCCGGAAGGTGACCGCGGAGCGCGGCCTCGGCGCGATGCCGCCGGACGAGGCGGACCAGCTGGTGATGCGCGTGGTGACACAGACTGTGGCGCCGCGACTTCGCCGCGCCCAGATTCCGGTCCAGATCTAGTGACCGTCGATCGCGGGCGACGTCAGGCGTCCGCGACGACCTGATGGCTGGGCGGCAGCGGTCGACCGTCGGCGGCGATCCGCGTCAGCCCGAGCGACTTGCCCGCGACCCACGTACGCCGGAGGACGCGGTACGTCTCGCGCGGCATCCCCTCGGGGAGCTCGACCGTTGTGTACTGGTCGTGGATCCGGATCGCGCCGATCGTGTGGCCCGGGATGCCGGCCTCGTTGCTGATCGCGCCTACGATGTTCTTCGGCTGCACGCCGTCCTCGGCGCCGACGTCGAGGCGGTAGTTGTCCATGCCCGAGGCGGACACCTGCGGAGCGGCGCGTCGCTTCGGCGGCGCCCCCCCATCCATCGGCCGCGCGTTGTCGCGGCCCACCCGCGGCGCGTCGCCACGGTCGCGCCACGAAGCCCGGTGGTCGCCGTTGGCGCGGGCGTCGCCGCGGTCGCGCCGCGAGCGGTCGTCGCGGTGTTCCCCGTTCACGCGGGCGTCGCCGCGGTCGCGCCACGATCGGTCGTCGCGGTGTTCGGCGTCGCCGCGGTCGCGCCGCGAGCGGTCGTCGCGGTGTTCGCCGTTCACGCGGGCGTCGCCGCGGTCGCGCCACGATCGGTCGCTTCGGTGTTCGCCGTTCACGCGGGCGTCGCCGCGGTCGCGCCACGATCGGTCGCTTCGGTGTTCGCCGTTGGCCTGCGAAGCGCCGTTGCGATCGCGCCACGACTGGTGTTCGCCGTTGGTCTGCGACGCGCCGTCGCGATCGCGCCACGACCGGTTCGTGCGGTCGGCCCGCGGCTGCGACGCGTCGCCGCGGTCGCGCCAGGACCGCTGGTCGCCGTGCTGCCCGGCATCTTGCGCGCGCCCCGGACGGTCACGCCGCGCGCCGCGCGTGTCCTCGGCGCCGCCGTCACGGTCGCGCCGACGCCCCGGCATCTCGCCGTTCCGGTCGCGCCCTCGCGCGTCGCCGGCGGCGCGGGGTGCCCGCCCGTCGAGTGGTCGGTCGCCGAGGGCCATCTGCGCGAGCGCCGCCGCAACCTTGGCGAGCGGCGTGCCCGACGCCTCGGCGTACTGCGTGACGAGACACTCCACGGACGCGAGGTCCGCCCCGCGGACCCGGGCTTCGACCTGCTCGAGCAGGCGCGCCGTGCGCTTCGCCTCGACCTCGGCCGGGCTCGGCGGCGGCACCACTTCGATCGGCTGCCCCGTCGCGCGCTCGATGCGGCGCAGCCGCGAGCGCTGCGCCTTAGTGAGGAACAGGATCGCCTCTCCGGCGCGGCCCGCGCGGCCCGTGCGTCCGACGCGATGGATGTACGACTGCGTGTCGCGCGGCGCATCGAAGTTGAAGACGTGGCTGACACGCGCGACGTCGAGTCCGCGCGCCGCGACGTCCGTCGCGGTGAGCACGTCGAGCGCGCCCGACTTGAGCTTGTCGATGGTGCGTTCGCGTGCGCGCTGCGGCATGTCGCCGTTGAGCGCGGTCGCCGCGACGCCTTCACGACGGAGCGCCTCGGCGAGGTTCGCGGTGGCGTCCTTGGTACGCGTGAACACGATGACGCCGTCGGTGTCCTCGGTCTGGAGGAGACGCAGGAGGACGTCGGTCTTCGCACGCTCGTGGACGAACACCGCGCGCTGGCGAATCGAGTCCGCGGTCATCGTCTCCGCCTCGATGCGAATCTGCTCGGGCTCGTTCTGGTAGCGCTGCGCGATGCGGCGAATCGCGCCGGGCATCGTCGCCGAGAACAACGCGATCTGCCGCGGCTCCGGGACGCCGGCGAGCACGCGTTCGACGTCTTCGATGAACCCCATCGCCAACATCTCGTCGGCCTCGTCGAGCACGACGGTGGAGATCTGCGACAGGTCGAGCGCCTTGCGCTCGATGAGATCGATCAAGCGCCCCGGCGTACCGACGACGACGTGCACGCCGCGACGGAGCGCGTCGAGCTGCACACGGTAGTCCTGCCCGCCGTAGATCGTCGTGACGGCGAAGCCCGCGAGGTCGCGCCCGTAGGTCGCGAACGACTTCGACACCTGAATCGCGAGCTCCCGCGTCGGCGCCAGCACGAGGACCTGCGGCACCCGGCGCTCGAGGTCGAGCTTCGAGAGGATGGGCAACGCAAACGCGGCCGTCTTCCCCGTGCCGGTCTGCGACTGCGCGAGCACGTCGCGCCCCTCGGCGAGCAGCGGGATGATCTGCGCCTGCACATCGGTGGGCGCGTCGTAGCCGGCGCGACGCACGGCCTTCAGGACTCGGGGATGGATCGGTAGGTCAGCGAACGCCGTGGGCGTTCGGGTGTCGGGCGCTTCGTTCACGTGTGGGGAAAGGGGTGAGGGATGCGGCCGGGCTTGTCGAGGAGAATCGGCGCCGGTCAGATCGGCGCGAGCCGCCCGAGGCGAAACACCGGCAGCTCGAGCTGGGCGCGCGCGACCTCGCGGCGGGCGCGGAACTCGTGGATCTCGTACGCGCGCGGCTGCTCGCGGAGCGCGGCGACGAGCTGCGTGTTGAGCGCGTGGCCGCCCTTGTACGCGACGTAGCGGCCGATGATGGGCAGCCCCAGGAGGGCCAGGTCGCCCACCGCGTCGAGCATCTTGTGACGCACGAACTCGTCGGGGAAACGCAGCCCCTCAGGGTTTTGGACGGAGTAGTCGTCGACGACCACCGCGTTGTCGAGCGAGCCGCCCCGGGCGAGGCCCGCGGCGTGCATCTTCTCGACGTCCTTCGCGAACCCGAAGGTGCGCGCCGGCGCGAGCTCGCGGAGGAATGCGGTGTCGGACATCGCCAGCTCGTAGGTCTGGCGGTTCACGATCGGGTGGTCGAAGTCGATCGTGGCGCGGAGCGAAAAGCAGGCCGCGGGCTCGAGGCGCGCGAACTTGTCGCCGTCGCCGACCATCACGGTCTTGGTCACCACCAAAAAGCGCTTCGGCTTACGCTGGGCGACCGTCCCGCCGGCCTCGCGGATGAGGTCCACGAAGCGCGCCGCGGAACCGTCGAGGATCGGGATCTCGGGGCCGTCGACCTCGACGCGGGCGTTATCGATGCCGAGGCCGGAGAGCGCCGCGATCAGGTGCTCGACGGTCTGGACGGAGACCCCGTCCTTCCCGAGCGACGTCGCCAGGACCGTGTGGACCACGTGATCCGTGGTCGCGGGTATCTCGACCGGGGGATGAAGATCGCTCCGGACGAACACGAGGCCGGTGTCCGGGGCGGCGGGGAGGATTCGAAACGTCGCGAGCTCGCCGCTGTGGAGGCCTACACCTTCACCGCGGACCGTCGACCTGACCGTGCGCTGATACAACATGATGTGCGGTACGCCCTACGTGCCCTCGGACTCGGCTGTGGCGATGAGCAACAACCAAGCCACGGTCGGGCAAGGTCCCGAAACGTCTGACCCCGCCACGTTACGCGGTGCGTAAGTGAATCACCTTCGGACACCCATGTCGCAAAAAGGATACGGTGTGCCGAAAGAACAACGGTCGGAGGCCCGAAACCGCGGTGTGGGTGCCATGAGACCGGTCGGCAGGCAACCCCTAACTATCGAAAATTCGAGACGCTTCGGTCAGAGGAGCTTGCGCTGGTTCAACGTCTTGCCGAGGTGGGTGTAGGCCCGCTCGGTCGCAACCCGACCCCGCGGCGTCCGCTTCAGGAACCCCTGTAGGATGAGGTACGGCTCGTAGACGTCCTCCAGGGTATCCCGCTCCTCACCCACGCTCGCCGCCAACGTATCGAGGCCGACGGGCCCCCCGTCGAAGCGGTCGATGATCGCCAGCAGCAGCCGCCGGTCCATCAGGTCGAACCCCTTCTCGTCGATCTCCAGCGCGGCGAGCGCCTTGTCGGCGATGGGCTTCGTGATGCGCCCTTCGCCCAGCACCTCCGCGAAGTCGCGCAGGCGGCGCAACAGCCGGTTCGCGAT
This sequence comes from Deltaproteobacteria bacterium, assembly GCA_040218735.1. GTDB lineage: Bacteria > Myxococcota > Kuafuiibacteriia > Kuafuiibacteriales > Kuafuiibacteriaceae > JAUHYN01. The sequence continues at coordinate 334,119 of JAVJQW010000050.1, forward strand.
ACGCGGCGTCCCTCGGGAGCGACACGCGATCTCGTGGGCTCCTTCGGGCTCCAGCTCTACGCCGAGCCGCGCCGCGGAGCCGGTGACGATCTGCTCGAGCTCGTCGGGCGCGTAGAACTGCAGCTGCGCGACGTACCCAAAGCGGTCCCGCAGCGGGTTCGACAGCAACCCCGCGCGGGTCGTCGCCCCCGCGAGCGTGAAGCGCGGGAGCGGCAACGTCATCGTGCGGGCGTGCGGTCCGTCGCCGATCACGACGTCGAACCGGTACTCCTCCATCGCCGGATAGAGGTTCTCCTCCACGGCCGGGGTGAGGCGGTGGATCTCGTCGATGAAGAGAACGTCGTGCGGCTCGAGGCTCGTCAATATGCCCGCGAGATCGCCCTTCTTCTCGAGCGCGGGGCCCGAGGTGACGTGCAGCTTCACGCCCATCTCGACCGCGATGATGTTCGCCAGCGACGTCTTCCCGAGGCCCGGCGGTCCCGCGAACAGGAGGTGATCGACCGGCTCGCTGCGCCCCTTGGCCGCCTCCACGAACACCTTCAGGTTCGCAGTGATCTTCTTCTGCCCGACGTACTCCTCGAACGAACGCGGCCGCAGCGCGGCGTCGATCGGCGGATCGCCCGGACGCGCCTGCCCGCTGGTCTCGCGGCCTCGATCCTCGTCTTCCTTACGGCTCATCTCGACTCGAACCCGCGGTCACCCGAACGGATGCTCAGCGTTGTGGCACGCGACCTTTCGCGTCGGCAACCCCATCAACGCCCCTTGCTCAGCGCGTCCTTCAGCAACACCTCGAGCGACGCGTCCTCGCCCTTGCGCCCGATCGCCGCCGCCGCCGTCTCCTCCGCCACCGCCTCGCGGTAGCCAAGGTTCACCAGGGCGCTGACGAGGTCCTTGCCCACCGCGCTCGCGGGGAGGTTCGACGGGCTCGGGTCCGACGAAGGCGCGAGCGACGGCGAGAGCGCCTGCAGCTTGTCGTACAGGTCGATCAGGATCCGCTCCGCGGTCTTCTTCCCCACACCCGGCAGCTTCGACAGTCGCGCGGGCTCCCGCCGCAGGACGAGCTCGATGAAGTCCGCGACCGGCGTCTGCAGGATCGCCATCGCCTTCACCGGCCCGACGCTCTGCACGCCGATCAGGTAGTTGAACACCTCGCGCTCGATCGCGTCCGCGAAGCCGAAGAGCTGAATCGCGTCGTCGCGCACGTTTGTATGGATGAAGACGTCGACGCGCTCGCCGATTCGGTACGGGCACTGCGCCGTGACGTGGACCTGGTAGCCAACGCCGTTGACGTCCACGAGGATCGACGTCGCCGAGCGGTCGATCACCTCGCCACGCAGCCGCCCGATCATCGCGCCGCCCCCGTGGCGACCTTCCAGCGCAGCACGGCCGTCCCCGCGATCGCGAGCGCCAACGCATCCGACGCATCCGACGGCGCCCGTGTCTTCAATCCGAGCAGCACCTTCACCATCTCCTGCACCTGCAACTTCTCCGCGCGCCCGCTCCCGGTCACGGCCTTCTTCACCTCGGCGGGGGTGATCTCCACGATCGGGTAGCCGCCCTGCGCCGCCGCCAGCAGCGCGACACCACGGGCCTGCCCCAGCACCAACGCGCTCTTGGCGCTCTTCGAATGGAACACCGACTCGACGAACACATGGTCCGGCCGACGCTCCTGCAGCACCTCCTCCAACTCGCGGTGGATGGTGTGCAGCCGCAGCGGGAGCGCCTCGGACTCGGTCGCGCGGATCACGCCGGATCCGAGGTGGATCATCCGACTGCCCTCCGCCTGGACGACACCCCAACCGGTGCGTCGCGATCCCGGATCGATTCCGAAAGCGATCATTCGCCGTCGAGCATATCCATGATCGCGTCCGGTATGTCGAAGTTGGACCAGACGTTCTGAATGTCGTCGTGGTCCTCGAGCCGCTCCAACAGCTTCAGCGTCGTGCGCGCGATCTCCTCGTCGCAGGTGACGCTCGTGGACGGAATCATCGTGATCTCGGCGACCGCTGGTTCGAGCCCTGCGGACTCGATCGCATCACGCACACTCAAGAAGTCGTTCGGCTCGGTGTAGACCACGATCTGATCGTCCTCGATCTGGACGTCCTCGGCGCCGGCCTCGATCGCCGCATTCATGATCCGCTCTTCCTTGTACGTCTCGGCGTCGAAGCGAATCATCCCGCGACGGTCGAACAGAAACGCCACCGTCCCGGTCTTGCCCAGGCCACCGCCGAGTTTGTCGAACAGGCTCCGGACCTCGGCGATCGTGCGTGTCTGATTGTCGGTCGCGACGTCCATGATGAAGGCCACGCCACCGGGCCCGTAGCCCTCGTAGACGAGCTCCTCCATCTGGCCGCCTTCGAGCTCGCCGGTCCCCTTGGCGATCGCACGGTTGATGTTGTCGAGCGGCATCGACTGGGCCCGCGCGGCGTTGATCGCGAGCCGGAGTCGAGGGTTGCCGTCGGGATCCCCGCCCCCCAGCCGCGCGGAGACCATGATCTCCTTGGCGAGCTTGGTGAAGAGCTTGCCGCGCTTCGCGTCGACAGCCCCCTTTCTCCGCTTGATGTTGCTCCACTTGCTGTGTCCCGCCATGGAACGACGCCCTCGACCCGCGCGGATAACATACCGACCGAAAGACGAACAACGTCCGCGCGTCAGGAGGCCGGCGGTTGTGGTATCAGGGGCTTTCGAGTGGTTCGCAACGCGAGTGCATGGCTCTGCCTCCTCCTGGGCGTCGGTTCGTGCAAGTCGAACGACGAAGCACCCTCGACCCTCGCGCGCACCATCGAAGGCCCGGCCGAGCTCCTCTGGGGCCCCGCAGCCACCGGCTCCGTCGGCGACATCTCGATGACCAACGGCGTCATCCTCGCCGTCATCACGCACGACGCCGCCAGCAGCGGCTTCGCCGCGAGTGAAGGCAACCTCGTCGACCTCGCCCCGCTCCCCCACGGCCAAGACCACATCAACGAGCTGTTCCTCTACCTCGACAACGAGTTCCCCCGGCAAGCGAAGTACGACGACGTCCGCATCATCGCGCCCGGTGGCCCCGGCAAAGAGGCCCGCGTCCGCGCGACCGGCGTCGACACCGGCAACCCGCTCATCAAGGTCGTCACGGACTACGTCCTCGAACCGGAGCAACACTGGATCACGCTCGAGACACGCTTCACCTCGACGGCCACGCACACCATCGCGAGTTACGAGGTCGGCGACGCCGTCCAGTGGGGCCGCACCGAGCACATGGCGCCCGGTCACGGGTTCGACCTTCCCGGCAAACGCGTTCACGTCGACTGGATCTGCGGCATCGGGAGCGACACCTCCTACGCCCTCGTCCCGGACGGCAAACTCCGCTTCGATACATTCAATGGATCCATGTGGAGTGACCCAATCGGCGCGACGGTCGAGTTGAAACCCAACGAGACCGTGACCTACGTCCGCCACGTCGTCGTCGGCCACGGCGACACCGCGTCGCTCGCGCGCGCCGTCGCCTCCCTGCGCGGTGACGTCACCGGCCGCATCGAAGGCCACGTCACCAGCAGCGGTGCGGCGGTCGCCGACGCGCGGGTGTGGTTCATGGACGACCAGGACAAGATCGTCGGCCTCTCCAAGGTCGACGGCGCCGGGCGCTACACGCTCGACCTGTTGCCCGGGACCTACCGCGGCAAGGTCGACGCCCCCGGCCGAACGTCCGTCGGTTCCGAGGCGATGCAGGTCACCGCGGCGAAGACCACCACGGTCGACTTCGCGATGGGCCCGCCCGGCATCCTCGCCTGGCGCATCGCAGGCCACGACGGTCGCGCGCCCGCCGTGAAGGTCGCGATCATCGGCGTCGACGGCACGCCGAACCCCCGCTTCGGCCCCTCGTTCTTCGCAGACGGCGCCGAGAACTTCGTGCTGTCGAAGCGCGGTGTCGGCCAGGTCCCGATCGCCGCCGGCAACTACCGCGTCCTCGTCGCGCGCGGCCCGGAGTTCGAGCGCGTCGACCAGCGCGTGAAGGTCGAGCCCGGCAAACGCGTGGAGGTCACCGGGAAGCTCGAGCGGGCGTACGAGACCCCCGGTTTCATCGCGACGGATCTCCACCAGCACGCCGCGCCCAGCTTCGACTCCGGCGTGTCGCTGGAGGACCGCGCGCTCTCCAACGCCGCGGAGGGCGTCGAGGTGCTGGTGTCGACCGAGCACAACTTCATCGTCGACTTCGCACCGGTGGTCGCGGAGCAGGGCCTCGGGCGCGTCGTGTTCCCGATCTCCGGCACCGAGGCGACCACCCACACCGTGGGCCACTTCAACGCCCTGCCCCTGCGCATCGACCCCGCCCACCCGCGCGGCGGAATGATCGACGTCGAAGGCCAGAGCCCACGACAGATCTTCGACTTCGTGCGCACGCTCGCATCGCCCGAAGTCGCGCCGTTCATTCAGGTCAACCATCCTCGCTCCGGATTCACGGGTTACTTCGACGTGATGAAACTGGACCCCGAGACGGGGCGCTCCGCGGACGCGCGCTTCATCGACGACTTCGACGGCATCGAGGTCGTCACGTTCGGCGTACCGAAGGAAACGACCAAGGCGATGCGCGACTGGTTCAACCTCGTGAAGAACGGACGCCGCTACACGGCGACCGGCACCAGCGACTCGCATACGATCACCCTCCGTCCCGTCGGCTGGCCGCGCACCTGGGTCTGCGTCGACCGTGACGATCCTCCGTTCCTCGACGTCGCCGCCTTCACCGAGTCCCTCCGCTCCGGCTGCGCCACCATCGGCGCCGGCCCGTTCGTCACCATCCGCTCCGGCGACACCAAGATGGGCCAGCTCAAACAGGCCGACCGCGGCAAGTTCGAGGTCACGGTCGACGTGAAGGCCGCGTCCTGGATCGGCACCGACACCCTCACCCTCTTCGTCGACGGCGACGTCGAGCGGAAGGTGGCGCTCACGAACAAGGGCGTCGACCGGCACCACGCAACGTACGCGCTGAAGTGCAGCTCCGACTGCTTCGTCGCCGCCTACGTGGAGTCCGAACAGACCCTCGCGCCGCTCATCACGCCGCGCCGCAAGCTCGACCCGCGCCCCGTCGCGCTCACCAACCCCATCTACGTCGACGTCGATGGCGACGGCGTCTTCACCCCTCCCCCCGGAAGCTCCAAATGATCCAGCTCGTCATCGGCGCCCTCATCCTCCTGCTCGGCCTCCCCTTCCTCATCCGCGGCTGGGTCTTCACCGTCAAACCGGAAGGCAAGACCAGCGAACGCGCCAAGGAGCGCAACCTCCGGATGGGTCTCGAGACCGACATGAAGAAGTGGGGCCGCAAGGTCCGCCGCTTCGGATTGCTCCTGGTCCTCTTCGGCGGCGGCCTCGTGGCCTGGGGCTACACCAGCGCGTTCGCCGGCTGACCGCTCATCGACACGTCGCGTTCGGCAACGGATCTCCCGGGGTCGGTACACACCACGCGAAGCGCCCGTCGGCGTCCCGCGCAATCGCTTCGTGCCAGACGTCCGGCGGCGACCCGCCCTCGTGGTCGCCCGATTCTCCCGCGCCGATCGTGACGCGATCGAGGAGCGTCGAGCCGCTCCACAGCTCCACCGTCAGATCGCGCTGCGACATGTCCCCGCGCGGACGCACGACGAGCGCCTCCCCCGGCCACCACGCACGGAGGTTGCCGCCGTCGCCGAAGTAGAGCGCCGGAGCGCCGTCGACCTTCGTGATCGCGGGCGTGCGATCGATCGTCCTGAGCTCCAACCCTGCCGAGAGCAACGACACCGGTTCGGCGGAGTCGTTCACGATCTCGATCCACTCGTCCGTGCTCGTGATCGCGCCGTTCCCGGGGCGGGCGTCGAAGGGCACCGCGCCCCCCGCGCTGTCGCTCCAGTCGTGCAGCGCCGTCGAGACGACCTCCGTGATGTGCGCGCGCGTCGCCGCCGGGAACCCGACCTCGAACCGAATCGGAGGCGCGAGGTTCCCGGCGAGATCCGACACCACCACATGCACGGCGAGCTGCGCTCCACCGGCGATGTGCCCCTGCGATGTCAACCTGACTTGCCGACCCGCGACCGGGTGCGAAGCGAGCGGCGTCGACGTCCCGGCTGCGTCCACCGCGGTGCCGCTGACGACGACCGGTTCATCGGCATCCACGTCCACCAAGAGCGAGTCCCCGTCGATCGCCACGCGCGTCGAAGTGACGACGGGCGGGATCGAATCCACGACCGTGGAGGTCTGCACGACCGACGTCGCCGGGTCACCGGGCGCCACGGCATCGTGGGTCAACGCGAGCCGATACGTCGTCGAGGGCGTCAACGCACCTTGCACGTCGAACACCACGGCGCCCTCATGTTCACGCGACGCCACCAACGCGACCCGCTCTAGGGCGGGTCCTTCGAGGAACGCCGCGCCGATCGGGGACGGCAGCGGCGGCGACGAAGCCACCGCGACGTGGCGCAGGTTCACGGGCGCGGGCTCCGTCGGCGTCGGCTCGCGCACCACGGCGCGCGGATTGGGGAGCGTCCCCTCCGACGTGGTGAAACGGAACGGCTCCGTCGGCGGCGCGACGGTGCGTCCATCGTCGGTCACGAAGTCCGTCCCGAGCGAGACGAACAACGCCTCGCCGGCTGGCCAAGTCGTGTCCGGAGCGACCACGAGCTCGTCACCCGAGTCTGCCGGCGTCGCGACGAACCGAACCGGGCGTCCGTCGGCGCGAACGATGGACAGCGTCCCCATGTTCACCGCCTCCGAGAAGCCGAGGCGAACCGACGCCTCCGGCGGGACGTCGGTGTCCGGCGCGACGCCGAGCGCAAACGGGACGAACTCGGGGTCGGTGAGGGGCTGAGGGGCTTCGAGGCAACCGGCGACGACGAGCGCCGCCGAACAAATGAGGTTTCGATCGATCATGGCATGGGTTCCTTTCGATAGGAGTCGAGGCGACCACCCGTGAGGGCTCGGATGAGTCCGTCGAGCCGGGCCGCGTCGAGGCGAAGCTCGTGCGAGGGCTCGAGGCGGTACGCGATCCACACGTCCAGCCGCCGAAAATAGAGCTCGGTGATTCGCTCGCGCACGAGGCGTATCGCCGCCGAACGCGCGATACGTTCGCGGTTGGCGCGCAGCTCGAGGTCGGCGAACACGAGGTCGCCGAGCCCGAACTTCACCACCACGTCGAGGCCGAGGCCTCGACCGGTGTTCGTCCAGCTGCTCGCGGAGCCCGCGAGCGCGTCACGAACGGAGAGGTCCGTGTCCGTGCCGAAGCGTATGTCGACCTTCGGTACGGCGCCGCGCCAGCGCAGGCGCGACGTCCATTCTTCGATCTCGGCGTCATCGCCGAGTACCAGCGTGTCCTCCGCCGCAGACTGAACGGCGGCGAGTGAGGGGAGCGCGGTATTGCCTGCGACCGCGTCCTCGATCCAGGACTCGACGGTCGTCGACGTCACCGTCGACGCCATCAACACCAGCGCGATCACGACGCACACCCCAGCGCGAAGAGCCGTGCGTCGAGCTCATGACCGCGCGCGACGTTCACGAGCTGTGCGCAACGTCGACGCCGCAGGCGTTCGAGGCGGGGCGGCCCCACGGCGCGAGGCGACGGCACCAGCAGGGCATCGAACGCGACGACGACACCGAGCGCGATCTGCCAGCGCACGCGTCGGACGGGCGGAGATTGACTCCAGACGACGGCGCCGAGCGCCGTCAACGCGATGGCGTCGGAGCGCCTCGGGAAGCGGACGATTCGATCCGCGAGGGGGAGATCGAAGGCGTCGACGAGGTCGGCCTCGGGGGCCTGACGATCGAAGTACGCTTCGACGTCGGGGGCCTGCGCGGTGAGCGCGGCGACGAACGCGAACGGCAACATCGCGCCGGCCCCATCGCAAGCGCAGGGCCAACTTCGACACGCGCCGCGCGCGACGAAAAAGTTCGATTATCGGACGACGTCCGAAATCGGTCCGAATACCTCAGGCTTTCGAACGAACCAGACGCCTCACATCCCGGCGTCGCGGGTACCTGGGCACGGCCCCGCCATTGCAAAGGGCTGTTGGATGCAGAAGGTCGCGCCCGTGAACGTGTTGCCGTTGCAGTCGCAGAACGTCCCGACGCCCGCGTCGCCGCTGCACGTCGACGGGTCGCGGCACGTCCCGAAGTCGCCGCAGCTGTTCGCTTCGAACTCGCAGATGAAGGTCGCCGGACAGTCGGCGTTGGTCATGCAGCGATGAATGGCGCCGTCTCTGGGGCCGCTGTCACGATGGCCTGCGTCGCGTGGACCGCCATCGCGGTCGGCGCCGACCACCCCCTCGCAGGGCGTCGCGTCGGTCTGCACGCGGGTGTAGGGATCCGTGGAGCACGTCTCGTCACCGAAGACCCGGTTTCCGTCGCACCCGCAAAAGACCATCGCGGTCGTGTCGTCATCGCAGGCGCTCGTCGAGCAGACGCCGTCCACGCGGCACCCGTCGTACGGGAACACACACTGCTCGTTGCTCGGGCAGTCGGAGTCGCGGCGGCAGGCGTCGCCGCTGCCCTCGAGGTCGTAGGTGTTGGTGGAGCAGGAAGCGATGACGACGGCGAATCCAAGTCGTATGCGGGTCATGAATGCTCTACCCGCGAGCGCGTCGTTTCGGCGTCACCGACGACGGCGCCAGACGAACAGTGGCAAGAGAGCGAGCGCCCACCAAGCCCCTGCACGGCCGTTCACGCAGCGGCACCCGGTGGCCTCCTCGATTCGCGCCGGCGCCGTCACCATCCCCGCTTCGCGCAGCACGAGCTCGGTCACGTGGCCGGCTTCGTCCGCGGCGCGCACGACGATGGCCGCCGTGTCGTTGACCTCGGGGGCGGGCACGAAGCCGGTGGTGTCCGGGGTGACCTCGGCGAACGCACCGTCCACGCCCAGCGTCACGACGAGCGCGTCTTCGCTGACGACGTCCCACGCGCGAATGACGACGCCGCCCCGCACGTAGTCCATCTTTGCGTTCAGGCGCGGCGGCTCCGCGTCGATCGTAAACGTGAGCCGCACCGGGCTCGGGTCGAGCGTGCGGTAGGCGCCGACCTCGCGCGCGCGGACGTCGACCCAGTGGTGGCCCTGCGCGAGGAACTCCGGACGGATGAGCTTCAGACGATCGGTCGTGAAGAACGGCGTCCAGAACCCACCGTCGACGCGGAGCTGGTACTCGAGCTCGCCGTCGCCGGGCGCCGTTCCGCCGAGGGCGATCTCGGCCTCCGGCCACACCGGCCCGCCGGGGTTCGACACCGAGAACTCCTGCGCGCTCGGGACGAACAAGGACGTCAGCTCGGCCGTCGTCTCGGCGGCGGCGCTGAGGTTGCCCACGAAGGACGGGTCGAACGCGAGGTCGGCGTACACCGCGACGTTGGCGTAGCGGCCGTTCGCCTCCACACCGCGGACGCCGAGGATCGACAGGTCGAACCCGCCGAGGTCGGCCGGGCCCGGCAACGCAAACGGCGGCAAGGCACCGGTGAAGCCGGGGAGCGCGAGGTTGATGAGCCCGGGGATGGCGTCCTCGAGGTCCGCCGGGTCCTCGGCGAGCAGGTCGCTGTTCGTGACGCGCACGTTCGTGACCGCGTTCGAGACGTCCCCGACGACGAACTGCAGCTCGTTGTTCGCGGTGACGAACGCGCCCAGGCCGATCTCGACGTCGGCGGTGACGGTCATGAGGTGGACCCAGCGCTCCTCGATCAACGCCGAGAAGCCGATCTCGAAGTCGTCGAGGTCCAGCACCAGCAGCGGATCGGTGAGCGTCGGCTCCGTCATCCCCGGCATGACCTCACCCGAACCGATGAGGATCCGCGGCTCGGCGCGCGGGAAGATCGACAAGCGCGCCGGGAAGATCGACTTCTCGAAGCGGTCGTCGTGGGTGAGCTGGCGCAGCGAGGAGATCAGCAGCCCCAGCGACCCGGTGTTGAGGAGGTCGATGTCGTAGGACGACACCGACGTGCACATCAGCCCGGTCGTGTAGACCGTCCACATGAACTGATCCAGGAGCGCCTGCGAGAAGCCGGCCGCGACCATGTAGCCCGTCTCGTCGGTGCCGTCCCAGTCGAGGTCGGCCATCGAGGACGTGGGCAGCGGCGCCGGCGCGACGAAGCCAGGGCGGAGGCGGGGGCTGTCGAGGATCATCGCGCACGCGGGATCCGCGTCCACGACCTCGGCACCACCGAGCGCACCGATGTTGGCGCCCGCGGTGTCGGTCGTGGAGTCACCGCCGACCATGAAGGACATGTCGCCGCGCCCGGGGCGCCCCGAGACGAAGCCGGAGAGGAGCTGTGCGAAGTCGAGGCGGCCCTCGATGCCGAGCGTCTGCGGGACGATGTCGGCGGTGGCGTCCTCCTCGCAGAGATCGTCCGCGTTGCAGCTGGTCTGCGCCGGGCAGTCCGCGTTGGTCAGACAGGGGCGACCGAGCGCGGCGTCGACCTCGTCGCCGATGATCGTCGCGAGCTCGTCGGTGAGCTGGCTGACGATGAGCTGCTTGATGAAGCCGAGGTCCGCGATGGCGCACAGGAGCGGGCCGTCGGTGAAGCGTGGATCGGGGTCGGCGTCGACCTCGACGTAGCTGTTGGGGATCATCGCGGCGACGTCGAGGATCTCGACCTTCAGCTGACCGCCCGTCCCTACCGGCGGGGTGTAACGATCGAGCGCGGCGGTGATCTGGATGTCCTGCGTCCCCGGGACGCTCGACAGCGACATGACACAATCCATCCCGCCGAGGGAGTCGTAGCGGAACGGGATGTCGTTGGTTTCGATCTGGACGGTGACGTTGGCGAGGAATTGGTTCGGGCCCATCGGCTGGACCGTGAGCGCCTCGAAGCGAATCCACGCGAAGCAGCGGCGCGCGCCCGGCTGCGTCGGGTCATCACGGCAGATTGTCGCGTTGCCGCTCACCTGCCGGTCGATCTCGAAGCCCAGCAGAGGCCCCGCATCGCCCGACACCTGCTCGACGCAGCGCCCCACCTGACACGAAGCGGGATTCGGGGCCCCCGTGGACGTCACGAAGTTGGTGGGGCACGGGACGTCGGCGGGCGCGCCGCACGACATCGACGCGTACGCGGACATCAGGTCCTGGAACTCCCGTCCGATCTGGTCGAAGCCGGACTGGGTCATGCGCACCTGCGCCGCCCGCTCGATCTGCGCCTCGGGCGGGAATCCTCCGGGGACCGGAGCGAGCGCACCGCCGAAGCAGCCGCCGCAGTTCAGCTGACCGGAGCACGCCCCGGCCATGAGGAGGAGCACCGTGGGAAGTGAGCGCACGGAGGGCGCAGAAAGACGCATCGGACCGAATCTTCGGGATGTCCCGGGCCCGAGGTCAATTGGTCTTCGGACGGACGCCGAGCTGGACGAGCCCCTCGTTGAGGCGGCCGGTGCGAAAGCCTTCGAGATCCAGCGTCACGAAGCCAAATCCCGCCGCTTGGGCGTCCGCGACGATCCGCGCGCGATGTCGGACGACCCCCTCGATCTCCGCCTCGCCGACCTCGATCCGCACCATATCGTCGTTGTCGCGGACCAGGCGGGCGCGGACGTCGAAGAAGCCCAGCTCCCGCAGGCACACCTCGACCCGCTCCACCCGGCCCAGACGCTCCTCGGTCACCGCCACGCCGTACGGGAGGCGGCTCGAGAGGCACGCGAGCTGCGGCTTGTCCCAAGTCGGCAGGCCGAGCCGCTTCGACAGCGCGCGGATCTCCGCCTTCGACAGGCCCACTTCGGCGAGCGGGTGCCGGACGTCGTGCTCCGCGGCCGCCCGGTGCCCCGGGCGAAAGTCCGCGAGGTCGTCCGTGTTGAAGCCGTCGACGACGACGGCGCCCTCGAACGTCTCGGCCGCGAGCTGGGTCGTGTCGAACAGCTCCGTCTTGCAGTAGTAGCAGCGCGACGTCTCGTTCTTCACGTAGTCCGGACGGTCGAGCTCGTGCGTCGTGACCACGCGGTGCTCGATCCCGATCGCGACGGCGAGCGCCTTCGCGTCCTCCAGCTCGACCTGCATCAACGACGGCGAGCGCGCCGTCAGCGCTATCGCCCGCTCACCCAGCGCATCGCAGGCGACCCGTGCGAGGAACGCGGAGTCCACACCGCCCGAGTAGGCGACGACCACGCGACCGTACGAGCGGAGCAGCTCGACGAGCGCGCGGTGTTTGGCCTCGACCGCGTCCGAAAGCGTGGCGACGTCCACCGACATCGTGCGTTTCGTCTACACGATGCGGTGCGCGCTGGCACCCGCGGATTCACGCACGATCGGCCGCAGCATCGGCCCCGCGATCGCGCGAATCGCACGCGCGGCGTGTTGGTAGGTCGCGTCGAGCCCCGAGGCGGCCGTCGCGTCGGCGAGCGCTCCGGCCACCGCCTTCAGGTCCCGCGGGCGGTCCTGAGGCCGCGTCGCGAACAGCGGCGTGAGCACCTCCCCGAGGCGCCCGAGGTTCGAGTGCGGCGCGAGGAGACGGCGCGCGAGGACGCCGACCGCGTACGCGTCCGCGGCCAGCGAGGGCAACAACCCGTAGCGACGCTCGGGCGCGAGGAACGGATCGAGCAGCGGTTCCGAGAGGTCGACGTCGGGCCCCGGCGACCACAACCGAACCGAGCCATCGAGCCCGAGGTGCAGCCGGCGGGGCTCGATGGCCCCGTGGGGACCGCGGCGGGCGTGGTGCTGCGCCACCCCCTCCGCGAGGTGACAGGCCAGGACCGCGGACACCTCCGCCGGCACCGTGAGGAGCCCGGCTTCGAGCGCGTCGAAGAGCGCGGTGGCGGGGATCTGAGGCCCTTCGGATTCCACGACCGCGATACGGCCATCGAAGAGCTCCAGCCCGTCATCGACGCTCCGCGGCTCGCGCCGGACGGTGATCCAACGCTCGTCCGCGAGGCGGAACGCCCGCACCGTCCTATCGGGCGTCGCGTGCTCGTGAGCGACGCGTGCGCCGTCGACCTGCGCACCGACCAGGCTCGGCCAATCGGGGTCCGCCAGGCTGAACGACAAACGAAGATCGTTGAGGCGCAACACCTCGTCCGGCGCCACGGTGATCGGCGCGCGGACGCGTTCGTCTTCTCGCGCGAGCCCGGCGCGCCCACGCCCGAGGTCCGTCACGAGGATGCGCCCGCGGCGCACCAGGACATGCACGTGGCGCTCGGCGAGTCGGTCGTCGTCGATGGTGAGGTCGGCGCGCGGTCCCCGCCCGAGGAAGAGGTCCGGCCCCGGGCGCTCGTGAACCTCCACGCGCCCGCGGCGCGCCACGACGAACCGCACCGAGGCCATGCCCGGACGATGGTACTCGCGACGCATGGTGTGCGGCCAGGCCTGCAAGCGCAGCGCCGGTCAGGCCGCCTCTCAGGGCCAGGGCTCGACTTCGAGGCTGTCCGCGACGAGCCGGCGGAGCGTGCCGTCCTCCGTCAACACGTGCGTCGCACCCTGGTTCTGCGCCATCGCAGCGAAGAGCCACGGAGAACGCTCCGTCGCCACGAGGGGAGCCTGATCGACCCCCGCGATGGGCTCCGGAGCCAGCACGAGATCGAAGGAAGAGAGGTCATGCCCCTCGGCGTCGGCCGCCTTGGCGACCGCCAGCACCCGCTTCGCCCCCGCGCGCAGGACACGCGCACGGGACTCCGCAGCGAGCTCTTCGCCGCCGACCACGAAGACCGGGCCGCCGATGATGCGGCGTTGGTTCTGCGCGTACAGGTCACCGACCGCCATGTAGGCGAGCGCCTGGCCGTCCGCGACGAGGCGGACGATCGCGCCGGGCTCGAGCCCACCGTCGACGAGCTGGCGCTCGTGGACGTCGAGCACGATCGGCACGCGCCACGGCGTCCCCGCGGGGAGTCGACCCAGGTCCTGTACGGAGCGAACCTCGGCGCGGCGCATGAAACCCGCGAGGGGCGAGTACAGGCCGCCTGCGAAGCACCGCAGGTCCTCGCGGACCTGGCGCTCCTCGATCTCGATCGTGCGCGACTCCGCGAGGGCGTCGAGGCGCTCGGCTTCGGGGGCGTCGATCCGGCGGGGCGCCAACGCACCGGACACCGGGCGCAGCGGGCGCGCCGCCTCCTTGCCTTCCATCGTTCGGAGCGAGAGGTCGGGCAGCTGCGTCTTCGCCTCCCCGAGGCGACGCTCCACGAAGCGCTTCGCCTCCGCGTCGTACTGGTACGCCGCGAGGTCCGCGTAGACGCCCTCGCGGACGGACACGACCACGTACACGACGCCCGGCGTGAGCTCGATGCCCTCCTGCACGGCCATCGCGCGATCCTCCGGCGAGAAGTACGCGCCGGCGTCGCAGTGGGAGTGATAGATGATGCGCTCGTCGAGGCCGGCCTCGCTCGCCTCGTCGAGGACACGCATCCGCTCCAGGTCGTTCATGCGGAACGCGTCGCGCCCCGTGCGCGGGAACGCCTCCGGATCCCGTGCGTGATACTTGTCCTGCACGTTCTCCATCGGGACGACGCGCGTCAGCTTCGGCCCGTTGCCGAGCACGACGCCGCACGCCTCGACGGGATAGTCGCGGACCGCGTGCGCCTTCAGCGCCTCGACGATCGGATCCGTGAGCTCGAGCCCGAAGACCTTCACGACTCGCGGACCTCCACGTATCGCGACGCGTGGTCGGGCAGGACCGCCACCACGACCGGCTTCTTGCCGGCGGCGAGCGCCTCCTCGGCGATCGTCTTCGCGGCGTGAACCACGGCGCCCGCCGAGTGCCCGACGAGCAGGCCTTCGTCGCGGACGAGCGCCTCGGCGCTGTCCCAGCCCGCGTCCGTCGGGCAGAAGAAGGTCCGCGTCAGCACGGAGCGATCGTAGATCCCCGGGCGGATCGATGTCTCGATGTACTTGAGGCCTTCGAGCCCGTGGAACTCGTCGTCCGGCTCCACGCCGATGACCTCGATGTCGTCCCGAAAGGCGCGAAGCCGACGCCCCGTGCCCATGACGGTGCCGCTCGTCCCGATGCCCGCGACGAAGTGCGTGATGCGATCGCCGAGGGCCTCGATGATCTCCTCCGCCGTCCCGTCGTGGTGCGCACGCCAGTTCGCCTCGTTGTTGTACTGGTTCGTGTAGAAGTAGCGCCCGGGCTGCTCCTCCACGATCTTGCGCACGAGCTCGATCGCGCCGTCGGAGCCGTCCATCGGATCGCTGTAGATGATCTTCGCGCCGAACGTGCTCAGCATGCTCTTGCGCGCCGACGACACGTTCTCGGGCATCACCAGCGTGACTTCGTACCCGCGCGCCGCACCGTACAGCGCGAGCGCCACGCCCGTGTTGCCGCTCGTGGAGTCGATGATCGACATCCCGGGCCGCAGCTCACCGGACTTCTCTGCGGCCTGGATCAGGTTCAACGCCGGGCGGTCCTTCACGCTGCCGCCCGGGTTCAAGAACTCGAGCTTCGCCCAAACCTCGGCGCCTTCGGGCTCGACCGAACGGAGCCGGGCCATCGGCGTACGACCGACGGCCTCGGCGATCGACCCGACGGTCCGGGCCCGCGATGGTGCGCTCACCTGCCGCCCGCGATCGCCGGAACGATGCTGACCTCCGTGCCGTCCTCGACCTTGGTGTCGACGTTGTCGAGGAACCGGATGTCCTCGTCCTTGTAGTAGACGTTCACGAAGCGCTTGGGCGCGCCGTTCTCGTCGCAGATGCGCTCGCCGATGCCGGGGTGCGCCGCGGTCAGGCTCGCGAGGACGGCCTTGATCGTCTCGCCCTGCACTTCGACCTTGTCATGCCCCTCCGTGAACTTCCTGAGGGGCGTCGGAATTCGAACCGTGATTGCCATGATGTTCTCGAGAACCTCCAAATTTTCGATCGACTGAGAAGTAGCGGTCTCCCGCGTCCACGACGATGCTGATGACGCGTGCGCCCTCGCTCGCCTCGTCCCGCGCTACACGTGCTGCAGCAGCGGAACCCATCCCGACCAGGATCCCTTCCTTGCGCGCGAGCTCGATGCGCGTTTCGTAGGCCTCGGGATCGAGCACACACACCACGCGGGTCGCGCCCTTGGGCGCCGACGACCCGCGCACCACGCCGTCCTGCACCGAGACCTCCGCCTGCTCGCACCGCACCGTTCCGACGGTCTCCACCGGCCGGCCCGCGGCGACGAACGCGTCCGCGACACCGAACAGCAGCTCACCACCGTTGAGCGGCGAGACGAGCACGGTCTTTTCGCCGTCGTCGTCGATCATCTCGACGAGCTCCGCACCGAGCGAGGATGAAAACGCCGCGCGCGCGAGCTCGGGCTTCTTCGGCGACACCAGGAGCGTCCCTTCGATCGTCGACGCGACCGCGTGGGTCTTCTCCAGCTCACCGGGCACCCGCACGACCTCGACCGCGTACCGCCCGAGCAGATCCAGGTGCTCCGGCAACGTCTTGTCCGGGACCACGACCGTGAGCTTCTTCTTCAACGGCGCAGCCGCCGCCGCAAACGCGAGCGCAGGACTCCCGCTCGCCGCGATGACGACACGATCGTCGTCGCACGCGGCCAAAAGCGGACCGGCGATCCGATCGTACGCGCTACCGGACGGGAGCATCATCTCGACCTTCGCGTACAGTGCTGTTCCCGGCGCGAAACGTTGAAGACGCACGAGCGGCGTCCCGAAGCTGGTCGAGATGAATGACACTTCGTGTCAAATGAACGGACGAACGGCGGGTTTCGTCAACCGTCGGAGAGGCCCGCGAGCCTCCGGAGCCGCTCGGTCTTCTCGGAGAGCTCCCGCGACACCCGCTCGAGCTGCCGCTCCCGGTCGTCGATCGTGGTCTCCAGCTCGGTGATCCTCCGCTCCGCCTGGACCTGCGCCTGCTCCGAGGCCTGAAGCTGCGCCCGCAGCCGGTGCGACTCGGATTCCATCGCCGTAGCCTCCGCCGTCAGCCGCGCAAGCTGCTGGTCGCGGGCCTCGACGTCCGTCCGCAGCCGGTCCACGTCACCCCGCTGCTCCAGCTTCCCGCGCAGGATGTCGCTGTCCGAGCGCGCCTGCGTGAGCTGCCGCCGCACGAACTCCAGGCCCTCGCGGCCCTGGCGGATCTCCGAGAGCTTCCGCCCGACCTCCGCGCGCGCCTCGTCCAGCTCACGCGCCGTCCGCTCCGCGAGCGCCTTGAGGCGTTTGACCTCGCCGTCGCGGTCCGCGAGGGCGCGCTCCAGGTTCTGGACCCGACCACGCAACGCGTCCGAATTCGACGACGCCCCGGCCTCCAGCTCCACGATGCGCTCACGCGCCGCGGTGAGCGCGGTCTCCAAGTTCGACCGCGACGTGCTGCCGAGCTCCTGCTCGAGCTGCGAGAGCCGCGCCTCCACCTTGCCCTTCGCCGCCTCGACCTGCTGCCGCTGGTCCTCGACCGTGCGCAGGCGCCCCTCGACCTCTTCGAGCTTGGCCTGCCAACGCGTCTCCTTCTGCTGCACTTCGAGCTCGAGGTGACGCCGCTGGCGCTCGGCGTGCTCCGCGCGGCCCTCCGCTTCGAGGGATCGCTGCTCGAGCGTCTTGCGCTTCTCCTCCAGCCGCTGCGCCCGCGCCTCGGACTCCTTCGAAAACGCCTCCGCGTGCCGCGCGCGATCCGCACTGCGCTCCGACTCCGCGCGCATCCGCTCGACGTCTGCCTCGGCCTTCGACAGCTTCGACTCCGCGTTGGACCGACGCTCCTCCAGCTGCGCGATCGTGAGCTTCGTTTCGTCGAGCTCCTTCGCGACGCGCGTCGCTTCCGCCTCGGCGCGCTCTGCGCGTATCCGCTGCTCCTCGGCCAACGCCGGGTTCGAGCCCGCGAGCGCGCGGTTCGCCTCCGCGAGGCGCGACTCCGTCTCTTCGCGCGCCTGCTGCTCGGCCTGCGCGGCGTCCCAGCCTTCCTTCGCACGCGCCGACTGCTCCGCGACCTGATCGCGCAGCGCCGTGATCTCCGACTTCAGCCCGTCGCGTTCGCCGGCCGTCTGCGCGAGCCGCGCGACGCGTTCCTGCCCCGCCTTCCGCTCGGCGGCGAGGTCGTCGGTGAGCCCCTGAATCTTGGCGTGCAAGGCGTCTTGCTCTTCCTTCGACGCCTCCACCAGAGCACGCAGCGTGTCGCGCTCACCGGTGGTCTCCGCGAACCGCGAGGCCTCGACCTCCTGCACGCTCACGAGATCCTCGATGCGCGCCTCCATCACGGTGCGCGCCGCCTCCGCGTTCGCGACGTCCGCACGCAGCCCCTCCAGCTCCATCTGCTGGTGTTCGAGGAGCTGCTGCGCGCCCTTCGCCTCGTCGAGCGCCTCACTGACCTTCGACAGCTCCGCCTGCAGGCGATCGCGCTCCGCGCTCGCGGCGTCGAGTCGCGACACCGCCGCCGACAGCTCGCGGTCCGCGTCCTCGGCGAGGCGCTTGGCCTCGTCGGCGTCGGCGGTCGCGGTCATCAGCGCCTCGTCCTTCGACGCGAGCTCCGCCTCCAACCGCTCTCGGTTGTTCTGCTCCGACGCGAGCGCCGCCTGCACCGAAGTCTTCGTCTCCTCGAGGTTCCGCTCCTCGGTCTGGAGCCGCTGCACCTCGGCGCGCAACGCCGCGACCTCGGAGTCGAGCCGCGAACGCTCCTGCGCCGCGATCGATCGCTCCGCTCGCGCTTCGTCGCGCGCCTCGATCGCCTCGGACAGCTCCGCCTCGATCTTCGTGCGCTCGTCCGTGAGGCTGTGGATCCGCGCTTCGAGCGCCGCCCGCTCCTCCTGCGCCGCGACGCGCTCATCGGAGAGCACCTGCACGCGCTCCTCCAGCGGACGCAGCTGCGACTCGATCGTCCCGAGCTCCCGCAGGCGCTCCTCCAGCGCGCGCACTTCCCCTTCGAGCTGTTCGACGCGCTCCGAAGACTTGTCGCGCTGAGCCTCCAGCTCGCGGATGTGCGCGTCACGATCTTCGAGGCGACGCGTCAGCAGCTCGTCCGCCGCCTTGCGCGACGCTTCGACCTGCCCGATTCGCTCCTCGAGCGCCGTGACCCGCTCCTGGGCCTCGTCCGCTTCCGCGCGCGCCGCCTCCAGCGTTTGCTCCGCCTCGTCCGCCCGGCGCCGCTCCGCGGTGAACCGCTCCTCGCCCTCGTGCTTCGCGGCGTCGCGCTCGGCTTCGACCGCGGCGATACGCTCGTCCTGCGACTCGATCCGGCGACGGGCCTCTTCGGCCTCGGCGCGCGCGGTGGCCAACGCTTCCGCGGCTTCGTCGCGCTCCGACCGCGCCGACGCGAGCTCGGCGTCCAACCCAGTCCGCGCCTCGGCGACCTCGTCGCGCTCCGACTGCGCGGAGGCGAGGGCCTCTTCGAGCTGACCGCGACTCGCCACGAGCTCGTCGCGCTCCAGGCGCACCGCCGCGAGCTCCACCTCGAGCTGGCCGCGCGTCTCGTTCGCCGCCGAAAGATCGGCGTCGAGCGCCTCGGCCTTCGACTTCAGCGCGGTGTGCTCCGCCTCGACCGACTGCTGCTCTTCGGCCAAGGCCTGCAGGAGCCCCTCCAGCGTGGAGCGCTCCGCGATCGCATCGGCGCGCGCACGTCCGAGCGATTCGATCTGCTCTGCGAGCGCCGTCTTGGCGTCCTCGTTCTCCGCCTCCCGCTGCGCCGCGTCGGCCTCGCGCTTCGACAGCTCAGCGCGCAAGCGCTCCACCTCGTCGAAGTGGGCACCCGCCGCCGCCTCCAGCCGCGCGATGTGGGCGGTGAGCCGCTGTCGCTCCTCCTCCGCCGCGTCGGCCTGACGCGGATCCGTCGTGTTCTGCGCGACGACGAGCGCGGAGGCCAGCGCCTCGATCTCGTCTTCCGCGTCCACACGCATCCGCTCGGCGCGCGCGTGGGTGTCCTGCAGCTGAATGCGCGTGAGCGCCAGCGCGTCCTCCAGCGCCTCGACCCGCAGCGACGCCTCGAGCCGCGCCTGGTGCGCGACGAGGCGCGAACGCCCCTGCACGTCGCGCAGCTCGGCGCGGAGCGCTTCGGCCTCTTCGATCGCACGCCGACGCAGACCATCGATGCGCCGCAACTCGACTTGCATCGCGAGCCGCTCCCGATCGTCGGTCTCGGCGTAACGCGCTGCGAGGGCCTCGGCGCGCACCGCCTCGAGCTGACTCCGGAGCCGCTGCGCGGCCTCCTCGGCCTCCATGCGCAGCTGGCGCTCCTCGAACGCCCGCGCCACGTGCGGGCCCGGCCCGATCGCGAGCGCGGACTCCAGCTGCTCGACGCGCTGATGCGCCTCGAACCGGTCCGCCTTGAGGCGCTCGATCGTGCGCGCGTCCGACTCGACCCGCGAGCGCAGGATGTCGACCTCGTCGTCGTCCGCGAGCGCCGGCTGCGGGAGCATCGACGGCGGCGTCTCCGGAGGGATCTTCGCCTGCGCCTCGCGCAGCGCACCCTCCAACGTGAGGACGTCGTTCTCGCGAGCTTCGAGCTCGCGCAGCAATGCGGTCTGCTCGAACTCCAGGCGGTTCACACGATCGGCGAGTGTCTTCGCCTCCATCACCGCGTGGACCCGCGCCGCTTCGATGCTCTTCTCGCTCCGCGACGCGTCCTGACGCTGGCGCTCCAGCGTGCCCTTCTCACCCTCGAGCTGTTCGGCGCGCGCGTTCGACTCCGCGAGCGCCTTCTCGAGATCCGTGAGGCGCATCGACAGCTTCGCCGCCTCTTCGAGCGTACGCCCGAGCGCGGTCTCGGCGGTCTCCCGCGCGGCGACCGCCTCGCGCAGCGCCTCCGGATCCGCCTGCGGCGTGGTCTGCTCCAGCACGCGCTGCCGACGCAGCGACGCCAGCTCCGTGCGGTACAACGTCCGCTCCGCTTCGGCGCGCGTGAGCGACCAGACCGCCTCCGCGGCCTCCCCCTCCGCGCGCACCTTCTCGGCGAGCGCGGTGCCCATCTGGTCGAGGTGATCCTTCGCGTCGCGCTCCAGCGCCTCGTTGCGCTCGCGCCACATCCGCGCCTCGCGGACGCCCTCGCTGGCGGCCATCGTCGCCTCGCGGAGCAGCTCCTCCAGCTCGTCCTTCGCCCGCACCGCGCGGTCGCGCTCGGCGGCCGTCTGATCCAGGCGCCGCTCCAGCGCGGCGAGTTTGTCGTCGAGCGCCTGCGCGCGCGACGTCTCGGCCGAGCCCGACGACTCCGCCCGCGACATCCGCGAACGCAACGCCTCGAGCTCACCCTTCAGCTTCTTGTTCTCCTCCACCGCGTGGAGGTGACGGTTGTTCGCGGCCTCCGCGGCGTCGCGTGCGTCCTCGACCTCGCGCTCCAGTCGATCGAGCGCGGCCTGCCCGCCCTCCAGCGACAACGCGAGCTGCTGCGCGCGCTCCTCGGAAGCGATCGCCCGTTGCGCCATCCCGGCCGCGGCGTCGCGCTCGTCGAGGAGCATCTGCGAGGTCGCCGCGAGCGCGTCGCGCTCGTTGCGCAGCGCCTTCACCCGCCCGCGGAGCTGCTCGACCTCCTGCATCAGGTGCCCCGCGGCGAGCTCCACCGCCTTCTTGTCGCGGTCGCGCATCCGCGCGTCGCCGCTCGCGACCTGCATCTGCGCGGCCTGGTCGAGGAGCTCACGTTCGAGGGCTTCGATCCGGCCCGCGCGCTGGTGGGCCTCGTGGCGGAGCCGGTTCACCTCATCGGCGAGCCCGCGCGTGACCTGCGCGCTCTGTTCGTACGCACGCTCGGCCTGCTCCGCGCGCTCCTCGGCGGCGGCGCGCCGCGCGGCGACGTGCTCCTCTTCGTTCTCGATCTCCGAGAGCTTCTGCTCCGCGCGCTCGCGGCGGTGGTCGGAGTCGGAGAGCGCCTCCGCGAGGAAGGCGATGCGCCCTTCGAGCCGGTCCTGCTCGGCGGCGTGCGCCATCGTCACGTCGTCGAGGCGGCGCGTGAGGTATTCGATCCGCGACGCGGCGTCGCGGTAGTCGGTGCCCAGCGCGTGGCGAACCTCGAGCTGACCCGACAGCTCCTGCTCGAGCTCCGCGATGCGCTGCTCCTGCAGGCTCGCGGTGCGCTCCAGGTGGTGGATGCGGCGCTCCGCCTCCGAAAGATCCTCCGAAGGCTGCGGGATCTCGCTCGACTGATCGACGATCGTCCGCTGCAGCTCGCTGATCCGCGTCGCGTAGCGATGGGCCTCTTCGACGTGGACGTCGACCTTCGTGCGCAGGTCCTGGATGACCTCTTCGCGCTCGACCTCCGCGTCGCGGAACGCTTCGAGCTCCGCCTCCGCCTTCTCGCGCGCGGCCTTCTCGCGTTCGAGCGCGGCGTTGAGGCCGTCGACCCGAGTCCCCAGCTCCTGCCGCGCCGACTCGAGGCGTGACACCAGCGCCCGGGCGTTGTCCTCGGTGGGGCGCTCCAACACCGTCGGGGAGATGATCTCCTGCGGCGCCGGGAGCGACGATTGCGCGCGCGCCTCGGCGAGCCGCGCGTGGAACGCCTCGCGGATGCGCGGGAGGCGGTTCTTGATCTCTTCGAGCGAAGCGTCGCGCTGACCGATCAGCTTGCGCGCGCTCGCGAGCGCGCCGAGCAAGCGCTTGGTGTCGGCCGCGGACTTCGCCTGCGCGGCCTCCTGCAGCGCCTCGAAGTCGAGGAACGGCAGCTCGACGAGGGTGCGATCCTGAGGCTCCGGCGCCCCCGCGCCGCCGATCGCGAGCACGTGGCTGGGGCGCGCGACGGGGCCCGAGAGCGACGGATCGAGGCTGACGTCGAGGCTCGCGGGGTCCTGGCCCTCGCGGTGGATCGTTACGCCGATGAACGGGGACTGCACGTAGAAGCGCGCGTCAGGGAACGTGTCCTTCACCGCGCTCTCGAGGCGATGCGGCTCCAGCTCCGGGTACTCACCTTCGTCGGCGGCGAGGTGGGTGAGCGAGCGGCCCGTCGCGGCGAACCCGACGAGCATGAAGCCGTCCGAGGACAATACGCGGCGCACCTCGTCGAGGAAGCGCGCGTTGGCGGCGAGCTCACGCGAGAGGTCGGCGACGAGGACGGCGTCGAAGCTGTCGTCCGGGAAGTCGACGCGGCCGCGATCCATCGAGAACAGCTCGACCGCGTGCGAGCCGAAGCGCGAGCGATCGAACGCCCCCGCGTCGGGCGCCGTACCGATCACACGTTGCGCGCCGGCGTCGAGGAGCCGGAGCAACGATCGGGGATCGTCGGTACCGACCTCGAGCACGCGGCGCCCTTCGAGCGCGGCTTCGACGAGGAGGTAACGCGGCAAAAACTCCCCGAGCCCGAGCGACGCACGGGCGCGTGGAGCGCGCTGCGCGCCCTGAATGATGGCGGTGAGGTCGGCCGGTTGGTCGCTATGCGAGCTGGTCGTCACGGCAGCGCCGTCCAGCTAACCAGCGATCGGGGTTGGCGTCGAGAAACCGAGTGGCCTCGGTTACTTCTTGTCCTTCACGAGGCCCAGGCGCTCCAGGTAGCGCTCGGCGAGCTGCGTCTGCCGACTGGCGGTCGGCTGGACCTCGCCGCGGATGACGATGGTCTCGGCGTACGACGACGGCTCGAAGGGGTCCCCCGTCCAGACGACGAGGTTGGCGATCTTGCCGCGGTCGATGGAGCCGTAACTGCGCGAGACGCCGTAGATTTCGGCCGGGCTGAGCGTCGTGGCCCGCAGGGCGACCTCCCGCACGAGCCCCGCGCGCACCGCGTTACCCGCGTAGAACCGCAGGTTGCCGGCGTTGTGGCTGCTGTTCGTGGCCAGGGCGATCTTCACCCCGGCGCGGGCCAAAAGCGCGGCGTTGTCGGCCCGGGCGTTCCGACTGGCGAAGGACTGGGGGATGTTGTCGAACGGGTCGAGGATCACCGGGATCCGCGCCGCGGCGAGGTCGTCGGCGACCCGCCAGGCCTCCTCCCCGCCCACGACCACGACCTTGATCCGCTCTGCCTTCGCGAGCGCGATCAGCGCCGCGATGTCCGAAGCCCGCGACGCGTGCACGACCAGCGGCACCCGCCCGGCCACGACGTCGCCGAGCGCTTCGAGGTCGAGGCGGCTCGAGGACAGCGGGTAGAGGCCACGCCGCAGGAAGGCGGTCTTGCTGCGGCGGTAGTTGCGCGCGTCGTCGAGGGCCTCCCTCAGACGCATCATCGCCGAGGCCCGCGAGCCGCCGTAGGCGCCCGCGCCGTACTCACCGATCGCCCCGTGCAGCGCACCCGCGTCCACGACGGCGTCGTCGAAGCGGCGCGACGCGGGCGCGACCAGATCCAGGAACGCCGAGCGTCCGGAGACGATGCCCCCGCGCGGCGCGCTGATCGCGTTCGTCACCCCGTGGCGGCGGGCCACGCCGACGAGCGTGGACCTCAGATCGATCGCGTCCGACGCGCGCACCGCCGCACGGATCGCGTCCTTCAGGTTCGGCGCGAAGTCGACGGTCGACGCCTCCAGCCCGACCTCGACCAACCCGATCGAGGAGTTCGACTCGATGAGCCCCGGCGTGACCGGTTTGCCCTTCGCGTCGATGACCCGATAACCCTCCGGCACCGCGAGGTCCTTGCCGACCTGCGTGATGCGGTCGTTCCGGATGATGATCGTCCCCGCCGGGATCATCGCCCCGCTCACGGTGTAGACGTCGCCCCCCACGATCGCGAGGTCGTCGGCGTACGCCGCGCTCGGGATCGAGAGCGCAAGACAGATTGCGAGCGTCCGGTTCATGGCCGCACCTCCTCGGAGGCGGTGCCGACTTCGAAGTCACTCCAAGCCTCCGGCTTCTTCGCGCGATCGAAGACGCGCTCACCGTCGATGAACACGAGCTCCGCCTGGCTGTAGATGGACAGCGGGTCTTTGTCCCAGACGACGACGTCCGCCATCATCCCGCTCTTCAGCGTGCCGGTCTTGTCGTCCACGCCGAGCGCCTTCGCGGGGTTGCTGGTGACCCAGCGAATCGCGTCGGCGTCCTCGATCTCGAGCCCCGCGCGGCGCCCCGAAGCGAGCGCCTTGGAGGCCTCCTGGTTGAGGCGCTGGATCCCGATGTTGCTGTCCGAGTGCACGATCGCGTTGCCGCCCGCGGCGTGCACCATCGCGATGTTCTCCTCGACGCCGTCGTAGGCTTCGAGCTTGAAGCCCCACCAGTCGGCCCACATCGAGGCGCCCACGCCCTCCTTCGCGAGGACGTCGGCGATCTTGTACGCCTCGACCGCGTGGTGGAACGAGCTGACCTTGAAGCCCAGCTCCTTGCCGAGGGCGATCATCTGGATCATCTCGTCCGCGCGGTAGCAGTGGATGTGGACCTTGATCTTGCCGTCCATCACGTCCGCGAGCGTCTCGTGTCCGAGGTTGCGCGACGGGCGGCGCGGCTCCTTACCGGGCGCGGGCTCGCTGTCGTCGGCCTGGTAGGCGTCGTACTTCTTCTTCCACTCGGCGTACTCCGCCTCGTACGCGTCCTGGTCGAACTTGTACTCCCGCGCCTGGATGAACGCGTTGCGCAGCTTGAAGATGCTGCCCATACGCGACATCGGCTGCGACTTCTTCATCTGTCCGTAGACGCGCTTCGGGTTCTCGCCGCACGCCATCTTCAAGCCGAACGGCGCGCCGTCGAACCGCATCGCGCGCGCTTCGAGCCGCGGCCTCAGCTTCAGGGTCGCCGCGCGCCCGCCGATCACGTTGCCGCTGCCGGGGAGCACCTGGATGGTCGTGACCCCGCCGGCGACCGCGTGTTGGATCGCCGGGTCCTGCGGCCAGAACGCGTGCTCGCTGAAGACGTACGGCGTCGTCGGGTCCGTCATCTCGTTGCCGTCCGCCGTCGCGCCGACGTGCGGCACGGCGTACACCCCCATGTGTGAGTGGGTGTCGATCAGGCCGGGCGTCACGAACTTGCCCGCCGCGTCGACGACGAGCGCGCCCTTCGGCACCTTCACGCCCTTCCCCACCGCGGTGATCTTTCCGTTGGAGAACACGACGGTGCCGTCCTCGATCTTCTTGCCGTCGCCCGTGAACACCGTGCCCCCGGTGATCGCGACGACCCCGGCCGGCTTGGGGCGCGCGGGCAGCACCGCCTCGTACGGGCTCCGTGGCGACCGGTCGCCGAGCTGCGGGAGCACCGTCTTGTCCTGGTCCTTGTCGGGCTGCGCCGTCACCGCCGTCGGTTGGCTCGCACACCCGAACACGAGGAAGCCGGCGAACACGCCGGCGATTCGAGCTCGATTCACGGCCGCGGACCGTAGCAGGTCGCCGATTTTTTTTCGGGGGATTTCGGCGCAACGCCCAAGGCCTTTCGCCGATAACGACGGAAGGCATGAATGGCGCGATCAACACCTTCCTGGACCGAGCCCAACAGGTCGGCGGTGACATTCACCAGCGCGCGGTCAACGCGTTCGCGGGCCCCGGCGCGGTCGACGCCAACATCCAGGGCCTGAAGGACGGCGTCGTGAAGCGCGTGCAGAGCTTCGGCGCCGCGATCGGCATCGACGCCCACCGACAGAAGTCCATCGAGGACATGATCAAGTCGCTCGGCAAGTGAGCGGCGCGCCCCACCCCTGGCTGGCGGGGCTCCTCCTCCGCAAAAACGACGACGGCACGCTGAAGTTCACGACCGAGCAGGTCGAGGACTTCTTCGGCGCGATCTTCCTGATCCGCGGCTTCGCAGCCGGGGAGCTCGAGCCCTCCGTCGAAAACGCCGTGCTCGCCCTCGCGACGCGCGCCGCGCTCGACCCGAACGACACGCCCGAGGCGCGCGGGCAGAAGCTCAACACCTACTTCGAAGCGCACCCCATCCCGCCCGAGCTGTCCGTCGACTTCACGCAGCTGCTCCAGGAGGAGATCGTCCAAGACGGCACGGCCGAGGAGGCGCGCGCGTTCCTGGAGCTCATCGACGCAGCGCCCACGAAGTTCGAAAATCGCGAGCGCAAGGCCGGCACACACCCGGGCGGCGCGCTCGGCTTCTTCATGGCGAAGAAGGACCTGAAGAAGTAGCGCTCACTTCATCGCGGCCATGACGGCCTCGGCGTTCAGCTCGATCTTGGTCTTCTTGCCCTTGTCCGCGAGGATCTTCTTCGCGATCACCTCGGACGCCGGCCGCAGCACCGAGAAGTGATCGGTCTTCGGCACGAGGAACGGGAACACGTTGTCCGGCGCGTACTGGAGCAGCTCCAGCACCGCGCGCCGGTTGCCGTTGGCGCCTTCGATGATCCACGTCGGCGACTTCACGTGCTCGATGAACTCGATCGGCGCGCGCACGTACGCCTCCTTCGCGGGCATCGCCTTCTTCTGCCCGCAGATGGGGCCATAGTCCGCCGCGTTGGCGATCGGCCCGAACGCGAACACCCCGCGGAACATGTCGGACTTCGCCGCGGTGAGGAGCGCGAGCGTCCCGCCGGTGCTGTGGCCGCCGAGGTAGATGCGGTTCGGGTCGACGTCGGAGCGCTTCGCGAGCCACTTCGCCGCGGCGATGATGTCGTCGACCTCCCCGAGCATGCACTCGCTCTTGCCCGGGTTGTCGTGCGCGCCGCGCAGCGCCGGACGCATCAGCGTCACGCCCGCCTCGCGGAACGCCGCCGCGCTCTGATCGTTGTCGCGCGTCGAAGGCAGCCACGCGTCCGGCCCGATGCCCCAGTAGAAGCCGCCCGCGATCCACACGATCGCCGGTCCCTTCTTCGCCTTCTTCGGCGTCACGTACGCGACGTTCTTCCCGAGCGGCGCGGGGTACCGCACCATCTCGAGCACCCCGCGCGGAGGGGTCGCCGCGCTCTTCCCATCCGTGGGCCCGAACACCTTGGTGCGGAAGCCCTTGCGCGCCTTCGCCATCGTCGGCGCCTTGCCCGGTGGCGTCTTGCGCAACTTGCCTTGCAGCCCGTCGATCTCCACCTGCAGGCGATCGACCGCGATCATGTTCGCCTCGGTGTCCGGATCGACCTTCAGCATCGTCTCGTAGACGAGGCCCTGCAGCGCGTCGTACGCGGCCGCGAGGCCGGAGTGTTTCTCCATGGCCTTCGCTTCGAACTCCGCGAGCTCTTCCGTGAGCGGACGAAGCTCCTTCGCGATGAGCTTCATCGTCTGCACGTCCTGCTTCTTCATCGCCCGCCGCATCCGGTCCTTCAGCTTGGTCGACCGCGCGAGCTTCTTGTCCAGCTCCGGGTGCGCCTCGAGGATGGCGGTGTTCACGAGCTTGCCGAACCGCTCGCTCGCGTCGAGCACGACGTCGTCGCGCATCGCCCGCGCCTGCGTCTGCATGATCTGCTGCTGGAGGGCCTGGATCTTCGTCTGTCGCAGCTCGATCTCGGACAGGCCGTAGGCGACGGCCGGCGCGAGGACGAGGAGCGTGACGAGCACGGGACGCTTCACGGGCGCGGAGTGAACCGCCGTTGGGACGACCCCGGCAAGGGATTATGCGCGGCGGATCAGACCATCCAGCCGGTCGAGGCCCCGCACGAGCTGTTCCTCCGCAGGACCGAAAGACAGACGCACGTACGGATTCAGTCGCGACGGGATGTGTCCGCGTCGCTGGCCCGGGTCCACGTCGAAGAACTTGCCGGGCACCACGATCACCTTCTCGTCGAGCGCGGCGCGGAAGAACGCCATCCCGTCGCGCAGCGGCTCGGGGAGATCGGCGAGCCCGGCGAAGACGTAGAACGCCCCCATCGGCTGCACGTCGACCGAGAGCCCCATGTCGCGGAGGCGGTCGAGCATCATCCGACGCTTCGCGCCGAACCGCGCCTGAATCGCGCGCGCCTCGCGGTCGGCGACGTCGCGATCGATCAACGACAGCGCCGCGCGCTGAATCGGGTGCGAAGGCCCGCCGTCGAGGAACGAACCGGCGGACGTGACCCCCGCGATGACCTCCTTCGGCCCGACCGTCCACGACAGTCGCCACCCCGGGTAGCGCCAGTTCTTCGTGACGCCGTCGACGATCACCACCGGGTCGCGATCGACGTCTTCCACGTAACGCGCGGCGGAGAGCGAAGGCCCATCGGCGCGCTCCGCCTCGTCGTAAAGGTAGTGCGCGTAGAACTCGTCGATCACCAACGTACACGCGAGCTCTCGACACGCGTCGACCCACGCGCGCAGCGCACCGCCGCGCAGCGCGTGGCCCGTCGGGTTGCTCGGGTTGGAGAGCAGCAGCGCGCCGAGCCCCTTGCCGGTGATCTCGCGCTTCAACGCGTCCGGCCCGAGCGCGAAGCCGTCCGCCGAGTCCAACACGATCGGGATCGGCACGAACGCCCGGAAGATCTCGAGCAGCTCTTCGTACGCCGTGTAGTCCGGGAGGAAGTGCCCGAGGTGAACCGGCCCGAGCGCCGCCGCGAGCCGCGTCAACGCGAGCCGCCCGCCGCCGCAGATCGCGACGTTCTCCGCCGAGTACTGCGAAGGCAGCCCCTGGCGGTAACGCGCGTTGTACAGCTGCGCCACGGCGTCGCGCAGCTCGACCATCCCGCCGACCGGCGCGTACTCGTGCGTCGCGTCGTCGAGGTCGACCGAGGTCACGCGCGGCGGCGCACCTTCGAGGGTCCCGGTCTCCGGTGCGCCCTGTCCGAGGTTGGCCCAGTCGGGGTCGCCGTACGAGAAGCCGCGCTGCTGCGCCTCCGTCATCACGTAGATCACGCCGGTGCGCGGGACGGGACGAAACGGCGACGTCATGGCTCCTGCTACCGCTCGCCCAAGAGGCGCGCAAGTCACTCCAGGTCTTCGAGGCGCGTGAGGATCGACGGGCGCGACTTCATCAGCTCGTCGACGATCGACTCGCGCGAGCGCCCCGCGGTGGGCGACCACTGCGCCTCGTCGTCGAGGAACGGCCACAGGTCCGCGCGGAGATCCTCGGGCAACACGCTGTCGAGGTACTCGAGCGCCGTGCCGCGGATCTCCTGGTCGGCGTCGGTCAGCCCGGCGAACGCCACCTCCAGCGGCTCGCGGGGGAGCACGAGCGACAGCAGCCGGAAGACGTGCTCCATGCTCCGGTTCGCGCGGTCCTCGAGGATGCGGTCGGTGAGATCCGCCTCCCCCTCCGGGCGCTCGTCGATCACCCGCTGGCTCGCCCAGACCTCCTTGCCGAGCGACGCCTCGTGCCGCACCGCCGCGATCACCCGCGCCGGCTCCACGGCCATCCCCGCCTTGGACAGCCGGCTCAGCGCACGGCCGACCTGGTAGCGCACTTCGAAGCGCGGATCCGCGAGGGCGTCGAGGAGGCAGCGCGCCGCGCGCGGATCCTTGGCGGCGGCGAGCACCCGCGGGAGCCGGCGACGAATCGTGAAGTCGGTCTCGGGATCGAGAAGCGCCTTCGCGTGCACGTCGAGGTCGCGGTCGACGGTGCGGCAGAGCGCCTTCAGCGCCTGCGGCAACACGTCGTCCCACGCCAGCAGCTCCGTCACGCGTTCGATCAACGGCTCCTCGAGCGTGCTCGACTTCAGGGCCGCCTTGACCTGCTGCGCGTCCCGCGAGCTGAACATCTCGGCGCGCGCCTGCACCGGGTCGATCGTCACGACGTCCGGCGCGAGCGTGCGCGCGAGGGTGCCGAGGCGCGACGCGCCGATGTCCATCGACAGCGACAGCCCGGCCAGGAGCTGCTCCGGCTCGCGCGGATAGAAGGTGCCCTGCTCGCGGTCGAAGATCAGGTGCTCCGTCCGCTGCATCACGCGCGCGAGCGCCTGCGTGCGCGGGCCGGCGGCGGCCTGGGCGACGTTCGGCCCCAGCGCGACGAGGCTGCGTTCGAGCGCATCGACGTAGCCGCGCTGCAGGCGAATCGCGACGACGAGCGCGACGGCCGCCATCACCGCCACCACGATCAACAACACGTGCTCCGCGCGCGTCGCGACGAGCGCCAGCACCACCGAGATTACGGCGCCACCCACGGCGTCGCCGAGGCGATCACACAACACGTCGATGATCGACTTCGTCGCGCGCTTCACGGCCGGGGGGATCGGTGTGTAGAGCAGCTCGTACGCGGAGCGGTAGAGCGACGTGCGCGTCACGCGGTCCGCCGCGCGCGCGACGGCGGCGCCGACCAGGCTCGGGAACACCATCGCGACCGCGGTCCCGGCGATGACGAACGCCGGGAGCATCGCGGCCGTCTTCCCGAGCCCGAGTTTGTCGAGGGCCTTCGCGCTCGCGGTGCTCTGCACCACGAACGACACGAACCCGAGCCCCGCGTAGTACGCCGCGAAGAACCGCATCAGGTCCTCGCCGCTCGCGTACGCTTCGGAGGCGCGCGACTTCAGCACGTAGTCGAGGAGCGTCGCGGAGACCGTCACGAGCAGGACGAGCAGCGCGATCTGCTTGAGGTAATTCGACGCCATCAACACCGCGAGCCCCGAGGGCGCCGCCTCCTCGGACTTCGCGGGCGGCGGGCGGCGGTCGCCCTCCACGCCCCGCACGAGGTAGGCGCAGAGCAGGTGCAGCGCCGCGAGGACGAAGAACATCGTCTCCAGGTCCGCAAACGCGCCGACGCGCTCCGCGCACAGGCCGCCCGCGACCGCGCCGAGCGTGCCGCCGGAGGCGATGCGCCCGATCAGCTTCTTCGCGCTCCGCGGATCGAAGCGCTCGTTGACGAGCGACCAGAAACCCGACGTCAACACGGAGCCGAACGCGATGGTGTGGAGATAGAAGACGACCGACGCGATGTGCGGCGCGCGGCGCGCGATCGCCCACTCCCCGATGAGCGCCGCCGCCGACAGCACGAACGCCGCGGGCACGAACCGCGCGGGCGACAGCTTCACCAACAGACGCGACGTCGCGAACACGACGATCACCGAGAACACCGCGGCGACCACCACCATCCGCGGGAGGTCCGTCACGTCGAAGCTCGACAAAAACAGCGCGTCGCGCGTCGCGTTCGCCGCGACCTGGTGGGCGAGGAGTGACCCCGCGCAGAGCGTCGCCGCGAACGCCGCGGCCCGGTGATCACGCGCGACCACTCAGCCCTCCCCCAGGTCGAGATCCGGCGCGTGCAGGTGCCACCACGCGGCGGCCTTCGCCGACGTCCACGCCGGCTCGATCGTCAGCGCCGCGAGCGAAGCCTCCAGCGCACCCGCCGTCTGCGGGCGCCGGTCGGGGTGTTTCTCGAGGCAGTCGAGGACGAGCTGTTCGAGGTCCTCGGGGATCGGCATCTCCGTGCGCTGCGACGGCGGCACCGGCTGCGTCTGGACGTGGTCCGCGAGCACGCGCATCGGCGACTTCGACTCGAAGACCGTGCGCCCGGTGAGCATCCAGTACGCGACGCACCCCAGGCCGTAGATGTCGGCGCGTGCGTCGAGCTCGGCGCCGCTCGCGGTCTCCGGCGCCATGTACGCGGGCGTGCCGCTGGTCAGGCCTTCGTTCGTGAGGCGCGTCAGCTGCTCCTGCGCGCTCTCGCTGGAGATTACGAGGCCGAAGTCGAGGACCTTCGCGAAGTCACCGTGCAGCGCGTCCCGGCAGACGAAGATGTTCGCGGGTTTGATGTCGCGGTGGACGAGCCCGGCTTCGTGCGCCTCGGCGAGCGCGGAGCAGACCTGCCGCAAGATGATCACCGCGCGCGCCGCGGGGAGCGGACCGTCGCGGCGCACCATGCGCTCGAGGTCGAGCCCCTCGAGCAGCTCCATCACGTAGTAGAACGCACCCGAGCGCGCGTAGCCGAAGTCGAACAGCGACACGGTGTGCGGCGAGGACAGCTTGGAGATCGACTTCGCCTCGCGCTCGAAGCGGCGGAAGACGACGTACGGGTCCTCGCCGATCTGTTTGCTCACCACCTCCGGGTTCACGAACTTCACGGCCGCGGGTCGCCCCATCATCGCGTGGTTGCCGAGCCAGACCTCGCCCATTCCGCCCTTCCCGAGGCGGCGCACGAGGCGATAACTCCCCATGGTGCGGCCTTCGTCGACGTCCTTGTTCGCGCGATCGAGGATCCGCGCGAGGGCGTACGCGACGCCGGCGCAGAGGAACACGGGGAGGATCAGCGCGCTGATCGTCTCCGGCCGCGGCACCGGGTTGCCCTTGAGGATCGTCAGGTACAGCGCGAGCGGCGCCATCACCGCGGAGAGCATCGACGCGACGAGCGTGCGCATCGGGGAGCTCGCGATCGTCATGGGGAACGTCACGAGCACCACGCAGATCCACGAGACCCCGCGCACCGTCGCGTCCTCGGGCCACGGGTACCAGTGCTCGGCGATCGCGATCGACAGCGAGGCGAGCACCTGAAACGCCATCGCCAAGGTCGCGAGGCGGCGCGGTTGATCCCGGAGCGAGCGTGTCGCGATCAGGATGCCGATCGCGCCGAGCACCGCGACGCCGAAGCTCATGTCGAGGATCGGGAAGGTCCCCTCGGGCACGTCGGGCGCGGCGAGCCACGACAGGAAGAACGCCACGACGAAGACCAGGCTCACGATGGCGAGGCGATCCGCCGACTCCGTGAGGAGATCGAACGGACGAGGCGGCGCCGAAGCGTTCGCCGCCAGCTCGCGGTGGTCGGTCAACAGCCGCGGACTGTATCAGGGCTTACGTTTTCGTGTTCGACTCTCGAACGTGCCGCGCTGCGCGTTCCTGTCCACCGACGACCTCGAAGGGTTCTGCGTTTACGACCACCTCGCCGTCCCCGCGCTGAACGACCGCGGTATCGAAGTCGACGAAGTCCCGTGGCGCGCCGACGTCGACTGGTCGCAGTACGCCATGGTCATCGTGCGTTCGACCTGGGACTACCAGCAGGCCCCCGACGCCTTCATGGCCGCGCTCGCGCGGATCGACGCCGCGACGCACCTCGAGAACCCGCTCGCGGTGATGCGAGGGAACATCGACAAACGTTACCTCGGCGCGCTCGCGGAGCGCGGGGTTCGGATCGTGCCCACGACGTTCTTCGATCACTTCGACGCCGACGCGATCGTCCGGGCGTCGGCGCCCTTCGATCGCTTCGTGGTCACACCGGCGGTCGGCGCGAACGCCGACGACGTCTTCGTGTTGGAGCGCGGCGCGGACCTCGACGCGGTTGCATCCACGTTCGCGACCCGCCCGCACCTCGTCCAACCGTTCGCGGAGGTCATCCACACCGAGGGGGAGCGCTCGCTGTTCTTCTTCGACGGCGAGCTCTCCCACGCGATCGTCAAACGCCCCGCAGACGGAGACTTCCGCGTGCAGGAGGAACACGGCGGCCGCTTCGAGCTCGTCACGCCGACGGCCGCCGAGACCGAGGCCGGCCGGCGCGCCCTCGGCGAGATCGGCGAGCGGCTCCTCTACGCGCGCGTCGACTTCGTGAACTGGGACGGCGCCCCCGCGCTCATGGAGCTGGAGCTGATCGAGCCGTCGCTGTACTTCGAGGTGTACGAACCGGCGCGAGCACACTTCGCGGAGGCGGTGATGCGGCGACTGAAGCCCTGAGGATCGCGAGCGCGTCCTCGAGCTTCTGCGCACGCTTCAACGTCTCGAACGCCACCGCCATCACGTGGTAGGTCTCCGACAGCGCGCGCACCCAACCCTTGATGCGGTTGAGCGCGACCCGCTCCGGGTCCGCGAAGCGGCTGTCGCGCAGCACACGCTCGGCGAACTGGTGCAAAAGATCCGCGCAGCGCTCGGGCGGCCAGAAGTCGGCGTCGAGCTTCGCGATGCGACGGAACAGGTTCGGCGCGCGGAACGCGCCGCGGCCGAGCATGTACGCGCCGCAGCCGGTGACGTCGCGGCACGCGTCGAAGCTCGCGGGGTCGAAGATGTCGCCGTTCGCGACGACCGGCACGGACACCGCGTCCGCCGCGCGGCGAATGCGACCCCAGTCGGCGGTCGGCTTGTACATCTGCTTCTTCGTGCGGCCGTGGATCGTGATCCACGCGGCGCCGCCGGCCTCCGCGGCCTCGACGATCGCGACGACGTCGTCCGGATCCTCCCAGCCGAGGCGGATCTTCGCCGACACCGGGAGGTGCCCCGGCACCGCCGCGCGGGTCTCGCCGATGACCTCGGTCAGGCGCGACGGCTCGCGCAACAAGGACGCACCACCGTCGCTCCCGTTCACGCGCTTGGCCGGGCAGCCGAAGTTGAGATCTACGCCGACCGCGCCGAGCTCCGCCGCGCGCTTCGCCGACGCCGCGACGAAGTGCGGCTCACCGCCGAGCAGCTGCACGAGCACCGGCACCCCCGACGGCGTGTGCCCGTCGTTCTCCAGCTCGGGGCACTCACGCAGCAACACCCGCGCGGGCACCGGCCGGTGCGCGACGCGAATGAATTCCGTGACCGAGAGATCCATCGCGCCGAGCGCGCCGAGCAGATCGCGCACGATGGCGTCCGAGATGCCCTCCATGGGCGCTAGCGCCAACACCGGGGCCTCGGGCGTGCCCTCCAGGAGCACGCCGCCCGGACCGAATGGATTTCGCGAGGACGTCACGACGTCACCGACCGTAGAGGCGTTGGATCCCCTCTGCCAACGACGGAGCGATGTCCGGGCCCAAGGAATTCACCTCGCCGTACTGCCGGCGGCCGTAGGCGAAGGGTTCGTCGAAGTCGAACTGCACCTTCGGGATGATGTACCCGAGCGCGTCGTTGCCCTGGTTCACGATCGCCCGCGTGCGTCCCTCGGGCATCAGCGTCACCAGCGGGGGCTCCGGCGCCGCGTCCAGGAAATCGACGCCCTCGTTCTCGACGATGAAGGAGCCCCCCTCTCCGTCCGTCATCCACAGCTCGGGGTACAGCTCGCCCGGAACCGTCACGATCTCCAACGGCCCGAGCGTCACCGCGCCGACCTCGGACTGAATCTGCACCGCACCCGCGAGCGCCTCGTCCACGTTGAAGGCCTCCGCCTGGGCGCGCGTCAGCGGCTCGTCGTCCGCGTCGAAGACCCGCCGGTCGAACAGCCCTGCGATGTACCCCGTCAGGAACGCGAAGTTCGCGATCGTGAGCTGCACCCGCTCCCGACGCGCGCCGAGCGTCTGGTCCGTCGAAGCAGGCGCGGCCTCCAACGCGGCGATCGCCCGCGCCGCGACCTCGCCCCCGATGTACTCCGCGAGCTCGTACGTCCCGGCGGGACAGGTGCGGTTCCCGTCCGCGTCCGGGCAGCCCTGGATGTGCAGCGGGTTCATCAGCCCGCCGAGGGTCCCCGGCAGGAACAGCGACGGCGCGTCGAAGTGCGCCTCCATCCCTTCGCGAAGGTAGTGCGGGTAGTCCGACGTGATGAGGGTGTTGACGTCGTCGAGGGCCTCCGGGTGGTTGCCC
Organism: Deltaproteobacteria bacterium; assembly: GCA_040218735.1. Lineage (GTDB taxonomy): Bacteria > Myxococcota > Kuafuiibacteriia > Kuafuiibacteriales > Kuafuiibacteriaceae > JAUHYN01. Next base: position 370,035 of record JAVJQW010000050.1, read on the forward strand.
CAGAGCACGAGCGACGCGATCGCCGCGCCGGTCGTATCGCGCGCGAGCAGCGCGGTGACCGTGGTGTCGACGACCTCGGGGTCCCGGCTGTCGTCGATCAGGTGCCGCGTGTCGGTCGCCGTCGCGACGGTGAGCTCGGCGTCGGTCAGCGACGATTTGGCGTCGGCCAACGCTTCGACCGCGCGCCGGACGATCTCGTCGAGGTACGTCTCGTCGCGGCCCGACTCGAACGGCGTCTCCCCCCACGGGCCCATCGCGTCGGGGCTCTCGTGGTTGTGGGTGGAGGCGACGAGCACGTAGTCGTAGCCGAGCCCGGCCTCGCGCGCCGCCTCGCGGACGCGGATGACGTCGTCCGAGAAGTAGCCGATCAGATCGAGCGCGACGACGCCGACGACGAGGTCACCGCGTGAGAACGCCATCGCGCGCGCCCACAGGTCGTCGTGCACGCCCGTCGCCGCGCGGCCCCGGCCGAAGCCGGCGAGCCACACGGGATCGTACTCGCCGTCGCCGTCGAGATCTTCGAAGGCCTCACCCTCCTCCCAGCGCCCGTCGCCGTCGTCCTCCCAGGTCTCGACCGCCGGGGTGATCGTGCGGACGCCGACCCCGACGCGCAGCGGTCCGTCCGCCGCGCGGCACGCGGGATCGCCGGGGCACGTGAGCGTGAGGAGCCGACCGTCGTCGTCGAGGAGCGGAGGGACCTCGGGATCGTCGGGGGTGCTCTGTCCGCACGCGGACAACAGCACAAACGCGATCCAGGCCCTCCGCATCGCGCCTAGAAGCCGTGGAGGACGTCTTCGTGGTTGGTGCGAATCACCGTGAGGCTGTCGCTGTGGATCGGGACGACGCCGCCACCGAACTCCTCGGTGCAGGTGCCGTCCGTCGACACACCCACCGCGTAGGTGACGTCGACCGCGAGGCTGCTCGTCGCCGTGACGCCGGCGAAGCCGGTCGCGAGGTAACGCCCGCGCTGCGCGGTGTAGCGCTCGCGGCGCGCGAGATCGTAGTCGTCGTCCGGGTAGTAGTCGCCGAGCGGAAGCGGCGAGAACCCGCCGGTGGCGTTCGTGATGCTGCGTCCGTCGGCGCTCGAGCAGTCGCGCGCTTCGATCAGCGCGTAGCCGTTGCCGAGGCCGTCGTCGAGATCGTCCGCACCGGGCACCGGCACGCCCGCGCCGGTCGCGGCCGCACTCAACAGGTCGCGGGAGCCGATCACGAACTCGAACGTTGCGTCGGGCGTCGTGCGCTCGACGCTGCTGAGCTGGCAGTTGGCACCCGCCACCTCGGGGCTCGCGTTCCGGCGGATGAAGCCGGGGTAGTAGGTGTCGATGAACGGCGAGCTCGCGGTGCTGCTGCGAACGCGCAGGTTGTAGAGCCGCTCGCCGAACAACGTCGTCGCGCCGAGGTCGGAGAAGCCGAGCTCCATCGCCCAGCCGCTGTCGCAAATCGCGCCTTGGACCGTGCGGAAGTTGTACCCCACCGGGAGCCGCTCGCTCGGTTGGCGATCCTGGCCCGTGATCCAGTCGTAGCTCGGATCGACCGGGTCCAGCTGGTCGTCAACGAACGGGAACACTGCGATCTCGAGCGCCGCGATGTCGTCGGCGGTCGGCTGGGCGCCCATGAAGTCGACGCACTCGAAGAGGCAGTACTCGAACGACATTGCCTGGGGCGAGATCGGGTCGTCGATGCACGAGGTCACACCCGCGCCGAACTGCGTGCGCGGCTCGTCCGTGACGTCGTCGACGGGCACGCTCGTGCCGTCCACGTCGACGCCGTTGGCGCCGCGGCAGTAGTGACCGGCGTCGCGGCGGGGCCCAGCGTCGCGGAAGCCCGCGTCACGGAAGCCGGCGTCGCGCGGCGGGCCGGCGTCGCGGCGCGTGCCACCGTCGCGGTCGGCGGTCGTGTCGTCGTCGTCGCCCGTTCCGCAGGCTACGAAGAGCGCGGAGGCGGCGAGCAGAACGAACAGTCGGTTCGGGCGGTCAGCGTGAAAGGAGGAGAGTGCCGAGGAGGAGCGTCGCATCATTTGTGAAAACCCGGCGGGACCATAGGGCACCGCGAGTCCCAGACGCAACTATTGGCAGTCGAACAGCGTGAAGGGCCCGGGCCCGTAGAAGCCCTGGATGACCTGGGCGATCATGTTCGGGTCGACGTCGGTGCCATCCGGGGGCCGCTCCCAGCAGCCGTTGCGGACGACGCCGCAGGCGTCGAGCTCGAAGCACATCGGCGGCGTCTCCGCGAGCGCGCCGAGGATCTGCGGGTCCCCGTACGACGGGATCCCGTTCAGGAAGACGAGCCGAATGTCCTGAGGCCGGGCGCCCAGCACGGAGGCGTACGGGGTCGCGGGGTCGACGTCCAACAGGACCAGGTCCGCGTACTTGCCGGGCTCGATCGAGCCCACCCAGTTGTCCACCGCCATCTGGGCCGCGGGGACGATCGTGCTCATCGCGAGGTAGTCGTCGTCCGAGAACAGGCCGGGCCAGCGCTGGTCGGCGGTCGCCTTCGCGGCGCGGAGCTCGTGCAACACGTCGTCGGCGCCCGACGGCGTCCAGTCCGGTGCGATCGACACGGACACGCCGGCGTTCATCGCCGCCTGGACGTCGGTGGTGTCGCCGTACAGCGCGAAGTTCGACGACGGCGACCACACCAACTTCGAGCCCGCGTTGCCGACGTCCACGAAGTCGGCGGGCGTCAGCGCCGTGCCGTGGATGATCACCGTCTCCGGCCGCAGCAGACCGAGCGCGACGAGGTCGACGTACTCTTCGCGCGCGCGCGTCGAGAGGCCCTCGGCGAGGTGGATCATGTACGCGGTCGTCTCGCCCGACTGCATCTCCATGATGATGTCGTCGGCGTCCATCTGATCGACGGTGTCGATGCCGAGGGTGTTGGAGCGCATCCGGTCGTCGTCCCAACCCGTGTACTGGGAGGTGAGCTCCGCGTTGCGGACGAGCCAGCGATAACAGACGCGCGGCTGGGGCGTGCCGAAGATCGTGGTGGTGCCGTTCACCAGCGCGCGGATCTCGCCCCACTGCACCATCGCGCAGAAGGCCGGGGCCACGCCGCTGTTCTCGCGGTAGGGCGTGACGAAGTCGCGGTACGCGCTCGAGCCCTGCCACTCGGTGTGGTCGGCCCACTGGCGGCCCGACTCCCATTCCGGGAGCCAGTTGTAGGCGACGTGGTTGTGGGGGTCGACGAGGCCCGGGATGAGCACGCCGCTCGTCTGGATCACCGTGGCGCCCGTCGCGTTGCAGATGCCCTCGCCGCCCACGCACTCGATGACGTCGTCGACGATCAGCACCTCGCCGGGGCTGATCTCCATCGTCTGCCCGTCCATCGGGAGGACCGACGCCGCGCGCACGAGGATGCGGCCGAACGTCGCAGGCCCGCCGTCGATCACGCCGCCGCCGGCGTCACGCCGCGGGCCGGCGTCGCGCGGAGGTCCCGCGTCGCGGGGAGGACCGCCGTCCCGGAGAGGGCCGCCGTCGCGCATGCCGCCGTCGTACCCGGGCGGACGCATCCGAGGGCCTCCGTCCGAGTCGCTGTAGTTGACGCAGTTGCCTCCGACGGAGATGAAGCCCGACTCGCAGCGCTTGTGACACGCTGCGGCGAAGTGGCCGACCACGAGGATCGCGGCCGCGGCAACGAAGCGCGCCGATCGCACGGGCCGGATTGTAGGGAAGCGCCCGCTCGCCAACCACCGACATCCGGGGGGGTGCCAAACGGCGCGAAAGCTGAGTCGCCCGTGCGCCGTTTCGAGACGGTCGGATTCAGCCGAGGCGGGGGAGCGTCGATTCGAGGCTTCGATGAAGCGCTCGTTCCTGTTCGCGATGTTCGTTGGGGCCGCTGGGTGTAGCACGGAGGCGTTGGAGCTGGAGGCGCCCGCGGCGAACGACGCACCGTCGTTCGAGCTCGCCGACGCCACGCCGACCCTCGACGTCCCCGCGCATCCTCCGGTCGGCGCGCCTCCCGTCGGCACGCCGATCGAGCCGCCGGTGGCGCCCGTCGACGTGCCGCCGGTCGTCGCGGTCGGGTTGGGGCGACGCCACTCCTGCGCGGTGACCAAGCTCGGCGAGCTGTTCTGCTGGGGCTCCGGCGCACGCGGGCAGACGGGCCACGGTGACGAGGAGACCATCGGCGACGACGAGCTCCCCGCTCAGCGCAGCCGCGTCGACCTCGGCCACCACTTCGTCATCGACGTCGCGGCCGGCCACCACCACACCTGCGCGCTCACCGGCGCGGGCGAAGTCCTGTGCTTCGGCGTCGGCGCGTACGGGCAGCTCGGCCTCGCTTCGACCGACGACGTCGGCGCCACATCCGCGCCGGACACCGTCACGGCGATCGGCGGGAGCGCGGCGCAGATCGTCGCGGGTGAGCTTCACACGTGTGTGCTCCTCGACGACGGGCACGTCCGCTGCTTCGGCGCGGGCGACGACGGACGCCTCGGTTACGGCGACGCCCAACACGTCGGCGACGACGAGGCGCCGCACGTGCGCGACTTCGTGGACCTCGGCCTGAACGTCGTCGCGCTCGCGGCCGGCGACGCGCACACCTGCGCGCTCTCCGTGGAGGGGACCGTACGGTGCTGGGGTGAAAACGACGACGGGCGCCTCGGCTACGGCATGGTCGGCGACATCGGCGACGACGAGTCCCCGAAGGACGCCGGCCTCGTCCCCCTCCCCGGCCTCGCAGTTCAGATCTCCGCGGGCACGAGCCACACCTGCGCGGTGCTCGAAGACGGCGGCGTCGCGTGCTTCGGCAAGAACCGCTACGGCGAGCTCGGTACGGATTCGGCCGAGACGATCGGCGACGACGCCCACGACACGATCGTCCGCGTCGACCTCGACCTCCCCGTCGCGGAGGTGTCGGCGGGCAACTTCCGCACGTGTGTCCGCTTCGAGACCGGCGGCGTGCGTTGCTGGGGCTACCCGTTCGACGGCGGCCTCGGCGTCGGCTCGATGACCTACGCGCCCTCCCCGCGCGCGGCCGAAGACGTCGGCCTCGGTATGGACGCGTTCTCGATCGCCTCCGGCGGCGACCACTCCTGCGCGATCGTCGAGGGCCGGCACCTGAGGTGCTGGGGCCAAGGCGAAGGCGGACGACTCGGGTACGGGAGCGAAGACAACGTCGGCGACGACGAGCTCCCCATGGTGATGGGCGACGTCGCGCTCTTCGACTAACGCCGAACGTAGAGGTTGTCGCGGCGCGCCGCCTGCACGGCGCGGTCGACGCCGCCGGTGCGCACCCAATCGAGCACGACCTCGGTGAGCGCTTCGGGGACCTGGGCGCGCTCGGCGTTGCCGCGCAGAGCGCCCGCGAGTTTTTCGATGTCGACGCCGCGTTCGTCGCGGAAGAACGGCTTGGCGCCCATCGCGACGGCGCCCTCCAACAGATCGAGGGCGGCGGCGCCGAGGGGGCGTTCACGTCCTCGCACGTTCGCCATGAACGCGACGACGTCTTCGCCCGCGAGCCCGTAGCGTTCGAGGAGCGCCGCGTTGTTCGCGAAGCGCGGCTTCACGTGGGCGACGAATTCGTCGTCGGTGAGCTTGCGGTGGGCGGCGAGCACCGCCACCGGCGTCTCGAGGTCCGCGAGGTTCAGCCACGGCGCCGCGAGGAGCGGGAGACGAGCGTCGTCGTCCGTCCAACCGTCGAGCCCCGCGAGGGCGTCGCGCTGGCGGTCGAAGAAGTCGAGCGCAGCGGCGACGACGTTCTCCGTCTGGGCGGCCTTGCCGTGGATCGCGTCGGCCTCGCGCAGCAGCGCGCGGAGGTGGTCCGGCGCGGGGTGATCGCCGAGCGCGACGCGACGCGACTCGCGGTACGCTTCGAGCTCGGCCGCGGCCCCGAGGAACGGCGCGGGGTCGGCCGGTCCCTCGTGGTCCCTCGGCCACGCGCCGTGCATCGCGCCGACCTGCGCGAGGAGCTCCGCCGGCGGTTTGATCGCGACATCGCGCGCGACGGAGCTCGCGCCCTGGATCACCGCCCACGCCGCGGCGGGCGTACGCTCCGGGCCGACGTGCCGACCGAGGTAACCCGCGAGCACGGGCGCCCACTGCGCACGCGGCAGACGCGCGATACGCGAGACGGACAGACCGCCGAACAGCTGACGCAGCTCACCGACGCTTCGGTCCGCGAGCGCGACCTGCAACGTGGGCGTGCGCGCGAGCGTTCGATTCGACGCGACCGACGCCTCGTCCGGGACCCGCCCGAACCCGCCGTCGCGCCGCACCCGCATCGATGCAGTCTAGAGCCCCGCGCGGGCCGACACGAGAGATTTTCGCGCTTCGCCGTCCGTCAGTTCACCGTCAGCGAGAGGCTCGCGGACCCGGTGGCCGGGCTCGTCTCCTCCAGCGGCACGTAGGTGACCCGCACGAAGTACGTCCCGGCGGCGAGCTGCTGCGAGCTGAACGTCGGACACGTGAGCGTCGTCGTCGGCTCGTGGACCTCCAGCGTCGCGCCGGCGGAGTCGATCAGCTCCGCGCGCACCGAGGTGCACGGCGACGTCGTCGCCGCGATCGTCCCCGCCGTCGCGAGGTCGACCTGCACGACGCGCGCAGCGTTACCGGACGCGAACGACAGCGCGTACGTCGCGCTCACGGTGGTCGTCCCCGTGAGCTCGAACTGACACGACGCGCAGCCGTCCTGCGTCGTGGTGTTGCCGTCGTCGCACTGCTCCGTCGCCGCCAGCTCCAGGATGCCGTTCCCGCAGGTCGGCATGATCGGCTGCACGTCGACGCGGTAGTCCCCCGTCTCGGTGCCGAGGTTGTTCCGCACCTGAACGTAGTACGTACCCGCGGCGAGGACCTGGGCGTACGTGTCCTCGACCGGATCGATGCGCGCGCAGCGGCCGGTGCCGGAGTTGTCGTCGCTCCCGAGCGTTGCGCCCGATGCGTCGTAGAGGAGCACCTCCGCGTCGACCATCCCGAGGTCCCCGCGGCAGGTCCCGTAGGGGTCGTAGGTGTCGACCGCGAGGCTCCACCCCGCGGGCACGGTGACCGAGTAGAAGTCGCCGTCGCCCGCCGGGTCGATGCGCCCCAGCGCGCGCACGTTCGCACCGAGGGCCTCGGCGTTCGTCAGCGGCGCGTTGGGCTCCGTCTCGATCAGACCTTCGAACTGACAGGTGGCGCTGCAACCGTCGCCGGGCGTGGTGTCGTGGTCGTCGCAGGTCTCCCCGGCCTCGACGATTCCGTTGCCGCACCCGGGGGCGACGACCTCGACCTGCAGCTGGTACGACGCGATCGAGTTGCTCCGCGTGCCCTCCTCCACCACGAGGTAGTAGGTCCCGGCCGCGAGCGTCGCGAACGGATCGAAGAGCGGGTGGATCATCGAACAGGGATCGATGAGCGTCTGGTCGTTCTCGCCGAGCGGCACGAAGTTCTCGTCGTACAGCGTGAGGCGTGTGTCCGCTTCGCAATCCGGGCTCGCGGGTGCGTACGTGCGCGCGACGAGGAACGACGGCGAAGCGACGACGATTCGATAGACGTCCTCCTCCGCCGACGAGGCGATCGACCCCGGGATCGTCTGCGCCGTGGGCGCCGTGAGCGTGGACAGGATCGTGACGTTGCGCTGGCAGGTCGAGCTGCACGCACCGGCCGGGCCGTTCGCGGCGCCGTCGTCGCACTGCTCCATCGCGCGCGCCTCGCGGATGCCGTTGCCACACGCGGGTGACGACGCGACCACGTTGATGTCGTAGGCCCCCGTGAGCCCCGGCGTGCCGGCGCTGACTCGGAAGTAATACGTGCCCGCCGCGAGGTCGGTCGCAAACGCGTCTTCCGCGGGGACGATCGCCGAGCAGGCGCCGACCCCGTCGTCGTCGTCGCTCCCGAGCACCGTCACGCCGTCCGGCGCGATGAGCTCCAGGAAGGTGTCGGTCGCGCAACTCAGGTTGCTCGAGAGATCCGCGCGGAGGTTTCCGCCGTCGACGACGTCGACGCGGTAGAAGTCGACGTCCCCCACCGGATCGATCGTGCCGCTGGTGTTACCGCCGCCCGCGAGGAACCCCACCGCGGTCATCGGCGTGTCGTTCGGCTCGATCTTCCCGACGGTGTCGGAGACCAACACGGACGCCGTCGCGGCGGACGCCGGGTTCGAGGCGATCAACTCGAAGAGCGTCGACTGCGTGATGGCCACGACGTGGGTCCCCGAGAGCTGCTGCGTATCGAACATCGCGTCCGGCACGCCGGAGAGCCGAAGCTCCACACGCGTCGCGTCGGTGGTCGCGTAGTCGATCGTGATGTTCGCCTGCTGATTGAAGGTCAACGGCGACACGTCGAACGAGTCGATCGTCGGCCGCGGGTACGCGGTGATCGTCAGCGGGCGCGTCACCGTGCCCTCGGCGTTCGTGGCGCTCAGCTCGAGGTCGATCGTCGCGGCGTCCGCGGACAGCGTGACCGCACCCGTCTCGACGTTCTTCGTGCTGTTGACCAGCGTCTGCGCGCCGCGCCGGAGCGTCACGGTGTCCGCCCCGAGCGTCACCCACGACACGCGCACGTCAGCGTTCAGCAGGGCCGGGTTCGGGGAGGCCTGCAGCGACAGGATCGCGGGCGGCGAAGGGTTCACGGTCACGGTCGTCGACGCGGCGTCGTTCGCGGTCTGTCCCAGCGCGGTGAGCCGGTACTCGGTCGTGACCCCGGGCTGTACCTCCAGCGTGCCGCGCGGGTTGGACGTCGCGAGCAGCACGTTCCCGCCGACGTCGATCTCGATGCCGTTGCGGGCGCCGGTGACGTCCCAAGTGAGCGTGGAGACCTCGCCGATGTTCACCGTCGACGGCGAAGCCGTGAAGCTGCGGACCTCGGCCACCGCCGCGTTGTCGACGGCGATCTGTACGGACGCACGATCCAGCAGCCCGTCCGCGCCGTTCGCGGTGAGCGTATATTCGGTGGATTCCAATGGAGAGACCGTGATCTGGTCCGCGGCGTTCGTCGTCTGGATGACCTCGGCGCCGTTGTCGTCGCGGATCACCACGTTGGACGCGAACCGCACCACCCACGACAGCGTCGCGCTGTCGCCTTCGTCGATCGAGTCGGGGTTCGCGACGAAGACGTCGATCGTCGGTCGCTCGACCACGACCGTGACCTCGCCCATCACCGGCCCGCCGACCCCCAGCGCGCTCAGCACGTAGGTCGTCGTGGACTCCGGGCTGACCTCGACGGAGCCCGTGGGCACCGCGATCTCCGCCTCCACCACACCGCCCGCCGAAGTGCTGATGCTCCCGCCGGTCGCGGACGTGAGCCGCCACGACAGCGTGGTGGCCGACCCCGGCGCGACCGACTCGGGCATCGCGGTGAACGACTCGATCACCACCTCCCGGTTGAGATCGAGCGCGGTGACCTGCAGCTCGTCGCGCGCGACGAGGTCACCGCGCACCGCTTCGATCGTGAAGCGGCGCGTGCGCGTCACCGGCGGCGTGAGCACCGACCCCGTCGCGTCGGGGCTGCGCGAGACGAGGGTCTCATCGGGCTGAGCGACCACGGTGACGTGGTCCGCGCCGGTCACCTCCCACTCCAGGTTCACCGGTCGACCGCGCGCGACGCTCACCGCGGAGGCTTCGAACCGCACCACCGAGGGTGGCGGCTCGCTCTCACTGCACGCGACGCAGAGGAACACGGTAGCGGCACACGTACGCTGCAGGCGGTCCACGACGAACAGCCGTAGCACTCATCCGCGTTGCCGAAAATGTGGTCAGCCGTGAACGCACCACTGTAGCCGCTGCTCCTCCATCGACACGATCTCCTACGCGTGCGAAATCCATCCCATGCGTCCAACGCTGATAACGGCGGCGCTGCTGCTCGCGCCGTCCCTCGCCTTCGCCCAGGATCGAGGCTTCGAAGCGGAGGCGCTGAGGCCCGCTACCAACCTCACCACCAACTACCTCGCCACGGGCTCGGCGCGACTGATCGGTCAGGGCAACCTGTTCGCCGGGGCGCTGTTCACCTACGCGGCCAACCCCGTCCTCGTCCGCGACACCGCGTCGATCCCGGCGAGTTACACGCCCGTGAACGGGCGCGTCGTCACCGACCGCAGCGTGCTGCACGTCCTCGCGACCTACGGCGTCTTCGACTGGTTGGAGGTCGGCGCCGACGTCCCGCTCGTGCTCCAGCAACAGGGCCAACGCCTCGCCGGCCTCGTGGATCCCGACGCCGTCGACTCCTCGTTCGGGCTCGGCGACGTCCGCCTGGTCTCGAAGGCGCAGATCCTCTGGATCGACCAGGGCCTCGGCGGCAACGCGTTCGGGGTCGCGACGTCCTTCGACGTCGACCTCCCCACCGGCGACCGCGAGCGCTTCCAGGGCGGCGGCCTCAAGCTCGTCCCTCGCGCGATCGCGGAGTGGGTCACGCCGTTCGGTCTGCGCGTCGGCGCCAACCTCGGCTACCTGTGGCGCGCCGACTCCACGGACATCTTCGGCCTCGACGTCGCGGACGAAGTGATGTGGTCGGCGGGCGTCGACCTCCCCCTCCTCGCGTCGCTCGGCCCCGTGGATCGCGTCGGCCTCGTCGCGGAGGTGGACGGCTCGATGGCCGTCGAAGCGATCGGCGCCGTGAAGGCCGCCGCGTTCGGCGCACAGCTGGTCGCGGGCGCCGGCATCGGTTTGATCGACGAGCCACAAACCCCCGATTGGCGCATGTTCGTGGCGCTCTCCTACGGCATCGGGACCCCGGCGACACCGCGGACGAACGTCCCCGAGATCCCGACCCCGGTGACGCCGAACGACGAGGACGGGGACGGCATCGCCGACGCGGACGACGCCTGCCGCGCGCTCGCCGAGGACTTCGACGGCTACCAGGACGACGACGGCTGCCCCGACGTCGACGACGACGGCGACGGCATCGTCGACGCCAAGGATCGCTGCCCCAAGGACGCCGAGGATCCGGACGGCTTCGAGGACGGCGACGGCTGCCCCGAGCTCGACAACGATGCGGACGGGATCGCCGACACCCACGACCAGTGCCCGCGAGATCCGGAGGACGCCGACGGCGATCGCGACGAAGACGGCTGCCCGGACTTCGAGTCGATGGTGGCGGTCGACGTCGTCGTCTACTTCGAGTCCGACGCGACGATCATCCAGCCGCGCGACCGCTACCCGCTCGACCGCGTCGCGCAGACCCTCCGCGCGGCGCCGAGCGGCGTGCACGTCTACGTCGAAGGTCACGCCGACGACACCGGCTCGGAGACCCACAACCGCGACCTGTCCAAGGAACGCGCGGACAACGTGAAGAACTACCTCATCGGCCGCGGCGTACGCGCGGACCAGCTCACCGCGATCGGCTGGGGTGAGACGCGCAACATCCGCGACAACGTCAGCGACATCGGCCGCGGCACGAACCGCCGCGTCGAGTTCCGCGCCGGTCCACGGAGCCGCCCGCCCGAGGAGCCCATGCACGTCCCGACCACCGTCACCAGCACGAAGGCCACCCCGTGAAGAAGTACCTCCCGCTCACCCTCCTCCTCTTCGCTGCGTGCACCTCGTCCGAGTCGCGCCTCGAGTGTTCGACGACCGAGGACTGCCTCGTCGACGGCTTCGTCTGCCTCGACGCGCAGTGCCTCCCCTGTGTCTCGGACACCGAGTGCCGCGGCGAATCCGAGTACGGCGCCGCGTCGACCTGCGGCGGCGGCGCGTGCTGCGTGACCGGCGACCCGAGCTGCGGGTGTTACGAGAACGCGACCTGCAACTGGCAGTCGACGTGCGTGCGCGACGCGTGCACCGCCTGCCCCGCCGGCACCGAGAGTTGCCCGTGTAATGCGGAGCAAGGCTGCGTCGACGGATCGATGTGCCTCAACGGCGTGTGCGCGGCGGCGACCTGCGAAGCGGGGCGGGTCGACTGCCCGTGTACGATCGACGGCACCTGCGACGCCGGCTTCACGTGCAGCAACGAGCGCACCTGCGCGGCGTGTATCTCGGGGCGGAGCAACTGCCCTTGCAACGGCGACGGCACCTGCGACGCGTCGCTCACTTGCCGCGAAGGTCTGTGCGGTGCGTGTGAGGTCGGGCTGCGCGGCTGCGCGTGCGGCGACCGCGACGAATGCAGCGGCGACCTCACCTGCGCCGACGGCGTCTGCGTCCGACCGACGCGCACCTGCGCGGAGCTCGACTGCCTCGCCGAAGGCCGGCGCTGCGAAGGTGAGCCCTACGCGGTGTGCACCGACTGCGACGCCGAGAACAACTTCGTGCCGGACGGCCAAGGCCAGTGCGTGCAGCCGACCGGAGCGTGCACGTCGAGCGAGCAGTGCAAGGACGGTCGGGTGTGCCTCGCGCTCGCGGCGAACGGCCCTGCGACCTGCGTGCTCGCGCCCGCGTGCACCGTGCTCGACGCACCCGCCGGGGAGCTGGGCGCGGCGTGGAGCGTGGACGAGGAAGGCTGCGTCGACTGCCCGTCGTGCGCGGGCGTCCCGGGCAGCACCGGACGCATCTGGCCGACCACCGCCGGCACGCGCTGCATCTGCGAGACGGAGGAAGGTTTCTACTACGACACGTCGTTCGCGGCGCTCCAACCCAAACCGTGTGACCTCGACGACGACGGGTGGGTGCAGTTCCCGGCGCGGCAGTTCGTCCTCAACCAGGACCTCGCCCTGCGCGAGAACGCGCGCTGCGACGTGCGCTGGATCGATCGCTTCACGCTCCAGAACGAACGCGGCGAGCGGCGCGACGTCCGCATCCGCGAGCTCAACCTCGGCGTGGATCGCATCGGCCTGTTCGAGAGTGTGATCACCGACGAACAAGCGCGCATCGACAGTAACCAGTTCATGCCGTCGTACGGTCGTGTGTTCCGCGCGGAGGAGCTCAACCCCCTCACGAAGGCTTGTGTGACTTCGTCGGGTGACTTCAACGCAAACAACATCGCGGACATCGAAGAGAACCAGAACTCCGGCTCGACCGAAGCCTGGATGAACGCGTTCTGGCAGTTCAGCTACTTCGTCGAGCTGCACCGCGGTTGGTACGAGACCGACGCCGACGGCGGCGACGGCGCGTTCGTCGTCGCGGAGCGGCGGCGCTGCGACGGGGAGTTCCCGTTCGACTACGACGTCGCCTCCGACTACTGGCAGAACTGCACGCGCCGACGCCGCGCCGACTACGACCGCGCGCTGGATCAGTCGGGCTTCGACTTCGCGCGTTGGTCCTGCGCCGAGCCGACGGGCGCCTGCAGCGCGCCGTTCTCCACCTCCGTCACCGACGGCGACCTCGACCCGGACTCGGGCGCGATCGTGAACGCGACCGTCGACGCCGACGGCGTCGCGGTCCACGACTACTGCGACGCCCCCGTCCCCGCCGACCCGTACGCGCAGTGGACCGGCATGGGGCACCACAGCCAGTTCTCGTGCGTCGCGTTCGTCGACGACCTCGCGTCCCCGCCCGTGACCCACGAACGACGCCGCGGGCTGCACCGGACCTCGTTCGCGGGTGCGTTCGACGCGAACCTCTGCCAACTCACCGCGCTGCAGGCGCCGGACATGAACGACACCGTGCAGGTGGGCGTCGACTGCCAGATCCCCGGCACCGCGACCGCGACCCTCACGCTCCCGAACGGCGCGGTCGGCTTCGCGGCGGCGCGGTACTCCACGACCCCGACCGACGACGACTACACACTCGGCTGCATCAACGAGTGCCCGTTCTGGAAGGACATGTGCCCGGGCTACGACTTCAACTCGACGCTCAACATGGCGGGCTGTGAATCCCTCGACGATCAGTTTGGTCGCCTGGAGTGCAACGCCTGCCCGCGCGCTGGATCGCCGTGCCTCACCGACAACCTCGGCGCGTGCCGCGAGGGCACGTGGCGCTGCGTCGCGGACGTCGAGGTCTGCGAGCCGAACATCACCGTCGACCCGACGCGCCCCGACCCGGTCGGCGACGGCATCGACCTCAACTGCGACGGCTTCGACGGCGACGCGACGGTGGGGATCTTCGTCTCCCCGTTCGCAGCGACCGGCGGCGACGGGACGCCAGCGCGCCCGCTCCGGGATCCGGTGAACGCGGTCCTCCGCGCGATCTCGCTGCGCGACAACGACCCGTTCGGACGCGACATCACGGTCTACCTCGCGGTCGGCACCTTCGACATGCAGACGTACCTGCCGGTCCTCGACCGCATCAGCGTGCGCGGCGGTTTCTATCACGCGGGCTCCAACGTGCTCGACGGCGTGGATTCGGAGCACACGCAGTTCTCGATGGTGTGCCCGTTCGAGGAGGACCTCGACGGTCAACAGGTTCCGACCTTCACGTGGTGTCGCCCGACGGACGAGACGGTCGTCGAACGTTCGGTGCTCGTGCCGCCTTCGGGGACGTCGTGGGCGATGATCTCCAACGGCGTCATGCACCCGACCGTGGTCGAGTTCATCGAGATCGAGCACGCCCCGTACACTACGACCAACGGCTCGGTGAGCTCGATCGGACTGTACATGACCAACAGCCGCGCCGCGGACGCCATGCAAGGTGGCTTGCTCGTACGGTGGTCGGAGATCCGCGCGATCGACGCATTCGGCACCCCACCCCCGGCGAGCAACGGCAGCCGCGGCAGCAACGGCAGCAGCGGACGTACCGGCGGCGCCGGCTGCGAAGACTCCGGCACCTTCTGCGACAACTGCGGTCGCCCTCAGGGCGGCAGCGGCGGCGGCGGGTGCGCCTCGGGCGGGCGCGGCGGAAACGCGAGCAAGGGTTCGAGCTCCGGGAACTCGGGGAACGACGGACGCACCTCGTCACGCTCCGAGCAGTGCTCCGCGTACGTCCCGGCGATCTGCGCGCGACACGGCACGCGCGGGATCGGCGGCTCCGGCGAAGCGTACGGGCTCGGCAACCACAGCCCCGCGATCGCGCCGTTCAAGGCCGGCGACGGATCGGTGGGCCCCGCGGGACGCTCCGCGAAGCGCCGCTTCCTCCCTGCGGGGTACGGGCCGACGGCGGGTGGCTACGGCCGACGCGGCGGTGACGGCGGCGGCGGCGGCGGCGGCGGCGGCGGCGGCGGCGGGACCGACAGCTGCGACAGCTACGGCGGCGGCGGCGGCGGCGGTGGTGGTGGGGGCTGCGGCGGCTCCGGCGGCGCCCCGGGCGCATCGGGGGGCGGTTCCTTCGGCGTCTACGCGTGGGCCTCCGACGTCGCGTTCGAGTCGTGCACAATCACCGCGGGCGACGGCGCGGACGGCCTCGCCGGCGGCAGCGGCGGCAGCGGCGGCAGCGGCGGACGCGGCGGCGCCTACAACCGCAACAACAACACCGGCAACCGCTACGGCGGCGGCGGTGAACAGGACGACGGCAGCAACGGCGTGCGCGGCGGCGACGGCGGCGACGGCGGCGACGGAGGCCCCGGGGGGCCCGGCGCCGGCGGCCCCTCCTACGGCGTCTTCCTCGGCGGCAGCGGTACGGGCGTCGCGACGATGACGCGCACCGACACCGTCATCAACTTCGGATCGGGCGGTCAGCCCGGCGTGGTGGTCGCGACCGACGGCTCCGGCGAGACGGCGTCGGCGGGCGGTCAGGCCGAAGTGTTCACCTGCGATGTCGCTCAGCTGGGAGATGACTGTGAATAAGCGGTACCTCGTCGCGCTCCTCTTCTTGTCCGGGCTCGGCTGTGACTCAAGCGAGCTCTGCGATCCGGGCACCCTCGGCTGCCCGTGTCTGTCGGACTCCACGTGTCGGCTCGACACCCTCGCGTGCATGGACGGCACGTGCGTCGAACCGGCGCAGGTGTGTGAAGGCGGCGTCTGCGCGCCCCCCGTGCCGAAGTGTTACACGCCGTGTGCGAACGACGTCGTCGAGGACGACGGCACGGTGCGGCGCTGCTCGCAGGAGGGGCTCATGGACGGGTGCGTCGGCGACGCATACTGCGACCGCGGCAGCTGCGTCCCGCGCATCGGCATGACGACCAGCGGGCTGAAGATGGCGCCGGGCACGTGTGCGATCGAGACAGACTGTCCGGACTTCCAGACCTGCATCCAGGACCGCTGCTACTCGAACTGCGACGACGACAGCGAGTGCCCCAACGGCAAGCAGTGCCACCGCAAGGTCTGCCGCGACACGTGCGCGGACGACGACCCCTGCCCGAGTGACCGCCTCGCGTGTTCGTTCGAGGGGGTGTGTCTGCCGCTGACGCCGCCGGGTGAGGCGCCCGAGCCGAGCGACGTCGCAGAGTTCGTGCTGGAGACGACGGCGATCGCGTTCAACACCAACAACACGACGTCGTCGTTCGTCATCACGAACCCGAGCGATCGGGCCGTGCCGATCACGATCCGAAAGTCCGAGCAGCGCGTGCAGCAGGACGACGGCACCCTCGACGTCCGCACCGCCGCCGACGGGCAGACGCCGTTGGTCTTCCTGACGATGGGGGTCGGGACCCCGCTGAGGGTGCAGGAGCTCCCGATCACCGTCCCGGCCGGGCAGTCGATCGAAGTGCAGCTCGCGAACGCGCGCAACGAGTCACTGTCGAGTTGGAACGGTCGCATCCAGGTCGTCGCGGAGGGTGTCGCGACGAAGGACGTCCTGCTCTCGTACACGGAGACGGTGCCGGGGCGCTGGGCCGGCAAGATCTACTACTTCGGGAACTTCGAGGACGGGTCGCGCCCGTCGATCGGCCTGGAGCCGCTCGACCTGTGGCGGCGTGATCGCTCGAACCTCGGGCTCGTCGACGCGATCCCCAACGCGTTCCTCCAGGCGTGGGGGCGCTTCAGGAACAGCGCATTTTCGTTGGTGGAGATGGAGGCGCTCCTGCAGGCGACGATCAACGGGACGTGGCAGTCGGAGCGGGTCATGGAGCTGTGTGAAGAAGCCGGCTACGGGCGCGGCGCGGCGTGTGCGCCGTTCGGCGGATCCGGGAGCGGCTCCGTCATCCCGTACACCAGCGCGGCGAACATCGACCGCGTCCCTTCCGGCGTGATCGAGCTCGACTTCGTCATGAACCTCGGCGACGCGCCGTTCGAGGACGTGAGCGACCCGACGGTGTGCTCGGCGCAGGGCCTCGTCGCTTCGGACCCGCGCAACTGCTTCACGGGCCGCATCGTCACCACGGAGTCGCTGCAGTACGGCGGCAACCCGAAGGTGCACCTGCGCTTCGAGGACGACCCCACGTCGTGCCAGGCGCAGGGCGACGCCGGGTGCATCGCGTACCTCGCGGACTTCGGCGCCGAGATCTCCGTGGGCGCGCGGTACGTACCGGGCGAGGACGACGTCGCGTGCACGGCCGTCGAGAACGTCGACCGCCGCGAGGAGCCCTGGCTCGTCCCGTCGTTCGCGGCGCCGGGCGGCGAAGAGGACAAACGCGAGTGTCGCGACAGCCTGCTGCCGTACGCGGGGGAGAGCCAGCGCAACCAGATCTACGCCGCGGCGAACCCGGTCCCCGACGGGCGCCCGCGTGTTCGCCGGCTCGAGCTGGTCGACGGGATCATGATCGAGCAGCACGAGATGCTGTTGATCGTGCGCGAGACCGTCGACGCCTTCCACGGCGGCGATGAACCGCTGACCTCCTACGCATACGTGGCGTTGTCGCGGCAGGACCGCGACCTCGAACCGGAGGAGATCGTGGGCAATCGTCCGGTCGACGAGCGTGACAACGACACGTCGCAGCTCGGCCTCGCGTGTTCTTCGGACCTCATCGGCGCCGTGACACGTCGAGCCCCGGTGCCGGTCGATCGTCTGACGCGTCGGGAGCGCCTGAACCTCGCGCGCGCCGTCGTCACGGGGCGGACGAGCACCGCCGCGTTGGACGTCGCGTCGCTCGCCGAGGAGTCGATCCACTCGGTGTGCATCTGGAGTGAGGACGCGGTCGTGAACAACGACCCGAGCACGCCCGAGGATCCGATCCGTCAGCAGCGCCAGGTGATCGACGCCGGGCCCGACGGGACGACGCCCTGCCCCGGTGGCGCGGTGGTGTTCTACTTCGCGTTGAGCATCGCGGACTTCATGGCGTCGGACCCTTCGTTCGATCCCGCCCGCCTGACGTGTAACTTCTACGGCGGCGCCGGCGAGCCGGAGACCTGCCTCACGGAGGTGCGTCGGTGGGTGCTCCAAGGGCGCAACATTCGCCTCACGGCCAACGCGGAGGACTGGCTCGACGTCGGGGACCGCGCGACGGACGACACGTTCTCACTCGCCTGGGAGTGCACCGACCCCGGGAGGACGGCGTGCTCCGAGGACCGCTTCGCGCTGAAGTCCGGCAAGACCTTCTTCGCCGAGAACATGAGCGAGGTCTTCTTCAACCGCGTCGAGACCGACATCCACGACGCGTTCCGCTACCGCACGCAGTTCGTGAGTCGGTCCGGACGCAGCGTCGGGTTCGTGCCTTCGATCTGCGCCGGGAACGACAACCTCGTGCCGTACTGCTACGACCCCGAGGTCATCGCGGCGCTCAACGACCGCGTCGACTGCGCGCTCGCGCTGTACCACTACCACCTCGACGAAAACGGCCTCGACAGCACCACGGCGAACCTCCTCCGCGACTACCTCGTGAAGAACTTCGGTCAGCTCCAGACCGACAACCCGACGGGCGACCCGATCGTCGAGCACGGCTTCGAGCGGCTCTACGCGGAGCTGTTGATCATGCTCGGCGACGACGCGTTGACCGCGTCGTTTGCGAGCCGCTTCGACCTCGCAGGGACGCGGCAGCTCGCGTTCGAAGGGAGCAAGTTCGAGGCGGGCGGGATCGACGTCTCGGGGATCGCGGGGTTCGAGCTGTACAAGCTGTACCAGGCCTCGCAGTACTACGATTACGTCCTCGACCGATTCTACTCGCTGTCGCCGTACCTGTGGCGCGACATCACGGGCGGGCATCCGATCCGGTACATCTCGCAGACGACGGTCACGGCGTACCTCGGTCGCGTGATTCGTGCGTCGACGCAGCGGGCGCGCGTGTTCACGGAGATCGCGCGGCGCTACGTCTCGCTCAACCGGCAAGACCTCGCGCGCAGCGTGTTGGAGCGCTCGTACACGCGGGCGTACCAGGAGTCGATCATCCTCAGCGAGATCATGCGGCGCATCCAGCAGATCGTGAGCCCGTCGCAGGTCGACCAGGTGATCTTCGAGATCGAGCAGGCGCAGCGCGCGTACCGCGTGGCGATGCTCGACATGCGGCGCCGCTACGACAGCATCGACGATCAGATCACGTTCTTCGGGCTGCGCCCCGACTACATCCCCTTCCCCGCGCTCGACGAAGACGACGTGAACGGCTTCGAGGTGATCCTCGGCCGGGCGTTCGACACGATGGAGGTCGCCGCGGAGCAGGAGGAGCGCGCGCTCAGCAGCACACGTGAGTTCGACGTGGACGAGGCGGAGTTCCAGTCGGAGCTCGTGCAGATCCGCAACAACTACGAAGCGCAGCTCGGGGAGATCTGCGGGACGTTCCAGTCCGAAGACGGGCGCGTCCTCCCGGCCATCGCGCGTTACAGCTACCTCGACCCGAACCTCGCCGAGCTCAACGACCCGTGCGGCGGCAACTCGTCGGGGACGCTGTGGTTGAAGTACGCGGACGTCGAGACGCGCGTGTTGGAGCTGCAGCGGGTGCGGCAGGAGATCGCCAACGTGCAGTCCGCGGCGAAGATCGCGGAGGACCGCGTCGCGGCGCAGTGCCGGCTGATCCAAGAGGACGTCCGTGCGTTCCTCGAGTTCCAGGGCGCGGTGAACGGGTACCAGCAGACGATCGACGGGCTGGAGTTCGGCGTGAACCAGGCCGACAAGGTCCTGAGCTTCATGACGGAGCTCACCAGCCGCATCGCGGACGCGGGCGACGACGACACCCCGTGGGCGGCGGCCGCCGGTGCGGCGGGGTTCTCGACGTTCGCGGCGTCGGCGGTGATTCACTTCGCGCTGACGGCGACGTTCGAGGCGATCATCCTGTCGAACCAGTCGAAGATCCGCGAGCTCGAGAAGCAGTACGAGGCGTACCAGATCGGACGGGAGTGCACGTACCTCACGGTCGACCTCGCGTTCACGCTGCGTGAGATCCACCTCGACATGGCGCTCCTGGAGCTCGACGTCCTCAACGCGCTGTGGAACCTCCAGGTCGACATCGCGCTGCTCGGGCAGATCGACAACGAGCGTAAGCGCGTCGAGGCGGAGTGGGAGACGGCGGAGCAGCTCGCGCTCGACGTCGCGGCGGCGAAGAACGATCCGAACATCCGCATCTACAAGAACGACGCGGTCATCAACGCGGACCGCTCCTTCGAGCGCGCGCTTCGCGAGGCCTACCGGGCGACGAAGATGTTCGAGTACTACACGAGCCAGTCGTACCCGGACTTCGAGAAGCTGTTCTTCGTGCGCATGGTCGACGCCGGGGACATCAACCTGCGCGCGTACATGGCGCAGCTGCAGGACGACTTCTTCGCGTTCGAGGATCAGTTCGGCAACCCGGACACCCGGGTGGCGGCGATCTCGCTCCGCGACAGCGTCTTCAACGTCGCGCGGTATTCGTCCGACGACACGGGGCGCGTGCTCACCGCGGAGGAGCGCGCGGAGGCGTTCCGCGAGCGCATCCAGGACCCGAGCCTCCTCGACGACAACGGGTGGCTCACGGTGAAGTTCGACACGAACTTCGCGCAGCTGTCGCCCCTGACGCACAACCACAAGATCCTCTTCATCGAGATCGAGTTCCTCGGCGACGTCGGCGGCGACCAGGTCGGCCGCGCCTACCTGCGCCAGATCGGCACCGGCGTCGTCCGCGACGCCGACGGCGGCCGCCTCTACTACACGTTCCCGCCCAAGACGGCGGTCATGAACCCGGTGCTCAACGGCAACCGCGACTTCGGCCAAGACTCCGACGGCGCCATCGCCGGCCCGGTGCGCACGATCTTCCGGAGCTTCCGCTTCCGGGAGCGCCCCTACGTGAACACCGCGTGGGAGTTCGTGCTGAACCAGCGGACGGAGACGGTGAACGAGGACATCAACCTGGATGGCCTGGACGACATCCAGATCAACGTCTTCTATACGGACTTCACGAACCCGGGGGATTAGCTGTTCGACGCGCGCGCCTGCGCGCGATCGTACTTCTTCCGCCCGCGCTTCAGGCTCTTCTTTCCCTTCTTCGACAGGCGCCGGTACTTCTTGCTCGAGGCCTCGATCGGCTCGCCCTCTTCCAGCACGCGCTCCAGCGTCGACAGCGCCTGGTCCGCCGCGTCGAGCTCTTCCTGCCCGCCGCGACGTAGCTTCTTGATGCGCTTCTTCAGCGACTTCATCGCGCGCTTCAGCGCGCGCGTCTGGAGCGCGACCTCGCGGCGCTTCTTCGCCTTTTCGATCTTGCCCTTCGAGCTACGCAGCTTCTTCGAGATCGACCGCGCGTACTTCTTGTACTTCCTGTTCTTCGAGTCCGCGTTCGCCGCGAGCGCGTCCTGCACCCGCTCCGCCGCCTCCATCGCCGCGTCGTAGTCGAGCTTGGCCGGCTTCTTCTTCGCGATGCGGACGTGCGGCGCAAACGCCTTCCACGCCACCTGCACCTGCGTCTTCTCGATGTTCGACGTCTTCTTCCGGATGATCCGACGCGCCTTCTTCAGCTCCTTGCTCGCCTTCGCGAGCCGCCGCTTGTAGCCCTTCTTGCCCCGCGCCAACGACTTCCCGTCGCGCAGCACCCCGGCGAGATCGTCCGCAGCCTCCGACGCCGCCTCGAACGACGACATCTGCGTCGCCGTCTTCAGGTCCGCCATCCGCTCCTGCAACGCAGCCTGCGCCGCGTTCAACCGCTGCTTGTGCGGCCCGAGCGCGATCTCCGAACGCTCCGTCCGGATGCGCCGCTTGTACTTCGCGCTCGTCTTCTTCGCCGCACGCAGGAACCGCTTGTGTTTCTTCGACAGCTTCGCGAGCGGCTTGCCCGCGTCGATCGCCTTGTCGAGATCCTCGACCGCCTCCAGCGCCGTCGTGAAGTCATCCGCCGTCGCCTCCGCGCCCATCTCGTTGAGCCGCGTCAGCACCGCGTTCTGCGCCTCTTCGACGCGGCTGCGGTGCTCCGCGAGCTCCGGCTGCAACCGACGCTTCGCGATCGTCTTGCGCTCCTTGTTCGCGCCGCGACGAACCTTCGCGAGGTACTTCTTGTACTTCTTGTTCTTCTTCGCGAGCGGCTTGCCGCGGTCCACCACCGACAGGACATCCTCGATCGACGTCTTCGCCATCTCGAAGTCCCCGGCCGACGCCTCCTCGTCCAGCTTCCCGATCGCGTCCCGCATCGCCTGCTCGGCCGCCTGCACCTGACCCCGGTGCACGTCGAGCACGGCGTTCTTCTGCTTGGTCGCGATGATCCGCTTGTACCGCTTCACCGACTTCGCCTGCTTCGCGATGTAACGCTTCAGCTTCTTGTCACTCCCCGCATCGCGACGCGCCTCGGCGAGCTGCGTATCGAGCGCCTCGACGGCGTCGCGCGCATCACCGTACGCCTCCGCCTCGGTGCCGCCGAGCCCTTCGAGCCGCGCCTCGACCGCGTTCACGTCGAGGCGAATGCTCATCTTCGTCGCCTCCAACCGCTGCGTCTTCGCGAACCGCCCCGCGAGCTTCAGCTCCTTGCGGTACTTCTTGTCTCCGCGCGCGATCGCCTGACCGGAGCGCACCACACCCTCGAGCTGATCCGCCGCGTCCTTCGCGTCCTTGAACATGCTCTCGGAGACCTCGTCGGCGTCGAGCGCACCCATCTTCTCGTCGAGGCTCGAACGCGCCGCCGCCAGCTCCTGACGGTGCGCGATGATCTCGCCCTGCGTCCGCGCCCGCGCGATGCGACGACGGTAACGCTTCGTCGCCGCCGCGTTCTTCTTGAGCTCCTTGTCGAACTTCTTGCTCTTCTCCCCGGCGGACAGGCCCCGATCGACCGTCGCCGAGTACTCGTCCACCGCGTCCTCCGCCGCCGAGAACGCCGCGTTGCTCGCGTCCTCATCGAGCGCCGCGAGCCGCTCCTCGACCTGCCCCGCCGCCTCCGCGATCGCCTTTCGGTGCGGCGCGACCTCCGCGAGGATGCGGAGCTTCTCGACCCGACCGCGGCTTTTCTTCACGAAGCCCGCGACGCGCGCCCGCTCCTTCTTGAAGCCCTTGTCTCGCTTCGCGTAGGGCTCGGTCGCGTCGACCTGCCGCTGCGCGTCGCCGAGCGCACGCTCCGCCGCGTCGATCTTGTCCTCGTCCGGCGACTCTTCGAGCGCATCCATCGCCTCGCCGGCCTGCGTCCGCGCCGAGATCAGCTCCGCACGAACACCCGACAGCTCACCCTCCAGCCGCTTCCGATCGAGGCTGCGACGGTACTTCTTCACGCGACCCAGCGCCGCGCTCAGGTACTTCTTGTACTTCTTGCTGTCGTCCTCGAACTTCTTGCCGGACTCGACGGTGTTCTCGAACGTCCCGATCGCCTCCGCGACCTCCGCGAAGTCGCCGTCGCCGGGCTGCTCCGGGATGCTCTGCATCTTCGACTGCACGTCGGCCTCCGAGGCCTCCACCCAGTTCTTGCGGATGTTCCAGCGCATCGCCGGCAGCGACGCCGTGATCCGATCCAGCTCCTTGCCGTACCCCGGATCCTCCATCCCGAGCTCCATCCCGCCCTCGGCGGCCTTCTTCAGCGAAGACACCGCGCTCTCGGCGTCGCGGTACAGCTCGTACTTCGTCTGCCCCTCGGTCGCGTCGATCGCCTGCGCGGCCGACGTCTGCGCGGCCTCCAGCTCGGCGCGGTGCTCCGCGACCTGGCCGGCGACCTTCTGCCGACCGATCGCCGCGCGGTACCCCGCGAGGCGCTTCCGGTACGCCGCGAGCGTCTTGCGGTGTCCCTTGTTGGTCGTCGCGAGATCGATGCCGCCCTGAATGACCTCCTCGAGATCCGACGCAGCACGCTCCGCCTCCTGCACGGCGACCGAAGCGCCCTCACCGTCGAGCTGCGACACCCGCTCCTCGACGCGGTTCGACGCCGCCTCGAGCTTCGCCGCGTGCGCCCGGAGCATCTGCGCCGCACGCACACGCGCGATCTTCTTCTCGCTCCCCGGGACGCGCTTCTTCGCCTTCGCGAGGCGCTTCCTGAGCTTCTTGTCCTTCGCCCCGAACGGCTCCGCCTCGGCGAGCGCTTCGGCGTACGCCTCGGTCGCCGCCTTCGCAGTCGAGAACGCCTCGTCGTCCGCGTCGGCACCGAGCGCCCCCATCGCGTCGTTCAGCGCGGTCTCCGCCTCGTCGAAGCGCTGCGTCGCCTTCGCCACCGCTGCGGCGTCGCGCTTGCGCACGATCTTCGCGCGGTGTTTGCCGAGCGCACGACGCTCCCCCGCGAGGCGCTTCGCGTACTTCTTGCTCTTGTCGGCCGCTTCCGCGCCGCCGTCGATCACCTTCTCGAGGTCCGCCACGGCGTCCTCGGCCGCGGTGTACGCCGACCCCTCGGAGTCGAGACCGAGCGCATCGATCGCCTCGTCGGCTCGCGTCTTCGCCGCGTCGAGCTCCGCCGCGTGCCGATCCACCGCCACGCCGATCCGGCGCGCCGCGATGCGCTTCTCGAACGCCGCCGCCTTCTTCGAGCGCCCCACGAGCTCCTTCGCGTAGGCCTTGTTCTTCGCGGAGACGCTCTCGCCGTCCGCGATACGATCCTTTAGACGCCGCACCGCGTCCTCCGCGTCCCCGAACGCACCCTCTTCCGGCGTGCCGTCCAACGCGCCGACCTTCTCCGCAGCCGCGGCGAACGCCTCCTCCACCGTCGCGCGGTGTTTGTCGGCCTCCAGCTCGACGCGCCGGTTCTCGATCGCCCGCTGGTAGCCGACGTTCTTCTTCTCCACCGACGCGAGGTACTTCGCGTACTTCTTGTCGTCGGACTTGAACTGCCGCGCCGCGTCCGTCGTGTTCTCCAGGACCCGCGCCGCCTCCAGCGCGGCGTCGAAGTCGTCCGCCTTCGGCTCCTCCTGCAGGACCGCCATGCGCGCGTCCATCTGCGCCGTCGCCGCCTCGACGCGTCGCTTACGGATCAGCTGGCGCTTCGCCGTGATGCCCCGCCGCAGCGAAGCGATCTGCTTGCCGAAGCCCTTGTCCTGCGCCGCGACCTCCTCACTCGACTCGATCGTCTTCTTCAGCTGCGACACCGCGACCTCGGCGGCTTGGTAACGCTCGTGCTCCAGCGAGCCTTCGAGCGCCGCGAGGCTCTCGTCGGCCGCCGACGCCGCCGCTTCGACCTCGCTCTTCTGCTTGGCGACCGCGAGGCCAACGCGCGCGCGCTCGATCTGCGCGCGGTAGCGCTTCGTCTGCTTGGTCAGCCCGGCGACGTACTTGCCGTGGGACTTGTCCTTCGTCGCGAGCCCGTTCACGGAGGTCAGGACCTCCTCGAGCCCGTCGACCGCGCTGTTCGCCGCTTCGATCGGCTGCTGGTTCTCGGCCTCGTCGAGCGCTTCGACCGCGGCCTCGGCGGACGACGCCGCCTCGTCGACGCGCGCGCGGTGGGCCGCGACCGCAACCTCGACCCGCCGCCCCTCGATGCGCCGCTTGAACGGCCCGACCGCCGCCGAGAACGCCTTCAGCTTCTTGGCGTACGCCTTCGACTTGCCGCCGATCTCGGCGCCGTCCTGCACCGCGCGGTCGTAGGCCTCGACCAGATCGAGCGCGTTGTCGAAGTCACCCGCCTTGGGCTCCTCGTCGAGCGAAGCGATCTTCTCTTCCACAGCCGTGCGCGCCGCCGCGACCTTCTCCTCGTGGTTCGCGATCGCGACCTCGGCGCGCCGCGCTTCGATGCGCCGACGTTGCCCGCCGATCTTCTTCGACAGCTTCGCGAGGTGCACGCGGTGCGCCTTCGACTTCTCCGCGACGGACTCCCCGTCCGCGATGGTTTCCTTCAGGCGATCGACCGCCGCCGTCGCCGCGGAGAACGCCGCGTCGCTGCCGTCCTCTTCGAGCCGCTCCAACCCCTTGTCGGCCTCGGCCTCCGCCGCGTCGACCTTCTGCCGGTGCGCCGCGACCTGCAGCCCGATGCGTTTGTTCGCGATCGCCGCGCGCCGCGCCTTCACGGTGCGATCGGCGCCCGCGAGCGCCGCGAGGTACTTCTTGTCCTTCGTGCTCTTCTGGCGCGCCGCCTCGATCGTCGTCTCCAAGTCTCGAACGCCCGCCTCGGCGGCGTCGAAGTCCGGCTCCTCGCCGTCGAGCGCCGCGATCCGCTCGTCGAGCGCCGACTCGGCCGACTGCACGCGCCGCAGACGAATCTGCAGACGGTGGTCTTCGAGCTGCGCCTCTTCCGACGCGACCCGCTTGCCGAAGCCGCGGTCGTTCGCCGCCGCCTCGGCCGCTGCGTCGAGCGCACGCTTCAGCGCCGAGACCGAGTCCTCCGCCGCGACGTACCGCGCATGCTCGAGTGAACCCACGAGCGCGCCCAGCTTCTCGTCGACGTCGGCGCGCGCCGCGTCGATCTTCGCCGTCGCGCCCCGCACCTCGAGCGCGGTGCGCTGCTTGCCGATCGCCCGGCGCAGCGCGCCGGCCTTCTTCGACTGCACGGCCACGTACTTCGCGTGCCCGCGATCCTTCCCGGGCGTCTCCGCGTCGGAGTTGATCGCCTGCTCGTAGGCAGTGACCGCCTCGTCGGCCTGGTCGATCGCCTCCGCGTTCGCCTCGTCGTCGAGCTGCGCGACCGCGGAGTCGGCCGCCGTCGCCGCCGCCTCGATGCGCTCGGCGTGCTTCGAGACGTCGAGCTCCAACCTCCGCTTCGCGATCTGCGCCTTGAACGCCGCGATCGAACGCGACTTCGCTGCGAGGGTCTTCGCGTAGCCCTTGTCCTTCTCCGCAACCTCCGCGCCGTCCTTCAGCGCGCCGTCGAGCGTGTCGACCGCGTCGAGCGCCGCCGTGAAGTCACTCGCCTTCGGATCTTCCGAGAGCCCTTCGATGCGCGACGTCACCGTGTTGGTGTCCGCCTCGACACGCGCCGCGTGCTTCGCGACCGCGACCTGGACCCGGCGCGCCGCGATCGTCCGCTCCGACGCCGCGACCTTCTTCGACAGCCCCGCGAGGTAGGCGGCGTACTTCTTGTCCTTCGCTGCGACGGACTCGCCGCCGCCGATCTCGTCCTTCACGCGCTCCGCCGCCGAGGTCGCCGCCGCAAAGGCGCTCTCGTTCGGCTCGCCGTCGAGCGCGGACATCTGCTCTTCGAGCTTCGCGAGCGCCCCGTCCACCTTCGACCGGTGCGACGTCACCTCCCGCGTGATCTTCGCCCGCGCGATCGCCGCCTTCTGGCCCGCCACCGTGCGACGGCTCGCCGCGAGGAACTTCGTGTAGCCCTTGTCCTTCGTGGACTTCGACTCCGCCGCCTCGATCGTCGACTCCATCGTGCGCAGCGCATCCTCGGCGCCGTCGAAGTCGGCCTCCTCGCCGCTGAGACCTTCGACCTTGGACGCCAACGCCGCCGTCGCCGCTTCGACGCGGCGCTGACGAATGAGCAGCCGCTCCCCGGGGATGCGCGCTGCGGCCGCGCCGAGCGTCTTCGCGTAGCCGCGGTCCTTCTCGCCGACCGCAGCGCCGCCTTCGATCGTGCGGTTCAGCGCCGACAGCGCGTCCTCGGCGTCGACGTAACGCTGGTGCTCGAGCGAACCCTCCAGCGCCGCGAGCTTCTCGTCGGCCGCGGTGCGCGCGGCGTCGAGCTCACGCTGGTGCTCAGCGACCATCTTCGCGACCGTCGCGCGCTCGATCTGGCCGTTGTACGACGCGAGCTTCTTCTTCATCGCCGCGACGAACGCCGCGTGTTTCCGGTCCTTCTTCAGGAGCTCTTCTTCTTCACCGAGCACCCGCTCCAGCCCGCCGACCGCGCGCTTCGCGTCGTTGATCGAGCCGTCCTCGGACAGCGCCGCGAGCCGCTCGTTCACGGCTTCGGTCGTCGCGTCGATCTTCTGCCGGTGCGCCGCGACCTGCGCGGCCGTGCGCTTGCTCTCGACCTTCGCGCGCGACGGCGCGACGCCCCGCGACAAGACCGCGAGCTCCTTCGCGTAGCGTTTGTCCTTCGCGCCGACCTCGCCCCCGGACTCGAGGGTCTGCGCGTACGCGTCGACGGCCGACGCGGCCGCGTCGAAGTTCGGCGACTCCCCGTCCAGCGCGTCGATCGCTTCGGTCATCGCGGTGCTCGCCGCCTCGACCTTCGCGCGGTGCTGCGCCACCGCGACCTCGGTGCGGCGCCGCTCGACCTGCGCACGGAACGCCGGGAGCTTCTTCTTCGTCCCCGCGAGCTCGGCCGCGTACTTCTTGTCCTTCGCCGAGACCGCCTCGCCGCCGGTCAGCGAGCGCTCCAGGCCGTCGATCGCCTCCAGCGCCGCGTCGAACGCCGCGGGGGCCGGCTCACCTTCGAGCGCGCCGAGCTTCTCGTCGACCGCGCCCTGCGCCGCCGTCACGTCCGCGCGGTGCGCCTCGATCTCCACCTCGACGCCGCGCCGGTCGATCGTCGCGCCGTACGCCGCGACCTGCTTGCTCATCCCCGCGAGGTACGTCTTGTGCCCGCGGTCCTCGGCCGCCACCGTGTCGACCGCGTCGATCTCGCTCTTCAGCTCCGAGACCGCATCCTTCGCCTTCGAGAAGTCCGACCCCTTCGGCGACTCCGCGAGCGCCTCGATCGCCGCGTCGACCTTCGCCTTCGCCGCGTCGACCTTCGCCTGGTGCGCCGCGACCTTCACCTCGACCCGACGACGCTTCGTCACCGCTTCGAGCTGAGCCGCCGTCTTCTCGGCGCCCGCGACGAACGCGCGGTAACCGCGGTCCTTCGTGTCCATCTTCGCCGCCGCTTCGGTCGTCGACCGCAGCGTCTGAATCGCCTCGTCCGCCGCGTAGAAGTCGTCCTCGCTCGGCTCGCCCGAGAGCGCCTCGACCTTCGCCTTCGCCGCCGCGTCCGCCGCCTCGACCCACTTCTGCTTGATCGTCAGCCGGTGCCCATCGAGGCCCCGCTCCTCCGCGGCGAGCTCTCGCGCGTACCCCGCGTCCTTTTCACCCGCGTCAGCGCCGGAGGCGATCGCCTTGCGCAGCCCCGACACCGCGTTCTCCGCGGCCTGGTAGAGCGGCTGCTCGAGCTTGCCGTCGAGCGCAGCGAGCTTCTCTTCGAGGACCTTCTTCGCGGCTTCGAGCTCGGTGCGGTGCTCGGCCACCTCCTTCGCGATCTTCTGTTTGTCGATCGCCGCCGCGTAGCGCGGCAGCGTCCGCTTCACGCCGGCGACGTACGCCGCGTGTTTCTTGTCGCCGGTCAGCGCCGGGTCCTCGGTGGCGAGCGCCTGCTCGAGCCCCTTCACCGCCTTCTCGGCGGCGACGATCGTCTCGGAGGTCGGCTCCGCGTTCATCGCTTCGATCTGCGCGTCGACCGCCGACGCCACCGAGTCGATCCGCGCGCGGTGCGTCGCGACCGCGACCTCGCTCTGCCGGCGCGCGATCTTCGCGCGGTAGCTCGGCACCCGCTTCGCGAGCGCGGCGAGCGTGCGCTTGTACTTCGCGTCCTTCTCCCCGATCGACGCCCCGGCCTCCACGGTCTGCTCGAACGCCGCCACGGCCTCTTCGGCCGCCGAGAACTCCGCGTCCTTCGGCTCCGAGTCGAGCGCGGCGAGCTTCTCGTCCACCGCCGTCGTCGCCGCCGCGATCTTCTCGTCGTGTTTTGCGATCGCGACCTCGGTGCGACGCGCTTCGATCTGCGCGCGGTATGGCGCGACCTTCTTGCCGAGCACCGCCAGCTCGACGGTGTACTTCTTGTCGCCGTCGGCGACCGGCTTGCCCTTCTCGAGCGCCGCCTCGTAGCCGTCGACCGCCTTCGTCGCCGCGTCGAACGCGGACGGCTCGGGCGTCCCCGCGAGCCCTTCCAGCGACGTCGTCACCTGCGCCGTGGCCTCTTCGACCGTCTTTCGGTGCCGCGCGACGTCGACCTCGTGCCGGCGGCGCGTAATGGTCGCCTCGTACGTCGCGACCTGCTTCGCGAGCCCCGCGAGCTTCGCCGCGTACGCCTTATCCTTCGCGGCGACGCTCTCGCCGCCCTCGACCTGCGACTTCAGGTTCTTCACCGCCGCGTCGGCCTCGGTGAACGCCGAGTCCTCGGGCTCCCCGTCGAGCGCCGCCATCTTCTCGGCCGCCGCCGTCGCCGCCGCGTCGACGTCCGACGCGTGCGCGCCGACCTCGACCGCGATCTTCTTCGCTTCGATCTTCCGCTGGTCTGCGGCGAGCTTCTGCTCCGCCGCCGCGATCGTCCGGCCGTAGGTCCGGTCCTTCGTCTCGTAGCGCTTCGCCGCTTCGATCGTGCTCGCGATCGTGCGCATCGCCTCCGCGGCGTCGCCGAAGTCCTTGCCGCTCGGCTTGTCGTCGAGCGCCGCGAGCTTCTCGTCACCGACCTTCTGCGCCGCCTCGACCCGCCGCGTGCGGATCGTCATGCGGTGGCCTTCGAGCCCCGCCTCGGCCGTCGCGAGCTCCCGCGCGTAGCCGCGGTCCGTCTCGGCGACCTCCGCGCCGCCGGCGATCGTCTTCTTGAGCGCGTCGACCGCCTCCTCGGCGGCCTGGTACTTGCCGTGGTCCAGCGAGCCCTCGAGCGCCGCGAGCGCCTCGTCGACCTTCGTCTTCGCCGCCGTCAGCTCGGCGCGGTGCAGGTTGACCTTCCGCTGCCCGTCCGCCGCTTCGATCGTCGCGGTGTGGCGCGGAATGGCGCGCTTCGACGACGCGAGGAACGTCGCGTGGCCGCGGTCCTTCTTCGCGAGCTCGTCACCCTCGGCGATCTTCTTGTCGAGGTCCTCGACCGCGGCCTTCGCAGCCTCGAACGGCGCGGCCTCGGTGGCCCCCTCCAGGGCGGCGAGCGCGGCGTTTGCCTTCTCGGCCGCCGCCTCGACGGCCTTCTTGTGCTCGGCGACCGCGGCGTCGTCCTTCGCCGACTGGATCGAAGCCTTCTGACGCTCGACGGTCTTCTTCGTCGTCGCCGCGAAGCGCGCGTAGCTCTTGTTCGACTTCTCGTAGTCCTCGCCGGTCTTCAGCGCTTCTTCGACCTTCGCGACGGCCTCGTCCGCCTGCGCGAAGCGGTCGTTCGACTCGTTCGTCGGCAGCCCGTCGACCGCGGCCTGCGCGGCGTCGCGCGCCGTCTTCACCTGCTCTTCGTGCGCTGCGACCTTCAGCTCGACGGTGCGCGCCTCGATGGCCTCCTTCGCGGAGGCGACGGCCTTCTTCGCGCCGTCCTCGGTCTTCTTGTAGTCCTTGTCGCCGGCGAACGCGCCGCCGTTGTCGAGCGTGCCCTCGACGTCCTTCACCGCGGTGGACGCCGCGTCGACATCGCCCGGCTCGCCGCGCTTCATCTTCGCGAGCGCTTCGCTCATCGCGGCGAGTCGTTTTTCGAGCTGGTCCTTCTGCAGCTTGGCGCCGACCTCGGCCCAGCGTTTGTCGATCGCCGTCTTCTTGTCGGACGCGAGCGTGCGCGCGGCGTCGGCGGCGCCCTTGTAGCCTTCGTCGGACTCGTGCTCCGAGCCGGCGTCGAGCTGCGTCTCGACCTTCTTCACGGCGTCACGCGCGGCGTCGAAGGCGTCGGCGTCCGCGTCGTCGGACTCCGTCGCGGCGGCCTTGGTCTCCAAGTCCGCGGTCGCTTCGCCCAGCGCTTCCTTCGCGTCCGCGATCTTCTTCTGCCGTTGGGCTTCCTTGATCGCGTCGACGCGCGCCGAGAGGCTTTCGTACTGCTTGGTCAGCTTCGCGTGCGCGACCTTGTCCGACTTCACCTCCGGTTCGGCGATCGTCTTCTTCGCGTCGGCGAGGAGCGCTTCGGCCTTGTCGACGTCGTGCGCCGCGACCTTTTGCTCGGCCTCCGTCAGGAGCTTTTCGGCGCGCACCGGCGCGGGGTCACCGGCCGGCCCCTTCGACAACAACGCACAGCCGCTGACGAGCGACAGCGCGAGTACGGACACCAGGAACTTTTTCGCGATCAAAGCCCGTGACGACTAGCACGGTGTTCCAGGGTTTGACGGCGTACGTCCGACCGATGCGGTGGCCTCGGTACGACGAATGACCTAGGGGTGAAGACCTGAGGAGGGGACGCAGATATCAGGATTCGAACCTGAGGCCTCTGGCTTCGGAGGCCAGCGCTCTATCCAGCTGAGCTATATCTGCAAACAGGGGAAGCGGCATAACAAGCTCGCCCGTCCAGAGCAACCGCGAAGTTGCCACAGGCGGGCCCCAATGGTGTGATTCGGCGCATGAAGCAGGCGCGCTGGGCACTGGTGACGACCCTCGGCTGGGCGGTGACGGCCGCCGTGGGTTGCCCGAAGTCCGAGGAGTCGAAACCCAAGCCCGAGCCAACCGCCGCGGCCCAGCCGGACCAGCCGGCGAGCGCGTCGAGTATGCCCGCCGATCACGATACTTCGTCGGTCGCCGTCGGCCTGCAGGACCTCTTCAAGATGCCGAAAGTCGAGGGTGATGTCGTCGCGAAGGTCGAGGACCTGACGGTCGAGAAGACGGCGCTCGAAGCACGGCTGCGCAACATCCAGGTGCAGCTGACGTCGTCCGGTTTCCCACAGGGGCTCACGCGGTACGACGTGCTCGACGGCGCGCTCGACGACCTGATCGACGAGAAGCTCGAGATCATCCTCGCGGAGAAGTTGGGTGCGAAGGTCGATCCGAAAGAGGTCGACGCCTTCCTCGCGAACCTCGAGGAGCGCATGGCCGCCAACCCCGCGTTCAAGACGTTCCTCCTGCGCGCCGGCAAGGACGAGAAGCAACGGAAGCTCGACGCCGTCGACTCCGTACGCCGCCGCGCGATCGTCGCGAAGATCCGCGTCGAGGCGGAGAAGGAGATCGAGGAGGCCGCGCGTGACTACTACAAGCGCCACGAGCGTGACTTCACGCAGCGCGGCGGCGTCGCCACCTGGCGCATCATGATCAAGGCGCCGCGCGGCATGGAGCAACGCTCCCGTGACGCCGCGCGTGCGCGCGCCGAGAGCATCCACGCCAAGGCGATGAAGAGCCCGGACGACTTCGAGAACCTCGCGCGCACGCACTCCGAAGGCGGCAAGCGCAACGAAGGCGGCTTCATCGGCTACGTCGGCGAGAAGCAGTTCAACGAGAAGTTCACAAAGGTCGTCTACGCCGGCAAGCCCGGTGAGGTGCTGCCGCTGTACGAGGACGCGCGCGGGTTCCAGGTCCTGAAGGTCGGCAAGCGCCGACCGACGCGCCTCATCCCATTCGAGGAGAAGCGCGGCGAGATCATGGAGAACGTCTACGGGACGGTGATCCGCCAGCAGATCCGCAAACGCCTCGACAAACTCCGCGCCGAGCACAAGATCGAGATCCTCGTGCCCGAGTACCACGAGCTCGCGAAGAAGCTCTCCAACTGACTAGGCCGAATCCCGGCACGAATGCGGCGGGCCTGAGGACTGTGCCAAGCCGTCCCGTGCAGCGGGCCTGCCTCGAGCCCCCATCAGGCGGCGAGGGGCGCCTCGACGTAGGGCAGCGCGCCGGCGCCGCGGAGCGATTCGTCCCTCGTGCGCCGTTTCGCCGGGCTGGTGAAGGCGGGGGTCAGCGGACCGCAGTGCTCCGAAGGAGGCCCGCACTCTCGAACGACGCCTGGCATCGCTCTCACGAACTGCCCTCCGCGCGTGCCGGTGGCGTCGGATGCGGGTCACGCCGAGGACGCTCGGGAGCACGCGTCTGGCCTGGGCTGGGTGGAGAGGGGCTCGTGAATCCTCCGATCGATGAGGGCGTGACCCAACACCTCCCGCGCCGCGTGAAGGTTGTGCGTGCGACACAGCAATCGCAGCTCGCCGACCACGCTCTTGGCGCCCAGGACGCGCCCGCCGACATGATCGAATTCGAGGTTCGACCGTTCGCTGCATCGCCGCCCGTCCGAGCTCACGTACGTGCATTGCGCGCCGTCGCGCTCGACCACCGCGCGGCGCGTTGCCGCCGGGACGTACGCTGCGCCCGCCGGCGCATCCTCGGCGGGTCTCGATCGCGGACGACTCGTCTTTCCGTTCTTTCTTCGCTCCAGCTTCTCCACGTACAGCGCGAGCGCCGCTTCGAAGATCTCCCCGATGTCCGTCCCAGGCGGGGTGAGCTCCTTGGCTCGATCCAAGAGCGCCTTCGCTTCGGCGCTCCCGTCGAAGCGAAAAGCGAACGTGTCGGGCGTCGTCGCCTCGATGCGATCGTCACCGCTCTTCGCGCCGGGGAACTCGGTGGCGATGAGCATCTCGACCTCGGCCTTGGACTTGTTCTTCGCCTGCTCGACGAGGCTGTGGGCGTTGTCGTCGTTCATGAACTTGGAGAGCTTCGCGACGCCGGTCATGTGCAGCTCCCCGGTCGC